>NZ_JBBOYI010000017.1:0-1095 GCF_038008055.1 Paenibacillus sp. FSL R5-0527 | reverse complement strand
GCTGCTGCGGAACTAGCGCAAATGTATATCGAACTTGATGTGAACTATAATCTCTCATTCGTCGATACAGCCACGGGGGACGAACTCACAAGGAAATGCGCGGAGTTTGGGGTTAACCGGGAACCCGCTACCAAAGCGCGGCGCAAAGGGCTGTTTTATACGTCTGGTGATGCTCCTATGGACGTTCCTGCTGGAAGCCGGTTTTCAATCAATGACGTCAACTACGTGGCTGTCAGCAAGATTGTAACCGGCCAATGGACATTAGAGTGCGAACAAGCCGGTACGATAGGGAATCAGGAATTCGGTGCGTTGTTGCCTATCGACTACGTTAACAATCTAGCACGTGCGGAATTGACAGATGTACTGATGCCGGGCGAAGACGAAGAAACAGACGATGCGCTTAGGGCGAGATACTACGAAGTCGTAAACGAACCGGCGTTCGGAGGCAATATTTCTGATTACAAACAGTTCATTAATGCAATCGATGGCGTGGGTGCGACAAAGGTATTTCCGGCTTGGAACGGTGGGGGAACGGTAAAGTGTACAATCATCGGTGCAGACTGGAACCCTCCATCAGCGGCGCTTATTAACGATGTACAAACCAAAGTCGATCCGGTAGTAAACAGCGGCAAAGGTTACGGAACGGCCCCTATCGGGCATACGGTTACAATTTCAGGTGTTACAGCCCAGGATATTAACGTATCAACCACAGTTACATTAGAGGCAGGTACTACGGTGGGGCAGGTGCAAGGACCAATAGAGGGCGCCATAAATGCTTATTTGCTTGGCCTACGCAAATCCTGGGCAACGCAAGACCAAATCATTGTGCGCGTGGCGTTGATCGAGGCCGCGATACTTAATGTTACAGGTGTTATCGATGTAGCCAATACTACCTTAAACGGATCGCCCGCAAACATCACGCTTGGGGCGGAGGAGACTCCAAACTTGGGGACGGTGGTTATCAATGGCTGATCACATTATGACTTACTGGCCGAAATATTACGAAGATATTCCTGATTTTATACAACTAGCGTCAACCGAAGACGTCGAACTGGATAATATGGACGTCTCCATACAGCAGCTTTTCGATGATCA
>NZ_JBBOYI010000016.1:0-1200 GCF_038008055.1 Paenibacillus sp. FSL R5-0527 | reverse complement strand
TGAATTAAAAGATTTTCCGTTTAAAATCTATAAAGGAAAAGAAAGCCTAAGTATCAGAGACAAGCAGTTGGGCGAAGAATTGGCTCGGTTTGGTCTATGCCACGAAAAATACGTTCCGGACATTATAAAACAAATGAGTCCTGAGATGATCAGGGCTTTTTTGATTGCATACTCAAAAACCGACGGAACTACGAGAAAGGGAAAGTTGTGGAAAGGGCATCAGTTCGAAGACTCTATAACATTCTTCTCTACTTCCAAGCGAATGGCGGATGATCTCGGCGAACTCATCATGAAAGCCGGAGGAAGACCAAGTTTTCGTCTGGAAAACATGGCTGGCAGAGAAATTGAATTTCGAAATGGCGTCTATACCATAAACCATAATTTATGGATTGTATCTTGGAACAAACAAATCCATTCTTGGACAAACAATATGGATGTGAAAGACGTATCGTATGACGGGATGGTTTATTGCGTAGAATTGGCTAAACATCACACCTTGTTGGTTAGGAGAAATGGTAAGATCGCTTGGAGTGGAAATTGTCGTTCAACAACGATCCCGTTTTTTGATGATGATACGGGTGATAACGAGGACAAGGAGCCTAGTGAACGTGCGGCACGGGGAAAAGACGGAAAGACTTACAGTGTACCCGCAGACATGACCTATCGGGAATGGGAAGCCGAACACGCGCCCAAGGATGCCGATAAGCCGCCAAAAGTTTCAGAACCAGCACCCGTGACGCCTCCTGCTGTTAAAACTGTGCCGGAAATGCCTGAACCGGATTTCACAGAGGTTGAAGTCCCGGGAGTCGCAGAACCGGTTGTTCCAGTACCACCGAAACTCACACAATCAGAGGAAGCAGCGATTTCACGCTATATTGGCGGAGAATCCTATGTACTGAACGAAAAGCTACGGGAAGTCAAGCCGCTTGATAGTAAGGAGATGGAGTGGGTTCAGGAATTGGACGGCGCGCTGCTCAAACTACCGCGCTTTACCGGTGATCTGACTCGATCACTCTTTTTTGCCTCCCAGTTAGACGCTGATGAAGCAATGAAAGACATCCGGCCTGGGGCTGTGTTACAATATCCTCAATACTTGTCCATGTCTGCTGCGGGTTCCTTGTACAACCCCAAGGGGCAAGTGCACTACTACATTTTAGGCGCGACTGCAGGGGCTGATATAAGGGCCTACAACCAGAGCGA
>NZ_JBBOYI010000015.1:0-1225 GCF_038008055.1 Paenibacillus sp. FSL R5-0527 | reverse complement strand
GGCGAACGAAAGGTATTTCAATGGACTTATTTCGAACTTTACATCACTTAATGTCGGCCAAGGTAAGGGTGTATCAGCAGCCTTAGCTTCTTTTTCCCCAACTTCTGACGGCTTTACGGTAACGGTAAATTTTGCAAATTCTAATAGTGGCACTACATTTAACGCCAGTATTGATTATTGGGTTGCAATAGAGTAATTAAAAAATCCCTGTGTTGAGGTAACGGGAGGGCTTAGGTCGCTAAACTTCGACCCTCCCGGCTTTCTGCACAGGGACAGAAAGCGGTTTAATTATATCACAGGGGTGGGTTTATGGAAAACGAAATTTTCAAATATTTCATTACACAGGGGCCATTCGGAGCGTTGTTCGTATGGCTTCTTATTTATGTTATGAGGGCCAACAAAGAACGCGAGAAGGATTTAAACGGCATAATCCAGCAGCAAAACAACGTTCTCTCTAAATTTTCTGAAAAGTACGATCTAATCATCTCGGAATTGCGTGAGTTGAAGGAGAGGCTAAAATGAAACAGAAAATCATCAGTGTATCATACATCGTTGTGACAATCTGTTTCGCGCTCATCGTTGCCGCTATGACTTTGGATTGGGTCACAAAATACTCTATCTATCTCCAACAGCGAGACGAACTACATAGGCTTATAAACGCTGGGATAGATATTAGTGCAGCAAAACCAACAGTTTCCTACTTACAAGGCGCTGCTACAAGGCAGTTAAACAAACTCAAAGACGTGAGCATAGTCTTCGGACTAGTGTTTGCGTCTTTTTCATTATATATAAAACTCATTAAGAGAGGTTGATGGAAATGGATTGGAACGCAGTATTAGAGTTTATTAACCCGGAATTGTTAGTTGTCGTCGTGGCTTGTTGGATCATCGGCTATGTGCTTAAGCAAACGCCGCGTGTACCGGACTGGACAATCATCTACATTGTCACAGGCGTAGCTATTGTATTTGCTTGCTTGCTGCTAGGGTTTACAGTGCAGGCCGTTATCCAAGGTATCTTGTGTGGTGCTGTGGCGGTCTACAGCAATCAATTCATCAAACAATTTAATAAGCGTGGTGAAAATTAAATGAGCCGAAAGATAGGAGAGGCAGGGCTTAAACTTATCAAAAACTTTGAGGGCTGTCGATTGAAAGCGTACAAGCCGGTAGCGGCTGAAAAATACTGGACAATTGGCTGGGGACATTACGGGCCAGATGTAAAAGAGGGC
>NZ_JBBOYI010000014.1:0-1237 GCF_038008055.1 Paenibacillus sp. FSL R5-0527 | reverse complement strand
ACCTTCTTTTACATCTGGCCCGTAATGTCCCCAGCCGATTGTCCAGTACTTTTCAGCCGCTACCGGCTTGTACGCTTTCAATCGACAGCCCTCAAAGTTTTTGATAAGTTTAAGCCCTGCCTCTCCTATCTTTCTACTCATTTAATTTTCACCACGCTTATTAAATTGTTTGATGAATTGATTGCTGTAGACCGCCACAGCACCACACAAGATACCCTGGATAACGGCCTGCACTGTAAACCCTAGCAGCAAGCAAGCAAATACAATAGCTACGCCTGTGACAACGTAGATGATTGTCCAATCCTGCACGCGTGGCGTTTGTTTGAGGGTAAATCCGATGATCCAGCAAGCCGCGACGACGATAAGTAATTCCGGGTTAATGTAACTTGAAACAATGGCCCACACTTCGTTTAAATTCATGTTTATCGCTCCTTAGATAATTTTATATATAATGAAAAAGACGCAAACACCAGTCCGAAGACTATGCTTACGTCTTTGAGTTTGTTTAACTGTCTTGTAGCAGCGCCTTGTAAGTAGGAAACTGTTGGTTTTGCTGCACTAATATCCATCCCAGCGTTTATAAGCCTATGTAGTTCGTCCCGTTGTTGGAGATAGACAGTGTACTTTGTAACCCAATCCAAAGTCATGGCGGCAACAATGAGAGCGAAACAGATTGCCACAACGATGTATGCAGCCTGGAGCAGAAAGGTTTTATGCCTCATTTAAACCTCTCCTTTAACTCGCGCAATTCCGAGATGATTAGATCGTACTTTTCGGAAAATTTAGAGAGAACGTTGTTTTGCTGCTGAATTATGCCGTTTAAATCCTTCTCGCGTTCTTTGTTGGTCCGCATAACATAAATAAGAAGCCATACGAACAATGCTCCGAATGGCCCCTGTGTAATGAAGTATTTGAAAATTTCGTTTTCCATATATTCACCCCTGTGTTAAAATGAAATTGCTTTCTGTCCCTGTGCAGAAAGCCGGGAGGGTTTGCCGTCCAAAGCTTCCCTCCTGTTACCACTACACAGGGATTTTTTAATTACTCTATTGCAACCCAATAATCAATACTGGCGTTAAATGTAGTGCCGCTATTAGAATTTGCAAAATTTACCGTTACTGTAAAGCCGTCAGAAGTTGGGGAAAAAGAAGCTAAGGCTGCTGATACACCCTTACCTTGGCCGACATTAAGTGATGTAAAGTTCGAAATAAGTCCATTGAAATACCTTTCGTTCGCT
>NZ_JBBOYI010000013.1:0-1249 GCF_038008055.1 Paenibacillus sp. FSL R5-0527 | reverse complement strand
GTTAGAAGTTCTGTATGGACGCGACTTCCCCTTTGAAGTTGTGGATGTTGAAATCATCAATGGCGTATACCATGTTTTGATACGGGAGTTGAAAAAGTGAGCGACGATAAGAAGAAGTTTTCCGATCCAAGATGGAATGATTTGGGGAAGCCGAAGATCATCGGCTATGTTGAAAGGACCGAAGAAGAACGCGATGCTGACAAGAAGCGTTTCCGTGATCATTTGCGGAAAATCGGCGTTTTGAAGGATGAAGAGGAGAAATGAAGCACTCACGCTACGGCGAGGGTGCTTTTTTCATGCAAAGGAGCTGAAGAAATGGCTAAATATCGTAAAAAACCAGTGGTAATTGAGGCGGTTCGGTTTCAAACGATAGACGACGTTCTTGATTTTGTCGGACTTGATAACATGACTGCCCCTGTTAAAGGTAAAGTGGGTATCGTGACTTTAGAGGGTGTCATGTGGGCTAACCAGGGAGATTACATCATCAAGGGTGTAAATGGAGAATTCTATCCGTGCAAACCGGATATTTTCGAGGCCACTTATGAGGCTGTTGGAGAGAAGGTGGGTTCTTAATGTCCCAACGATATATGAAAAAGGTGTTCGTTGACGTAATTGAGTTCACGAATACCCCCGAGAATCATAAAGCGATCATCGACTTTGCCGGCCTGCCGATCAGCGTCGAATATACCAGCGACGGCGTGCAGCTGCGCGTGATTCGTGGTGCTTTAAGCGTTCTGATTGCTAAATTGGGTGAATGCATCGTCAAGGCAGCTGACGGAACGTTAAGTGTCTGCACTAAGGAGGCGCTTGAAGCTGAATATGAACTTGTGGATGCAACATAAGAGGCTCTGGCTGAGAATTCCTGAGCCTTACTTTTTGCCCTGTCGAACGGCATAAAACTAGGCATACTCACGGTCGGAGTATATCGACCGGCTCCCTTAGCTGGAGAGCAGCTATAAAAATCTATGGAGGCTGATGATAAATGGATTGGTTAAAAGAGCTTTTGAAAAATGCCGGTGTTGACGAATCAAAGATCGGCGAGATTGTAGAGGGGGCTGGTAAAGAGGTTTATAAACACTTTGTCTCAAAAACCCAATACAACGATATGGCAGAGACTAAAAAACGTTTGGAAACTGATTTGTCAGAACGCGACAAACAATTTGAGGGTTTGAAAAAGTCAGCAGGCGACAATGAGGAACTAAAGGCCAAAATCAAAGAGTTGCAAGAAGCCAACAAAACCGCCGCCGAG
>NZ_JBBOYI010000012.1:0-1495 GCF_038008055.1 Paenibacillus sp. FSL R5-0527 | reverse complement strand
CAAAATGATAAAAAAGGATCAAATGACCCCTGAAATGCTCGTCTACAGACAAGAGGTGTTAGACGACACTGTAAATCTAATGTCAATGGCAGATAAATTTGAACTGGATATTAAAGTATCAGATACTATATACGGACAGTATACCAACACAAGTACACGTGCGTTGCCGCGTACTGGACGCGAACGGATCGCAGCAGAAGAAGCAAAATAAACGCATCAAGCCCACTAACCTATATGATCGGTGGGCTTTTGTCGATCATGAATGGTGCGCTTCCCAGTCCGCAATCCCAAATAGTTGACTGTACCGATCTGCTCCAGTATGCACAAATCTGTCCGTAAATACGGTCGTAAACGGGGTATTAATCGCATCATCCCGAGTATCATACACGGTATAGTATGCCGTGACATCTGCATGGTAATAATTTAAGTCATCAATCTGCAACTCGATTTGCACATATTTATCTTTACCTGCGTCACACAAGTGTTTGGCAACGAAGGTGTAAAAAGCTTTTGGTGGATAGTCGGCACCATCGACATCAAATTCGCCCGCCTTGGTAACACCACATCTCACGAATTCTAAGCTATCCTTGTCTGCAAACTCGGGCAGTTCTTTATGCTGTTTAAGAAAATCTAAGGCTTGCTCAACTGTCGGGAACTTCGCACTAGGGACTACCTTCGTTAGTTCGAATTCGGCTTGTGCTGCGCTTTGCAACTTCTCGTTCATTTCAATATCCCCTTTCGTGCCGCCTCCCATGCGGTGAGGTCTTACGCGCTGTGAACTCGTCAGGCGGTTATTTCCGTTTCAACTTCCGAACCAGCGCCGCCATACTGACAATCAGCGTTACTGCTTCCATGCGTTATTTAGGAGAAAAACGGCTACTTCCTTTTATCACGGTAGTTCTCGATTTGTTCGCGCGTCCATACAGGCCCGCTTGATAACTTTTGTACTGGCTCTGGAAACGCCCCTCTGCTTATGTAGGTCTGGACTCTGCGGCGATCCCATCCAAGTATTTCCGCTGCATCCGATAGACCTACAAGGGGCGGTATTACTTTGACGCTTTGGACAACAGAACCTGGCCAGTGACCGATGACAATCGCGGTGTTTTGCCAAATGCGTCCAGCTCACAGTGTTCGTTTTTATGGTCGAATATTGCGGCATCCCCTGTTACCGTCTCTCCTACCGAATATCCTTCAGGCAATACGTACTCTACCGGATCATGCACAAACGAAAATTCTGTTACACTGTAATCAGAATCGGCAATTACATATGTATCCTTAGTCATCAGATCGTTCTTTTGCGATTCTACAAATTGCAATTTGATAGTTTTCATTTTGATCATCCTTTCCGACTGCCTGCCGTTCGGTCAGGTCTTATGTCGTCCTTTGTATGACTACATCATACAGTGTTTGTATGACTATGTCAACAACATTTTTGAAATATATTATTTTGTTAACAAAACACCGTCAAGCCACAAAAAGACCACAGAGGCATGAC
>NZ_JBBOYI010000011.1:0-1567 GCF_038008055.1 Paenibacillus sp. FSL R5-0527 | reverse complement strand
TTCGGTAGCAGTTTTGTTGGCTTCTTGCAATTCTTTGATTTGCGTTTGAAGCGCCTCATTTCCTTTGGCTGCTTCTTGCAACTGGCTTAGTTGCTTGTCGCGCTCTTTCAGGTCTGTTTCGGCCTGTTTCTTGGCATTGTAAACTTCATCAAATTTTTCCTTGGGGAACCAATTCCCGTCAGAAACGATTGCGATTTTGTGCTTATCACCAGCCTTTTCAATGACTTGCTTGTAAAGTTCTTCGCCTAACAACTCTTTCAAATCCATCTATTCCATCTCCCTTAATGTTTTGTTTACGTGTACACCTCACGCATGGGGTTGCGTTCAGTTTTACCCCGAACCTTTAAAGAGGGCAATATAAAAGGGCTGCGAAAGTCTCATTCACAGCCCAATTAATCGTTGTCACTTAATTCTACAAAGGCTATCTCCTTAGCCCTAACAATAATTTTTTCATTCACTCCAATGAACTCAAGCTCTTCTTCTAGCGCACCAACAATATGCTCAAAACCCTTGTCTCCATCGTTGATAATGAGTTTTTGACCATTAATAAGGCCGATGATTAATTTCATCAGTTTTACCCTCCAAGAATGCTTTATGTTAAAACGAAAGCCGACAACACCACCAAGAACAACCTTTTAAGCTTACCTAGATTCTAGCCTTTCCAGTAAGGCGTAGGTGAAAAGCGCTTTTCAATGGTGACGTAGTCCACGTTAGCCATATCATCTACGCCTTGCTCATGGGTGGGATGGAAATGCCAAAGTTTCGCATGGGCTTCTTCATAAGTCAGATAGGGACTGCTGTCCATTTCGACTTTAGTTCCATCCTTCATGTGATACACGCGAATAAAACAGGCTTCCATTAACGGCTTCTTACTCTGTTCAGCCTCAAACGCCATAACATATTCAGCGTCAATAGATTTTTCCATTAAAACCACCTCCTAATATAGTGTAAAGTATCCATAGAAGTCTCGATCATGGACCGTTATGCTATAACTTTTGTATATCTCGCTTCAAATGCTGCTTGTGTCATAACCGACAACTTACCTTCTGTGTTCTTAATAATAAACTCTCCGACATTAGCAACCAAAACATCCAGTGCGTTTCGAATAACACGAAGCTTCAAGCCGCTTGGAGTATAGTCTATAGAAATCGGTAAGCCCACAAATCCAACGATTTCCTGGATGTGAGTTTGCTCCATCCCTTCAAACTTTATCGCCTGTACCGGGATGCATTCTTGATAGTTTTCAACTGGCACTCAATCACCTCCTTTTGGTAAATAAAAAAGCACCCTCGCCGTAGCATGAGTGCTTCTATTTTTCATCTTTGATAACACCGATTTTCTTCAAGTGCTCTCGGAACCGTTCTTTGTTCTCTTTTTGTTCCTTTTCCGGAATCTCATTGTAGCCGATTACCTTTGGCTTCCCAAGATCGTTCCATCTCGGGTCCGAAAACTCTTTCTTATTTTCACTCATTTCTTCAACTCCCGTAACAGGATATGATACACACCCTCGATAACCTCTATGTCAACAACTTCAAAGGGAAAGTCTCGGCCATACAATACTTCCAAT
>NZ_JBBOYI010000010.1:0-1957 GCF_038008055.1 Paenibacillus sp. FSL R5-0527 | reverse complement strand
TTGAAGCTGACCGCCCGAAGGTTCTTTTTGCCGATGCAGTAACCGCAAGCACAACCAGCATCCTGGTAGGAGAGCTCGCAAAGATACTCAAGCAAAACGGTGTCGAAATCGGGCAGAATCGTTTATTCGCGTGGCTTCGGGAAAATGGGTACCTGATTAGCCGTCGAGGAACTGACTACAACATGCCTACGCAGCGGTCGATGGAATTGGGATTGTTCGAGATCAAAGAAACCAGCATCAGCCATTCTGACGGACACGTGACGATCAACAAGACGCCAAAGGTTACGGGCAAAGGCCAAGTCTACTTTATCAACAAATTTAAATCTGGGCAGAAACTGGCGTGATATTAACTAACCACAAGGAGGTAAGAAATGAAAAGTGTCGTGATAATCGACTTCGGAAAGGTCAACCTAAAGAGCTTGGTTCTGACAAATGACAAAGCGTTTTATGAAGAACGAAAGGCCCAAGGCAATGTAGGATGTTTGCTTGAATCTTCTGTGATGAATGGACTTGGCATTTTACCCGGAAAGCCTATTTATCTTGTTGGTTTGGAGTAACTGGAGGTGAAGGGAACAATGCACTATCAATGTACAGCATTTATTAAATCAGAAGAGGCGACCATCACCACGAACAATGTCAATGAGTTTGATCGCCTGCTAGCTGCCGGAGGGACAATGTTGTGCCATCCAGAGTTATTCAGTCAACAGGACGGGGGAAGCGATTTAAATCAATTGGGATCGATCCCTTATGTCGTCCGAATCCCTCGGGATAAACTGGCTCGGATTCGGTCGATTCCCACTGATACACTCGAAGGCTATGAGACCCTACTTTCCGATTAGGTCCTGCGATTATCCAACCGGCATCCGTAAATTTTTGATCGATTTCAGCCAGTTGTTCAATCGAAAGATGTTCGACTCGAAGCTTATACTGTGCTCTCAACGTACATTCTCCTTTCCCTGGAATGGATAGCTTAGACAACTTACATCATACCAAAGAAAGGGAAAATTTAGAGACCGTGATAGAGCGATTAACCCCTAAGGAGGTGAGAAGAGAAATGGAAGAACAAAAGTACAAAGAGGTTCTTGGAAAAGTGCTGAAACTTGCAATGGATAGAATCGAAACGTGTGAGCCTGAACTATTGCCTGAATATGTGGAGACTATCCTAATTCTAACTGATCGTTTGCGTGAACTGGATAGACAACTTTGGGCTTAAACTTGGTCTTTAAGAATTTATGCACTAGAAAGGAGTGATTGAATGAACAAACAAGACGAGCAACGTATTAGGGAGATTGTGCGAGAGGAATTGAAAGCCGCCGAAGGAACGACGACTTTCGATTTTTGTGGGGACAACATTCATGGGGAATTAAAAGGATCACCCGAAAACGTTAACCCACATGCTCTTTGATCCATTCCCAGGCTGGTTTTGGAAGCCAACCAGAATATTCGTTTGTGACGCGTATGATTAAAACACGATCATTCTTGTCAACGTGTGGTTGGATTCTCTGCCATAACTGATCGGCAGTTAAATTGGTAGCAATTAACCATGTTGAATCAAGATATTTGCAATAACCAAATGACTTCAAGACTTCATAAAGGCCATTATAGTCCTGGCCAGCTTTATTCAAGTTGTAGCTTACAACATATACCGACATTGTACCACCTCCCCTCAAAATCCAATATTCGCCACGGGAGGGCAAAAGTCCTATTAGAAAGGAGTAAACGAAATGAATTGGACATATGAAGTAACCCTGACCTTAGATGATCAGGTAGATATTATCGTGGCGCTGAACGAAAAAATCAACCAATTCGCCGGGCAAGTAAGTGCATTCGAAGGTAAGGAAGAATATGCGGTGGCGTATGAAGAGGCTAAGAAAAACCTAAGAAGAACAACGGACTTACTGAAAAAGATTACGGAGGTTTCGCCGTTATGAATCAATTGCAGGTGATCGAATATTCC
>NZ_JBBOYI010000009.1:0-1994 GCF_038008055.1 Paenibacillus sp. FSL R5-0527 | reverse complement strand
AAGTATCAAAAAGAGGTCAAGGAATTGCAACTTAAAACGGCGCTCAAACTCAAACTCGCCGGAAAAGTACATGAGACCGCACTCGATGATGTGCTGAATCAGTTTGACACAACAAAGATCGAACTAGATGAACACGGCAACATCAAAGGTGGATATGACGACCAAGAAAAATCCTTGCGAGAAAGCAAGGGTTTTTATTTTGTGCCTGAAAAGCCGAACGAGCCGCACTTCACAGGATTCAAGCCATTCAATGGCGATACAGGCGGCGGTAGCAGTGATAAATCGGGCGAGTTTGGCAAGCAATTAGCGGCACAAAACAAACAATCTAGCGACAAAATGCAAGAAGCACAAAAACAATACTTTGGAGGTTAAAGAGCATGAGTAAATTTGTTGAAACAACTTACGGCACACCCAAGCAAATCCTTAAGTTTCCCGATCATTATGTGGCCTTGGCCGTGACGGTAGATGATGCTGGTGTAACACCGGATGCAAACGGCAGAAAGATTGTGCCTGCGGGGACGATTCTTGGGGGCGGATTTATCGCTGACGATACCCAAAAGGCCGTGCCTGCTAACGGGGCAACGTCGGAAGGTGTTTTGTTTAACGACACGGATGTAACCTATGGACCGGCTCCAGGGGCCGCAATCATCCACGGTTTTATTGATCTGAATAAACTTCCGGCAGCGCCGACAGCGGACGCAATTGCTGCACTCAAGCAAATCACATTCATTAAGTAAAGGAGAGAAATTTAATGGCTACTATTTTTGACCTTATCAATGCGAAAAATATTGCAACCTACTATGAAAGTAACGGTTCTAACTTGATCCCTTACCTTGGGGAAACGTTGTTCCCAGCTAAAAAGCAACTTGGCCTGGACTTGAGTTGGATCAAAGGGTTTAACGGATTGCCTGTTTCACTTAAACCATCTGAATTTGATGCAAAAGCAACGCTGCGGGATCGTATCGGACTGAACAAAATTGATACGAAAATGCCATTCTTCCGTGAGGCAATGCGGGTCGGCGAAGAAGAACGCCAGGACATTCTGCGGTTGATGGCTTCGACAAATTCTCAATATTTGATGCCTGTTATTAACCGTGTTTATGACGATGCGACGAACCTAGTCAATGGTGCGCGGGTCATCTCTGAAAGGATGATCATGCAGCTTCTTTCTGGTGGAAAAATTTCGATCACCGCCAACCGACAGGATTATGATTACGACTATAAGATGCCTGCATCCCACCAAGAAACTCTTGCCGGTACAGCCCAATGGAGCGATCCTGACTCTAATCCGGTAGACGACATCCGCACGTGGCAGGATACCGTAGAGGATGATACCGGCGTTCGCCCTGCTCGTGCTATCTGCACGCGCAAGACCTGGAATTATCTCTTGGCAAACAAAACGATTCGTTTGGACATGAACCCGGCAGGTGGTCAAAACATCATTCTGACGGACTCTATGTTGCAACAATACCTGATGAGCAAGCTTGGCATTACGGTAGCAGTATACAACAAGAAGTTTGCCCTTGAAGTTGGCGGCGCTGCTCAATTGTTCTTCCCGGACGATGTGTTTACGCTTATTCCTGATGGTAACCTTGGCAACCTGTATTACGGGACAACGCCGGAAGAGGCTGACCTTATGAGTGGCGGAACGGTGGCAGAGGTGCAAATTGTAAACACTGGTGTTGCGATCACGACCGTGAAGGAGCCTCATCCGGTTAACGTGGAGACTATCGTCAGCCAAATTTGCCTGCCATCGTTTGAAACGATCGATACTATTTTCGTCGCTAAGGTAGCAGGTTAAGGAGAGGGAAAACCTCTCCTGATTTATTTTGGAGGTGTTTGAAAGATGGAAGAAGTAAAAGAAGAAAAACAAACAAGGAAACCTAAAGCCAACAAAGTGACGTTGCTTAAGAACATCAAGTACAAGGAGCAGCGGTATAAAATTGGTGAAGAAATCGAAATTGACGAAAAGGACAGAGAGGCATTTGTAAAAG
>NZ_JBBOYI010000008.1:0-2247 GCF_038008055.1 Paenibacillus sp. FSL R5-0527 | reverse complement strand
TTATGCCTCTGTGGTCTTTTCTTCCTCGCGTTTTATTTTTTCCTCGATTGCGCTAATTATGAAGTCGTTTAACGACTCGTACCCAGCCTTTTTAGCTGCTGCCTCATAAACCGCCTTGCGCCCCTTTGGTACATAAGGATACAAGCGATCATAGTTTGCTGCATTATACTTATTCTTTGCCCGTGTTGCAGCCGTTCCCTTTTTATCTTCCAAATGATCGCCCCCTTATCTCTTATGCTCATAATAACATCAAAAACAATACTCACGCAAGTATAAAAAGTGTTGACACTATACTCACGTGAGTATATAATATTAATCAGGGAGGAGGTGAACACAGGAAATGAAAGATTGGGTAACACTGATCACGGCAATCATTCAGTTACTTACCGCTTTGTTACTACTTAGCCGTGAAAAAGAAAAAGGAACCCATAAACGGCGCATCCGGCGCAGACGTTAGAAGGTTCCCGGAGGGAGTTAGAGGCTCCCTCCTCCCAATCTTAACAAATCGAATCGAAATATACAATGGCGGCGGCCTTACGCGGGAGGGGAGTTAATATGGCTGAGATTATTCCACTAGACGGTACACTTATTCATCGATCCAATTACAACAGTTTTGGAGGGACCAGAGGTAAAAACAGCGAAGCTTCATACATGGCCTATTGCGAGGATGTGCTTAGCTGGTCAATTCCAGAAAGCAAGAAGGTGCAACTGCTTAAGGATGTACACAAGCGGTACTCTGAAATTCTTAAGTATGAAGCTCAGCACGTTAGCGTTATGGTTGCTGGACCAGCAAATTATAACGCACGTAGACTTGATAAAAGCGAACAAGTTTTGCGTCTATCCGCTGAATTTTGCAAATGGTTTGAAAAAATCAAGGAGCAAATAAACAACGGCACAATGGATGATGTAGAAACAATTGAGAATAGAAAAATTTCCCGTCTGCTCGAAATGATTGCGTTCTGTGATAGTAAGACGGGATTCGATCCAACATCTGACCTAATGAAATTGGCGTTCGCTGATAATGCAAAATTTATAGAGCTTTTTGAACAACTTCAAAGCAAGTATAAATGGAGAAAAAACAGTAACATTTATAAGTTGTATCTTCGTTCCAAATCTGGTGAAGTTCAAGAAATCAAAAAGGAAGTTGTTTTTCAAGACGATAACTTCTCTGCCTATAAAGAAGGGGATCGGTACTATATCAAGTTTGTGCTGAAACCAAAACGCCAGCTTATTGTTGCACTTAAAAGCCGTGGCTGGTGGTGGAATGCAAGACAAAACGCATGGAGTACTTATTTAAATAAATTTAATCTTGAATGGGTGAGCGGAATTAGCGAACAGTATGAAAAATACATTTAAACGCAGGGGCTTCGGCCCCTCTAAGGAGGATAAGGGAAATGGAATATTTTGTAATGGAATCCAAGAATGATGTCATCATTTCCAAGGAATGGATGGTTGAAAACAACGAGAAGGCCGGGTTTAAAATTGTTGGCTCCAGAAAAACAATGAGAGGCGCGGAAAGGCTCGCCGAAAAACGCTGTAAGTTATAAAAGGAGGAATAACACATAGAAACAGTAACGCTGATTGTCAGTTTTGCAGCGCTGGTGCTCTCGGTTGTGGCGCTGGTTTGGATGATTCGGAAATAAGAAACCATAAAGGACATCTTACAGTGAACATAAAATTTTATAATCCAAGGAGTGATACCATGACGAACGAACAATATTGTAAAGCCATGACCAACGATGAAAAGACAATCAATAAAATGTTAAGTGTAATGTCTAAATACGGTGATAATCACTGGTGGTTATCGGATGACATTAAACGGATGAGTTATTTTCAGCTTCAAGAAGATAGCTTGCTAATTGAGTTTGAAGTGTTTCATAGAGGCGTTGAAGTGCTACTAGGACGTGCTGTTCAAACAGTGGAGTTTCGTGACCCCCGATTACTTTTTGAAGAGGCCAACACGAAATACGGCCCAGCCTAAAGGAATTGCAATTTAACAAGCCCACCGACCATATAGGTTAGTGGGCTTGATGCGTTTATTTTGCTTCTTCTGCTGCGATCCGTTCGCGTCCAGTACGCGGCAACGCACGTGTACTGGTGTTGGTGTACTGTCCGTATATAGTATCCGATACTTTAATATCCAGTCCAAACTTATCTGCCATTGACATTAGATTTACAGTGTCGTCTAACACCTCTTGCCTGTAGACGAGCATTTCAGGGGTCATTTGGTCCTTTTTTACCATTTTA
>NZ_JBBOYI010000007.1:0-3855 GCF_038008055.1 Paenibacillus sp. FSL R5-0527 | reverse complement strand
TACAGTAGGAGGGGGACTGATGAAAAGGAAGGGGGCTGATCGTGAATTAAAAAAGAAGTAGGAGTAAAGATACTACAACGTTCCGAACAATTTGTTCGGACGTACCGAGGGAGCGCGGATTAATCCGCAGCATTCTCAATGAATTCATATATTTCCTCTATGCCACATTTGAATATTTTCATTGCCGTGTAAATATCTTCTGGAAGCATTGTTCTTTCGTTGCGGCAGAAGTAGGAAATCATTCGGGCGGAACGTCCTGAAATATCCGCATACTTTTCGTGAGTCCAGCCCCGAGACAATATAAGATCATTGAGTTTGCATCTCCCTCGGGAGAATTTACTCAATTACATAATTACTCCTTTCACTGTCGGACAAGTTGTGTCGTCATTTTATCATTTAGTCGGTCGGTAGTAAACAACTTACACCAAATAGAGAAGGGGATAATTACATGCTAAAATTAAATGACAAGTCCAAAGAGGAATTGGCTGCTATTTGTGAATCAGCTAACCAAAAAAATGCCGACGAATTTATTGGGATTTTCATGAAACTAAAAAGGTATATCCCCGCTCAAGAAATTCATGAGTATGAAAAGTTGGAAGAGTTATATAACGATAATTCATTAATGCTTATTACTGCTTATGAAATCGGCTATTATGACGGGCAGTCAAAATAAAGAAAGAAGAGCGGGTCTAGTTGCCCGCTCTTTATTAATTGGGGTTGAATTGGGGACAAAATTAACAACAACCAATACATTTAGTAACTACAATTAATACAATTCACGTCATTAGTTTGGATTGAGGATATTATTTCGCATTGTATTCCCTACATATCAAGAAAAAATCAGCTCATGCGCCTAGTTATGTGTGAGCAAATATACCGCGCTATTACTATAAATAAAGGCATTCGATACCACAAATAACGTCAATCGGGGACGGATTGGGGACGAAATTTTTCGAGTTTATTCACGGCGTCATCGGATAGTTTCTTGGTCACGTGAGAATACACATTAGCAGTAGTTTGGAAATCTGCGTGGCCGTGACGCTCCTGAATTACTTTGAGGCTCACACCTTCCTCAAGTAGTAAGGTAGCAGCGGTATGCCGAAGATCATGAAGACGAATATGCGGGAGTTCGTGGTCGGTCGTGAACTTTTTCCATCGATGTGAAGGAACAACCCTATAATATGGCTTGCCGATTCCATTATGAAAAATATATTCGTCCTCGCCGCCTTGCCACAAATCACTACTATCTTCCTTATCTTTAATCCAGTTGCTTTTGAAATTAGCTAAATCATCCATGAACCACTTCGGCATTTTAACCGATCTTTTTGAAGCATCTGATTTTGGTTCCTTTATAACCTGTCCTGCCGCCAAAGATTTACTAACTGTTATTGTCTGATTGTCAAAATCAACATCGTTCCACTGGAGTGCGAGCATTTCTCCGCGTCTAAACCCCCCGATCATGCAACCGGTAAAAAACAACCTCCAATTATCTGGTAATTTTTGCAGTTCAGATAACACCATGGCGGCTTGTTCGGCATCATAATACCTTTTTGATCTTGTATCTCCTTTTGGTCTATCTACACCGCTCATTGGGTTGATGCGTATGACTTTCCATTGTTTCGCTTTACCAAAAATGCTTTTTAAAATCGTGTAACAGTTGCGTTGTACGCTAACGGAGTAATGTTCGATGCTGGTCATAAAGTCAACGCAATGAAGCGTCTTTATTTTTTCAATGGGTTTGTTTTCGCCGAAAAATGGAATGATGTGCTTTTTAATGATCCCTTTATAAGTGGCTATTGTATTCGGAGAAAGCTTATTAAGGTAATTGTAGTATTTTGACTCAATAAAGTCTTTAAAAAGAAACTTGCCCGGACTAATGTATTCGCCGGTTTCAATTTCTACTTTAAAGGCTGCTAATTGACCGTCTAAATAATCTTGTAGCCTTTTAGTTGTCTTCAAGAGGGCTTTATCATCGATGGTTATGGTTTTTCTTCTTCTATCGCGCGTGCCATCTGGCAGTTCGCCTACATCAATTGTCAATCTCCAAGAGCGTTCCCCTCTTTTTTCAATACTCCCTTTCACATAACAACACTCCTAAAAATTTATTTATCGGCTTCTTTTTTGGCTAATTCTTTCATCTCGCGGTACTGTTTGAGCGCCAATTCAACTATTCTTTTTTCGTCCTCGGTTAAAATTTCATTGTTTATTACGTAACCCCCACTCTGAACGGTTTCAGCCTCCCCAATTAATTGTGAAACCTTAATCCCCAATGCGTTCGCAATTGTTTTTAGCGTTTCGAGGCTCGGGCTAT
Source organism: Paenibacillus sp. FSL R5-0527 (assembly GCF_038008055.1). Lineage (NCBI taxonomy): Bacteria > Bacillati > Bacillota > Bacilli > Caryophanales > Paenibacillaceae > Paenibacillus > Paenibacillus sp. FSL R5-0527. The sequence continues at coordinate 1,544 of NZ_JBBOYI010000007.1, read as the reverse complement.
AGCGATCTTTTTCCACATCTGCAATATATGACCTAGATAAATTCGCTAATTTGGCAAGTCCCTCTTGAGTTAATTTGTTTTCTTTGCGGAATTTCTTGATATTTTCACCTAAAGACAATTTCTACGACTCCTCACTAAATGACGTGTAAACAAGACTTTTGTTTAAAGTATACGATTTAAAGTACGTGAATACAAGCACTAAAATGGCGTAAATACAAGTAATATTAAGCAAAATGACGTGAATAGTAGATAAATAGCCTTATTATCTCCAAAATGCTTTTATTTAATGGAATATCGCTGTTTACTATTTGTCTGGTATACTGTACATTTTATTCAGGAGGTGACTTGAATGCTCGACAAAAAAACTTTAGGAAAAATCCTCAAAACAGAACGAGAACGCCGAAATATGACACAGGAAGAATTGGCAGAAAAGAGCGGTTTGTCTCGGAGTTATGTTTGCGACTTGGAATCGGGCCGGTATTTTCCTGGAGTTAAAACCCTAATGAAAATTTCTAATGGATTGGGCGGTGATTGCAATCTAATTGACATTGCTTTGAAAGGGGAGGAAATCCATGCTTAAATCTTCATTCCATAATGCGATGGAAACTTTCTTTGAAGAAGCAGTGCGTGAGGCCGAAAAACGGATTATGGCAAATATAAGAAATCCAATTGTAAAACATGACGAAATTATTGATGTTAATGAAGCGGCTAAAATGCTCAAAGTATCCCCACAGACTCTTTATGGGCTTTGTAGACAAAAAAAAATACCTCATAGAAAACTTGGAAATCGAACTGTATTTAGTGTAAATGCCTTGGAATCATGGGGTAGGGAACAAGATGAATTAAATTACAGAAAAGATGAAGTTGCCAACTAACCCCTAAGGAGGTGTAGAAGGAAAGATGAGTAAAGAAAAAATCAAGGTGGGAGTTCAAGGATACGAGATCAAACAGGGATTGGAAAGTGGCGAGATGTCCTTGAAATTAGTTTTTTCCAATCCCAGCGGATCATGTGAAACATACGATGCTTTTCTAAAGAAATTGCATGAATTTCTTAACCAAGAGGGATTCTCATTCAAGTCCTAAAGTTTTCTTCATTACGCTGGCGGCGACATCGGAAAGAACAGTCAGTGATGCGCTAGCAACCTTGGAAGCAATACTTTTAGTTTCTCTCCATGCTCTACTCCTTGGGAAATAAGAAGAAAGGGCCAACCGCCGATACGCTTGTTAAGCTTTCTGAAACTCTTGGCGTAACCATTGATGAACTGGTTAAGGGGTGACCGAGATGAACGAAGAACTTATAACCATTCCTGAAATGGCCGAAAGGTTAAAAATCAGTAGAGTATACGCCTATGAATTAAAAAGGCGTGCTGGATTTCCATTTTACAACTTTGGAGTTAGGCAAACAAGAGTCCTTTGGTCGGAAGTTAGCAAATGGGTTGAAGAAAATTGCAAGTTTTCGGAGAAGGCTATTTAACCAAAAGGAGAGATTGAAATGAGCAAAACAGTTGAACTGCAAATTAAAAAAGTGGTTGATGATTTGTTCC
>NZ_JBBOYI010000006.1:0-4356 GCF_038008055.1 Paenibacillus sp. FSL R5-0527 | reverse complement strand
GGCGGCTGCGGCACCAGATACACTCAAATGATCAAAAACGTCGAGGCTTACACCCGGGATTTTGTTCAATTGCTCAATTACCCAGTTGACATTATCGATTACGCCATTGGCGAGTCCCTCTATGATCTTTAGCGATTCTACCTTTGCCCAATCAAACGCATCAGCAATGCCGTTCCCAACCCACTGAAAGAAGATCGGTATTTGATCAAAGAAGTTCCAGATACTATTCCATCCTCGGATTATGGCTGCTACAACTTTGTCGTTCGTGTTCCACAAGTTAATGGTCCATTTCACCAGGTATATGATTACACCAATAACCGCCGCTATGCCCAAGGCAATAAGGCCAATCGGGTTTGCCGCAAGTGCAATATTTAGGGCCCATTGCGCCACTGTCCATGCAGCGATGGCCCCAACAACGCCCCAAATGATCGGCTCGACCCACGACCAGTTAGTAGACATAAAATTATAAACTTTTGCTGCGGCATCAAGAAATTTAATCGCTCCCTCTGCTGCTCCGGCAAAAGCTGTAGCCATATTTGAAATACTGTTCTGCATATCGGGATTATTGAGCATAGCGCTTATGCGTTCTATGGCTGGTCCAAATGCCTGCAACGCCTTGTTTCTAAGCTGGTTCATCATGTCCCCAAACGTCAGCGGCATTGTGGCAAACTTAGCGTTTATATCATCCGCAGCATTAAACATGGCACCCTTTATGATATCTGCCGTTATTGTACCGTCAGCGGACATCTCCTTTAGTTCACCTTTACTCTTGCCTGTGAAATCGGCAATCGCCGCAGCTAGCATTGGGGCGTTTTCCATGATGCTTCGGAACTCATCGCCCTGCAATTTACCTGCGGCCATGGCTTGCGATAATTGGTACATACCAGCCTGCTGTTCCATCGTCGACGATCCACCGACACGGAATGATTTTTGCATAAGTTCCGAAAAGGCAATCAACTCATCATTACTTTTAAATGCGTCCGAGGCAAGTATACCCATCCGACCAATTACACCGACCAAATCAGTATACGAACCACGGGAGCGCTCTGCGGCAGCAAAGATTTTTTCTTGCAGTTCCGCCGTTGTCTGTAGCCCGTCATTGATCATGTTCAGCCGAGCTTGTGAATTAATATACTCGTCGCTTATACTTGCTATTTTTTGCGCTCCCTGGATCGAGAGATAGGTTGCGACTAGCCCCCGCATATTGGATAGCCAGCCCGAAGATGATTGACCAGATTGGCGATTTGCTGAATTGATTCGGTTTTGTAACTGCAAAATCTTTTCCTGCAATTCGGCAATCTTTTCTTGCGCGGCCCTTTGATCCCCCGCAACGCCTTGTAGCCGCCGTGTAGCTGCGATAAATTTCATAACAAGTCGCTGGAGATTCGCAAACATCACATTCAGTGAAGCGGGCAATTCTACCTTAATACGCGCCTGGATGCCATCAAGTTGCCTTTGTAGTAGTCTTTTTAGCATTTGTGCGCGTTGAACGGCCTGCCGGGCATTAAAGGTGACGTCAATTTTGGCGGACCGCACAATTCGCTCAATGCCTCTAAGTTGTTGTTCAGCATTACTTGCATTTAGTCGTAAGGTTGCCGGTGTTTCTACTGTTCGCCGAAGTCGTTCCATCGTCATTACTGCCTTGTCCGCCTGGGTAATAATCCTAGCTAGAGGCGAGGAAAATTGGTCGGCCATTCTTAAAGCCGTTGATATTGTTGGCACGCTTTCACCTTCTTCTAGCGCAAAATAAAAACACCCTTTAACGGGTGTTTAGAAATACCTTGAATCGTAAGTTATTTTTACAGTTCCGATTGAATTTGGTTTTGAGTCTTCCACCAACCAAAATTCATCAATTTTCATCGAGGCGTTAGCGTATTTCATTGCTGCCCCTGTATCCTCGGTTTTCGTAATGTTTGGCCCTGGAGTGATGCCGAAAAGAGAAAGTACTTGTTCGTCGTCTGTATAAGTTTGTCCTGTCCCATAAAACGTAAAGCGGACCACCTTTCCACCGATGAAAAGAAATTCCTGATTCCCATTTTCGTATGTCCAAGTAATTGCATCGTATGTTTGGCCGTTTAAACTATCATATTTCCATTCTTCTTTCGCTTCCGGGTCGCCCAAGATTTCAGCCAATTCATCCGGTGATATTTTGCTGAATTTATTCGCATCAATTATCATTGTTGCTTTTTCTTGTTCATCGCCGGAAACTGTTGACATGGGTTTGTCACCAGTCCCGTTAATTACGAGAGAAACAACCAAAAACAAAACAGATGCCACCAAAAGATACAACGTACTCTTTCCTTTTGTTTTGGAGGGCTTCTTAGAAACCTTAGCTGTCAGCCATACTAAAAACAATACTATGGTTGCTATTGATGCGAGCGACCACAAAATCATAAAGAAATAAAACAAATAGTCCTCCCCCTTATAGTAGGATATACCCATGATATTACCATAATTTTACGGAGAAAGACTATTTACGTTTCATTTTCGCAGTTTCTTTTTTCTCTTTCTCTATTCTCTCGTCAATACAGGCCATAACAAAAGCCCTCTCTCTACGAGGGAGGGCCATAAATTCGCTGGGCCATTTCCGGAATTTGTGGAGGGCATAATACGCATAATTAGCGTCTGGATCGCCCTCCTCAATTAGTTTTTTGCTTCTTCGACGAGTTCGCTCATTTCAACGTCAAATCCAGACAGTTCAGAGATTTTTTGCACCAGAGTTGCCAATTCCCCAGCGAGTAGCACCTTTTGGACGTACTCCTCTGGCGTGGTCACGCCGAGTTTTTTAATAGACTCTGCGTTTTTAAAATCGGGGTAAACAGTATTGTTGATCGCAACGTTCAGGTTGAATTTTCGGTTATCGAAATCAACCTGTTTTTTGCGGAGTTGAGTCGATTTCTTGCGAATGTCTTCAAATTCCTCTTCCGTCATGGCCTTGATGGTAAATTTCAGCGGGTTGCCTTTTTCGTCTTTAAAGCGCGGCGAAACGACAACTTCCTCCGTCAAATTGTCAACCGGGTTTGCGTTCAGAAATTCTTGTAAATCCATATATAATTCCTCCTAATTTTTAGTTTGTAGGTTGTACTGCTGTAAATTGATCAAGGACATCGTAATCCTCAAACGTAAACGGCAGTTCCTCTTCAAGCATATCGTCGCTTGTTGCATCAAACTGCGCAGCAGATGTGCTGTCGAGGTTGCAATTTTTAAGGACTACGGTTTGCTTACCGCTTCCGCTCCCAGGCTGTTCGTTGACCACTTGGAGATCAAACCAAAAATCCGCCCCAGTCTTTACGTAATCTCTCATGAGTTGACGGAATACGGACGTTACATAGTAGATTGTCAGCGTGCCCGAGCCAGACCAACCAGCAGACCGTTGTGGCGTATTGGTTCTACCCAAAACAGGGACGTCTACCTTGTTTTTCTCGATTGTAGATTCCAACGTTTTAGCATAGAACAATTCCTCTACTCGGCCATTAATTGTAACAAAGGCTTTCGCCATCTTACCGCTGACGGCGTCCTTGACGTTAAAAAATCCTGCCATGTATTAACCCTCCTTAACGCACTGTAATTGTCATGTAAATTTTTTCCATGCTGTCCGTAGGTTGAATGCCCAAGTTGATGATTACAGATTCAATGTCATTCCCCGGCAATACTTCGATATCATTTTGCGAGTCGAAGTTTTGAATAGCCCCCAGGCCTTGCAAGGTATCCAAATAGGAAATCGTTGCGGCCTTAAGCAAGTTTCGACCATCGGCATCGTTATTGACCTTGCCGATAAAGTTTTCATCAAAGTTTGTTTTGAGGTCATTTGCGATAGAATCCAGCGTGCGGATTACTCGGTTTTTCCTGTACGCTCTGCTGCGATCCGTTGTAAATGTGGTCAGCGTGTTGATATCCTGTTCAATCCGCACTTGACCATTGGTTGCAGTAAGGACTAGTTCCCCGTTTTGCAGCGCGTCGATGATTTGGCTTTGTGTATATTTCGGGGTAACATCTACCGCATTTGGGATCGTCGCATATGTCAATGATTGATTAATGTTTGCTGCTGCCTCCATGGCGGCGATTTCCCAGAGTAAAAAGATTGGATCAACCGTTACCCCGTCAGACGTTACAACGCTGTTTTTAAGGCTTATGACGCCCTCATAATCGGCTTGTGGGTGGTTGTAAAGGACGGTTTGAAACTTCCTCCCCTCGTCCTCTCTCAAGCGCTTTGTGAAGGCTACAGCAAGTTGCTTGACGCTTAAATCGTCTACCGGGATACCCAAGACGTTGAAGTCTTCGGATTCAAACGATGTAAAGGCATCAGACCACTCACCCATACCTCCGGTTCCCGCTGTGCCGCTTGCGAGTGGCGTT
>NZ_JBBOYI010000005.1:0-4469 GCF_038008055.1 Paenibacillus sp. FSL R5-0527 | reverse complement strand
CACACCGCTTGTTAACGGCACGGCAGGAACTGGAGGTATGGGTGAGTGGTCTGACGCCTTTACAGCATTTGAGTCTGAGGAGTTTAACGTCCTGGGCATCCCGGTAGACGATTTAAGTGTCAAGCAACTTGCTGTAGCCTTCACAAGGCGCTTGAGAGAGGATGAGGGCAAGAAGTTTCAAACCGTCCTTTACAACCACCCACAAGCCGATTATGAGGGCGTCATAAGCCTTAAAAACAGCGTTGTAACGTCTGACGGGGTAACGGTTGATCCAATCTTTTTACTGTGGGAAATCGCTGCAATGGAGGCCGCAGCAAACATTAATCAATCGCTGACATATGCGACGATCCCGAATGCGGTAGATATTACCCCGAAATATACACAAAGCCAGATTATTGACGCATTGCAAAACGGGGAACTAGTCCTTACTGCTACCAATGGTCAAGTACGGATTGAACAAGATATCAACACACTGACTACGTTTACAACGGACCGCAGCAGAGCATACAGAAAGAACCGAGTGATCCGTACACTAGACTCTATCGCAAATGACCTCAAAACAAACTTTGATGAAAACTTTATCGGCAAGGTCAACAACGATGCAGACGGTCGAAACTTGCTTAAGGCCGCAACGATTTCCTATTTGGACACACTGCAAGGCCTGGGGGCTATTCAAAACTTCGACTCGCAAAATGATATCGAAGTATTGCCAGGAAACGACATTGAATCCGTAATCATCAATTTGGGCATCCAACCTACGGACAGTATGGAAAAAATTTACATGACAATTACAGTGCGTTAAGGAGGGTTAATACATGGCAGGATTTTTCAATGTTAAAGATGCCGTCAGCGGTAAAATGGCAAAGGCGTTCGTTACAATCAATGGTCGCGTAGAAGAACTGTTCTACGCAAAGACGTTGGAATCTACAATCGAGAAAAACAAGGTTGATGTCCCCGTTTTGGGCAGAACCAATACGCCACAACGGTCTGCGGGTTGGTCTGGCTCGGGTACGCTGACAATCTACTACGTAACATCTGTGTTCCGGCAACTCATGAGAGACTATGTAAAGACCGGGGCCGATTTTTGGTTTGATCTCCAAGTGGTCAACGAACAGCCCGGGAGCGGAAGCGGCAAGCAAACCGTAATCCTGAAAAATTGCAACCTTGATAGTACATCTGCGGCGCAATTCGACGCAACAAGCGACGATATGCTTGAAGAGGAACTACCGTTTACGTTTGAGGATTACGATGTCCTTGATCAATTTACAGCAGTACAACCTACAAACTAATTAGGAGGATTTATATGAATTTACAAGATTTCCTGAATGCAAACCCGATTGACAATTTGACGGAGGAAGTTGTCGTTTCGCCGCGCTTTAAAGACGAAAAAGGCAACCCGCTGAAATTTACCATCAAGGCCATGACGGAAGAAGAATTTGAAGACATCCGAAAGAGATCGACTCAAGTCGGCAAGAAAAAGGTTGAATTCGATAGCCGAAAATTCAATTTACACGTAGCTATTAACAATACGATCAATCCTGATTTTAAAAATGCTGATTCCATTAAAAAACTTGGAGTATCCTCGCCAGAAGAGTACGTTAAACGTGTTCTCTTGGCAGGCGAACTGACGACCTTGGTGCAAAAAATCACTGAACTTTCCGGCTTTGACGTTGAAATGAGCGAACTCGTCGAAGAAGCAAAAAACTAATTGAGGAGGGCGATCCAGAGGCGAATTACGCCTACTATGCCCTCCACAAGTTTCGAAAGTGGCCTAGCGAATACATGGCCCTTCCCCGCAGGGAACGGGCCTTTGTTATGGCTGCTATTGATGTCAGAACGGCCGCAGAAGCAAAAGAAACCAAAAAATTGAAACGTAAATAGTCCAATACTCGTATTTTTATGGTAATATGTGGTCAGAAGATGCGAGGAGGTTGTATATGCGGTTATTTCGTAATATTTTGGCGATCATTAGCTTCGTTGTATCAGCGCTTTTAGTAATTATAGCTTTAATCATGGCACTTACTTCTGATACTGACACAATTTGGGTCCCGATAGTTTTTGGAGTCATATTTTTGGTGATTGGTTTGGTTTTGAAAACTAAGAACCAAAGTAAACGCAATGTTGAAATGAGCAATGATGGAAATGGCACGGTCGAGTATGCAATCGTTCATCACGTGGAAGGGTTGCCAATATCCGAGAAAACCAGATGCCAAATTGAGTTGCGTGGTGATAACTTGGCTATTAAAGGAGGCGGTGTTGATTTCAACCTAAACTCCTCTCAAATCACCGCTGTCGAAATAAAGACTGACGTTGAAATAGCCAACATAGTGAGCAGTAGCGCCGCGAAAGGAATTGCCGGTGGACTGCTGTTTGGGCCGATTGGCTTAGTTGTCGGTTCTCGAGCAACCAACAAAGTAAAGCGTACATTACACTATTATTTGATCATTAACTATTTCAATTCATCTGGCGAACTTTCGGCAATGATGTTCCAAGACAATATAGCGCCACGTCGAACCAGAAAGTTGGTAAATTCGCTTAGATCGCAACTGCCATCTGCACCAAAGAGGATTGATCTATAAATAATTCGGAGCACTCTCAAAAGAGGGTGCTTTTTAATTTTCTACCGAGAAAGGAGACGACATATGCCAACGATATCAACAGCGTTGAAGATGGCCGACCAATTCTCGTCGCCTCTATCCAGAGTTATTACCCAAGCGGAAAAGGCAGCAATGGCAATGGATCGACTTCGGCGTACAGTAGAAACCCCAGCAACCTTGCGACTCAATGCCAGCAATGCAGAACAGCAACTAAGAGGCATCGAGCGAATTGTAAGGTCCGCCAAAATTGACGTTACCTTTAATGCGCGGCAAGCCGTTCAGCGTGCTCAAATGCTAAAAAGACTGCTACAAAGGCAATTAGACGGCATTCAGGCACGTATTAAGGTAGAATTGCCTGCTTCACTGAATGTGATGTTCGCCAACTTACAACGCCTTGTAATGAAATTTATCGCGGCCACTAGCCGGTTGCGGGGCGTTGCTGGAGATCAGAGAGCCGCACAAGAAAAAATTGCCGAACTGCAAGAAAAGATTTTGCAACTACAACACCAAATCAATGCCGCCACGAGGCAATCCGGCAATGCGTCGAGCGGGTGGTTATCTAATTTGAGCGGTATAGTTGGTACGTATCTTTCGTTACAAGGTATCAAGTCTGGTATGAGTATTAGCGACGAGTATATCAATTCATTAGCCCGCTTGGATATGGTCAACGATGGGTTACGAACCACCGCAGAACTTCAAGATGATATATTTGCCGCTGCAAACCGGGCTCGTGGTAGCTATACCGATATGGCTGGAGTAATTGGGCGGATGGGCATTCTCGCCGAAGACGCTTTTAAAGGTAACGACGAATTGGTGGCCTTTTCTGAACTTATGCAAAAGTCGTTCCGGGTGGGCGGCGCTAGCACAATGGAACAGCAGGCCGGTATGTACCAACTTTCCCAGGCAATGGCCGCAGGTAAACTACAAGGCGACGAATTTCGGTCAATTATGGAAAATGCCCCCTTGTTAGCCAAGGCGATTGCTGACTTTACAGGTAAGAGTAAGGGTGAATTAAAAGAAATGTCCGCAGATGGCACAATCACAGCGGACATTATCAAAGGGGCAATGTTTGCCGCTGCGGATGATATAAATAAGAAGTTTGAATCAATGCCCATGACCTTTGGGGATGCCCTGAACTTAATTAAAAACAACGCTTTGCAGACTTTTGGCCCTGTTATTGAGCGTATCAATAAGATGCTGAACAGTGCTGGCGGCGAGCAAATGATGGCGAACATTCAGAATGGCATCGAAGCGGCGGCGGTAGCAGTTGATCGTTTACTAACTGCTGCAGTTAACGTCTATTCTTTCTTTTCTAATAATTGGTCAACAATTGAACCCATAATTACCGGGATTGTGGGAGCGTTTGTGGCTTGGAAGGTAGCGACGACGGCAATTAACACAGTTCTTGCCATTCAAAGTGGGATACAAGCGTTATTAGCAGCAAGAACAGCACTCGCAACAGGGGCGACATTTGCACAAACGGTAGCACAGTGGGGGTTGAATACCGCCATGCTTGCTAGCCCAATTACTTGGATTGTTATAGCTATAGTTGTTCTTATCGCGGCGATTGTTCTTCTAGTAAAGTACCTCATCAACCTATGGAATACCAATGACAAGTTTGCCGCTGGACTTATGAGGGCTTGGAATAGCGTGCTAAATTTCTTTGGTCAAATACCAATATTTTTCCAAGAAATTGGAAATGGGATAGCAAACGCTTTTGACTGGGCAAAAGTAGAATCACTAAAGATCATTGAGGGACTCGCCAATGGCGTCATTGATAATGTAAATTGGGTCATAGAGCAATTGAACAAAATCCCAGGTGTAAGCCTCGACGTTTTTGATCATTTGAGTGTATCTGGTGCCGCAGCCGCA
>NZ_JBBOYI010000004.1:0-5810 GCF_038008055.1 Paenibacillus sp. FSL R5-0527 | reverse complement strand
TCGAATCGCAAGGAATACGAGGCGAGACGGCAGCAGCGGGAAATGGAAAAGACATGGGATTCATTCGAATATTTACTCCGCGAAAAGCTGGAACAAGCGGATCACATCTTAGCGCGGATTGATTACGAAGCGTCCGGCTTGGATGTATCAGTAAGTGTCCGGCGTGAATATGTGCGGGCAAGATTAATCAAGTTGATCGGCGAAATCACGGAGAAGCGGGAGGCGAAGAAAAATGCAATGTAAAGTGCCAGGATGCAACAACGAAGCAAACAGACATTTCGCAATGGTAGAAGTTTGTGACAGATGCCAATTAGATTTGGTAGACGAAGCAATAGTTTATTACAACGGACGGTTTGATCATAGACCGGTATTTGAATCAATTCGGCACCTTACACCTTGGAAAAAGGCTGGTCCTGGAGATAAAACAACGGTTACCATAGCAGGAATTAAAAACGGCCAAATCACATCATTACGACTTGGCAATGACAAGTTTGTTATTGACCGGCGCAATCACTATAAGGGGGTAAAGGTACTATGACAAGATTCGTGGGAATTGATCCAAGCACTAAAACGGGATTGGTCATTTTAGACCGGGACGGAAACATTCTCGACACTATGGAAATCACAGCCGAAGGTGAAGACCCTGGAAGAATGGCAAATATTATTGCGGAAACTGTTGAGAATCTGGAGCAAGGTGATGTGGTCGCGATTGAAGGATTTGCTTATGGAGCTAAAGGCAATGCCGTGGGCATTCAATACGGGATTGGCTACGGAATACGAATAGAGATGTACAACGGCGGCACGAATTATATCGAGGTAGGGCCCGGGCAACTCAAAAAGTTCGCCAGCGGCAAGGGGAACACAAAGAAAGACGAATTAGCGGTACACATTTACAAGCAATGGGGATTCGAACACCATTCTGATAACGTACGAGATGCCTTTGTTTTGGCCCAAATCGCCCGGGCGGTAAAGTTGGGTACAGCTACAACCAAGTATCAACAGGAAGTCGTAAAAGCGATTTTGGAGCCGCCGAAGACGAAGCAAAAGAAGAGCAAGGTAGCAAACGCATGATTTGAACGCCGTAATCGCCACGTACAGACGCTTTAATAGTTAGGTAGAGTATTTGTTAGGGTAAACCTTAGAGACCCCTCACAAAGCCTCCTAGAGCGTCACAACACGTCAACCAAGTATACAGGGATTAAAACTAAGATAAGGAGATGGTAAGGATGCCAACAGGATACACAAGTTCAATTTATAACGGAGAAGAAGTAACGGTTAAAGATTTTGTTTTGAAATGTTCCAGAGCTTTCGGAGCGCTCGTCATGATGAGAGACGAACCGATGGATGCGGAAATACCTGTATTTGAGCCAAGTAGTTACAACCTTGAAAGTTTGGAAAAGGCAAAAGAACAATTGAAAAAATTAACATCACTGAGCAGCGAAGAAGTCGAGAAACTGGCAGAAGAAGAATACCGAAATGGGGTTGAAGAATATCAAAAAAACCTCAAAAAAAGAAGAGAGTTAAGAAGTCGCTATGAAAGGTTATTAGCCGAAGTTAATGCTTGGAATCCTCCATCAAGCGAACACGTGGGGTTAAAAGAATTTTGTGTGAAGCAGCTTGAAGAGAGCATCGATTGGGATTGCGACGAAAAGTATCTAACGCCGCCGGTTCGACTTAGTGGCGAAGAATATCGGAAATCTGGAATTGTTAAGGCGCATAAGGAAATTGCCTATTACTCCAATGCACATGAAGAAGAAGTACAGCGTACGAACTCGCGCAATCTATGGGTTAAGCAATTAAAAGATTCTTTGGGGGAGGAATCCAAATGATAGGAAAAGCCAGCGAGATGGAAAAGCAACTGAAATTCAACCCGAACAATCGCGCCCATGCCTTCGTAGTAACCGGGATGTTGGAGATGGTGGAAAAAGATGGTTTAACACCACGAGAGGTGTTCGTGGTGCTAGATGATATAAAGCGTCAAACGTTTCGGGCGCTAATGGAAATTTACGGGGAGGTTAAATAGAATGGCTAAATATCGCAAAAAACCAGTAATTATTGACGCTGATCCATACCAACCAGGAATGGAAGATGGCTTTGATATTGAACATCCAGAAGAACAGCATAGGGCGGATAGAAAGCCTTATATCAAAACGCTAGAAGGGAAAATGTACATCAGTCCGGGAGATTACATTATCACAGGTGTCAAAGGTGAAAGGTATCCATGTAAACCGGATATTTTTGAATCGACTTACGAAAAAGCCGGGAAAGATAGAACATGGGAGATAGAAAATCGCTATAAAAACGCATTACATGGTTGGTTAAATCCATTTGATAAGGCGGCAGGCAGCTATTACAACGGATACCTAAACGGAGTTAGAGACACCTTGAGGGCGCTTAAAGAGGAAAACGCCAGACTACGTAAAGCACTAGAAGAAGCAAGACAAGCTGACAAGGTGGCCAAAAAAGCAATTGATGATATGGGGAAAGTGATTAATCAGAAAGGTGCGAGGATTTGCGAGTTAGAGGAACAATTAACGGCTGCTTTAGGGGAAGGTGATAAGGAATGAGTAACGAGTTGTATGACAAGGAAAATATTTACGACAACGAGATAGCACCACTTATGAAACAAATTATTGAAATCTGCAAACGAGAAGAATTGCCTATGGTTGCTCAATTTTATTTGAAACAACAACACCCCGATGCAGACGAGGAAAACGCGGCAATGTATTGTACCACTACAATAATTCCATCGAGAGACAAAATTTATGAAGATCATCATAAGCATTTATCTTATGTTGCTGAAGCAATGCGTTATGGACCGAACGGAAAGCCTTATGTGATGGCTGCAACCATTAGCCCCTATACGGATATAGAAGAGTAGACACAAGGGAGAGTGAGATCCAAATGAGCATAAACAAAGGACTTTTTACATCCACAACGGATTTATGGGAAACGCCGCAGGATTTTTTCGATTCGCTCAATTCCGAGTTTAATTTTGAAACCGATGTATGCGCGTTGCCCGAAAATGCAAAGTGTGAAACCTATTATTCCCCGGATGATAACGGACTGAATCAAGAATGGCGCGGTACATGCTGGATGAATCCGCCATATGGCAGAAAGATCGGGGAATGGGTGAAGAAAGCTTATGAATCATCATTGAACGGGGCAACGGTGGTTTGTTTGCTCCCTGCGCGGACTGATACCGCATGGTGGCATGATTACTGTATGAAAGGTGAGGTTCGCCTAGTTAGGGGGCGGTTGAAGTTTGGCGGATCCAAATGGAATGCACCGTTTCCCAATGCAGTTGTGATTTTTGGAGAACGAGCGAAGGTTGACACGTTGAAAGCAATGTAATGCTGTACACGTCAAAAAGTATGCACTAGGCCGAAGGCCCCCGAGTTGACCGAATCCGCCTAACGCCAGTGGGGGCCATAAAATAGCTAGGTCAGGGAGGGAATAAAGCAATGAGAGATTATAGGGGTAAACGAAAAGATAACGGTGAATGGGTATATGGGTACTTGATCGGCAATGACGTAATTGTCGGAGATATCGTTGAGTTTACGGACGAATACTTTAATACAGAGTTTTGGTGTAAAGTCGATCCCGAAACAGTAGGGCAATACACAGGAATCAAAGATAAGAACGGCAAGGAGATTTACGAAGGGAATACCGTATTAATAACCGGCGAACAAGAGTTAGACGTCGGTCTGTCTTTCCTGTGGAATGAAAAGGCAATAGTCAAATGGTCAGAAGATGAATGTGGTTTTTACCTAGACGTTATAAACAAGCGAGAAGTAAGTATATGCCAAGATGGATATTTCACCGTCGATACATTCCCGTTGAGAAAATGGGAAGAGGAAGAATGGCCGATTGAATACGAGGTTGTCGGCAATGTTTGGGAGAGCGCAGGCTTAGGGGAGGTAAGAGAGAGATGAATAAACAACCAGTAGATGCGCAAAAGCTGCTTAAATGGCTTGAATCGGATAAAAGGGCCGAAGCATTTTGGATTGATGGACTGGATAGCACAGTGGCATTTGACAACCTTAGTGACGCTATTGATGCGGGCGAACTGGCTCCCGATCCCATCCCCTTACCAACCATAAAGCCGGGAGATCAGGTGGTAATCACTGATGCAATGAATCCAGATTTTATTGGCACTAAAGCTATAGTTGAGAAAATAAGTAAGTCGTCGCCGTATAGTGCAATACTCAAGGAAATCGCCGGGGATTGGCCCCTGTCCAGTTTGGAGGTATCCCATGACTAAACAGGTTAGAGACTGGCAAAAGGATAAACGGTATCTTGATCAACTGAACGATTGGGAGATAGACCCGGACGACGATGATCTTTATAAAACTGCATCATACTGGCATCGAGAAGCCGCAGCAGAAAAAGAACGTGCGGACAAGGCAGAGCAACGGGCAAGAGTCACCGACGCAATGGAAGCGACAGCAAGGGCAGCAGGAGCGGCACTGATTGAAGCAGAAGCCCGGGAAAAGAAACTACGTGAAGCGATAGAACAAGCCATTAAAGAGTATGGGGAATGGAATGATAAGTCAGCAGCGGCTAATGTCATGGTTGAAATATTGATGCATGCCATTGAACCATCATATTACCCCGTTGAGGAGGAAGAAGCAAAGTGAGAAAATGCAATAGATGCAAGACGGATGTGCCTGACGAATATTATATTTGTGACTCATGTCGAATTAAACAGATCGAAAAGAGAATCGAAGAAAATACAAGTTATGTACGGCATTTAGATGATCTAAAATTCTTGATGAATAAATACAAAGAGGTGCAGTCACTATTAACATCTCATGGACCCGAAGGACATCAATACAGTAATGCCGCATATGTAGAGATTTTGCAAGAATCGCATTCTCGTAAATTGAAATTAGATGTTCTTACTGATGCTCTAAAATTCTACGCTGATAAACCATGTATACAGGAAAATGAAATAGGTTGGAATGTGGGATACATCGCACGAAAGAAGCTCAAAGAGGCCGAATCTATTGTTTGAGGAGGAAGAAGCAAAGTGAACGTTAAACAAGGAAACACCTATTGGGGAATGGTTGGAAGTCGAGAAGTCGAGCGACGTGTGAATATTATCGAAACGAGATCAAGCGGAACGCAATATGTGAACTGGACTCATATTAAAAAAGACGGAACGCTAGGAAAATGCAGTTGGATGGAAAGAAGCAAGTTTGAAAAGTGGGCAAAAGGACTGTTTGAGGAGGCGGAAGCAAAGTGAAGGAACTAGCCTTAACCAAAGATCAATATGACAGAATTATGTCGGCTGTATGGGTTATGCATCGTTTTGGCGGTCTATCAGATGAAGTGTGGAACAACCCGGAACTAGTGGATAAATGCAAGAACATTAAATATGTACGACCAAACTGGGATATGAGAGATGGTATGTGCTTCTCTATTCGATTTGATGGACTTTTCGGAAAAGACGGAACTATCACATTTAATTCAGGGTATGGCGAAACGGTCCCTATGTATGATCGGATCATGGAATGGCTGAATAGTACAAATGGCAAGGAGGCAGAAGCATGATACCGTGGGTGAAATATGATCCAGAAAATCCGCCGGAAAAGAACAAAGTATATCTAGTTACAGACGGTAAACTGCCTCACACGGCATATTTGGACACAGTTAAAAGATTGGGGTTGCAATGGTGGCAAACTGATATGAATTGGTTGCTTCCTGGCATAACCCACTACGCAGAAATAAACCTACCAGGGGAGGAAACCGAATGACACAAAAACTGATATGCGGAAAATGCAAATGTCAGAAATGGAGAAAGAGGC
>NZ_JBBOYI010000003.1:0-6124 GCF_038008055.1 Paenibacillus sp. FSL R5-0527 | reverse complement strand
CTGGTAGACGATTATTACCGGGTTAAAGAAGCATCAATCGATCTAACCGGCTTAAGCCCACAACTTCAACTCTTGATCGCCATGGAACACCGTCAAATGCAAATCGAAGAACGTCAGAACCATACCGAGCATCAGGTTACCGTGATTAAGGAAACGTTACTCCAACATGACGAGAACTGGCGGAACATGATCAAGGGTATGCTTAACGGCGCTGCTTACCGATCAGGCAAGAGCTACCGCGATATCCGAACCGAAAGCTATCAACTACTTGAAGAACGGGGCAAATGCCAACTGAACATTAGGCTTAAAAACTTGCAGGACCGTTTAGCCGATGCCGGGGCTACAAAAACCAAGATTAACGATACGAACCGGCTGGACGTAATCGAAGCTGATCCACGCTTGAAAGAAATCTATACGACTATTGTCAAAGAGTTGTCTATTGGGACATTGGCGTAGGGAAGGAGGATAAAGTGGAAAAGGTTGATTGGAAGTCGCTCGAAATAAAACCACACAACATTATTGTCGCCTGTACATCAGAACCTGATTATGAAATGCAACGGCAGATACTTCTTGAAATTAAATACGACAAATATGTAGTGCTGGAAGGGTGGCATTGTAGTTGTTACGACTTTGATGAAACAGAATGGGAGGCTATTGAATACACATCCCAAGAACTAAAAGAACTAGCTGCGGCTAAGTATAACAAAGAAAAAGAGTTTTGGATAAAGGTAAGAGAACAAATCCACTAAGGAGTTGATACCCCTTGATCGGCATACATCCAATCCACCGCAAAATGGCGCTGATTACATGGATGTCGATGAATCAAAAAGGAAAATTGAACCTTGATGAAGTCGCTATTCAGATGTTGAAACCTTTGCTGAAACAAAACTTGATGATGATTCAGAGACTGGATGAATTAAAGAGCCTCTCATATCAAGCTTACTTAGCTGGTGAAACTGACTGGCACAAAGACATACGAAGCAGGATAGAAGCGCTTGAAAAGGACTTATTCGAAGTGTAAAGGCGGTGGTCACATGGAATTCAAACGTGGGGATTTATATACCATCCAAGCCGCATTAAATGACCGGGTCGATAAGCTGAATAAACTTTTGGACCATTACCCATTCGACAAATGTTTTATGGAATCACTATCTGACGCAAGGATCATTTTGGATAACGTGAATCACGAGTTAGACCAGTCAATCAAACATCTTATTGGGAAAGGGTGAAGGAAATGAAAATCATCGGCAAAGATTGGATGGCACTCCCATTGGAAAAGAAACTGGCAGCAATCAGCAACGCAGTAGCCAAAAACAAAAAAGGATTATTGAAATGATCGAATGCGCCGGATGTGGAAAGGCGGCTAAATACGAAGTGTATGGTCAGCCTCATTGCCTGGAACACATGCTAGAAGCCATTGACTGTAACGAATACGTAGAGGTTAGGAGGTTAGACGAACTTGCATATGAGCGAATGGATCAAAGCGAAAGGTGATTTTGTCTCAATTCTTGCGCTTGAGATTGTCGGCGGCTACTCGGCTAACGGTAAGTTTCACTTTAAATCGGCGATCCACAGAAACGAATTTGATCGAATCAGCAGACAACTTAGAAAAGAAAATGACCGCTGCGCCAACAGCGATCATACACCACTCAAATAAAAATTTATCGGATTCAATTTATCACATTATTTAGGAGGTTGTAAAGCCCATGCGTTTATATGAACTGTCAGAACAGTATGAAACGTTGCTTGAAATGGCAATTGATAACCCGGATAACGAGCAGCTACAGGAGTTTTTAGTCGGCCTTGAAGGAAAGATCGAGGAAAAAATTGAGAACACAATCAAAGTGATCCGTTCTTTAGAAGCAGAAGCGAAAGCCATTAAGGAAGAAGAGGAACGCCTTGCTGCTCGCCGCAAATCTATCGAAAACAGTTTTGTACGGCTGAAAGAAAACGTTGAAACGATCATGAAACGGATGGAATTGGAGAAGGTGAAGGGGCAACTCTTTACCATCTCCCTCCAATCCAATCCGCCTAAAGTCGTCGTGCTTGATGAATTTGATATCCCACAAAAGTATTTTGTGACGCCCGAGCCAGTGCCACAGTTGCAAAAGAGAGAGATTATCGAAGCGTGGAAACAGGGCAAGGATATTCCCGGCGTGCAGGTTGTACAAGAAAAGTCTTTGAGAGTGCGGTGATTATATGAGCGAACTTAATTTGTGGCAAAAGCTTGTAAAAGTGCGTGAAGTGGCCGGAGGGTTTTCCAAAGATACCAGGGGCTATGGTTACTCCTATGTATCGGGAAATCAGGTGCTGTCCAAAATCAAAGACAAAATGAACGAACTTAACCTTTTGCTTCTTCCTTCGACGCAAGTCGGAGAACATCACACCCACGCTTACAAGACAGCAAAAGGCAAAGATGCGCTAGATTTCGTGGTCAAGGGCGAAATGTCTTATACCTGGATCAACGGGGATAACCCAACAGAAAGGGAATCAGTCACCTGGGCTTATTATGGGCAACAAGACGAAATTTCCAAAGCCTACGGATCGGCACTGACTTATAGCGAAAGGTACTACCTCTTAAAAAGCCTGGGATTGCCCACTGATGAAGATGATCCAGACGGCAAGGACAGCAAGGGGAATGAACCGGCAACAACACAGCAGCCAAAGCAACCGCCTTCCGCGCTTAAGGCTAAATGGAAACTCCTCAACAACAATAGTCTGGAAGGATTCAGCGAATGGGTTACTAAGAAGACTGGGGAAAAGTGGAGTTATTCCGACATGGAACAGGCTTTGATTAAGAAAATCCAAGAAAAGAAGGCCGAGGAGGAAAACAATCAATGATGAACAATTGGAGCGGAACGGGACGCCTTACACGCGATCCTGAACTAAGATACAGCCCTAATGGTACGGCAGTTACTAAATTTACATTGGCGGTTGATCGTGGTTACACCTCACAGGATGGAACGAGCGCGGATTTTATTCCAATCGTAACCATGAAGCAGCTTGCCGAAACGGCTGCTAATTACCTTCGAAAAGGGCGTTTGGTTGGGATCGAGGGACGTATTCAAACGAGAAGTTATGAAGGAAATGACAATAAAAGAGTTTTTGTCACAGAAGTATTAGCCCATAGACTTCATTTCCTTGAATCCAATAAAGACAACAAGCCAAAGAGTGACGATCCATTCAAGGATGATGGAAAACCAATCGACATTTCAGACGATGATCTCCCGTTTTGAGGTGACTTATGGAACTTACTAACATTAACCAAGAGATTCACGCAGCCTCACAGCGGCTCAGGAAGTCTGCTGACGCGTTGTTCGGGTTGGGAAAGGCAAAGGCCGAGGCTGAACGAGATTACCGCCTAGCGCTTGCCCAGGAGATTCTACGACTACGTGCCGAGAAAGTCCCGATTTCTATCATCACGGATATTGCGAAGGGGAACGTTGCTGATTCGTTGTTTCAGCGCGATTTTGCCGAGGCACAGTTCAGGGCAGGCACAGAAGCGATTGAGGCAATTAAAACGCAGGTTTCGGCCTTACAAACCATCTTGAAATATCAGACAGACGTTTAAGTGAGGTGATCCTCATGTATGATTTCGGATTCCATCCAGCGCCAAAGCCCGGAAAAACGGAAAGGCGCAACAAGGTTGATACATCACAACGAAAACGCAAGAAAAAAGACGTCGAAATGACCAAAGAACAGGTCCGGGCAGAAGTCAAAAAGCGTGACGGGAATTGGTGCCTTATAAGCGGCAAGCCTGGGCCTGGGCTTCACCTTCATCGAGTTGAATATAGCGGCATGGGAGGCGGCGGTGGCAAATATGAGGTTTGGAATTGCGTGTTGCTTTCAAACGAGATGCACCAAATCGTTCACTCCAACAAAAAGGTATTTATGCCGCTGCTACTACAATATCTGAACGCCAAGAAGCACGGTCAAGACCCAAGCGGAATTTTAGCTAAGTTACGAGATAGGGCAAAAATCGAGAGCAAAACTAAAACGAAAGGAGCAAAAGAGCAATGAACGGTCTTAATATCAATGGTCTTTGTAAGCAAATCAAGGCATCAAAGAAACGCTTAATTTGGTCACTGAAAGACGGGATACACACCATCACAGATAGATATTGGTTAGTCAATTTCAAAGAGATACCGCGAGATGTGCAGATTGGTTTATTTGCAATATTTACCCAATTCCCGGAAGAGGGAATGCATATAAGATATGATCGGTTTTCGGATTCAATTTTGAAAGGTGGCCATATCGACCATGCCTCTATTGTAAGGGGGGCGGTCGCTGGGAATAAGGGTAAAGATACAGGATTTGCTTACGATATTTCAGGAATGAAAGCGCGAGTCTTTAAATCAAATGATGTCTTTGCATACGTCAATGAAAAGCTTTTGCTAGCTGTTGATGACTACGTTGGCGAAATTTTAATGACCGGCCCAATGTCTCCAGTATATTTCAAAGACGCTGATTATATCGTTCTGCCTTACAGAATGGTAAACCAGCCTGAAAGGGAGATACTGGAACTATTCACTAAGTAGGTGGTGAAATGGACGGGTGGATTAAACTTCACCGCAAAACTTTGGAAAACCCGGTTGTATGCAAGGATAGTGACCATATCGCTGTTTGGGCTTATTTACTTCTGAATGCAACTCATAAAGAGTATCCGGCGATATTCGCAGGTGACAAAATATTGCTCCAACCGGGGCAATTAATAACTGGTCGAAAGGCCATAGCGGAAAAATTTAACATCTCGGAAAGTAAGGTGCAACGAATCTTAAAATCGTTCGAAATCGAACATCAAATTGAACAACAAGGAAGCAATAAAAACCGCTTAATATCAATAGTTTCGTGGTCTGACTACCAATCTGATGAACAACAATATGAACAACCAGTGAACAACAAGCGAACAACAACTGAACAACAAGTGAACACAAACAAGAATGTAAAGAATGTTAAGAACAAAAGAACAAAAGAATTAAAAGATAATACCGCATTTGAGGATTACACCTCAAATCCTGTTTTACTGGAATCTTTGAACTCATTTTACGAATATCGCAAAAAGAGCAAAAAGCCAATGACGGATGCAGCGATAAAGCTATTGCTCAAAAAGCTGAATGACCTAGCAAGTGACGACGAAACAAAGGCAGAGATTTTAAACCAATCCATACTTAATGGGTGGCAAGGGATATTCCCGATTAAGGACGGTGAGAAAGTTGGAAGAAGTTCAGGGGTTCCGAAGTATGAAAGGGATTCTAAGCCAGGATATGGCAGATCGGATCGAAAGATTACGAGCCTCGACCAAACATCAAGCGTTGGAGAATTCAGCGACGAAGAACTCTCAAGACTCATATAATTGCCCTCACTGCAAAGATACAGGTGATATATGGGTTGATACATGGACACTTAAAGAATGTACCCATTGCAACGTTCGAAAAATGCAGGATATACAACGCAAGGTCAAGGCGGCGCAGATTACGGACGAATTTAAAAGCAAAACTTTCAAATCGTTTGATGTATCGGATAGGCCTGAACCAATCAAACAGGCGAAGAGAGTTGCACAAGCCTATGTCCTTGCCTTCCAGCAGATTCGGAAGAACAAACAGAACAGCATAGCGCTAATGGGCAATCCTGGGTGTGGCAAAACGCATTTGCTTGCGGCGGTATCTAACAACCTTCTCGACGAAGGGGTAGAAGTCTTCTACTTCCCTTGGGTTGAAGGCATGAAGGAATTGACAAGCGCGGACTTTGAACAAAAGCAAGAAATCATCCAGCGCATGCAAAAATGTGAGGTTCTTTTCCTGGACGATCTTTTCAAGGGACGAGGCAAGCCCACAGACTACCAATTTGAGACGGCCTGGGCGGTTCTTAATTATCGATACTTGAATAACCTGCCCATCCTGGTCAGCACAGAACGAAGCATTTCGGACTTGTTAGATATCGACGAAGCAATGGGCAGCCGTATTGCAGAGGTTACAAAGGATTATAAAGCCGTAATAAATGGAAGCCGCGAGGAAATGAACTACCGGCTGAAAGATGAGGTATAAACATGGAACACATTGACGATTACGACCTGTTCGATAAAGACCCGGAATTATTTTTACAAAAAGGGCGTGAAGCTTTTGAA
>NZ_JBBOYI010000002.1:0-9080 GCF_038008055.1 Paenibacillus sp. FSL R5-0527 | reverse complement strand
TAGTACTGGTTTCGTCGGTTCGCGGCGTGAGGAAATTATTGAAATATGGTGGATGGGAAGAAGTAGAAGAATAGGCCGAACGGCCTCCAATTCGACTGAATAAACCCAACGAAGTGGGGGCCGTATAAATCCATTATTTGGGAGGGATACCATGTCACCAGAACAACTCATGAAACAAGAACTTGAAAAACTTGAACGTGAAGGTTTAGTAAAACGCAAAGGATCAGCAGCATGGGTAACAGCATATAAAGCAAAGCAAATCCTAGACAAAGTATATGGGGAGGATAGAAGCGCATGAGGGTAAAGGCACAATCATACTGGGTATGGACAGAAAAGGCCGAAAAAGCCGATCCCAAACGTCACAGGGCCGGGGAAAGGGTTTGGGAACACTATGCACAAGAAGCGCCGCAAAAGTGGCTTGATGAAGGTCTGATAGTAGATAGGAGCGAATACACAGCAGAAGGACAGGCGGATCTATTTGACTTGTTGGAGGGGGCGAAAGATTGAGATACGGACTGAACAGACATGTACGAAAGCATATCGTAGTAAGCACAGTATATGCAGGTAAAAACGGCATCGAAAGACGGGATGATATTTGGAGGGTGAAAAAGAGAACTAGATTCACCCCCAAAGAAATTGAAACAATTAAATGGGCGACGAAAATAGATCACGGAAACGCGGCAATGGTCGTGTCCATAAATCCACTAGTGTGATAAATGTGTAATATAATGCAAATGAATGGCGAAAATATCGGTCGATATATTTAAAAATTATGTAAAATAGTGCAAATGGGGTGAAACTATGGATGATCTACTTAAGAGTTACCGAAAAACTCGAATCAAGCTAATGAGGTATAAAGAAATATGCCCCGAAGAAGAACAAGAAGTAGTAACTGCAATGTTGTCTGATGTGCAATACGCAATAGAATGGCTTAGCCTGGGGCATGTACCGGCACCGCGAAGGGGGATATATAGAAGATCGAGAGAGCAACGTACAGTACATTTTGATCCCCTTCACCTTCAATCCTGGGCGCAGCCCGCAGCCGTTGGAAGTCCAACTACACTTTCGGGATTTGAAAGGACTCAAATTGATGAAGCCTTACGGACATTGAGCGAGAGAGAACGACAGGCATTTACCTTGCATGTGGCACTATGCTTTAGCCTTGCACAAACAGCGTTAGAAATGAATACATCCAAAAGCACGGTGCAAAAGTATGTCGAGAGGGCCAGGGCAAAGATTAAAAAAGAGCGCGAAGCAAATCTGTTTTTGGTAATCTAGAAATCTTGTCGTACGATTGCCACCTATATAGTGAGGGGACAAAACACAATCCCTATTGAATGGGCTTGTCGCGACTGCTTGATGTCACGTTTTACGTGTCGTAGGTCCGCGAGGGGCGAAACGGGGCGGACGAGCGGAGAGCAAGACGCAATCCGCCCCAAACAAAGTGCATGACGGTGCGCCTTAGGGCGGTAAGCTGTTGTGCTTATAATGCGCTGATCACGCGATATGACGGTTAAGCTATGCTTAGTTTAGTGTGATTGGCGCTCGCTTTTACGGTTAAAGCGTTGATCGGCTGGCTGGCCCATTAACAGCAAAACCGTGCATGATGTGGTGGCGGAATAGATGTTTACGCCGTATCTGATTCACATGAGGTGATGTTTATGGCTGGCCATTTCAAGGGGTATAAGAGAATCTGGAATAAAGAGCGTAGAGTTTGGGAATATGAGCATCGTTTGGTGATGGAAAAATATCTGGGCAGAAAACTAAAAACAGATGAAACTATCCATCACATTAACGGAGATAAAACAGATAACCGAATAGAAAATTTAAAGATTCTTTCCCCGCAGGAACATGAAAAAGAGCATAAAAACGGAATTAAAAACCGCAAGCACTTCACATGTACTGCGCCTGGTTGTGAAAAGAAACATCACGCTAAGGGTCTTTG
Source organism: Paenibacillus sp. FSL R5-0527 (assembly GCF_038008055.1). Taxonomy (NCBI): domain Bacteria; kingdom Bacillati; phylum Bacillota; class Bacilli; order Caryophanales; family Paenibacillaceae; genus Paenibacillus; species Paenibacillus sp. FSL R5-0527. The sequence goes on along the minus strand of NZ_JBBOYI010000002.1, from coordinate 7,135 downwards.
TAAAATGCATCATATGAGACAGATACGGCGTAAGCGGGTGACGGCATAGTCATCAGTAGACGCGGATAAACCCGTTACGCAAACAAAGGGGGCGGGCGAAAGCCAAAAAGCAAAGTTTGTATGCAAGGTGCAAATCCTTGCCCACATCAAACCGCTGCGCTCACGGTTAAATGAGCGCTTTTATATTGCTTATACCTCATTTATGTTACTCCGTTCCTGCTAAAAAGGTACAGGCTAATAACCTGTGCGCCTCCTTTCAGCCGTGATCGCAGCGGTTAAGGTTCGGATCGCGAGGGTTGCCGCTGCCTAAATAAAGCGGCTTATGATAAAACCAAAGAAAAATGACGGGAGGAATAGACAATGAAAGAAATGAGCATAGAGGAATGTATTGATTTTCTAGGATACAGAATCGATGAAATCCATCAAGTGATGGTTGATTTAAATGTTCCAGCAGTTAACGGAATTACGGCAACTAGCGGAGGCTTGCGGGCTAATCGCCAACGTTTATCGAAAGTTGCTCTCCCCGAAGATCAACTAAAAGAAGTAAAGCGTGCCTGGTTGGTTGGAATTTGGGATCAAAGAAGCGCACGAGGAGTTAAAGTTTTTGAACATGTTTCTCTTTTAGAAGCGTTAAAGAAAGCCGTTGAATATGTAAAAAGGCAACAAAATACCGAGGGATAAAAAGCAAATATCATCAAAGGGCAAGGGGGAATAATGGTGGATGGATTTAACGTTTTACGAGAGGAAATTTCAAAAACAGAAGATGACACAGTTATTACGGGGAAAGAGTTCAAGGAAATTGCTTTGGCTCTTATTGAATATGGTGAGTTTGAAAGAGAACTATCGATCAAAAAACAGAAATTATATATAAGATTTATGAATTTTATCTGTGGTCGCCAATAGGCGGCTTTTTTTTATTTGCAACAAAAGGGGGTGCAAAGATGCCAAAACACATATGGACACCAGAAGAAACAAAACGCCTGGAAGAACTAAAAGGTACGGGTACATACAACGAAATTGCCGCACAGTTATCCGAGGAATTTGGGGTAAAAATCACATCGGAAGCCGTCCGGAAGAGGATAAAACGAGGGAGGATAGCAGAACAAGCGCCTGCCGGATATAAAGAAACTGTCGAGATATTAGCGGATGGATCACATAGGTCGGATAAGCTGCTAAGAATGTCGGCAGAGCAGAGTAAAGACGTTAACTTTTTGCTCAAGGCGCATGGCTATGACTTAGATGTTTGGGAGCTTGTGAGTGCGAGGAACAACATTTGGAATGTTTACAGTAAGCAGGACGGCGTACAAACGCTTTATAGTAGCAAGATCACTGTCAAACCGAAAGTAAGTGCAGTTAATTGGGACGACATCATCAAGAAGATTGAAACAATAAAGCCGGTATACATTGAGAGAAGGCCGAAGGAATCAGCCAAATACCTCAATGTCCCTTTATTCGATATGCACTTTGGAATAAGCAACTACGAAACATACAAAGAGACGCAGCGAGACATAGCGCTATTGCTTGAACAAGGATATAAAGAAGTGTTATTCATCATAGGTCAAGACCTTTTACACAATGATGATATGCGTGGACGAACATCAAGCGGTCGGGAAATTGAAAAAGTGAACATGGAGAGAGCGTGGGAAGATGCCGCGCTTTTTTATGTGCCATTAATTGAACAAGCGCTGGAGAAATGCAATAAAGTAACAATCGTCTATTCGAAAGGCAATCACGACGAATCAATGGGCTGGGCCTTTGTAAAATGCCTAGAGGCCAGATATCCGCAAGTGGGCTTTGACACAAGGTTTAAAGAGCGTAAGGCCCACATGCTGGGACATAACTTCATAGGCATTAACCACGGAGACAAAAAGAAGATCGAGAACCTACCGGAAAACTTCTCGACGGAGTTCCCCTTGGAGTGGTCAAGAGCCAAAACAAGAGAGCTATTCACGGGCCATGAACACCATGAAAAAGTAATAGATAAAGGTGGCGTAGTGATCCGTAGAATGCCAACAGGAAATGAAATAGATACATGGCACGATGATTATGGATATACAACAGCACATAAGCGATTTGAAGTATTTGAGTACACAGAAGATAAGGTATTAAGAATCCATTATGTGTGAGGTGGTTGAATGTGAATTGGGTAGATTGTACTGTTATGATTATCAGATTGTTATTGGTTGTTTGTGGGGCTTTGATTGGTTTTATAGCCAATAGATATTACCGGCGCGGTCAATATCAACAAGCCATCTATGGTATGCTGCTTGTTATTTTTACTGTACTTTGCATTAAATGATACGAAGCGAGTTAGAAGGAAGAAGGTGGGTGATATGAAATGAATTTACCGGAAAAACAAAAAAGATTCGCTGACTTTTACGTTGAATTGGGAGACGGCACAGAAGCTTATATTAAGGCTGGTTATAAAGTCAAAAGCAGAGAAGTAGCAAAAGTAAATGCTAGCAGGCTGCTAACAAATGCTAACGTTAAGAAGTACATCGACGCTTTGATTGCCGAAAAAGACGGGGAACGCATTGCGAAGCAGGATGAAGTGCTTGAATTTCTAACTGATGTCATGCGTGGCCAAATCAAAGAACAATTTCCGTTAGGATTGGGCATGGGGGAGCAAACTCTTGTCAAAAAGGAACTGGACGGGAAGGACAGGATTAAAGCGGCCGAACTATTGGGTAAACGATATGCTATGTGGACGGATAAACAGCATATTGACGGCTCAATGGCCGTTCAGATCGTGGATGATATCGATGAATAAAATCAAAATGTCTGAGATTGTAACTGATGCATTCCGTTCGTTTTGGGTCGAGTCCAAGAAAAAGAAGCGCCTTAGATATGTGCTTAAAGGTGGTCGTGGTTCGGGTAAGTCGTTTCATATCCCGTTGAGGATAATTAGTGACCTAATAGAATATCCGGTGTCGGCCTTGGTTATACGTAAGGTGCAGAACACTATTCAAAAGTCAGTGTTTCAACAGTTAAAGAAAGCGACAATAACTTTAGGGGTTTATCATCTTTTTGAATTTGTGCCCTCTAGGTTAGAAGCTAAATACTTACCGCGCGGCAACAAAATATACTTCGCTGGCGCCGATGATCCCGACAAACTCAAATCAATAACAGACGCTGAATTCCCCGTATCTATTATGTGGATAGAAGAACTGGCCGAGTTTAAGACAGAGGACGAAGTAACAACCATTGAAAACTCGGTGCTTCGTGAAGAATTGGAAGGGAAAATTGTATCGGAGGCAAACCGCAAAAAGACATACCATTTTGATTATTCCTTTTATTACAGTTATAACCCTCCAAAGCGAAAACAAAGTTGGGTAAACAAGAAATACGAAACGCAATTCATCGATAGTAACACTTTCGTGCATCATAGCACTTACCTGGATAATCCGCATCTATCAAAGCAATTTATAGCCGAGGCGGAAAACGTCAAGCGATCAAAACCCAAAAAATATGAGTGGGAATACCTTGGGAAAGCAATTGGGAGTGGTGTTGTACCGTTCGACAACCTGACATTCAGGAGAATCACTGACGACGAAATCAAATCATTTGACAATATCAGGCAAGGGATTGACTGGGGTTATGGAGTCGATCCTTTTTCTTTTGGCCGATGGCACTATGACAAGACGCGCCGGAGGCTATATGCACTTGATGAATTATATGGCGTTAAGATCAGCAACCGGGAGGCTGCGGAGTGGATTAAAAAGAAGGGTTATCACGATGTGCAGACACTTGCCGATAGCGCAGAACCAAAGTCTATTGATGAAATGCGTGGATACGGGGTTAATGTACGAGGCGCTAAAAAGGGGCCAGGATCGGTTGAATATGGCGAGAAATGGCTAGATGACTTAGAAGAGATAGTCATTGATCCGCAACGAACCCCTAACACGGCAAGAGAGTTTGAAAACATCGATTATATGACCGATGCAGACGGCAACCCAAAAGCAAAACTGGAAGACAAGGACAACCATACAATAGACCAGTGCAGATATGCGCTAGAAAACGACATGCAGAAGCCTAGCGTATGGTTTCCTGCGGCAAAAGGACGGTGATTAAATGACGTGGATTGACTTGAATCTAATGAACGATCAGCAAGACGAGATAGAAACAATATTACGAACCGGCGCTATGTCGGTTATGGATTTGAAACAGATCGTTTATTCGCGGGTGTCCCAATGGCGAGCATCCCCCGATTACAAGGCGATTATAGACGGAGAAAACTACTATAAAAACAAGCATGATATCCTAAACCGTGAGCGTAAAGCGGTCGGCGAATCCGGGGCGCTGGAGCCGGTGCAAAACCTTGCTAATAATAAACTTGTGAACGGGTTTCCGAGAAAGTTGGTCGATCAGAAAGTAGGATATTTGCTTTCTAAACCAATGACGGTACAGACGGAGAATGAAGAGTATCAGGAGAAACTAACCAAGAAGTTTGATAAAAAATTCATGCGCCAATTGCAGACGCTTGGCAAAAATGCAATCAATGGCGGATTAGGATGGCTGCATCCCTACTATGATGAAACTGGGGAGTTGGCGTTTATGGTTATACCGACCATACAATGCGTTCCCTTCTGGAAAGACATAGCACACACCGAATTAGCTGCAATGATCCGATTTTACCCAGTTGAAGTGTGGGAGGGGACGAAACAAACAGAATACACCAAATATGAATGGTGGGACGAAAACGGCGTCAGGATGTTTGTAGATTCCGGCAATGGGATTGTGCCTGATGTGGAGAGTGGTGAGCTTAGACCTCATGTAATCGTTACAAATCGTGATGGTACGCAAAAGGGGTACAACTGGGAAAGGGTGCCTTACATCGCATTTAAGTACAATGACGATGAGTTGCCGCTTATTTCGCAAATCAAATCTCTGGTCGATGATTACGACAAACAGAAATCGGACAACTCTAACAACTTAGAGGACTTGCCAAACAGCATTTATAAAGTCAAAAACTACGGCGATGTAAATGGTGCAGACTTCCGGAAGAACATCGCGCTTTATCGTGTTGTTTTCTATAATACTGACGGCGATGTGGACACGGTGAATATTGAAATCAACACAGAGGCCTATAAGACTCACCAAGAACAGAACCGGAAGGACATATACGAATTCGGTCGAGGTGTTGATACCCAAGCCGACAATTTCGGGAATGCTTCTGGCGTGGCATTGAAATTCCTTTATGCTGACTTGGACATGGACTGCAACATCATTGAAACAGAATTCCAGGCTGCATTAGAACAACTGCTCTGGTTTATAAATACCGATCTTAAAAATCGCGGTGAAGGTGACTTCTTTAACGAGGAGGTCACTTTTATTTTTAATCGAGACATCATTATCAATGAAACCGAAGCAGTTAAAAATGCAAAAGATAGCGTAGGCGTCATTTCCGACCGAACAATACGGGCCAACCATCCATGGGTGACCGATCCGCAGCAAGAAGAAGAATGGATTGAAGAAGAAGAGGAAGAAGCGTTGAAGCGACGCGAGGCAGCAGGTTATGGCGGACTGGGAGGGGGTGAACTTGATGCTGGAGGCGAAGACAATAAAGTTGGTGAATGAGTTGATCCGGGGCATGGTGGGGTTTTGTATCGAGATATACAAGTCAAATCACCCAATCGCACCAGAGGATTTAAAGGTATTAGCGGAGCTTATTTCAGCCATAAACGTCCCTCCCGAACAACCGCCAGGTGATCCGGCTCCGGTCGTCGGGTTCGTTGCTCCTGCTGGTGATGGTGACGGCGAATGAGGTCGGAAGAATACTGGTCCAAGCGGATGGAAACGCTCAACGAGGCCGAGTTAAAAAAAGGCGAAGATTATATAAAGACTCAAAACGTCGAGTATGACAAAGCTATGGCACGGATTAAGCGCGAAACCGAATCGTGGTACGCTCGTTTGGCCGAAAACAACGGCATCAGTATGGCAGAGGCGCGAAAGCTTCTTAAAAACAACGAACTCAAGGAATTTCGCTGGACCGTTGATGATTACATCAAGGCAGGCCGGGAGAACGCCGTTGATCAGCGTTGGATGAAGGAGCTTGAAAACGCCAGCGCCAAAGCCCACATTACTAGACTGGAAGAGTTGCAGACTAAGATACGGCAAGAGGTTGAACTACTTACTGCGCGGCGCGTAAAGGGAACCACCGAGGTGCTGGGCGACGTATACAAGAGTGGCTACTACAAAGGCATCTATGAAGTACAGCGCGGCATCGGCGAGGGAATCCCGTTTGCTAGGCTGGATGGAAAGCAGATTGATAAGGTATTGTCCAAGCCCTGGGCGCCAGACGGTCGGAATTTCTCGGCTCGTATTTGGGCTGATAGGGACAAACTACTATCCGAACTGCAAACGGTATTGACGCAGGACTTAATCCGGGGCGAAGCTGCCGATAAAGTGATTACGGACTTTGCTAATCGGATGGGCGTAAGCAAGCGTGCCGCCGAACGACTCATTTTGACCGAATCAGCATATTTTTCGGGACAATCCCGGCTTGATGGGTACAGGTCACAGGGCATTAAAAAATACAAATTTGTGGCGACATTGGACAGCCGAACATCGGAAGAGTGCCGACACATGGACGGCGAAGTGATCCCGGTCAGCGAGGCTAAAGCGGGAGTGAATTATCCACCGCTACATGCTTATTGCTACGATGATCTTACGGAAGTCTATACTTCTCGTGGCTGGGTGCTGTTCTCTGAATTACAGGGAGACGAGACTTTTTATAGTATTGACCCCGAAAGCCTGCTGCCTGATTGGCAACCGGCGATAAATATTATCGCGTACCATTACAACGGTCAAATGAGGAGTTTCAGGAACGCACGATTCGACTTGCTCGTAACGCCGAACCATAGGATGTTGGTCCAGAACATGGATAGCAAAAACAAGGCCCGCAAATGGAAGCTTCGAGAAGCCCGTGCTTTGTCTGGACAGGGCAAGAATCGCTTTCTGTGTGGCATGAACTGGAATGGGGCAGACGTGGATGGTGTCTTGCTTGGGGGCAAGTTGGTTCCTACTGAAACATACTGCAAGTTCATGGCTTACTGGCTTGCAGACGGAAGTTCGACCCCGGATCGGTCGAGTTACAACATTAAGATTGCTCAACAAAACAACGACTGGATGTTTG
>NZ_JBBOYI010000001.1:5630000-7343336 GCF_038008055.1 Paenibacillus sp. FSL R5-0527 | reverse complement strand
AATAGGAGGGGGTTTAATGAAAAAGGAGAGGGGATGGTTGCTTTCGGTTAGTAGGTGGTTTGTAAAGTGTCACCTTACAAATATCCGGGGGAGAAGCTTACTCTTTATTGTGCCGCTCCCACTGATAAAGGTCCTCCATGTGACATCCTAGTACATATGAGATTGTCTTCATTACTTCAACGGACATAGAGGACTTATTATTAGCGTATTGGGATATCATTTGCCGGGATATTCCTGACCTTCTAGCTAATTCGGCTTGCTTTATACCCCGTTCTTTTAGGCGGACTTTGAGTAAGCTTCTCCCACGGGAGAAGTACAAAGTTATTCTCCTTTCAGTCGGACAAGTTGTATCGTCGCAATTTTATCATTTAGTCTGTCGTCAGTCCATAATTTGTTAACTTCTTGGGAATAGGAGATGGTCTCTTATGTTGATTAAATGGTTGGAGCCGGTTATCGAAGCGAACAGCGACGAAATCAATAACGCGCTTTTAAACAACGAGGATAAGGAAGTGTACGAAAATATAATGAGGATCGTCAAGGGGAACAAACATCTAAGTCAAGACGATGTTTTTGAAATAGAAAATTACTTCTTGTTGGCAATAAGAAATGCTGTAGTTGTGTCTTATACTTCGGGCTTGCGGGATGGCATAAATATATATAGGAAATAAGATAGGCAGATCGATTGATCCGCCTATGCTTGTTGCTTTAAGGTATTATGATATATAATATCATGAGACTAACGCATATATTAGTAAGGAGTTGTTATATAAAAATGCTCTCTTGTGGGATTGTGGGCCTTCCGAACGTCGGAAAATCCACATTGTTTAACGCGATTACCCAAGCGGGGGCGGAATCCGCAAACTACCCGTTTTGCACGATCGATCCGAACGTCGGCGTGGTGGAGGTGCCGGATGAGCGGCTCGATAAGCTGACGGAGATGGTAACCCCGAACCGCACGGTGCCGACGGCGTTTGAATTTGTCGATATCGCCGGACTGGTGCGCGGAGCAAGCAAAGGCGAGGGGCTCGGCAACAAGTTCCTGGCCCACATCCGCGAAGTCGATGCGATCGTGCACGTCGTCCGCTGCTTTGAGGATGAAAATATTACCCACGTCGAAGGCAAGGTCAACCCGATCAATGACATCCAGACAATCAATCTGGAGCTGATTTTGGCCGATGTGGAAAGCGTGGAAAAAAGAATCGAACGCGCCCGCAAAAATATGAAAGGCGGCAATAAGCAATACGCCCAGGAAGTCGAGGTGCTGGAACGGATCAAGGAGGCGCTCTACAACGACCAGCCGGCGCGCAGCGTGGAGCTTACGGATGAAGAGAAGCTGCTCGTGCGCGATCTGCATCTGCTTACGGTCAAGCCGGTGCTGTACGCGGCGAACGTCAGCGAAGACGGTGTGGCCGACGCGGACAACAACCCGTATGTGCAGCAGGTGAAAGAATTCGCCGCGGCGGAAGGCGCCGAAGTTGTGCCGATCAGCGCCAAGGTGGAAGCGGAAATCGCCGAGCTCGACGGCGAGGACAAAGCGATGTTCCTGGAAGAGCTCGGGCTCAAGTCCTCCGGGTTGGACCGTCTGATCCAGGCCGCATACCGGCTGCTCGGCTTGTATACGTACTTCACCGCCGGCGTGCAGGAGGTCCGCGCCTGGACGATCCGTAAAGGCACAAAGGCCCCGGGGGCGGCGGGCGTTATCCACTCCGATTTTGAGCGCGGCTTTATTCGGGCCGAGGTCGTATCCTATGAGGATCTTGTCGCCGCCGGTTCGATGAACGCCGCCCGCGAACGCGGCCAGCTGCGCCTGGAAGGCAAAGACTACGTCGTTCAGGACGGAGACATCATGCATTTCCGTTTTAACGTATAATGTAAATTCGGGCTGGCGGAAGCCTTCAAGTCGCTTGTTCAAGCGGATTTGAAGGCTTTTTGAATTTCCGCAGCAAGGAGACTGCGAATTTGTCTTTAAGGAAGATTTACCTAGGTCCTTCGATTTAAGCGCGGAAATGGGAAAAATTTGTATTGTTTTGCTCAAAAGCTATGAGTATACTGGAGTCAGCTTTGGCTTTATTTATCGATTAGGAGGAGTTTTTTGTGAGTATGGATTACTTGATGTCCAGAAAAAGCCAGTTGGACACCCGGGAGCTGCTGCTTCTTGAATCGGAAGTGAAAGCCCAGGGGAAAAACATGGTTGTGGCTTATGTCCTGTGGTATTTTCTGGGAATTTTTGGAGGTCATCGTTTCTATATGGGACGGACCGGTTCGGCGGTAGCCCAGTTGATTTTGTCGCTTACGCTTATCGGGATGTTCGTTACGTCCATCTGGTGGATCGTTGACGCGTTCCTCGTGCACACTTGGGTAAAACAACACAATGCGGAAGTGGAAAACCGTTTGATCGACAAAATTTTTTATGACCGCGGCAGATCTCCGGAGTACCCTATCTAATGGCGCTGACGAAAAACGATCTGTCCACGAATGAATTGCTTGTGCTGAACCTGGAAATGAACAAGCGGGAAAAGTCTTTGGTGCTTGCGTATCTCATGCTGCTGGTAGGCCATCTGGGCGTTCACCGTTTTTATCTGAAAAAAATCGCTACGGGAATCGTCCAGCTCTGCCTGTCTGTTCTTGCGTTTGTGTTTTACTTTGTGTTTGCGATCGCGGCGGGCATCGAAAGCGTGGAGTCGCCCGACAGCATGGGATCGCTGGTGTTCCTGATTCCCGTTGTTCTTTTTGGTCTGGCCCTCACCGTATGGGTTATCGTAGACGCTTGCCTGCTTCCGGGGATGGTCCGGGAGTGGAATGCGCGGCTTGAGAACCAGCTGATCGCTCAAATCGCCGCGGCCCGGTCCGCTGGCCGGCCCGGTGATGCGGAACAGCCGCAGCCGAACGGAATTGACCTGACAAAGTGATGGAGCGTAAGCTTGAATCTTATATTGAATAAGCTTGAAGAAGGACGCCGGATGGCGTCTTTCTTTTTTTGTACAAATTTTCCTGCGGCTTTCGTCAGGAAGAACTCGGACCGTGTCCTGTACGCGTTTGCCGATTCAACTGGTACTGCTTCGGGGTGATGCCGTACTTTTTTTTGAACAGGGCGATAAAGTGGGAGATGTTTTCGTAGTTCAAATTGTACGCCACTTCCGTAACCGTTTGCGTTTGCAGCAGCGAGCGCGCCAAAATCATTTTCTGATTGGTGATATATTCATGGGGTGTAAGCCCGGTGATCCGCTTGAACATATGCGTAAAATGGGTGTGCGACATATTGTAATTATCGGCGAGATCTTTGACATGCCGGATGGCCGGCAGATGCTCGCGAATATCCCGGATGGCGCGAAAAACGGGGTGCTTGCTGTCACTGCGCAGGCACTTGGCGCAGATTTGGCGGCGCAGCAAATGATAAGCCATCTCCTGGGCGGCCAGATCGATCAGGAACCGGTTGTCTTCCCGGCCGGATCTTAGATACCGGCGCATCCGGGCGACGGTTTCCGCAACCAAGGCGGCCTCCCCCGGCCGGCACAACACGACCTCTTCCGGCCCGGAATCCTCCGTAAGGTCGAACTCTTCCGCGACCGTATCCTTTACCCGCTCGATCAACACCCCGCTCAGCTCGAAGACCAGCGCTTTGGTCGGGGCTTGAATCGTCATCTCTACGGACGAGCCCGGCGGCAGCAGGATCATCTCTTCGGACCCGTATGCGAACCGGTCGGCCCCGTTGATGCCGACTTCCTTCTTTCCTTCGAGAATCGTGCAAAGCTTCGAGCATTCGTAGGAAGTGTACTTTTCCTCATAAGCCTCGGGCAAGTCATAATATAGAATCCGAATGAACTCGGTTTCAAAGCCGTAATGCAGTTCGTCATAACGATCAAAACGATGCAGGCATTTTTCCATCCCGATCACCCTTTAGCTTAAAATTCCGATTATTTTCCCGCAGAAAGCGTTAGTTTTCATCCGCCGCAGCGCGGTATTTTTAGTTTGACAAGCCTAAGCTGCTTACATTATTGACAAAAATCAAAATCTGACGAGGTGGTTGTTGTGGCCAACAAAACGAAGTTCATGATGCCCCCGATGAGCCTGATGGGCTCAGGCGCCCTTGAGGATCTGGGGAAGGAAATTCACAGATTGGGCTTTGAAAAAGCGCTGATCGTGACCGACGGGCCTTTGGTCAAAATCGGCATGGTTGAGAAAGTAACGCAAATTCTTGAACCGCTCGGGATACAACATGCGGTTTTCAGCGGGACTCAGCCCAACCCGACCGTTTCCAACGTCAAAGACGGCCTTGCCCTGCTTGAACGAGAAAATTGCGATTTCGTCGTTTCGCTTGGCGGCGGATCGCCCCATGATTGCGCCAAAGCGATCGCGCTGGTCGCCGCCAACGGCGGCGAAATCGGGGATTATGAGGGCGTGGATAAATCCGAACGTCCGGCGCTGCCGCTGATTGCGGTCAACACGACGGCGGGAACGGCCAGCGAAATGACGATGTTTTGCATTATTACGGACGAGAAACGCCAGATCAAAATGGCGATCGTCGACAAACATACGACCCCGCTCATTGCCGTCAACGATCCCGACCTGATGATGGCCATGCCGAAATCGCTCACCGCGGCCACCGGCATGGATGCGCTGACCCACGCGATTGAAGCTTACGTATCGAACAGCGCGACGCCGATCACGGATGCTTGCGCTCTGCAGGCCATCGCGCTGATCCGCGACTATCTGCCGCGCGCCTATGACGATGGAAACGATGCGGAAGCGCGCGACCGGATGGCTTATGCCGAATTCCTCGCCGGGATGGCGTTCAACAACGCCGGACTCGGCTATGTGCACGCCATGGCGCACCAGCTTGGCGGCTTCTACGATTTGCCGCACGGCGTGTGCAACGCGGTGCTGCTGCCGCATGTGGAGCGGTTTAACGCCAAGGTATGCGCCGCGCGTCTGAGCGACGTTGCGCGCACGCTCGGTAAACGCGTGGACGGCCTAGGCCCGGAAGCGGGCGCGGATGCCGCTATCCGCGCCATCGAAGAACTGGCCCGGCGCGTCGGCATTCCTTCGGGGCTGCGCGAGCTTGGCGTAAAGCCGGAAGATTTCGACGTTTTGGCCGAAAACGCTCTCAAGGACGCCTGCGGCGCCACCAACCCGGTTCAAGCCACGCATGAAGAAATCAAGGGAATTTTTGCCCAGGCCATGTAAGACCCGATGCTAGATATAAAAAATATGAGTCTTGTTATTTTTTTCACTTGTACTCATTGTACTAATAGTTGCTGCAACCGACAAGAAACGGAAGGACAAAATCCGACCGGATAAACTGATAATTGTTACAGGAAGGATAGCTGCATGTAGCTTATTGGCGGTAGTGGCGGCGCTTACTGCATTAATATTTTGTGAAAAACGAGGACGCTTACACCGGGGAGTTTATCCTGGTAAGCGTCTTTTTTGTGCGACGGAGCGGATATTAAGGTTGGTTATTTTCGTTGTGATATGATATAATAAAAAGTCGTTTATCCATTTTATAGTCTTTGACTAAAGGCGGGATAAGCGGGCTTTTTCAGGAAATTGTGAGATAAGAGAGGTGATTTCCTTGTTGGACCGACTACAATCCCTAGCCGACCGGTACGAGAAGCTGAGCGAGCTGCTCTGCGATCCGGACGTGGCGAATGACGCAAAGCGACTGCGGGATTATTCCAAAGAACAATCGGATTTACAGCCGGCTTATGAGGCGTACACCGAATATAAACAAGTAATCGGCGAGTTGGAAGCGGCCAAGGCGCTGCAAGCCGAGAAGCTGGACGACGAGATGCGCGAAATGGTGAAGATGGAAATCGAGGAGCTGACCGCGCGCCAGCAGGCTTTGGAGGAAAAAATCCGCGTTTTACTGCTGCCCAAGGACCCGAATGACGATAAAAACGTAATCGTAGAAATCCGCGGCGCCGCAGGCGGAGACGAAGCGGCCTTGTTCGCGGCGGATTTGTACCGCATGTACACCCGCTACGCCGATTCTCAGGGCTGGCGCGTCGAATTGATGGATATGAACGAAAGCGACCTCGGCGGCTTTAAAGAGGTCATCTTCATGATCAACGGCCGCGGCGCGTACAGCAAGCTGAAATACGAAAGCGGGGCGCATCGCGTGCAGCGCATCCCCGCTACGGAGTCCGGCGGACGGATCCATACGTCGACCTCGACGGTGGCGGTGCTGCCGGAAGTCGAGGACGTCGACATCGAAATTTTGGATAAAGATATCCGCGTCGACACGTTTTGTTCCAGCGGCGCCGGCGGCCAATCGGTCAACACGACGAAGTCGGCCGTGCGGGTGACGCATATTCCGACGGGCATCGTGGCGACCTGCCAGGACGGCAAATCGCAAAACTCCAACAAAGAAAAGGCGCTGCAGGTGCTGCGCGCCCGCATCTTCGACATGAAGCGGCAGGAAGAGGAAGCGAAATACGCCGGCGAGCGGAAAAGCAAGGTCGGCACCGGGGACCGCAGCGAGCGGATCCGGACATACAACTTCCCGCAAAGCCGGGTCACGGATCATCGCATCGGCTTGACTCTGCACAAGCTGGATCAGGTCATGAACGGCGAGATCGACGAGATCGTGTCCGCGCTGACGATCGCCGAACAGGCGGAATTGATGGAAAAAGGAGAATAATAGATTGAACAGTGAAGGATATCGGTTATCCGGAGCGATCAGCATTTGGGAAGCCCGCAAAGAGGCTTCTTCTTTTTTAGCGGCGGCGGGTGTGCGTGAGCCGGAGTCCAATGCCGAGCTGCTGCTGCGGCATGTGCTTGGCCTGCCCGGGGCGGCGTATTTGGCCGCGCTGCGCGAACCGTTCCCGGCGGACAAACAGGACGCCTGGGAGGAGGTTATCCGCCGCAAAGCGGCGGGCGAGCCGGCGCAGTACATTATCGGGGAACAGGAATTTTACGGCCTGACCTTTCAGGTCGCGCCGGCCGTGCTGATTCCCCGCCCGGAAACGGAGCTGCTCGTCGAGCGCATCGCCGCCGAGGGCGATGCGCTGTGGCCCGGCGGCGCGCCTTACGCCGCCGATATCGGCACCGGCAGCGGGGCGATCGCCGCTGCCCTGGCCCATCTGCGCCCGGCGTGGCGCATCGCGGCGAGCGATATCTCGCCGGACGCTCTCGCGGTGGCGCAGGACAATGTCCGGCGGCTCGGCCTGGCGGTGGAGTTCAAGCGGGGGAACCTGCTTGAACCGTTTGCCGGCGAGCCGCTGGACATCGTGGTGTCGAACCCGCCGTATATTCCGGCGGGGGACATCCCGCACCTTCAGCCCGAGGTGCGGGACTACGAGCCGCGCGGCGCGCTCGACGGCGGTCCGGACGGGCTGGCGCCCTACCGGGCCATGCTGGCGCAGCTCGCGCTGCTGCCGAAGCCGCCTCGCCTGATCGGCTTCGAGCTCGGCCTGGGCCAGGCCGCCGCGGTCGCGGACATGCTCCGCGCGGCGGGCCATTGGCGGGAAATCGTCACGATTCCCGACCTGGCCGGCATCGACCGCCATGTGATCGGGATCGGCTAAGGCGGCCGAGCTGAGACGAACGAAGAAGCCCGGTCCGGCCAGACGAGCTAAAAAGGCGAATCTTCTCCTTCAATCGTCGCTACCACATGTAAAGTAGTTTCATAGATTGTGGTATACCACGAAAAGGAGGGGACTCATTTATGCCAGTCACTTTAACGTTTCCTTATTCGCAAGCGGCCGGAGTCGGCCGGGGGTATTTTGTGGCCGCGGACGCTCCGGGGGCTGCCGGGATCGTTACGGTAGCTAGTACGACCGGCGACGTGGAACTGCGCATCACCCGCTACAACGCTCCCGATTTTGTCGCCACCGTCACTTCCGGTACGACGTTTTCGGTAAGCATCGGCAACATCCAAACGATCGGTATTTTGGCCCTGCAAACCGCAACCGGTACGCTGTCGCTGATTACGAACGTCTAATCTCTTCTCCGCCGCCTGCCGGAGGGCGCCGACGAGCAAATCGCCGGCGCCCTTTCCCGTTTTATGGCGTATCGGCGGCGAGGCGCCGCAGTACTTATGTAGGATTTTATTGGCACACGGGAACATTTGTGCTTTTATGAGGATTCTTTTACAGTATAATAAGGGATAAGAGCTGCTTCAGGTAAATAGACGGTGTTATTAGCCATCAAAGGAAAAGAGGATGAACGTGCTGAGCAAACTCAAAAAGATCGACTACACGATTGTGTTTATTTTGCTGCTGCTGATGGCGATCAGCATCACGGTGCTGTACAGCGCTACCTCGCATACCCAATACCACGGTTACCATCTTCGTATGCTGGCCTATTATGCGCTGGGGTTTGCCGCGTTTTTCGGGTTTGCCGTTCTGGACTACCGCCTGCTTATGAAGTATGCGCCTTATTTATACTTGTTCGGATTCGGGCTGCTCGTCGTCGTAATGTTTATCGGCAACACTTACTATAACGCTACCGGCTGGATCACCATTCCGGTAATCAACCAGAGTTTTCAGCCGGCGGAATTTTTTAAACTGCTCCTGGTTGTTTTTCTCGGTTTCATGCTGCTGCGCAAGCGGAAGCCGCGCCTTTCGTTCTGGCGCGATGTGGTGCCGATCTGTCTGCTGACGTTTATTCCGTTTCTGGCGGTCATGGCGCAAAACGACCTCGGGAACGCGCTCAGCTACGTGGTGATCCTGGCCGGGATGCTGTGGATCGGCAACATTAAATATACGCATGCGCTGATTGCCTTGGCGATTTTTGCCGGTACGGTTTTCGGCGGGATTACCGCCTACAAGACTTACCATGACCAGGTATACAACTTCTTCGTAGAGATCGGCCGGGAGCATTGGATCAACCGGATCGACCCGTGGCTGATGCCGGAAAAAGCGTCGGAAGACGCTTCCTACCATACAAGAAACGCCAAACTGGCCATCGCTTCCGGGGGAATGACCGGGGAAGGGTACATGAAGGGCGAGACCGTGCAATCGGAGCGCGTGCCGCTGACGTATTCGGATTCCATCTTCGTCGTGATCGCCGAGGAGTTCGGTTTTCTCGGCAGTTCGGTGCTGCTTCTGCTTTATTTTGTGCTGATCCACCGGCTGATTCTGATCTCTCTGGAATGCCGCGACACCGGCGGCCCCTATCTGATCGTCGGCATCGTCGCGATGCTGCTGTACCAGATTTTCGAAAATATCGGGATGTTTATCGGACTTATGCCGCTTACGGGTATCACCTTGCCTTTTATCAGCTACGGCGGTACCTCGCTGCTGATCAATATGGCGAGCATCGGAGTGGCGATGAGCATCCGCATCCACGGCCATGAAAAGGAAGAGGAGAACAATATCCCTTCCGACCGGTACGCTTCCTTGAAAGCCAAGAGTAGTTTGGAGTGAACTGATTGTACATCTGAAGAAAATAGCGGGATTTTGGGGATCAGTGCTTGACAAAATAAATTATGGCTTTGGCTCTGAGGTGGCTGGGCTGTCTATAGCGTTTGTGTCTTAGTATCCCTGCATGCTGCTTTGCACGATTATTCCTTTTGTTCAGGGGGAGAGGGTGGGGGCAAATCACGGTCCTTTCATTTTTATTTTTTCTGTGTCTTGCCCCATTTCTCCCGTCAGGTCGCTTCGCTTCCCCTAAACCTCCTTCTCACAAACCTGTCTAACGATCTCGAACATGTCTGCTTTTCCCAAACCTATTTTCTCTCCTGAATTTATCTTCCTCTCTTATTTTCCTCTCTGCTTCCGGATCAAACGGGATAATCGTGCAAAGCGTCCGGACAGCGGATATTGAACTGCTGATATTTCTTGCCACGATCGGTTACCGGCTTGGCTATCAAGCGCTGATTATTAGGTTGAGCCATTATTTTTTCATAGATTAATAGGTTTACATCTCTCTTAACCGGACATACTGGTAGACATCAGCATAAAGGATTCGGTTAAGGGGAGAACGGACATGACTAAAGACAGACCTTATATTCGCAATTTTGCGCTTATGGTTTTCAGTTTGGCGATGCTGCTGATGTCCTGGGAAGGGCAGGCTAACGATACCGCGGCGGCTGCGGGGCTGATCCCGCAGGATTCAATCCGGCTGCGCATTCTGGCGAATTCGGACGGCGCTGGCGACCAGATCGTAAAACGGAAGGTGCGCGATGCCGTCGTGGAGCAAATGAACGGCTGGGCCGCCCGGCTGGATCAGCCGCAAAGCCTGGAAGAAGCGCGGCGCATCATTCGCGACAATTTACCGGCCATCGAGGAGCAGGTAGGGGAAACGCTGAAGGAAAGCGGGAAAAACTACGATTACAAAGTGGAGCTTGGGGTTGTGCCGTTTCCGACGAAAATGTACGGCGGCGCCGTCTACCCGGCGGGCGATTACGAAGCGCTGCGCGTCACGCTCGGCGAGGGCAAGGGCAAAAACTGGTGGTGCGTGCTGTTTCCTCCGCTTTGCTTCATCGACGCCGGCAGCGGGGATGCGCTGGCTGGGGGCGGAAAAACGGCAGCTACGACGGCGGCGGCAGCGGCGAAAGGTGCTTCGGACAAAGCGGGCTTAGCGGCTGCTGCCGGCGGCAGTGTCGGCGCGGACTCGGCAGCCTCGCCCGTAGAGCCGGATCAAGTCGAGGTGCGGTTTTTCTTATGGGACATGCTGACCAAGTTAGGGGGCTGGGTTACGGGTTTGTTTGCCTGAACCATGCACTGATGATAATAGTAAAAAGCGGCCGTGCGGAGCGTATCGTACGGTTTTTTTGCGTCTCTCGGCGTGACCGGGCGATTCTGATCGGATAAAGGCGTAAAACGGGGGGGGGGGGGGGGGGGGTTGAGGAAATCTATTGGATTTTTCCAATGTGAAGTGGGGGGCGATTGGGTTGCGGGGGTTTTGGCGGGGGTGTAAACCGCGAAAGATTCGCCGAAGCCGTAAACATGTAATTCATTGCTGCGTACTATGCTCCGGGACGTGATCGGGTATAATAGAAGAATAACTTGAAGTTAGGACGCGATACGAATGGATAGACAGAAACATGTGGATCGGGCGAGCCGGGAGGGAAGAGCAGATTCCGCCGCCGGACGGACGGCGGAACACCGGACGGTGCCGGCGGACAAGCCCCAATCGGGGACAGCGGCGGCCGGGGAAGTACGGCCAACCCGCTGGTGGAAGGTTGCTTCCACCTGGGCGGCTGCCGATCAACAAATAAAAGCGGCGGGTATAGGTGCTCAAACCGTTGGCGCTGGCCAACCCGCCTCGGTCCCGGCTGCCCAGGCCGCGCGGGACGCCGAGGCTTTGGCTGAAGCGGCCGCGGTGCTGGCCGCCGGGGGGACGGTGGCGTTCCCGACGGAGACGGTGTACGGGCTGGGCGCGGATGCGCGGAACACGAAGGCGGTGGAGGCGATTTTTGCCGCCAAAGGCCGCCCTTCGGACAATCCGCTGATCGTGCACATCGCGTCCATGAGCCAGCTGGAGGGGCTCGTTACGGAGGTAAACGAGACCGCGCGGAAGCTCATGGAGGCGTTTTGGCCCGGGCCGCTGACGCTGGTGCTGCCCGCGGCCCCCGGCGTCGTCTCGCCCCGCGTGACGGCGGGGCTGGATACCGTGGGCGTGCGGATGCCCGCCCACGACGTGGCGCTGCGGCTGATCGCCGCAGCGGGGTGCCCGGTGGCGGGGCCCAGCGCCAACCGGTCGGGCCGCCCGAGCCCCACGTTGGCAAGCCACGTGGGCGAGGACCTGTCCGGCCGGATCGACGGCATCGTCGACGGCGGGCCCACGGGGGTGGGCCTGGAGTCGACGGTGGTGGAAGCCGGCCGTGACGGCACCGTGACCGTGCTCCGCCCGGGCGGGATCACGGCGGAACAAATCGCCCGCGTGACGGGCGCGGGCGTGAAGCTTGACGCCGCCCTGCGCGAGGCGGGCGGCGGTGCGGACAGCCCGGCGCCGCGCGCGCCGGGCATGAAGTACACCCATTATGCGCCGCAAGGGGTAATGCGCATCGTGAGCGGGGCCGCAGACCGCGTGGCGGCCCGCATTCAGGCCGAGCTGGCGGCGGCCTCGGCGCGCGGGGAGAAGACGGGCGTGCTCGCCTTCGACGAGCGTCTCCCGTCCTACCGCGCCGACTGCTCGCTTTCGCTCGGCAGCGAAACCGAGCTCGCGGCGGCGGCGCACCGCCTGTACGCGGCGCTCCGCCGCTTCGACGAATGCGGCGTCACTTATATTCTCGCCGAGTCCTGTCCCGAGGAGGGACTCGGCGCCGCAGTGATGAACCGGCTGCTGAAAGCGGCCGGACACCGCGTCATCGACGCCGGCGAATGAATAAGCCGATGAACGGTAGAAATACCTGCGACTGAGAATGCCCGCGAACGGAAGTCAACTGCCGGCGCATAGGAAAGGCTGGGATGAAGCATGATCAAGATCGGGCTGTCCGGCTGGGGCGATCACGACGATTTATACCCTCCCCGGACGCCGGCCAGGGACAAGCTGGCCTGGTATGCCCGCTACTTTTCCCTGGTGGAGGTGGACAGCGCCTTTTACGCCGTGCTTGGCACGGATGTGTACCGGCGCTGGCTGGCTGAGACGCCGGCGGATATGACCTTTATTCTCAAGGCGTACCAGGGGATGACCGGGCATTCCCGGGGCAAAACGAATTACGGCGGACCGGGCGAAATGTTCCAGGCTTACCTGGATTCGATTCAGCCGGTCGTGGAGGCCGGCCGTCTCACGGCGGTGCTGTTTCAATTTCCGCCCTGGTTCGACTGCAGCCCGGAGCATGTCCGCCAACTGCGCGCCGTTCGCAAGTGGATGGGACGGCTCCCGCTGGCGCTGGAGTTTCGCCATCAAAGCTGGTTTGCGAAGGAGACGCGGGAGCGCACGCTGGCGTTTATGCGGGAAGAGGGCTGGATTCATGTCGTTTGCGACGAGCCCCAGTCCGGTCAGGGTTCGGTGCCGACGGTGCTGGAGCCAACCGCTCCGGACCTGACGCTGGTCCGCTTGCACGGCCGCAATGCTGCCGGTTGGAGCCAAAGCGGATCGCCCCGTTGGCGGGAGCTCCGCAATTTGTACCGCTACTCGCGCGAAGAGTTGTTGGAATGGCGGGACATGCTTTCGGAGCTGTCCGGGAAAGGCACGCGGGAAATCGGCATGATTTTCAACAACAACTCCGGGGGCGATGCCGCGGGAAATGCGCTGGAGATGATGGAGATCCTCGGCCTAAGGGCGCGCGCGCTACCGCCCAGACAGCTGGATCTATTCGATGTATAAAGAGGTAGTTCAAAAAGCTAGCTTTTGAAGATATAAGAAAGAATGGACGTCGGAGCCTCAGCTTCCTTATATCGCAAGAAAAACAACCGCTAAACGCGGTCTGTCTCCCTAGAAATGTACATCGATAGATATTTTCCTTATCACGAAGTAGAACTATGTTTTTGAACCCGCACTATAACTGACAGAATCACAAGCGCCAGGCGCCCGTTCGCCTTGTCCATGTCATGAATTCGGACCTGTCCGCATATGGTTGTACAAAATACACGGACATGGAGGATACCGATGATGACGGAGGTATACGCGCGGCTGGGAGAGCTTTTTACCATTCTGCTGATGGCGGTGGCTCTGGGGATGGATGCATTGTCGCTGGGTATCGGCATCGGAATGAGAGGGGTCCGGTCGCGGGATGCGATCCGCATCGGATCGGCGGTGGCTCTGTTTCACGTACTGATGCCTCTGCTCGGCATATTGGCGGGCAAATACGTCGGTATATTGCTGGGCCATCTCGCCCGGTATGCGGCCGGAGGGCTGCTGTTTGTCTTGGGCGCTCATATGATCTTCAGCTCGGTAAAAGGCGGCGGCGTGCAGTCGATCAGCCATCGGACATGGTTCGGCGTGCTGCTGTTTTCGTTAAGCGTCAGCATCGATTCCTTTTCCGTCGGCGTCTCGCTTGGCATGTTTCATGGCGATTGGATTTTGACGGTGCTGGCCTTCGGTTTTTTCGGCGGTTTGATGTCGCTCGCCGGACTGGTGATGGGCCGCCGGGTGGGAAGGACGATGGGCGAATACGGAGAAGCGGCCGGGGGAGCGATTTTGCTCGCGTTTGGCCTTATGTTCATCTTTTGATAAAATATCATAAACGCGATAAAATATCCGGACGTGGGAGGTGAAAGGCATGCGCATTTTGTTTGTATGTACCGGGAATACATGCCGCAGCCCGATGGCGGAAGGATTGCTGCGCAAGATTGCGCGGGGACGCGGTTTGGACGTGGAGGTACGGTCCGCCGGCGTGGCCGCGATAAAGGGCGCTTCGATGTCCATGCATGCGGAGGCCGTACTGAAGGAGCGGGGCATCACGGATGCGTTCGAGTCGACGCCGCTGCACGCGGAGCTCGCGGAGTGGGCGGACCTCATTCTGACCTTGACGCAAGGCCATAAACGCCAGGTGGTTTACACATTTCCCCATGCCGCGGACAAGATATACACTTTGAAGGAATTCGTCGAAGACGATGAAAAGCTGCTTGCGGATCGCGAAGAGCTGCAGCGTCTCATTGCGGACCGGGAGCTGGGCAAAGCGCTCGGCCAGGGTTGGACGGACGCGGAGGAGCGCCGCTTGAACGAACTGCAGCAGCGAATGCCGGTCTACGATATTTCCGACCCGTTTGGAGGATCGCGGGCGGATTACGACCGGACGGCGGCCGAAATCGGCGCCGCATTGGAAAAACTGGCGGATAAACTGCAGCGCGGAGAGCTGGGGAAATAACGCAGCGAAAACGAAGTTGCATTTGTCGGCCTAATGCTTTATTCTAAGATCAGATAGTTTTTGGTTCCGATGTAACTGGCGACAAAAGTGGATCAAACCACGGTGGAGCATCGGAGTATACGGCCGGTCGCCTGGGCAAAGAGCAAGACGCAGCGGTTGCGTTCTGCTCTTTTTTTGTTGCATGAAGCGTCACGGTTTGCCGCGGAGGCGGATTTGTCGGCACGAATTCCGGTGGTTTTAGGTATAATAAGGACAGACTCTATGGAGGTTCTTCACTTAAGACTGAAGGAGGCCGGATGCATGGAAAAAGGAGAACTCGGAAACATCCGGGACCAGGTGGCGGAAATTGCCGGGGAATTGGCGGCGGCGGCCAAGCTTGGCCCGGGGAAATTGCTGGTGGTCGGCGCCAGCACCAGCGAAGTGGCGGGCCGCAGAATCGGCACCGGCGGAGCGGAAGACATTGCCGCCGCGCTGTTTGACGGGCTCGAGCAGGTTCGCGGCAAATTCGGCTTTGACCTCGCCTTTCAATGCTGCGAGCATTTGAACCGCGCCCTGGTGGTGGAGCGTACGGTTCTGGAGCGGCTTCGCCTGACGGAGGTGGCGGCCGTGCCCGTGCCGAAAGCCGGCGGATCGATGGCGGCGGCCGCTTACCGCCGGTTTGCCGATCCTTGCCTGGCCGAGAGCCTGGAGGCTCACGCCGGGATCGACATCGGCGAGACGCTTATCGGGATGCATCTGCGCCGTGTGGCGGTGCCTTTCCGCCCTTCGCGCCGGATGATCGGCATGGCCCGCGTGACCGCAGCCTGGGCGCGCCCGAAGCTGATCGGCGGAGAGCGGGCGGTCTACGCGCTGCCGCAGGCTGCGGACGGGAACGCCCCGCATTGCCAGTAAAGGCGCGCTGTGATTCGTAATCGGGTATGAGATTTTGATGGGGAACAAGTCATCTGCAATTGTATATTATTCCAAGGAGGAATTTAACAATGGAAAACTTGAGAAAACAAGATCCGGCCGTGCTGGAAGCGATGAACCTGGAACTGAAGCGCCAGCGCAACAATATCGAGCTGATCGCTTCCGAAAATATCGTCAGCGAAGCGGTGATGGAAGCGATGGGTTCGGTGCTCACCAACAAATACGCCGAAGGTTATCCGGGCAAACGTTATTACGGCGGCTGTGAACGCGTCGATATCGTGGAGAACATCGCCCGCGACCGCGCCAAGGAACTGTTCGGCGCCGAGCATGCCAACGTGCAGCCGCACTCCGGCGCCCAGGCCAACATGGCGGTCTATCTGGCCGCGCTTAAACCGGGGGACACCGTGCTGGGGATGAACCTGGCTCACGGCGGCCATTTGACCCACGGCAGCCCGGTCAACGCATCCGGTTTACTGTATAATTTCGTGGCATACGGCGTACAGGAAGACACGTTCCTGATCGATTACGATGAAGTGCGCAAAGCGGCCTTCAAGCACCGTCCGCGGTTGATCGTTGCCGGCGCGAGCGCTTATCCGCGGATCATCGATTTCGAGAAGCTGGCCTCGATCGCGAGTGACGTAGGGGCTTTGTTCATGGTCGATATGGCGCATATTGCCGGCCTTGTTGCGGCGGGACTTCATCCGAATCCGGTACCGCACGCTCATTTTGTGACCACCACGACGCACAAGACGCTGCGCGGTCCGCGCGGCGGCCTGATCCTATGCCGTCAGCCATGGGCGGCCGCGATCGACAAAGCGGTGTTCCCGGGCACGCAAGGCGGACCGCTGATGCACGTGATCGCTTCCAAAGCGGTTGCGCTCGGCGAGGCGCTGCAGCCTTCCTTCAAAACTTATGCGGAAAATGTGGTCAAAAACGCCAAAGTGCTGGCCGAAACGTTGCTGGCCGAAGGCCTGAACATCGTATCCGGCGGTACGGACAACCATTTGATGCTCGTCGATACCCGCAACCTGAACATCACCGGTAAAGACGCTGAGCATGTGCTGGATTCGATCGGCATCACGGTCAACAAAAACGCGATTCCGTTCGACCCGACAAGCCCGTTCGTAACGAGCGGCATCCGGATCGGCACGCCGGCCGTAACCTCGCGGGGCATGGATCAGGAGGCGATGAAGTCGATCGGGCAGATTATCGCGCTTGTCCTGAAGAACCCGAAAGACGAGGCTGCTCTGGCAAAAGCCCGTCAGCAAGTTGTCGAACTAACCGATAAATTCCCGATCTATCCGGAACTCAGCTACGAATAAGCGCATATGGTTTAACGGAGGCCAACCCGTCGATGCGGGTTGGCCTCTTTTGAATCTTGGCCCATGGTACAGGTCTGATACTGGCCCCGCGGTTACGTTTGCGGGGGCCGCATCCTCGCTAACGGATGATGCTCGGCGACTTTTTTCGACGAATGCCCTATATCTCGCCAAGCAAATATGTAATAATAAATTTATGATAGCGCATACAAAATTGCGAACCGCAGGGTGACATTATGATATCAAGCAGACAACAGAGAATGCTCGGACAACTGATGGAGAGCGAGGGAGCCGTCTTTATTCCCCTGCAGAAATTGGCGGATGATTACGGGATCTCCCTGCGAACGGTACGGAGCGATTTGCTGCACCTGGAGGATTGGCTCAGAGAGCGGGGAGTGCGTCTGGAACGGGACCGCTCCGCCGGCGTTCGGCTGCGGCTTGGGCCCGGTCAGTCGGAGCGCCTTGCAGTTCATATGGAGCAGCGGCCCGATTATATGGATGCGGAACAGCGAATCGGCTTGTTGCTCAAACAGCTCTTGCAGGCGGCGGCACTGTCCGTCAAGGAGATCATGGAAGAATTCGGGATTAGCAAAAATACGCTTTTGCAAGACTTGAACGAAATTAAGCAGCGGCTCGGGCGGTGGGGGCTATCCTTGGTCCGTGACCGGGGAGCGCTTTACATCGAAGGGCCGGAGAAGCTGAAGCGAAGAGCTTATTTAAGTTTGCTTCGCGACGAAATTACGGACGACCGGCTGCTTCGGTATATCCTTGATCAGCGGGAGCGGGAAGAACCCCATTTGCGGCTTCAGCCGTGGAAGGAATGGTTCGAGGCCGGAGATGCGGCCATGCTGTTCGATACGATACAACAACTGGAGGAAAAGATGGGCGTTCAGTTTACGGACGCCGGATATTCCACATTGATCCTTCATATGCTGATGGCGATGGAGCGGCTGAAAGAAACGCATTCGATTGAGATGGACCGTGAATCGCTTTCCGAGCTGCAAGGCCATGACGTATATGAACAGATCAAGACGGAAGCGGCGCCGCGGATTGAAAGGCATTTCGGGGTAAAGCTGCCCGCGGCGGAAATCGGCTATATTACCCAGCATATCCTCGGCGCCCAGAAGCAAAGCCTGCCGGCCGAGGAGTTGATGATCGCCGAGCTGGCGGAGCAAATGGTGATCCGCATCGAGCGGGCTTTGGGCCGTCCGCTGCAAATGGCTGAACAGATTGTCCAGGGCTTGGCCATTCATTTGAAGCCGGCCATTTACCGCGCAAAGTTTGGGCTGCAGTCGAAAAATCCGCTGATGCGGCAATTGGAGGCGCAGTACGGCACGCTGCTCAACTTGCTGGAGCGGGTAGTGAACGAGGTGATGGAACCGTGGTCCATCGTCTTCGACCGGGACGAGGTCGGTTATATTATGCTCCATATCGGGAGCGGGCTGATTCCTCCTAAGGCGCCCGTGCGCAAGCGCGTGGCGATTGTATGCGGTTCGGGTCTCGGCACTTCGGCGATGCTGAAGCGGCGGATGGCCGTTATTTTTCCCCAAGTCGATATTGCAGGTACGTATTCGTATAAGGAAGCCGTAAGCATCACGCTAGGAGAAGCGGACGCGATGATTAGCACGATGGAGATCAGCCATCCGCTGCAGGTGCCGTGGGTTAAAGTATCGCCGCTGCTCGATCAGCATGATCAGCAGCGAATTGCCGGCTTTCTGGGCGTTTCTCCTTCGGGCGAACCGGCTGCGGCGGCGGCGGCCGTGCAAGCGGTTAACGATATTTTTCAAGCGGTTGAGCGAAATGCCCATATCCATAACCGGAACCGCTTGCTGGAGGAACTGCTGCATCTGTTTCAGGGCGGAAGCGGGGTGGACAAGGGGACTTATGAGGACTATGCGCTCACTTCGCTGTTGCCGCCGGTCTCCATCCGCCTTGGACTAGCTCCTGTTCCATGGGAGGACGCCGTTCGCGAGGGGAACCGGCTGCTGCTCGAAAGGGGCGTTGCGGACGCCAAATACGGGGATGCCCTGCTCGAAATCATTCGTTCCAACAAGCATCCTTTTATTATACGTTCAGGGGTGGCTTTTCCCCACGTGTACATGCCGGAGTGCGTGACAAGAACGGGCTTCAGTTTGCTGACCTTTCGCGAGGCGCTGGCGTTCGGGCCGTCCGCGCAGCCGGTTTGGCTTGTGATTACTTTGGCGGCCATCGATAAGGAGCGGCATGTGACCGCGCTCGGAACGCTGCTTGATGTCATGAATGATGAGTCATTTATGGCCGATTTGCGGCAAACCGTGGATGCGGAAGGCGTGTGGCGAAAGCTGCGGGAGAAGGAGGGCTTATGAAAAAGATCATCGTTGCTTGCAACAGCGGTCTGGGGACGAGCCTGATGATCCGGCTGAATGTGGAGGCGCTTATGAAGGAGTGGGGAATAAAGGCCCAAATCGAACATACGGACATTACCTCGGTTGATGCCTTTGATGATGCCGATTTGATTATAGGCTCCAGCTACCATATGGAATCGCTGCACATTGGCGGGAATGCGGAGACGATCGGGCTGGAGGACATTACGGACCGCCAATATTTAAAAGTCCGGCTCATGGAAAGCGTTACGGTCCGCAGTTGGCTGGACTAGCGCAACAAACTTACGGAATTTACCACAAGACGGGGGGTTACCCATGAATGCGACGCAAATCATCAGCAAGGGACTGCTCGGGGAACCCGCCCTGCTGCTCGGATTAATCGCGTTTGTCGGATTGCTGCTGCAGAAGCAGCCGTTTCAAAGGCTCATTCACGGTACGATCAAAACGATGCTTGGTTACACACTATTGCAGATCGGAGCTAACGCCGCCGGCTCCTCCTTGTCCAATTTATCGGCGGTCATTCAGAAAGGATTCCAAATAATCGGCATTATTCCGCATAACGAGACGATTACCGCGCTGGCGCAAATCAATTATGGCGAGGAAATCGCGCTCATAATGCTGGCCGGGATGATCGTTCACCTGATGATCGCCCGGTTCACACCGGTGAAATACATTTTTTTGACCGGACATCATATGCTGTTCATGGCTTCTTTGCTGGCGGGGGTCTTGGTGTCGATGTCCATTCCGTTATGGCAGGTGGCGCTTAGCGGCGGCGCGGTTCTGGCTTTGTGCATGTCTTTTGCCCCGCTGATCGCGCAGCCTTATGTTCGGCGGGTAACGGGAAACGATGGTTTTGCGCTCGGGCATTTCAACAGCGCCGGCTATGTTCTAAGCGGGTTTATCGCCTCCTGGTTCAAAAAAGGGACGGAGCCGCCGGAGTCGCCGGGACTGCAAAAGCTGCGGTCCTTTTTTCAGGATCATATGGTCGTGATTACGGTATTTACGTTCGTGTTATTCCTTTTCTCGGGGCTGTTCGTCTCTTCCGGCGGGGTCGCGGAAATGTTCTCCGGCCGGCATATTCTGGTGGTTTCACTGATTCAGGCCACCTGGTTCGCAGGCGGCTGTTACGTTATTTTGGCCGGCGTACGCATGCTGCTGTCCGAAATCGTCCCCGCTTTCAAAGGCATTGCCGACCGGATCGTGCCGGGAGCCATTCCCGCCCTGGATTGTCCGGTATTGTTCAAATTTTCGCCGTTTTCGGCGATGATCGGCTTTTTGCTCAGCTTTGCCGGAGGGCTGGCGGCGATGGCCGTTCTGCTGCAGGTTCAGTACACGGTCATTATTCCCGGGGTTATTCCGCATTTCTTCTCCGGAGGAACGGCTGGCGTCATCGCCTATAGAATCGGAGGGCGCAAGGGATTGATCGTATCCTCTCTATGCCACGGGTTTGCAATCACGATCCTGCCGGTGTTTCTGATTCCGCTGTTGTCGAATCTCGGCTATCTGCGGGCGACGTTTGCCGACAGCGATTTCTCGGTAATCGGCGTGCTGGTCCATGCGTTGTTTGGTTGGTTCAAGGGGTAGCTTCCGACCGTATAAAGAAAGTCCGATTTCGCCTTGGAGAGGCGGGGTCGGGCTTTTTTGGCGTGTCCGTTTTTTTGCCGAAAGAAGTGGCAAAGACTTGGACTCACAGTATTGTAAGCGCAGCCAATATAATTGACTCATAAATAGCGAAGGGGGATTTCAAGATGAGAAAGAAAAAATGGATCAGTTCCGTTGCCGCGTTGACGATGGCCGCCATGCTGTTTTCAGGCTGCGGATCGGCGGGCGGAAACCATGCTGCAGGGGATAAGGCGGGGAAAGACGCTGCGGACAAGCCTCAAGGCAAGCTGACGGTCTATATTGGTTTTCAGGAAGACCATGCGGTAGCCGCCATCAAGAAGTTTACGGAAGACACCGGCATCGAAGCCAGCATGATCCGGATGTCGGCGGGGGAGATCCTGGCCAAGGTTCGGGCCGAAAAAGACAATCCGCAAGCGGACGTTTGGTATGGCGGGCCGGCCGACACGTTCGTGCAAGCGGCAAGCGAGGGGCTGCTGCAGCCTTATCAATCGCCGGTTGCCGAGAAAATCGACGCAAAGTATAAAGACCCGGAAGGCTACTGGACCGGCGTGTACGTAGGCGCTGTCGGTTTTGCCTCCAACAAGGAATTTTTGGAGAAGAAAGGCGTACAGGCCCCGACGAAATGGGCGGACCTGCTTAATCCGGCGTTTAAGGGCGAAATCGTTATGGCGGACCCGGCTTCTTCCGGTACGGCATACACGGCCATGTATTCGGTGTTGAAGGTGATGGGCAGCGAGGAGAAAGGTTTTGAGTACCTCAAAAGCCTGCATCCGCAAATTCAGCAGTATACGACAAGCGGCGCCGCTCCGGGCCGGATGGTCGGCATGGGCGAAGCCGGCGTAGGTATTTTGTTTGCGCATGACATTATCAAGTATCAGGAAGAAGGCTTTGACAGCCTCGTGCTGACGGTCCCACAAGACGGTACGGGGTATGAGACAGGCTCAATCGGCATCATCAAAAACACGAAAAACGAGGAGCTCGCGCAAAAATTCGTCGATTGGGCCTTGTCTCCGGGAGCACAGGAGCTTGGCAAAACGGTGGGCAGCTTCCAAAACCTGACGAACCCGGATGCGGTAGGGCCGGAACAAGCCTTGAACCTGTCCGATATCAGAACGATTGATTATGACGTGGTTGAAGCCGGAAAGGAACGCCAGCGCTTGATCGACAAATGGAGCGCCGAGGTCAAAAAATAACTGTGAGGAGAGAGCTGGAATGAGCGCCATGTTCAAAAGATTCAAGCGCGAGCCGCTCCTGCCGATTCTGATCGTGTTGGTCATGCTCTGCTTAGTCGTTTTTATCGTCTATCCGTTATTCCAGATTCTAAAGTCCAGCTTCGTCGGCTCCGCCGGCGAGGTTGGCATTCAAGGTTATCAGCGGGTACTCTCCGGGGGAGGGTTGCTGCAATCCCTGGTGAATTCCCTGATCCTGGCCGTATTGACGTCGACGCTGTCCACAGCGATCGCCTATGTATTCGCCTATACGTTCGCTTATGTAAAGGTGCCGTTTAAGAAGCTGTTTAACGGAATTGCTATTTTACCGGTCATATCTCCGCCCTTTGTGATCGCGTTATCCGCGATGCTGCTGTTCGGAAAACAGGGCTTGATCACCAAAAATTTGCTGGGCCTCGAAAACGCCAACATATACGGGCTGCATGGCCTGGTGCTGGTGCAGACGCTATCGTTTTTTCCAATCGCGTTTCTGACGCTGTCGGGTCTGCTTCGTTCGATCAGCCCTTCTTTGGAGGAAGCGAGTCAAAATATGGGGGCCAGCCGGTTGAAGACGTTCCTTAGCGTTACTTTGCCGCTCTCGGTTCCTGGGATAGCCAACGCGTTTTTACTAGTGTTTGTCCAATCTCTGGCCGATTTTGGCAATCCGATGACGATCGGAGGGAACTACTCTACCGTTGCCAGGGAAATCTATTTGCAGGCGGTCGGAAGCTATAATTTGCAAGCGGGCGCGGCTCTG
The DNA here is from genome assembly GCF_038008055.1 of Paenibacillus sp. FSL R5-0527. NCBI lineage: Bacteria > Bacillati > Bacillota > Bacilli > Caryophanales > Paenibacillaceae > Paenibacillus > Paenibacillus sp. FSL R5-0527. The sequence goes on along the minus strand of NZ_JBBOYI010000001.1, from coordinate 7,320,456 downwards.
GCGATGATTTTGCTTACGGTTACGATTATCGTGTATATTTTGCAAAACTTCTGGGTGGGTAAAAAAAGCTATGTCACGGTAACGGGCAAACCGACGGGACAGCGGAGAATGATTGAGTCCGGGGCCGTTAAACAAGGGTTATTCGCTTTTTGCTTGATCATGTCGCTGGCCGTTATCGCTTTTTATGCTCTGGTACCGGTCGGATCGTTCATCAAGCTGTGGGGGATCAACAACAGCCTGACCCTGGACCATTACAAATACGTATTCTCCATCGGGCAAAAAGCGATCAAGGACACGCTGACGCTGGCTGTCGTCGCCACTCCGGTCGCCGGTCTGCTGGGGATGATCATCGCCTTCCTGATTGTCCGCAAGCGTTTCTTCGGCAAAAAGGCGCTGGAGGTGATCAGCATGCTGTCGATTGCCGTGCCGGGCACGGTCATCGGGATCGGTTATATTCTTGCCTTCAATAAGGCACCGCTGGCGTTGACGGGAACAGGAATGATTATCGTGGCCGCCTTCGTCGTACGTTCCATGCCGGTGGGCATTCGTTCCGGGATCGCCGCCTTGCAGCAAATCGACCCGAGCATCGAAGAGGCCGCGACGAATCTGGGAGCCGGGGGACGTAAAGTGTTCACCAGCGTAGTGTTGCCACTGATCAAGTCCGCTTTCTTCAGCGGCCTCGTCAACAGCTTTGTCAAAAGCATGACCGCGATGAGCGCCGTGATTTTCCTTATTTCGGCCAAATATAATCTCATTACGGCGTCGATTCTGGCGCAGGTCGAGGCGGGCCGGATCGGCGTGGCCAGCGCTTACTGTACGATTCTGATTCTCATCATGATCGTTGCTCTGGCGCTAATCAACTTGCTGGTGAAATGGATGGGCGGCAAAGAGCGATCCGTTTAATTGGCGCCCATTCTTGAAGGAGGTATTGTTTATGGCTAAATCTGTCACTCTTAAAAATATATCGAAGGCCTTCGTGAACGACAAAGGCGAACGGTCGTACGCGGTAACCGGGGTTGATCTGAGCATCGGAGAGGGCGAGTTCGTCACTCTGCTCGGCCCTTCAGGTTGCGGCAAAACGACGACGCTGCGCATGATTGCCGGATTCGAGGAGATTACCGAAGGGCATATTTATTTCGGGAATGAGGCGGTCGACGGGATACCTCCAAACCGGAGGGACTGCACGATGGTGTTCCAATCCTATGCCCTGTTCCCGCATTTGAATGTTTTTGACAATATCGCTTACGGGCTCAAAATTAAGAAGCTGACCAAGTCGGAGATTAGCTCGAAAGTTGAATCCGTATTGGATATAATGAATTTGCGGGATTACCGGGACCGGATGCCGAGCCAATTGTCGGGCGGGCAGCAGCAGCGGGTTGCCCTGGCCAGAGCGCTCGTGATGGAGCCTGGCGTGCTGCTGTTTGACGAGCCGTTGTCCAACCTGGATGCCAAGCTGCGTTTGGTGATGCGGGACGAAATCCGGCGGATTCAGCAGCAGATCGGCATTACGGCCGTTTATGTCACGCATGATCAAAGCGAAGCGATGAGCATGAGCGATAAAGTCATCGTTATGAATAAAGGGAAAATCGAGCAGGTCGGTACGCCGATGGAGATTTACCAGCGCCCCAAAACGAAGTTTGTGGCGGACTTTATCGGAACCGCCAACTTTATGGAGGGGACGGTGAAAGGAACGGAGGCAGGCCGGCTGCTGGTGGAGACGGACGCAGGTTTGCTGCGGATTCGCCGGGACGGTTTTAAGGCGGGAGACCGCGTTACCGTCGTAATCCGCCCGGAAGCCGTATCCTTGTCCAATGAATCGGCGCACCTGGGTGTCGTGCGAAAGAGCGTATTCATGGGCCAAACGCAGGAATACGAAGTGCAGTTTGCCGGCCAGTTGTTCCAAATTACCGAGCATAACCCGATCCAGGAGAAAGTTTACGCGGTCGGAGCCAATGTATCGCTGCAGTTTGCCGAAGACGCACTTCATGTGATTTAACCCAAAACATCACGTTCGGATGACATCAAGCAAGGGGGAGAGGGGCGGCATGAAACGAATAACTTTAGGCATATTGCTGCTGTTCCTTATGATATCGCCGCTTCTGGCCGCTTGCGGCAGGGAGAGTCAAGGTACGTTGACGGTGTATGCGGGACTGTATGAGGATCACGCCATCAAGGCGATCGAGACGTTCCAGAAGCAGACCGGCATTAAAGTGAATTATGTGCGGATGTCGAGCGGGGAAATCCTGGCGCGAATCCGGGGGGAGCGGAACGCGCCCAAAGCGAGCGTTTGGTATGGCGGACCGGCGGATACGTTTATTCAGGCGAAAACCGAGGGCTTGCTGGAACCGTATCTTTCGCAAAATGCCGCATCGATCCCCCGTGAGTATCGCGATCCGAGCGGATATTGGACAGGAATTTACGTCGGTTCCATCGCGTTTGTGTCCAACAAAACCTGGCTGCAGGAGGTAGGGTTGCAAGCTCCTCAATCGTGGAATGACCTGCTGCAGCCGGAGTACCGGGGGATGATTTCGATGGCGGACCCCCGTTCATCGGGAACCGCCTATACGACGCTGGCTACGCTTGTGCAGTTGTTCGGCGAGGATCAGGCGTTTGACTATTTGCGCCGGCTGCACCTGCAAAATGTCGTTTACACCACCTCCGGGAGCGTTCCCGGGCGAACGGTAGGCATGGGGGAGTCAGGCACGGCGGTCATGTTCGCTCATGATGCGCTCAAATATTACAAGGAAGGGTTTCAAAATCTTGTCATTAACTTTCCAACCGAAGGAACCGGCTACGAAATCGGGGCGGTCGGCATCATCAAGGGCGGTCCGAATCAGGAGGAGGCCCGGCAGTTCGTCGATTGGGCGCTGACCAAGCAAGCTCAGGAACTCGGCAAGCAGGTCGGCAATTACCAGCAGTTGACGAATCCCGACGCCGTTGCACCCGAGGAAGCCATTCCTTTGGAGAAACTGAATGCCATTCCATACGACCTCGAATGGGCCGGCAAAAACCGCGAGCGCCTGATCGGCAGGTGGACGGCCGAGGTGTTGGGTTCGGGAAACGGATAGGATCTTCTATTAACGCGGCCGATATCATGGTATAATTTTTTTAGAGACTGATATGGTAACGTTCGTCATACTATCTTATCCGCAAGCTGAAAATGGAGGTTGGCATCATTGAAATTGCTGGGGGCTATTGAAGCCGGAGGAACTAAATTTGTATGCGGTATCGGCCATGAGGACGGCACGATTCTGGACCGGGTCAGCTTTCCGACGACGACGCCGGAAGAGACGATGGGCCGGGTGCACGATTATTTCCGGGATAAGGAGATTGAGGCCATGGGCATCGGCTCGTTTGGACCGATCGATCCGATTCCGGGGAGCCCAACCTATGGTTATATCACGACGACCCCGAAGCCGTACTGGAGCAACTTTGATCTCGTTGGGGCCGTTCTGAAGGCCAAGAACTGCAAGGTAGGCTTTGACACGGACGTAAACGGGGCGGCGCTGGGCGAATTACGCTGGGGTGCGGCCCAAGGACTGGATAATTGCCTTTACATCACGGTCGGAACGGGAATCGGGGCCGGATCCGCTTTAAACGGAGGGCTGATTCACGGCTTGTCCCATCCCGAAATGGGGCATATTCTCGTGCGCCGTCATCCGGACGATAAATATGAAGGCACATGTCCTTACCACGGGGATTGCCTGGAAGGCTTGGCCGCCGGTCCGGCCCTCGTCAAACGCTGGGGAGTCGCCAACGGCGCGGATCTTCCTCCCGACCATCCGGCTTGGGAAATGGAGGCCTATTACTTGGCGCAGGCATTGATGAACTATATTCTCGTGCTTTCTCCGCAAAAGATCATTATGGGCGGCGGAGTCATGAAGCAGAGCCAGCTCTTCCCGCTGATCGCGGACAAGCTGCAGAATTTGCTGAATGGGTACATTCAGCACCCAAGCTTGCGTGAGGGAATCGCCGATTATATCGTTCCGCCGGGGCTTGGCGACAATGCCGGACTGGCCGGCGCTCTGGCTTTGGCCGACGCGGCCTTATCCTCGCCAAGCTGAGGCGTGGTTCAAAAGGCGCTTTTTCCAAGCCTGATCCGTGAATTGGACCGAAAAGCGGCGCGATTTTGAATGTAACGGACACCAGAGGCCTTATTCAGGTGAAAACAGAACATTTCAGCTTGTTTTTGATCAAATAAGGTCCTTCTGGCTTTGCTTCCCATACTGATTGATGAAATAGCTTAAGATATACAAATGAAAATGAAAAAGTGAAGCACACTTGCCGGTGCCCAAGGGGCGCTGTGGCGGTGTGCTTTTTTTTTCGTTGAAAATTGCCCATTGTGGGAGAGGAAGGGTTAATCATGAGTGCTTATGAACTAGCGGTAAGAGAAAAGAAAGCGAAATGGCCGGAAGGCAGGCCGTTTACCCCGCATGACGAAGCGTTCAAGAAGCTGCTGCAAACCTTTTTTGCGGAGTTCATTGAACTGTTTTTTCCTGAACTCGACAAGCTGCTCGATCATCGTCATACGCGTTTTTTAATGCAGGAGCTGCTTGTAGATATCGTTGGCGAGGAGAAGCGGACGCTGGATCTGCTGCTGGAAACGAGATACTTGGAGCTGGACGCCTACATATTGATCCACATTGAGCCGCAATCCTACCAGGAGAACGACTTCCACGAGCGAATGTTCATCTATTTCAGCCGTTTGTTTGAGCGGCATCGGAAGGAATATAAACTCGTTATTCCGATTGCCGTCTTTACGGCGGACGAGGCTAAGGAGGAGAAAAATACGCTGGTGATGAGCACGCCGCAACAGCCGATTTTGCGGTTTGAATTTATGAAGGTGGAGCTAAGGAAGCAACCTTGGCGGCAATTTATCGATTCCGCCAATCCGGTGGCTGCTGCGCTGCTGGCGAAAATGGGCTATACTAAGGGAGAAGAGCGAGAAATACGCCTGGCGTATTTACGGATGATTTTACGGCTGCAAGGAAGGTTGGATGATGCGCGAATGGCCCTGATCATGTCGGTGGCGGATCTGTATTTCAATACCGATCCCGAAGAGGACAAGCAGTTGCTGGAAGAGTTGAAAAAACAATACCCGGAGGTAGGTGAGTCTATTATGGAACTGATGCCCGCGTGGAGTCGTTTGGGATACGAGGAAGGCTTGAAGGAAGGCTTGCAGAAAGGTTTGGGAAAAGGGATTGAGCAAGGCATAGAGAAAGGGATTGAACAAGGTATAGCCGTGGGCATGGAAAAGGCGGCGCTTAATATGCTTCGCGAGGGAATGGAGACATCGCTGGTCGCTAAAGTTACGGGGCTAACCGAAGAGCAGGTGGCGAGGCTGAAAAAGCAATCTTGAATTCAGCCGCTCAGGGCGGATGACCAAATGTTGAGCCAATATGGAAGCGCCTGTCTTTGGGAAGTTTTATCCCTGACAGGCGCCGATTTTTTAAGCATGATCTCTTCGCTTGCAAAACTACATCAATAAGGTCCAGTTTGTCCCTGCGTCTTTGTATCGGATGCTGAATTCCTTGGTGGCCAGGTTGGCTTCCAGCTTCGCTTCGGAGGCGCCGTTTTTCCAAATGATCCGCAAATTGTTGATGTCCGCTTGCTCGGCTTCGACGGTTCCGTCAAACGCCGGGCAGGTGTTTCTAAACTTCAGCAGCCGGAACAACTGTTTCACGACAGGACGCTCCACTTCGCGTTCGATTTCCTCCAGCGTGTAATAATGACGGTTGATGTTCCGCCCCTCTTTGGTGCGCTCCAGCAGCTCAATATCATTTTCGCCGGCAAGCAAACCTACATAATAGATTTGCGGGATGCCCGGGGCGAAGCACTGAATCGCCCGCGCCAACAAGTAGCTCTGGTCATTGTTGCCGAGCGCCGAGTAGTAGGTGCAGTTGATCTGGTAAATATCGAGATTGTTGTAGGCTTCCGTGCTGTAAATCTTTTTGACGTTGGCGCCCTGACTGTACAGGCTCTCCCGGGTCATTTCGCACTCCTCGTCGGACAGCAGGTCCTTAACGTCGACGACCCCGATGCCGTCATGGGTATCCAGCGTCGTAAACTGTTTGCGCGGACAAATGTTAAGCCAATGAACGAGCCGGTGAACCTGGCCGCTGTACAAGGCATGCAGCACCAGCATTGGCAGGGCGAAGTCATACACATAATAGTCCTGCTCGGCGATTTTCAGCTGAATGCTGTAATGCTCGTGAATTTCCGGGAGGACCGTAATGCCGGAAGGGGAAATGATGTCCTTGGAATACCGCAGCATGTCCCAAATATCCGGCTCCACGAAAAAGCAGTTCGTGCCGATTTTTTTGTTGGCGTAAGCAAAGGCGTCAAGCCGGATGATGGAGGCTCCTTTTTGGGCCAGGAACGTCAGATTGTCGCGGATGAACTTTTTCGTGGTGTCGGTCGTTACATCCAGGTCGATCTGCTGCTCGTCGAAGGTGCACCATACCTTTTCCGTGCTTCCGTCCTTAAAGGTTACTTCTACATAAGGGGCACGCGGTTTGCGCTTGTAGATCAAATCCACGTCCTCCGGAGTAGGCTCTCCGCCGGGCCAGAAGTTTTTGTAGCGGATAAACAGATCCTTGTAGGCGGACTCGTCTTTATTCTCCAGAAAATCCTGGAAATACGGCGATTGCCGGGAGATATGATTAATCATGAAATCATACATCATGTAATATTTTTGGCTCATTTGCTCGACATCGGACCAATCGCCGAAGGCCGGATCGACCTTGGTGTAGTCCATGGGCGCAAAACCACGGTCGCCTGAAGAAGGATAGAAAGGCAACAGGTGAACGCCGCCGACGACTCCTTGCAAATGCTTGTCCAGCACCTGGTTCAATTCCTTCAAGTTCGTCCCGAGGCTGTCTGCGTACGTAATCAGCATCGCTTCATTTTTTATCTTCATAAGTTCTCCTTCTCTATCGGAAAAATAAGCGGTCTTTATTTCAACCGGTACACTCTGGCTTCATACGGCTTAAGCCGGAATGACCGGAAATCGTCCTTTCCATCGGCCTCGTAATTGGAGATAAGCAGTTCTGCCCGGGTACGGTTCAAGCCTTCCGGCAGCGTGAACTGAGGCCGTTCCGCGGAAAAATTGCAGATCACGAGCAGTTGGTTTTCTTGCAAGGTTCGTGTGTACGCGTAAATCTGTTCATGGTCGTCCAACAGCAGCTCGTAGCCGCCGTCCACGATCACCGGATTTTCCTTGCGCAGGCGGATCAGTTTTTGATAATAATAGAAAATCGAATTTTGATCCCGCATGGCGGCTTCGACATTGATCTGCCTGTAGTTCGGGTTTACGGCAATCCAGGGCTGACCGGCCGTAAAACCGGCATGTTCCGCGTCCGTCCACTGCATTGGCGTGCGCGCGTTGTCGCGGCTGCGTTCGTGGATCGCCTTCATCATTTCCTCGCGGGTGAGTAGCCCGGCCGCAATGTAATCTCTGTACGTGTTTAAAGTTTCGATATCGCGGTATTCATCCACGGTTTCAAACGCTGCGTTGGTCATTCCGATCTCTTCGCCTTGGTAAATGTAAGGCGTCCCCTTAAGCATATGCAGGCAGGTGGCCAGCATTTTGCCGGATACCTCGCGGTATTCCTCGCTGTCGTTGCCGAAGCGGGAAATCGCCCGCGGCTGGTCATGGTTGCTCCAATACAAGCTGTTCCAACCCTGTTTTTCCAGCCCTTTTTGCCATCTTGTGAAAATCTGCTTCAAATCCGTGAGCTTCCACGGCTGCGGGGACCATTTCCCGAATTTGCCGTTGCCGACATCGACGTGTTCGAAATGGAACACCATGTTGAGCTCCCGGCGCTCCTTGGCCGTGTACAGCTTTGCTTCCTCGACGCCTACGTTCGGCATTTCGCCGACCGTGATCGTGTCGTATTTGGCGAGTACCTCATGGTTCATGTCGCGAAGAAATTCATGAATGCGGGGGCCGTTCGTGAAGTGGGGGCCGCCGTCGCCATATGCCGTATCGCCAACAACGCCGTCCAAAAAACGCTGATCCTTCGATATGAAATTAACGACATCCATTCGGAATCCGTCCACGCCTTTATTCAGCCAGAAGGTCATCAGGTCGTACACTTCCCGGCGCAATTGCGGATTCTCCCAATTTAGATCGGGCTGCTTCTTGCTGAACAGATGCAAATAATATTCTCCCGTCACGGGATCGTATTCCCAGGCGCTTCCGCCGAAGAAAGAGCCCCAATTGTTGGGAGGGCCTCCGTTTTTCCCTGGTCTCCACACGTAATAATCGCGGTAAGGGCTGCTCTTCGAGCTTCGCGACGCGATAAACCAGGAATGCTCGTCCGAGGTATGATTCACGACGAGATCCATCATGATTTTTATATTTCTGGCATGGGCTTCGCTCAGCATTTCGTCGAAATCGCGCATCGTTCCGAATTCATCCATAATGGCGCGGTAATCGCTGATGTCGTAACCGTTATCATCGTTGGGGGATCGGTAAACCGGCGACAGCCAAATCACGTCGACGCCCAGGTTTTGCAAATGGTCCAGGCTTTGCGTAATCCCCTTGATGTCGCCGATCCCGTCCCCGTCGCTGTCTTTAAAGCTGCGCGGATAAATTTGATAGACAACGCTTTGTTTCCACCACTCCTGATTCATGGGTCTCCTGCTCCTTGTTTCGTTTTATTTCTATAGTTTGATTACGATTTGACGGCTCCTTCCACAACGCCCTGGATGATCTGCCGCTGCATCGCCACGTAGAAGATCACGATCGGAATCATCGAAAGAACCAGCGCCGCCATGGCTACTCCGTAATTGGACGTATATTTACCGAAAAAATAGTAGGTGGACAGCGGCAGCGTCCGGTCTTCCGGCGATATGAGAACGAGCGAAGGAAGCAGGAAGTCGTTCCAAATCCAAAGTACGTTAAGTATGGCGATCGTGGTCGTGATCGGTTTCAAAATCGGAAAAATCACGCTGCTGAACAGCTTGATCCGTCCGGCTCCGTCAATCAGCGCCGCTTCGTCCATATCGACCGGGACGCCCTTAATGAAACCGTGGTACATAAAGGTCGACAAGCTGATGCCGAACCCGAGGTAGAAATAAATGAGCCACCATTTGCTGCTGAGCATGTCCAAAGACCCGAACACCGAGACGAACGGAATCATGATCGCTTGGAACGGGATAATCATCGAAGCGATCAGCATCAGCAGGATGATGTGGTTGATTCTCCATTTCCACCTTACCAGGAAGAAGGCGAGGCTGGAGGAAAAGATCAAGATCAGCGCGACGGCGAAAACCGTGATAATCAAGGAATTGACAAAGGCGCTGCCGAATCCCATGGTCTTGTAAGCTTCGGTGTAGTTGGCAAAGCTCCAGTCCGCCGGCGGCGCAAGCGGATTGCGCACGATATCGATCCGCGACTTAAACGAGTTCACGATAATCATAAGCAGCGGAAAAATGAACGCAACCAGCAGCAGTACATTCAATACAAGCGCGGATGCTTTTTTCATTCGGGACGATCCGGTCATCATGCTTCCACCTCCACCTTTTTCATCACGCTGACCTGAACGATGGCGATGATCGCCACCACGGCAAACAGAATAAACGCTTTAGCTTGCCCCGGCCCGAAACGCTGGTACACAAAGGCTTCGTTGTACACGTGCATGGCGATCAATTCCGTCGAGCGGAAGGGGTCGCCTTTCGTCAGCGACAGGTTCGTGTCGTATACCATGAAGCTTCTTTGCAGCGTCAAAAACAAGCTGATCGTAAAAGCGGGTACCATGAGCGGAATTTTGACGTTGAACAACTGGCGGATATAGGACGCTCCGTCCAGGCTGGCCGCTTCGGTCAGCGAAGCCGAAATCCCGTTCAACCCCGCTACGTAAATAAGCATCATGTAGCCGGCGTTTTGCCAAATGCTCACGATGATAAGGGCCCACAGCGCTTTATCCGGATCGCCCAGCCAGGACGAAGACAGAAATCCCCAGTCCAGCTCGCGGCCGGCGTACGTAAATACTCTGGCAAAAATAAACTGCCATACGAACCCCAAAATAATGCCCCCGATGAGATTGGGCGTAAAATATCCGGCGCGGAAAAAGTTCTGCCCTTTAAAACCGCCGGTGACGAGCAGGGCGAGCCCAAACGCGACGACGTTGGTCAGCACGAGCGTGACGACCACGTATTTCAGCGTCGTTCCCATCGATGCCCAGAATGTCGAATCGGTCAGGGCAGCTTGATAGTTGGAAAGTCCCAAAAAATGAAAGGTGTCGGAGGTGCCGTTCCAGTCCGTGAGCGTCGTGAATATTCCCATGCAAAAGGGGACGAGTATGACTGTCGCGAAAGCGAATAAAGGGATAAAGCCGAATGTCATAAAAACTTTCAGTTTGTCGATCCATGTTTTCTCGTTGTACATGAGGAACCTCCCATCTGGCGCCTGAAATGAGCCGGGAGCAAGCGTCCATGCTTATTCCCGGCCGTTTTGCTGGTGATGCTTGCGCCTCGCTTATTTCTTGCCCGCGGAAGCCCAGTAAGCTTGGAACTCCTTGGTCAACCCGGCTCTGTCGATTTCTCCGCCCAGGTATTTTTGCAGACTGGCCGCCATGGCAGGGAAGGCATCAGGCGGATAGTAGGAGTTCATCCATGCCAGCGTGTTCTCGGATTCCGTGTAGGAAAGCACCGATGTGGAGACCGGATCCGTCGGTTTGGTCGTGAAATTGTCGTATGCCGGCAAAAATCCGAACTGATTTACATAGTAGTCCTGACCTTTTTCGCTGGACACCATCCAGTTCAGGAAATCCTTCGAAGCCTGCTGTTCTTCAGGCGTGGATTGGCTGGCATCGACGACCCAATATTCCGGAACGCCGACAGAAATACGGCTGTTGCCGAAATCGCCGGCGTTGTTGCTGACCGGAACCGGCAGGAATCCATACTCCCCTTCAGGATCGATTTCTTTAATTTGGGTATAGGCCCAGTTGCCCATGAACCACATGCCGGCTTGTCCGTCCGCGAGCACGATCGGAGCGTCGTCATAGGTTGCGGAGAGCGGCGCGTCCTTCGCGTAGTTGTATTGTTTGATCAGATCCAGCGTGTCCAGCCAGCCGTTGAAAACCTGGTCTTGGGCCAGGTCCACTTTGCCGCTTTTCAGATCTTCGAGATATTGCAAACGTCCCGCGTGATCCTGGGACTCGTTTGCGGCGAACACGTTCGTGAAATGCGCGCCCAGGGACCAGTCCACCGGGGTGATTTCAACAGCTTTTGCGCCTGTTGCCTCAATCTTGTCGAACAAAGCCTTCAAGTCGTCCTGGGTGCGGATTGTGGAAGGATCAAAGCTGCCGCCTACGGCTGCGTCCAGCACCTTCTTGTTGTACAGGAAGCCGAAGGCTTCGATCGACATCGGCATACCGTATACTTTGTTGTCGACGGTGACATAATCAAGCGTACCGGCATTGGCGTGCTGCACCCATTCCTGATCGGAAAGATCGGCAAGCTTGTCCTTCATTTGATCGAATTCGCTCAGAAAGTGCATGATGTTCGGCGCGTTATTGGAAGCGTACAGGGTGGTGATCCGCTGGTAGCCATTTTGTCCGGCCATCGGAATCAGCGAAACTTTGACCTTGTCCTGCGAACTGTTGTATTCCTGGACCATTTCTTCAAACTGTTTCGAAATTTCCTGTTTGCCGACCAGCACCGAAATTTCGGTTTTCGCCCCGCTGCCGCCGGCGTTGCCGGCTCCGGCGTCGCCTTTGCCCGAATTGCCGCCGCACGCCGCAAGCGCCAGGGACAATAAGCCGACTAACAGCAGTGATGAAAGCGTTCTCTTCATAACTATTAGACCTCCTAGATTTTGAATACAACTCATTTTATAACCGTGCAAAAAATATGTCAAACGTTTTCCTATAAAAAAAATCCCGTAAAATAAGGATATAGTAACTGATAATTTACAAAGTTTTATGGTATCGTTAATCATATGAAAACAGTTGTATGCCAGGATATGGCCGACTATTATGGAAATAGACAATTCCGAGTTGCGGGTTCTTTTCGATAGATAAAGTGAGGGGATGCATGAAATGGCGAGTATCAAAGATGTGGCCAAAGTTGCCGGAGTATCCGTGACGACCGTTTCCAGAGTGATGAACAACCGGGGATATATCAGCAAAGAAACCCGCCGCAAGGTGGAAAAGGCGATGGAGATGATCGATTATCATCCCAACGAGATCGCCAGGGCGCTGCAGAAAAATCAGTCTTATTTTATCGGGATCATCGTTCCCGACTCGAATCACCCGTTTTTCTCCGATTTGATCAAGTATGTTGAAATGAGCGCGAATGAAAAAAACTACAAGCTGCTCGTTTGCAATTCCCTCGAGGACCCGGACAAGGAAGCGAACTACATTAGTATGCTGCGCCAGAACCGGGTGGACGGGATCATCATGTGCAGCCATACGATGGATATCGAAAGTTATAAGAAGGTTCCTTTTCCGATCGTTTCCTTTGACCGTCTCGTATCGCCGAATATCCCCTGCGTAGGCTCCGACAATTACAGAGGCGGGGAACTGGCGACGGAGCATCTGATCGGGCGGGGATGCAAACGGCTCCTGCATATCTCGGGGCCGCTCGGTCTGGATATGCTCTCCAACCGGCGGAGGGACGCCTTCGTGATCACTTGCATGAAGCACGGCATTGCCTACGATATCATTGAAGGCGCACACAACAAGCTCACCTTCGATTATTTCTGGTCGTTTATCGCCGAAAAGCTGCCGCCGGACAAGCTTGGCGAATACGACGGCGTATTTTGCAGCAATGACATCGTGGCATACGCCTTGTACATTTACGCGCAGCAGCACGGTATCCGGGTGCCAGAGGATTTTAAAATCGTCGGCTACGATTACCATAGCTTCACGCGGATGCTGCAAAATCCGAAGCTAACCACCATCATGCAGCCCAGTGACCGGATCGGCGCCATGCTGACAAACACGTTGATCCGAATGATCGAAAATACGGAAGGGGAATTGATCAACAATACGACGGTGGACATCACCCTGATTCAAGGGGAGACTACCTGATTTCCAGCAGATACGACCATTATATAGAAGAGTCATGAGCCGAGGGTTCGCGCCAAACGGTGCGAGCCGGCTAAAAGACGGATTTTGTTGCAGGGCGCCTATGGCGCTTTTTTTTGAAGAAAGACGGTTTGGTGGACCAAGTGCAAAAGTGCAGTTTATTCACCTCAAACTGGCCCGCTTATGCGATACAAATGCAAAAGTGCATCTCATTTGAGCCTTCCGATAAAAAAGTAGCTTTTGACCGGAATTGTACTGCACTTTTGCATTTCGCTACCCATTTGTCTCTGCTTTCCAGCGAAAGTACGCCAATACGCCGTTTTTCTTTGCTCTTTTTTGCCAGTCGATTCCATACCGGCCCCTTCATGGCATTCGAAAAAAGACAGTGATATAATAAACAAGATTTGTGCACATTGGAATTTGGGAAACTTGATGCAAATGGAAACTTAGCAATAGAACCGGAGGGACTAATTATGGCGAAATTGGTGGTATGCGATCACCCTTTAATCCAACACAAACTGACATTTATCCGTGATATGCGAACGAACACGAAGGATTTCCGCGAGCTGGTGGATGAAGTGGCCACATTAATGGCCTATGAAATTACGCGGGATATTCCGCTGGAATCCATCAAGGTGCAAACCCCTGTGGCCGAGGCCGAATCGCGGGTCATTTCCGGCCGGATGCTCGGGCTTATTCCGATTCTCCGCGCGGGGCTGGGCATGCTGGACGGCGTGTTAAAGCTGCTGCCTGCGGCGAAGGTGGGGCATGTCGGACTGTTCCGTGATCCGCAGACGCTGCAGCCGGTGGAATATTACATAAAGCTGCCGACGGATGTACAGGAACGCGAGTTGATCGTCATCGATCCGATGCTGGCGACAGGCGGTTCGGCGATCGCGGCGATCGACGCCCTGAAAAAACGCGGCTGCACGCAAATCAAAATGATGAACCTGATCGCCGCCCCGGAAGGAGTCAAAGCGGTGCATGACGCCCATCCGGACGTCGATATCTACGTTGCCGCCCTGGATGAACGCCTGGATGATCACGGTTATATTATCCCTGGCCTGGGTGACGCCGGCGACCGTCTGTACGGCACGAAGTGATCCAAAGACGACTTTTTGAACTACCTCATTTAAGTATTGTTCAAAAAGTTGGCTTTTCAGCACCAAGAAGGTTGGATGAAGCTAGGGACTGAGTAGCGGAGCGTAGGATGATCCTACGTGAGCAACGGAAGGCCCGGCTGAATTCAAGATTCGATGTCGAATATGCTGCTGTGTACCAACTTCGTGATCAAAAGACAACTTTTTGAATTACCGCTAAAGGAAGGGAATGGGACATGTCTAAGATTAAAGTAATGACCGTCTTCGGCGTAAGGCCGGAAGCGATTAAAATGGCGCCGCTGATTCTGGAATTGCAAAAGCATAGCGACCATATCGACTCTATCGTGTGTGTGACGGCCCAACACCGTGAGATGCTGGACCAGGTGCTGGACGTGTTTAAAATCGTTCCGGACTACGATCTGGATGTGATGAAGCCGAGCCAAAGCCTGAACGAAATCACGATTCGCGTACTGCAAGGTTTGGAAGGGGTGCTGCGCGAGGCGAAGCCGGATATCGTGCTGGTCCACGGCGACACGCTCACGACATTCCTGGCCAGCTATGCAGCTTTCCTGCAACAGATCAAAGTCGGCCATGTCGAAGCAGGCCTGCGCACCTGGAACAAGTTGTCTCCGTATCCGGAAGAAATGAACCGCCAGTTGACTGGAGTGCTTGCGGACCTGCATTTTGCTCCGACGGAGTGGTCCGCTGGAAATTTGCGGAAGGAAAATAAGCCGTCGTCAGCTATATATGTCACAGGCAACACGGTAACAGATGTGTTTCAATATACAGTACAACCTGATTATAAGAACGATGTGCTCGACTGGGCCGCAGGCAAACGGTTGATTTTGATGACGGCTCACCGCCGCGAATCGCAGGGCGAACCGCATCTGAATATTTTCCGCG
Organism: Paenibacillus sp. FSL R5-0527; assembly: GCF_038008055.1. Taxonomy (NCBI): domain Bacteria; kingdom Bacillati; phylum Bacillota; class Bacilli; order Caryophanales; family Paenibacillaceae; genus Paenibacillus; species Paenibacillus sp. FSL R5-0527. The sequence goes on along the minus strand of NZ_JBBOYI010000001.1, from coordinate 7,305,416 downwards.
CCGTGCGGAGAATCGCCGATGAGTTTGAGGATGTGGCCATCGTGTATCCGGTACATCCAAGCCCGGCGGTTAAAGGTCCCGCCCACGAAACTTTGGGAGGGCATCCCCGTATTAAACTTATCGATCCTTTGGATGTGGTGGATCTGCACAATTTTTATCCGCACACCCACCTTATACTTACGGATTCGGGCGGTTTGCAGGAAGAAGCGCCTTCCTTTGGCGTTCCCGTGCTCGTGCTTCGCGACACGACGGAACGTCCGGAAGGAATCGAGGCAGGGACACTGGAACTGGTCGGCACGAACGAGGAGATGGTTTATGAACGGACAAAGGCGCTGCTTTGCGATCAAAAAGCTTACGCCGCCATGAGCCATGCCGCTAATCCATATGGTGATGGGAAAGCATCTACGCGAATTGTCAATGCGATTTATCACTATTTTGGAATAACGGACGAGCGTCCGGAGGATTTTCACAGAAAGTTCACAAATTGACGAAAATTTGTTTTGATCGCAAGCATAAAAAAGTATACAGTATTACTGTACGCTGTATGCGTTTGCCCCAGGATTGCAAGGACAAATTTAGCATTTCACGACTTTAAACCGCTAAAAAACCTCAATTGACAAGAACTGTTCACAGTTAGTAAAATAAATTGGGATTATTAGGGTGAATTGAAATGGAGGATCCGATAAAACCTGGAGGCAACAACAGTGTATGGAAGGTTGCCGCTTTGGTAACGGCCTTAGGGACGAATTTTGCCATATGCACGATCGGCGGTTTCTACTTCGGTTCCTGGTTGGATAAGCTTTGGCTGACGAATGGTGTCGGTATCGGTCTGGGCGTTCTAACAGGAATTGCGGTCGGGATCGTCGGCATCGTAGCGCTGATCAGATCGGTCATGAGGGGGAAATAATGGATGAGCTGTCGAAATTAAGCCGCGCTTTGACAGCCGGGACGCTTGGTTTCTTGGCCCTTTGCTTTTTGGGAGGCGCTTTATTGCCGGGATTGCAAAGCATTATGCTCGGTATGGCGCTGGGTGCGGCGGTAAGCTGGATCAATGCGTATTACCTGGGCCGAAAGGTGCGGCGTCTGGGTGATGCGGCTGCGGCCGGCGAAGCCAAGCGGATCAACATGGGTTTTCTTACCCGGACGGCTACGGCGGTCTTGGCGGTATTCGCCGCCATGAAATATCCGCAGTACCTCAACGTGTATGCGGTTGCCGGGAGTCTGGTTTTTGCGCAACTTTACCTTCTTATTATAGGCATCAAATATTCTCGCAAACCTTGAGTTGTATTCAACCTGAGATTGGGGGTGAGAAAACATGCATGAAGCTCCGATTATTGAATTGGGCGGCCTGCGTTTCGACTTGTCGATCATTTTGATGCTGGTCGTAACTTGCACCATCGTTTTTGTGCTGGCGAAATTGGCTACGCGAAACCTGTCTGTCGAGAATCCCGGAAAATTGCAAAATTTTTTGGAATGGGCGGTTGAATTCGTTCAGAACATGATTTCAAGCACGATGGACTGGAAGAAAGGGAAGCCTTTTTTATCCCTGGCTATGACGATGATTATGTTCATTTTTGTGGCCAATATGCTTGGACTTCCGTTAGGGATCGCCACGGAGTATACCGACCCGGCAAAAGCAACCATTTTCGGACACGAAATTACCTCCGTTGTGAAGGTGCTTGAGGAAGAACACGCGAAGCACCCGGATGAGGAAGCGCACGCCGAAGTGGCCTGGTGGAAATCCCCGACCGCGGACGTAAGCGTGACAATGGGGCTGGCATTGCTGGTATTCCTGATATCCCACGGACTTGGACTTACGAGAAACACGAAAAATTATTTGAAGCACTATATCCAACCGTATCCGTTTTTCCTGCCGATTAACATCATTGAGCAGCTGTCGAAGCTGCTGACGCACGGCGTTCGTCTATTTGCCAATATTTTTGCGGGCGAGGTGTTGATCTCCACGATCATGACTTTGGCGAAGGCCAGCGTCATCGGGATGATCGCTTCTGTACCGCTGCTGATGATTTGGCAGGGCTTCAGTATTTTCGTCGGTGCGATTCAGGCGTTTGTGTTTGTCATTCTGATGATGGTGTATATTTCGCAGAACCTGGAGAGCCATGAAGAAGAGCATTGATAACATGAGATTTACGCTGCAAGGTTTTAAAAATCAGTTTCAAGTTACGGAATGGAGTACTGCTTCATCCTGACTGAACTATACAAATTGAATTTATTTTTAAGGAGGATATACAAATGGGAGCAATGGCATTATTGGCAGCAGCTATCGTAGCAGGTTTGGGCGCGTTTGGCGCAGCGCTGGGTAACGGGATGGTTATCAGCAAAACGGTCGAAGGGATCGCGCGTCAACCGGAAGCGAAATCCACTCTGCAAACGACGATGTTTATCGGCGTTGGTCTGATCGAGGTCCTTCCGATCATCGGCGTGGTCTTGGCCTTCATGTTCTATGGTTTGGCCGGCTAAATGAAAAGGGAAAGAAGAACTGGCGGGGAAGGCCACAGCCGTCCACGCCTTCTTTTTAGCCCAGGCAGAACGATCTCGCTATATGCGGATAGGCTTCGGAAAGGAGTGACTTGAGATTGAGTTTCGTATGGGAAAATACCGTCATCGCACTGATTGCGATCGGAATTCTATACTTCTTGTTAAATAAATATGCTTTTGGCCCGCTGTTTTCCGTGATGGAAAAACGCCGCGAGCTCGTGCAGCAGCAGCTGAACGAAGCCGCGCAAACCCGCGAGCAAGCAAGCGCTTTTGTGGAGGAGCAGAAGGCGGCCCTGCAGCAAGCGCGTAAAGAGGCGTACGACATCATCGAGCAGTCCAAGCAAACGAGCAGCAAGCAAGCGGCTCAAATGCTGGAGCAGGCCAAAGATGAGGCCACTCGTTTGAAGGAAGAGGCGCTGCGCGATATTCAAAACGAGAAAAACCGTGCGGTGGAACAGCTTCGCAACGAAGTGGGAACTGTCTCCGTGAAGATTGCTTCCAAGCTGATCGAAAAAGAGGTCAGCGATACCCAAGTTCAAGGCGAACTGGTTGACAAGTATCTTAAAGAGGTCGGTGGCCGCTCATGAGCCGCGAATCCGTAGCAGCCAAACGGTATGCCAAAGCGTTGTACGAGATCGCGGCGGGGGAAAACCGGACGCTGGAAGTGGAAGAAGAGCTGAAAGCGCTCGTCGGCGCCTTCCGGTCCGGAGCAGAAGTCTCGCATTTTATTTCTTCGCCGAACATCACCGAAAGCCAAAAATGGGAAGTGATATCCCAAGCGATCGAGGGCAAGTTGTCCAAGTCCGTCGTCTCGCTGGCGAAGCTGTTGGTGGAACGGGGAAGAATCGGGATTTTGCCGGAACTGCTGGACGCTTACATCAAAATCTCCAGCGATGCTCTTGGAATCGCCAATGCGGTGGTGTTGACCACGTATCCGCTCAACGAAGAAGAAAAAGGGCAGGTTGCTGCCGAATTCGGCGCGCTCGTGGGCAAAAAAATCCGCGTCGAAAACGAGATCGACAAATCGCTGCTCGGCGGCATGAAGGTCAGAATCGGCGATACATTATACGATGGAAGCTTGGCCGGCAAGTTGGAACGGCTTGAAAAGTCTTTTCGAAGACAAGCACTGTAGATAGGGGTGAAACACTTGAGTATCAGACCTGAAGAGATCAGCACGCTGATTAAAAGTCAGATCGAACAATATAAATCGGAAATCGAAGTGGCCGAGGTCGGCACCGTTATTCAAGTTGGCGACGGTATCGCCCGTGTCCACGGACTTGAAAACGCCATGGCAAACGAGTTGCTTGAGTTTGAAAACGGCGTTTTTGGTCTTGCGCTCAACCTGGAAGAAAGCAATGTCGGTGTCGTTATCCTTGGCCCTTACAGCGAGATCCGCGAAGGCGATCAAGTAAAACGCACCGGGCAGATTATGCAGGTTCCGGTCGGGGAAGCTATGCTGGGACGCGTCGTGAACCCGCTCGGCCAGCCGGTTGACGGCAAAGGGCCGATTGAGACGACGGAATTCCGTCCGGTAGAAAACAATGCGCCGGGCGTTATTGAACGGAAATCGGTACATGAACCGATGCAGACCGGGATCAAGGCAATCGACTCGATGGTACCGATCGGCCGCGGCCAACGCGAGCTCATTATCGGCGACCGTCAAACCGGTAAAACGGCGATCGCCATCGATACGATCATTAACCAAAAAGGCAACGGCGTGAAATGTATTTACGTAGCCATCGGGCAAAAGCAATCCACCGTCGTAAACGTGGTGGAAACGCTGCGCCGTCACGGCGCGTTGGATTACACGATCGTAGTAACGGCTTCCGCTTCGGAACCGTCGCCACTCTTGTACATCGCTCCATATGCCGGCGTTGCCATGGCGGAGTACTTCATGTACAAAGGCGAGCATGTTTTGATTATCTATGACGACTTGTCGAAGCAAGCCGCGGCTTACCGCGAATTGTCCTTGCTGCTTCGCCGTCCTCCGGGCCGCGAGGCGTTCCCTGGCGACGTATTCTATCTGCACTCCCGTCTGCTGGAACGCGCCGCGAAGCTGAGCGACGAGCTCGGCGGCGGCTCGATTACCGCGCTGCCGTTCATCGAAACGCAGGCGTCCGACGTCTCGGCCTATATTCCGACGAACGTTATTTCGATCACGGACGGTCAGATCTTCCTGGAGTCCGACCTGTTCTATTCCGGTCAACGTCCGGCCGTTAACGTCGGTATTTCCGTTTCCCGGGTAGGCGGCTCGGCGCAAATCAAAGCGATGAAGAAGGTTGCGGGCAGCCTGCGCCTTGATCTCGCCCAATATCGCGAGCTTCAGGCGTTCTCCCAATTCGGTTCCGATTTGGATAAATCGACGCAAGCGCGCCTGACGCGCGGTTCGCGGATGATGGAGATCCTCAAGCAGGGCGTAAACCAACCGCTTGCCGTTGAACTGCAGGTTGTCAGCCTTTATACGGCGGTTAAAGGTTATCTGGACGATATCCCGCTGGGCGATGTGCGCCGTTTCGAAACGGAATTCCTGTCCTTCATCCAAAACAATCATGACGATGTATTGCAGTCGATCCGCGATACGAAGGATTTGACCGCAGACAACGAAGAAAAGCTGAAACAAGTGATCGAGCAATTCAAACGCGGATTCGCGACGAAGGCATAAATGAGTTGAAGCATAAACCGGCTTTGGCTTTATGGGCAAACGCCGGTTTGTGGCTGTGTAAAACAACTTTGGCTTCGCCAAAGTTCAAGCACTTGCTTACGAAGCGGTTTTGGCCCCGCCAAAACTTAGACTATGCTTACGAAGTAACTTTGGCTCCGCCAAAGTTTTGAGGTGGTGAAATCATGGCAAAAGGGATGCGCGAAATCAAGCGCCAGATCAAAAGCGTTCAGAACACCCGGCAGATCACGAAAGCGATGGAAATGGTAGCCTCGGCCAAGCTGCGCAAAGCGCAGGAAAGAGCGCAGGCTTCCCGCCCTTATGCGGAAAAGCTGAAAGAGGTCGTTTCCAGCATTGCCGCCGGAACTCAAGGGGTTAGCCATCCGATGCTCGAATCGCGTCCGGTGAAGAAAACGGCGTATATCGTCATTACTTCGGACGGCAGTCTGGTCGGTGGCTACAACGCGAATATTTTGCGGAAAGTAACGGATCTGATCAAGAGCAAGCACACCTCTTCGTCGGAATACGGCATCTTCGTGATCGGACGAAAAGGCAGAGACTATTTCAGACGCCGCAATTATCCGGTCGTTGAAGAAGTGACCGAACTGTCCGATACGCCGAAATTCGCGGACATCAAATCGTTGACGTACGCGGCCGTTCAAGGTTTTGAGACGGAACAGTTCGATGAAATTTACGTTTGCTATAGTCGGTTTATCAATGCGATTACGCAGCTGCCGACGGTCGAGCGTTTGCTTCCGTTCGAGTCCGTGCAAGCGGAAGGTCCAACCAGCAGCTATGAGTATGAGCCTTCGCCAGATGGTGTGCTCGAAGTGCTGCTTCCGAAGTATGCCGAAACGTTGATTTTTGGCGCGCTTCTTGACGGCAAAGCGAGCGAGCTTGGCGCCAAAATGACGGCGATGGGCAGCGCGACGAAAAACGCGACGAAAATGATCAATGAGCTTACCCTGACATACAACCGCGCTCGTCAAGCCGCGATTACCCAAGAAATTACGGAGATTGTCGCAGGGGCGAACGCGCAAAGCTGATAGTTCCGAAAGCATTATCTAGGAGGGAAACGAAGATGAACAAAGGACGCGTTGTCAGCGTAATGGGTCCGGTTGTTGACATCGAATTTCAGCGCGGTCAACTGCCGGAAATCTTCAACGCAATAAAAATTGAGAAACAGGATGGCCAGTCCGCCCTGGTTCTGGAAGCTTCCAATCATCTCGGCGACAACCTGGTGCGTTGTATCGCCATGGCCTCGACGGACGGTCTTGTGCGCGGCACGGAAGCTGTCGATTTAGGGGCGCCGATTTCGGTTCCGGTAGGGGAAGTGACCCTAAGCCGCGTATTTAACGTCCTTGGCGAAACGATCGACAATAAAGGCGAAGCCGCAACGGAATTAAGATATCCGATCCACCGCGAGCCGCCGAAGTTCGAAGAGCTCTCGACGCAAGCGGAAATGCTGGAAACCGGGATTAAGGTTATCGACCTGCTGGCGCCTTATGCGAAAGGCGGCAAAATCGGCCTGTTCGGCGGCGCCGGCGTAGGGAAAACCGTTACGATCCAGGAACTAATCAACAATATCGCGCAAGAACACGGCGGTATTTCCGTGTTTGCCGGTGTAGGGGAACGGACGCGTGAAGGGAACGACCTTTACATGGAAATGACCGAATCCGGCGTAATTTCGAAAACGGCCATGGTATTCGGGCAGATGAACGAACCGCCGGGTGCGCGCTTGCGCGTAGCTCTGACCGGCCTTACGATGGCCGAGTATTTCCGCGATCAGGAAGGCCGCGACGTGCTGCTGTTTATCGACAACATTTTCCGGTTTACGCAAGCCGGTTCGGAAGTATCGGCCCTGCTCGGCCGGATGCCTTCCGCGGTAGGTTATCAGCCTACACTGGCTACGGAAATGGGTCAGCTGCAAGAACGGATCACCTCGACCAAAAAAGGTTCCGTTACTTCGATTCAAGCCATTTACGTGCCTGCGGACGACTACACCGACCCGGCGCCGGCTACGACGTTCGCCCACTTGGATGCGACGACGAACCTCGAGCGGAAAATTTCCGAAAAAGGGATTTTCCCTGCGGTTGACCCGCTGGCTTCCAGCTCGCGGATTTTGACTCCGGAAGTCGTGGGACAGGAACATTACGATGTTGCCCAAGGGGTAAAACAAATTTTGGCTCGTTATAAAGAGCTTCAGGATATCATCGCCATCCTCGGTATGGATGAACTTTCCGATGACGACAAGACGCTGGTGGCCCGCGCCCGGAAAGTCGAACGTTTCCTGTCGCAGCCGTTCCACGTAGCAGAGCAGTTTACCGGCTTCAAGGGCAAATATGTGCCTGTTGCCGAAACGGTCCGCAGCTTCAAGGAAATTCTGGACGGCAAACATGATGATCTTCCGGAAGCCGCGTTCCTCTTCGTTGGTACGATTGAAGAAGCTGTCGAAAAAGCAAAGACGCTGTAAAACCGCGCCGTTAAAGCGGATGCTTCAGAAATGAACTATCCCGCGAACAGGAGGGATAACAAGTGAGCACCTTTTTATTGGAAATCGTCACGCCGGAGCATGTGGTGTTCTCGCAAGAGGTGGACAGTCTGACTGTCCGGGGCAGCGAAGGGGAGCTTGGCATTATGCGCGGCCATATCCCCCTTGTAACGCCGCTCCAGGTGGCACCGATCGTGGCCAAAAAAGGCAAGGAAACCCGTTTGATCGCCGTACACGGCGGATTCATAGAAGTGCAAAGCGACAAAGTGATCGTACTCGCCGAAAGCGCCGAGCTGCCGGAGGAGATCGACGTGGAGCGCGCCATCGCCGCCCGGGAACGGGCCGAACGCAGATTGGCTTCGCGCAGCAACCAGGACCGTATCGATCATCGCCGGGCCGAGCTTGCGCTGCAGCGGGCGGTCACGCGGATCAACGTATCCTCTAAAGCTAAGAAATAGGCCAAAAAGACCGGGCACCCTTAGGTGTCCGGTCTTTTTGGCGATTAGTACGTTTTGCTTATTTGATTTCGCTTAAAATTAGGACTTTCGCAGGAAATCTTGCCGTTTATGAAGAACATACTAGGAGAACATACTAAAAATACGGTTTTTCAGCAAGAGAAATCCTTAAAAAATTGATATTTTGTAACCCTTTGCAGACAAAGAAATGCTGGATTATTCCTTCGCGGGCAAGTATGATATATAAGGTTCTATATTTTTGACCGAAATCAAAAATCGGGAGCATAAGCGAAAAGGACTGCTTTGCAAAGAGGCATTAACCGATTAGGTGCTTGCAGCATAAATATAAAACGTAATGGAGTGGATGTAAGCATGAGCCCGGTCGAGACTGTGTCAACCTCGGTTGGAGTGAATGGCTTGACGGCGATCCTTGTTTTATTGGCCTGTATCGCCATCTCCTGGTGGTCGCTGCAGAACTTGAAGCTGGACCTTGTCATCCGGCATCCGAAAAGCCCGCAAGGAAAGCTGCTGCAGCTGCTGCTCGCCATTGTGCTTGGGCGATTGGTCGCCGACTTTGTAATGGAATATTGGGGTTATACCCAAATGTTGAAGTATATGTTTTGAAACACCCGTGGCAAGAAAATGTCGAATAACATCATTTCATTGTGTCAACAATGGTGAATAAGGACTACGGCTCAAAAGCAAGCCCGAGAACTGGACAAAAGCCAGTTTTCTAGTCAAAATGAGCTTATTCGACAAGATTAGCGCCTTGTACGCCTTAAATGACAGGTGATATGATGGAATTTAGGGTATATACGGGATACCTTCTTCCAATCGGGGAAAAAAAGTGAAAATGAACGCGCGGAGGGAACCATGATGAGCAAATTTATCGTCCGCGGTGGCAATGTATTGGCCGGGAACGTAAAAGTAAGCGGTGCTAAAAATTCAGTGCTACCGATCATTGCAGCGTCTTTATTAGGTGAGGAAGGAATCAGCGTCATTCGCGATGCTCCTCCGCTTGACGATGTAATGACCATCAATAAAGTTTTGGAATCACTTGGAGCGACAGTTACATATGACCGGGAAGTGATCACGGTGAACGCGCAGCACATCGCTTCATGTGAAGCCCCTTATGAATGGGTGCGCAAAATGCGGGCGTCTTTTCTTGTCATGGGTCCTTTGCTGACACGGATGGGTTTCACCCGAATTTCGCTGCCGGGAGGATGCGCAATCGGAACGAGGCCGATTGACCAGCATCTAAAAGGGTTTGAAGCGATGGGAGCGGAAATCAACCTTGGTCACGGCTTTATTGAAGCCAAATCGCAGGGGCGGCTTCGCGGCGCTAAAATATATCTCGACGTGGCCAGCGTCGGAGCGACGGAAAACATCATGATGGCAGCAACGTTGGCGGAAGGGACGACCGTCATCGAAAATGCGGCCAAGGAACCGGAAATCGTCGATCTGGCCAATTACTTGAACGGAATGGGCGCGAAAGTTCGCGGCGCGGGAACCGGCGTCATCCGCATCGAAGGCGTGGAGAAGCTGCACGGCTGCGAGCATACCGTCATTCCCGACCGCATCGAAGCCGGAACCTTTATGATTGCCGCCGCCGTTACGGGCGGAAACGTGTTTGTCGAAGGGGCGATCGCCGATCATTTGGGGCCGGTCATTTCCAAACTGGAAGAGATGGGCGTGATTGTGGAAGTCCAGGAAAACGGCGTCCGCGTCATCGCCGGCAAGCCGCTTAAAGCGGTAGACGTCAAAACCTTGCCGTACCCGGGATTCCCGACCGACATGCAGTCGCAAATGATGGCCCTGCTGCTCGTGTCCCAAGGAACGAGCGTAATTACCGAGACGGTTTTCGAAAACCGGTTTATGCATGTGGACCAATTCCGCTTGATGAATGCGGAGATTAAGGTGGAGGGCCGCAGCGCAATCGTCACCGGCGAGTCCAAGCTGAGCGGAGCCAAAGTTTGCGCGACCGACCTGCGCGCGGGTGCGGCGTTGATTATCGCCGGGCTGGCTGCCGACGGAACGACGGAAGTGAGCGGAACGCATCACATCGACCGGGGTTACGTTCATTTGGCCGAGAAATTGTCCGGACTTGGCGCGGACATTTGGCGGATCTCCGTAGACGAGAAACAGACCTCGCAGGAAGCCGAAAAAGTTCCGGTAACCATCAAGGAGGAAATGCCTGTTTTGAAAATCCAGCCTTCCTGGGCGTAATGAAGCAAGCTTTTTTCCGTGCATGACCGAAATGATGGTTATTATCATAGGAGTGAAAAGAACCATGCTGGTGGCAGCATGGTTTTTTGTTTAAAGATATCAGCATCCTGATAACGGAAGGAAAACTACCGCGAGGGTGAACCGTTGAATAGTTGCAAAACATAAAGTTATTAATACGGATATGTAGCCAAGCGCTTGTATAATTGCAACCCTACAATTATATCTGATTAATCAGCAAGGCTGGCGGACATGTTTGGGTGTAGATGCAGGAAATACATTTAAAATATACAAATCCGTATCTTGGATTAAATCCAGTTGTAACTTTTGCAACTAATCGTCCAAGTACGTTGGTCAACTAAAGTTCTCTAGAACGATTTTGCCGATGGTCCGGCCTGTTTCCACCATGGCGTGAGCTTGGCGCAAGTTGGCGGCATTGATCGGTTCCAGCTTTTCAGCTATCGTTGTACGAATTTTGCCCTTATCCACGAGCCGGGACAACTCGCTTAGCAGCTTATGCTGTTCGATCATGTCTTCCGTTTGAAACATCGGGCGGGTAAACATCAGCTCCCAGACGAACGTTGCGCTTTTATCCTGCAGGAGCGTCAAATTCAGCAGCTCATCGGTTTCCACGATCGAGCAGATTTTTCCTTGCGGGGCGATCGCTTCCGCCATGTTTCCCCAATGCTTTTCCGTGCTATTCAGGCAGAAGATGTAATCCGCGTGCTTAATGCCGATCTTTTGGAACTGCGGAACAAACGCTTCATAATGATTGATAATGTGATCGGCTCCCATTTGTTTGGCCCAATCGGCGGACTCGGGCCGCGAAGCGGTGCCGATGACCGTCAACCCGGCGAGTTTGGCCAACTGCGTGGCGATGGAGCCGACGCCTCCGGCAGCGCCGATAACGAGCAGCGATTTGCCGGCGTTATCGCCAGCGTTTTGGGAGATGCCAAGCCGGTGGAACAGGCCCTCCCAGGCGGTAATCCCGGTCAAAGGCAGAGCCGCCGCCTCGGCAAATCCTAGCGATGCCGGCTTGCGTCCGACGATCCGTTCATCCACAAGGTGGAATTCGCTGTTTCCCCCGGCCCGGACGATGCTCCCGGCATAATACACTTCATCGCCAGGCTGAAACAACGTCGTTTCCGGACCAACTTGCTCCACAATCCCGGCGACATCCCAGCCGATTACGCGCGGCGTTTGTTCGGTACGGTTTTTGGGGGAACGCACCTTAACGTCTACCGGGTTTACGGAGATCGCTTTGACTTTTACCAGCAAATCTTTGCCGCCCGGCACCGGCTTTTCAATTTCCACATCCAGCAGACTTTCCGGATCGTTAATCGGTAAATACTTATAGAACCCTACCGCTTTCATCATTTCTTTAGCCATCTTTATGAACCTCCGTATCTGATTAAATGGATTTTCCCTTAACACTTGTTAATGTAATGCATGTGCTTTAAAATTGTAAGTACGCACAATCATGTTATGTAGTATTCATTTGTATACTATTAATGCGAATTTAATAATGCGAATTCAAAAAGTCGGATTTTAGCCGAGGCGGGCGCACAAACTTGGGAGACAGACCGCGTTAGCGTTGTTTTTCTTGCGATGAAGGAAGCTAAGGCTAGGACATCTGTTTCTTTCTTAATGCCTTCAAAAGATGACTTTTTGAACCGCCTCTATTAAGGAGTTGAATAAGGATGCGCGATCGCAAAAGCGGCTACGGTGCCTGTCCTAATGAAGAAGGCTGCCCGGTCGAATATACGCTGGACGTCATCGGCGGCAAGTGGAAAGGCTTGCTGCTGTATCATTTAATCAACGGACCGATCCGGTTCAATGAATTCCGGCGGATTTGCCCGACAATCACCCAACGGATGCTGACGCTGCAGCTCAGAGAACTGGAGCAGGACGGCATCGTTCACCGCGAGGTTTATCATCAAGTGCCCCCGAAGGTGGAATATTCGTTAACCGAATTCGGCCAGACCCTGGTCCCGATCATTCTAAAAATGAAGGAATGGGGCGAAACCTACAAAAGCCAGAAGCCGCTCCCGAAATCGGCGGAGGTACAGTCCTAGTTTCAGCTTTAAGCTGGGAAGGAAACGGGATGAGCAGTGTGAAATGGATGGGCAAAGGTCAGGCAAGTGAAATAGATAGGCGGACTAGATTAATGATCTAAACAAGTAATTGGAAAAATCATTAAATAAGCTAATCAGATAAGTAAGCTCGATGAGCAGCTTGAAGACGGTATGGTATTCCATGCCGTTTTTTTGTGCCCAAAACAGTCATGAGCTTTGCGCGGAGCGCCGGGGTCAATTCGGCCATCGCCGTGTTTGCCCCATATCCTTAACGGGCATAGTAGGCGGGAAATGGCCAAACCGAGGGCGGGAACACTGGCGTTGCGTAAACTCAAACTCCTGCACAAGACAACTTGTTGTCTTGATACATTTCAGTTTTCCCGCAAAGGCTTAGTGTTCGAAATAAAAGTGGGCTTGCAGGAAATCTAACGGTCGTAGCAGCGGCTATTTTCCGAAAAAAGCCCTTTTCAAAATTTTAACGGATGTGAGAAGCGTTATTTGCCTGAGTTTAAGCAAAATGAGCCGGGTGTCAGTGAAATAAGCGCTATAGCAACCGTTACAATTTGAAATCAACGTTTTTTGAGCGTATAGCGGTTGTGGCAACCGTTAGAATAGTTGTGGCTTAATGCAGCGCTAGTGGGGGAGAGAACTTTTTCGGACCTAGGAGCTGCTTGTATCATCAAATTAACGGAAGTCGCCTTATCGGGATCTTTGCAGTCTGAACCGCAGCTGCTTTTGATTTGTTATGCTTTTTTGTCCTGAAACGAACCTTTCAAAACATCGGAAATTCGGTAGCTTGCCGTCACATTCTAAGTTTTTCGGTTCTAGCAGATTCTGAAAACTCATATCTATGAGTATAGCGATCAAACGATATAACGGGGCAAAAGCTAGGATGCGATCGTTATGGAAGATCGCGGCAGTCAGAATCCGATGGAGGTAACTCAGTTGCTGCAGGAAAAAACGCATTCTTTGAAAATAAACGTCGCGCCAAGGCAGGAGAGGCCGGCGGGCAGTACGGCGGAGGGAAGGCCGCCGGCGGCACGGGCAGACGGCCGTAAGCCGGAGGAGGCGGTTGGCGGGGCGAGGCTGGCGCTGGCGGGGAAAGCCGCTGGCGATGCAACGGCAACGGTGGCAGGGAAAAGCGCGAGTGATGCCAAGCTCGCGGGGGCGACAAAGGCTGCAAGCGGTGCGCAGCTGCAAGCAGTAGGAGGGGGCGAGCGCGGAGCGAGGACGGGGGCGGTGGAAGAAAGTGTTAGCGGTGGGAGACCGCAGATAGCAGTAGAGACCGTACGTGGCGCGAAGCCGGGGACAGCAGAAACCGCAAGCCGGGCAAAAGCGGGTGCGGAGATAGAAACAGCGAGCGGGGCGAAGCCGCGGGTAGCGGGAGGGGCCGTGCGCGGGGCGAAGCCGGGGGCGGCGGAATCCGCCAGCGGGGTGAAGCCGCGTGTGGCGGCAGGCGATCCGCGCGGCGCGGAGCGGTCCGCGGCGGAGGCGCCCGCGCGCGTCGCAGACGCCCGCGCGCGGGCGGGCACGGACCGCGTGCGCGTCAGCGTGCGCACGCGAAAGCCACCCATCCGCCGCCAGGCGGGCGGATGGGGCGGGCGGCGCGCCGCCTGGCAGGCGGCGCTCGCCGCGCTGGCGCTGGCGCTGCTGCTGCCAGCGCTGCACGCCTGGCGCGCGGCGCATGCGCCGGCCGCGCGCACGGACCCGGCGGCGGTGCCGGGCACGCCGCCCGCCGCTGTGCAGGCGCCAGCGCCGCCGGGCGCGGCTGGCGCCAATCCGCCGCAGGCCGGCGAGGCCCCGGCCCCGCTGACGGACACGCCGGTGCGCGTTTACCTGTCGCGCACCGGCGCCGTCGAAACCGTGCCGCTCGAACAATACGTGACCGGCGTCATCGCCGCCGAAATGCCGGCGGACTTTGAGCTGGCGGCGCTCAAAGCGCAGGCGATCGCGGCCCGCACTTTCATCGTCCGCCGCCTGGCCGCCGGCGACACGAGTGGGGTTTCGGCGGAAAACGCCGACGTTACCGATACGGTCGACCATCAGGTCTACCTCTCGCGCTCCGTTTTGAACGCATGGAAAACGGACGGCAAAGCGGAGCAGCTGGCCAAGCTGCAGGAAGCGGTCCGGCAAACGCAGGGAATCGTCATGACCTACCGAGGCCAGCCTATCACCGCCTCCTTTTTTTCCTCCAGCGGAGGATACACGGAAAATTCCGAGGAATACTGGTCTTTGAAAATACCCTATTTGCGCAGTGTTCCAAGCCCTTGGGACGCGAGCGTCAATCCCGGGAATCGGGAAACCGTCCGTTTGCCGGTGGCTGAGCTGTTCGGCAAACTGGGTCAAGAGATGCCGGAGGATGTCAAAGCCGTTTTTGGGAGCGGCGGTACAAACCGGCAGGCACCCGCCTCCCTCAAATCCGCCCCGTTTAAAGTGCTGTCCTGGACGACCGGGAGGCGAGTAAAAGAAGTCCGCGTCGGCGGCAAGGTGTATACCGGACGAGAAGTTAGGGAAAAGCTGGGTCTGCGCTCAAGCCAGTTTACGATGACGCTGGACGCAGGCGAGGTGAAGATCACCACCTACGGGTACGGCCACGGCGTCGGAATGAGCCAGTGGGGGGCCAACGGCATGGCCAAGCAGGGTTTCACGGCCACGCAGATTTTAAAACACTACTATACGGGGATTGCCTTCCAGCAGGCCTCGCATTTTTTAAAGTAGCCGAAAAGGATGCAAACTTGTATTCTAACTTTTTTTGAAATTTTAATATAATCCGAGTATAAAAGAATCCGCCCCGGTAACAATGGTTACTGAGGTGATAACCAAATGAATGAACAAGACCAAAAGAAACAGTCCCGCGAAGAATCTCCTAAAATTGGATTGGGAGAACCGGCAGCTCCGGTATCTTCGTGGAAAAGATTATTGTCGAAGAGATGGGTTTACCCGGCAGCATATGTGGCGGCAGCGGCAATTATACTAACCTTAGTGTGGGTCTACCAGGATGCGAGCAACAAGCCGATGGACTCGACCCCCGCCAGCGTGACCGACTCCGTAAACCTGTCCGGCGATGAAGGAGTGACGGGCCAGGAAGAGACGCAAGGAGGAGAGGCAGCCGAGGTGATCGCTTCCTCCGAAGATCTGGCATGGCCGGTCGCGAATGTGTCCGAGGTATCCGTCGTCAAGCCGTTCTATGAAAAGGACGCTACGGCGGAGCAGCATCAGGCGGCATTGGTGCAGTATAACGATACGTTTACGCCGAACACCGGGATCGACCTGGCGCGCGAAGACGGCAAGCCGTTTGATGTGCAAGCCGCGATGAGCGGGAAAGTGACGCGGGTGGAGGAAGTTCCGCTGCTCGGTTATGTCGTGGAAATTACCCATGCCAACAACCTGAAAACCGTGTACGAAAGCTTGTCGGAAGTAAAAGTGAAGAAAGACGCCGAAGTGAAGCAGGGCGATGTGGTCGGCAGCGCCGGACGCAACGAGATGGAAAAAGATCTCGACAACCACGTACACTTCGCCGTTTATGAAAACGACGAGCTGGTGAATCCGGAAACGGTGCTTCCGAAAAACTAACCAACCCGGCTAAATTAGTATCAACAGAACGCCGAACGATCCGGCCACCCGGATCGCCGGCAATGGCGGAGGGCGAAAGTCCTCCGCTTTTTTATCCGTTAGGCAAGCATTCTTCAGCCCCCCTATAATCTCTCCAAAGAAAGCAATGCCGTTTGCACTTTTCATCCGTTTATCGGCAGCCGTTTGCATGCCCCGAAAATAAATTGGTTCCACGGAAGCTTGTCAGGCTTGGAAACAAAGAATATATAGGCCCGCCACTCATATAATGTACCAAACTATCTCGAAGCAGAGGGAGGCGGGAGCGTGCACGATTACATCAAGGAACGGACGATTAAAATAGGCCGGTGCATCGTTGAGACGCGGCACACGGTTCGAACGATCGCCAAGGAGTTTGGGGTGTCGAAGAGCACGGTGCACAAAGATTTAACGGAACGTCTGCCGGAGATCAATCCGGATTTGGCCGATCAGGTCAAACACATTCTCGAGTACCACAAGTCGATCCGTCACCTGCGGGGTGGAGAAGCGACCAAGATCAAGTATAAGAAAAAAGGGCAGTCTAAACGCGAGGTGATTAGCACGGTAAACTAATGGGTAAATATTAAGATTGCTTTAAGCGGATTAGGATTGAATACATCCCCTAAAGTATGGTATTTTTAACTAAGGTATAAGATCGTGGACTTCTATCCATCATTCCCGAATTTTAACGATTATGATCGGCTTTTGTCGAATCCGACTTCTGAGATGTGGGACTTTTACCATAGGGCTCTGGAAATGGCTGTACCGTCTTTTCCGTGATCCGTTAAAAATACGCTTTGGGGGAGCATCGTAATGATGAGCAAGGATATTGGTATTGATTTAGGCACGGCCAATGTGGCGATTCACGTTAAAGGAAAGGGAGTTGTTCTGGACGAACCTTCCGTCGTGGCGATTGACAGCGAAGGAAAACGCGTTATGGCCGTTGGCGAAGAAGCGAGGCGAATGGTTGGGCGTACGCCGGGCAACATCACTGCGATCCGTCCTTTGAGGGACGGGGTTATCGCCGATTTTGAAATTACGGAAACGATGCTGAAGTATTTTATCGATCGCGTTGGGGGAAGAAGCTGGTACAGCCACCCGCGGATTCTGATCTGCGCGCCGACGAACATCACCTCGGTTGAGCAGAAAGCGATTCGCGAAGCCGCTGAGCGCAGCGGCGCCAAAGAAGTTTTCTTGGAAGAGGAACCGAAGGCGGCAGCCATCGGGGCCGGGATGGATATTTACGAACCGAGCGGCAACATGGTTGTCGACATCGGCGGCGGGACGACGGATGTGGCGGTGCTCTCCATGGGGGACATCGTCACGGCTTCGTCCATTAAAGTCGCGGGGGACAAGTTCGATGCCGCCATTATTAAATATATTAAGTCGAAGTACAAGCTGCTCATCGGCGAACGGACGGCGGAAGATATCAAAATCAAGATCGGAACGGTTTATCCGAACGGACGGTTGGATGAAATGGATATTCGCGGGAGGGACATGGTTTCCGGGCTTCCGCTGACCGTGACGATTAAGGCTAACGAGGTGCAGGAGGCGCTTGCCGATCCGGTTTCGAACATCGTGGCGGCGGCAAAATCGGTGCTGGAGCGCACTCCGCCGGAATTATCCGCCGACATTATCGACCGCGGCGTGATTTTGACC
This sequence comes from Paenibacillus sp. FSL R5-0527, assembly GCF_038008055.1. Taxonomy (NCBI): domain Bacteria; kingdom Bacillati; phylum Bacillota; class Bacilli; order Caryophanales; family Paenibacillaceae; genus Paenibacillus; species Paenibacillus sp. FSL R5-0527. Next base: position 7,287,767 of record NZ_JBBOYI010000001.1, on the reverse strand, counting down.
GGCGGTGGCGCTCTGCTGAACGGACTTGACGAACTGCTCGCGGAGGAGCTGCACGTACCGGTGCTGATCGCGGAAGATCCGATGCACTGCGTAGTGAAGGGGACCGGCATCATGCTCGATAATTTGGACAAGGCCCTCAAGAAAAAGATCTGATCCGACGATATTATTAATGTAGGAATGTTATTGCCGCGGGGCAATTGAACATAAAATTGGGCAGATGGAGGGATGGCCATGTTAAGAGGTCTTTATACGGCGGCTTCGGGGATGCTTGCGGAGCAGCGCCGCCACGATACGGTGACGCAAAATATCGCCAATCTCAATACGCCGGGGTACAAACAGGTGAATTCGGTAGCGCACTCTTTTCCGGAGATGCTGATCGCATTGATGGGGGACAAGCGCTCGGGAAGCCCCGCTCCGATCGGAAAGCTGGTGACCGGGGTGTTTGCGGAGGAAAGCTTGCCTGCGTTCGTTCAAGGCGATCTGAAGGAGACGCAAAAAAGCACCGATTTTGCCCTCGTTTCCAGCTTGAGTTTGGACGATCCGGCTACCGGTGAGCCGATTGCTTTCGACGCCTCGGGGAAATACGTCGGGCAGGACGGAACGGTGACTTATCAGCCCCAGGCGTTTTTTGCCGTGGCGGATGAGAACGGCAATGTCCGATACACGAGAGATGGCAATTTTAACGTGAACGCTGCGGGCGAGCTTAGAACTTCGACCGGTTACCGCGTTTTGGACGATCAAGGAAACGCTATTGTTCTGGCCGCCGGAATGTCGGTAGACAGTTTGAAAAGCAGTGCCGCCGGGCAATTGACGACTTATGATAACAATACGGGAACGACGGTTCCGGTTGCCGCCCTCGGCATCGTTGTTGCGGACCGTCCGCAGCAATTGGTCCGTGAAGGGAACGGTGTGTATGTCGCCCAAGATGAAACGGCCGCCGGCATCCGAACTTTTGATCCGGCCGCTGACGGTGCGTCCGTTCGTCAGGGATATCTGGAAGTATCCAATGTGGACGCGGCCCAGTCGATGGTCGACCTGATGGCTGCCCAGCGGGCGTATGAGTCGAATCAGAAAATTATCCAATATTATGATAAGAGTTTGGAAAAAGCGGTAAATGAAATCGGCCGCGTATAACGCGGGCTAGGGAATAGGGAGGTATGGCATGAACAACTCCATGATCAGCGCCATGGTATCGATGGGCGGAATCCAGCAGCGTCTCGATTTGCTTGCCGATAACATCGCGAATGTGAATACCGTGGGGTATAAGCGTAAAGAGGCCTCGTTTGAAGATACATTAACCGAGGTGCAACAGCAAATTCCCAAATTCAATAATTTGACGGGCCGGGCGACGCCGTCCGGGTTCAATTTGGGCTTTGGTTCGAGATTGTCTCATGTGGCGTTGAATTTCCAGCAAGGCTCGATCAAGGAAACCGGGAACGCCACCGATCTGGCGATCGAAGGAAACGCTCTGTTTAGCGTACTGACGCCGGATGGGGTCAAAGCTTATACGCGGGCCGGGGATTTTCACATTCAGCCGAATCCGAATGATGGGGAAAGCTCCTATCTAATGAACAACCAGGGATATGTGGTGCTCAACTCTGACGGAGAACCCATTGAAATCCCGGCCGGAGCCAAACTGGAAATTGACGGTGCGGGCAATATCCGGGCGACGCTTGGGGAAGAGGTGACGGAAGTAGGCCGGATCGCTTTGCTGACGCCGGAGCGGCCGGAGGCGCTGCGTCAACGGGACGGTAATTTGTTCGTATTGGCTGACGGCGTAAATGAAGCCGATGCACTTGTCGATACGCTGACGCTTCCAGTGGGGAAACAGGCAGGAGTCCGGCAGGGAGCGGTGGAACAATCCAACGTGGATTTGACCGATGAGATGGCGGAGATGGTTCAGGTGCAGCGGGCTTATCAACTTTCGGCACGCGCCTTGACGTCCAGCGAGACGATGATGGGTCTGGCCAACAACTTGCGCGGATAGGTGGGGAGTTCCATGACTGAAGAACGTCGCCCTGAACCCAAGCGGGCTGCCTGGATCGTAATCCTGCGCATCGTACTTATCTTATTGTTCCTGCTCGTCGCTTTGGTGGGAGGCGCCGTCGTCGGTTACGTTGTGTTCGGGAAGCAGGACGCATCGGACATCTGGCAATGGGCCACCTGGCGGCATGTGTTTGATCTGGTGTTCGCCCCTTAAGAGGAAGTTCAAAAAGTCATCTTTTGATCACGAAGTAGAACTATGGAGCTTAATCGGCATGAATCTTGAATTCAGCCGGGCCAAGCGAATGCTTCCGAAGCATGTTTCCTACGGAAACATTTCAGTTGCTCACGTACCCCAAACGTACGCTCCGCTCCTGACGTTCCTAGCTTCATCCAACCTTCTCGGTGCTGAAAACCTGACTTTTTGAATATACATTAATATAGTAGAAATTGAGCGGAAATGTCCACAACTCCCTGCAATGGGAGTTTTCTTTTTGCCTGCGGAAAATGTATAATGATGGGGGACCGTATGGCGAAAAAACAGTTCAAAAGGGCTTCATCCGTAAGCGGCGCTGACGCCGTCTGCGGATAAGCCCCTTATCTTAACCTTCGCTTTGCGCAGATGCGAAGGATAACTACAGTTTGACCGAATGCCGGCCGTTTTATTCAGGCGAGGTCATCCGCTATTTCTTTAAAACCGAAAGGAGATACATATGCTGGATATTAAACAGATACAGGAGATCATTCCGCACCGCCCTCCGTTTTTGCTGGTTGACCGGATCGTGGAGCTGGAGGTGGGAAAACGGGCGGTTGGGATCAAAAACGTAACGATCAACGAGCCGTTTTTCACTGGACATTTTCCGGAGTATCCCGTCATGCCCGGCGTACTGATTACGGAAGCGCTCGCCCAGGTAGGGGCGGTAGCGATTTTGCAGGTCGAGGCCAATCGCGGCAAAATCGGCTTCCTGGCCGGTTTGGACAATTTCCGGTTCCGCGGCCAAGTCGTTCCCGGCGATACGCTTCGCTTGGAGGTTGAGATTATCCGCCTGAAAGGCTCGATTGGCAAAGGACACGCGGTGGCCAAGGTCGATGAGAAAGTGGTTGCCGAAGGCGAGATTATGTTCGCATTGCAATAAGGAGAAAACAAGGAGGAGCATGAACCATGACTGAAATCAGCGCATCCATCAAAGCGAAAGTGGAGGGATGGTTGCAGGACCCTTCCGTAGATGAAGCGACCAAGCAGGAGCTGCGCAGTTTAGAGAACGATCCGAAGGAACTGGAGGACCGGTTCTACCGGGATCTCGAATTCGGAACCGGCGGGCTTCGCGGTGTGATCGGCGCCGGCAGCAACCGGATGAACCGCTATACGGTGGCGCGGGCTACGCAAGGCTTCGCAAAATATATTCTGGAAGCGCATGCCGGGAAAGAGGGGAATCCGTCGGTGGTTATTGCCCATGATTGCCGCCATTTTTCGCCGGAATTTGCGCTGGAGGCGGCGCTGGTTTTGGCCGGAAATGGTATCGTCGCCAAGCTGTTTCCGTCGCTCCGTCCTACGCCGCAGCTATCTTTTTCCGTACGGGCTTTGAACGCGACGGGGGGGATTGTCATTACGGCCAGCCATAACCCGCCGGAATACAACGGGTACAAGGTGTACAACGCTTCGGGCGGTCAATTGGTGCCGCATGAAGCGGAACGCGTCATCGCGAACATTCAGGAAGTCAGCGCGTTTGCGCAGGTGAAGCGCCTGACTCGCGAGGAAGCGGAAGCGAAGGGGCTGCTCGTTTGGCTAGGCGAAGCGGAGGATGAGGCGTTTGCGGAGACGGTTGCCCGCACCAGCGTGAACCGGGAGCTGCTTTTGGCGGGAGCGGCCAAAGAGTTGGTCGTCGTCTTTACGCCGCTTCATGGCACAGGTAATGTGCCGGTGCGCCGCGTATTGGAGAAGCTGGGCTTCACGCAGGTGCACATCGTGAAAGAGCAGGAGCAGCCGGACGCGAACTTCTCCACCGTAAAATCGCCGAATCCGGAGGAGCGCGAGGCGTTTGCGATGGCGATCGAGCTGGGCAAACAAGCGGGAGCCGATCTGCTGATCGGAACGGACCCGGATGCCGATCGGATGGGAGCCGTCGTCAGAACGGCAACCGGAGAATATGAAATACTTACCGGTAACCAATCGGGCTCATTGCTTGTACACTATGTATTAAGCCAAATGAAAGAAGCCGGTACGCTTCCGGCGAACGGGGCGGTCGTCAAAACGATCGTCACCAGCGAACTCGGTGCGGCGATTGCCCGCCATTACGGAGCAACGGTGTTTAATACGCTGACCGGTTTCAAATATATCGGCGAGAAAATGGACCAATTCGAAAAAACGCAAGATTATACTTATTTGTTCGGCTATGAGGAAAGCTATGGATATCTGGCCGGCAATTATGCTCGCGACAAAGACGCGGTAGTGGCGTCGGCTCTGATCTGCGAGGCTGCGGCTTATTACAAGCGCCAAGGCAAAACGCTGATCGACGTGCTGGAGGAGCTGTACGCGCAGTTTGGGTATTACCGCGAAGCGCTGGCGTCCCGCACGCTGAAAGGCAAGGACGGTCTGGCTAAAATCGGCGAGTTGATGGAGAATTTCCGCAGCAATCCGCCGCAGCAAATCGGGGGCGTGCAGGTTAACGAAATGCTCGATTACTCGCTTGGCCTGGACGGCTTGCCGAAGGAGAACGTGCTGAAATTTTTGCTGGAGGACGGCTCCTGGTTCTGCTTGCGGCCTTCCGGTACGGAGCCGAAAATCAAATTTTATTTTGGCGTTTGCGGTACGTCGAGTGAAGATGCTTCAGCGCGGCTTGGACGAATCCAGGACGAAGTACTGGCTCGCGTCGACGCTTAATCGACTAGAACTCCTGTTACAATTTCTTAGATTTTAAATGACAATTTGAGAAGATTTAACTGCAATGGTGCATTTATGATGGAAATATTGGTTTCGTGGACAGCTCATCGTATGTGCGCTTTTGCAGTTGTCTTCTTGATAGGGTGACCCAAACTTTCAGCCGTTAAGCAACTGCATTTATGCATTTTGAGGAGGTACCTTTGTGATTCGAAGTTGGCAGCGGTGGAATAACTTTTCCCGCAAATGGTTGTGGATATTGGTGATTGTCGGAATCGTGGCTTCCGTGCCGGTAATTTATGAACGGGTGGAAACGGAGTCGTCCTCCAATAAGGTGGAGTTTGTTTTCAATTATCGCGGTTTGTTGGAGATCGCTTCTTATCAGGCGGATCCGGCGGCGTATATGAACGAACAGCTCGAACGGCTGAAAGCGGCCGGAATTCACACGATGGCGATGTTTGAAAGCACGCTCGACGAGTTGTCGAAAGCGCGCCGGATTATGGTGTTTAGCGCGCTTGAAGCGGCGAAGTTGAACCAGTCCGTCATTTCCCCGGACGGCAATTACACCTATATCGCTTTTACCAGCGAGGAAAACGAGAAGCAGCTTCGGCCGATGATTGAGGAAACGTTCCGGAATCTGGGCGCCTCGGTGGCCGATTGGGAGTATCAAGGCCATGGCGGCTTGATCATTGGTATGGGCATGGAAGAAGCCGTGCTGAAACCGATGCCGCAAGATCCTATCGCGTTTGCTATGCTGCGGGACAAAGGATTTCATATTTTGCCAAGGCTTTCGGACAGCAAGCCTTACGATCAGCAAGCGATGGACCGGCAACTGGCTTTTTACGCCGAAAACGGAGTAACCCGCATTTTATTCGACGGGGATTCCGTCAAGGGGTATAAAGACAATGAAAATATGAACAGCTTGCAGGGCTTTGCCGAGCTGCTGAACAAATATCACATCGGCATCGCCGCGATCGAAGGCTTGAAGGCGCCGCAAAAAGGCTTCAACAAGCTGGCGTATTTGATCGATTACAACGTTGTCCGGCTGCATTCTTTGGCAGATGCGGAAGCCGGTCAGGATACGGCTACTTTGGCTGACCGCTTTGTATTGGCCGCTAAGGACCGCAATATCCGGATGATTTACTTGAACGCTTCCCCGTCCAAAGATGCCGGAAAAGCAGCGATCACCAACCCGCTCGACAATCTGGTTCATTCCCTGCTGGCACCGGGCAATGCGATTCAGCGTATAGAAAACAACGGATTTGAACTAGGGACGGCGGAGCCTTTCCAAATTCATGATTCCAGTTGGCAGAAATATCTAAAAGCCTTGGCCGTTTTGGGCGGTGTCGCTTTTGTCGCTCTGCTGATTTCCTGTTTTCTGCCTTCGCTCACGCTGGCTGCGTTTGCCCTCGGTTTGATCGGCTCGGCCGGGCTGTATGTGCTGAAACCGGTGATGCTGGAGCAGGCGCTCGCTTTGTTCGTGGCGATCAGCGCACCAACCGTGGCGATGGTGCTGGCGATCCGCAAGATTCAGGAGCTGGGGGACAAGCATCCGGGCATGGCAAGCGGAAGAAGATTAATGCATACGTTAGTATTGTACGTCAAAACCGCGATCATCTCGCTTGCTGCGGTTCCGTTCGTAATTGCACTGCTTAACAATATTACGTACAGCCTGGTGTTGAATCAGTTCCGCGGCGTCAGCCTGCTGCATTTGATGCCGATTTTGTTAATCGCCGTTTACGTCTTTCTGTACCGGGGCAATTCCGTATGGGAAGAGCTGAAAAATTGGCTGAAGATGCCCATCACGGTGATTTGGGTCGTGCTTGCCGTGGTACTTGCCGCCGCTGCGTATTATTACCTAACTCGTACAGGGAATGCGGGTACGCTGCTGCCGGGCGAAGCGGTCTTCCGTTCGTTCCTGGAGAACACGTTTGGCGTGCGTCCGCGCAACAAGGAGTTTTTGCTGGCGCATCCGCTGTTTATCGTCGGTATTTTCGCCGCTTTCCGTTACCGCTGGGCGTTTTTTTCGATGATCGTGGCGGTGATGGGGCAGTTGTCGATGGTCGACACGTTCGCCCATATTCATACACCGGCGGCGATTTCCCTGGTTCGCGACGTATTGGGCCTCGGGCTTGGTTTGGTATTCGGATTGATTGCCGTACTGGTTTGGCAAATCATTGAAAGGTGCTGGGATAAATGGTCGCCGCGACTGCTAGAACCATAGTTTTGTCGGGGTATTACGGATTTCGCAACAGTGGGGACGAAGCGGTGCTAAAGTCGATCCTGCTCGCACTGGAAGAAGAGGGGCTGACCTCGGGGATCGACATTAAGCCGGTTGTGCTGTCGAATGATCCGGAATGGACGCGCCGGACGTATGGCGTCGAAGCCGTGCACCGGATGAAACTCAGCGAGGTTAGGAAGGCTATAAAAAGCAGCAACGGGTTGATCAGCGGCGGGGGAAGCCTGCTGCAGGATGCGACGGGGGTCATGACGATTCCTTATTATTTGGGCTTTATCAAACTGGCCCAATGGATGGGCAAACCTACCTTTGTTTATGCCCAGGGGATCGGTCCGGTGAAACGCAAATTTTTCCGCCCGCTGATCGCCGCGGTTTTCCGGCGCTGCGATTACATCTCCGTCCGCGATGCGGAATCGGCCGCCCTGCTGCGCAGCATGGGGTTGCGCGGCGGCAACGTGGAGGTGGTCCCGGATCCGGTAATGGGGTTGACGCTGCCGGAAGGCGGCAGCAGAGCGGACTCACCGGTTGAACGTGATTCGAATGAGAGCATTTCCGTTGCAGCCCCTGGGCAAACGGAAGGTTCAAGCATAGACTCCGCCTCCCCTCTGCCGGTCGTTGGCGTATCGGTCCGCTTCTGGAACCGGCAGCGGACCGAGCTAACGCAGCTGGCCGAGGGGCTGTCGCTCCTTTGTCGACGCAAGTCGGTGCATATCCGCTTTTTGCCGTTTCATTTCCCGGGTGATGACGAAGCTTCGCGTTTCGTGATGGAACGGCTCGGAAGTGTGGCGGAATGCGGCTGCGCCGTAAGCATAGCGCCGGAGACGGAGCACCCGCAGGATATGCTGCGGGAGGTAAGCGAGTGCAGCCTGCTGATCGGCATGCGGCTGCACAGCTTGATCTATGCCGCCTCGCAAAACGTGCCGCTGCTCGGCGTCTCGTATGACCCGAAGATCGACCAATTTCTCGGCCGAATCGGGAGCGTTCCGGTCGGCACGGCGGAGGAGTTGGACCCGCGGATTTTGGCCGCCGAGGGCGAGCGTTTGCTGCAGGAAGGCGATGTCTGGCGTAAAACGCGTGCATCGCAAATCGCCGGCCTCAAACGCGAGGCGCGCGTGCCGGCGCGGCGGATCGTGGAATTTTTACGGAGCAAAGGGTGAGCAAGGTGATGACGAAGTCAATGGACCGGATTCCTACGGTATCGGTGTACGGTGTTCCCGTCTGCAAGTGGGGAATGAAGGATACGGTAGCCTACTTGACCCGGGCGGCCAACGAAGGAAAGCCGCATCAGGTGATTACGGCCAATCCGATTATGATGATGGCGGCCCTGGAGAACCCGGACTATATGGAGATCATGAAAAACGCCGAGCTTATAGTTCCGGATGGCACCGGGCTGGTGTGGGCTGCACAAAAAGGGGGCGACCCGGTAACCGAGCGGGTTCCGGGGTACGAGCTGCTGCACGAGCTGATGAGGCAGGGGGAACGTCACCAATGGAAGGTGTATCTATTAGGCTCTTCGCCCGAAGTGGTCAAGGAAACGGCCCGGCGGCTGGCGCTGCAGTATCCCGGGACGGAGATCGCAGGTTACCGCGACGGTTTTTTTGGGCCGGACGAAGATGAAATAGTTGTGGAACAGATCGTCAAAGCTGCTCCGCACTTGCTGTTTGTCGCGCGGGGAGCGGACAATCAGGAACCCTGGATCGCCAAGTATAAGGAAAAGCTGCGCGTGCCGGTGATAATGGGGGTCGGCGGCAGCTTTGACGTCATTTCGGGCCGCGCCAAAAGAGCTCCAATCGCTTTTCGCAAGCTCCGCTTGGAATGGTTGTACCGTTTGTTGAAGGAACCTACACGTTTCCGCAGAATGCTTGCGCTGCCCAAATTTGCGTTGCGCGTACTGCGGGATAGAGAAAACCTTACGAAAATGGGCTAAAAGTCGCGTTTTATTTGCAAAACATCGGAATTTTGCGCAAATACGGGGTTGGTGTTTCTCTCTAAACGGAGTATAATTCATTCCGGCAGAACAATTGGAGGTCGAATACTTAATGTTGTGGATGATTTATATCATCGGATTCATTGTTTCGCTCGGCTTGGCACTGGGATTAACGCCGCTCGTCAAAAAGTTCGCTTTTGCCGTCGGCGCCGTGGACGTGCCAAACGCCCGAAAAGTTCATACGCGAATTATGCCGAGACTCGGCGGATTGGGTATTTTCGCTTCGTTTATTATTGCGATGCTTCTGCTTTTCCCGTTTATTCCGAAGATTTTTACGCTTCGTGAAGTGAACTTCATCAAGGCCTTTCTGGTCGGCGGTTCGATTACCGTGCTGCTGGGAGCTTTGGACGACCGCTTCGATTTACCGGCCAAGCTGAAATTTCTCGTGCAAATCGCGACGGCCTGCATCGTTGTGTTCGGTTTCGATATCCGGATTGAATTTGCAAATATTCCGTTTCATTCTTATGCTGCCGTGGAAACCTGGATCGCGATTCCGTTCACCATCCTGTGGATCGTGGGCGTGACGAATGCGATCAACCTGATCGACGGATTGGACGGCTTGGCGGCAGGCGTATCCGCGATTGCCATCGGCACGATCGCCGTCATGGCCTTTGTTATGGGCAATGTTATGGTTGCGCTTTTATGCTTGCTGCTGCTCGGCAGTATTCTGGGATTCCTGTATTTTAACTTTCACCCTGCCAAAATCTTTATGGGCGATTCGGGCGCGCTGTTCCTTGGCTTTTGCCTGGCGCTCCTGTCGCTGCTGGGCTTCAAGCAGGTAGCAATTGTATCTTTCCTGACACCACTCATTCTGATTGGCGTGCCGCTTTCGGATACAATGTTCGCGATCGTGCGCCGCTGGATGCAGAAGAAGCCGATCTTTTCCCCGGACAAGGGACACCTGCACCATTGCCTGCGCGAGCTGGGCTTCAGCCACCGCCAGACGGTGCTGATTATCTACGGCATCGCCGCGTTTTTCGGCGTACTGGCGGTCATCCAGTCTTCGGCGGCGATGTATAACGCCAACTGGGTCACCTTCGTCGTCATCTGCGTTATGGTATTTTTCCTGCAAATCGGCGCCGAAATCATTGGCCTGATCGGCAAAACGAAACGCCCGGTGCTCGACTTCTTTGCGCGCCTGCGCATGAAGGTCGGGGAAGAGCGGGGATCGAAGTAGTCTGAAAAAGAAAAGACAAGCCTTGTTTGCAACTAATGTTGTTGCGGCAAGGCTTTTTTTAATTGCAGAAATTATATTCGGTGAGTCCATAGCATCAGGAGATGAAGGCTTTAGTTGTAAAATGCACAATTCTTTATCGGCGACTGGAGTCAAGCGCTTGCTTAAATGCAAAACCCGCAATTATAATCGGCATTTTCGAAGGACTGGCGTAGAAGTTTGGGGGGAGTTGTAGGAAATGCAATTAAAACTGGCTTACCCGCTTCGTTATTGAAATCTAATTGCAGGTTTTGCAGCTGACCGCCCGGGTCCAATCCAAGAAGAATGGGCGTCCCTATGGGATCAACTGCAAAAAGGCATTCTACTTTCCATAAATGACTGTTCTGGGGTAAGTGAAATAAAATATATCTATTTGTGACACTATTGTGGAAGTTTATTCCTTGACGACAACAAACGCGATACTTCGACACACTTAATAGGATAAGATTATTATGTAATATAAACCATATTATAGGAGGAATCACTGTATATGAAAAAGTTAAAACCAATGTTGCTGGTAATGATCGCTGCTTTTCTGATGTTTTCGTTTTCGTCAAACGCCTTCGCCGCAAGCAAGTATGTCGATGCAGTTAAACATGAATATGAAAGCCATGTAATAAGTGAAAAGCTGTATACAGAGGGTGAAACAGTAGAATTATATGCGGACAAGATGGGGACTAAGGGACAAGCTAGGGTCTATGTAATGTTTGAAGATTTAAAGGGTGACAATACAACATTAATGAGTCAAATATTTTTAACGCCAGAAATTAATTACATTAAAATCCGTCATAAAAATCCTCTCCCAGGCTATTACTATATTGAAATTTTTGGAGACTCTAACGTTTTTGTTGATACAAGACTCAAAAAATTAGATTACTAGTACAGTAAGAGCCCGCTAACCTTAATTGGGTTGGCGGATTTTTTTAATTATTCTCGTATTCTTGTAGCATAATCCATACGAAAAGTTGACTTACCTTTAGCACAACGATGACTCAAAGGGCTCTATCGGCATTTTAGCTGCTAGAGCCTTTTTTGTTGGCAAAATTCTTCCTTAATTATAGTTTCGTCCTTCCTCCTAAGAGAAGTGGCGGACGGAATACCTGATCTAATCTCTCTCTTGGGGTTAAATTTTTAGTTCCTGCGGCCGATATAAAGTTTATGTGGCTGGATTTCGTCGCTCATCGGGTGACAGAAGGGCAGATTATGCGAAAACCAAAGGGGGATTTGAGTTGAAGAAAGTAATGTCCTTATTGATGACAGCGTTGCTGATGATTGGTCTGTTCCCGGCCGGTTTGACCAATACCGCACATGCTGCATCGGGGAGTTTTTTCGTGTTTCCGAACGAAAGCTATGATGTGGGCTCTGCCAGAGTCGTAAACAAGGACGAGGTGAATCTTGTCGGCTCCATTAGTAATGTCAATGGCAACATCTCATATAGCGTTTATCAAATCGCTGAGAACAAGTCCGGAAAATGGGAAGTTGTCGACTCCAATGTAGGGCAAACCGGAGGCATTACGGTTGACGGCTATGATATTAAAGTTACGGACTTGCAGCTATACCCCGGGATGAACAAAATTACGTTCAAAGGAACGAATGGTTCTAAATCGGTCGAAGAGTCCATCTATATCGAGTTTCGCAACGGACCAACGCTTTCCAATTTGAAAGCAAGTCTGAGCGGAGAAACCGTTGACTTAAGCGAGGACTCCACGGCTGTAGTAACCGCATCCCCAAGATCAAAGGATTATGGGAAGAGCTCGGCTGAAGTTATCATTAGCGGGGTGGCCAAAAATGCTACGTCCGTCACGGTAACTGTAGACGGGAAGAGCTGGTCCTATAAAGTATCCAGTTATAACGATTACAAATTTACGGCTTCATCAATTAAGGTGAATGAAGGCAAAAACCTGATCACGATCAAAGCGACCAACGGTGACCAGTCGGTTGAAACGACACGAGAGCTTGCGTTTAATAACGGTCGTGCTACGTTTTACGATACTTATCTGACGGCCGGAGGTTCGAAATCTCCGGACCTGGCAACGGCCCCGGATTTTAACGTTGCTCCAGGCAATGCAGGATCCATTGACCTCAACGGGAAAGCCATCGTTCCAATTACGGGCGGTACATTTACGGTAGACTATACATTTTCCGGCGGAGCTACAGGGACAGGGAGCGTCAATGCTACGGTTGATTCGACGGATACCAGCAGCGGGTTTACGGTAATCAGCTATTCCATTGATGCCCCGGCAACCATTGCCTACGATCAAACGGTCAAAGTCGAACTGAAAGTTATGAACTCCAGCGGTACAGGGAATCCGGTCGGGGAATTTACGGCTTATTTTACGTTGCGCGACAGCTTGCAACCCTTTATTTATCAAGTAAACTACCTTGATGGCTATAACAGCAATACAACTGCCGACCAGGCTCTGAACTTGACGGGTACGTTGACAAGCGAAACCAGTTTTACCGATATTTATGCATTGCCTGCCGGTTTTGAAGTGCTGGTAGTTAACGGAGATAATTCCACCGATGTTGGTCTGGACAAGATCACAGATTCCAAGGGGAATGATCTGGATATCAGCGGCGTGAAACCGGAAGTGGTGAACCGTAAGTTGTCGACACAGTCGATTAATGGGGTCCAGACGGATGTGATGCGAATTATCGTTAAATTCGATAAACTTCCTTCCGACGGTACCCAGTACATTACCTTGTCCGTCGGAGGCAGCAAAAAGACGGTTGCGGCCAGCGTGCTGTATGGTCCTTATGTTCAATTCGACAAGCTCTACGAAGGGCAGCAAATCTCGGTCGATACGACGTCGGTTGACAGCATGACGAACAATATTTTGGATGCGGTCGGTGATTTTTCGGGTACTTTGTTCAATATTCCTGATTCCGGTACTATTAAATACAGCGGCTCCACCCGTACGGTCTATTTGTATATCAATAATACATTGGTTGATCTGGAGGAGAACGGGGCACCCAATAAATTTAAATTAGCCAGCGGGGATAAGAAAACGGCGACTAATGCGATCAGCACGGGGAACAACGTCATCAAGCTGGTTTATAAATCCGGCAATAGCTCTTACACCAAAAGCGTGAAAATTAATGTGGCGCAAACCAATGTACCGGATATCCCGGTTAATGACACTTTGGGGGTCATTCCGTTTACCACTGGCAACGCCTATGAGATTCCGGCGGCTGCCGACCCTGCTTTCAAACAAAACGGCTCCACGTTCTCTACGAAGGAGTCGGAAATTAAAATTTACGGCACCTTTGATTTTCTGGATTTAGGTATTAGCAATAGTGCGGTAAATGCTGCGCTGGAGGATTTGGACAATCCTGAGGATTACATTTTGAACATTAAATCCTCCGAGGACAGCGCCAGTTCCGATGGCATTACCTGGACCCTGGACAACGAACTTTATTCCGAAGATACAGGTAAAGTTTACGAGAAGAGCACAGGGAAGAGTGTAAATGACCTTCGCGTTTACTATAATGAAAAAGGTCAATATTTCAGCTTCGTATTAATTAATCAGGAACTGCCTAAGGACGGTTCTCCTGTCGTTTACAATTTCACGGTCACCAGCAATGGAGCTACTTCGACCTATCGTATTGAAGTTTTATACGAACGCACCGTGTTTAACGTCATTCGGCCATTGCCGGAGAAACGCATTTTGAATCAAAATTTTGTGGAGGTTGTCGTTGCCTCGGAAACTGCCGATAGCGTGACGATTGACAAAAAAGAAGCGGAGCAGGTTGCTTACGATGCCGATTTGGATGGTAAAAGTGATTATCCGCGTGCCTTCCGGACCGTTGTCACTGGCTTGAAGGCGAATAAGGATACGAAAATCAACATTGTCGTCAAGGAAGGAAACGACGAGTTGAAGGAGACCGTCACGGTCAAATATGTACCGACCAATATTCCAGGCGGTCAATTCATGGCTGCAATGGCAAGCTCGCATAAAGTGTTTGACGGAGCTTTGTCGCTGAAATTTACAAAAGGCACCAGTTTGATTCGCCGGGATTATGATCTTCCCGAGCAATTGAAGAACCAGGTGTTCTCCGGCCATACGATTCGTTTTGCCATCGGCAACAACGAAGACGGCGTCGTGGACCGCCATGAATTTGAGGTTAATTATGCCGACTATAACTACTTGGTAGATACGGGACGGCAATATTTTATCAGTAATTTCCCGGATCGTTTTGCCAAGGCCAGCCCGGTGTTCTGGATTGATGCCGGTATTGCGGACGATATCACTACAGCGGGATATGACCCGATCACCGAAGGGGCGGATCCGTATCAGTTTGATTTTTCGAAGATTCCAAGCTTCTTTAAACGGGACCCGGAAAATGAGCTGGTTCCGTCAAAACGCGGCGAATTGACGTTGGCTTACGATGCGTCGATGGCTCAGGATGCCGGCCGGCTCGTGACCGTGTTCCATTTTGATCCGGAAAACAAAGAATGGGAGAACATCGGCGGGGTTGTAGACGCCAAAAAGCATACCATTAAAGTTCCGTTTGACCGATTTGGCTATTATGTGGTCGCCAAGTTAAGCTCTACTTACACGGACATTATCGATCACGCCTATGGACGGGAGTTTATTGAGACTGTTTTTGCTAAAGGGGTTATGAATCCGATAGATCCGTCTACGCAATTTGGTGTAGATAAGAAAATCTCGCGTGCCGAATTTGTTCGCATGATTACCAAAGCCCAACAGCTTCCTTTAAATTACAGCGGCCAGCAGCACTTTGGGGACGTGCCCAAAAGCGCAGTGATTGACCTGGACGCCTTATGGGATTACCGCTTCATAGAAACTGCGGCAAGGGCAGGCTATATTAAGGGGGCGCAGCCTGGTGCCTTCAATCCGGACAGTCTTATTACACGTCAGGATGCTGCGGTCATCATTGCAAAGGCGTTGAACCTGAAACTTGACACTGACCGTGCGAAGATCGAAAAAGGACTTCAAAAGTATTTCAAGGATTATTCAACGATTGATTATTACGCCCAGGCTTCCGTCCTGGCCATCGCGAAAAAAGGATTTATTACCGGTTCGCCGATAGATTCGAAAGATCCATCAAAAGGTTATAATTTTAATCCTGAAGCATCCACGCTTCGCGGGGACGCTGCAATTATTATTTCCAAAGTAATGATCGACCAGAAAAAACTGCCTAAGATGTAATCATGTTTCTTTAATGCAAAAAAGTGCGAGTGTAGAGAAATGGCTCTGCGCCCGCACTTTTTTTGACATTAGGCGTTGTCTTATCGCAAGTCCTAACCCTACCTAGACTCTAGACTAGGCTTCTTTTGAACTAAGGTACATGTACGAAAGTACGATTTAAAGGGAGGGGTTAGGCTTTATAATAATGAAAAAGGAGGGGGCGAATTGGAATTTTATTCGTGCTTGGAAAATTTGACTGCTAAATATGCAGGATGCATAATGATTAATGTAAATCTTGAGCTTGATGGCCTATTTCTTAACAGGGAGGAGCAGTACCGGAAAGTAGATTGCAAATGCAACCTAAGGAATATTTAGCCGTAGTAAAATCAGGAGCCCGAAAAATAGATTAAAGAAATAAGTGGGGGTGGAGAAATGTCCCAGTTTTCAATACGCCGTCCCGTAACCGTCTTTATGCTGGTTGTGGTTTTGTTGATCGGGGGCGTTATTTTTGGGTCAAAGCTGCCGGTAGAACAGATGCCGGAGCTAAAGTTTCCTGTTTTGGTCGTTGCCACAAGCATTCCAGGGGCGACACCGTCTGAAGTCGAGGAGTTGGTGACCAAGCCAATTGAAAAAAACCTTGCTTCAGTACAGAACATAGATACGATTAGTTCTCAATCGCAGGAAGGAGCGTCCATGGTCCAGATCATGTTCAACTGGGGGACAGATCTGGACCAGGCTAGTTTGGATATCCGGGATAAGTTGGACGCAGTCAGGGGCGCTTTGCCTGATTCGGCCAATGCTCCCAGACTAATGAAGTTTGATATAAATTCAACTCCTATTATCAATCTTGCGTTCACCGGAGATCGGGATGTCAATTCCTTAAAGCCGATCGCGGAAGACATTGTTCAGCCCAAGCTTGAAAGAATTGCGGGTGTGGCGTCCGTAAGCGTGGCGGGTGGACAAGACAGATTGATTCGCGTGAATTTGGATCCCGCCAAACTCGAAAGCTATGGGATCACCCTGGATCAAGTAAGTCAAGCGCTGGCCGCCAATAACCAATCCGGTTCTGCCGGTGCTGTGAGAAAGGGCGGCTCGGAAATTCAAATACGTGTTGATGGCGAATATCGGGCCGTTTCGGAAATAGGAGAAATTCCGGTTGCAGCGGGATCGGGGACCATTAAACTTAAGGAAATAGCAACAGTAGAGGATTCCTACGCTGATGTAACCTCCATTTCTACATACAATGGACAACCGAGCATCAATATTGGGGTTACCAAAGCATCCGGCGGCAACACCTTGCAGATCGCGAATGCCGTAAAGGAAAGACTGGATTCGATCCGGCAGGAACTGCCGGAAGGAACTAAGCTGGAGCTTGTAACGGATGCCTCCGAGCCGATCCATGACTCGGTTGACCTGTTAGTAGAGCACGCTATTCTTGGCCTTGTTATCGCATCCGCCATTCTCTTGTTGTTCCTGAACAGCGTCCGCTCAACCATCATTGCGGCTGTTGTCATTCCAATTTCGTTTGTGGCCACTTTCTTAATGATGTACTTCACAGGCCAGACGATCAATATTATTTCGCTCGCCGGTTTGCTCCTGGGCCTGGGTTCGTTTGTAGACTTCGCGGTCGTTATTATCGAGAATATTTTCAGGCAGCGGCATGAGGGGAAAAGCATGCTGCAGGGCGCAATTGATGGTTCCAAGCAGGTCGGCAATGCCGTTATGGCATCAGCGCTTGCGCAGATCGTAGTTTTTTTGCCGATTGTATTCACGGAAGGGATCGCCGGCGAATTGTTTAAGCCGCTCGCTTTAACGGTTATTTTCTCTCATATCGCAGCATTGCTTGTTTCCCTGTTGATCGTTCCGATGCTCAGTTCACGCTGGTTGCCGAAGCTTCCGGACGAGTCGGTGTATACCTCGGGTAATTATCGGGGCTTCAATCCGATCGTATGGTTCAATATCGGGTTCGAAAAGTTCAAAAACGGCTACGGCAAGACGCTCAAATGGAGCATCCATCACAGAAAAAGTGTGCTCATTATAACAATTCTTATGTTTATAGGTGCAGGTGCCCTAACTCCATTGATTAAGTCGGAATTTATTCCGGCTCAAGATATGGGACAGTTCAATGTGTCGGTGAAATTACCGGATGGAACCAAGCTGGAGGAAACCAACAAAGTTGTTCAGCAAATTGAGAAAGAAATCATGAGCATCCCTGAATTGGATAAAATGTCGGCAAGTGTAGGTTCGTCTGGAGGGTTCAGCTTTGGTAGTCCGACGAACGCAGCTACATTGGATGTGACGCTTGTTGATGAACGTTCACGTTCAACGGATCAAATCGTTGCCGAGCTCCGCAAAAAAATCACCAATATTCCGGATGCGAAAGTAACCCTTACGGCGGGTGAAAGTTTCGCTGCAGGTGCAGCTGTTCAGATCAACCTCAGAGGCGACGATATGGAGGTGCTGCGGGAGCTTTCCGATCAGCTTGTCAAAGGCGTAAGCGATATTCCGGGAGCGGTTAACGTTAAGAGTTCACTAGACGACGCTCGCGAGGAATTCCAAGTCATCGTTAACCGCCAGTTGGCTGCAGAGTATGGGCTGTCTACATCACAGATATTGTCTGCGGTGCGTACTTCATTCAATGGGTCGGTTGCTACGACCTACCGCACTGGTGACGATGAAATTGATGTTAAGATTTCCATGCCTGAGCAGTTCAAGGAAGATGCTTCTTATCTTGAAACTTTGCGGATTACCACGCCGCGGGGTATTGATGTACCGTTATCTTCAGTTGCGAGCCTGAAGCGAGCCGAGGTTCCTGTCACCATTACCCGTGAAAATCAGACTCGCCAAATTCAGATTACGGCAGGCGTTGAAGGCAAAGATCTACTCAGTGTTAACCAGGATGTGGCCAAACTGCTGAAGCGTATGTCGATGCCTGATGGCTATACCGTGGATACCGGCGGCGGGCAAGAGGAACAAATGATGGAATCATTTACGAGTCTTGCTATTGCGCTTCTGTTGTCCGTAGTCTTGATTTACATGGTTATGGCCGGACAGTTTGAATCTATGTTTACACCATTTGTCATTATGTTCTCGATCCCGCCAACGTTTATAGGCGTTGTTCTGGGATTGGTTTTGACAGGGACTGCCTTGAGTATCATGGCCTTTGTCGGGTATATCATGCTGGCCGGACTTGTTGTTAACAATGCGATTGTCCTGATTGACTTTGTTATTCAGCTCCGTAAAGAGGGGATGGAAAGGGATAAGGCCATACTGCTTGCGGGATCTGAACGGCTGCGGCCAATCCTGATGACGATGTTCGCGACGGTTCTTGCCTTGGTGCCGATGGTTGTATCTAGTGACCCGGCAAATGAATCTATGGCGCCTATGGCCGTTGTCGTTGTATTTGGCCTGGCTTTCGGGTCCATCATTACGTTGATTCTGATCCCTGTCGTATATATTTTGCTCGATAATATCACGGTTAGACGCAATAACCGCAAGCTTAAACGCCAGCAGAAAAGAGAAGCGAAGAAACAGGCGAAACTTGAGCAAGGCAGTTTGCAGCTCTAATAGATAAAGCGGGACATAGTGAGGTGGGAAAACCATGAATAAAAAAAGTGCAGTAATATTGTTGTCGGCCTTGGCTTTATCGGTGGCATTAGCCGGCTGCTCAGGAGGCCAGCCTCCTGCAGCGGCTCCGGCGGAACAGGAAGTGCAGGCCGTGTCTGTCGAAGTAGGGAAGGTAACCAAGGGCAGTATTGAAGCTGAAGCAGGCGTTGTCGGTACTCTGGCCCCCAACAAAACCGTCCAGGTAGCTCCAAAGATCAATGGTACGATCGCAAGCATCAATTTAAAAATCGGGCAGACCGTTGCAAAGGGCCAAGTATTGTTTACATTGGATCAAAAGACTATTCGCGACAGCATCAAGCAATCCGAGGAATCTTATAATGTTGCGCTTGCTAACCTGAAGCAAGCGCAGAGCAGTACGGAGCAATCGATTCAGCAGGCGGAATCCGGCGTTGATCAGGCTAAAGCCGCCCTTGATCAGCAGCAAAGCTCTATAGATACGGCGAAAAACACAATTAAGGATGCAGAGACCTCTTTGAAGGACGCACAAAACGCCCTGAACCGTACGCAGCAGCTATTTGCGGCAGGAGCTGTATCTCAGACGGATCTGGAGCAGGCACAAACGACAGTAAGGCAGGCCCAAACCAGGCTGGACAATGCAAAGCTGACGTTGAGCAACGCTCAAACTTCTTTGGAAAACGCGCAAACGTCATATCAAAACGCCTTAAAATCGCTTGAGCTGGCCCGTAAAGGGGCCGGTATTGATGTGGCTAAGGCCAATGTTGAACAGTTGCGCTCCGCTCTTGAGACAGCTCGCAGCCAGTTGGATGACGCTACGGTTAAGGCTCCTATGTCCGGTACGCTTTCGGCTGTCAACGGCAATGTTGGACAGATTGTGGGTCCTCAGTCGCCTGTTGTCACGATTGCAAATACCAATCCGATTCTGGTGAAAGTAAATTTGTCCGAGTCTGAAATGATGAAGGTTAAAGTCGGTTCATCCGTGACAGTAGGCATTCCTTCCGTCGACAAGAGAATTAACGCCAAGGTTACGGCGATCAACTCTGTCATGGATCAGGATCTGAAAGCTTATCCGGTTGAAATCTCTATAGAGAATTCTGCTAATACACTTAAGGCAGGCATGGTAGCCAACGTGTATATCCAATCCGGGGCCGCGGAAGGGCTGCTTGTTCCGCAAGCCGCTGTTAGTGAAAAGGCGGGTGTAAAGTACGTCTATATCATCGAAGGAAATGTAGCAAAACAAGTGAAGATTCAGACAGGAGAAGAGAGCGCCGAGCAGGTGGAAGTGACCGAAGGGCTCTCAGAGGGGCAACAAATCGTCGTTAAGGGTGCAGCTATGCTTACTGACGGCGCGCAGGTTACGATTATAAATCAGTAATAATGTCTCCTTGTTTGGCATATCTTTGTATGTCATTACCTTTTCCGGGCAGAATGATGCGTTTTAGAACCCCTATCCGTATCATTCTGCACCTCCTTATTTATGTAGATATTAGGAGATCTAGGAAATAATTGCTGGATGACGCTAGATAAGCCTTTAGAGTATAATTATAACTGCAAGAAGGGTGAATACATACTTTTTAAAAAAATCAAAAACTTTTTTAAAAGTATCGCAACTTTTCGAACTCCAAAACGTCTAATTGTGTGAGTATGATACAGATGATTACAATTTCAAAAGACAAAATATGATAAAAAATCTTTACGGCGTTGTAATCACATTGTATAATACTGGAGTAAGTTGTGAGTTTTTCGCCTGCTTCATTATTTTGGTTTCAAGCTTCTGTGATATTGTCACAGATATCATTTTATAAGAGTTGCATCCATACTCGGAAAGGAGGTGTAACGACTGATGAGTGACACGACTCGACACAAAGAAAATAATACTGTAATTGATGAAGTTCAAGGAGGAGAAAAAAAGGTTATGACAAAGTTTAACAAAAGAATTATTAACGTGCTTGCTACAGCAACATTGGTTGCTGGCGTAGCGGCGCCTGTAACAGCAATTGTTGCTCCATCCGCTGTTGAAGCTGCTAGCAATGGCTCCATCACGGCTATGACCACTCCAAGCGTAGTTGCAAATGATACAGCACAAGCGGTTGGTAGCGTCAAATTTGAAATTCCTAAGTTCTCTACACTTCACGATGGCGATGAGCTTGTTATCGAACTGCCTTTTGATATGCCTAAATCGAGTGCTACAGATGCTGTTTACAACGTCATTCCGGGTGTTGAATTCTCTGCGTTTGGCAGCACTCCTACGGACGCAAGAAATAAACTGGAATTGAGAAGTGTGCACGAAGATGACGCGATGCCGGCCGGAGGGAAGTTTGTAATTAACCCGAAAACTTCCGATGAAGGTAAAATTTCATTGAAATACGAAGGTCCAGATTGGTACTTTGATAATGATCCTGCAGTTTTCATGTTGACACTCGGTGCTTTGGTAATTGACAGCAAAGACGAAGCTTTTGTTAAATTCACGGCTCCTGGAATCAGCCCATTCCCGCAAACTTCTGGTGATGGAGTGCGTGTTGCAGCGGTCGCTGATGATAAGAATAGTGTGAATTTGTCTTTCGGCAGCTTGGATACTTCCAACGAAGACTTTAGCCCTAAGATTGTCATCGAAGAGCCTTTTGCCGGAGCATTGAACAGTAAAGATACTGAAATCAGAGTCAAGCTGCCTAGTGGCTATGTCTGGACTGACCACAAAGAGTATAAAACTGTTTGGGGTAACTTTGAAGCTAAATGGCTCGATGTTAGCGTTGACAAGAAAGACGACCGTGAATTAGTTATTAAGGTTTTGGCTGATGCAGATAATCGCGAAAAGAAAACTGTTTCCAAAGTCGAGATTCCTTTCAACTTCAGAGTCGATGATTCGACTAAAGTGAAGAAAGGCGATATCATTGCCAAGCTATCCGGTAGAACCAGTGCCAATATCACTGAAGGCAAAATCGGTACTTATGGTGAATACGAAGCAACGTTGACGGCTGAAGATAACCCGACTTTGATTGCAGGTCAAGACGAGCAAGAGATCGCTGATTTCCATTTAACTGAAACCATCGGTGAAAGTTTGGTAACTGGCGCAAATGGCCGTTATCTAGAACTGACGTTGCCGGAAGGCGCTAGATGGCAACAAGAGTATGTATATGATGATGGACACGGGGCAGAGAAGGATAATAAACCGGACAAAAGTTCATTCCCTGTACTTAAAGATGAAGGCGTCACTTTGACCTTTGATGGATTCACCGGAAATAATAATCGTACTGCCAAGTTTAAGGTAGAGCGTGATCCTAAGGATCTGGATGCAGCAACTCTGGACTTTGAAGATATCGAAGTAGCTTTGGCTGCTGACTTTACTGGCGATTTGAAGATTGCTGTTAGTGGTTCCGCTGGAGTTAAAGGTGAAGTAACAGTAGCTAAAGTAATTGCTCCGGTTACTGCAACTTCCAAAAATGCACCTGAAGTAATTATCGGTGCCCGTGAGCAAAAAGGTGCTGACTTTACAATCACTGAAAATAAAGCCGGTGCTCTGAAAAACCAAGGTGAAGTTATTTTAGATCTGCCGGAAGGTGTTAGATTTGCCAGCAAGCCGACGCTTAAAGTAACAAGCGGAGATTTGGAAATTTCCAACGTGAAATTGATCAAATATAACGGCACTGACGACAACGCTGTATCGTTCCGCATTGATTCCGAAAGCGATACGGCCAGCACAATTTCCGTAACCGATCTGAACCTCATTCTCGACCGTACGGTTCCAGAAGGAACAGTTACGTTGTCCGTTGTAGGTGGTGAAGGGAATGCTGTAGCTGAAACGGCTGCTTACTCGGATTGGGAAGACAACGATACGGTTGCAAAAGTAGAAGTTGCTAAAGTTTCTACTCCGGCACCGGTTGAAGACTCCAAAGGTAATACTGTATCTATTTTCAAAATCGGCAGCACGAGCTACACTGTAAATGGTGCAACTTATACAGCTGACGTTGCTCCTTACATCGAGAACGGACGCACTTTCCTGCCTGTTCGTTACGTAGCCGATGCTCTGGGTGTTGCTCCGCAAAACATTAAGTTTGATAAGAAGACTTCCACAGTCACGCTGTTGAAAGGTGACCGTATCGTACAAATCAAACTGAAAACTAACATCCTGACGGTTAACGGTGCAGTAATTAACATGGATGTTAAAGCAATCACGAAGAACAACCGTACGGTTCTGCCTATCAGCTGGGTAGGTCAAGCTTTGGGAGCAGATATCAAATGGGATAAAGATACTAACACAGTTACGGTAACACAATTAAAATAAGAACTTTAATTACCGGTTCTAACGCTTTATGAATAATGAAAAAGGGGTTCCTATTAGGGGAGCCCTTTTTTCATAGTATTTCCTGCAATAAAGGTTTTATTCATTTGGAAATGTTATAAGCTTACAGAATAGTGTAAGGAGGAGTGGTATTAAGATGAAACGACTGAGCTCAGCATTAGTTTCTACAGCACTGCTGTCTTCTGTTGTAGCGGGGGTAACTTCTGCACAATCCGCAAACGATATTCATGTCGTTCTTAATGGAGTCAGTCAGACTTTTACTCAGCAACCCATTCAAAATAATCATGTAACCCTGGTGCCGATGCGGGCTCTGTTTGAATCGCTTGGCGCGCAAGTTGATTATGACACAGCAACCGGACTAATTACTGCAACCAAGGGTGCGGACACCATTGAACTGAAACTGAATAGTACTGCCGCTCTTAAGAACGGTGTAACAATTGCTTTAGAAACACCTGCAAAACTCATAAATGGATCTGCCTACGTACCTTTACGTTTTGTTGGGGAATCGTTTGGCGCTAAAGTGGATTGGGATCAAGCAACTTCAACCATCCAAATTGAATTGCCTGTGAAGTCGGAAAATGAGCAAAGCAGTTCAAATCCTTCTCCGATTTCTCCGGTTACAACCACGGAGGCAATCTATGAGACCAACACGGAGCCGCTTGCCTATAAAGATGCTGCCGCTCTGGCGATTGCCAACAGCAATAGAATTAAGGAACAGGAAGCCTCCCTTAAGGTCCTAGACAACAAGTTGGCAGACGCGGCCGATGGTATCGATTTTATCGCTGCCCCCGGCGTGGGTCCTGATGGCAATCCTAGTGCAAAATCCGCCTATAATAACTACAGCCAAGCGCAAATAGGCTATCTAATGTCAAAGAAACAATTAGAAACAACCAAAGAGATTCTGGCTTATCAGGTTAAAAGAAATTATAATGCGATCATCAGTGCCACTGAAGACAAGCGATTGGCCGATCTTAAGGTAACGGATGCGGAATGGAAGCTGCGCATTGCGGAAACCAAGTTAGCCAATGAAATGGCCAGCGAATATGAAGTGACTCAAGCTCGAAATGCGCTGGCTCAGACGAAGGCTGCACAGGAAGTGTCGGCTAAGGCGCTCGATGAGTCCTTTCGCACCTTAAATGCTTTGATAGGCTATAAAGCGGATCAGAAGTATAAATTAACTGATCTTCCGACTAAATTCGAAATATTTGAGGATAACGTAGACGAGCATATCGCACGGGTTCAAACGGAGAGTCCTACTATATGGATGGCGGAACGTGAAGTAGAGCAGGCGGAGCTGAATCTTAATTATTTTAACTTCATCGGGCAAACTTCCAAGGCTTATGATAATACCAAAATCAGCGTTAATCTGAAGAAGATCAGTGTCGCCGAGGCAAAAAAACAACTTGAAGATGCGATCCGGCAAACTTACGATCAAATCAAAAAACTGGAGACTCAGTACGATCAGTTGCAAGCATCCCTGGCCAGTGCCAATAGTGCATTGGAAACTGTACAAAAACGTTATGAATTGGGAATGGCCACGCAATATGAAGTGTTTACTGCCCAGCTTCAATTGGAAAACTTGAAGCAACAAATGTCTAGCATCGTCATAGGTCTGGACAACGCCAAACTGGCCTATGAGAAACCATGGCTTGCAGTATCGCAATAAAATATCCTGAAATATAGAATATATATTTTCCGGGGGTGGAAGCATGGCTTTCGCCTCGTTTTTTGTTTACCGAAACCTTTTTCATCAAAAATCGTCTATATAATCAGGAATCTTAAACGGGGAGGAGACAATTTGAGAAAAGTTTCATTGACTGTAGCTGCCGCCGTTATGGCAGTATCCGCATTAGCCCCCATGCCATCGCAAACATGGGCCGCAGCAACGACAAAGAGAACCAACTTGACCCAAAATCAAGCAACGGTACATACACTGGCTAGTTTGCCTCCGGTGAAGATTACCGCGAAAAGTTTAGTTCGATTGAGCGATGTCAATATTTTAACTTTGGATGGCGAAAGTATTCTTACTTATACGCTGACAATCCAGAATAAGGACAACAAGACGATCGATTTGCTCGATTATTGGTCTAAAGTAAAAACTACAAGCGGGACAACTTACAGCACCTCGTTGATGACCAAAGACAAAGATAAGAAGAAGCTGGCGGCTGGTTCTTCCACAACCTTGACGTACACGGCCCGAATTGCGAATCACATCAAGCCGCACAATCTGATATTCCAGGTAATCAAATGGGATTTTAGCCAGCCTGAGTACGAGGCGTTGAAGGGACAGTTCAAGATTCCGGCAGGTTATTTAACGTCGACACCTTCGAATCAATCCAAAACTTTGTGGATAGCCGATGCCCGTGTGAAGGCAAAAGTGGGACAAGTGGCTTCTTATGTTTCAGGCGACTATAAAAACATCAGTGTTTTGCTCAATATGACGAATGTCGGCTACAAGCTGTTTGAAGATCCCAAAATAAAGTTTGTGATTCGTACATCTACAGGTGCAAGCTATCCAATGTCGGCGGATCCAACAACCAGCGTGGATTATAAAATCCAGCCCAAGGATACGAAGACTCTTCACCTGATGGCCCAAATCCCGAAAGCGATCAAGTTGTCGAACATGGAACTGCAACTGGCGCTGGATGACGAGACGGCCAAGCAAAGTCTGCCGATTGCAACATTGCAACTGCCTGGCGAAGGCGACAACACGATGGCGGTTAAACCGAATGTTCAAAAGTTCATCCAAGCTGGCAACGGTAAAATCGCCGTTAAGGTGACAAACGCTGTAGCGAACAAAAATGATCTTAAGCATGAGCTATCTGTACGATTTGCTATCCGTAATACAAGTGGGATGACGATCACTTTGCCGAAGTATCAGTTCGAACTGCAAACCTCGGATGGATACCGGTTGCCGATTAAAGCGCCGGCATTGGAAAATATGACTCTCCAACCGCTGGAGGAGACATTCATTACACTCCCGGTGACGGTGCCGGCCGATATCAGCATTGTAAATCCGCGTCTGTTCATGAACTTGCCGCCTGCAGAGGACAGCAAGGAGAAGATCGTTTATCCGGTTGCGGTTTTTGCGCTGCCGACAGTTCATACCGCTGAGAAAATGATCGGAAACAAGCAGTATATACAGACGAAGAACGGTGTTTTTGGCGTTACCTTGTCTTCGCTGCAAAAGTTGCCCTGGATTGATGGTGATCTGATCAGTGCCAAAATTACGATCAACAATGATGACGTCAAGACGGCACAGTTGCCGGAACTGACCGGAGCCTTACAGGTGGACTCCGTAAAGCTGGCTGAAGGAACCAAGCTGATCTTCACCCAGCCCGACAGATTGATCGGGGCCGGAATGTCGATGGATGTTTATGTGATAGCTAAAGTACCTAGTTATTTGGATTTTAACCGGTTGCAGGTTGACCTGCTCGAGAAGATAGGGGAAGAGAGTACCAACTGGATTCAATTAAGCAACTCGGGCGCAATACCAGAGGTAGCCGGTATCGCCAAGGGGGCTTCTTTTACGCTCGATACGCCGGGACGCAAACAGGAGTTGGGTGTGCTGCGTTCCCATATATACTCAGGGCCATCCAGTGATATAGTTTATACCGAGTTGGATGTGAGAAACCTGGAAGAACATCAAATTGATCTCTCGCAATTAGTCGGGGCATTCCAGACATTCGACGGCCGGACATACAAAGCCTCGGTTAGCCAGATCGATTCCCCGGCTGGACCGGAAGAGAAGAGTGTAGTAGCAATTTGGGCAAAGATTCCGAAGCAAGTTTCAATATCCGATATGAAGCTGATCGTTGGGGAAGGAATCACAGATAATAAGTTAACGCCGGTCAAAGGCGAACCTACGGGTTATATAAACGCTGCGGCCCTGGAGCTTGACATTTCTAATCCAAAAGCCAATAAAAAATTGAGAGATCTGGAGCTATTCCCATATGAATTGACTGTGAAGGATGTAGAAACCTCTCTTTCCAGCAGCTCTATGAATCTGAGCTTTACCTATGACCTGACCCGTAATAGGGACTATACGATCGGCGAGTTTGGGCACAAATTTCTGTTCGAGATCGAAAATTCTAGCGGACGCGTATTCGAGAAGGAGTTCGCTCCTGAAACCGATTTGCTTCTCAAAGATGGTGGGAGAGCAGGCTTCAGTGTTACCGATTCGGTATATGGAGATCTTACTGAAGATGACGACTTTAGATTAAATGTTTATGACCTGTTCCAAGGCCACAAAATTAAGCTCGGCAGCCAAAGATTTTATTATGACGAGACCGATAAAGATGACTAAATTTGGGCTTGTTTCATGCCTGTATAACCTCTATCATTATCGTAATGAGAGATTTGAGGAGGAACATGATGAAGACAGTATGGAAAGTCATGTCAGCGACGGTGGTGATTGGTGGTAGTATTTGGGCAGGTTCGTTGCTGAATTTGACGGCGGAGGGCTCAAGTGTAACAGGTCAACCAGGTACCGCTGACGATCCGGTGGTGACGAAGAGTTATGTGGACCAGGCCATTCAGCAGGCGCTCAAGGGAGGCGTGACCACAACAAAGCCTTCGGCCCCTTCGACGAGCAGCAGCAAAGGAGGAGGCTCAACCGATGCAATTGAAGTTGTAACGGTAGAGCCGGGGCAGACGTTGATTGCTGCAGCTGGAGCGGAGTTCGTGGTTCGGGCAGGGAAGGCTGTAATTTACAGTATTGACGCTGACGGTGTCACGGATTTGACCGATGGTGTAGATATCAAAAACGGAGGAGCGGTAACGAACAACCACCTGCTTTCGTTTCCCCGGGATGGACGCGGAGTTCAGGTTCAGGCCGGAAATAAGTACAGCCTGACGGTGTTGGTTCGCGGCGGATATTCGCTAAAATAGGACAGCCGATTTCTTCCTGAACGAACAATAATTCTATAGGTTATTTTTCACGGCTGAGCACATCCTACTCCTGAAAGACAATATTTATGGGGGTGGATTAAAGATGGCAAGAAGCAACTCCAAGCTGGTTCCGGAATGCCGTCAAATGCTTAAACAGTGGAAGTATGAAATTGCGGCAGAGTTCGGGTTGCCGGTCGGCGGCGGGGTAGCCGGTGAGGCGTCGGATACGGAATTCGCGGGCGAACTCGGCGCTTTGGGGACAAGCGGTGTTTCCGGCGGCAGCTGGCGGCATCTCACATCACGGGAAAACGGCTCGGTCGGCGGAGAAATTACAAAACGGCTGGTCGCTCAGGCGCAGCGTGATTTGCTTTTGCACTAATCTTTTGACATGACATGGCAAATGCGATAATATGACTTTGAGGATTGTCAAACAACCTTTTCCGATCAGGGAAAGGTTCATTTTTTGGTAAATAAAGTCGGTAAATCTGCCCATAATCCATTGGGGGCATTTTTAGTATTGGATACGAAGGCTTTCGCCATACTATCCATGGGGAGGTTGAAATTTTATGTCCGTACAAGGGCGACACTTATTTACTTCCGAGTCCGTTACGGAAGGACACCCTGATAAAATTTGCGATCAAATTTCCGATGCGGTTCTTGACGCATTTTTGGCCAATGATCCCTATGCCCGGGTTGCATGTGAAGTTTCCGTAGCCACCGGGCTAGTGCTCGTTATCGGGGAGATCAGCACCAAATCCGAATATGTCGATATTCCTGCTATTGTTCGCAAAACGGTGAAAGAGATTGGCTATACCCGTGCTAAATATGGGTTCGATTTCAATACTTGCGCGGTCCTCACCTCGCTTAATGAGCAGTCCGCCGACATTGCCCAAGGCGTAAACGCCGCTCTGGAAAGCAGGGATCCTGCCCAGGTCGATAAGGAAACGGAAAATATCGGCGCCGGTGACCAAGGTTTGATGTTTGGTTTCGCTACGAATGAAACGCCGGAGCTCATGCCGCTTCCGATTGCGTTGTCGCACCGTATTGCTCGCCGCCTTTCCGAAGTGCGGAAGGACGGCACGCTGGGTTACCTCCGGCCGGACGGCAAGACCCAAGTCACGATCGAATACGTCGACGGTAAACCCAAACGGGTGGATACGATCGTTGTATCTTCGCAGCATGCGGAAGAAATTACACTGGAACAAATTCAAACAGATATCAAGGAACACGTCATTCTTCCGGTTGTACCGGCGGAATTATTGGATGGGGAAACGAAATATTTCATTAACCCGACAGGCCGTTTTGTTATCGGGGGGCCACAGGGAGATGCCGGTTTAACGGGCCGCAAAATTATTGTCGATACGTACGGCGGATATGCCCGCCACGGCGGCGGCGCATTCTCTGGGAAAGACCCGACCAAAGTTGACCGTTCGGCCGCTTATGCGGCGCGTTACGTGGCGAAAAACCTCGTTGCCGCGGGGCTGGCCGACAAAGTGGAAATCCAGTTGGCTTATGCGATCGGCGTCGCTAACCCGGTATCCATTAATGTCGATACTTACGGAACAGGCAAAGTACCGGAAGAAAAATTGGTGGAGCTCGTTCGCCAGAATTTCGATCTTCGTCCGGCGGGTATCATTCGTATGTTGGATCTTCGCCGTCCGATTTACCGCCAAACCGCAGCCTACGGTCATTTTGGACGTACGGACATCGATTTGCCTTGGGAACGCATAGATAAGGCCGAAGCGCTGAAAACACAAGCGGGATTATAAACTATCGTTAATAGAAACGGATATCGTTCTCCTGGAAGGGAGAGGGTATCCGTTTTTTACGCTGCGACTCTCGTTTCTTATGTATCGAGAATTTTGCGTGCTTATAAAGTTGAAGAGTTGTAAAACATACAGTTATTTAGCTGATGACGTAGCTGGGCGCTAGTTTAAATGCAAATCCTACAATTAAAACGGCATAGTTGAAGGGATTGGTGAAGATGTCTGGATGTAATTGCAAGAAATGCAATTAATACGGATTAGCCCGCATCTAAATTTATCCTACCTGTAAGTTTTGCAACTAATTCGTCGGAGCCAGGCTCCTAACTAGTTCAACACCCAGGTAACCAACTATTTGGAAAAATATCTTATGGATCTTGCCTATGTCAGTCAATCATCTCCCAACTTCCTTGAAGCAGTTCGTAGCGATGAATTCTTTGTCCGGTTCCGTTTCGGATCGGCTGCATCCACCCTTTGGCAGAAAGAGATTGTAGCAAGCGCACCGCAGTCCGGTAATTGATGCCAAAATATTGGCATACCTCTTTAGGACTGATGGACCCGGCAGAACATAATGCCAGGCGGAGAACTTCCTTTTCTGCGAAAACAGAACGTTCTTTAGGCTGCGGATAGGCTTGGTACCGGTTAAATAACACTTGCAGGAGATTTCTACACAGATCAGGCCTTTGTTCGATATCATCGTAGGCGATAGAAACTACTCGGAAGCCGAGGGATTGCAGGTATAATTCACGATTTAATTCATTGCAAAACTTCTGACGATCCATTTCCTGTACATGAGGGCCATACCCCTTAATTTCAATCATAAATTTAAGAAGCCCCGGCAAATAGGCAAAATCGCCAAAATATGAGCGCCCCCGCCAATCGAGAATCTCATATTCGGGATGAAGATATTCGAAATTTCCATACAGCGGCCACCATACGTTCTTCAAAAATAAGGTTTCTCCATGTCCGTGTCCCCGTAAAAGGCGGGCTTTGCGCTCTCCCTTTCGTGAGTCTGAGTGCTGATTGATGAAGGTTTTATGCGCCTTTTCGAAAGTTAACGTTTTCATTTATACCGATCACTCCTCTTATTTTTTATATAGTAAAATAAAAAGTCCTGACCCTCTATCCACAGAGAAGATCAGGACGTGCTACGCCTTATATATTTAAATAGTAGCATTTTATCCGCCGAGTTTCCACAATGTCCACATTATCCACAAAAACAATCCACAATATCCACAGTTTTTATCCACATAATCCACGATATTCACAGCCAGCAACCACTACTTTTCAAAAACATAGAGAACTTTGACAATCTTGCTTTTTTTCGTAACTTTTTGGCGGGAAAATAGTCTATAATTTATAGATTAGGTTTCCAAAGGGATAGGGTAGGCTGTTCGCTTTGGATAATTATTGCAAAAGTTGGGAGAGTAGCAAATTAATATGGTAGTGGATAAGAATCAGGACTCGAAATGGATGCGGATTGTAGTGCGGGGCGGGAAACGATTGGCGATCGTCTCCTTGGCGGGAATGATTTGGATTCAGCCGGCGATCGGATGGGGACCGGTACCTATTGGGGGGACGGTTTCTACGGCGTATGCGGCAAGCAATCAAGCCGTAAAATTAAGCGAAGAAATCATTACGTCCGGGGCGAAACTTGTCAAATATCAATACACGGTGACGCGTTCGGGCAAGTCCGTTAAAGTGCTTGCGGATGTGGTCGAAGTCGATTTAACCAATCCTTACGTCAGTTTGGATGTCATGACCGGCAAGGGGGGGCAATTGACGACCCGGCAATCGGTGGAAGGCATGGCCAAAGAGACCGGTGCCGTGGCCGGGGTAAACGGCGATTTCTTTGCCACCGGAGGGCAAGGCGTGCCGATGGGAGCGGCGGTTTCCCAAGGAACGCTTGTCACAAGCCCGGCGCAACTCGAAGGCATGTACGCGTTTGGGGTGAAAAATGACGGAACGCCGTTCATTGACCGGTTTGGCTTCAACGGGACGGTGGTTGCCGAGGACGGCTCGTCGTTTGAGCTTGCGGGGATCAATCAGGAATCTTATGTAACGGAGCCGGATAAAACCCGCAGCCATGTCAACAAATTGTTTATATACACTAGCGCCTGGAAATCCGCGCAGCGGCCGGTGGACACTTCGACAACGCCGACGGAAGTGCTTGTACAGGGCGATGTGATCACGCAGATTTCGATCAAAGCGCCGATTCCGGGAGCCGTGCCGGCGGACGGATATATTTTGCGCGCCCATGGAACGGCGGCGGACTTTGTCGCTAAACATTTGGAGGTCGGACAGCGCATCGATACGCAGTATGAACTGCAGTCTTTAACGACTGGGAATAGCGTCAATCCCGCGGATCTCAAGGTGATGATCGGCGGCCATACGCTGCTGGTCGATCAAGGCCAAGCCTCGGCGTTTACCCGTGCAACGAACTCGATCAGCGGAGGCAGCACCGTGGCGCGTACGGCCGTTGGCTACTCCAAAGACGGGAAAACGGCTTATATTATTGCCGCCGAGAAAAACAGCAACAGCTCCGGGATGACGTTAAAGGAACTGCAAGGTTTTATGACGAGCATTGGGGTATGGAAAGGGTTGAACCTGGACGGAGGCGGTTCAACAACGATGGTGAATCGTCCGCTTGCCGAAACAAGTGCGCAGCTCACCTTCACGACGTCCAACGGATCGGCCGGACAACGCGCCGTCGCCAACGGCCTCGGCGTCTTCACTTCGGCTCCGCAAGGCACGCTGAAAGGCTTTAAAGTCAGCGGATCATCCACGCTGCTCATCGGGCAGACGGTCCCTTATGCCCTGAAAGGCTACGATACGTACTACAACCCGATTGCGACGGAAAGCACGGCGGCTTCCTGGAAAGCGAGCAACGGAAACGTCAAGTGGACAGGCAGCGGATTTAAAGGCGTTAAAGCGGGTACGGCAAAAATCACCGCTACAAACGGCTCGGCCAGCAGCAGCATGGAGGTGACGGTGCTGGGCGGCAGCGATCTTACGAGCCTGACGCCGGCTACGACGTTTGCGCCGCTCGAAGCGGGGGCTTCCGTATCCGTGCCGGTTACAGCTCAGCTGAAGAGCGGAAGCACGGTAAACGTTCCGGCGGAATCCGTGAAATGGACCTTCAGCGGCATGAAAGCCAGCGTAAAGGATGGCGCGCTCACCGTGCAGTCGATAAATTCCGGCACGAAGGTTGCTTATGCAACGCCTAGCTATGACGGCTTCACCGGCACGCCGGTTGTCTTGTCCGCTTCCACGGACACCATTTGGGAAAGCTTTGAAAACGTGTCTTACCCGATTTCGTTTACGGGGCTTCCGGCCGAGTCGCAGGGAACGGCAGCGATTGTCCAAGGGACGGGCGAACGCGCGAATTCGAAAGTGCTGCAGCTTGACTACGATTTGACCGGCGGTACGGGCAATAAATTCGCTTACGCGCAAATCAACGGAACGACCGGCAAGGAGATTCCGGAAAACGCCACGGCGATGACGATCGATCTCCTGGGCGATGCCAGCTTGAACTGGGTGCGCGCGGAGCTGGCGGACGCCGACGGCAAACCGGTGTATCTCGATTTGGCGCGGCCGCTGGACTTCACGGGCTGGAAAACGCTGAACGTCGACTTAACGGCAGCGGGCATCAAATATCCGGCCAAGCTGAAACGGCTGTATGTCGTAAGTGTGGAGGAAGGGCAAGATGAACGTATGCTGACGGGCAGTGTTTCTTTTGACAATATCCGGTTTACCGCTCCCGCCGCCGCTACAGAGGAAGCCGCCGCCGTGACCCAGCCCAGCGTCAAAGCCGTCATGGTTGTCGGCCAAAAATCGATGACGGTGGACGGGGCGAAACAAAGCCTGGAAGTGGCTCCGCTGCTGAAGGACAACACGACGTATGTACCGATTAAATATGTGCTGGATGCTTTTGGCGGGACCTCCACCTGGAACAATGCCGCGAAAAAAATTACCGTAAAGCGCGGAACGAACGTACTCGAGTTAACCGTGGGGGAAAAGGAATTTTTTGTGAACGGAACCAGCAAGCAAGCGGAGGTTTCTCCGATCGTTGTGGGAGGTAGGACTTTAGTCCCGTTACGTTTGGTGTCGGAACAGCTGGGCATTGGCGTAAATTGGGAAAAGAAAACCAAATCCATCACCCTCGAATCATGATATGATTAGTCTGGGACTATTCGGACTACAGAAACGGAGAAGGTATAGGTGGATTTTCAAGCAGATGCCATAGATCGCGTAATAAATAACGCTGTTAACGTACTTGAAAATAGCAAGCTGCAAATTCTCGAAATTTTGGACTCGGCGCGAAATGAGCTGAAGACGCTGAACACGGAGATGCAAAACGTAATGAAAGAAACGGCGGAAACCGTGGAGAAGGTCGACCAGCTCGAGGTGAACTACAGACGTTCCCGCATCCGGCTGACGGAAGTCAGCCGGGATTTCGTGCGGTACAAAGAGGAAGACATCAAACAGGCCTACGAGAAGGCGACGCAGCTTCAGCTTGATTTGCTGATTTATCGCGAGAAGGAAATGTATTTGAAGGCCAGACGCGATGAACTGCAAAAAAGAGTTCGAAACGTGGAAAAATCGGTCGAACGAGCTGAAACGATCAGTACGCAAATGGGCGTTGTGCTCGAATACTTTTCCGGCGAATTGGGACAGGTTACCCGAATCTTGGAATCCGCTAAGAACCGGCAGCTGATCGGTCTCAAGATTATTTTGGCGCAGGAAGAAGAACGAAAACGGATTTCGCGGGAAATTCACGATGGTCCCGCTCAGCTTCTCGCGAATCTAGTGCTTAGGACGGAAATTGTAGAAAGAATGCTCGCTAAGCAGGAATTTAAACTGGTACAGGACGAAATAGTAGATTTGAAAGCTCAGGTCCGCTCCAGTCTCGAAGAAATGCGGAAAGTGATCTTTAATTTGCGTCCGATGGCGCTCGATGATCTCGGTCTGATTCCAACACTGCGCAAATACGTTCATGATTATGAAGAGAAGACCAAGATTCGAGCCACCTTTGAAACCAGGGGCAAAGAGCATCGGTTATCCTCTCCGATGGAAGCGGCGATTTTTCGGCTGGTGCAAGAAGCGCTCACCAATGCGGCGAAGCATGCTTTTCCGACCTATGTTGGCGTGGAGATCACGTATCAGGCGCAAATGCTGCGCATCATTGTGCGAGATAACGGCCTTGGCTTCAAGGTGGACCAATTGGAGCAAAAGACGAAAGGGCATACCCATTTCGGACTGATTGGCATGCGGGAAAGAGTCGAATTACTCGAAGGAAGAATGGAAATCGAATCGGCAGCGAATATGGGTACCAAAATCGTCATCCACATTCCAACGAACACAGAGAAGAGAAAGGAGTACCAGGATGGATAATCTTACGAGTGGCAGCAGACAAGCAATCAAAGTTCTCTTGGCTGACGATCACCAGTTGTTTCGGGAGGGTCTGAAGCGGATTTTGAACATGGAGGAAGACATCGAGGTTGTAGGAGAATGCGGCGACGGCACTCAAGTGTTGGAATGCTGCCAGCAGTTTGCTCCGGAAATCGTGCTGATGGACATCAATATGCCGCAATTGAACGGCGTGGATGCCACGGCTGAACTCCGCGAGTCGTATCCCGAGGTCAAGGTCATCATTTTGTCGATTCACGATGATGAAAGCTATGTGTTTGAAACGCTGCGCAAAGGGGCAACCGGCTATTTGCTGAAAGACATGGAGGCTGAATCGCTGGTTAATGCCATCCGTACGGTGGCCGAGGGGAATGCGTTTATTCACCCGAAAGTAACCGGCAAACTGATTCAGCAACTGCGCCGCATGGAATATTTGAGCGAGACGGGGGCGATTGCCGAAGACAACGCGATCCGCGAAGCGGGCGTTAAATTCGTTGCCGGCGATGACAATCCGCTGACGAGACGGGAAGCTGAAGTGCTTCGTTTGATGGCGGAAGGACGCAGCAACAAAATGATTGGAGAGCATTTGTTTATTAGCGAGAAGACCGTCAAAAACCACGTCAGCAGCATTTTGCAGAAAATGGACGTTGACGACCGTACCCAAGCGGTTATTAATGCGATTAAGTTCGGTTGGGTCACTCTTTAACCGGCTAAAATATTTACAGATATAAATTCGGTTTGGCGCGGTTGATATTAGCCGAGCCGATTCCGCGGCAGCGGATGGTGTCTACACGTAAAGGCGGCGGCAGCTCGTAGTTTTAGGACGGCAGAGATAGCTGAATGTTCATTAGAGTTGATAGACACAGCAGATGATGCGGAAATCGTTTTTGACTGGCCTTCTCTGTGCCTTGGTTTCCATATTATTCATGATATTGAAATGTGAGGCGAGTTCCTATTTTTTTGAATGCTATAGGGACAGGGAAGCGGCCAGGTACATAGTACAGCGCTGTCTGCGAGTTGCGGAAATTGATGATTTTAGCCGTAATGCAGTACGCCGGCCCAAACGGGCAGGTGGGCTGTTATTCCGGCACTGTGGCGTTAAAAAGGTCTAGTCATCTGTCCAACTGCGATTGGATGAAAAGGGCTGGAAGGCTCCCGTTATTGCAGGCAGCGGTCTGTTTGACGGGAGCCCAGTAACCCTCCTTTTGCTAGCGGCATATATTGTCGCTATAAGGGAGTGTTCAAAAAGTCAGGTTTTCAGCACCGAGAAGGTTGGATGAAGCTTAGGGACGAAAGGAGCGGAGCGTAGGAGGAGCCTGCGTGAGCAACTGAAATGTTTCTGCAGGAAACATACTTCGAAAGCATATGCCCCACCCGGCTGAATTCAAGATTCGACGCCCGATCCGCTTCATGATCTGCTTCGTGATTAAAAGATGACTTTTTGAACTACCTCTACAAAGGAGTGTTCAAAAAGTCAGGTTTTTAAGCACCGAGAAGGTTGGATGAAGCTTAGGGACTGAGTAGCGGAGCGTAGGAGGAGCCTACGTGAGCAACGGAAGGCCCGGCTGAATTCAAGATTCGACGTCGAATCCGCTTCATGATCTGCTTCGTGATTAAAAGATGACTTTTTGAACTACCTCTACAAAGGAGGTGAGTTCCGTGGTTCCCTATATGGGTTGGGTCCTGCTTAGCTACGGATTGGCCGCGGCGCTGGTTCATTTTTTGCACGGAATATATTTACGGCGGAAGTCTACGACCAAAACGATGCATTATATTCTGGTGACAAGCAACCATGAGAGCCAAATGGAATGGTACTTGCGGGCATTGTCATGGTATGCGAGACTGCGCGGATTGCCGCTGCGGGTAACGGTGCTCGACGAGGCTTCGGAGGATGATACGCTTGCAATTATGCAAAAGCTGCAGGCGCAAGGCGATATGGAGTTGACCATTATCGGGCTGGCAGCGGTCCGGGAAGAAGATGTGGAGGCGCAGGCTGCCAAAACGGCTGGCGACGCTCCTGTTTGCATCGACCTTCGTATTCCGCAGGAGGCGGGAAAAATCCCCTATGTCCATGTGTAAGCCGCCAAGTCATATGTTCGCATCAGGCTGCGTTTGGGAGCGTACGAGGTTTTGGAAGCGCACCGATTATTGGGTTTCAAAAAATTACCAGGGGTTGCAGGAAAACGCCGAGCCGCAGCGAATACCAATAAGTGAGCCGAAACAAAATCATAACTTTATACTCGCGCATCGGGATGCGCGGCGCAAAGTGTGAAGCACACTCTTTATCAGGCCATAGGCCGGAGGGGTGTGCTTTTTTGCGTCTTGCGGTTTGTGAAGAAAGGGGATGTCGAAAAAAAGGCTTAGAACCGAAACCGGGGCTTGACAGGGACTGGACGAAGCTGCTCGGAGTACGTGGGGAGGGCTAACGGACCGAAATAACCTTATTTCGTTGAAATCAAGCGTTTTGGCACCAGCGTTGCATTAATTCTTGCTCAAGATTCCCCAAAAAGGCTGCCCGGAAATTTAACGGTTGTAGCAGCGGCTATTTTCCGGAAAAAGACCTTTTCTAAATTCTAACGGTTGTAAGCGTCGTTATTTGCCTGAATCTAAGCAAAAATAGCCTGATTTCTGTGAAATAAGCGCTATGGCAACCGTTAGAATATGTGTGGCTAGAAAATGTATCTTGTCAGATTTAATGCCACAGAAAAGAAGCAAAAAATAATGAAGGAATATAAGTAAATGGAGGAATTATCTTGAAATTGTTGAAGTATGCAATAAACTGCTGTTTTTTGGCGGGGAGAGGTGGAAATGAAGGCGGGTTTGTATGCGGTAAAGCTCATGACGGAGTGGCGGCTTTGGATCAGTTTGGATTTGCGGGTTGATTTGCTTTGGTGGGTTGTGGGAGGAAGCCGGTGGATGAGGCTGGGGGATCAGGGGGATGCAGCAGCATGCAGTGTTGTGGACGTTTTGAATGGGCAAGGGGGGCTTGAAAGACAGGGAGTGAAGAAAAAGATGGGTTTAACCGATGGGCCGATCTTGGCCGGCGGGACCGTGGGTTCAAACGGGGTTCTGCGCGGCGCTGGATTTTCACATCATGCGGGAGCTGGACTCGGGGCCTCGGCGATATATCTGCTTTCGGACGGTTTGCCCTTGGGTTGGGCGGTGAAGCTGCGCGGCCGGTTTAAAACGCAGGAGGCGATGGACCGGTGGAATGAGAGGGATTGGGAGGGCTTTTTAAAGCTTGGCTTGAAGCCGGAACTCGCGGCCGAAAAGAAGCTAAGCGATGATGAACGGGGGGGCGTTCGGAAAAATGCAGAACGTTTGAGTTCCTTAAGTGGAGTGAATTTGAGCAATACGCCGAGGAGAGCCGGGGAAAAGGATTTGAATTTGACGGGAAATCATGGCTGGTTATGGAGAGGGGAGGCGGGCTTGACTCCGCTAGGTCTCAGGTTGTTGGAAAGCGTGCCTGGAGGCGGTGAAAACGCAAAGGCATGGCGGGATAGCAAGCGGGGATGGAAGGATAACCGGGATAACAAGCTTTTTTTAAGTCAGGCCGATTCGGTGGAGAGGGAGTGGCTTGCCGCAGGGGAAGCGTGGCTTGTGCACACGCTTGAGGAGGCGCGGCGGCTTGCGGACGCGCTCGCGGGCAGGTCGCTGCTGGAAGCGGAGCTCCAGCAGCTGCTGGCGGAGCGCCTGCCGGGCCTTGCGCCGGCATGGCGCTCCGCCGCCCAGCTCGCGCACCTGCAGGGGCGCGTGCGGTTCACCTCGGGCGTGGGCGGGACAAGCCGCGCCCGAGGTGAAGCGGGCCCGCGCTGGCGCCGGGCCCGGGCGGGCCACCGCTGCCGGCGCTGCGGCAGCGAAGTGCACCGCCGCACGCCCTGCGGGGCGTGCGGCTCCCGCGGCTGCGCCTACTGCGAGGCCTGCCTCGCGCTGGGGCGCAGCCGCTCTTGTGCGCTGCTGCTTCGCGGCAGCGCTGGCGCCGAGCCGCCCGCGGCGCCGCAGGCGGCGGGCGGCTCGGCCGTGGCCCCCGCCGCGTCCCTGCTGGACCGGTGGGGGCTGAGCCCCGCGCAGCGCAGCGCGGCGGGGCAGGCGCTGCGCTTTCTATCGCAGCCGCACAAGCCCTTGTCGCAGGCGTACAAGCCCTTGTCGCAGGCGTACAAGCCCTTGACGCAGTCGCACAAGCTCTTAACGCAGTCGCACGAGCCCTTGGCGCAGCCGCACAAGCCTTTGGCGCAGCCGCACAAGCCCTTGCCGCAGTCGCACAAGCTCTTAACGGAGGCGCACAAGCTCTTGCCGCAGTCGTACAAGCTCTTGCCGCAGTCGTACAAGCTCTTGCCGCAGTCGTACAAGCTCTTGCCGCAGTCGTACAAGCTTTTGCCGCATCCGCCCGAGCCTTTGACGCAACTGCCCGGGCCCTTGGCGCATTCGCCGGAGCCCCCGGCGGAGCAGGCTTTGGCCAACCCGCCCGGGCAACCTGCCGTCCCCCGCTCCGCACCCTTTGCCCGGCTTTTGCGCCTGTTGCCCTTCGGCAGGCCGGCGGATGCCCGGCCTCCCCGGTTTTTGCTGTGGGCCGTGACCGGGGCCGGCAAGACGGAGATGATTTTTCCGCTGTTGCGTTACGTGTTGGACCAAGGAGGGCGAGCGCTGGTCGCCACGCCCCGCCGGGACGTGGTGCTCGAACTGGCGCCGCGGGTGGCCAAAGTTTTTCCCGATGTGCCCATGGCGGTGCTGTATGGCGGGAGCGAGCAGCGCTGGGAAGAGGCCAGGCTGTTTATTTCCACGACCCATCAATTGATGCGTTTTTACGAGGCCTTCGATTTGGTTATCATCGATGAACTCGACGCGTTTCCGTATCATAACGACCCGATGTTGGAATTTGCCGCAGAGGCGGCCTGCAAAAGAGACGGACGGTTCATTTTTTTGTCCGCTACGCCGCCCCCGGCCATGCAGCGGGAAATTCGCGCCGGAAGGCTGCCTCATGCCAAAGTGCCGGCCCGTTTCCACGGCCATCCGCTCCCGGTTCCGGTTCGGATTGCGATGGACCCGGTCGGGACCTGTCTGCGCCGCCGCTCCCTTCCGCGCAGCTTGCTTTGGCCCCTGGAGGAATCGGTCCGCCGCGGCGCGCAAATTTTTGTGTTCGTCACCCGCATCCGGCAGATCGAGCCGCTTACAGGGCTGCTCCGGGGCTGTTTTCCCGGACTGCCGCTTGCGGGAACCTCTTCCCAGGACCGGGGAAGGAATCGGAAGGTGCTGGAGTTCCGCGAAGGAAAAATCAGGCTGTTGGTGACCACGACGATTTTGGAGCGCGGCGTTACGGTGCCGCGAAGCGATGTATACATATTGGATGCGGACAGCGACCTGTTCGATGAAGCATCCCTCGTGCAGATGG
Organism: Paenibacillus sp. FSL R5-0527; assembly: GCF_038008055.1. Lineage (NCBI taxonomy): Bacteria > Bacillati > Bacillota > Bacilli > Caryophanales > Paenibacillaceae > Paenibacillus > Paenibacillus sp. FSL R5-0527. The sequence goes on along the minus strand of NZ_JBBOYI010000001.1, from coordinate 7,246,978 downwards.
CCGGACGGGCGGGGCGCTCAAAGGATGACCCGAACGGGACGGTGATCTTCGCCTCGCATGAATGGACGAAGTCCCAGCGCGGAGCTCTGCGGCAAATTCGCTGGATGAACAAGGCCGCGCTAAGGGGCGGTTTTTTGAAACAAAAGGAGGAAGTCTAAATGACGAAGTCATCCCAAAGTTTGGCGGTTCGGGGGCCCCGCAGAAGAAGACGGAGCGGGACGCGGGCCTATGCGGCGGGCGGCAGGCTCCGCTTGCCGTCACTAGGAGTTCAATACGCTTTGACGGAGGGGAACTCCCCTTTGGCGGGAGTGTTCTCCTCGCTGCATACCCTGCTTGCTCCTCCGGGAATTCCGTGCTTAACCTGCGGCAAGACGATTTCCGACCGCGTTCGGGGTTATCCGGAAATCTGCATGTCCTGCTACCTTTCGATTCCTTGGATCAAGCAAATCCGCTGCCGGTTTTGCGGGCGGCCCGTGGGCTGTCCGGATTGCAGCAGACCGGAACGTTCGCATTCCAGTTTTGTGATGAACCGCAGCGCGGTAAGCTATAACGCGGTAATGCGCGAATGGTTAGCCCAATATAAATTCAGAGGAAATGAATCTTATGGGGCGGTGCTTGCCAGAATGACGGCTCAAGCATACAGGGCGATGTTGCGGGAGTTGGAAGAAGCTTATGGCTTTGGGCGTTTCCGGTTTGATGCCGTTACCTATGTGCCGGTCAGCGGCGACCGCATGCAGGAACGGGGATTTAACCAGGCCAAGCGCCTGGCCTACGGCGTTGCCGCAGCCGGACGTCTTCCGCTGCTTAGTTTGGTGGAGCGCTCCCGGCATACCGAAAAACAAAGCTTTAAAAGCCGCTGGGAACGGCTGCGGGATTTGCATGACGTTTTTCAGCCGGACATTCACGGGGCACAGCAGCTGTCGGCGGCTCTGGCGGCCGCCAGCCGGAAGCGAAGCGGTTTTTCCCTTCTTGCTGACCGCTGGTTTGGTAAAACCGCCCCCGTCGGGCATGTCGCCGAGTCCGGTGTAACGAGGACGGGGCAGCATTCCGTTTCATCGGCCTTTACTTTCCCGGATGCGGCAGCCATCAAGTTTGCCGATCCTCCTGCGCCTCCCGTGCGCATTGTTCTGATCGATGATGTTTATACGACAGGCAGCACCGTGGAATCATGCTCCAAGGCGCTGCATGATATTTGCGGGCGGTTGGGGCGCCGGGCGGAGGTTTACAGTTTGACATGGGCCCGTTCCTGATTCTTACATTTTTTGGGCGATCCTTATGTAAAAGATATAGACGAATCCCCCTCGAATAGAGTAATCTAACATTATATAGATGTTATGTGAAGGGACGATTAAGCATGGGTATGAATCTTGGGAATTGTCCGCGTTGTGGGAGATTGTTTGCCAATAATTTCAGAGACATCTGCCCCTCTTGCATTAAGGAGATCGAAGAGGAGTACGAGAAGTGCCTGGATTATTTACGTGAGGAGAAGTTGGCTACAATTCAGGAGGTCCACGAGGCAACGGGCGTTTCGATCCGGCAAATTACCAAGTTCATCAAGGAAGGACGCATTTCGGTCGCCAACAACCCGAATATGATGTATCCTTGCGAGGTATGCGGGGTGCTGATTCGGCAAGGCAATATGTGCGATTCCTGCCGTACCCGTTTGACTCGCGATTTAACAGCCGCTACTAGAGATGATGCGCCAAAAACGGCCGGCTTAAACGAAAGAACCGGACAAGGAGCCTACAACGCCATCGACAAATTCCGTAATCCGTAATCGACAAAAAGACCGTCGGTTCGGTATAATATTCTTTATAAACCAATAGTTCGCTATTAAAAATGATTCAAACGCCGCCGATAAACTTAGTAAAGATTATCGGCTTTTTTATTTGGAAAGAAAGGTGGAGCCCATGAAAATCAATGAAACCGGACGGGCCGGAGCCATTAACAATTATCAGCGCCAACTGGATTCCCAGCGTAAAGATACAGACAGTAGAGCACGCCGCAAGGACGAACTTTCTATTTCCGAGGAGGCCAAAGAGCTTCTCAAGGCGCAGGAGGAAGGCACGGACGCGGAACGCGCCAAAAGAATCGAGGATTTGAGATCGCAGGTGTCCGCGGGAACGTACCAGGTAGACGCCAAGAAACTGGCGGAGAAGCTCGTTCCGTACTTCAAATCTTTTTTCAATGATAATTAGGGGGCGGCTATGTCAGTTCAGTTAATCATCGGCAGCTTGTCGCAAATGGATGCGCAGCAATCGGCTTTATTGGAAATGATGCTGCAAAAAAAACAGGCTATATTAGACCGTGACTTTGATGGATTGGTACGCATCTTGTCGCGTGAATCCAAAATGCTGAAATCGATTGAAGAGCTGGAACAGCAGCTTCTAACGGTTGCCCAGACGTTTTTGCAGTCCAAGGGAATCAAATCAAAACTGAACTTGACGATTACGGAAATATCAAGACTCGTCTTTGACCCCGAAGAGAAACGAATGCTGATGGAGTTAAAGGAGAAACTGGAGGGCCGTTTGGCTGAGGTGAAACGGGTGAACGCGCTGAATCAGGAATTGATTAAGCAGAATCTTTCGTTTATCGATTTTTCCTTGAATTTAATGATCGGCAACGAAGACGATGATACAACCTATTCGCCGCCGACGGGACAGGACAGAAAATCCGCGACCCGAAGAATGTTTGATACAAGAGCTTGATCCATATATAACGCGTAGAGGAGATGGGACAAAATGACCTCCACTTTTCATGGAATAGAGACCAGCAAGCGAGCCCTTTTCGTAAATACCACTTCGATGCAAACGTTAGGGCACAACATAGCTAATGCCAATACTGAAGGTTATTCCAGGCAACGCGTGAATCTTACCGAAGCCGACCCGATTTGGGCTATGGGGATGACGAAGAGCCAGCAGCCCGGGCAATTGGGCACCGGGGTTGAGTACACCAGTATTACTCGGGTAAGGGACAGCTTTCTGGATGTCCAATACCGCCGGGAGAACCAACTGCTTGGCTCCTGGGAAGTACTGAATTCGACGATGACGTCCATTCAGAATATTCTGAACGAGCCTTCGGGCAGCGGACTTAGCGCGGTGATGGACGATTTCTGGAATTCCTGGGAGACCTTGAACCGCGATCCCTCCCTCCTTAGCGCGCGTGTAGCCGTGGCCGGGGCCGCCAGCAACCTGGTGGATACGCTGAAGCATATCAGCGAATCGCTGACCAATTTATCGACCGATGTGAATTCCAACATAGACAAGAAGGTCCAGGAAGCCAACAATATCGTGGAAAATATCGCGAGATTGAATGTGCTGATCCGCGATAACGAAAGCTTTGGCGACAATGCCAACGACTACCGCGACCAGCGGGATTTGCTGCTCGATAAGTTGTCGACGATCGTTGACGTTCAGTTTACCGAGGATGAAAACGGTATGGTCAGCATTACGTCCGCAGGCGTCAATGTTTTGGACGGAGAAGCGGTGACCCCTTTGACTGCGGCTAACGCCACCACGGCAACGGCTGGTCAACTGTATGGATACGTTCAATCGCTGCAGGAAACCGATACGATCCGCAACCAGTTGAACGGTTTGGTCAGCACGCTTGTGACAGGGGATATTAAAGTCACTTTAAGCAATGGTTACATCGCTTCCAGTGATATTGTCGCTTTGAACGATGTAACGGTGGAAGGCATGGGGACGGTTGTTGCCGGCACCACGATACCTGCGGGCTCCAAGATCACTTCTTCCATGGATATCATGGTGAAAGGCTTTAACGGACTTCATCAACTGGGTTACACGCTTACCGAGCCTACTTCTTCGGGAATTCCCTTTTTCGTATCCAACGGCGGGGCGTTTTCGATTGACAATATTCAAGTGAATCCGGCAATTCTTGCCGATACCAATAAAATTGCCGCTTCCTCACAGTATGAGGTAAAAGATGGAGTAAACAAAGTTATCCGCGGGAACAGCGACATTGCGAATGCCATTGCCAGCTTGCGGGACGGTCTCTTTACTTTCCCTAACGCGCTTACTTCTTTGTCGCAGGGGACAACGGACGACTACTTCCGGGCATTGACCGCCGACTTGGGGATCCGCGCCAGCAATACGGAAAGGAACTACGAGAATCAACAAACGATGACGGACAATCTGCAAATCCAACGCCAATCTGTCAGCGGCGTCTCGATGGACGAAGAATTGGCTGACATGATTCGATTCCAACAAGCCTACAATGCCGCAGCGCGCAATATGACCACGGTGGACGAAATGCTCGACCGGGTCATCAACCAAATGGGCCGGGTAGGTTTATAACATAGATAGCTTAGCTTTGGATTTATAGGGAGGTTTATGGAATGCGTGTAACAGGTATGATGCAGAACTTGCAGCTGTTAAAAAACGTGAGAAATATCAACACGGCGATGATGACCGGCCAACAGCAGCTGGCAACCGGGCAAAAAATCAGCAAACCGAGCGACGATCCGATCGGAACCGGTTATCAAATGCGATACGATACCGACTTGGCGCGGAGCCAGGAGTTTTTGACGAATGCGCAGACAGGCACGGAGATTTTGAAGACGATGGATTCTTTGCTGCAGCAGGCATCGGATGTGCTGAAGCGTGCGCGTACCTTGGCGCTTCAAGGGGCCAACGGGACTTTGGATTTACAGCAAAGACAAACGATCTCATCGGAAATCAAACAGTTAAAGGAACAAATGGTTACTATCGGTAATAGCACCTTTAACGGTAGATACCTGTTTAACGGGCAGAAAACGGATCAGGCTCCCTATACCGTAGATGGAGCGGCTAACGCAGAAACGGATCCGGGATTGTTTTATCTTAACGTAAGCCCGTCCGTAAAGGTGCCGGTAAGCATTACCGGCGAAGTTGTATTCGGAGAAGCCGGAACAAATAATGTCTTTAAGGTTCTGGACGATCTGGCGAATGCGCTCGATACCAATAATGAGGCCGGAATTCAGGCGGCCATCGATAATATCGACGTTGTTTCCGACCGCATTAATGTCAGTTGGTCGGAGATAGGTGCGCGAATGAACCGGTTTGATCTAATGATCAACCGGATTCAGGATGAACAGGTAAATATAAAGGAACAACGATCAAACGTCGCCGACGTAAATTATCCGGAAGCAATCGTGGATTTGAAGATGAAAGAAAATGTACTTCAAGCAGCTTTGTCCACGGGAGCGAGAATTATGCAGACGTCGCTGGTTGACTTCCTGCGATGATTAGCGCCATCCTGCCAAATGACTGGGGGAAGTATAGACCGGCGGAAATTAACGTTCGCCTAACTCCTCCCGAATTGGAAACCGATTGGACAGGCGTTTATGATGATTTGGATCTGAAACGTCCACGTTCACTTGCGAGGGAATTAGACGGACAAGCTCAGGCGGCGATATTAAGGGATATTGCTTCCAAGGCTCAGGAAGGTGACCGGGTGGCCAATATTTCCTCGGGCGAAAAAAACGTGTTCGGTCACATTGCCCACGAAAGATACATGCGAAAGGGACAAAAGGAAGTGACGATCGAAGCTCTTCCAAAGCAGGGAGTGATTATCGACTTCCGGATTTATCCCCCAGAAATTCAAGTTGATCCGAGAGGAGCACTTCCAAAATGATGCAGATTCATAGTGAGACATACGGGGTGCTTGAAGTTAAGGAAGAGCAGATTTACTCCTTCGAACCTGGAATTTTGGGCATTCCTGAAATCAAGCAGTATGCGTTGCTTCCTATGCAGGACACTCCTTTCTATGTATTGCATTCTTTAGAGGATGAAGTCAGTTTTATTTTACTACCTTCTCATCAGGTGGTTGAAAATTACAGCTTTCGCATTCCGGAAGAAATCGTGGACTCGCTGGAACTTTCATCACCGGATGATGTGGGCGTGATGCTTATCGTCAATGTCCAGTCGAGCGAACTGTTTGTAAATCTGATGGCTCCGGTCCTTCTTGCTCCGAATTCGCATAAAGGATGCCAGTATATTATCAAGGATCAGGAGTTTCCGATCCGGCATCCCCTTCTTATACAAAAAGGAGGCGTGTAGATGCTGGTCCTGAGAAGGAAAATCGGAGAAGCGGTTATGATCGGAGACGAAATCCAAGTGCAGATTTTGGGGATCGAAGGCGATCAAATCAAGCTGGGCTTCGTGGCCCCTAAGGATGTATCTATTTTACGCCAAGAGTTGTACCAAGGAATCGTTGCCGAAAATTTGGCGGCAAAGGAGCAAACCAGTCTATTGCAGCAAGAACAAATCCTGGACCTGCTAAAAAAATTTAAAATGTAAATCATTTTGAAGGTAGGTGGGTTGGGTTATGAACCTGAATCGGTTGGATGCAAATGTTCAAGAGTTAAGGTCCGGGGATTACGGCTTGTCAAAGACGACCCCATCTCTTGCTCAAAACAGCAGCAAAATTGAAGAGCAAAGAGTTCATGCGCTGACCAAGGATGAACAGGCGAAGTTAGAGGAGCAAATCAAGAAGCTTAACGAGTCGATCGCGGCCTCGGGCAAGGAACTCAAATTCAAGTACAACGAGGATGCAGAGCAATTGTACGTAGAGGTGCTGGATGCGAAGACGCAAGAAGTCTTAAGCAGCCTGCCGCCGGAATTTCTCATCGATCTTTCGGTCAAGATGAAGGAATTAATCGGCATGTTTTTTGATGAAAAAATTTAAAACGAGAGGAAGAGGTGTAGATCATGGGAGTAGCTTTATCGGGTTTGGCATCGGGTATGAATACCCAGAATATCATAAATGGCTTAATGGATATTGAAAGAGTTCCTTATAAGAAGCTGGAAACTAAAAAAAGTACAATTACAAACAACAAAAGTATTTTTAATAGCATTAATTTGAAATTGAAAAACCTGCGGGACGCAGCTTCGGCTTTCACGGACCTCGGTTCTTTTCAAGTCAGCAGCGCAGTCAGTTCCGACACGACCAAATTGACGGCTACGGGCGGAGGAGCTTCGGTCAACGGCAATTATACCGTAGAAGTTACGAAATTAGCCAAGCAGCAGATGAATGCAACAACCTCGATTCAGGTTAAGGATGCGGACGGCAAAGACATTAAGTTTAGCGCTGATGATCTGGCTGCAGCCAAGTCGATTTCGATTGGGGGAAAGAGTCTTGTCCTGAGCGATGATCTGGACTTAACCAATAAAAGTTATAGTGATGCGCTTTCGACCATCGCAGGGCAAATCAATAAGCAGTTCGGCGATGTTCAGGCTTCCGTCGTTCAAACATCCGATGGATATAAGAGCTTGGTCGTCACGGCCAAAGACGGGAAGACAATCGACATGAGCGGTACCGGCTCGTTTACTCTAGAAAATAAAGTAACGGCGCAACCGGCCATTTTAAAAGTTAACGGTATAGAAATTACCAGTTCCAGCAACACGGTAAAGGATGCGATTCCCGGGGTAACCCTGCAGCTGTTGGCCGAAGACACCAAAGTCAATGTAGAGGTCAAACAGGATGTGGATAAGATTGCCGAAAAAGTTCAGACTTTTGTCGATGCGTACAATGATGTTGTTAAACTTATTCGCGAAAACACCAAAAAGATTGAGAACGAAAAGAATGCGGACGGCTCTTATAAAGATTTTAAAACGAATCTCCAAAGCGACTCTCTGCTAAGACAGCTAAGCACAGAATTGTCCGATATCATCAGCAGTGTTTCTGGAAGTGCGGATAACCTTAGACTTTTGAGCGATATTGGCCTGGAAATCGATAAAGGGAAAAAATCTGCTTCGGAAATGACCGGTGAGATTTCCTTTGACAAAGAAGTGTTTAAGAAGAAATTGACAGATAATCCGAACGCTGTAGAAGAATTGTTTAATGGCGAGTCGGGGCTAGGGACTCTGGCTAAGGACCGGTTATATAACTATACTAAGGCCAACGGTCTGATGGATTTGAAAAAGAAAGGGCTCGAACAAGACATCGATTTTATTGATGAACAAATGGAAAATATGGAGGCAAGATTAACGCTAAAAGAGGAGAGGCTTAAGAAACAATTTGACCAAATGGAAGTAGCGTTGTCGAAGCTGCAAAAACAACAATCCTGGATGGCCGGTCAGCTAAGTTCGTTAATGTCGTCCAGTAGTTGATCGTTTTTATAGTTCCTTTTAGGAGATGAACAATCCATGGCTATGCCCAATGCTTACCAAAGCTATCAAAAAAATAAATATGAGACGGCTTCGCCTCACCGCCTCACATTAATGCTGTATAATGGAGCCGTGCAATTTGCCGAACGGGCCCATAAAGCCATTCAAAGCGGAAGCTTGGAAGATACCAACAAGTACATACAGAAGGTCCAAGACATTATCTATGAATTGATGACTTCCTTGAATGAGCCGGAAGGCGGCGAATTGGCCCGTAATTTAAAAAATATTTATGTATATTTAATTGATAGATTAGTGCAGGCTAACATCAAGAAAAACGCCGACTACGTAGAAGAGGTTATCCGTCATCTCAAAGAGCTGCAGTCTGCTTGGGAGCAAATCGGAAAGGAAGTCAGCCTTGGATAATCACGACACTTCAATCATGGCGGAATATCGGGAGCTTTACGGCCAATTGCTTGAGTGTACGAAACATCAGTTGGAGTTAATATCGCCTGAGGAGTCGCTGGAACGCATGACGGATATTTATCTGCAGTCGGCGGAAAAGTGGGAGGAGATCAGAGGACGGATTGATCGTATGGCTTTGGAATTTCCAACTTTAAAAGAAATTCAGGATGCGGCTTTAGCAGAGACGATGAAGAACATCCAGGCCTACCTGCAGATGATTGAAGCCCGGCTCAGCGATTCGATCCATGAAACGGGCGGTGATTTGCGGACAGTAAAGGACCAAAAGGTGCTGATGAACGCTTATTACGGCATGAATCGAAGAGGATATCATTCTATTTATTTTGACGAAAAAAAATAAGGAAAATTCTTTGGATAGGTATAAAGTTATATTTTAACGATGCCGATATATTGATTAGGCCACAAGGATGTAGCCAATATAAACCAATCACGGAGGATGATTAGAATGGGAATGTTTATCAACACGAACGTTGGCGCATTGAACGCTAACCGCAACCTGAACTTCAACAACACGCAAATGGGCAAGACAATGGAAAAATTGTCTTCCGGTTATCGGATTAACCGTGCTGCGGACGACGCTGCTGGTCTTGCGATCTCCGAAAAAATGCGCTTCCAAATCAATGGTTTGACGCAAGCGCAACGCAACGCTCAAGACGGTATCTCCCTGATTCAAACGGCTGAAGGTGCTTTGACCGAAGTTCACTCGATGCTGCAACGTCTGAACACGCTGGCTAACCAAGCAGCAAACGGAACTTACGACAGCACGGACCGCGAAAAAATCCAATTGGAAGTTAAAGAGCTTGTTGGTGAAATCAGTAACATTGCTAAAACAGTTAACTTCAATGGTATTAACTTGCTGAATAATAACAATAAGGTGGACTTCCAGATTGGATCGGATGCTAACACTGAAATTTCTATTCAGTTAGCTTCTTTGACGCCTGCAGATCTTGGTAGCGCTGCTATGAAATTGAGCGATCTTTCAGTTTCGGGCGCTGATGCAACAAAGGCGAATCAAGCTATCGATGCTATTAAATCGGCAATCAGCACAGTCTCCACTCAACGCGCTACCTTTGGTGCCGTGCAAAACCGTCTGGAGCACACAGTTAATAACTTGGGCGTAATGGTAGAAAACCTGTCCGCTTCCGAATCACGTATTCGTGACGCTGATATGGCTACCGAAATGACGTCGTTCACGAAGAACCAAATCCTGGTACAAGCAGGTACAGCGATGTTGGCACAAGCGAACTCTGCTCCACAATCCGTTCTTAAATTGCTCGGATAATATCGAACCTTTTTTTGGACCCCCTTCTGGGGGTCTTTTTGCTTTATTTTACCTATACAAATCCACTATGTTTATTCCGATATATTAGGTATATATGAATAAGGACGTGAGTGAATTGAAGGTAATGATTAACCAGCAGCAGGAACAAGTCATTGACGGATCGATCGAGCAGCTTGATAAATGGTGGAAAGAGGCGACTGGCTCGATTTTTCAAACCGGCCAGCTTATCCACTGCGTTGATATTGATGGTAAAACTTTTTATACCGGTTACGAACAATATCTATTTCTTAATGTGGATCAAATACAGTGCGTTAATATTAATAGCTTATCGAGATTGGAAAGTATAGTGTCTACTGAACAAGAGTTAGACCAATATCTCAGCCGATTCATTCCAGCGGCCAAAAGTGTCGTTAACCAGTTATATGGTGGACTTAATCAGGAAAATGCAGGTTTGTTGTCCCAACTTGTGCAGGGGCTGGAATGGATCAGTAGTGCAATTGCTTTAAATGTTAAACTTTATATGGAGGAAACAGAGAATCTTCCGGAGTATCTTGCTGAAATTACTTCAGTAAATCAATATATTAGCGTTATGCATACCAATATCCAACAAGATGATTTTGTAGGAGTAAGTGATGTGTTAGAATACGAAATCATTCCTGCTCTTGAAAACTATCATTCACAATATAAAGAAAAGGTGTCAGCATGAAATTGTTGGAAGCTAACGAACAGATTTTACATGACAAATATCCCGAGCTAGTCCGGGTTATTGATCACAATGTTCCCGATCGGGAACAATATGAAGTTGTTTATACGAAAAACAATGAGTTTAACCTGAAGCGGCACGAAGATGGCGTAGAATATTTTTTCCATAGTAAATATAATGCCGAAGTGGAAGCTGCTAGATGGGTTCAGGCAACTATGGCTGGGAAATCGGATAATGAAGGGCCTTTATTGCTGTTTGGAGTGGGGATGGGCCATTTTTTGAAAGCTGTATTGGAAGAGACCGAGGTCAAGCAAATCATTGTATATGAGCCTGATATAAATGTATTCCATAGCATGTTACAGCACCAGGATGTCAGTGAATTGTTAGACAATGATCGTGTTAAGATGGTGGCTTTGGGGGAACATGAGCTAGTTCTTTCAGAGTTGGCAGATTATATCAGCGGACAGTTGGCCGGAACAATTACACTGATCGCTGCGCCAATATACAGACGGCTATATAAAGAAACGTTTAATCAATTGGAAGAAGTGATTAAACACGGAGTTCTCAATAGTCAGTCAAACTTTCAAACCTATCAAAGATATCAAATGGAATGGGTGCGGAACATCCTTTATAATATCCCGCATTGTATTGTGAATCCTTCTATAGCTCCTCTTAAAGGAATTAGCAATAAAGGAGCGGTTGCGGTTATCGGCTCTGGTCCATCATTGCAAGAAGATATTCATTTACTTGAGCAATTGAAACAAAAATGTATTCTGATTGCAGCCGGTTCCAGTATTCAGGTTTTGCAGCACCATCACATCAATCCGCATTTTATAGTAACAATGGATGGCGGTGACCCAAATCTAAAAGTTTTTAATAATATAGATTGTGGACGGACTCCCTTGATTTTTGTCAATCATAGTCATTTTCAAATCCAAGATATGTACCAGTCGGGGATGTTTCATGCCACTTTTGAAGGCGATACGATAAGTCAATACTTGTTGGAGGAGGATATGGGCCCCTCATTTAGACCAACTGCGTCAGTCACTGGAACAGCCATACAATTAGCGGCTTATATGGGCGCAAAGGATATCATTTTGCTCGGGCAGGATTTATCTTTCCCCGATCAAAAGTATTATAGCGCTGGTGCTAATCATGTGACGGAACAAGGTTTGGCCAACGCTCTAAGCAGTGCAACGGAATATGTGGAAAACGTATTAGGCGGCATGAATCCCACCAATGCGGTTATGACGATTACTCGTAAGAACATAGAAAACATTATTTCAGTTTTACAGCTTGATGGAATTAAATTCATAAATACTTCCGCCAAGGGAGCGAAAATAAAAGGCGCAGAGTGGGAAAGCCTTGAGCGCATCATAAAGGTATTGCCGGCAAATCCGGTGCCTGCTTTGTATGGTTTAAATTCCATGCCAGTAATGGAAGAAAACTTAAGTGAGAAAGTTTCGAAGAAAATGAATCATATATTAAGCGAAGCCCAAATGCTGGATAAAAGTTTGACTAAGATAAAGCAAGAATTGACTTCAATGGCTAGGAGCGTAAAAACCAAAAACGTAAATAATTTAAATAAAAATTTGCTGAAAGTCAATAAGCTATGGCAATCAATAACGGACCAAGACATCTTTAAATATTTTCACAGTTTTGGACTGGCTCATCATATTAACCACTATATGAGATTTGTTCCCAAGATCGTTGACGCAACGAATCCATTCGTAAAAGCCTCATTAATTATGGAGCACTTAGGCAAATTAGTAGATGAACTAATTTCCTTCAACCCCAAAATGACTAATTATATCCAACATGCCCTTCATCGCATGGATCGATTGCATCAGCAGGAGGAAAAGCCGTGAGTTTATATAAAGGCAAGAAAATTTTAATAACAGGGGGGACTGGGACAATAGGTCAACGTCTTGTTAGACGTTTGTTGCAGGAAAAACCCGGTGTTATTCGCATATTCAGCAGAGATGAATTCAAACAGTTTGAAATGGCGCAGGAGCTGCAGCAGTATGCTCAACAGTTGCGTTTCTTAATAGGTGACGTAAGAGATGCGCAAAGATTGTCCCGGGCCATGGCGGACATAGATTATGTCTTTCACTGTGCTGCTATGAAGCATGTCCCGGCATGTGAATATAATCCTTTTGAAGCCGTACAAACCAATATAATCGGCACGCAAAATGTAATACAGTCTGCATTGGAGGCTAGAGTGAAAAAAGTCATTTTTGTGAGTACGGACAAAGCCATTGCCCCCACAAATACTTATGGGGCATCTAAATTAATGGCCGAACGTCTAATTTCTTCTGCACAATACCAAGCAGGTTCAGCTAATACCACATTTGCAGCTGTGCGTTTTGGAAACGTTATGGGGTCAAGAGGATCTGTTATACCGCTTTTTAAAAAGCAGATCGAATCTCAGCGTAAGATTACAATTACTCACAAAAATATGACTCGTTTTATGATGACTATGGAAGAAGCCACTGAGTTAACCCTTAAAGCTGCAGATTATGCTCAAGGTGGAGAGGTTTTTGTATTAAAAATGCCTGTAGTTAGATTGGAAGATCTAATAAAAGCTGTAATTCTAGAAATGTCCAAAAAAATAGGAATAACTCCTGAGGAAATAGAGATTGAAGAAATTGGTTTGCGCCCCGGTGAAAAAATGTATGAGGAACTTATGACGGAAGATGAAGGAAAACGGGCCAAAGAACTAACGGAAATGTTTGTCATTCCAAATGAATTTTATAAAAAGGGAGATTATCCAAATTCAAAGCCTGTTAAAGATGGGAAGTATAGCTCAGAGGATCAAACAACGTTGGAGTTTGACGAGGTAACAGAGTTGCTAATACGATCAGGGGCTTTGGCCTGATAGAACGGGTATAAAGGTTATTCTATTCTCCGTTTAGCGTGGGGCAACGAAAATCCATAAATACCGGACAAGGTATATGGTTGGTGGACAAAGGAATCGTGTTCGGTGAGATGAGCGAATTGTGGCTCTATACTGATAGCGATTCTTTTTCGTTAAAGGGTGGAATCAATTTCCAATAAATAAATCCTCTATTCAGTAGAGTAAACTGCCGATATATTATATAACGGTAAGAAAAGTATAATTTGATTGAGGAAGCACGTTATCATTTGAATGAAATTATTGAAATAGCTTGGAATTGGCATAAGAGAAAATTCGGAGGGCAGTCATGAAAAAGATATTAGTGACGGGTGGCGCTGGTTTTTTGGGATCACACCTAATAGATCGATTGCTAAAGCAAGGGCATGAAATTGTTTGTGTAGATAATTTGCAGACAGGTTCACTTAGGAATATTGATCATGTGATGGATGCCATTACTTTTATTCAGCATGATATTACTGAGCCGCTTCCTGAACTGGGTGAATTTGATGAGATTTATAATCTGGCCTGTCCTGCTAGTCCGATTCATTACCAAGCCAATCCAATACATACTTTTAAAACAAATATACTTGGCTCTCTACAGCTGCTTGAAATTGCCCGCAAATGTGGTGCGAAAATAATGCAAGCTTCGACTTCCGAGGTATACGGAGACCCCTTGGTACATCCTCAGCCTGAGCAATATTGGGGACATGTGAATCCTATAGGAATTCGCAGTTGCTACGATGAGGGCAAGCGTGGGGCAGAAACTTTGTTTTTTGATTATGCACGAATGTACGATGTTCGAATTAAAGTGGTACGTATCTTCAATACGTATGGTCCAAGAATGGATGCAAAAGATGGCCGTGTTGTAAGTAACTTTATTGTACAGTCGCTGCATAACAAACCGCTGACAGTGTATGGTGATGGACAGCAGACTCGATCATTCTGCTACGTGGATGATTTAATCGAAGGCTTCCTGCGAATGATGGAGACTCCGGAGGAAGTAACAGGCCCCATTAATCTGGGAAACCCGGATGAGTTCACCATGTTGGAGCTTGCCGAAAAAGTCATGAAATGGACCAAGAACAATACGGAATTAAAGTATGAGTTATTGCCTGAGGATGATCCTAAGCAGCGCAAGCCTGTCATAGAAGAAGCTAAAAGAGTGCTTAATTGGTATCCAAAAGTAACTCTTGATGAAGGACTTCAACCTACTATTTTATATTTTGACCAATTGATTAATAAAGCAAATTCATAGAACGCTTACAGTTTAAATCCAGCGTGAAAGCAGGTTACCATATGAAAGTGGCAGTTATCGGCACAGGATATGTAGGGTTGGTTACGGGTACTATACTTTCTGAGGTTGGTCATACGGTAGTGTGCGTAGATGTAGATGAGGAGAAAATAATTAAATTACAAACAGGCACATCTCCAATTTATGAGCCAGGCCTTGATAAATTATTACAAAGGAATATTGTAAGCCAACGTTTGTTTTTCACAACAAGCCCTGCAGAAGCATTTCAAGATGCTGAAGTGATTGTTATTGCAGTAGGTACGCCTCAAGGAGAAAATGGGGCAGCCAACTTGAGCTATGTTGAGCAGGCCGTAATGAGTATAGCGAAGAATGTGGATCACGATGTAATTGTCGTTATGAAGAGCACAGTACCAGTAGGGATAAATGACTGGGTAGAGAATTTCATTCGTGAAAATAAACAGAACGATATTCATGTTGATGTGGTATCAAATCCGGAATTTTTACGTGAGGGTCATGCCATTCATGATTCCTTTTATGGAGATAGGATTATTATTGGGGCAGAAAGTAAAGCAGCAGGCGACACCGTTGAAGCGTTATATAGCAACATTGAAATACCTATTTTACGTACCGATCGTCGCAGCGCAGAAATGATTAAATACGCCTCCAATGCTTTTTTGGCTGTGAAAATAAGCTATATCAATCAAATTTCAAATCTTTGCGATAAATTAGGGGCGGACATTAATGCAGTCGCGGATGGAATGGGCATGGACAAACGGATTGGCCGCCAGTTTCTAAATGCGGGGCTAGGGTACGGTGGTTCATGTTTTCCTAAGGACACTATATCACTCGTGCAGCTAGGTAGAGAAAATAATGTATCTCTGAGTATTGTAGAATCTGCCATTAAGGCAAATCATGATCAGCGCACATTTTTTATTAATAAGGTGTTAAAACATTTTGATGGGAATGTTAGAGGTAAGAAGATAGCTGTTCTGGGCTTAGCATTTAAGCCTGATACTGATGACATGAGAGAGGCACCATCCATCGACATCATTAAAGCATTAGCAGAACAAAAGGCTGACATTTTTGTTTATGATCCTGTTGTCAAATATACGGATGTATTAAATGGGATTAGCTTGAAGTATGCTGCCTCGTTGGAAGAGGCCGTTAGTGAAGCTGCTGCTGTTCTACTAGTGACAGAATGGAATGAGTTTGTTGATGTAGACTGGATACAATTAAAATCAGTCTTGCAATATGATGTCATTTTCGATGGAAGAAACTTGCTTCATAAAAGAGCTAACTATTCCAATATATAAAATTTTGGATAAGGGCTGATTATTGTTTATAGAGAAGAAGTAATGAGGAACGGGAGCACCTTTGCATTGCTATTAAAAATAGTTTAGGGGGAACAACTACGATGATAATATATCCCCTCCTTCACTGATAAAACTGCTAGCATTTTAGCTAAGGATGTGGCATTTCCTTCTAATAGTAATGAGTTAATAAGCTTTAAATTGGGGGATTCAATTTGACAAAGCCAGTAGCATTCATAATATTTAATCGTCCTGATAAAGCTGCCATTGTTTTCGAAAAAATCCGTAAGTATTCACCAAAACAGTTGTTTGTTATTGCGGATGGTCCTAGACCAGATAAAGAACGCGACGTTCAATTGTGTGAAGAAACGCGAGCCGTGATCCAGGTTGATTGGGATTGTGATGTGAAGTATTTCTATGCTGAAGAGAACTTAGGTTGTCGGAGACGCATTTCATCAGGACTTGATGAAGTATTTAAGCAAGTGGAAGATGCCATAATTCTAGAAGATGATTGTGTTCCGAGCGAGGATTTTTTTGAATTTTGTGAAGAATTACTAGATAGATATAAACATAATGACAAAATAACCGGCATATCAGGAAATAATTTTCAACAAAAAAATGAATACTACAAGCCTGAGTTTAGTTACTACTTTTCTTTGTTTTTTCATAGTTCAGGTTGGGCGACATGGAGAAGAGCCTGGAAACTAAGAGATATGCGTATGCTTGATTGGCCTTCTTATAGACAGTCAGATGATTTTGAAAAAATATGTTATGATCCATTTTTTAGAAAATACTGGACGAATATATTTGACCAAACATACGAAGGGAAGATAGATAGTTGGGCGTATCCGTTTTTATTTAGTTCATGGTCTCGCAATGCTTTCGGTATAATACCTTCTGTTAATTTAATCAGTAATATTGGTTTTGACGAAAGTGCTACACATACAACAATGTATGATAATTTGGAAGCCAGTTTACCAACATATCCCATTAATTTTCCTTTAGAGCATCCAGATGTTATAGAGCGGAATAGAATGTATGATTTCTTTACCTGTGAAATGATATATAAAATCAATGCATTAAAGCAGCAGGCAATAACAGATCAAAATAAGTTGAAAACAGTAAACAAATTGATCCTTAAGAATGACTATGAAAATTATAATTTTTTTCAGAGAAATGTATATATATTTGGATATGGTGAATACGGAATACTGTTAAAAAAAATATTAGAAATAAAGGAAATCAAAATAAGTAGTTTTCTAACAAGTTATAATCCTTCTCCCAACATCCTGGTGGAAGGTACTCCGATTAAATCCATAGATGACCTTGATCTCAGTACTCCTTCGACAATTTTGATTTCAATAGAGGGAGGACATGATGTGAGTATCATAAATGAACTAAAAAACAAATTTAAGGGATATGACCTGGAAATTATAAGCTGGAAAGATTTGTAGCATTGTGCTTAGGGGAATAACTAGAGCAGCGTCTACCTAAGGAGGGGACTAGTGCGAGTGAACAACGGCATAGGGATTTTTGGTTCTTCTAGTCAAGCACGTGAAGTTGCTGATATTTGCCTGGAAATAGGGTTCAAGAATCTTTTGTTTATAGATATCAAAGAAGGTAAAGATCCGATTACAGGAATTGAGATTGTAAGTGAGTCCAACATTAATGAGTATTATGAAAAATACTCGTTTGTAATTGGAGTAGGGGACGGAGCTATCAGAAAAAAAATATATAGAAAATTTAATAACCTTAAATTCATAAATATTATACATCCTAGTGCGACGTTTGGAAGGATGCAATTAAATGAGTTGCAAAGACATAAAGGGAATATAGTTGGTGCAGGCGTTAGGTTCTCAAATAATATAAAAATGGGTGATTTCGGGTTGTTTAATTCTAATGCAACGATTGCCCATGATTGTATCATTGAAGACTTTGTAACCATTTCACCAGGTGCAAACATAGCTGGCAATGTGCATCTCCATGAAGAGGCATTTATAGGGATTGGAGCAACAGTGATTCAAGGGAAAGGCGTACACGAAAAATTACATGTTGGTCCTAACTCAATTGTTGGGGCGGGAGCAGTTGTCATTAATAATATTGCTCCTCATGCAATAGTAAAAGGAATACCTGCCAAGTAAAATCATTCAACAAGTCAACTAGATTGGAGAAAGAGAATAATGATCAAAATTCCAGTTTATGAGCCTGCATTAGATGGAAATGAGAAAAAATATGTAATGGATTGCTTGGAATCAAATTGGATATCTTCAAAAGGAAAATATGTTCACAGATTTGAGGATCATTTTTCGAGCTATGTGGGAACCCAATATGCTGTAAGTACCTCCAATGGCACTACGGCGCTGCATTTAGCTATGCTGGCATTAGGAATAGGTAAAGGGGATGAGGTCATTGTTCCAACATTGACCTATATATCCTCGGTGAATTGTATTAGATACGTTGGGGCCACGCCTGTTTTTGTAGATAGCGATATAAAAAATTGGCAGTTAGATTTAGAACAAGTAAAAAAGAATATTAATAGAAGAACAAAAGCAGTAATAGCAGTACATTTATATGGAAATGCGTGTGATCTGGAGGAACTAAGAAATATATGTAACGAGCATAATATATTTTTAGTAGAAGATTGCGCAGAAGCAATAGGAACGTATTTTAATAATAAGCATGTAGGAACATTCGGTGATGTCTCTACATTTAGTTTTTTTGGTAATAAAACCATCACGACTGGAGAAGGAGGAATGGTTTGCACTAATGATCTTATTTTAAAAGAGCGCGTAGAATTGTTCAAGGGGCAGGGAGTTTCCAAGAATATAGAGTATTGGCATGAGGTGGTTGGTTATAATTACAGAATGACCAACATTTGTGCGGCAATTGGACTCGCACAGTTGGAGAGAATAGAATCTATCCTCGTGAGAAAAAGGGAGATAGCAGATCAGTATAAGCAGGAACTTGAGGAATTACCTATGGACTTCGTAGATGATAAAAAGGTCATAAATTCACATTGGATGGTTTCAGTAGTATTAGAACAAGGGGATTATCGAGACTTATTAAGAAGTCATTTGTATCAATTTGGAATAGAGACGCGTCCTTTCTTTCATCCGATACATCTAATGGATATGTATAAAAATGAAGGGTCATCCTATAATTACCCTAATGCTATTAAATTAAGCAAAAGTGGGATTAACTTGCCTAGTTCTCCTTTACTTAGTCAAGAAAAAATAACACATATATGTAATATAATAAAAGAATTCTATAGGACGAGATAAGTATGGAAAAATTAAAAATCTGTTTGATACCTAATACTATGTTTTCTTGGAACGGTGGAAAGGATTTTGTCTTTTATTTACTTTCAGGATTGGTCCAAAGTGACATAAAAGTAAAACTGGAATTGAGTATTATTGGTACAAGAAATGATAAAAGTATATTAAATCAGTTTATTGATCAGTTTAAGATAGAATTTACTGAAGTAGATGGGGTAAGTAAAGATAGAGTATATCAAATCGTAAAAGATAAGAGGATAGATGTGATTTTTTCATTCCAAACACATTTAGGTAAATTTATGCCTGTTCCTTGGGTTGGATACCTTCCAGACTTTCAACATAAATATTTACCTTCCAATTTTAGTAAACAAGAAATAGTTTATCGCGATGCATTTTATTCCCAGATGCTAAAGGACTCTGATGGAATAATTGTAAATTCTCTGGATACGAAGCATGACATTTTCAAATTTTTGACGCATAACATCAAAAACGTATATTCCTTGCCTTTTGTACCTTTTCTGAAAAATGGATATGAAGAGTATTTAAATAATGATATTGATAAAGAGTTTGAACATTTGATAGGAACTGAATACTTTATGATTTCCAATCAATTTTGGAAGCATAAGAATCATATACTTGCATTTAAAGCAATGAAATTGTTCTACGAGAATAATAAGCATCTGTCTAACATTCGGTTAATATGTACTGGAGATTTAACTGACTATAGGGATCTAACATATACTAATGAGCTATTGGAATATATCAATGAAAACAAACTAAATAATAAAATAATATTGTTGGGGTTAATTTCCAAAAAAGATCAGATTCAATTGCTGAATCAATGCATTGCCGTAATTCAACCCACACTGTTTGAGGGCGGACCTGGTGGAGGTTCGACATACGATGCATTATCACTAAATAAGACAGTGATTTTATCAGATATTAAAGTGAACAGAGAGATTATCAATTCTAAAGTTATCTTTTTTAATAGCAATTCAGTTAGCGACTTAGAAAAAGCTATGAACAAGGCTTTAGCTATGCAAAAAGATTCATCATCTGATAACCAAATAAATCATGAAGCGAATAGACTTGAATTAGGAACGGCCCTATTTAATGCTTTTGATGATATTCGAAAAAAAAGTAGAAATATAAGTAGTGATATTGAGGGAGAAGTAATAAATTATAGTTATTTCGATTCCCGAATTCTCCAATCCTGTAGACTAAATGAAAATATAGTTACTAATCATGGGCAGGGGAAAATTTCTTCAGTGTTACTTTTGGACAAAGATCAAAATGCTTTTTACAGGTCGGTTTCTTCCGGTTATTTTTATAAGATTATTTCTTCACAAATATCTTTTAATACGACCGATTTAAATATAACAGAACAAGTAGAGGAAGATTTGTTTTCTATACCGATTGCGCACTATATTGAAAAATATGTACTTCAATCCGTCCAAAGAAGTGACGTTATATATATTTATGCTGATGGTGGACATACAGAAAGATTGTTGAAAAATGTAGATTTTTCAAATTACAACCTAAAAGGAATTATATCCAAAAAGAATGACGGTGGGGTTATGGAAGGTTACCCCATTATCTCTTACAATCAAAATTTGATGCAAGAAAACTGTTATATATTAATTTCATCAGCTAGTTATGAAAGGGATATATACGGAGAACTAATAAAGGCCAATATTCCATGCAATAAAATTTTAAGAATATATGGGGATTGAATGGTGGAATTATGAAAACAGCACTTATCACTGGAGTAACAGGGCAGGATGGAGCTTATCTTATAAATTTATTGTTAGATAAAGGATACGAAGTGCATGGGTTAATTAGACGTGCTTCGATTGAACGATATGATCGAATAGAACAATATTTAGAACATCCCAGAGTAAAGCTTCATTATGGAGACATGACAGACTCATCTAACGTTATCCGATTAATGGCAGAAATAAGACCGGATGAAGTGTATAATCTGGCTGCAATGAGTCATGTCAAGGTCTCTTTTGATACGCCGGAGTATACGGCAAATGCAGACGGAATTGGTACTCTGCGTTTGCTTGAGGCGATACGTATTCTAGGGCTGGAACAGACGACAAAGATATATCAGGCATCTACAAGCGAGTTGTATGGGAAAGTCCAAGAAACACCCCAATCTGAATCTACACCCTTCTATCCACGCAGCCCATATGCAGCTGCTAAAATGTACGCCTACTGGATTACGGTTAACTACCGTGAGGCGTACAATATGTTTGCTTGCAACGGCATATTGTTTAATCACGAATCTCCAATGCGTGGTGAGACCTTTGTCACCCGCAAAATTACAATGGCGGTAGCTAATATTAAGTATGGATATCAGGATTGTCTATTCTTGGGGAATCTGGACGCCAAACGTGACTGGGGGTATGCGGGAGATTATGTTGAGGCGATGTGGCTGATGCTGCAACAGGATATTCCGCAAGATTTTGTGATCGCAACCGGCGAGACAAGAACAGTGCGTCAATTTGTTGAGTTAGCCTTTAAGGAGGCAGGGATTGATATCGAATGGCATGGGGAAGGGGTACATGAACAAGGGATCGATCCGACAACCGGAAAGGTAATTGTGGCTGTAGACCCGCAATTTTTCCGTCCTACTGAAGTAGATCTACTACTCGGCAATCCGGCGAAAGCAAAGAATATTCTTGGTTGGAGTCCTAAAACTAGCTTTAACGAGTTGGTAGCTATGATGGTTCAAGAGGATCTTAGAAAAACAGCGAGCAAAGGCAAACACAATTAGCTTGAAAAGGTGATCGAAATGCAAGCAAATTCTAAAATTTATGTTGCTGGTCATCGTGGATTAGTAGGTTCTGCCATTGTGCGAAAACTGAAGGCGAAAGGCTACAACAACATACTAGGGAGAACTAGTCAAGAGCTGGACTTACGTGATCAGTCGTCAGTTAAGCGATTTTTCGAAGAAGAACAGCCGGAGTACGTATATCTAGCAGCTGCAAAAGTAGGCGGTATTCTGGCTAATTCCACTTATCCGGCACAGTTCCTATACGATAATCTTATGATTCAATCTAATATTATTGAAGCAGCTAGGAACTATGGTGTTAAGAAGCTGCTTTTTTTAGGAAGCACTTGTATTTATCCTAAATTGGCTCCTCAGCCGCTTAAGGAAGAATACCTGCTTACGGATGAATTGGAGCCAACCAACGAGCCATACGCCATAGCGAAGATTGCTGGCATAAAAATGTGCAATGCTTACAATAAACAATACGGTACGAACTTTATGAGCGTCATGCCTACGAATCTATATGGTCCCAATGACAATTTTGATTTGCAGAACTCGCACGTGTTGCCGGCATTAATGCGGAAAATACATGAGGCCAAAACAAACGGAAGTGAAACGGTCACCATCTGGGGCAGCGGTACACCTTTTCGTGAATTCCTGCATGTAGATGATTTGGCAGATGCCTGCGTCTATCTCATGGAAAATCACTCGGCAGAGGAAATAGGCACCTTCGTAAACATTGGCACTGGTAAAGAAATCTCTATTCGAGAGCTTGCAGAACAGTTGTGTAGTAATATTGGCTTCGAGGGAACACTGGTTTATGACTCAACCAAACCGGATGGTACGCCAAGAAAAATAACTGATGTGACAAAGCTGGAACAATTAGGTTGGCGTTATTCCATTGAATTAGAGGAAGGGGTTCGGGATACCTATCAATGGTACCTCGAGCATGTGGTGAACAACGATGAATAAACCTAAAATTTCTGTTGTTACAGTCTGTTATAATGCTGCCGATACGATCGAGCAGACCATTCAAAGTGTACTAAACCAAAGCTATTCTAATTTGGAGTATATTATCGTGGATGGTGCATCCACAGATCATACTTTGGATATTATTCATAAATATAAGGATCGTATAAATACCATTGTATCTGAACCTGATCATGGGATATATGATGCCTTTAATAAGGGCGTACAATTGGCCACCGGGGATTTTATTAACTTTATGAATGCGGATGATTTTTTCTCATCCGGACAAGTTGTTGCAGAGGTGGCCAATTACTTAGTATCGAATCCTGATGTGCTCATGCTTCACGGCAACGTGAGAGTGATGAATGATGCATTGGGGATTTGGCATATCGACGGACAACCGATTACAGTTGATGATATGAAAAACGGTAAAATGTGCCCTCATCAATCAGTCTTTACACATAAGAAGCTTTTTGAAGAGTTCGGAGGCTTTGATGTAAGATATAAAATTTTAGCGGATGTCGATTTTACTATTAAATGTATCAAAAAATACGAGGCTCATTTTGCGTATGTACCACTGGAAATAGCAACCTTCAGGCTTGGCGGTGTAAGCACCCATGTTCATCACGAAAGCAGAATGTATAACGAAAATGCAATTATTCACTTGGAGCATTTCCAATGTATTCCTAAACAGGCTTCTGATTATTTAGATAATGTAGATTTGGTCCAAAGCAGTAACCATTATCAATTATGGCTGCAAAACATACTGTTGGGCAATGCTGGCGCTGCCTCAAAGCTGCTGGCCAAGAATCTTGATAAAGTTATCATATTCGGTACGAGAAAGCTCGCAACATTTTTATATCTTGATCTTCAGAAGCAAGGCATTGAGGTGGAATATTTTTTGGATAATGATCAGAGAATGCAAGGAAATATGATGCATAATATTCCAATTATTTCGCCCCAGGAGCTGGATGCAACTGCCGAGATGACAATTATAGTATCTGTTGAAAGACATTCTGTAATGAGTGAAGTAAAAGGCATATTAAGTGAACGATTCACAAACGCTCAATTATACACTTGGCAAGAGCTTATCTCGTAAATCCTAGGGGAATATTATGAAAATTATATTGTTATCGGGCGGATCAGGTACCCGTCTATGGCCGCTATCTAATGATTCACGAGCAAAACAGTTCTTAAAGGTGCTTCATAATCAGGAAACCCATGAGATGGAATCGATGCTGGAGCGTGTCTATTGCCAGCTATTAAAGATTGTATCCGCGGATGATATTATTATTGCTACCAATAAGCTGCAGGTGGATATGATTGCTAATCAGTTGGGCAACATTCCGATGATTATTGAGCCAGAGCGTAGGGACACATTTCCTGCAGTGGCGTTAGCCTGTTCATATTTGTATTCCCATGTCGAGATTGCAAAAGATGAAATCGTCGGCGTTGTGTCCGTAGACACTTATGTGGGCACAGAATTTTATAGGATGCTAAAGGACTTGGAGCAGCTTGTTCGAACAACCGATGCTCAGATAGGTCTAATCGGAATTAAACCCACTTATCCTTCTTCAAAGTATGGTTATTTGATTCCTAGAGAAGTTCAGAACTATATGAGGGTGGGGCGCTTTAAAGAAAAGCCTACAGAAGAAGAGGCGGAGCAGTTAATCGCAAATGGATCGTATTGGAATAGTGGTGTTTTTGTATTTCAACTGCAATTAATTATGGATCATCTTGAGAATCTGAAGATGCCTGTCAGCTATGAGGATTTATTGGACAGGTTCACGATGTTGCCGAAAAAGAGCTTTGACTACGAACTGCTGGAGACTTTAGATTCTATTGTAGCTCTTACCTATGAGGGTTATTGGAAGGATCTTGGGACCTGGAATACATTGACGGAAGAGATGTCTCAAAATGTGATAGGCAACGGCGGTCTCAGTGATGATTGCCATAATACCCATATTGTCAATGAGCTCGAACTGCCTGTAAAAGTCTTAGGGATATCTAATGCGGTTATTGCTGTGAGCCCGGATGGCATATTGGTCACAGATAAGCCGTCAAGTTCCCGTATGAAGGATATGCTGCATGAAGGCTTGTTCTCAAGACCCATGTACGAAGAACGGCGCTGGGGCTGGTATAGAATATTGGATTATTCCAAGTCAGAGAACAATGAAGTGTTGACTAAACGTCTCTGTATCAAGGCAGGCTATCATTTCAGCTATCATTATCATAATATGAGAACTGAGGTATGGACTATTACGGCTGGAAGAGCCACTCTGGTCATAGACGGCATAGCTCAAATGGTAACGGCAGGGGCCGTGATTGAGATTCCGAGCGGTACCAGACATTGTTTACAAGCCCAGGAGGATACGGAGTTAATTGAAGTACAGATTGGAAGGGTAACGGTCGATGATGATATTGTCCGCCTGGAGGAAGATATTCAACATATCCTCACTATTTAGGCAGTGGTGAGCTTTAAGTTATAAAATCCCTATGTGCTTGGATACAGGTTGATGGAATTATGATTCATTGTATCCCGGCTTTGAGGAGGAACGCAATGCTGGTCTCTGTGTTAATCAACAACTACAATTATGAGGATTTTATTGTCCAATGTGTTGATTCGGTTCTTAATCAAACCTACAAGGATATTGAAATTATCGTATATGATGATGGATCAACAGATCATTCCCTAGAGAAATTATCACAGTATTCAGATATCAAGGTGATCTCCAAGGCGAACCACGGAAAATCCAATAATTTAAATCAAATGAATGCTGTCTATCAGGCATACCTGCATTCCAAAGGGGAGTACATATTCCTTCTGGATAGTGACGACTGGTTTAAAAGTAACAAGGTTGAACATATTATTAATATTTTTGAGAGCAATCCTAAGCTGGAAGTCATTCAGCATGCGTTGGAGGAAGTAAATTCCCAGGGGCAATCGAACAACGCAATCATTCCGGTGTTTAAGAATGTTCAGAATTATAAAGAATATATTTATTCATCTGAATCTCTGTTTCATTTATTCTCCATGACAAGTGGTTTGGCGTTCCGAAAAAGTTTCTTTGACAGAGTTATGCCTTTGCCTGAGGATGAATTGATCCATCTATGTGTGGATACCAGATTAATGATTATAGCGGCTTTGACCTCAACCATTCATACCTCGCTTGAGCCTTTGGCTTACTACAGGAGGCATGGCAAGAATACTTGGGGGAAGATGGCGGATCCAGATGTTCATAAAGTATATACAGAGCAACTCTATAACTTTTTTAATAGCTGTGCTCAAAAATATGGTATGCCAACCATTCAGTACACAACAGAAAGTTTCTTGGAAAATACCTATTTTTATAATCAAATCGATATAGAAAAGTGTAAACATTTTATTGGCGATGACCATTTTTGGATTTGGGGAGCAGGAGAGGCTGGGCAAAGCGTGTGTCATGCCTTGATGCCGCATCAGCCATTGATGAGTGGTTTTATAGATAGTGAAGCGAAGAAGCAAGGGCAGTTTGTGCTAGGTAAGCAAGTATACGCTCCACATAACATCGTAAATGCGTCCCCAAGTAAAGTGCTTATTTCTCCGTATCATGCCTATAACGCGATTAAGGCAACACTTACGGAAGCGGGATGGGTTGAAGGAATGCATTTTATTGATCCATATTTTAGGTGAATAAGGAGATCTATGATGAAGATATCCGCAGTTATACCTGCTTATAACGCTGAAGAGTATATAGAAAAATCGATATCCAGTTTAATCCTTCAATCCCAAACGCTGCACGAGATCATTATCATTGACGATGGTAGTTCCGATGATACAGTAAAGATAGTAAAAGCCCTACAAAGAACCTATGAGCACATTGTACTCCTGCAGCAAGCCAACCAAGGAGCATCGGCCGCAAGAAATACAGGCCTAAACAATGCGCAGGGTGACTGGATTCTTTTCCTGGATGCAGATGACGAATGTGCACCTACCCTGATCGAGACCTATACCCGGTTTTTGCAGGAGAATCCAGCGCGTTATTGTGCAGTGTATAGTCAGGCCCTTCAAGTGGATGAGAGAGGAGAAGCCATATCGGGAATATTTAGCGGTTACGATCTTCATGGACAGGAGGGGTTCGTCCAAATGCTGCTGCGTAACCCGATTATTTCCCCGTCCGGGAGCTTGGTTAAGAAGGCTATCCTGGATGAGATGAATGGTTTTGACACATCCATTAAGTACGTGGAAGATGTTGACTTCTGGTTAAGACTACTACTGAATGGCAACAATATTGGTCATGTGTGCGAGCCGCTATCTTTCATCCGTAGACACTCTAGTAATACGACGGCGAATATCGAATCGACGAGACATGGTGAAAAAAGGCTGTTAGATAAATTCGGGCTTGGAGTTATTAAAGAAACGATTTATGAAAGAAGATATACAATTGATCATAATCATTTAGATTATGTGAATTTCTTAATTCGATTTGAAAAATGGCCGGAAGCCGAGCAATTACTGGAGACAGTACAAATAGAAGCTTCAGATGATAAATATGGCTCTTATCTATTTGTGAAAGCACTTGTTGCGCTGCAGGTTGGAAAGTATGAAGTCGCGAAAGACCTGTACTTAGCAATTATCAAATGGAATAATACTCATGGCGCTGCTCTCAATAATATCGGCGTTCTGTATGCGGAAAACAACGAGCTAGAGAAAGCTAGAGAATCGTTCAAGCTTGCGCTTCAATATTATCCAGGTTATCTGGATGCTGCCTATAATTTAGAACAACTAGATACAGAAACTCCCATATTTCGTTTTACCAAACGAGAGTTAAGAAAAAGCTTGTTAAGATATTCTTGAAATATATTATTCAAACGAAAAGAGGCTGGCTATGGATTTTTATAGCAGTGTACAGCAATTAATCCGAAGTATGCCGGTAGACAACACATTTTATATGAATCAAACCATTTTACAAAGCGATAGGGTAGCAATATTTGGCGCTGGAAGTTTTGGACAGGATATGGCACAAAACCTCTTGAAAGCTAACAAAAAAATCGAATTCTTTATTGATAATGATGAAAAAAAACATCACAATTATATTTGTGGCATAGAAGTAGTTTCATTAGACCATATTTTAGGGATGAAGAAGGATGATCTCCTTATCATTATTTGCAGTACATGGCACAATGAAATAAGACAACAACTATTACATGCTAATGTATCAAATTTTATTGAAGCAGATCCTGTTGTTATTTCTAAATATTGTTATAAATATTCAGCGGTAAGAGAACAGTTTGAACGTTTTTTTACGAGAGAGCAAGATAAATTTGATGCAGTTTTTCATATGTTGGAGGACCATTCATCAAAGGAGCTCTTTTTACATTTAATTGCGTATCGCGTTTCAGGAAATATTCATTGTTTGAAGATATCGGATTTCAAGCAATACGAGCATCCGATTGTTAGACCTGAGAAGAGAGATGTCATTATAGACGGTGGTGGCTATATCGGTGACACTGCGCAACAATTTAATAAATTATTAGATGCTGATTGTCATATTCATTCCTTTGAACCATCAAAGGATAATTTTAAGAAGATGAAAGAATGGATAGAGAATAAAGGTATACAAAATGTAACGACCGTTCAATCAGGTTTAGGAATCGAAAATACTGAGTTGTATATGAATTCAATCGAAGGTGAAATTAATCCGTCTAATATAATCGTTGAACAGGGAAATGAAAAGGTTAATATTATGGCAATTGATCGTTATGTAAAAGAATATGCGCTACAAGATGTTAACCTTATTAAATTGGATATTGAAGGGTTTGAATTATCTGCATTACAAGGAGCGGATAAAACCATACAAAATTTTGCTCCGAAGATACAAGTATGTCTATATCACAAAAAAGAAGATTTAATAGATATTCCGTTGTTTTTTTATAATAAATACAAGGACAAGCATTACAAATTTTATATTGGTCATCATACGGACAACTATATGGAAACCGTTTTGTATGCAATCCGCGCGAAAAAATAAAGTTTCAGATATACAAAGGATGATCCGTATTATGCTGAAAGGAAAAAATGTATTTATCACAGGTTCTACAAGAGGGATTGGACGCTCAACTGCTTTCGTTTGCGCAGCAAATGGGGCGAATTTAGTGCTTCATGGTCGGGATCTTTCTGTGCTTAAGCAAGTCAAGGAAGAAATTACCGGTAAATACCACGTTGATGTTCACTTACTAGCTTATGACGTTTGTGATCCCGATGAAATAAAAAACGCATTTGTATGGATCAAAAAAAACTTAGGTAGATTAGATGTGCTTGTCAATAATGCCGGCGTGATGGATGATGCTCTGCTGGGCATGGTGAATGAGCGGCAAATGGAGTCTACCTTCTCGATCAATATCGAAGCAGTGATCTATCATATGCAGTATGCCTCTCGCTTGATGACCAGACAAAAGCAGGGCTCAATCATCAATGTCAGTTCTATTATCGGCAGAACGGGTAATGCGGGACAAGTAGTGTATGCCTCTAGCAAAGCAGCCGTGATCGGTGCGACCTATTCGGCCGCCAAAGAGCTTGGCGTGCATAATATCCGAGTCAATGCCGTTGCTCCGGGCTTCATCGATACCGATATGACCAAACAGTTTTCCGAAGAGGTGTATAAACAACGATTGAGCGGAATCAAGATGAATCGAATGGGAAGGCCGGAGGAGGTTGCTAACACGATTCTGTTCCTCGCCTCCGACCTCTCCTCTTATGTCACGGGACAAGTCATTGGTGTGGATGGCGGTATGGTGATTTAATACTTAATGGCTAAACGGTGGTGAGTTTGTGATTACCTTTAAGAAGCTGGATGAAGGTGATTTGGAGCAGGTACTGGAGTGGCGGACAAGCGAGCATGTAACCCGATATATGTATACCGATATTGACAAAAATCTGGATAATCAAATGAAATGGTATAAGGCTATTTCGAAGGATGACACGCAGTATTATTGGATCATTGAATATAAGGGTACGGCAATTGGCTTGATATCCATTAATAACCTGGATAGGATTAACCGGAAGGCTACATCTGGCTACTATCTTGGCGATCTAAGATACTCAATGATAGCAGGACACATTCATCCTTATCTTTATAATTTTGCTTTTTTTCAGCTGGGCTTAAATAAGCTCTATGCCGAAGTTATGGAAGGCAATGACGGCATAATGAAAATGCATCTTCACCACGGATATACACATACGGCTATCTTTAAGGAGCACATTTATAAATACGGGCATTATCATGATGTACATTACTTTGAATTGCTGGCCTCGATCTGGAAAGAGAAATGTCAGAAATTTCATAGGTTTACTGCACAGTTTACGCTGTAGTACATCTAAAACGATCATGAGCAAAGACCGATATATGTTATATACGTCTTTAGTTAGGTGGGTAAAGAGATGAATAATGAACAAAAGCTGCGTGAAATATTTGCGGAAGCGTTACAAATCGATATAGAGCAAGTAACGGACGGTTTATCCTACAATAGCATTCCCGAGTGGGATTCGATTGCACATATGACCTTGATTGCAGAGATCGATAATGTGTTCGACACGATGTTGGATACAGATGACGTGCTGGACATGAGTTCTTTTGCCAAGGCCAAGGAGATATTAGCTAAATACGACGTACAGTTCTAGGGATCAAGGGTGTGGTTAAGTGACCATGCCCTATTCTTTTACAGCCTTGAAAGGAGATTGCGATGTTTTTCAATATACTACAATATGGGGAACAATGCGCTGTAATTACGGAGCAACGCATGCTGACGTATGCTGAGCTGCAAGCCTTGGCTGATCAGTATGGCTTTCGATCTGACAATAAAGAACTGGTTCTGTTGCTCTGTGATAACGAAATAGAGATCGTGGCCGCTTATGTGGCGGCCTTGCAAGCGAAGCAGGCTGTAATGCTGCTGAATGCTTCTACCAATAGTGAACTTTTAAATCATATCGTTATAACTTATCAGCCGAAATGGATCGTTGCCTTAAACGAACTGACCTTTGATGGATACCGTCAGCGTGGCAATGTATTAGAGCGCGAACAGCATTCCGGAGCAGCCATTCATTCCGAGCTTGCCGTGCTGCTTAGTACATCCGGCACTACGGGCAGTCATAAATTTGTACGCTTGTCCTACGCCAATATACAGTCCAATGCCGAGGCCATCGCACAGTACCTGGAGATTGATGCTAGCGAGCGGGGAATTTTGAATCTGCCATTATCCTATTCGTATGGATTATCGATCTTGAACAGTCATTTTCATGCTGGAGCCGCCGTACTGCTAACCGGGGAAAGCGTTGTTGCCAAAACGTTTTGGAACTTCGTGCGGGAACAGCAAGCGACCTCCTTGCCTGGAGTTCCATTTACGTATCAAATGCTGGAACGAGTAGGCTTCTTTAAGATGGAGCTGCCGTATCTGCGAACTTTAACTCAGGCTGGCGGACGTCTGGAGGAACGATTGGTGCGTCTCTTGGGCGAGTACGCCAAGGAGCAGAGAAAACGATTTTTCGTCATGTATGGCCAGACCGAAGCTGCGCCGCGTATTTCCTATATTCCTAGTGACAGAGTATTGGATAAGCCAGGATCCATAGGCATCCCTATTCCCGGCGGCAGGCTGGAGCTTGCGTCAGATACAGGAGAACTGATCTACTATGGTAGCAATGTCATGTTGGGCTATGCGGAGTCGCTTGCGGATTTGGCCAAGGGCGATGAATGCGGCGGGGTGCTGTATACAGGCGATACAGCTACCGTGGATGAGGAAGGATTTTTTACGATTACGGGAAGAATGAAGCGGTTCATCAAGCTGTTTGGTCTTCGTATCAACCTGGATGAAGTAGAAAGAAAGCTGGAGGCACTGCTTCAACAGCCGATAGCGTGTGTCGGAAACGATGACAAACTGCTTGTTGCAACGGAATCCAGTCAGCATGTCGCTGAGATCAAACAACATGTGGACCAGCTGTATAAGCTGCATCCCACAGCCTACAGAGTGATTGTGGTCGATGAAATTCCGAGATTGGCCAATGGCAAAATTAATTATCAGGCATTAAAGGGTGAATGATCATGTGCTATCCCTATAACCTGTATAAAGAAGCGAAGCAGCAGCTGCTGCTGACTGGATTAAATGAGCTTACTTTGCATCATACAGAGAACAACGCGGCATACCGTGCAATGCTTGAAAAATCGGGTTTTCAGCCGCAAAATCATCTTCTCGAATCAGTCCCTTATTTGACCGTACAGCTATTTAAGCTGATGGACCTGGTTTCTGTCCCGCAGGAGAACATCGTGAAGGTGTTAACCTCAAGCGGAACTACAGGTCAGCAGGTATCCAGGATTCACCTGGACAAAGAGACAGCCGCGCAGCAATCCAAGGCATTGGTAGAGGTGATGAAGCCGCTGCTTGGGACTCAGCGCCTGCCAATGATTATATTGGATACGAAATCCGTGCTGAAGGACCGGCGTTCGTTCAGTGCTCGTGGAGCGGGTATATTAGGGTTTGCCAACTTTGGCAGGCAGCATTTTTATGCTCTGCATGATGATATGTCCGTGGACTGGGATGGCCTGGCCCAATTTTTAAACAAGCATGAAGGCAGCAAAATTCTGCTGTTCGGATTCACTTATATGATTTGGAAGCATGTGTATTTGGAAGCCAAACAGAAGGGGATCGCGATCGACTTTGGCGACAGCTTGCTGATTCATGGCGGAGGCTGGAAGAAGCTTCAGGATGAAGCGGTGGATGCCGCTACGTTCAGATCTGAATTGGGTCGTGTGCTGGGCATTCGCCGAATTCATAATTATTACGGTATGGTCGAGCAGGTAGGCTCGATCTTTGCAGAGTGCAAGCACGGTCACTTGCACACTCCTAATTATGCCGACGTCATCGTCCGGGACCCGATCAGCTTTGCTCCGCTGCCGTATGGACAGCAGGGTTTGATTCAGGTGCTGAGTCTGCTGCCCAAGAGCTATCCGGGCCACAGCTTGCTAACGGAGGACCTTGGAGTCATTCACGGCGAAGATGATTGCCCATGCGGCTGGAGAGGGAAATACTTCAGTGTGGCGGGCAGAATCCCCAAGGCTGAGCTAAGAGGCTGCAGTGATACCTATGCGTTCGGACAAGGGGGACGTAAGGCATGACGAAGAGATTTTTCTTTCCGCATGAACAAGGAGAGCAGGCCCTGCAGCAATTGTCGGGCAAGCCGCCGCTGCCCCCATTCCACCAGGTAGTGCTGGATTTTGTACAAGCCTTGTCGCAACGTTTTGTCAAAATGCGCCAGTACCCGGAAATCGTGGCTCTAGGATTTTGGATGCGCAAAGCGAATATGAAAGCCATTGAGCAGCAATGGGAGCAGGATACAAACGGGCGGATCATGAAAGCAAGAGGGACCGTGTTCCATATTGCACCGTCTAATGTGGATACCATCTTCATTTATTCCTGGATGCTGTCTCTATTGGCAGGTAACCGCAACATTATTCGCTTGTCCAGCAAGGATCAGCCGCAGCAGCATGCTTTGCTGCAAGCGATCCTTGAAGAGCTGACACAGCCGGCTTACCAAATGCTTGCTGAGCGGAATGTTATTCTAACGTATGAGCATAACGATCAAACGACAGCCGAGCTTAGCGGAATTTGTCATGTTCGTGTGGTATGGGGAGGCGATGAAACGGTAAAGGCTGTACGCCGCGTTCCGCTTTTACCGGTGGCTAGTGAACTGGTGTTTCCTGATCGTTTCTCGCTGTCTCTAATAAAAGCGCAAGCTATTATTGAATTAGAACAAGCAGCTTTCGTGCAACTCGTTCATCAATTTTATAACGATGCCTATTGGTTTGATCAATTGGCCTGCTCTTCCCCTAGGCTGATCGTATGGGACGGAGAACATGAGCAGGTTGAGCGAGCGCAGGACAGATTTTGGCAGCTGCTTGAGCAAGTGCACGCGGCTAAAGCCTCGGAGCTGCTTCCGGCGCTGCAGGTGCAGAAGCTGACGACAGGCCTATGGCTGTCTGCAGAGCAAGAGGCGATTCGGATGAATAACCGCCCTGCCTTTGCCAGAGTCATGTTCAATCAGGTCACGGCGGAAATCAGGGAGCGTCATTGCGGCGGCGGCTTTTTCCTGGAGACGGTTGTGAACGAACTGTCCGAACTGGTCCCCATGTTGAATGACAAGGATCAGACGTTATCCTATTTCGGTTATGACAGGGAGGAATTACTGGAACTGGCCGCCCGCATTCATGCTCGGGGCATTGATCGTATCGTCCCGATCGGCAAGGCGCTGGACTTTCATGAGATATGGGACGGACAAAGCTTTTTACGCTCGTTTACGCGAGAAATTGTTATTATATAATAGGTTGAAACGATACAGAAAAAGGAAGTGCGCAGCCTATGAAAACAATCGTGGTTATTCAAGCAAGAATGGGTTCCTCGCGATTGCCGGGAAAAATCTTAATGCCGTTAGGCGATCACGATAATTTGTACTATGTAACATCCCGCTGCAAAAGTATTCGCGGGGTCGATGAGGTGATTGTGGCTACTTCGAGGTTACCGCAGGATGATGCGGTGGAGCAGTGGTGCAGCAAGCACCAGATCGTCTGCTGCCGCGGCTCGGAGGAAGATGTATTAAGCCGCTATATGGAAGCGGCTCGGCCCTACCAGCCCACTTATGTTGTACGAGTCACAGCCGACTGCCCCTTTGTCGACGTGGAGATGGCGGAGGACATGATTCGTCTAATCCAGCAGGAGCAAGTCGATATCGTCGATCTGGGGGCTGTTTTGCCTAGGGGGCTTGCTGTCGAGGCGATTTCCTACCCCGCATTGCAGATGATAGATAAGCATGGACATGAGCCGCGCCACAGGGAGCATGTGACCTATTATGCTTATGAATATAGGGAGCAATTCACCAGAGCGGTGTATCATCCTCCTGTGAACCGGCTGCATCCTCAGCTTCGCATCACGCTCGATACAGAGGAAGATTACGCATTAATCTCTGCGGTGGCAAGACATTTCAATGATCCTTACATCTCCAGCGCAGAGGTCATTCAATACTTGCTGGACCATCCTGAACTTGCTAGCCTCAATGCTCACGTGGAGCAAAAGCCAGTCGTATGAACAATCACAGGCTAAATATATTAATTCGAACCGTCTGTTTAAATGCTCATATTAAACAAAAGCGGGTGGTATAGTTGGAAGATACCGTACTTATCCGGGCAGATGCTTCGGAGGAAATCGGGACTGGACACGTGATGCGATGTTTAGCTCTGGCGGATGAATTGCAACGTCATGGTCATCAGTCTCTGTTTATCTGCCGGGCGCTTAAAGGACATATGGCGGAGTACATTAAAGCCCGAGGATTTAAGGTTTATGTGATGGAAACGCAAGATCCTCTATCTTTGGAAAATATGGTGTTTGATGTTCAGTTTACTGCCGATATCGCTCTAAATTTAGAAGTAAAGCCTAAATGGATGATTGTTGATCATTACGGAATAGACGAGCAGTGGGAATCCAGAATCCGCCCTTACGTAGAAAAGCTGCTTGTTATTGATGATTTAGCCAATCGTAGGCATCATGCGGATGTTCTGCTGGATCAGAACTTAGCCAGAAACCCGGAGGTTAGATATCGTGATCTTGTACCGGATAAGTGCAAATTGCTGCTTGGACCATCCTATTTGTTGCTTCGGCCGGCATTTTACACAGAACGCCGGAAGTTAAAGGAAAGGACAGGGCAAATACACAGGCTGCTAATGTTCTTCGGAGGAAGCGACCCTACCAATGAAACGGCAAAAGCGATTGATGCGTTAAAAGAACTTTCGCTGTACGATCTAACAGTTGATGTTGTGATTGGTCATTCTCACCGATTTAAAGAAGAAATCAAGCGAAAATGTGAAACGATGGATCGTCTCACTCTACACATACAGATCGAGTATATGGCCGAATTGATCGCTGCCGCTGACTTTGCACTAGGGGCCGGTGGTGTCGCTATGTGGGAGCGATGTTACCTCGGTCTGCCTTCATCCGTCACTGTAGTGGCTGATAATCAACTGGAGGCTGCGCGTTTAGCCAATCAAATGGGGGTTATTTGGAATTCCGGGTGGTATGGGCAAATGAATTCACTAAAATATGCCGATATTTTAAAGAGAGCTATAGGTGCTCCTGAGGAGATGAGGGCTATGAGCAATCGCTCCCTGGAGTTGATGAACAGCCATGCCGAGACTAGTGGCAGTCAAGTTATTAAGGAACTTTCTTTCGCTGCTCATTTTAATGACTTTCAATAGGACAGGGTGGGATTCATGAAATTTCAAATCGGTAATCGGTGGATTGGTAAAGATCAAAAGCCATTTATTATTGCAGAAATGTCCGGTAATCATAATCAATCGCTGGACCGGGCGCTGGCCATTGTGGAAGCTGCCGCCAGAGCCGGGGCCGATGCGTTGAAGCTGCAAACTTACACGGCGGATACGATGACCCTGGATATTCATGAGGGGGATTTCTTTATCGAAGATCCCAATAACTTATGGAGTGGTTCGTCACTCTATAACTTGTATCAAGAAGCTTATACCCCGTGGGAATGGCACGAACCTATATTTAAAAAATGCGCCGAATTGGGCTTAATTGCATTTAGTACCCCATTCGATGAGACGGCGGTAGATTTTCTGGAGAGTTTAGATGTTCCAGCCTATAAAATAGCTTCATTTGAGAATACGGATATTCAACTTATTCGGAAGGTTGCGGCCACGGGAAAACCGCTTATTATATCCACGGGTATGGCTTCTATAGCCGAGTTGGATGAATCCGTTCGGGAGGCAAGAAATGCCGGCGCAAAGCATATCGTGTTGTTGAAATGCACAAGCACTTATCCTGCCTCGCCGAATAATACAAACATATTGACCATCCCTCATATGGAGCAACTGTTCAATTGCCAAGTCGGCATTTCCGACCATACCATGGGCATCGGCGTTTCAGTGGCAAGCGTTGCTCTTGGAGCCACAGTGATCGAGAAGCACTTCACCCTCAGCAGAGCTGAAGGAGGGGTTGATTCCGCTTTTTCACTTGAGCCTGATGAGTTGCAAGCATTGGTGGTTGAATCCGAGCGGGCCTGGCAGGCTTTAGGTACGATCACTTACGGGGCAACGAATCAAGAGCTCCCATCATTAAAACACCGCCGTTCTCTTTATATTTCCCAAGATGTAAAAAAGGGAGAAGCATTAACAAAAAACAATGTAAAGGCTATTCGGCCAGGCCTAGGATTACCGACGAAATATTTAGATCATCTCTTAGGAAAATCGGTAAAAAAAGATATAAAAAAGGGTACTCCTTTAACGTGGGATTTATTTTAGAATCTCAATATAATTATGGATTTCTGATAGAAACGTTTAGGCTGGAGTTGATTGGACTTGGGTGAAAATGAGATTGCCGAAATGGACGAGTTGTTTGATCGTTTGTTTCCGATATGCCGAAGTATAACCGGGGCGGGTTTGCGCGAAACTTTGAATATTTTGTCGGAGTATATTCCGCTTGAAAACTTTGGAGTAAAGTCGGGGACTGAAGTTTATGACTGGACGGTTCCTAAGGAATGGGTTATCAAAGAAGCTGTTTTGACAGGGCCGGACGGAAATACGGTTGTTGATTTTAAAGATCATAATCTTCATGTCTTGAACTATAGTGCAGCAGTCAATAAGGAAATGGAATTGGAAGAATTGCAGGAACACCTTTTTTCCATCCCGGCACTGCCAGAGGCTATTCCTTATGTAACTTCTTATTATAAAGAACGTTGGGGATTTTGCCTTCCGCACAAAGTAAGAGAAAATCTCAAGCCGGGAAAATACCGTGCTTATATCGATAGCGAATTTATAGACGGGGAATTAAATTATTCCCATGCTATTTTGCCAGGAAAGAGTAAAAAGGAAGTGCTGATTAGCGCGTATGTTTGCCATCCTTCTTTAGCGAATAACGAGTTAAGCGGGCCGATTGTATCAACTTTCCTATATAAACGACTGGCTAATCGTCCTAGAAGATTTACTTATCGGTTTGTTTTTCTTCCCGAAACGATTGGCAGTATCAGCTACTTGCATCGTTTTGGTGAAGAAATGCGGTCCAAGATATACAGCGGTGTCGTACTCACCTGTTTGGGCGGCACTTCATCATTAAGCTATAAAATGTCGAGAAAAGAAGATGCTCCAATCGACTTAATATGGAAACATCTAAATCAGTTTCATGTGCTGGAAGGAGATACTAGGCCGTTTACTCCGATTCATGGATCGGATGAGAGACAGTACTGTTCCCCAGGGTTTAACTTTCCGGTTGGGCAAATGGCCAGAAGTGTCTATGGGACTTATCCCGGTTATCACAATTCTCTGGATACCAAAGAAACGATGACGATTGAGGCGTTGCACAAAAGTGTAAATGAATTAGAACTGATGATTGAGGCTCTGGAGTGGGATGGATATTATATCAATAATTCCCCGTTTGGCGAAGTCAAGCTGGACAAACATGAGCTGTACCCTGATTTAAACGCTGCCGGGACGGGTATGGGGCTTTCGACTAATCAATTAAATGACAACAGAGTACAGTTATCGCGGATCTTAATGATTCTCAACTATTCTGATGGAGAACATTTACTAAGAGATATCGCTGAAAAATGCCAGTGCAGCATTTTAGAACTTGTACCTATCATAAACTTATTATTGGAGAAAAAAATCATCTCGGGACCATTTGACGAGAGAGGAGAACTATATTGAAACTGTTGTTATTAACCGGCTCACATCCCCGTCACCTATATGTTGCGCAGAGCTTATATAATGCCGGATATTTAACCTCTCTTATTATTGAGCAACGTGAAGAATTCCTTCCCTTGCCGCCGGCTAACATAGAAGAGAGAGATAAGAAGTTGTTTTTAAGGCACTTTCAAGATAGGGAACGGACGGAGCACCAAGCCTTCGGCGAGATTGACTTATCAAACTGGACTGTCCCGGTTCTGTACGTTAATACATCCGAATTAAACGGGCCGTCTGTGATGGATTGGGTTGCTAAATATGATCCCGATGTTGTAATCAGCTATGGGGTTCATAAACTGAATGACGAGGTGCTGCGATTATTTCCCCAGTATTCTTGGAATATTCATGGCGGCTTGTCTCCATGGTATCGTGGGAATACTACTTTATTCTGGCCATTTTATTTTATGAAGCCCAACTGGGCGGGAATGACCATACACCGTCTAACTTCGAAATTGGACGGCGGGGGGATCATTCATCATTCTGTGCCGCATTTAAATTACGGCGATGGGATACATGATGTGGCCTGCAACGCGGTAAAGCAAACTGCGATTGACTTGATAGAAATTTTAAAGAAAATTTCTTTAGGGGAAGACATTGTAGAAGTACCGCAAAAGAGCAGCGGTAAGTTGTTTACTTCGGCGGATTGGGAGCCTTATCATCTTCGTGTAATTTACGAGTTATATGATAACAATATAGTAGATCTCTATTTGGACGGGAAGCTTGGAAATACGTCCCCTCCACTGGTGCGTGCTTTTTGAAGAATTCTATTTTAAGGAGTTTCTAACCTATGAACATCTTACTTACCGGCGGCGCCGGATTTATCGGGCGTTGGGTTGCCAAACGCCTTTTGGATGAAGGCCACAATCTTTGGATTTTGGACGATTTGTCCAATGGGCGGGAAGAAAACATCCGCGAGCTTCACGGCCACCAAGGATTTAAACAGTTCATCAAAGGAACGATTTTGGACGAGCGGTTGCTCAGCGATTTATTTGGCCAGCATAGGTTCGATATTTGCTACCATCTCGGGGCTTCCATCAACGTCCAGGATTCGATCGACGACCCGCGAACAACGTTTAATAATGATACGGTCGGCACGTTTTATATTCTGGAGCAATGCCGCAAGTATAATACCAAGGTTGTATTCATGAGCACTTGTATGGTCTATGATCGGTGTAATGACGACACCGGTATCACCGAACTGCATCCGACAAAGCCGGCCTCGCCTTACGCCGGGGCCAAGGTTGCCGCCGAAAATATGGTTCTCTCCTATTATTATGCCTATGGATTGCCAACAGTGGTCATTCGCCCATTCAACACCTACGGTCCGTTTCAGAAGACCGGCGGTGAGGGCGGTGTGGTTGCTATTTTCATCAAAAATGAATTGGATGGAAAAGAGCTCCGCATTTACGGAGAAGGCACACAGACGCGCGATCTTCTTTATGTGGAGGATTGTGCAAATTTTGTCGTTTCGGTTGGTTTTTCCGATGCCGTTAACGGGGAGATCGTGAATGCCGGATTGGGACGGGACATCACGATCAACGATTTGGCGTTGCTTATTGCGGGAGATCCTTCGCGGATCAGGCATGTGGAGCATATTCACCCGCAAAGCGAAATCCAGAAGCTGCTGTGCAATTCGGAAAAAGCCAAGCGCCTGCTCGGTTGGGAGCCGCTTGTAACGCTCGAGGAGGGAATTGCTCGGACGCGCGAGTGGATTCGATCCGGTGGATTAGATTAGCAACTGGTATAATTTGCATTTTAAGGAAGAAGGGAATGCGGAATGTCAAAGGAACACAGATCCAACCGGCCGGTTCGCGCTACACTGCTGCCTTATGGGCAGCAATGGCTGGACGAACAGGATATTGAAGCGGTGGTTAAGGTGCTGCGGGGCGATTTCGTAACCCAAGGGCCGGCCATTCAAACTTTTGAACGAAAGGTCGCCGAATATGTCGGAGCCAAATATGCGGTGGCTTTTGCCAACGGCACGGCTGCGCTTCATGGCGCCTGTTTCGCGGCAGAGATCGGCCAAGGCGATGAAGTGATAACGACGCCGATCACTTTCCTCGCTAGCAGCAACTGTGTGCTTTATCAAGGTGGAACGCCGGTTTTTGCAGATATCGACATGGATACGTACAATATCGATCCGGCGGAGATTGAGTCGAAAATAACCGAACGAACCAAAGCGATTATAGCGGTTGACTTTACGGGGCAGCCGGTTGAAATCGACCGCATCTCGATGTTGGCGCATGATCGAAACCTCGTTTTGATTCAGGATGCCGCGCATTCGCTGGGGGCTACTTACGCCGGGCGAAAGATAGGCTCCTGGGCCGATATGACAATGTTTAGCTTCCACCCGGTCAAGCATGTTACAACCGGCGAAGGCGGTATAATTACGACGGACAATGAGCGCTATTATGAGCGCCTGCTGTTATTCCGCAGCCACGGGATGACCCGGGAACCGGAAAAATTAACGCGGACGGACGGACCGTGGTATTACGAGATGCAGGAACTGGGCTACAATTACCGGATGACCGATATGCAAGCGGCGTTGGGCGCAAGCCAGATGGACAAGCTCGATGATTTTATTGCAAGAAGACGGGAAATCGCCGCAACCTATAATGAATTTTTCTCCACGCTGCCTGGCCTTGTCGCTCCTAAACAGCATCCTATGGCCGAGTCCTCATGGCATCTGTACGTAATTCGCTGGTTGCCGGAGTATTTTGCCGCAGATCGAAGAGAGATCTTTGAGGCGCTTCGTGCAGAGAATATCGGTGTAAATGTACACTATATTCCTGTCTATTTGCAGCCTTACTACAAGGGACTTGGTTATTGCTCAGGTTTGTGTCCTAACGCGGAGACATATTACAATACAGCCATAACATTGCCGCTCTTTCCGAAGATGACGGACAAAGATGTGGCGGATGTGATGGCAGCGGTAAAAAAGGCATACGATCTATTTTTGAAGCAATCTGAATGAAAAAAGGATCTTGAAAAAGATCCTTTTTGAATAGATTTTTTGAATTAGTATTTAAATTGATTTTTTAAAGTGCTCATAATATTGATTAATTATGTTTAGATCGTGTCGATAATATTCATCATTATTATTGATGTTAGTTTTATAGAAGCTTTCTTGTGAACAGAAATTATACGATTGTTCGTATAATTTTTGGGTGTCGGTATTTGTTCTTTTATAATAAGCATTTATTGAAATTGTGGTTAGAAACAAAGTTTTCACGCAAAGTCGGAGGTACATTTCCCTATGTAGGCCGGGATCCTGACTACAGATCTCTAAATCACTAAAAATCCGGGTAAATCCTTCGTGCTGCTCCAATCGACCTTCAATTGTTGCATAATAAGGCATTACAACCTCATCATTTATGTTCAGCGAATCGAATTCAGATTTCTCAGCACTTCCTTCGTTTACTAGAATGAGATCTGTACTCTCTACATTTCCATATTGACATAATAGCAGCTCCCAGAACATGTGAGGATACCAGAAACATACACTATTATTCAGTTTTTCTTTAATGTATTCGATTCCGTTATATTTTTTGAGGAGTTTATTATTAAAAATAAGGCCGGACATATAATTAGATGATAACATAAAGTTTAACAAGGCTTCTTTTCCTGGAGCTGCAACTAAATTTGATAGCTGGTACTGTGTAGAAGATGAAGTTCTCATCACAGATACAGTATCTTTTGAAGCATATAATTTATTCATGATGAAATGTAAGGTATCAAAGTTAATTAAATCCTCATCACTTAATAATAAAATAAATTCCCCACTTGCCAATTCGCAGGTTTTGCAACAGTTATTGGCAAATCCTTGATTTTCTTCAAAGGCAAAATATTTTAATCTTCCGTCTCCAATTTCCTTAATTTTATCATAATACGCTTTTGTTTCATTTTGTGTTCCATTATTAGACAGAATAATTTCTATTTCCTCATCATAGTTGGATTGCAGCAAATGAATTATATTTTCATAAGCTCTTTTCCCTCTGTTGTAACTAGGAATACAAATACTGAGTAAAACTTGATCTCCCTTTCGATTTTCTTTAAGAATCCGGGTGTTATGAATTTCGTCTAAAATTTGTTGAGGCATTGAATTTTTATCAGAAAGGTTAATGATATTTCTTGGGAGAAATAAATTAGAGTTCGAAAGATACTCACTGAAACGATTAAGATTATCAAATATTAATACATTAGATATAGTTTCGGTATTTAACAATGCACCTTGCAGACATGAAAAGAACTTTTCAATGTCCCTTATTACGACATAGGTTTTCTTATTTCTCTTTTTAACAGCATTAGTATATGTCAAGACATTACTCCAATTCCAATCCTCTAGTAACAAATAATCTGCAAAGGCATCTGAGGTCGGCAGTGATTGTAGTTGCTGATAATTATATAGTGTTATTTTTTCTTGTATAAGCTTTTGTTTTTTATTATATAAATAGTATTCATTCGGAATACCATTGGGGAGAAGCCAAAATGGCAATTCATCAAAAGCTACAGTTTTTTCGAGATTTATGTATTTATTCCATTGTAAAAACTTGATATTAGCTTCATAAAGGGTTTTAAATTCATTTAAGTTAGGCTCGACAAAAGCTTCTAAAAGTATTTTTTCTAAATCATCTTTTGAGTATCCATATTTCTGAGCTTTTATTAGCATCTTAAAAAACTCATTGAATTCTGACACACTAAACAAAAAATAAGCAAAAGAGATGAAAGCTTTGGCTTTATATTGACAATCAATATCTTTGTATTCCGTACTTTCTATCTTTTTTACAAGATTAATATATTCTGAATATGCTGCTTCAACCAATTCATTAGCTAACAGATCATCTATTTTTTGTAGATCTTGATCGATCTGTTGAGTCAGCCCGGATAGTTCTTTTTTGGTCATCTTCGTTCAGCACCTTTTTTTATATTTGATTAAATTATAGCATTAATATTAGTGGTTGATTTATGTTTATTTATAACGATAACATGCCGATATGATAGTATTGATACTTTTATATTTTAAAAATAGGTAAGGCCAAAAGGAGTGCCGTAATAATGGGGAATATCGTCTTAGTTAAGAGCGTTAATAGCTATGTAGTTATTACTAATAAACAACTGATGT
Organism: Paenibacillus sp. FSL R5-0527; assembly: GCF_038008055.1. Classification (NCBI taxonomy): domain Bacteria; kingdom Bacillati; phylum Bacillota; class Bacilli; order Caryophanales; family Paenibacillaceae; genus Paenibacillus; species Paenibacillus sp. FSL R5-0527. The sequence continues at coordinate 7,203,035 of NZ_JBBOYI010000001.1, read as the reverse complement.
ACGGCTATTTGTTATCCAAAAATTCACCTGAAGATTTTTCAAATACTTATAACCTGAAAATTAATAATTCTAATTTTGATTTTCCGCTATATCTGGATATACGCAAAAAAATTAGTTTGAACTCGGAAGATATTGAAATATATTCAGACATAAGCAGGAATGAACTTGAAAAGATTATGAGATTAGAAATTTTGTACAATGTCGAAAATTATCATAATTTGTTCCATTTGGACAAAAAGATTGATAAAAATTCCGCTCCAATAGTATATGGAGGCAGGGTCTACGATGAACAAGAAATGAGGAATCTTGTCGATTCTTCTTTGGATTTTTGGCTTACTGCTGGTAGATACCATAAGCAATTTGAAAAAGAATTCGCCGAGTATTTGGGAGTAAAATATGCTTTGTTAACAAATTCCGGATCATCAGCAAATTTATTGGCTATTTCAGCTTTAACTTCTCCTAAATTAAAAGAGAAGCGCATCATACCGGGTGATGAGGTTATTACTGTAGCAGCAGGTTTTCCTACTACAGTTGGCCCCATTGTTCAAAACAAAGCTGTTCCGGTCTTTATTGATGTCGAGCTAGGAACATATAACATCATTGCAGAGCGTATCGAAGAGGCTATTACACCAAAAACAAAAGCGATTATGATTGCCCATACCATGGGCAATCCATTCGAACTGGACAAGGTGCTGGAAGTTGCCAATAAATATGATCTATGGGTCGTTGAGGATAATTGCGATGCTTTAGGATCTATTTATAAAGGCAAATTAACAGGAACACATGGCCATATTGGAACGTCCAGTTTTTATCCTCCTCATCATATGACGATGGGGGAAGGTGGAGCAGTCTATACTAATAATGCACTATTGAAGACTATTATAGAATCGTTTAGAGATTGGGGGCGGGATTGCTGGTGCCCTTCAGGTTGTGACAATACATGCGGTAAACGGTTTGGTTGGGAATTAGGTTCCCTGCCGTATGGTTATGACCACAAGTACACTTATTCCCATATAGGATACAACTTGAGAGTCACAGACATGCAGGCTGCTGTTGGGGTGGCGCAATTGAAGAAAGTTCCTGACTTTGTTCAAGCTAGAAAAAATAATTTTAATCGGTTGTACCAGGGATTAAGAGATTTAGAAGAATACTTCATCTTGCCTAGAGCAACTGTTAACTCAGATCCAAGCTGGTTTGGCTTTATATTGACAGTTCGTGATGGAGCTGGATTTACCAAGAATGAGATCGTTAATTATCTTGAAGAAAACCGGATTCAAACACGCATGCTCTTTGCTGGAAATTTAATTCGCCAACCTGCGTACCAAGGCGTTAACTATAGAGTACACGGGGACTTAACCAATACGGATAAGATATTGCATGATACGTTCTTAGTAGGGGTTTATCCAGGACTAACAGATGCAATGATCAATTATGTAATCGAAAAGATAAGAGAATTCGTTCTTTCAAAAAATGCTAACTAAGGGGTCCTTGTTGTGAAAGTAGTTATTCTTGCAGGCGGATATGGGACTAGAATAAGCGAAGAATCTCATCTTAAACCTAAACCGATGATCGAAATAGGGGAGCGGCCGATTTTATGGCATATTATGAAGCATTACTCTTATTATGGGTTTAATGATTTTATCATTTGCTTAGGTTACAAAGGTTTCTACATTAAAGAGTATTTTGCTCACTACTTTTTACATGAATCAGATGTGACCTTTGATTTTCAAAATAACAACCAGCTCATTACTCATAATCATACGGCTGAACCTTGGAAGGTTACTTTGGTTAATACCGGTTTAGATACAATGACCGGCGGCAGGGTGAAAAGAATTCAAAAGTACATAGGAAATGAGCCATTCATGCTTACCTACGGCGATGGGGTGTCAGATGTCAATATATCTGAGTTGGTTGAGAGCCATAAGCTTTATGGAAGACTTGCAACGGTTACCACGGTACAGCCAAGTGGGAGATTTGGTGCACTTACTATTACGGCAAGTAATGAGGTTAAAGGTTTTCAAGAAAAACCCAAAGGTGACGGCGCATGGATTAACGCAGGCTTTTTTGTTTTGCAGCCGGAAGTCTTCAACTATATATGTGATGACACTACTGTTTTTGAAAAGGAACCATTAGAAGGATTGGCTAAAGACGGTGAATTGATGAGTTATAAACACGAAGGGTTTTGGCAACCTATGGATACAATGAGAGATAAGAATCTTCTTGAAGAGTTGTGGAAAACAGGGAAAGCCCCGTGGAAAACATGGGACTTGGATATGGTGACGAACAATGGCGAATAAAAACTTTTGGCAAGATAAGAGGGTATTTTTGACCGGGCACACTGGTTTTAAAGGGTCTTGGTTATCGTTGTGGCTAACACAATTAGGTGCCAAAGTAACAGGATTCTCTTTGCCGCCCTCCACAAAACCTAATTTATTTGAAGTGTGTAATATTGAATCGCTTATAGAAAAAAGCGTTATTGGCGACATTAGGAATTTTGAGTTGTTAGAGCAATCAATGAAAGAAGCCAAACCGCAAATTGTTATTCATATGGCGGCTCAACCGCTTGTTAGTGAATCATATATTAACCCGGTTGAAACATATATGGTAAACGTTATGGGCACCGTTAATTTGTTAGAAACGATCAGAAGAATTAATAATGGGAATGAAATTAAGGCTGTTGTAAACGTAACTACAGATAAGTGCTATGAAAATAAGGAATGGTTCTGGGGATACCGCGAAAATGAACCCATGGGCGGTTACGATCCTTATTCCAGTAGTAAAGCTTGCTCCGAGCTGGTTACGGCTTCTTATCGGAATTCTTTTTTTAATGCTGAAAATTATGAAAAACACGGTGTAGCCATAGCAACCACAAGAGCAGGCAACGTTATCGGTGGCGGAGATTGGGCCAATAATAGACTCGTACCCGATATAATGAAGTCTTTATTAGAGAATACTCCCATTATAGTAAGAAATCCTGACTCCATTAGACCATGGCAACATGTTCTTGAACCATTGGGTGGATATTTATTACTCGCAGAAAAACTGTATCTGTATGGTAGTGAGTATGCGGAACCTTGGAATTTTGGGCCAAATGACGATGATGCTAAAACCGTTCAGTGGATTGTTGAAAGATTTTGCTCCAGATGGAATGGAAATGCAGGTTTCCAAATAAGACGCGATAATCAATTTCATGAAGCGCATTATTTGAAACTTGACTGTTCAAAAGCCAAGTATAAGTTGGGATGGGCCCCTAAATGGTCCCTGGAACAATCCATTGAAAAAATCATTGATTGGAATTATGCTTACATGGATAAAAGAAATATGCAAGAAGTTTGTGAGAATCAAATTCTTGAATACAGCAGCCTATAAAATTTGAGGATTGAGCCAATGAGAATTCTTGTAACTGGCGGAACAGGTTTCGTAGGAAGTCATCTAGTCAAAGGGCTACTGGATGATCATCATCATGTAATTATATTGAAAAGAAGTTTCTCGGATACCTATCGAATTGACAGCATTTTAAACAAATCCGTGTCGTATGATATCGATAAAATTGCAATTAATAATGTATTCGCTAATGAATGTGTAGATGTTGTTATCCATGCAGCAACATCTTATGGCGGCAATGAGTCTTTAAGTGAACAAATAGAGAGTAACGTTGTTTTCCCCATGAAGTTACTAGAGAACGCTATTGAGCATAAAGTACAAGCTTTTATTAATACGGATACTTTTTTTAATAAACCTGCTCATCAGAACTATAATTATCTTAGTTCATATTCAAAAACAAAACGATATTTTTTGGAATTAGCCGATATATTTAGGGGGAAAGGAGATACGAAATTAATAAATGCTCGTTTAGAGCATGTCTATGGACCAAATGACAATCCCAATAAATTTACTATTAATACAATCACTCAATTATTGAATAATATACCCTCCTTGGAACTAACTCTTGGAGAGCAAAAGAGAGACTTTATATCGATAGACGATGTGACTTCAGCGTATCGATACATAATAAATAATTTACATCTTTTTTCGGATTTTTATAACGAGATAGAAATCGGCAGAGGAGTAAGTGTATCAATAAGGCACTTTATCGAGTCGGCTCATTTTTTAACCAACTCTAGTACCCAACTACTATTCGGTGCTTTACCTTATCGAGAATCGGAAATTATGGATTCCTACGCAAATACTTCAAAATTAAAAGAGATGGGCTGGAGTTGGAATGATGGAATCGAGGAAGGAATAAAAAAAATAATCAATGTTATTCATTTGTAAAATTGTATTCATTCACTTTAAACTATAGAATCTTATCGAAGATAACTTAATCCTATCTCGCAGAGAACGGACCTTTATTGTTACCATGCTTATTAATAGCAAAAGATACAGCCAATACTGTCCCTGACCCAGTTTGTTTATTCTCATACAAAGTTATAAAATCGTTTAACCTACTACATCGAGAGTTCTTTCTCAAGTCCAGTGTTCATAGTAACGACGAGGATAGCGCGATTACCAATAGGATGTTCCAGTTCTGTATTTTCATTTTTCGTTACTATAACATTTTAACAGTTTTAAAAGCAACTTAGTTTTGTAAAATTCGAAGATTAGTCTTATGGTATCTATTTATTCATGCACAAATTTCCTTCTGCCGCCTTTACTTGGATTCTGTCCCTTCAACGCATGCTGGAGCTTCAACGAGAACGTTTCAAGAAACATGGATTCTTTAGTTACAAAGTTAGGTGGATATTTTATAGCAAAAAAAAGTCGTAAGTAGGCCTTTCTCCCAGTGAAGGTCTATTTCTGGATCATTCCGAAGCTGCCCACTTTTATAGCGATTCTTTGTATCAGGGGATCGGGTGTAACCGATCCCTTATTATCTTATTGCCGCACTCCAAAAATATACAAAGATCCAATTTTATACCCTAAAGTTGTACCATTTTTTCCCGGATCACTTCTTGATAATATAATGGAATATATCTCATTAAATGATAATAAAATGATTATATTACTTATTATGATATATTATATATGGAATTGTTTGGACGAATTATTATGTATGATTTACCATATAAGAGTTTTTAAATTATTATGTGGGGGGATTTGTATGAAATTAAAGTTCGGTAAATTATTTTCAGTATTCGGTGTAATTTTATTATCAGTTTTCATTTTTTCGCCAACAAGCACATATGCGGCAGTAACCCCAATACAACTTTTTCAACCCGAAGAAGGCTGGACAAGGTTTGATGACACGAATGCAGCAATTTCTTATAGTGGGACTTGGCAAGTCTATAAAGATAATAGTTCCGCCTTTTGGAAGGGAGGGCATCACTATTCGACTAGTAATGGGGCTAGTTCTAAATTTAAGTTTACGGGAACTAAAATTCGTTTGGTCAACAACTATGCGCCTGGTAACTCTTCCCGAATTCAGGTTACTATAGATGGCGTTTCAGAAATAATTTCAGAATATTCGTCAACGTATAAATATTTAACGGTAGTATATGAAAAAACCGGTTTATCTCCAGGCACTCATACAATCGAATTAAAAAATCTAGTTAGTGGAAAAGAGTTACTTGTAGATGCGATTGATCTTGACGAAGGTGGTTACCTAATCGGAATCAATTCTCCGGCAATCTTAAGTGCTTCGTCTGGAGACAGCCAAATTACACTCTCATGGGATAAAGTGGATAACGCAGAAAGTTACACCGTTTATTATGGAACAGAATCTGGAAAGTATACAAACTTCGTAACAGTGACGAGTGATGTTTATTCAAATTACACTATTCCCAATCTCACTAATGGAGTAACCTATTATATTGTTGCAACTGCTTCAGTAAATGGAGTCGAATCCGGCTACTCAAATGAAGTTTCTGCAACTCCATCTGCTGTAGCTTTAAATCCAGTCTTGGCTGTTATCATCAACGAAGATACCGTTACTGTAGGCCAGGAGTTTGATGCTACCATATCTTTGAAAAATGTGGACAAAATTTACGCGGAAGATTTTACGATCAATTATGACACGACCCTATTTAAATATCTTGGTTACGAAGAAATTACAGGATATAAAGTCTACAACGAGTCGGCAGATAAGTCTGGTAATATTCGATTTATTATCGCGAGTCAAGGTGAGGAATACGGTATTCATGAGGACACGACTATTTTAAAGCTCAAGTTTAGAGCCATTAGCATCGGAACTGGGGATGTTGATGCCCTAAGAGGGAGAATTGCAGACACCGAACGAGAATTTGATCTGGATGAAGAGAACTGTCTGTTAGACTCCGTAATCGTTGAGGCTGTAACCGTCGATGATGTAAACAGATCAGGTGAGTATACGCTCGTTGACCTTGCAATCGACGGATATTATTTTGGAAAGGCAGTGGCTGATACAGATACAGCCAGACATAGTGCAGATCAAGTTATCGATGGGTACGTAAACGATGAGGACTTGGTTTATATCGTCAATCAAATGCTTAACAATGCAAATTACAGCCGGAATCTCTAATTTTGATTCATTGGGAGCTCAGTCTTAAGGTCGGAGTTATAAAATGGCTCAATCTAATAATCAGTGCTTGACTTTCAGGAGATTAGCCAATGACAATTACATTCAACGAGGATCCCCACCTTGTAACCGTTGCGGTTTCGCGTGAAGTAGTGACGGTTCTTAAAGACTTTTATCCTATTGCGACGCCTTTCGACGTTGTTGTTGGTGAAACGACATTGATGGTAGTTTACAATCTCTGTTTCCTAGTTACGCACTGTTTTCAGAGGGCTTGTGGTAGATGGCCTCCCCTTTGGGGCACCAATGCACAAAGCCTTGCTTGGCCACGGTATAATTAAGGGAGCAGTCGTACGAGACTGGTGGCCGCTTTCCATTACCTGCTCATAAATGCGTCTCCTTCTACGGGAACAGCTTCGTTATGTATGAATTGGACGGTGCTGGAAGAAGGTTGCTACATATGAGTACTATGGGCTGCTGTAGACCTCAAAAGCTTGCTCCACGGTTGAGCGCGGAAGCGTCGGCTATACCTTTGTTTGGGATCCAGAAACTGATAAGTCCAGACGAGGCCCACTTGGCAAGATAGGCGAAAATCGGAATCGAAGGGACAAGCAGGTAGGCCTTTTATCATAGAGCGCAAATGCTGGATGACTCGCAAGCAGGCTTTACATTTTTGTGCTTGTTCTATCCAAAAACGAGATGGTGGTATTTGTAGTGCAATCTTTCTTGAACCTTCAAGGGCAACGTTTGTACGTCGGTCGGCGTGCCATCGAGGCGCTTGGCGAGATCTCCTTTCACCGCAGGGTGGTAGCGATAGCTCCAGGCTGCTTCCACCAGGGCTCGGCGTAAACGCCCATTATCGGTTCTGGTCATGCTTCCCCTCCGAGTGCTTTGGCCGGTGAGTACTCCCGAGGTACCAGCCCTAAGTACGCCATAAGTTGAGCAGAAGAGCGGAAGCGTGCAAATGAACCGATTTCAGCTGCAAGAGTGATGGCCGTCATTAGCCCAATACCACACAAGGACTGAAGTACCTGAATCAGAGATGCTTTTGGGCCAACCGTGGCTTACTGACCGAATGCTCTTTCCAATCGCCCCATGCATTGTTCGATCTCATCCATCCAGGGCATGAAGCATCTCATCAAAGGCCACTTGCATAGGCTCGTAAGGGAATGTCAATTGCCCCAGCCAGGCACGATACTTCTTCGTCCAACGACGCTTTATCGTAGCCGGCGGTTCGACTTGATGGTGAAGCAGAACTTCAATATCCGCTGACGTGCCCGATGCGTGTCCTTTTTGGCGGCTTCCCGGGCGCGAACCAACTCCCGCAAAGCCTCGTCTTCCCGCTCCAGGACGTAGACAGGCGTTAATTCTCCTGCATGGAAAAGACGGGCAAGCTACTCGACGTCCCTGTCGATCCGTCTTGACGTGGTCGTCGGGGCGTTTGGGAATGAGCGACGGGGCAATGACGAAGCAATGGACTCCCATGGAGGTGATCTAGCGATAAGTTTCGTAACCCGTTGGACCTGCCGCATAACAAAATGATAGTGTTTCGGCCCCCCCAGCTCTTTGATAAGTTTGCGGAGCGCTGCCGGTGTGTGAGGAATGCTCCCGTAATAGCGCGGAGCTTTCCCGCCACATCTGCAATCACAACCGAATTTTTTTCTTTGGATACATCTAAATCGACAAATTTTGTGGTAGACTGCATAGTATCAGTTCTTCTTTTGCTATGTAGCTCTGAAATGGTTTGGTTTATCACTATACATTTTAACCTGCGAGATGTAGCAATATGGAGGGCTGTCTTTTGTTTACGTTCATCTTAGCTTGTAAATCATAAAAATATTATGTTCTTAGATAAAATCGTTACATTTGAGGTTAATGCTTACAATATGGCGTTAGGGATTTCGAATACTTCATCCCTATGATCAGAAATCCCGTTAAAATAGCTGAAGTTTAAAGTGAATTAAGCTCTTGGAGTGTTATTAGCGCTGCCTAAGAGTGAATAAAAACTTTCTATATAAGTTGAACATTGAAGGCAATATACGACCTTTTTTTGTAGTAAGAGTCAGCAAGCGCGGATCAGGAGGATTCTGAATGAAGACTGTAGCGTTGACCATGATCGTCAAAAACGAAGAGAAAGTTCTGGCGCGCTGCCTTGACAGCGTCCGTAAGCTGGTGGATGAGATTATTATTGTCGACACGGGATCGACGGATCGGACTAAATCAATAGCTCAAGCCTACGGCGCGAAAATCTACGATTGGGCATGGAACCAAAGCTTTGCGGACGCCCGAAACGCCGCCTTGGAATACTCGACAAGCGATTGGAACCTGGTATTGGACGCTGATGAATATGTAAAAAGCGAGGACGGCGCCGCTATTCGCCAGTTCATAAACGGCGAGAAAGCGATCGGCAGATTCAAAATCATTAACCAATTTATAGGTGATGATGGTTTGGAATCCACCGCGCAAAGCTTTATATCGCGAATTTTTCCGTCCGGAGTCAGATACGAGGGCAGCATCCATGAACAATTGGTTTCCGATCTTCCCAGAATTAAGCTGCCTGTGGAGATTTGGCACGATGGTTATCTAAAATCGAAAGCTGAGCGGAATATTCCCATTTTAAAAACAGAGATCGAAAAAAGCCCCCACGACTCGTACTTTCATTTTCAGATCGCCAAAGAATACAGAGGGATTAACGATCATGTCCAGGCATGTCACCATCTTAAGCAAGCATACAGGCTGCTGACAAGAAAGGAATACTATGCTCCCAACGTCATCGTCAATTTGCTTTATGAACTGATAGCAACGGGCCAACTGGAAGCCGGCCTGCCGGTGATTCAGCGGGAAAGGGATTTTTTACGGGATTTCAGTGATTTTCATTTTGCTTGCGGGATATTTTACATGAAGCTGATTCTAAGCAACACCGCAAAATATGTCGAGTTGTTTCCGCTTATTGAAGCATCTTACTTGCGATGCCTGGAAATTGGAGAAACGGATCAATATAACAGCGTTAGGGGAACCGGGAGTTTTAGCGCATTGCATAATTTGGGCGGCCTTTATGAAGTGATGGGGAACATAAATAAGGCAAAAGAGTGCTATCGTGAAGCTGCAACAACATATGGTTACCAGCCATCGAACGAAAGGCTAAAACAACTGTAAGCTATTTTAGCAGAGCAGTATACGGAATTGATTGGAGCAGATGAGATGAAGACACTCACCAGCATCATTATCCTTACATACAACCAACTGGAATACACAAAGCAATGCATCGATAGTATTCGGAAATATACTGAACCGGGAACCTACGAATTGATTGTGATTGATAACAAGTCTACCGATGGAACCCCTGGGTGGTTAAGCCAACAGCATGATATTCTGGCCGTATTGAATGATCGGAATGAAGGCTTTCCTAAAGGCTGTAATCAAGGCATAACTCTTGCTAAAGGTGAGAATGTTCTTCTTTTAAACAACGATGTAATAGTAACTCCTAGATGGCTTGAGCTTTTGGTGGAGTCTTTATACAGCGATGAACGGATTGCAGCAGTAGGGCCTGTAACCAATAGCATGTCCAATTTTCAACAAATTGACGTTCCTTATCAAACGATCGAAGAAATGTTTGTTTTTGCCGATCAGTTTAATCGAAGTACGCTTAATGCTCCTGAATTTCAAGAAGCACATGAATATAGATTGCGATTAATGGGTTATTGTTTGTTGATAAAAAGAAAGGTCATCGATCAAATTGGGCTGCTGGATGAAAGGTTTACTCCAGGCAATTATGAGGATGATGATTTGAGTTTTAGAATGATCGAAGCAGGCTATTATCTCATGCTTTGCAAAAATGTATTTATTCATCATTATGGATCAGTCTCTTTTGGGGCCAAAAATGAAAAGTACATGGCTTTAATGAACAGCAACAAACAGAAGTTTGTAGAAAAATGGGGATTTGAACCGGGACGATCATCATTAATCAGAAATGATATTATTCAATTATTAAGCCCTTTTGATCGGAACGCAGTTATTCGTGTATTGGAGATCGGATGCTTATGCGGCGGAACGCTCATGGGGATAAAAGGGAAATTTAAAAACGCGGAATTACACGGGATTGAAGAGAATAAAGCTGCGGCAGCGATGGCTTCAAATTTTGCGAGTGTTAAAACAGCAAATATTGAGGAAACAATTCCGGACTATCCAGCCAACTATTTCGATTACATTATTTTAGCGGATACACTCGAGCACCTACAGGATCCATGGGAAGTTGTGAAGAATTTAAGCGGACTCCTAAAACCAAGCGGCAAGATCGTGGCTAGTATCCCTAACTTTATGCATTATAGCATTTTGCGAGAAGTGCTTTACGGAAGAGGTATATATAAGGAGCCGGGAGTAGTAGATCGTTCTCAATTGAGACTGTTTACGCAAAAAGATATTAAAGCCATGTTTACAAATGCAGGCTTTTTAAATCTTCGATTATACGGTGAGACGGGTTCTATTAATGATCTGGATCAACAGTTTGTTGATGAGCTTGTTAAATTGGCCGGTCCTTCGCTAAGAGAACAATATGAAACCCAAAAGTATCTGGTAGAGGCGAATTCGTCTAATTTCGACAATTACATAACGGATATTGTTGAGCGCTTAAGCTTGGATATGGAGAATGAAGAAGACCTGTTGAAATTATTGGATAGTGTCTGTGACGGGAACCTAACAAATGAGCATCTTATAAGAATTATCAATAGTTTATCTTGCAACAGAATAGAGTATGCCAATAAACTAGCGATTTTTTTCTACAACAATGGCTTATTTAATATGGTGATCCCATTGTTGCAATATGCGATACAACTGGATTCTAACGATGAAAACTCACTTTATAATTTGGGTTATATTCTATTTAAGGCTAATGAGTATGAATTAGCGCTGCATTATCTAGACCAGATTCAAAATAAAGATGAGGACATTTGTCAGTTAATGGATGAGATTAGGCAGGGGAGTGGAGGTTTGGCTTAATACTAAAGTTAGTACTTGAGCTACTAAGAACTCTGATCATGATCGACGTGCTTGCTCTAAAGCATCTGTCATTCCTTGAGTTGGATTATTCGTACAACTATCTGAAGGAATGCCAGGTGTTTTTCTATTTTTTTGAGCCTAAATCATCTGTTTGTTTTAAGTCTATGTTTTTTGCCTCTCTTTTCACAGGAAGCTTGTATTACCCAAAATGAGCTTAAGTAGGGTGGCTTTTACTTGGTCTATATTTGCACTAATGGAAAACAAGAAAGAAGCAAGGAGCGAGCATAGTGAAAATTTTTCGTTATTGACTTTACTTGTTATTGAAAATTTGGTGTCGGCAGGTAAATTTTCAACCTTACCACTGGCTACCAATACAGAGTTGCGATATACCTGATATTGCTTTTCCGAAGTATAGATGAGTTTCCAAACATAATTCCCTTTTGTTGTCATGACATGTGTCTTCCAAGTATCCCCATCCTTAACGTAGACTGCACTTATTCCATCCCTTGAATAAACAATCCTCATCAGTCCCAAGTTAAGTTCTGCATAGTATTGGCTTCCATATGACATAATGTTATAACTAGTTTTGATTTCATAGTCTTTGTTATTTTCGTAGGACCATGCATCGGACCATGTTGCAGTTACAGTAGTGGCTCCGACTGAATCAACCCACTGTCCTGAACTTATACTACCGCGGTTAAAAGGGTTGGAGTTCATTTGATTATCGATGATTGTAGCAGCAAATACTTCTTTCGGAAATATCAATATTCCCAAAAGCAACACAAGATAAAGACTGGTTATGCAGCTTTGCTTACTCATTTTCTCACCTAATCTTTTATTATTTGAGCCGAAGGGCGCCTCTTCGGAATCTCACAATTTAAAAACATCTATATAGTTAATATGTATCTATGGGAATAATTGTAATGTTAGTGTTCTATTTTGTAAATGATTATTAGTCAATATGACCTAGTTTTTCTAGGCTTGGTCTTATCGCTTGTTCTCTATATATTGAAATAATAGGGTTATTATTTATTTATTTGTAATTAATGTATGGACATCCATAATTAAAAATGCTATTTTACTAGTATAAAAGAACCAATATATTGCCAAAGGAGGGTAAAAATTGAAACGAGTTGGGCATTTTATACTAGTTCTAGCGATTTTTTTGAGTGTGGTCATTGTCGGTCCTAAAAGCGTAAGCGCAGCATCCCAGTATACAGGCGGTTTGTTGGATAGTGTGCCGATACAAGTGGGCACCGCAATAGGCCAGTCATCAACAGCCGTCACGCAAATAACGGATGGTAACATATCCACTTTTACCGATCTCAGCAGCGGAAAGTTTGCTTGGTATACTTTTTCTACCCCGGTGGAGATTTCCGCGGTCGTTGCCAAAAACACCGGTACGGTAGCAGTTGAATTTTATGATGCGAGCAACAACCTGCTGCAAAGGTATCCATTGTTAAGTAACGATGGAATTCAGACGCTCCCGGCTCCTGTACAAGGTGTTTCCACCGTTGCTTTAAAGTACACGGCGGGGAGCAGTGCGAGGATTTACGAATGGAATGTCTTTACCACTCCATCCACGGCGCCATTGCCTACGACGATTAACTGGATCCAAAGCGGGGACAAAATCGTGAAATTGGAGTGGGCCGTGACGGGGGCGGAATCATATAACGTGAAACGCGCCGCTTCCCCCGGCGGGCCATATATTCAGCTGGCGAATGTGAAGGGAACTTCATATTCGGATACAACCGTCACCAACGGCACGACTTATTATTATGTGGTTTCCGCAGTGAACCGGGCGGGAGAAAGCGCCAACTCTCCGGAAAAAAGCATCAAGCCGGATGCGACGAGGTATACGGGAGGCTTGCTCGACTGGCTAACACTGCAGGTAGGGCAATCCATATCCAGTCCGGCAAGTACGACACGGAATCTGACGGATAATAACATATCCACCTTTACCGATCTTAGCGGCAACAATTTTGTCTGGTACAGCTTCTCCTCACCGGTGGAGATTTCCGCGGTCGTTGCCAAAAACACCGGTACGGTAGCGGTTGAATTTTATGATGCGAGCAACAACCTGCTGCAAAAATATGCACTATTAAACAATGACGGAGTTCAGGCGCTCCCGGTTCCCGTACAGGGAGTTTCCACTATCGCGTTAAAGTACACGGCGGGGAGCAGTGCGAGGATTTACGAATGGAATGTCTTTACCGCTCCATCCGCGGCGCCATTGCCTACGACGATTAACTGGATTCAAAGCGGGGACAAAATCGTGAAATTGGAATGGGCCGTGACGGGGGCGGAATCATATAACGTGAAACGCGCCACTTCCCCCGGCGGGCCGTATATTCAGCTTGCAAATGTGAAGGGAACTTCATATTCGGATACAACCGTCACCAACGGCACGACTTATTATTATGTAGTCTCCGCGGTGAACCGGGCGGGAGAAAGCGCCAACTCTCCGGAAAAAAGCATAAAGCCGGATGCGACCAGGTATACGGGAGGCTTGCTCGACTGGCTAACACTGCAGGTGGGTCAATCCATATCCAGTCCGGCAAGTACGACACGGAATCTGACAGATAATAACATCTCCACCTTTACCGACATTAGCGGCAACAATTTTGTCTGGTACAGCTTCTCCTCACCGATGGAGATTTCCGCGGTCGTTGCCAAAAACACAGGTGCATTAGCGGTCGAGTTTTATGATGAAAATAACATCTTACTGCAAAGGTACGCGTTATTGAGCAATGATGAAATTCAGACGCTTCCAACCCCGGTGCAAGGGGTTTCCACAGTAGCTTTAAAATATACGGCGGGCAGCAGTGCGAGAGTATACGAATGGAATGTCTTCGGCAAAGGCGGGGAGACTCCATCTCCGCAAGAGCCGTTGAGTTTAACTGCAACCGCAGGGAACAAGAAGGTTAATTTAACTTGGAGCGGAGCCGGTAAAGACGTCACGAGCTTTAATGTGAAGCGGGCCACTGTTTCCGGCGGTCCGTATGATGTGATCGACACGGTAACGAGCGATACTTACAGTTACACGGACAGCAATGTTACTAACGGCACCACTTATTATTATATTGTCACTGCTGTTACAGATGCCGGTGAAAGCGGAAGTTCAAATGAAGCCTCCGCTACGCCGAAAGGCGATGTGGTAAATCCTCCCCTTCCTGGCGAAGAAGGAGAGCGGGCTTTGCTTCGGCTTATCCTCATTAACGGGATTGAGAAAGAATACGATTTGTCTATGTCGGAAGTAAAAGCCTTCATAAATTGGTATGAGGGACGTGCCAATGGATCGGGAACCGCTATGTTTGCCATTGATAAGCACGACAATAATAAAGGTCCGTTTGTAAATCGTAAAGACTACGTGTTCTTTGATAAAATCATTACGTTTGAAGTTAATGCTTACTGAGTTCTAGATCGATTTAAGCTCTTGGGACATGCCATAAGCGTTGCCCAAGAGCTTTTTTGCAGGTGTGCTGTTTCATTTTTTTCTCTGTGGGGTATTATTTATTAACAGACCTGACTCCAACAGTTCACCAATCGACAAGTTTTTACATATTATTTACAGTAAAACCTTTTCTTTGGTAATTGACACTGGATAAGTCGGGTGGTATAGTCAGAAATGTGGGGCTTGGTTTATTGGGGCCGCACGCTTATTTGAAAATGAAGGGAATGTTAGTGCATGCAAGGTAAAGTTAAATGGTTCAACGCAGAAAAAGGCTACGGGTTTATCGAAACTGAAGAAGGCGGCGACGTATTCGTACACTTCTCCGCAATCCAAGCCGATGGCTTCAAAACGCTGGAAGAAGGACAATCCGTCGAGTTCGAAATCGTTGAAGGCGCTCGTGGACCGCAAGCCGCTAACGTAATCAAATTATAATCATCCGGCATAGCCGACCTACATAGCACGGTACGATGGTTAACAATTGAAGATTCGCTAGCAATTGACCCTAGGGGAACCTGGGGTCTTTATTTGTTGAGGAGGTAGCTCTTGATTTGAAATTCCGAACATTTTCCCGGTGGATTCCGGCGATCATCGTCATGCTGATTATATTTCTGTTTTCCGCTCAGCCCTATGAACAACAAACGCTTAAACCCGAAATTGAAAAAAACGTTTCCAAATCGGTGATTGCCGAATTTTTCGACGGGATCACGTTCTCCTATGGCGGGCACGAAGTTAGCTTGCAAAGTCTGGGAGGCGCCGGCATCGTCGAGTTTTTCATTCGCAAGGCGGCGCATTTTTCGATCTATGGGCTGCTCGGTTTTCTGCTCGTTTACGCCTTGAATTCATCGCGAAACGGAAGAAGCT
The DNA here is from genome assembly GCF_038008055.1 of Paenibacillus sp. FSL R5-0527. Lineage (NCBI taxonomy): Bacteria > Bacillati > Bacillota > Bacilli > Caryophanales > Paenibacillaceae > Paenibacillus > Paenibacillus sp. FSL R5-0527. The sequence continues at coordinate 7,187,235 of NZ_JBBOYI010000001.1, read as the reverse complement.
TTTTTGGGGCGGTGCTGATTTCCTTTCTTTATGCGTGTTCGGATGAACTGCATCAAATGCTGACGCCCGACCGCACCCCTTTATTCCAGGATGTGCTGCTGGACACGGCGGGGGCCGCATGCGGAGCGCTGCTGTTGTTGCTTCTTCGGAGTTGGAGACAGAGGAGAAAGCTTAAGCATTAACCAGCTCAGGGTGTGCTTTTTACACTCCCTTAACTCTTTTTACTTTGCCTTAACACCTGTGGTATAATGAAGGTGCAAAGCAAAGGAGGAGTGCCCTATGAATTTTAGTATTCGAGGACAGCAAATTGAAGTGACTGAGGCCTTGCGTGACTACGTAGACAAGAAGCTCAGCCGGCTAGACAAGTACTTTGATGCACCCCCCACCTCAGACGGTACTGTCACGTTAAGTGTGGTACGAGGTTTGCACGCGGTAGAGGTGACGATTCCTCTTACCGGCGTTGTGCTTCGCGCGGAGGACCGCAGCGACGACATGTACGCATCGATCGATGCGGTTGTGGACAAGCTGGAACGTCAAATTCGCAAGCACAAAACGAAAATCAACCGTAAGCTGCGCCAGAAAGGCGCCAAGAACGTCCTGTTCGCCGAAAATGCCAACGGTGGTTCCGTAGCCGTGGATGAAAGCGACGAGGAACTGGAGGTCGTCCGGACCAAACGCTTCACCTTGAAGCCGATGGATGTGGAAGAAGCGATTTTGCAAATGAACATGATAGGGCATAATTTCTTTGTCTTCTCCAACATCGACACGCGCGAAGTGAATGTCGTTTACAAACGGAACGACGGCAAATACGGTTTGATTGAACAGGGCTAACCCCTTGATTTCTCCAGCTTAAAGTGCGAGTTCAAAGAGCCGGAAAATGACTTTCTGAACAACCTCTTTATGACGATTAGGTGAATGAGGTGGTAATTCCTGCATCCCAAACGTAAAGGAAACGAGCCTTATCCCCTCGCGGATAGGGCTCTTTATTCATATACATGGCGCTTTAGCGCAATAGAGGTATGATCGGGCGTGTTGCGGCGGCCATTACAAACTGTTACAATTTAGGCAAATCATCTGTTTATGCGTGAAAGGGGTAAACCATGCTGGGATTAGTAAAAAAGATATTTGGCGACACGAATGAACGTGATGTCAAACGTCTTATGAAGACGGTGGACTATATAAATTCATTGGAGCCGCAATTTGAAGCATTGTCGGACGAGCAATTAAAAGAGAAAACGGCGGAATTCCGCGAACGGATCGAAAAAGGGGAAACGCTTGAAGAGCTCCTTCCCGAAGCGTATGCTACGGTAAGAGAAGCCTCCAAGCGCACGCTGGGCATGCGCCATTTTGATGTGCAGATGCTGGGCGGCATCGCTCTCCATGAGGGCAAAATTGCGGAGATGAAAACCGGTGAAGGGAAAACGCTGGTCGGGACCTTACCGGTTTATTTGAATGCGCTCCTCGGCAAAGGCGTGCATGTCGTCACCGTCAATGACTACCTGGCGCAGCGTGACAGTGAGCAGATGGGGCAGATTTACAACTTCCTGGGCATGACGGTCGGGATCAACCTGAACGGCATGGAGCACCATCAAAAACAGGAGGCGTATGCCTGCGACATTACGTACGGAACGAACAACGAATTCGGATTCGATTACCTTCGCGACAACATGGTGCTTTATAAAGAGCAGATGGTACAACGTCCGCTTTATTTTTGCATTATTGACGAAGTTGACTCCATTTTGATCGACGAAGCGCGGACGCCGCTGATTATTTCCGGGCACGGGCAAAAATCGACGGAGCTGTATTATGCCGCCGACCGGTTCGTGAAGACGCTAGTACCGGAAGAGGACTATACCGTAGATATTAAAGTGAAGGCAGTAGCGCTCACCGAAAAAGGGGTGGCCAAAGCGGAACGGGCTTTTGGCGTCGACAACCTTTATGACCAGAAGCATGTGACTCTGAATCACCATGTGGTGCAAGCACTCAAGGCGAACGTCATTATGCGCCGCGACGTCGATTATGTTGTTACGGGAGACGAAGTGTTGATCGTCGACGAATTTACGGGCCGTTTGATGGCGGGACGCCGCTACAGCGACGGTTTGCATCAGGCGATCGAAGCCAAGGAAGACATCAAGGTGCAGAACGAAAGCATGACCTTGGCCACGATTACGTTCCAGAACTACTTCCGTATGTACCGCAAGCTTGCCGGGATGACCGGTACGGCGAAAACGGAGGAAGAGGAATTCAAGAAAATTTACGGTCTGGAAGTACTGCAGATCCCGACCAACAAGCCGAACCAGCGGGTCGACATGCCGGACGTCGTTTACAAGAGCGTAGACGGCAAGTTCAAGGCGGTCGTGGAAGAGATCGTGAAGCGGCACAAAAACAACCAGCCGGTACTCGTCGGCACGGTGTCGATCGAAAACTCCGAACGCGTCTCGGAAATGCTGAAGCGCAAAGGCGTCCAGCATAAAGTGCTGAATGCCAAGTACCATGCCGAAGAGGCGGAAATTATTTCGCGCGCCGGCCAAGCCGGAGCCGTAACGATCGCCACCAACATGGCGGGCCGCGGTACCGACATTTTGCTGGGCGAGGGCGTTGCCGATCTGGGCGGCCTTCATATTATCGGTACGGAACGCCACGAATCGCGCCGGATCGATAACCAGCTGCGCGGCCGCGCCGGACGCCAAGGCGACCCGGGTTCAACCCAGTTCTACCTGTCGCTCGGCGACGAACTGATGAAGCGGTTCGGGGCGGACAATGTGCTGAACATGATGGACCGCCTCGGTTTCGAAGAAGACCAGCCGATCGAAAGCAAGATGATCACCCGGGCGATCGAATCCGCGCAGAAGCGGGTCGAAGGCAACAACTTCGACGTGCGGAAAGTCGTCCTGCAATATGACGACGTTATGAATCAGCAGCGGGAAATCATCTATAAGCAGCGCCGTGAATTGCTGGAATCCGAGAACATCAAGCAAATCGTCCTCGATATGATCAAGCCGGTGATCGAACGGGTTGTAGAGGCGCACACCGCCGACGAAATCCCGGAAAACTGGGAGCTCCAGGAGGTAGCCGACTACGTCAACAGCAAGCTGTTGGACGAAGGGGCGATTTCGAAGGATGACCTGTGGGGCAAGGAAGCGCCGGAGATGGTGGAGTTTATTTTCGAGCGCGTGTTGGCCAAATACGAAGCCCGCGAACAGGCGATCGGCCCGGAAATGGTGCGCGAATTCGAGAAAGTTATCGCCCTGCGCGCCGTGGACAGCAAGTGGATGGACCACATCGACGCGATGGATCAATTGCGTCAAGGCATCCATCTGCGGGCGTACGGCGGTACGGACCCGCTGCGCGAGTATCAATTTGAAGGTTATGAAATGTTCAACGCGATGATTGCCAGTATCCAGGAGGAAGTGGCAACATATATTATGAAGGCGCAGGTGGAATCCAACCAAGAGCGCCAGGCGGTTGTGGAAGAAAGCAAAATTTCCACCAGCGGCGAGCCGGCCGAGAAACGCCCGGTCAAACGCGGCGAGGAAATCGGCCGCAACGACCTTTGCCCATGCGGCAGCGGCAAGAAATACAAACACTGCCACGGACAAAATGCTTAAAATGCGAGTTCAAAAAGTCGGATTTTCAGGACCGAGAAGGTTGGATGAAGCCAGGGACTGAGTAGCGGAGCGTAGACAGATCTACGTGAGTCAAATGTTTCCGAAGGAAACATGCTTCGGAAGCATCCGCTTGGAAGGCCCGGCTGAATTCAAGATTCGACGCCCGATCCATTCCCTAAACTCTTCGTCATGGAAAGACGACTTTTTGAACAACCTCTTAATGAAAGGTGATTAACATGATCGAGTCCAACGTAAAGCATGATATGCGCGAAATCGCCAAGAAATTATCCAATCTTAGGGGGTCTCTTTGACTTAGATCTTAAGCAAGAGATGATCGCCAACTATGAAGAAAAAATGGCGGCCCCGGACTTTTGGGACGACAACGAGAAGGCTCAGGCGATCATCGCCGAGATGAACGCCGTGAAGTCCTCCGTTGATCAGTACCTGGCGCTGCAAGGGGAATATGACGACATCGAAACGATGGCCGAGCTGGCCGAGGAGGAAGGCGACGAGTCGCTGGCAGCGGAGATTTCCGAGTCCGTTACCGCTATGGCGAGGAAGCTGGAGGATTTCGAGCTTCAACTGCTGCTTAATCAGCCTTACGACAAAATGAACGCGATTCTGGAACTTCACCCTGGCGCGGGCGGCACCGAATCCCAGGACTGGGGGCAAATGCTGCTGCGGATGTACACCCGCTGGGCCGAGAAACGCGGCTTCAAGGTAGAGACGCTGGACTATTTGCCCGGCGACGAAGCGGGGATCAAAAGCGTAACCCTGCTGATTAAAGGGTACAACGCTTACGGCTACCTGAAGGCGGAAAAAGGCGTGCACCGCTTGGTGCGGATTTCGCCGTTTGACGCTTCCGGGCGGCGTCACACCTCGTTTGTATCCTGCGATGTCGTGCCGGAGATCAGCGAAGACGTCGAAGTCGAAGTCCGTCCCGAGGACTTGAAGATCGACACGTACCGTGCCAGCGGCGCCGGCGGCCAGCACATCAACACGACCGACTCGGCGGTGCGGATTACGCATATTCCGACCGGGATCGTGGTGACGTGCCAGAACGAGCGCTCCCAGATCAAAAACCGCGAGCGCGCCATGACGATGCTTCGTTCCAAGCTGTACGAGCGCAAGCTGGAGGAGCAGCAGAAGGAACTGGACGAAATCCGCGGCGAGCAATCCGATATCGCCTGGGGCAGTCAGATCCGTTCCTACGTGTTCCATCCGTACAGCATGGTGAAAGATCACCGCACCTCGGTGGAGACGGGCAACATCGGCGCGGTCATGGACGGAGACCTGGACGCGTTTATTGACGGATATTTGCGCAGCCAAATTCGCTCCGAGGCCTAATTTCGTCCTTGTGCCGCATTCAACTATAGAACCGAAAACCCACCTCAGGCGAAGGGCTTGTCCCGCCTTGATCGGGTGGGTTTTTATTTTTCGGGTGCATACATAATAGTTTTAGAAGCGATCAAATAAGGAGGGGCCGCGGTGCCGCCTAAAACCCGCAAACGCAGATTTGGGGATTATATTCCTTTAACTGGACCGGTACGCCATGCGATCGACACGGCGATGATTCTCGTAGGATCGCTGATCACGGCGCTGGCCTTCAACTTATTTCTCGTCCCGAACCACATCGCCTCGGGCGGCGTATCGGGGATTTCGATTATCGTTCAAGCGCTATTTGGCATGGAGCCGGCGTATACCCAGTGGGCGCTGAATATTCCTCTTTTTGTCGCGGGGTATTTACTGCTCGGGCGGGATTACGCGATTCGCTCTTTGCTAGGTACGGTCGTTTTGCCTTTATTCGTGTTTCTGACCAAAGATTTTCCGGTCCCGACGACCGACCCGCTGCTCGCTTCTTTGTATGGGGGGATCGGCGTAGGCCTGGGGCTGGGCATCGTTTTTCGGGGGCGCGGATCGACCGGAGGTTTGTCCACGCTTGCGCAAATCATTCAGAAGTACAGCGGGCTCAGCCTATCCGTTTGTGTTGTCCTGATGGACGGTACCGTGATTGCATTGGCTATGTTTATACTCTCCCCGGAAAAGGCGCTATACGCTCTAATCGGCCTATACATTACCGGCAAAATCATCGACGCGATCGAGCTTGGCTTTAACTATACGAAAGTGGCCTATATCATCGCCGAAAAGACCGAGGAAATCTCGAAGGCTGTGCTGTCGCAATTGGACCGCGGGCTCACCAAGCTGGACGGGCGCGGCGGATATACCGGCGATCAACGGACCGTGCTGATGGTGGTCGTGGGGCAAAGCGAGGTCACCCGGCTCAAAACGCTCGTACAGACGCTGGACCCCACCGCCTTCGTCATCATCACAAATGCCCATGAGGTTTTGGGAGAAGGGTTTAAGCGAGGGTAAGAAAAAACTCCTCTATATTTAGCGGTTAAAGTAAATCGCTAATTATAGGGGAGTTTTCTTTACGAAGTATTAATTTAACAGTCACTCCAAGATTGTTAACACCCGCTAAACACACCATTGACAATCCAAACTTATTATTATCAAGAAGTATTACTAACCAAACCGAGAGGAGTTCATTTTTAGTTATGGGCATTATCGAAAAATCGGGCAGGCGTACGTTAATCATGCTTCTGATCGCAGCTGTTTTGTTATCGTGCTTCCCCATGGGGGCAGCGCGGGCGGAGGAAATGAAGGCGGCGCCGTTTGGACAAGTTCTGGACGAGCGCAAAATGGAAATAGGCCCGGACGCACATTACACTTGGTACGATATGAAGCTGCCGCAAGGCTTGGAAAAAGTCCATTTTGTCGAGTTTGATCCGCGGAATCCCGCGCTTGAGCTGCAGCCGGGTAAAACGGAAGGCAAAGTATACGGCATGCAGGGAGTCACCAAGATGGCCAATGACGCGGATCGCTCCGGCAATCGGGTTATTGCCGCAATCAACGCGGATTTTTATGACATGTCGACGGGCGTGCCGCTTGGTCTGTTTATGGGGGATGGAGAGATTTTGACCAGCCCTCCCGACGATTGGTTTGCGTTTGGGATGAAAAGCGACGGAACGACCATTTACGGAGCTAGCCCCAGACTGGACAGAACGCTGAATATCAACGGCAATACCGTGCCGATTCATCATATTAACCGGATGCGGTTCAACAGCGAGGCGCTGATCCTTTACACACCTTCTTTCTATACCTCCACCATGACGAACGATCTGGGTGACGAGGTTGAACTGGAAGTTTTGGACGGAGCGGTGAAAAGCGGGGAAACGATGCGGCTGCGCGTTGCGGCCATCCACAAGGACCAGGGGAACACGCCGCTTGCGGAAGGCAAAGTGGTGTTGTCCGCTTCCGGCAGTTACCGAGAGCTGCTGTCGGGGCTGAAAATTGACGACGAAATCACTGCCAGTTTTGCTTTTGAAGAGGCGTGGGGCGATGTGAAAATGGCGGTCGGCGGACAGCACCTGCTGGTCAAGGACGGAGTACCGATGTCCGATCCGGACCGGGAGCTGTATCCGCGGGTGGCGATCGGAACTAAGGCCGACGGCACGGTGGTTATGCTGGAAGTCGACGGGCGTGCGCCGGGGTTCAGCGAAGGCGTATCCTTTCAGGATTTGGCGCTCATGTTGAAAGACATGGGGATTGTCGACGCGCTGCTTCTTGACGGAGGCGGTTCGGCGACGTTTGTGGCCAGACTTCCCGGGGAGCCGACGCGGAAAATATTGAACCGACCTTCCGATGGAGCGGAGCGCAAAACCGCAAACGGCATTTTGCTTGTCAATAAAGCGCCGGAATCCGCGGCATCCAAGCTCGTGGTCCAGCCGAACCTGGAGCGGGTGCTGATCGGTTCTAGTTTCCGGTTCAATACGGCTGCCGTCGATGAGTATGCCCATCCTGCCCCGTTTGCGGGATCGCCAAATTGGAGTGTGGATGCATCCGTCGGGTCGATCGATGAATCGGGATTGTTTACGGCGGGAAATACGCCGGGAATGGCTGATATTTCCGTTACGGCCGGCGGCCTCGCGGGAAGCGGACAGGTAGAAGTCGTGGACGAACTGAGCGAACTGAAGTTTCCCGACGCGGTCAGAACGTTTACCTCGGGAGCTCAGCAAACCTTGTCCGTGACGGCGTTGCGGAACGGGCAAGTGATTCAGGCGGACAACCGCATGTTCGAGTGGCGGGTAGAAGGTCCGATCGGGAGCATTGACGAGAACGGAACGTTCACCGCGACGACGGAGACTGAACAAAGCGGCAGGATTATCGCGAGCTATCGGGGAATAGAAGTTTCCATGGATGTTCACGTTGGCCTCCCTCCGGTGATTCTGGAGGATTTCGAGAACGGACTGGACCGGTATCTGCCAAGCGCAGGCGACCGGTACACATTGGCCGGCGTCAGCGAAGAAACGAATGAGGACTTTGTCCGCTTCGGAAACAAGTCGGCGAAGCTGGAGTACGACTTCACGGGGACGATCGGGACTTCCGGAGCTTATATCAAAGCGAAAAGCGCCGACGATTACATCGAAATTCCGGGATATCCGGAAAAAATCAGCATGTGGGTTTATGGAGACGGGAAGAAGCACTGGCTCCGGGCACAAATGTTCGACGCCAACGGCGGGAATATCCCGATCAACTTTGTCGAAGAGACCGTAGGCGTCGACTTCACGGGCTGGCGCTATCTGGAGGCGGAGGTGCCGCAAGGCAGACCGCTGCCGCTGAAACTCGCCATGCCGGTGCGCTATATGGAAACGAAAAACGATAATAAGGACGCGGGCGCGATCTATATCGACCAAATCCGGGCACTGTACGGTCCCGCGAACGACGATTTGGACGCCCCGTTGATCAAGGACGTTTCCCCCGCGGATGGGAACACGATCGACACGAATACGCCGAAAATCCAAGCCTTTGGCGAAGATTACGGGTATGATCCGGCGGTTCATCCGGGGACGACGCTGATCGATCCGGATAAAATCAGGCTGTATGTTGATGGAGAACTGGTACAGCACACACTGTATCCGCCTAAAGGGCAAATCCACTATACTCCCGCCATTCCCCTGACGGACGGAGTTCACGCGGCCAAGCTGAAAATCCGCGATTTGTCCGGCAATCAGACGGAGAAGGAATGGACGTTCACGGTCGATACCGGAGCGCCGAAAATCGAATACGACGGCCCGGCAAGCGTGTATGCGGGCAATTCGTATACGCTCGGCGTGCGGGCGGTGAAGGCTGCGGGAATTCACGAAGGGTTTATCGAATTCGGCTTTGATCCGGCCAAGGCGGAGGATCTGCAGGTTGCGGCAAGCGAAAAGCTGACGGAAACCCAGCTGCGGTCTGCGATCGAACCCGAATCCGGGACGGTTCGGATTGATTTCAACGGTCTGGAGGCGTCCGGCTTGACGGATCATGAGCCGCTTGCGCAAATCCGGTTCAAGGTGAAACCGGCCGCGTCCGATACGCATCGTATCGCCTTCCGGTCCGGCGCGATCAAGCTGAAGGATCAGGGAGATACCAGCTTCAGGCTTTACGGCTTGCCGGTCGAGTCGGAGATCAGACACCATTTGCGGCTCGCATGGGACGAAAACGGGGTTATCCAAGGAGGGGCCACGACGATTCAGGTCACCGATGAAGCGGGCGCCGCCGTTGAAGACGCGACAGTGACGGCCGACGGCACCGAGCTCGGCGTTACGGACGCGAGCGGGAAGCTGGAAACGAACGACCTTACGGACGGGTTGAAAGAGTACGAGCTGCAAGCGGTGAAGGGGAATTTCTACAGTCCCGTGCTCAAATTCAAGGTTTCGCCATTGGCCGGTAATCCGGTTCCGAACAATATCAGCGTAACGATGGGGGCGGATCCGAGCAGCTCGCGCGCTTTTACATGGCATACGCATCCGGATGTGAAAGAAACGGTTGTGGAGATTGCCAAGAAATCGGAATTTATTGATTTTTCCCAACCTAACGTATTTAAGGTGATTGGTTCCGACTACTTGTTCAACACGTGGGACATCGGAACCGTCAGGGTGCACAAGGCGGTCGCCGACAACCTGGATCCCGGAACGGAGTACGTCTACCGGGTAGGCGACGGAGCCGGGAACACCAGCTCGCAGGGAACGTTCCGCACGGCCGCGGCATCCGGGGACGCGTTCGAGTTTCTCTATTTTGCCGATTCCCAGGCGACCAACGCGTCCGGCTTCAAATTGTGGGGAGATATCGCCAAGAAAGCGGCGGCGGAACATCCGGACTCCAGCTTCATGGTGCATGCTGGCGATATGGTGGAAGACGGATATAAGGAAAACGAGTGGAACATGTGGTTTGGCGCCGCCCAGCAGACGTTATTGAACAGTACGATCGTATCCGTCGTCGGCAACCACGAAGTCACCGGTCCGAAGAAAAACGATTATTTCCTGGCGCACTTCAATCATCCGCAGAATGGCATCGATTCGTTGAAAGGAAGCAATTACTCTTTTGATTATCTGAATGCGCATTTTGCCGTTTTGAACAGCGAATACGATTTTGAAAAACAGCGGGAATGGTTGCGGGAGGACTTGGCGTCGACCGGCAAGACGTGGAAGATCGTCATATTCCACCGTGGCGCGTACGGCAGCATTTACGATTCGGAGCATATCCGGAACGCCTGGACTCCGGTTTTAGACGAGTTCCGGGTCGACCTGGCTCTGAACGGACACGACCATGTGTATATGCGGACCCATCCGATGAAAGGCAACAAGCCGGTCGGGGAAGGAGAAGGGACGACTTACGTCGTGGCCGGCTCTACCGGTCCGAAATTTTATCAGGTGGTGCCGCGCGAATGGCAGAAAATTACGGACGGCGAAGAGGTCCAGATGTATGCATCGATCAAAATAGACGGGGATGAACTGAGCTTTGCCGCCAAGACCATCACTGACCGGATCGTGGATCGGTTTACACTGGCCAAAGCGTCCCCGCAATCCGTCGTACTGGATCGCACGGAAGCCAAAATTCAGGTGGGCGGCAGCATCAAGCTGAACGCCACCGTATTGCCCGAGCACGCGAATAATAAGTCGGTCACCTGGTCCGTTTACAGCTCGAGCGGGGATAACGTCGTCACGGTCGACGCGGACGGTCTGGTTACCGCTCATGAATCGGGAACGGCGGTTGTCAGAGCTTCCACCGTCACCCAGGCCGTTTACGCCGACAGTGTAGTCGAGGTGGTGCCGCCGTCGCCGGGTGCCGAGTTGGCCGCTATCGAATTGCGTGGGCGGGATAAACTTTATGTCGGCGAGACGGATCAAACGGTGACGGAAGCCGTTTATGACGACGGGTCCCGTCGGCAGGTGGTTGAAGGTGTTCAGTACGCAAGCAGCCGTCCGGAAGTTGCAACTATCGACGCGGCCGGCGTGATCCGGGCGCTTAGCGAGGGCACGACGGTGATTTCCGCGGAATTTGCGGGAATGAGCGGGCAATACACGCTGATCATTGAAGGACAGAAACCGGATGTTAAGCTGGAGCGTTTGGAGATGGATCTTCGCCGGAACATGACGGAGGGGGAAACTCAAACGGCCCGCTTGACGGGGACTTACAGCGACGGAACGTCCGTCTCTTTGACGGATGGGGTTGAATTCAGCAGCAGCCATCCGGCGGTTGCCGCGGTAAATACCGCCGGGGTAGTTAGAGCCGTCCGGGAGGGCCAGACGGTCATTACGGCGACTTACGAGAATCATACCGCCAGCGTTGAAGTGACGGTTGGACGGGATCGTTTGACGGGCGGCAGGGGGAAATCGTCGAATAAGAGCAATAATACGCCGGCACCGCCAACCGCGCCTGCCTCTCCTCCAACGTCCGAAACACCGGGACGATTCGTGGTGAAGCCGGAGCAGTTCAGCGGCCAAGAGGCAGTAAACGGACAAATCGAACTCCGTTTTGAAGGGGTGCTGCGCGAATTAATTCTGCCGGGGAATGCGGGGGAACTGCTTGAGAGCAATGCTTTATTTGTGCAAGCAGGCAATATGGCTGTCTCTATCCCGTCCGGGGTCATTCGATCTCTTATCAGTTTGGCGAAAACCGAACATCCGGAAAACAGTACCATTGTGCTGAAAGCACATGCCTTACAAGCCGAGGAAGCCAAAATTCTTCTGCGTAACGCAAGCGTGCTTTCCGGGGCTGGGATTGAAGCGGCGAGCGACGTGATGGACTTCTCGCTGTCCTTGAACAGCAAGGAAGGCGATACCGTTTGGCTTACCCGGTTCAATGAACCGATCGAAATATTCCTGCCGGCGAACCCGGATGCGGACAGGAACCTGACGGGGATTTACGGGTTTGCCGGCGATGGTTCGCTTGAATACTTGGGCGGCGTTTGGAAGGATAAATTTTTGACGGCATTGTTGAACCAGGCTGGCAGATATGCTGTTCTGGAATATACGAAGTCGTTCACCGATTTGCCGGACGGTCATTGGGCGGCAAGTGAGATCATGCATCTCGCGGCAAAACATCTGGTGGAGGGCGTTTCCGGCGACAAGTTCCAACCGGGCCGGCAAGTGACGCGGGCGGAATTTGCCTCGATGCTGGTTCGTCTGCTTGATCTCCAAGGCACGGGCGCGGACGCCGGGTTCGCGGACGTGGCTCCGGACAAGTGGTACGCGGACGAAGTCGCGTTAGCGGCACAGGCGGGAATCGTAACCGGTACGGGGGCGGCAAGTTTTGCGCCGGATGCGCCGATCACCCGTCAGGAGATGGCTGTCATGATAGTTCGGGCGTATGAGTACGGTTCTGGCCAGCCAGCGCAGCCAGGTACCGAATCCGGCTTCACGGACATCGCTTCCGCCCCGCAATGGGCGAAAGCGGCGATAAACGTAGCCCGTTCCCTCGGGCTTGTTGAAGGGCGGACGGATGTTTCTTTTGGCCCTGAAGAATACGGAACGCGCGCTGAAAGCGCCAAGCTCATCTACAATCTGATGGAGACCATGGGAGACCATGGGGGCTAATTCCTAATCTGGATAAAAACGCAGCCTGTGTTCGATACTCAAGCGAACACAGGCTGCTTCTTTTTTTAACTCAAACCATCATAGATGGAATGCTCCTGTTTCAGCGGAAACCGGACTCCCCGCTCCCAGGCCAATTCGAATGACTCAAACCCGAGGTGCGGTGGAACGTCGGGTCCCAATTTGCCGAATACCCGCTCGACGCTCAGGATTTGCGATTCATGAGCTTCCAACGCCCGGCGTTTGGCGTCCCAGCGGCCGGCGGCTTCTACGCGCAGTACACTCGACTTATTTGAATCAAACGATCCGAATTGGTTATAGTACAACTTTTGTACCGTGGGCGCCTGGCCGCTAAATACTACATCATTAACGGCATGATGGATCACGATATGATCCTGATGCCCGGAAATGCCGTCCTCCGGAAACGTGACGACGATTTCGGCTTGATGGCGCCGCAAAAAATCGGCGATCTTCTCCCGCAGCAGGGCCGGATCCGTATCCTTCAGCTTGCCGTCCCCCATTCCTAGCTGCTCCACCGTGGAGATGCCTAAAATGTTCGCGGCTTTCTCCAGTTCCAAATCTCTTTTGGCGGCCAGTTCCTCCCGGGTCATGGCCCCTAATCTCCCGGTCTTCCCCGCATCTCCCCGGGTTGCCGTTAGCAGCACCGCATTGCCCCCTTCATCGGCGATTTGCCGGATCAGATACGAACAGCCGAACGTCTCATCATCGGGATGAGCGTAAACAAAAGCTACGGTTGTCATGATGAACCTCCTCCTTACTCCACTCCTGCTGTTTATGATTTACTACCTACTATACTTTAATATGGCCAAATCGTTAAGTCCGGCCGTTTCCTAACATTGCCGTGTAAATTTTTTGGAATGGGATTGTATTTATATAAGTTCGCTCGTATAATAATACATATTTAATACGGTTTTATACATTCCGGGTTGTTGGTTTGATAGGAACAGGCGGGAGAAGAAAGCGAGGGCAAGCAGGTGAACGGGGAAAAAGTAAAAGTCGCGATTGTCGGTTCTACGGGGTACGGAGGCGTGGAGCTGATTCGTTTTTTATGGGGGCATCCGGCGGTAGAGATTGTTTCGGTCATTTCGGCATCCAGCGCCGGAGCGCCGATCTCGGAAGGGTTTCCGCATTTGTCGGATATTATCGTCCAGCCTTTGGACGCGGTGGAGGCGGAGGAAATCGCCGCCAAAGCGGAGGTCGTATTCACCGCAACGCCGTCTGGCGTCAGCGGCAAGCTGGTGCCTGAACTGCTGAAGGCCGGGCTGAAGGTGATCGATCTTTCCGGCGATTTTCGGCTTAAAGACGGAGACGTGTATGAAACGTGGTATAAACATGAGGCGCCGGACGGCAAGCTGCTGGAGCAGGCGGTTTACGGACTTAGCGAAGTATACGGCGATGAGGTGCCCGGCGCGGGGCTAATCTCCAACCCCGGCTGCTACCCGACGGCGACCCTGCTTGGCTTGATCCCTGCGCTTAGCGCGGGCTGGATCGATCCGGGCAGCATTATCATCGACGCCAAATCAGGCGTGTCCGGTTCGGGCAGAGGCACAAGCCTGACGACGCACTATGCGGAGATCAACGAAAATTTAAAAGCCTATAAAGTGAATAAACACCAGCATATTCCCGAAATCGAGCAAATTTTATCCCAGGTCGCCGGCGAGCCGGTGACAGTGACGTTTACGACACATCTGGCGCCGATGACGAGGGGAATTATGAGCACAATATACGCCGGGCTCAAGGGCGCATATACCGAGGACGATTTGATTCAGCTGTACCGGCAGTTTTACAAGGGGCGTTCTTTTGTCCGCATTCGCGAAAACGGCATCTGGCCGGCGACGAAAGAAGTGTTCGGCTCCAACTATTGCGACATCGGGTTTGCGGCGGATCGGCGGACCGGAAGGCTGACGATCATTTCCGTGATCGACAACATGGTCAAAGGGGCCGCGGGCCAGGCGATTCAAAACTTGAACCTGATGATGTGCTGGGACGAAACGGCCGGACTGAACTACGTTCCAGTTTATCCGTAAATTAAGTTTACGGTTGGCGGGGCTTTTGGCCTCCTCGAAAATAAACAGCGCGTTTAAGCGAAAGTATCGAAATCGGCTGAAGATGGAAAGGAGAACGTCATGGGAGTAGTTAGTTTATTTCGCGTTGCGCCGGAGGGAGGCATTACCGCTCCAAAAGGCTTCCGGGCCGGCGGACTGCATTGCGGCTTGAAAAAAACGCCGCGCAACGATCTCGGCGCAATCGTATGCGAGGTGCCGGCGGCGGCGGCGGCCGTGTACACGACAAACGTGTTCCAGGCCGCCCCGTTGAAGGTGACGCGGGAGAGCATCGCGTCGGGAGGGCGGCTGCTGCGGGCCGTCGTCGTCAACAGCGGCAACGCCAACGCTTGCACCGGCGCGCAGGGCGAAGCCGACGCGTACGCGATGCGCGCGGCGGCGGCCGCGGCGTTTGGGCTCGGCGAGCACGAAGTCGCCGTAGCCTCGACCGGGGTCATCGGCGAACTGCTGCCGATGGACCGCGTTTCCGCCGGCATCGCCGGTTTGCCGGCGGCATTGGCGGCGAGCGGCGAGGGCGCCGAGCAGTTTTGCCAGGCGATTTTGACCACCGACCTCGTGAAAAAAGAGGTGTGCGTCAAGCTGGACGTTGACGGGTGCGAGGTGACGATCGCCGGGGCGGCCAAAGGCTCGGGCATGATTCATCCGAACATGGCGACGATGCTCGCTTTCGTGACGACCGACGCCGCGATCGAGCCGCAGGCCTTGCAAAGCTTGCTGGGTGAGACGACCGACCTGACATTTAATATGATCACGGTCGACGGAGATACCAGCACAAACGACATGCTGCTGGCGATGGCCAGCGGCCTGGCCGGCGGCGGCGAGCTTGCGCCGGGTCACGCCGACTGGGACGCCTTCGCCGCCGCGTTCCGGCACGTGTGCGAGACGCTCGCCAAGGCGATCGCCCGCGACGGCGAGGGCGCCACGCGCCTGGTCGAGGTGACGGTCACGGGGGCTGTCACCGATGGGTCTGCCCGCGCCATCGCCAAAACGATCGTTGGCTCGAGCCTGGTCAAATCGGCGGTGTTTGGCGCCGACGCCAACTGGGGGCGGATCATCGCGGCGGCGGGCCGGGCAGGCGAGCCGATCAACCCCGAGACCGTCGACATCAGGCTCGGCCACATTCTCGTGCTGTCGGGCTCGCGGCCGATTCCTTTCGACGAGGATGAGGCGCTCGCCTATCTCAAGGGCGACACCGTGAACATCTTCGTGGACCTGCATAACGGCAAGGGCGAAGCGACCGCCTGGGGCTGCGATTTAACCTACGATTACGTGCGGATTAACGCCGCTTACCGGACTTAGTCCAGGGGCGGACCGATAGTTTAAGATGAACTTTATTGCTATTGCTATTGCTATTGCTATTGCTATTGCGCTTGCGCTTCACCTAATTTTGAAATCTATCGGACGGAAAGGAGCATTTGAACGATGACAACGGCAGTAAACAGCGCTCCGGATGCGGCGGGTAAGCTTTCCGGAGGGCGGATGTTTGTCATGAAATGCGGAGGCAGCACGCTTGCGGAGCTGCCGGATTCTTTTTTCGGCGATCTCGTCAAGCTGCAGGAGAGCGGAGTCCAGCCGGTTATCGTGCATGGAGGCGGGCCGGCGATCTCGGAAAATCTCGGCAAGCTCGGGATCGAAAGCAAGTTCGTGAACGGGCTGCGCTATACCTCGGAAGAGGTGCTTGACGTGGTGGAGATGGTGCTGTCCGGCAGCATCAACAAGATGATCGTGCGCCGCATCGCCAAGTCCGGCGGCAAGGCGCTTGGCCTGTCCGGCGTGGACGGCGGCCTGCTGCAGGCGAAGCCGGTGGCGGCTAGCCATGAAGTTGGCCTGGTCGGCGAAGTGACCGGGGTCAACGCCGATTTGGTGGCCGGCGTGCTGAACCTCGGCTATATGCCGGTCATCGCTCCGGTCGGCGCCGGACCGGACGGCCAGCGCTACAACATCAACGCCGATACCGCGGCCGGCGCGGTAGCGTCCGAATTGGGCGTGTCGAGGATGATCGTCGTCACGGACGTCCCCGGCATCATGAAGACCGTGAATGGGGAAAAGCGCGTGCTGGAGACGATTACCGTACAGCAGATCGAGGACATGATTTTGGCCGGGGAAATTTACGGCGGCATGATTCCGAAGGTTCGCGCAGCGGTAGACTGCATCAGCGGCAAAGTCAAGGAAGTCGTCATCGTCAACGGCGCCGAACCCGGCGTGCTGGGGAAAGTACTGTCCGGCGAAAAGATCGGTACCAAAATCGTCCGGATGCAGTAGCCCCGTTGTTCCCGTTTGCGCTATAGTGCGTTATAGTTAGGTTAATAGAGTGACGGTAGATATATGTTAGACTAATAGATGCTGGATTGCGGAGACTAGCCTGTAGAACAACCAGTAGAGCAACAAGTAGAACAACAAGTAGAACAACCAGTAGAACAATCCGGATACGTGGTCTCATCAAAATAGCGGAGTTTTATGCTCTTATTTTTTGGAATTGAACATGTTCATCCCGAATAGCGGCATTTTTGGTCCTTATTTTCCAGGGGCGGTCCCGAAAAAGTGGCAATTCCCTGCGGTTCGTGAAAATAACGACATAAATTGCCTCTATTTCACTCAAAGTGGGGGATTGGCCGAAATAACGACATTTTTTGCCTTTATGTTACGTGTGTTGGTCGTGAAAAGAGCTGCACAGCGAGTCGATTTCTTAATCATAGACAGGAGTGATAAAACTTATGGCACAAAGCGACGTAAAAGAAACGGGGAAACCTGCGGAAACTGCCGCCAATGGAGCGGGGAGCGCCTCTTCAACCGGAAGTCCAGGTGCGAGCACCAGCCCTAGTCCAAGCTTCAGCCTTGGAGCAAATTCCAGCCTCAGTGCAAGTTCCAACCCTAATGGAAGCTCAAGCCCTGGCGCCAACTCGGGCTCCAGCGCGCTTTTTCCAAGCTATGCCCGGTATCCGATTCATCTGGTAAAAGGCCAGGGGAGCTGGCTGTGGGATGACAAAGGCAACCGCTATTTGGACTTTATGAGCGGTCTGGCCGTAGCCAATCTGGGACATGCGCCGGAAAAAGTGAAGGCCAAGGTGAAAGCCCAGCTCGACGAACTGTGGCATGTATGCAACCTGTTCCACATTCCGCAGCAGGAGACGGCGGCCCGGATGCTGACCGAGGTCAGCTGCGCTGATGTGGTGTTTTTCTGCAACAGCGGCGCGGAGGCGAACGAAGCGGCGATCAAGCTGGCGCGCAGGTACCACCAGAAGGTGAAGGGAACGGAACGTTATGAGATTATTACGTTCGAGCAATCGTTCCACGGCCGGACGCTGGCCACGCTGACGGCCACCGGCCAGCAAAAGGTAAAGGACGGCTTCCTGCCGCTGCCGGCCGGCTTCAAAACCGTGCCGCTGTATGACATGGACGCGCTGAAAGCCGCCATCGGCCCGCACACCGCCGCGGTGATGCTGGAGATGGTTCAGGCCGAAGGCGGTGTGTATCCGGTTGATCACGGCTTTGTCCAGGAGCTTGCGGCGCTGTGCCGGGAGCAGGGGGTGCTGCTGATCATCGACGAGGTGCAAACGGGTATGGGCCGGACCGGCAAGTGGTTCGCCTACCAGCACTACGGCATTGAGCCGGACATTTTCACTTCGGCGAAAGGTATCGCCAGCGGCCTCCCGGCCGGCGCAATGCTGGCGAAGGAGTATTTGCGCGAGGCGTTTACGCCGGGAACGCATGCCTCCACCTTCGGCGGCAACCCGGTCATAGCGGCGGCGATCATCGCTACGCTTGAAACGATGAAGGAAGAGCGGATTCCCGAGCACGCGGACGAGATGGGACGCTACCTGATCAGCCGCCTGGAGAAAACGTTCCAGGCCGTGCCGTTCGTCAAGGAGGTTCGCGGCAAAGGCCTGTTGATCGGCATCGAATGCGCCGGACCGGTCGCGGATATCGTGACGCTTGGCCAGGAGAAAGGCCTGCTGTTCGTCACGGCGGGACCCAACGTCATCCGTCTGCTGCCGAACCTGAAGGTAACGAAGGATGACATCGATCAGGCCGTAGCCATGCTGGCCGACGTGATCGCAGCCTATACCGCCAAGGAGGGGAAATAACCGATGACTTTGCTGGAGCAGGGGAAACACAGCAGTATTAGCCTTAGCGGACGTGATTTTATCGAATTGACCGATTATACTATGGAGGAAATCCACTACCTGATCGACCTGGCCGTTGAGCTCAAGCGCAAACAGAAGAACGGCGAGGTCTATCAGCCGCTCAAAGGCAAAACCGTGGGGCTGATTTTC
The DNA here is from genome assembly GCF_038008055.1 of Paenibacillus sp. FSL R5-0527. Classification (NCBI taxonomy): domain Bacteria; kingdom Bacillati; phylum Bacillota; class Bacilli; order Caryophanales; family Paenibacillaceae; genus Paenibacillus; species Paenibacillus sp. FSL R5-0527. The sequence continues at coordinate 7,168,351 of NZ_JBBOYI010000001.1, read as the reverse complement.
GAAAAATCGTCGACGCGGACGCGGGTGTCTTTTGAAGTGGGCATTTATCAATTGGGCGGGCATGCGTTGTTTTTGAGCAAAAACGACATCCAACTCGGGCGCGGCGAGACGATCGCCGATACGGCCGGGGTGATGTCCCGCTATTTGGACGGCATCATGATTCGTACGTTTGGCCACGACAGAGTGGTCGAGTTGGCCCGCCACGCCGCCGTGCCGGTGATTAACGGCCTCAGTGATGCGGCTCATCCGTGCCAGGTGCTGGCCGACTACCAGACGCTTTACGAGCACAAAGGGAAGCTCCAAGGGCTCAAGCTGGCCTACATCGGCGACGGCAACAACATGGCCCATTCGCTGATGATCGGCGGGGCGAAGCTTGGGGTGCACGTGTCGGTGGCAAGCCCTGAGGGCTACGAGCCGGACCCGCAAATCGTGGCGGACGCGAAGGAAATCGCCAAAGCGACGGGGGCGCGGATTGAAGTGGTCCGCGAGCCGAAAGAGGCTGTGCGGGACGCCGACGCCATTTATACGGACGTGTGGGCCAGCATGGGCTTTGAAGAGGAGCAGAAAATCCGGGAGATCGCTTTTAAGGATTATCAGGTCAACGAAGAGCTGGCGAAATACGCCAAACCGGACTACGTCTTTCTGCACTGTTTGCCGGCGCATCGCGGCGAAGAGGTCAGCGAAGGCGTCATCGACGGCCCGCATTCGATTATTTTTGACGAGGCCGAGAACCGGCTGCATGCCCAAAAAGCGCTGCTGGCGGCTTTGCTCGGATAATTTGGGGGATGCCCGGGGTAGACACGGCCAGCGTCGAATATCTGAGCCGGAGCCCGGGCTTCGCTTTGACAATCAACGAGGAGGATATCAGGATCATGGCAAAAGAAAAAATCGTGCTGGCCTATTCCGGGGGACTGGATACGTCGGTTATTCTGAAATGGTTAAAAGAAACTTATGACGCGGAGATCATTGCGTTCACCGCCGACATCGGCCAGAAGGAAGAGTTGGATGGGCTGGAAGCGAAGGCACTGGCCACCGGCGCTTCGAAGGTATATATCGACGACCTGCGCGAGGAGTTCGCCAAAGACTTTATTTTCCCGATGTTCCAGGCGGGGGCTTTGTATGAAGGACAGTACTTGCTGGGCACCAGCATCGCCCGCCCGCTGATCGCGAAGCGGATGGTGGAAATCGCCCGCGCCGAAGGCGCAACGGCAATTGCTCACGGCGCCACCGGCAAAGGCAACGACCAGGTACGCTTCGAGCTGGCCGCCGCGGCGCTGGCGCCGGAGATCAAGGTGATTGCCCCGTGGCGGCTGAGCGAGTTCCGCGACCGTTTCCCGGGCCGCGCGCAAATGATCGCCTACGCCGAAGCGAACGGCATCCCGGTGACGGCCTCCGCGGCCAAGCCGTATTCGATGGACCGCAATCTGCTGCACATCAGCTACGAGAGCGGCGTGCTGGAGGATCCGTGGTTTGACGCGGCCGCGCCGGAGAACAAGGATATGTACCTGCTCAGCGTGTCGCCGGAGGATGCGCCTGACCAGCCGGAATACTTGGAGCTGGAATTCGAGCAGGGCAACTGCGTGGCGCTGAACGGCGAACGTTTGAACCCGCTGGCCGTGATGGAGAAGCTGAATGAGCTTGGCGGCAAACATGGCATCGGCCGCGTCGACATGGTGGAAAACCGCTTCGTCGGCATGAAAAGCCGCGGGGTGTACGAAACGCCGGGCGGCACGATCCTGTTTACGGCCCACCGCAAAATGGAGTCGCTGACGATGGACCGCGAAGTGATGAACCTGCGCGACAGCCTGATCACGCGCTACAGCACGCTTGTGTACAACGGCTTCTGGTTTGCCCCGGAGCGCTTGGCGCTGCAGGCGCTGGTGACCGAAAGCCAGAAGAACGTGACGGGCACGGTGCGCGTGAAGCTGTACAAAGGCAACATTATCGCCGCCGGCGTTAAGAGCCCGGTCAGCCTGTACAATCCGGACATCGCCACCATGGAGGAGGATCCGACCCAGGCTTACGATCAGGGGGACGCAACGGGCTTTATTCATCTGAACGCGCTGCGGCTTAAAGTAAGCTCCGGCGTGGAACAGAACAAAAGCAAGTAAGCCGTTGAACGAGCTTTATAAGTAAGTTCAAGTTTAAAAAGTCGGCTAAAAGATGACTTTTTAAACTACCTCTATAGCAGATAAGGGAGTGGATCAGGTGAGCAAACTGTGGGGAGGCCGCTTCACGAAGCAGACCAACCGTTTAGTCGAGGAATATACCGCCTCCATCGGGTTTGACAAAGCGCTGGCCGAGGAGGATGTGCAGGGGAGCCTGGCGCATGTGACGATGCTGGGCAAATGCGGAATTTTGTCCGAGGAGGACGTGGACAAGATCAAGGAAGGCCTGCATGCCGTCTTGCACAAAATTCGGCGCGGCGAGCTGGAGTATTCCGTGTCGGATGAAGACATTCATATGAATATCGAAAAACAGCTGATCGAAGAGGTCGGCGGGGTCGGCGGGAAGCTGCATACCGGACGGAGCCGGAACGATCAGGTGGCGACGGACATGCATTTGTACCTGCGCAAACGGGTCGTTGAATTCGTCGCTCTGCTGCAGGATTTGCAGGAGGCGCTGCTGGGGCAAGCCAAAGCGAACCAGGATACGATCGTTCCCGGGTATACCCATCTGCAGCGGGCGCAGCCGATTTTGTTCGCCCATCATTTGCTGGCGTACGTATCGATGTTCCAGCGCGATATCGAACGCCTGCAGGACAGTTACAAGCGCATCAACGTGCTGCCGCTGGGAGCGGGGGCGCTGGCGGGAACGACGTTTCCGATCGACCGCCATTTCGTGGCCGAGCAGCTGCATTTTGACGGCGTTTATGAAAACAGCCTTGACGCAGTCAGCGACCGCGATTTTATACTCGAATTTTTGGCGGACGCTTCGATATTGATGATGCATCTCTCGCGCCTCAGTGAAGAACTGGTGCTGTGGAGCAGCACCGAATTCCGCTTCATTGAGCTGGACGATGCGTTTTGCACGGGCAGCAGCATTATGCCGCAGAAGAAAAACCCGGACGTGCCGGAGCTGGTCCGCGGCAAAACGGGCCGCGTATATGGGAACCTGATGGGCCTGCTCACGGTGCTGAAGTCGCTGCCCTTGGCCTACAACAAAGACATGCAGGAGGACAAGGAAGGCATGTTCGATACGGTCGCTACGCTGCAGGGAGCGCTGCAGCTGTTCGCTCCGATGATCGCCACGATGAAGGTGAACAAGGAGCGGATGCGCGAAGCGGTGAACCAGGACTTTTCCAACGCGACCGACATCGCCGACTTCCTGGCCAACAAAGGCCTGCCGTTCCGCCAGGCGCATGAGGTCATCGGCAAAACGGTGCTGTACTGCATTCAAAACGGCAAATATTTGCTCGACCTTACGCTGGAGGAATTCAAGCAGTTTTCGCCGCTATTTGACGACAGCATCTATCAGGTGCTGCAGCCGGAGAGCGTCGTGAACGCGCGCAACGTATACGGAGGTACGGCTTCGCAGCAGGTAGCCGCGGCGATCGAACGCGCGGAGCGGAAGCTGGAGAGCGGCCGGACATGGGTGCAGGAGTACGCGGAAAAAAGTAAATAAATAGCCGGCCCATCCGGGATGATCCGGTAAAATCACAAGCAGCCATCGTCATTGACGAGCGGCTGCTTTTTTTGTGAGCGAGCGGGGCTCCTAAACCATCCCATTTTTATGTGAAAAAATGAAAGTTAATTATAATATTTTTCATTGAAATTTCAAAAATACTCTATAAAAACTGACATAAATTGTCGAAATATAGATTATGCCGCTTTATGTGAATGATCTTTTACCCCCTCCTCAATCAAATGTCATCCCTATCAACCCAGTTACTTTTAAATTTTACACATACCGCAAAGGAGAGAATTTAATGAAAGCCTTTTGGAACCGTCTGCTTAGTTTAGTGGAAGTCAGGACATTGCGTAACCGGATGCTCCTTATTTTTGCCGTCTTGCTGATCATCCCGAACCTGGTCGTCGCTTATTCCAGCTATACCAGCGCCAGCGGGCAGCTGCGCTCTAAAATGGAAGAAAGCGTCAAATCGAACGTAAACCTCTTGGATGAGACGCTGAATCAAATCATCGAAGCGGAGAGCCGCAACGTCGAACAACTGGTGATGCAAATCAATTCGGCGCAAATCGACGCGAAGTCGACCGAAGTCCAGGAGCTGATGGAATTATTTATGGAGAAACATCCCGAGCTGGAGGTCCTGACCGTCGGGAACCAAAACGGGGCGTGGATGAAAGCGCCGGATCCCGGCAAGCAGGACTATGATCCGCGGGAAAGAGACTGGTACAAAGCCGCGTTGAAGGCTCCGAAAGAAACGGTCATCATCGATCGTCAACAACGGGCCACTACAATTTGTTCATCAGCCGCGCGTTGGCGGATGGACAGGGGGCGATCACGGTTTCCCTTGACCTGGCCCAGCTGAACGAAATGGTGAAAGCGATCCGTTTGGGCAAAAACGGGTACATTTATATCATGGACCGGAACAGCAAGTTTGTGTCGCATCCGACAAACGCCATTGGCGAAGAAGCGGCCGGGAACCAAATCGCCAAAATTCAGGGGACGGAATCGGGATTTATGGAGTATGTCAACCCGAAGACAGATTTGTCGCAGAGCGTATTTTTCACCACGAACAAGCTTACGGGATTCAAGATCGTCGGCGTATTGGAACTACAGGAATTTAGCGAAGCCTCCATGCCGATTTTTTGGACATCCATGATCGTTTTAGCGATTTCACTGGTGGTTGCCGGCATCGTGCTGTTTTTCGTCATCCGCCTTATTACCCGTCCGATCGAACAGTTGAACCATTCGGCACGGCGGGTCAGCGAAGGGTACTTAAACGAGGATGTCGTTGTGAAGCGAAAAGATGAAATCGGACAACTGGCGGAGAACTATAACGGCATGTTGGCTTCTTTGCGCACGATGGTCCAGGAAATGTCGGAAACCGCCAGCCAGCTCGCCGCTTCGAGCGAAGAACTGACGGCCGGAACGGAGCAAAACGCGAAAGCGGTCGAGCATGTCGTCGAGCTGGTGCAAGAGGCTTCGGGTGATGCGGAGAGCCAGGCTGCGTCTTCGGCCGAAAGCGCCAAAACGATGGAAGAAATGTCGATGGGCATCCGCAAAATTGCCGAAGCTTCGTCCACCATTGTCCAGTCGTCTTCGCAAACGGTATCCGACGTGCAGAACGGCAGCGAGAAGGTTGCCCAGGTCGGGCTGCAAATGGAAGAAATTCGCCGCTCTACCCGCGAATCGGCGGAGCTGATGCAGCAGATGAGCGAGCTAAGCGCATTTGTCGCCGAGATGAGCGGCTCGATTTCGGACATCGCCGGGCAGACGAATCTGCTGGCGCTGAACGCGGCGATCGAGGCGGCCCGGGCCGGCGAAGAAGGACGCGGCTTTGCGGTCGTGGCGGGCGAGGTGCGCAAGCTGGCCGAGCAGTCGCGCGTTACGGCGGACCGCATTCAGCAGCATATCGGAGAGATGAACGAGCTTACCGGCAAGGCGTACCAAATGATCAAGCAGGACGTCAACGCGAATGTGGACCGGGGCATGTCCGTGACCGAAGAAGCCCAGCAGGCGTTCCGCGAAATCGAGCGCTCGACGCAGCGCATTTCGGAGCAAATCCATGAAGTGTCGGCCATTACCGAGCAGATGTCGGCCAGCGCGGACGAGATCGCAAATTCGGTGGAACAGATCGCGGCCACCTCGGCGAAAAGCCTGGAAAGCTTCCAAGGCGTAACCGCCGCAACCGAGGAGCAGCTCGCTTCGATGGAGGAAATCTCCTCGGCTTCCGAAGGTTTGGCGCGGATGGCGGCCGATGTCAATGCACAGATCGAACGGTTTAAACTTTAATTAACCTCCTTATAACCTCATACTCTATCGCTGCGTGCGGCCCTGTTCCTGCAAAAGGAAAAGGGCCGCGCGTTTTTTAATCAGCTTCGTTCCAAATTTTTTTAGGTCCGGATGATTTACAACGAAAAAATCACAGTACGGTTAAAAACGGGTGCCGGGCGGCTGCTTGGTCCCGCCCGTGCCGCGGAAATCGTAGGCGCCCGGATCAGCGTCGCCCCGCAAATTTCCTGGGGACTGATGCCCTGGCTGAAGTCGTGGGGAACGCCGGAGCTGCAGGCCAACGTAATCGAAGGCGATGTGATCCGGTTGGAGAATACGGTCTGTGATGTCGTGCGCGGAGGCGATGTAACGATTGGTCCCGGCTGCCGGATCGGGCTCGTGGAATATACGAAACAGTATCATCAGGATCCGGACTCAGAGGTTAAAGAATGCCTGAAAGGCGGAGGCAACGATCATGTGTGATGGAAATAGCCGGCTTGGGTTCGTGGTGGCGGGTTTGCTGCTCGGCATCCTGATGGCGGCGATGGTCAACACGATCGTATCCACCGCCATGGCCACCATTGTAGCCGAACTGGGCGGGTTGGATAGTACGTTTGGGTCACCTCGGCCTATGTGGTTGCGGAAATGGCGGCGATGCCGATTTTCGGCAAGCTGTCCGACATGTATGGGCGCAAACGGTTTTTCGTGTTTGGCATCGCGATCTTTTTGCTCGGTTCGGTGCTGTGCGGCCTGACGGACAATATCGTGCAGCTCAGCATATACCGCGCAATCCAGGGGATCGGCGGCGGAGCGCTGATGCCGATCGCTTTTGCCCTCATGTTCGACGTGTTTCCGATTGAAAAACGCGGGGCGATGGGCGGTTTGTTTGGCGCTGTGTTCGGCATCTCCAGCTTGGCTGGCCCCCTGCTCGGCGCGTTTATTACCGACCACTTGAATTGGCGCTGGAATTTTTACATTAATTTGCCCCTGGGTGTGCTTGCGCTGTTGTTTATCGTCGTTTTTTATCGGGAGTCTCCCGGTTCATGCCAAGCAAAAAATCGACTGGTGGGGTGCTTTAACCTTGATTGGAGCCATCGTTGCGCTGATGTTCGCGCTGGAGCTCGGCGGCCAGCTGTATGCCTGGGACTCCGTAGTGATCCTCGGTTTGTTCGCGGCGTTTGCGCTGCTGTTTATCGTGTTTTTGCTGGCGGAGCGCAGGGCGGGGGAGCCGATCATTTCCTTCGGCATGTTCCGGAAACGGCTGTTTGCCAGCAGCAACGCGGACGATCGGGATCACCCGTATTCGGCATTTTGCAGCGCAACTTTTTCGCCAGCCGCTTAGCGGAATCGCTGGCCGGGACAGAAGGCGCGGCTGGGCTGCCTTCGCTGGACGATCCCCGGACCTTGCTGGCCTCGAAGGCGCGAAAAGCGATCTCCGCCCCGGTGCTGGAGCGGATCGTCAACGATTTGTCTGCCTCGATCACCGATATGTTCCGATGGACGATCGTTCCCGCGGCGCTTGCGCTGATCGCGGTGCTGTTTATGGGGAACGCCAAAATGCTAAGCCACTCCCGCGCCCGTGGAGCCGCCCCCAGCTCCGGACGGGAACCCCGGCCGGCAGCCGACAAGGAATAAGCCGCTCGTGGCAGCACAACAAAAAACTGTCCTGATCAGATCCTGGATCTGGGGACAGTTTTTTAGTACATGAATTAACCGAAACGCGCGCAGTCTGACGAACGATCCCGAACGCTTGTTTGTTCAGCGCGTATCGACAAAACCCTTGCGTCCGGCGGCATACCCGAACAGGGCAGTCAGCACCGAAAACGCGATGATCGCGGCCAGCGGCGCGTTCCACCCTCCGCTGACGTCATGAATATAACCGAACAATGCCGGCCCAAACGCCGCTACCAGATATCCGACCGATTGGGCCATGCCGGACAGTTGTCCGGCTTGCTCCGCCGTACGCGACCGCAGCGAAAAAAAGACGATCACCAGGCTGAACGTGGTACCGCTGGCGATACCGAGCAACACAATGAACAGCGGGGCGAGCGCCGCCGGACCAAGCCAGATTCCCCCGAATCCGATGAAAAACAGGGCCGACGAAGCTGCGGTTAACAACTTTTGGTTATCCGTCCGCGCGGCGATGAGCGGCATCAGGAAGGAGCCGCCCATGCTGACGATCTGCATCAGCGAAAGCATCCAGCCGGCTTTTTCGGGACTCATCCCTTTTACCTGCAAAATATCCGGCAGCCATGAAACGCTCACATAAAACATAATCGACTGTGAGCCCATAAAAATGGTGACGAGCCAGGCTGTTTTGGAACGCCAAATTCCGCCTCGCCGTGCGGGAGCGCTTGCCGCCGCCGGGGAAAGCTGTGCCTTGGCCTCGCCAGAGGCAACGGGACGGCGGCGAAGCAGCGGAACCCACACCAAAGCCGACACCGCCGCCAGCAAGGCCCAGATGCCAAGCGCTCCCCGCCATCCCAGAGCGGTAGCGGCGAGCGGAACGCTAATGCCGGAGGAGATCGCCGCCCAGAGATTGAGGGACGAGGTGTACAGGCTGGTCATCAGCCCTACGCGCTGCTGAAAACTCCGCTTGATCAGCGCCGGAAGCAGCACGTTGCACACGGCGATCCCCACCCCGATCAGCGCGGTTCCCGCAAACAGCGCGGCAACAGAGGGCAGCGAGCGGATGATCACGCCGGCAGTCATGAGCATCATACTATAAAAAAGCGTTCTCTCCATGCCCCACCAAACGGACAATTTGGGGGCGGCGAGCGCAAAAACGGCGAAAGCGATCAGCGGCAGCGTCGTCAGCATCCCCGACAGCGCATGGGACAAGCCGGTGGCAGCCTCGATTTGGCCGATCATGGCGCCGACCCCGGTGATCGGCGAACGCAGCGTGGCGGCGGTTAGCAGCACGGCGGCGACAAGCAGCCCGGCCGAGGCGCTGCGCGCGCCGGCGGCTTGCCCTTCGGCGCTTATGTCTCCGGTGCTTGTGTTTCCGGCAGTTGTGCCTCCGGCGGTCTGGCCCCCAGCGGCTTGTCCTCCGACGCTCTGGCCTCCCGCAGCGCGGCCCCCAGCAGTTTGCCCCCCGGAAACGGTCGTTGTTTTGTGCATTGATGTTGTACCCTCCTTGGAAGAAAAACGAATCATGAAGTCATTTAAGCCGCTAATTGTAGTTTGGATTCTATGCCGTACCTTTGATGCGGTTTTTGTCACATAGACACGCTTACTCCAGTATACTAAAATTAACACACCATGATAAACTTTAAATTAATGGCCCGCCTTAAAGCTCCAGCGAACAACATAAGGGCCAAAAATGCCGTTATTCCGGTGATGTCCGCCCATTTGAGAGAAATAGAGGCAAATTATGTCGCTATTTCCCCTCGTCGCCAGGAAATGCCCATGTTCTGGTGCATTCACAAGAAAATAGGGACAAAAAATGTCACTAATGGGATGAACACGCTGGGGCCCCGGATAATAAGTACATAAAGTGCTGCTATTTTAGAAGGCCGGAGGTTCGCTTCATCGTTTCTGTAGCCGACTGTCAAGCGCCGATTTCCGGGTTGAACCGTAAAAAAAACTGGCGATCCCGCGTTTTCGGTAATCTACTGTTGCGCTTTTTCCGTAATATGGTAAAATACTAATCAAGTTAAATATCCAATTGTTGCTATTATCTAACCCGGATCAGGGACCAGCCGGCAGCAAGCTAGGCCGTGAAGCGCACGCCTTTTGTTTACGAACATTGTCGTAGACGAAAGGCGTTTTATTTTTTTATGGAGGTGTGATCAATGGCATTTGAGGAGCAGTACTCGGAATGGATCGCAAGACACTTGGCGTCGCGTCAAGGCGAGCGGGCAAGAAGGCTTGAGGAGGGGCATGGACATGCGGAAAGTCTGTTTGTGGAAAAAGTATGGTGGCCGTCATTCTGGAGTTTGGATCATCTGCACCCGGAATATGAAGTCAACGATTTTAAGGACGGGTATCGTTATCTCGACTTTGCTTATATTCGTTCCGGTCTGCTGCTGGCTGTGGAGATTGACGGGTATGGACCGCACTTGCGCAACATCAGCCGGCTGCAGTTTTCGGATCACTGCCGTCGGCAGAACGACCTGATCTTGGACGGCTGGATGGTGCTGCGTTTTACCTATGACGATGTGAAGGAGAGTCCGCGTTACTGCCAACAAACGCTGCAGCAGTTTATGGGGAGGTGGCTTGGCGAAGGGAAGCTAGTTCAGGAGATCGACTATGTCGAAAAGGAAATCATCCGCTTGTTTCTGCGGACGGGACGCCCGCTCACCCCAGGGGATATTTGCCGGCATATGAGGGTGGAAAACAAAACGGCAAGAAAGTGGCTCCGCCAAATGGCGGACAAAAATTGGCTTGAGCCAGCCAGAGGCAGCGAGCGGATTCGGTCCTATCAGCTTAGCATGGAGGGGAAGCGATTTGTGATCTAGTCAGGTGTGCCAGGTGTGCCAGGTGTGTCAGGTGTGCGATGTGGCTGAGATGGGAAGAGGGGCTGGTGGCGAGGGACGAGTGGAGTGGAGTGGGACAAGCAAAGGGGAAAAGGCGGAGTGGGACAAGCAGTTGGCTGGTTCCACTGATAAATAGCGCCCTTTTATGTCCCTATTTGACCGAAGGAGACAATTTCCGGGGAAATAACGGTATAAAATGTCTCTATTTTATGGAAACGGGCTATGCAGATGCCTTTTTATGCAGGGAGTAGCAAAATAACGCCATTTATTTCCGCTATTTTTGCTCCAGGGGATGAATTTTTCAAATAACGCCATAAAATTCCGCTATTTTACGGGAATGTCGTGATTGGCCGGAAAGAGGGAGACGGCGCGGCCGACAAGCAGGTATCTATCGGAAATTCGGTCCTTGCACGCCGTCCTCCAGAATTTGCTTGGGTGCGGATTTGTCGGAATTCCCCGCCCCGCCTTTGCTTCCGGACGAGTTATCGGTTCCACCGACGGCAATCACCGCCGGCTGCGCCGGGTAAATGTCTTCGGAGATACGAATCCGCTCTACCGCGCGGCCGTCGACTTTTTTAATCCGGTACGTTTCGACGACATAACCCTGCTTTCCTGGCAAGACCAGTTGCTTGCTTCCCGCAGGGAGCGCACTGTTGACAACGTGTTTTTTCGGCGCGGGAATCTCTTCCGTTGTGCGGGATTCAACGGCGTAGGTGACGTTTTCGGGGATATCGCCAAACAGCTTGACGGTCAGCCGCTTATTTTCGATCTTCGCGCGGATGAGAAGGTGGCGGCCAGACGTATTTTTGAAGCGGAAATTGATGTGGCCTTGGGCAAATGTTGCATCCTGCCCTTTGGGCAAATAGCTGACCGGCACGGAATGGTTGCGGCGCTCCACGATATCGAGCCCGGCGCGCACCGCCGCATTGTAAAGCGTACTGGATACCTGGCAGATGCCGCCTCCCACCCCCGGCACAAGCTTGCCCGCAAAAATGACCGGCGCTTCGCGGAAACCGTACGTTTTCTCGGCGTATTCCACCGCTTTGCCATAATCGAAAATTTCGCCCGGCGCCAGCACCTTGCCGTCAATGCTTCGCGCGGCCGCATCGACATTATGGATTCTTCCCGCGCCGCTGGTCAGCAGCCCGGTGGAAAATTGCACGATTTTGCGGCGGATGCCTTCTTTTTTCAAGATTTCGACCGTAACCTTCGGCTGAACCGTACGCAGCGGGACGCTGAGGCGGATTGGAGCATAAGCGCCGGGAGATCGCCCGGTCGGATTATTTTTGCCGGGGGCATACTCGCCATGGCCTTTCTCACCGGGGACATTTCCGTCTTCCGGACCGGCCCCATCTCCGGACTTTGGCTTCCCCCGTTCAACGAGCCGCCGGTTCCATTCCGTTTCGGCCGCTTTTACCAGGGCTGGCGCTAGCCGCTCCCAATCGACACGCAGCGCCGTTTTTTCCGGCAGGTAGCGGATTTGATCGTCAGGCGTAATCGTTCGGACCGCGTTCACCGGATCGCCGAATTGCGCTTTTTCCCATGAAGGCGGAAAGACCGTCTGCAGCTTTTTTTCATCTAAAGCGATCTTTAGATCCCACTGCTTCGGGAAATTCCTCCGGGCTTGCACCCGTTCCCATAGCGTACCGGCCTCCAACTGCCGGACCGCGGCATGAAAGGAGTGGGTCTCGAAGGAGATTCCGGTTTCCCGCCAGGCCAGCGTTTTTTCGCTTTCGCCCGCCGACAAAATTACTTTTTTCTTCAATACCTGGGCAATCTCTTCATCCAGCAGCCTGAGCGCATCAGCGCTTTGGCGGCCGCCCAGCGGTAGACCGGCGACGATCGTTCCCCGGGGAATCGAGCCCTGCACCGCATATAAATACAGTCCGCCGAGCAACAGCAGGCCGGTAAATATAACCACTCCGATGGAGATCATTGCCAAACGAATTTTTCTCATAATCTGCTCCTTCAATGGTTGATCTTTTTTTGCGCCTGGAAAAATCCTTGTACAACCATATATATGATGGAAAGCAGGAAACTTTCGGGTACTCAAAAAGTAACATCTTTGTTACAATATAAATCGGACTAAAATGAAATTACTCGGGTTTTAAAGGATTTGGCAAGAACATGTCGAATGTAAAATAGGGCTGTCTAAGATATAGAAATCAAGTTTTGGAATCAAGGTTTAGGACGTGATGAAGTGATAGAGATGCAGGATGTCTGGAAGACGTATCCGAACGGAACCCATGCCCTGAAAGGGGTATCGGTCAAAATAGACCGCAATGAATTCGTTTATCTGGTCGGGCCCTCGGGTGCAGGGAAATCGACCTTTATGAAGCTTATATACCGGGAAGAGGTGCCCACCAAAGGGCAAATTTCCGTCAATGGATTTAACATCGGCAAGCTCAAGCCCCGCAAAATTCCGTATGTCCGCCGAAATATCGGCGTCATTTTCCAAGATTTTCGCCTGCTGCCAAAGCTCACGGCTTATGAAAACGTCGCATTTGCTCTGGAGGTTATCGAAGCTCCCAAAAAAGTAATCAAAAAGCGTGTGATGGAAGTGCTCGAATTGGTTGGGCTGAAAAATAAAGCAAACCGCGATCCATCCCAGCTCTCCGGCGGTGAACAACAGCGCGTCGCCATCGCGAGAGCGATCGTCAACAGTCCGTCCGTCATCATTGCGGACGAGCCTACCGGCAACCTGGATCCCGAGACGTCATGGGGGATCATGCAGCTGCTCGATGAGATCAATTTCCGCGGCACGACGATCGTCATGGCCACCCATAACAAAGAAATCGTTAACACCATGCGCAAGCGCGTGATTGCCATCGAACACGGCAACATCGTGCGAGACCAGCTGAGAGGGGAATACGGTTATGACTATTAGCACCTTCTTCCGGCATTTGCGGGAAGGCGCGAAAAACGTGTTCCGCAACGGCTGGATGTCGGTGGCGTCGATCACTTCAATTATCGTTTCGCTGCTGATTCTCGGCGTGTTTATCCTGCTCGTGCTGAATGTCAATTCGTTTGCCGACGAAGCGGACAGCCAGGTCCAGATCAAGGCGTACCTCAATTCCAACGTTACCGAAGCCGTCCGCAATCAGCTTTCCAACGATATCGGTTCGATGCCCGAAGTCAGCCGGGTTACGCTGATCCCCAAAGCGCAAGGGTTGAAGGATTTCAAGGAAAAGCTGGGGGAACAAGGCAAGGAATTGCTGGAGGGCTACGACGAAAAGACGAACCCGATTCCCGATACGTTCCAGGTGGAAGTTGTCGAACCAACGACGATCCCCTATGTGGCGAGCAAGATTCAGGCGCTTAACGACAAATATGACGGAGACCCGGTCTATAAGGTCAATTACGGACAGGGCACGGTCGAAAAATTGTTCAAAATCACGCGTTTAATACGCAACATCGGCTTTGCGTTTGTAGCGGGCCTCGCCTTGATGGCGATGTTTCTCATCTCGAACACGATTCGCGTGACCATTTTGGCCCGCCGCCGCGAGATTGGCATCATGAAGCTGGTCGGCGCGACGAACCGGTTTATCCGCTGGCCGTTTTTCGTGGAGGGCGCGTTGATTGGCCTGATCGGCTCGCTCATTACGGTAGCGATTCTTTACATCAGTTACGATCAACTGGTTCAGTCCGTGAAAGCGGACATTACACTGGCGTTCCGGCTGGTACCGGTCAGTGAAATCGGTCTGGAGCTCGGCGGACTGCTTGTCGGCCTGGGCCTGCTGATCGGCATTTGGGGCAGCACGATGTCGATCCGCAAGTTTTTGAAGGTGTAGTGCGGGAAAACTTCGCGATAAGAAGTTGAAGTTGAATTATAATCCGAGTCAAAAATTCGACTTTTCAGCGCCGAGAAGGTTGGATGAAGCCGGGAGTGAGTAGCGGAGCGTAGGGTAGCCTACGTGAGCAACGGAGCGACCGGCTGAATTCAAGATTCGATGTCGGTCTCACTCCCAGAGTTACTTCGCGATCAAAAGTTGAATTTTTGACAACATCTATAAGAAGGATGGGGAAACGAAGTTGAAGAAATGGGTAACCACGATCGCCGTAGTGTCCTTAGCCGCTTTGATCTTCCAGCCTGCGGAAGGCTCTGCCAAAACGATCAGCCAGATCGACAAAGAACTGAAACAGCTGCAGCGGCAGGCCGCCGAAGCCAAAAAAATGCAGGAAAAAGCCGCCGGGCAAAAGCAGGAAGCGAAGCATTACGTTAACAAAAACAGGAATTACCTCAAACAGCTGCTGGCGCAAATTGAGTCGGTCAGCAACCAGTTGACGAAAATCGCCGTCGAAATTGATCAAACCGAGGAAAACCTGCATGAGACCGCTCAGAAGCTGGAGACAACCAAAGCGCGGATCAAAGAGCGTTCGCATTTGCTCGATACCCGGGTCCGGCTGATGTATACCGATGGAGCCGTTTCCTATTTGGATGTTTTGCTGTCCTCGACGAGCTTTACCGATTTTTTAGAACGCGCCGATTCGCTGCAGGCGATCATCAATCAGGATCATGTTCTGCTGGAAGAGCATAAACGGGACAAGGAACTGATTACGGAGCAGAAGGCGCAGCTTGAGAAGGATTATGCAAAGGTCAAAAAGCTGTATGCCGAAGCCGAAGACCGCAAAAGCCAACTCAAGACCAAAGAAGAAGAGAAGCAGCAATTGATCGCCAAATACAGCGCGGAAATCGAAGAATCCGACGATATCAGCGAAGAGCAGGAACAGCTGCTGGTTGAACTTGCAACCAAGCGGGCTGCGCTCGAAAAGGAGAAAAACAAGCTGAAGGCGGCCCAGGTCTACACTTATAGAAGAAGCTCCTCGGGGTCCGGCGGTTTTAAAGGGAACGGCGGCGCGTTTGGGCTTCCGGTCAACGGTGCCCGGATTTCTTCGGGGTACGGAACGCGAATCCATCCGATTACCGGGGTGAGGAAGAAACATACCGGGGTGGATTTTGCGGCTCCGCAAGGGACGGATATCCATGCCGCCGAAGGCGGCGTTGTCATCGTTGCCGAGTGGTGGAGCGGTTACGGGAACGCGGTGATCATCGACCATGGCGACAACGTGTGGACGCTATATGGACATATTCGCAATGGCGGCATCATGGTTGAAAAAGGGCAGCAGGTCAAAAAAGGCGAAAAAATCGCCGAAGTCGGCAGCACCGGCAATTCGACGGGGCCTCACTGCCACTTTGAGGTGCGGATTAACGGAACACCTGTAGACCCTATGCCGTATTTGTAATAAAATAGCGTTATGATGCGATAGAAAAAACGGATACCGCCCGCTCGGGACGGATTATCCGTTTTTCCGTTGTTCATGCGGGATTGGTAAATATTTATTATGGACAGAACATATACTATGGGACGTTCCATTTTTGGACTTGCTGGGCCTTACCTTGTCGTATGGCCGATCAATCGGAGGCGGTGAATTTATTTATGTTTAAAGGACGTACCGTTACATTGCTGGTCGTGGTGTCCATGCTGGTCAGCTGCTTGCTGACGTTGACTTTGACGGGCGAATGGAGTTTCGCCGGTTCGGCGCCGCTGCGCAGCGGGCTGTTTGCCGACAGCAGCGGGCAGAGCAGCAAAGCCGGCATCGAGAAAATCGAAAAGGCGCTGGCTTTGGTGGAAAAAAATTATGTCGAAGACGTCGACCAGAAGAAGCTAGTGGACGGAGCGATCGACGGTATGATGGGCGCGTTGGGGGACCCATTCTCGTCCTATATGGCGCCGGACACGGCGCAGCAGTTCTCGGAGCAAATCGAAGGCTCTTTTACCGGCATCGGGGCGGAAGTGTCGATGGAAAACGGAAACGTCGTGGTCGTTTCTCCGATCAAAGGCTCTCCGGCCGAAAAAGCCGGGATCCAGCCGAAGGATATTTTGCTGTCGGTTAATGGCGAATCGTTCGAGGGGCTCAGCCTGAATGAAGCGGTCGCCAAAATCCGCGGCCCGAAAGGGACGGAGGCCAAAATCAAAGTGAAGCGGGCCGGCTCGGACACGACGCTGGAGTTTACGATCGTCCGTGACGATATCGCCCTGGAAACGGTATATTCCCGCATGGAGGACGGTGGCGTGGGCGTAATCGAGGTCACCGAGTTTTCGATGAACACGGCGGAACGCTTCAAGGAGGAGTTGGCTTCTCTGGAGAAGAAGGGGATGAAAGGGCTGGTCATCGACGTGCGCAACAACCCGGGAGGCGTGCTGACCGTCGTCGAGGATATGTCCGAACAATTCGTGCCGAAAGGCAAGGTTATCGTGCAGGTTGAAGATAAAAACAAGCGCCGCCAGCAAACCTTATCGGACGGCAGCGGCAAAAAATATCCGATCGTGGTCGTCACGAACAAGGGCAGCGCCAGCGCTTCGGAAATTTTGGCCGGGGCGCTGCAGGAATCGGCCGGAGCGAAGCTGGTCGGCGAGGCGACGTACGGCAAAGGCACGGTTCAATCGAGCTACACGCAGGAAATGGGCGACGGCAGCATGCTTAAGATCACAATCGCCAAGTGGCTGACGCCGAACGGCGAGTGGATTCACAAAAAAGGCATCCAGCCGGACATCGCCGTGTCGCAGCCGGATTATTTTTCGGTAGCGCCGATCAATAAAGAAAAAACGTTCAAATACGATATGCTGGGCGACGACATCAAGAGCGCGCAAACGATGCTGGACGGCTTGGGGCTGGCCCCCGGACGCAAGGACGGATACTTCGACAAGCAGACGGAGAACGCCTTGAAGGAATTCCAAACGGGCCAAAAGATGGAGCCGACCGGCGTGCTGGACGCCAAAACGGCGGAAGCGCTGGAGAGCAGCGTCATCAAGCAAATCCGCGATCCGAAAAACGACCTGCAGTTAAAGCGGGCGGTCGAGGAAATCCGGAAGGAAATCGCTTCGTAAGCGTCGAATCCATAAGAAGGCTGAAACTTGGCCTTCTTTTTTCTTTGTTTGCATGTTGAAAGCAGAAACAAATACACCTAGAAAAGACGCTTCGGAAAACGGTCCGAAGTTGTCCGCTTGTTGCGAAAAGGAGCGTGAACATCCCTTGGATCTCATTCTTGAAGGATTGTGGAGTTTGGCGGAAGCGGCAGCGCAGTTGTTTTTGCAGCCTTTTTATTATATTTCCATCATCATGATCGCGCTGCTTTATCGCCGGCAGGTGCTGCTGGAGCGCAAGCTGTTTCATGCACGTCTGCATAGCTGGGGCGCCCAAACGTGGCGTACCGTGATCGCCGGCCTGCTGGCGGGCATTACGGTATCCGTCCTATTTGCCTTCCTCGGAATGGATCTGACGCTGGAAGGCATCGTCTGCATTTGGGCCGTCACGATTGTGCTGCTGTTGTTTCGCGTGCGGTATCTATGCCTAGCCTACTCGGTCGGGTTGCTGGGGGTCGCACAGTTTGGCCTAAATCTGTTTCCGGGCTTTGCAGGGACGGGATGGGGCGGCGAAATCGTGCGCATTGTAAGGGAGCTTGATATTCCGGCGCTGCTGTGCCTGGTCGGGCTGCTGCATATTGCGGAAGGGCTGCTTGTCCGCTGGCAGGGGGCATCGTTTGCCGGTCCGCTGTTTTATGAAGGCAAGCGGGGCAAGCTGGTCGGCGGCTACCAAATGCAAAGCCTATGGGCGGTGCCGCTGTTTTTGCTGGTCCCGATGGAGACGACGGGAAATGTGCTGCCGTGGACGCCGTTTTTTGGCGGTGACGCCTGGCAGGGCGGTTTCGGCATGATCGGGCTGCCGATCATCATCGGGTTTTCGGAAATGACCATGGGCTTATTGCCGAAGGACAAGGCGCGCGTGTCGTCCAGGCGCTTGCTGGCGTATGGTGCGGCGGTACTGGTGCTGGCGCTGGCCGCGGCGTGGTGGAGTCCGCTGCTGCTGCTGGCGGCGCTGGCGGCGTTCCTGCTGCACGAAGGGCTGGTCTGGTACAGCCGCTACGAGGAGCAGCAGCGCAGCCCGCTGTACGTGAACCCGCAGGGCGGGGTGAGGGTGCTTGCGGTGCTGCCGGGGAGCCCGGCGGACGAGCTTGGCATCCGGGCCGGCGAGACAATCGTCAAAGTGAACGGCGTGCCGGTGCCGACCAAGGAAGATCTGCATGCGGCGCTGCGGATCAACCCGGCTTATTGCAAGCTGGAGGTGCGGAATCTCGCGGGCGAGAGCAAGTTCCTCCAGCGGGCGATTTACGCCGGCGATCATCACCAGCTCGGCGCGATTTTGGCGCCGGACGAGCTGGCGCCGGCGGCGGTACGGCTGCAGCCGTTGTCGCTGCTGCAGCTTGTGCGCCCGCGGCGGAGCGCCCGTGCGGTGCAGGGCGCTCGCGCGAGCGGCGGCGGTGGCGCCGCCGCGGGAGGCACGGGCCCCGCAGGAGCGGGCGGGCCCGGCGCGGGAGCCGCTGCGCCGGCTTCGCGGGCGGCGCAGCGGCAGGGCGGCTCGGCGGCGGACGGCCCGGCCGCCGAGGTGTAGCGCCCGGCGCGGTGCGGGGCGCTCGCGCGAGCGGCGGCGGAGGCGCCGCCGCAGAAGGCGCGTGCCCGGCGGGAGCAGGCGTGTCCGGCGCGGGAGCCGCAGGGCCGGCTTAGCGGGCGGCACAGCACGGGGCTGCTCGACAGCACGCTCGGGCCGCCCCGGCCGCCCCGTTCCCCGAGGTATCGCACTCGCGGCATTGCCGTTGCTGCAGATACAGCGTGCTTTTTTCCTAACACGCGCTATTCTCTGCACGCTTCATAAAAAAAACTCCTGGATAACGTTCCTCCAGGAGGTTTTTTGGGATGCGCTAACGGACTCAGTTGCACTTACTTCACTCAAACTAATGTAAAATCACGTATTTGGCGCCCAATAAGGTCTAACTTTGCGGGATTTGTACAACTATATAGGCTCAACCTAATAATCAGCGCTCGATAAGGAGGGCCGGTAACCGGTCGTGGCAAGAAATATCGGCAGATCAATATCCGCTGTCCGGACGCTTTGCACGATTATCCCATTTGATCCGGAAGCAGAGAGGAAGATAAATTCAGGAGAAGAAAATAGGTTTGGGAGAAGCAGACATGTTCGAGATCGTTAGACAGGTTTGTGGGAAGGCGGTTTAGGAGAAGTGAAGCAGACTTAACGGGAGCAACGGGGCAAGACACCGGGAAAAATGAACGGACCGGAGTAGCCTCTACCCTCCACCCCCTGAACAAGAGGGATAATCGTGCAAAGCAGCCTGCAGGGATACCAAGCCACGAACGCTAAATACAGCCGCCTCAGAGCCAAAGTCATTCTCGGCCAGTTCCAACAAAATGCGTCTGGCTTGACGAACCGGTATTCGCAGATGTTCCGACAACTCGTTGGGCGTGAAGGGCCGCAGCAAACGGCGGGAGAAACGAACCGCTTCCGCCTCCAACCAGGTTAGGTCCGATTGCACGTCGACAGCAACAAATTTTCCGATAAACGAGAGTACCAACTGCTGGCATGCTTGGGTTCGTTCATAATCGACAATTTACGCAATCGAAAAAAATCCAGCCATCAAGTGCCAACGGGCTATGGCGCCAGCATAAGTCCTTAAAGCGTCTTACATCGAGATCCCTTGCATGGGGGCCGTATCCTTGGATATCAATGCCTCTTTTTGCTGTGTCTGGCATATATGCCAGGTAATGTTATTTTCATGTATAGGCAACAGGTGGAGGTAATCCGCTAAAATTGAATTCTAACGAACCACGTGGCTTTGTACCAAAGGGTTTTGGAAACAAATGTATAATACTAATGGTGGGCTATAGTTTAATTCTATCGAGGACGTGCCAGCAAAATGACATCAAAACTATTTAAGTTAACCGAGACCAACGTTTCTGACTATCTGCCTGTGATTTTTCAGTGGGCTGCGGACGAAACCGAAAAAGAGTACCACACTTGCCGTCCGATTCAAGAAATGGATAGTTACGAGGCTTTTAGAAAGAAGGTGACTGCCGGTCTAACCCATGGACATTGCCAATACGTGTTGATCGATGTAGAGGAGAATGAGGTTGTCGGGAAAATAAGTCTTTTTGACTATAATCCGAGGAATCGCAGTGGGGAATTTGGTTATTATGTTCCGCCTTTGCATCGGGGGAAGGGAGTAGGAGGCCGTTTGATTCAGCTATTCCTGGAAGAAGTGTTCCATGATCAACATTTAAATTTACATAAAGTCTATGCCACGACTGCAGCTAACAATAAACCTTCGATCAAGCTATTGGAGCGTTTCAACTTCAAATTCGAGGGCGCTTACAGAGAGCATTACTGGTTTAGCGACGGTTCTGTTTGCGATCAATACCATTATTCTTTATTAAAAAAAGAATTAAGCGTGTAGAGAAACGCGGGGTTGATCGTGGCTGCCGCGCCGAACCTAAACAAAGAGTGAAGGGGTTAATTTCCCGATCACTCCTTGTTTGCGTACATCTATAAACGTTTATTGCTTCCCGCCGTTTCTGGGCACATAAACTCTGCCGTGAAGGGCTTCCTCGGCCCATTTGGCCGATTCGGTTCCCGCTACCGGGCCTTTTAAAATCGGATCGTCCGTGGACGTCATCCAATTTTCCACTTTGCGGCGCAGTTCTTCGGCAACCTCCGCGTAGCCGGGATCATGGATCAGATTCGTATATTCCAGCGGGTCCTTTTCCAGATCGTAAAGCTCCTCCGGTTCGTTGGCGACATAAAACTGCTCCCGCACGTCCGGACCGGAAATACTGCGATGGATGTCCACAGGCATGTAAATTTTCGGACCGTCAATAAAATTTTTGACGTATTTGTACCGGGCCGTACGGATGCCGCGCATCGGGTGATACTTGTCATGCCAGGTCAGCTCGCAGAAAAATTCCTCGCGGACCGGCGCATCATCGCCTCGCAGCAGGGAGGCGAAACTGATGCCGTCGATATCTTCGGGAATTGGCGCTCCCGCCAGCTCGAGCAGCGTCGGCAGCATGTCGATATTGCACAGAAGTTCATCGATAACCCGGCCGTTTCCTTGAATCCACTTGGGCCCGTACATAATCAGGGCCGTTTCCAGTCCGGCGTCCTTCATCGTTCCTTTCGCCCGCGGAAAAGCGATGCCATGATCCGTGGTGTAAATAATCAGCGTATTCTCTAACAGCCCCGTCTCCTTCAGCGCGGCCTTAATCCGGCCTACGGCTTCGTCAAGCACTTTAACGGAACCGTGAAATTGGGCAAAGTCCAAACGGATATTTTCGGTGTCCGGCAAATAAGCAGGTACCTGCACGTTGTCTACGTCGTCTTTGATATCGTCGTATTCATCGAAAGAGCGGTGCGTCTCCCAAAAGCCGATGTTGGCGAAGAACGGCCGGCCTTCCTCGACCGCTGCGGCCTTTTCCCGTAAATATTCGATCGCCGTGTCCGCCACGCCGGGGGCTCTGGAGCCTTCGACTCCCATATACCTGTCATACCCCAGCTTGTAGGTTGAACTGTAGGTCCCCTTTGCGGTTTCGCCGATCGTTTCGTGGCTGAAGCCGATCAGCGCGGTTTCATAACCGGCTTTTTTCAATTCCATTGGTATAGTAGACTCGTCCTCATTGATATGAAAATTTAAGTGGGCCAGCCCGATCAAACCGTTATTGTGCGGATATTTGCCGGTTAAGATGCTGCCCCGGCTGGGGCTGCATTGGGGGGCCGGACAGTAATACTGATCGAAGCGAATCCCCTTTTCGGCCAACTCGTCAAGCTCCGGGGTCGGCACTCGATGGCCGTAACAGCTAAGGTATCGTCCCGTGTCGTGCGAGATCATGAAGATAATGTTTGGTTGGTTCATTGCGGTGACAGCTCCTTTATCATTGGATCATTTCCTCCAGCTCCGTTTTAATCAGGGCGACATGCGGGCCGTAAATAATCTGCACCCCTTTGCCTTTTACAATGACGCCTTTGGAACCGGTCTTTTGCAGCTCTTCTTTGGATACTTGGGTTTCATCCCGGACCGTAACGCGAAGCCGTGTTGCGCAGCAGTCCAAATCTTCAATATTGGTTTTGCCCCCCAGCGCCGACAGGATCGCCGCGGTCTGTTGATCGGCATTTCCGGAACCACCGTCTGCGGCGGACGCCGTGTCGGAAGTGTCTTCATCTTCTCTGCCCGGGGTTTTCAGATTGAGCTTCGTGATCAAAATACGGAACGTGAAATAATAAACGATGAAAAAGCCAATTCCCACCAGCGGCACCAGCATCCAATTCGTTTTGTCGTTGCCCTGCAGGATGCCGAACAGCGTAAAGTCGATCAACCCGGCGGAGAACGTCATGCCGACGGTGATGTTAAGGATGTGAGCCAGCATATAGGCGACTCCCCATAGCGCGGCGTGAATCACAAAAAGCAAAGGCGCCACGAACAAAAAGGCGAATTCCAGCGGCTCGGTGATTCCCGTCAGGAAGGAAGTGATGGCCCCGGTAAGCAGCAGGCCCAACACTTTTTTCTTGTTTTCCGGTTTGGCGGTATGATACATGGCTAGTGCTGCTCCAAGCAGACCGAACATCATCGGGAAATATTTTCCGCTCATAAAGCGGGAGACGCCGACAAAGTACTGCTGGGTGTTATGATCCGCAAGCTGGGCGAAAAATATATTTTGCGCTCCCTGCACCTCAACCCCGTTCACGACCATGCTTCCGCCGAGCGCCGTTTGCCAGAACGGGAGATAGAAAATATGGTGAAGTCCGAGCGGTCCCAGCAATTTTACAATGAATCCGAACATAAAGGAGCCGAAATATCCCGTGCGGTCGACGATGCCGCCCATGCTGGCAATCCCGGATTGCACCGGCGGCCAGACGACAAACATGACCATCCCCAGCAGTACGGCCGAGAAGGAACAAATGATCGGAATAAAGCGGGAGCCGCTGAAAAATCCGAGCCATTGCGGCAGTTTGACTTTGCCGAACTTTTTATGCAGATAGTAGGTCAACAGGCCGACGATGACCCCGCCGAACACGCCCGTTTGCAGCGTTTGAATGCCCAGAATCATCCCTTGGCCTACGTCGGCCAGCTTTTCTTTGGCCAGCTTCCCGGTAACGACCAGAAGCGCGTTAATCGACGCGTTCATCACCAGATAAGCAAGCAGCGCGGCGAGCCCGGCTACGCCTTTGTCCGACTTCGCCAGTCCGACGGCGATTCCGATGGCGAAAATAATCGGCAGGTTGCTGAAAATAATTTGTCCCGCAAAGCTCATAATGGTGAAGATCGCCTGCAGCCACGGCTGGTCAAGAAACGGATAGTTGCCTACCGTGTTGGGGTTGGTGAAGGCTCCCCCGATCCCCAGCAGCAGCCCGGCGGCAGGGAGTACGGCGATCGGCAGCATGATCGCTTTGCCGAAGACCTGGAATTTGCTGAACAAGCTTTTAAGCATCATGATCCCCTCTTTTCTAAGTTGTGAGTGATTCGGGGAAAACAAAAAGACCTAAAACGTTCAAGAGCAAAAAGGCTTTAAGCGCTCTTAAACATTTTAGGTCTTGCCTGCTTTCCAGTAACAATCCCCGATATGAAATTCATTGGATACGGTTACATTGTAGACGGTTAAAATTTTTTCGTCAAGCCTTAAATATTTTCTAGGATACGCTGCAAATGCAGGGCAATATACGCCATTTCCGATTCCGGAAAAGCAACGCCGTATTTTTGCTGAAGAAAAGCTGCGGCACTTTGCGCGGTTTTGTAGCCCTTTTTATATTTTTTCTTGATGATTTTCAGCATGTCGTCGTCCAGCGTATGAAACGGTTTATTCTCGTAAAAGCGGTGGATGGCGTATTCCAGATGCGTCAGCAGCCGATGATAGGAAATGCTGTCGCTGCTGATGCTTACGCCCAGATCCTTAAGCATAAAATCGCTGGCCTCCTGCAGAATCAGCGCTTTTTTGATGGAGTCTTCGATATGGGCGTCGCCCATTTTGGCGGTATGGATATGCAGGGCGATAAAAGCCGCTTCATCCTCGGGAAAGGTGATCCCCAGCTTCTCCTGCACATGGCGGAGCGCCCACTGCCCGATCTTAAATTCTTCGTGGTAAAGAATGCGGATTTCGTTCATCAGCTTGTTCCGGACTTCGATGCCCTGGTTTAAACGCTCGATGGCAAAGGTCAGGTGATCGGTTAAGGAAATATGAATGTGGTCGCTCAATTTCATGCCAAGCTGCCGTTCCGCATAGGAGATAATATCCTCCCCCACAGCAATATGAGCCTCGGGAACGGTGCTGAGAAGCTCCTGGAACTTGTGGCCCTCTTCCTTCAAAACGAAGACCTTCTCGATCTTGCTCTGATCGATGACATCGTTTTTTCCTTTCCGAAACGCGATTCCCGCCCCCATAATTATTTTCTCGCTGTCGCCTTCTTTTACAACAACGGCGTTATTGTTCAGAACACGGCTGATTTTCATGAATCTTGCTCCTAGTCTTTAGTTCGTTTTGGTATAAACAACCATATCCGGGCGTCAATTAAAGCTAATATTCCCGGAGAACAGTCAGTTCATGCCCCCAAAAACGGAATTAGGTATACTATAATCTCGGATTTCCCCAAAAATCAACCCGGTTGCCAGAATTAATTTATTTTAAGTTTTTTTCAAAATGGATTTAAGCTGATATAATAACATTAGCTTAGCAGCGCAGACTAGCTTTAGCAGCGAAGAAAGGAGAGGTAGGACGTGGATCAAGATCATAACAAGGCCGCACCTTCCTGTTGTTCCCCGAAACGTTCAAAACCGGGTGTTGTCCGGTTGGGCAGTGGAGCCGCAGCATTTGCGGCGAACGGCGGTCGTCCTAAAGCGGCGGGAGCGAAGGCGGCGGGAGTGCAAAGCAACATGGTACGCTTGGAAGGCGGGACGTTTTTGATGGGCACGGACGACAAGGAAGGTTTTCCTTCGGATGGCGAAGGGCCGGTAAGGGAAGTCACGGTGTCCCCTTTTTATATCGACGCCTATGCGGTGACCAACCGGCAGTTTTCTGAATTTGTCCGGGTTACAGGCTACCGTACCGATGCGGAGAAATTCGGCAACTCGTTCGTGTTTCATCTGTTTCTGCCTCCGAATGTTCTGGCCGATGCGGCGAATATTGTCATGCAAACTCCATGGTGGCGGATCATCGAAGGAGCCGATTGGCGGCATCCCGAAGGGCCTGGTTCAGGGCTTCAAGGAAGGATGGATCACCCTGCAGTGCACGTCTCCTGGCGCGATGCGGAGGCATACTGCCGTTGGGCAGGCAAACGGCTGCCGACGGAAGCGGAATGGGAATATGCCGCGCGCGGCGGGCTGGTGCAGAAAAAATATCCGTGGGGAGACGAGCTTACCCCCGAAGGCAAACATATGTGCAATATCTGGCAGGGGAAATTTCCCGTGCAGAACGAGAAGTTGGATGGATACGCGGGGACCGCTCCGGTAAATGCGTTCGAGCCTAACGGCTACGGCCTGTACAATATGGCGGGAAACGTCTGGGAATGGTGCGCGGACTGGTTCGATGTGCGTTACCACCGGACCCAAGGCAATGTGAATCCCAAAGGACCGGAGAAGGGCAGTCTGAAATCGATGCGCGGCGGCTCCTACCTGTGTCATCACTCTTATTGCAACCGGTACAGGGTTGCGGCACGAAGCAGAAACACGCCGGACAGCTCGTCCGGAAACCTCGGATTCCGCTGCGCGGCGGATGCCTGATGGCTAAGCGGGTTGCTTTTTTCGGAATCTTGCGGTTTGACAAGAAAAACGCATTCAAGTAAGATAAGTTTGCCAATAAAAGCGCGAGTTCAAAAAGTCAGGTTTTCAGCAAAATGAATTTTTGAACAAGCTCTAAAATATCGGGGTTTGTTACTGTGAGCAGGCAATGCCCAAAACGAGCGATAGAGAGCGATCCTCTTTATTTCGTTTTGGGCTTTTTTATTTTGAATTTTATGAAAACGGAGGATGGGACTATGTTGCCATGGAGTAGAAAAAGCAAAAAACAAGCCGGGGATTTGGTAATAACCACGCCGGTGAACGGACTGGCTGTGCCTCTTGAGCGTGTGCCCGACCCGGCATTTGCCGAACGGATGATGGGCGAGGGAGTTGCGATCGAGCCGGCCGAAGGAAAAGTGTATGCGCCGTTTGATGGAGTTGTCGCGCAACTGATCAAATCCAAACACGCCGTGATCCTTGAACATGAATCCGGGGCTCAGCTCCTGATTCACGTCGGCGTCGATACCGTGTCGTTAAAAGGAGAAGGCTTCACGCCCCGGGTGGAGACCGGTGACCGGGTAAAGGCGGGGCAATTGCTGATGGAGTTTGATATCGCCCGGATTGTTGAAGCCGGCCTGCCGGTCATAACGCCGCTCATCGTTCCCGCGGGCATCGACGCCGTGCTTGAAGTTCACGCCTATGAAGGGGAAGCGGCCGTCGGTAAAAATCCCGTACTCACCGTTAAACTGGCTTGATTTTTAACTACGCCGTTTCGATTGCAGCAACCGGGGAACAGAGGGGATGCATCGGAACGGCGTGTGTTTTTTAAGATTTAGAATTGTCATGGGAAGAAGGATGGCTCGATGGAATCAACTGCAAAAGTGCATTCCATTCTCCGTAAATTTCCATTTTAGAGCGATTGAAATGCAAAAGTGCATCTCTTTTGAGGCTATTCGATAAAAAAGTAGATTTTGGCCGGAAATGAAATGCACTTTTACCTTTGAACCACCGGTTTAGAGGAGCTTCGACAAAAATCGCCTGCACTTTTGCATTTCGTGGGATTTCCCTCTCTTCCTCTTATCGCAAGGTGGTGGGAGTGATCTATAGTTTCCTTCCACGCAAGGTTTCAGCACGTTTAAGTTCCCAAATAGCGGCTTTAAGTCCCGCATTCCAGCGCTGTTAACCATGCTCGGCCTTTCCTAAGTTGGTTTTCTTGCGTTTGTGTGAAGATTATGGGAATAACGGTAAAAAAGGGCCTTATTTTGCGAAAAAAAGGGGGTGCAGTAAAAATAGAGGAATTTTTTACTTCTATTATAAAGATATGGTGGCGAACGGAGGCTTTTTCCAAGCCCAGTCCTCAAATAACGGAAAAAATTCCCCCTATATTTGCGTAGGAGGGGGAAATCTCGAAATAAGGACATAAATTGTCTCTATTTCCGGCAGAGCTTTGTTTTGTCGCATCAAAAGACCGCCGGAGTGAATTCCTTCGGCGGTCTTTGTGCCGGAAGCCCCTCTATCACTGCTGCAGCTGCCGCAGTACGGTGATTTCGACGCGGCGGTTTTTTTGGCGGCCTGCGGCGGTGTCGTTGCCGGCGGCCGGGCGGGTGTCGGCATATCCGGCGTATTGGAAATGCTGCGGATCGAGCGCCTCCTTGTCGACAAAGAAGCGAAGCACCGACAACGCGCGCGCGCCCGACAGCTCCCAGTTGTCCTTGAATTTGGACGACCGGCCGATCGGCTGGCTGTCCGTATGGCCTTCGATGCTGATCACGGTGTCGAGCTGCCCGAACAGGCTGGCCAGCTTGGACAGCGTTTTGGCCGAACCGCTTTTCAAGTCCGCTTTGCCGGTATCGAACAGGAAGCGGTCGCTAAGCGTGATCGAGATACCTTTCGGCAGATCGGCCACATGAATTTGATCCTCGAGGCTGTTTTCCTTAATGTACGCCTCGATCAGCTGCATCAGGTTGCTCAGTTCTTGCTCCTGCTTGCGGAACGCCAGCTCGCGTTCGGTGAGCGGAGCCTGGCCGGAGTTGCCTTGGGCGGGCGCTTGCTGGCCGCC
Source organism: Paenibacillus sp. FSL R5-0527 (assembly GCF_038008055.1). Taxonomy (NCBI): domain Bacteria; kingdom Bacillati; phylum Bacillota; class Bacilli; order Caryophanales; family Paenibacillaceae; genus Paenibacillus; species Paenibacillus sp. FSL R5-0527. Next base: position 7,140,309 of record NZ_JBBOYI010000001.1, on the reverse strand, counting down.
GTTCCCGCTGCTGCCGTCCTGGCCCGCACTGCCGGTTCCTTTGCCGTTCTGAGCGGTGGAGGAAGGAGTTTTGGCGTTGTAGCTGCTTAACGAGCCGGTGATGCCGGCGCCTTTATCGAGAATGGAGTTCCCGTTGCTGAACGTCATTTGCAGGGACTGGGTGACGACTTCGTATTTTTCCGCATCGAGCCGGCTCATGGCGTACATGATCACGAAAAAAATAAGCAGCAGCGTAATCAAATCCGCATATGTAATCATCCAGCGGTCTTTGGCATCCTGTTGTACCGCGCGCCGCTGCCGCCGCTGCCTCCCATGACCCGGAACCTCGGGTTTGTAATTGCCGCTTGGCGATCCCGGGCGACTCATATTTCATTCTCCCGGGAGTCGATGTTAAACCGCGTATTCGGGCTGAGCCCTGCGTCCGTTAACTGACCTGGAGTCCGGTTGTCGGCTGCGTACGATTCCAGCTTGCGGCGCACGAGCAGCGGATGATCCCCGTTTTGAATCGACAAAATCCCTTCGATCATCATCTCCATCCGGTCCACTTCCTCTTCGCTGCGCGCTTTGATTTTGGAGGCGATCGGGAGGAAAATCAGGTTAGCGCTGGCCACCCCATATAGCGTCGCAGTAAAAGCGAGCGCAATCGACGGCCCCAGCGCCGTCGGTTCGCTCAGGCTGCCGAGCACATGAATAAGGCCCATGACCGTGCCGATGATGCCCATCGTCGGCGCGTAGCCGCCGGCCGATTCGAAAACTTTGGCGTAGCTTTCATATTTTTTTTCCAAAGCGTCGATTTCGAGGCTCATGATTTGCTGGACCATGGTGCGTTCGGTTCCGTCCACGACCAGTTGAATCCCTTCGCGCAAAAAAGGATTCGGGTAGTCCGCCGCTTTTTTTTCCAGGGCAAGCACCCCTTCGCGCCGGGCCACCGTAGCCATGCCGACGATGTCTTCGATCAGCTCGCCCGAGTCCTGGTGCCGGGAAGAAAACGCGAGGGCCAGCGCCTTCGGCACCGTGCGCAGCTTGGAGACCGGAAAACTGATCAGCACCGCGGCGATCGTGCCTCCAAACACGATCAGGGCGGAAGTAAGCTGCATAAGTCCCCCAAGCTCGCCGCCTTCCCACAAGAAACCGCCGACCAGGGCGGCCAAACCGATAATGATGCCAAGTAACGTTGCGATATCCATCGAGTGTGTACAACTCCTATTCTTCGACTTACCGTTTGCATCTATAAGATGAAAAAGGTATAATACATGGGAACACGCATTCCTATTTTGTAAATTAAGGAAGGTGTATAGTTTATTCATCGGAATCATGACCGATCCTGTTTAACAAAAGGGCACGATTAGGCAAAAGGTCTCATTTATATATAAGTAAGACTAGGTAGAATTATGGGGTAACTTGTCGGATCCTCCTCTAGTATTTCATTTTAGACGATAGGGTGATGTTGGACAATGAGTGAAATTGTATTTAGCGATAATAAATTCGAGCTTGTCTCCGAGTTCACTCCGCAAGGGGATCAGCCGGAGGCCGTAAGGCAGCTCGTCGAGGGCATTCGCGCCGGGAAAAGACACCAGACGCTGCTTGGCGCGACCGGAACGGGCAAGACGTTTACGATCGCCAATACGATTGCCCAGATAGGCAAGCCGACGCTGATCATCGCCCATAACAAGACGCTGGCGGCGCAGCTGGCCAGTGAGTTTAAAGAATTTTTCCCCAACAACTCGGTAGACTATTTCGTCAGCTATTACGACTATTATCAACCGGAAGCCTACATCCCTTCCTCCGATACCTACATCGAGAAAGACTCCAGTATCAACGAAGAGATCGATAAACTGCGCCACTCCGCGACGAGCTCGCTGTTTGAGCGGCGGGACGTCATCATTGTGGCGAGCGTGTCGTGCATCTACGGCCTCGGTTCGCCGATGGAATACCGCAACCTGGTGCTGTCGCTGCGGGTCGGCATGGAGAAGCCGCGCAACCAGATTTTGAGCCGGCTGGTGGATATCCAGTACCAGCGGAACGACATCAACTTCGTGCGCGGTACGTTTCGGGTGCGCGGGGACGTGCTGGAGATTTTTCCGGCTTCCAAAGGGGAGCACGCCGTACGGGTGGAATTTTTCGGCGATGAAATCGAACGGATCACGGAAATCGACGTGCTGACCGGCGAATTGGTCGGCGAGCGCGAGCATGTGGCGATTTTCCCGGCATCCCACTTCGTTACGCAGGAGGAGACGATGCGGATCGCGCTCGCCAACATCGAGCGTGAGCTGGAGGAGCGGCTGGAAGAGCTTCGTTCCAAAGGAAAGCTGCTGGAGGCCCAGCGGCTGGAGCAGCGGACGCGCTACGACATTGAGATGATGAAGGAAGTCGGCTTTTGCTCCGGGATCGAAAACTATTCCGGGCCGCTGACGTTCCGCGAGCGGGGGGCTACCCCGTATACGCTGCTGGATTATTTTCCCGACGACTTCCTGATCGTGATCGACGAATCCCACCAGACGCTGCCGCAAATCCGGGCGATGTACAACGGCGACCAGGCGCGCAAAACGGTGCTGGTGGAGCACGGCTTCCGCCTGCCTTCGGCGCTGGACAACCGGCCGCTGAGGTTCGAGGAGTTCGAAGCCAAGGCGAAGCAGTTGATTTACGTATCCGCGACGCCGGGACCTTACGAACTGGAGCATTGCGATACGATGGTGCAGCAGATCATCCGGCCGACGGGCCTGTTGGATCCGGTGATCGAAGTGCGGCCAACGAAGGGACAGATCGACGACCTGATCGGCGAAATTCAGAGCCGTATCGACAAGGATGAGCGCGTGCTCGTGACGACCTTGACGAAGAAAATGGCCGAGGATTTGACCGACTATTTAAAAGAGATCGGCATCAAAGTAAGGTACCTTCATTCCGATATCAAAACGCTGGAGCGGATGAGCATTTTGCGCGACTTGCGGCTGGGCACGTTCCATGTGCTGATCGGCATCAACCTGCTGCGCGAAGGGTTGGATTTGCCGGAAGTGTCGCTGGTGGCCATTCTGGACGCCGACAAGGAAGGCTTCCTGCGGTCGGAGCGCTCCCTGATCCAGACGATCGGGCGGGCGGCCCGGAACGCGGACGGCCGGGTGCTGATGTACGCGGACAGCATCACGGAATCGATGGACAAGGCGATTAAGGAAACCGAACGGCGGCGCAGCATCCAGATCGCTTACAACGAGAAGCACGGGATTACGCCGCAGACGATCCGCAAGAAAGTTCGCGACGTGATCGAAGCGACCAAGGTGGCGGAGAGCAAGAGCGAGTATCTGGCCGACGCCGCCAAGGTCAAGATGTCCAAGCGCGACCGCGAAGCGATGATCCGCCGCTTGGAGGCCGAAATGAAGGAAGCGGCCAAAAACCTTCAGTTCGAGCGGGCCGCGGAGCTGCGTGACGCAATCATGGAACTCAAGGCGGAGTAAGCGGCGGCGAATTGGAGTTAAAGCTAAAAGCAGCTTGAGTCAACAGTTCAAAAATCTGTTATTCGGGATTTTTGAACTGCCTCAGTTTTAATATAGATGTTGTTTAAAATCGGCTTTTCGGCACCGAAGCGTATGTTTTGGCGATCCGCGTTTATGCTCAGGCGAAAATATAAGGACAAAAAACGCCGCTATTTCGCCGATATCTCTCATGTTGAGTGAAATAAAGGCATTTAATGCCGCTATTTTCTCCAGCCGCCGGGAAATGGGACGGCTTTTCGTTCCGGCATTGAACAATAAGGACGAAAAATGCCGCTAATGGGGATGAACAAGTTCAAATCCGGAAAATAAGAGCACAATGTGCCGCTATTTTTGGAAAGCAGCCTCAGAAACACGTGCTTGGTCCAGCCGAATTCAAGATTCGACGCCGAATCCGCTTCCCTATTCTTGCTTCGTGATCAAAAGATGATTTTTAAACTACCTTAGTTAGATGGATGTTTAAAAATCAGGTTTTCAGCACCGAGAAGGTTGGATGAAGCTAGGGATTGAGTAGCGGAGCGTACGTTCTGGGTACGTGAGCAACGGAAAGCCCGGCTGAATTCAAGATTCGACGCCGAATCCGCTTCTCTGTTCTTGCTTCGTGATCAAAAGCTGATTTTTAAACTACCTTGATAAAGGGAGATGAAACCGTTGGCTAGTGAGAATATAGTCATCAAAGGCGCCAGAGCGCACAATTTGAAAAATATCAGCATCACGATCCCGCGCGACAAATTTGTGGTGTTGACGGGCTTAAGCGGTTCGGGCAAATCCTCGCTCGCCTTCGATACGATTTACGCTGAAGGGCAGCGCCGTTACGTCGAGTCGCTGTCCGCGTATGCCCGGCAGTTTTTGGGACAGATGGAGAAGCCGGACGTGGACTCGATCGAGGGCTTGTCTCCGGCAATTTCCATCGACCAGAAGACGACGAGCCGCAACCCCCGTTCCACCGTCGGAACGGTGACGGAAATCTATGACTATCTCCGCCTGCTGTTTGCCCGGGTCGGGCATCCGCACTGCCCGGAACACGGCATCGAGATTACGTCCCAGACGGTCGAGCAGATGGTCGACCGCATTATGCAATATCCTGAACGCACGAGATTGCAAATTCTGGCCCCCGTCATTTCCGGGAAAAAAGGCGAGCATAAAAGCTTGTTCAGCGAAATTGCCAAACAAGGCTTTGTTCGGGTGCGGGTTGACGGCGAGCAACGGGATTTGTCGGAGAACATCGAACTGGAGAAAAACAAAAAGCACTCCATCGAAGTCATCGTCGACCGGATCGTGGTTAAGGAGGACGTCCGCAGCCGGTTGGCCGACTCGATCGAAACGGCGCTGAAAATGTCCGGCGGGCAAATTTTGGTCGACATCATCGGCCAGGAAGAGCTGCGGTTCAGCTCCAATTTTGCCTGCCCGATCTGCGGATTCAGCATCGAAGAGCTGTCGCCGCGGATGTTTTCGTTCAACAGCCCGTTTGGCGCTTGTCCGGAATGCGACGGGCTTGGCGTCAAAATGATCATCGACCCCGATCTGCTTATTCCCGATCCGTCGAAGACGATCGAGGACGGCGCGTTTGAAGCGTGGGCCGGAGGCACATCGAATTACTATCCGCAGTTTTTGAAATCCGTTTGCGAGCATTTCGGCATTCCGCAAGATGTGCCGGTGTCCGAGCTGACGAAGGAGCAAATGGACAAGCTGCTGTACGGAACGGGCGATACGAAAATCCGCTTCCGCTACCAAAACGATTTCGGCATGAGCAAAGAAGCTTTGGTAACGTTCGAAGGGATCATCCCGAACCTGGAGCGCCGGTACCGGGAAACCGCTTCGGAAGGCATCCGCGAGTTCATTGAAGAGTTTATGGGCACGAAACCGTGCGGTACCTGCAAAGGCCATCGTCTGAAAAAAGAAAGCCTCGCAGTCACGGTCAACGGGCAAAATATGGCTTATGCGACTTCACTCTCGATCGGTGAGGCGATGGAGTTTTTCGGCGGGCTGGAGCTCAGCGAAAAAGAAAAGCAAATCGCCCACCTAATCCTGAAGGAAATCAACAACCGGCTCGGTTTCCTCGTAAACGTCGGGCTCGATTACCTGACGCTCAGCCGGGCGGCGGGGACGTTGTCCGGCGGGGAAGCGCAGCGGATTCGGCTGGCAACGCAAATCGGCTCAAGCCTGATGGGCGTGCTGTATATTTTGGACGAACCGAGCATCGGTCTGCACCAGCGGGATAACGACCGGTTGATCTCCACGCTGGCGCATATGCGCGACATCGGCAACACGCTGATCGTCGTCGAGCATGACGAAGACACCATGCTGGCGGCCGATTATATCATCGATATCGGACCGGGGGCGGGCATTCACGGCGGCCAGGTAATTTCGCAAGGGACGCCGCAGGAAGTGATGAACGACCCGCGTTCCCTGACCGGCCAATATTTAAGCGGCAAAAAGTTCATTCCGGTGCCTTTGCAGCGGCGCAAACCGGACGGTCGCTGGCTGGAGATCAAGGGAGCGAAGGAGAACAATCTGAAGAACATCAACGTCAAATTCCCGATCGGCGTGTTTACGGCCGTGACCGGGGTATCCGGTTCGGGCAAATCGACGCTGGTGAACGAAATCTTGAAAAAAACGCTGGCCCGCGACTTGAACAGAGCGAGAGTCCGGCCCGGCCAATACAAGGAGATCAAAGGGCTGGAGCACGTCGAGAAGGTCGTGGACATCGACCAGTCGCCGATCGGGCGGACGCCGCGTTCAAACCCGGCCACGTACACCGGCGTGTTCGACGACATCCGCGACCTGTACTCGCAAACGAACGAAGCGAAGGTGCGTGGCTACAAGAAAGGGCGCTTCAGCTTCAACATCAAAGGCGGGCGCTGTGAAGCCTGCCGCGGCGATGGCATTATCAAGATCGAAATGCACTTCCTGCCGGACGTGTATGTGCCTTGCGAAGTGTGCAAAGGCAAGCGCTACAACCGCGAGACGCTGGAAGTCAAATACAAAAACAAAAGCATTGCCGATGTGCTGGAGATGACGGTGGAGGATGCCACGGAATTTTTCCAAAACATCCCGAAAATCCACCGCAAGCTGCAAACGCTGCTTGACGTCGGGCTGGGCTACATCAACCTGGGGCAGCCGGCAACGACGTTGTCCGGCGGGGAGGCCCAACGCGTGAAACTGGCTTCGGAGCTGTACCGCCGCAGTACCGGCAAGACGATCTACATCCTGGACGAACCGACTACCGGGCTGCATGTCCACGATATCGACCGGCTGCTCAAGGTGCTGCATCGTTTGGTCGATTCCGGGGACACCGTGCTGGTCATCGAGCATAACCTGGACGTCATCAAAACGGCCGATTACCTTATCGACCTTGGTCCGGAAGGAGGCAGCGGCGGCGGGACGGTCATCGCCACAGGCACGCCGGAAGAGGTCGTAAAGGAGGAAAACTCTTACACCGGCCGCTACCTGGCTCCGATTCTCGAACGCGACGCGAAACGCACCAAAGAGCTTGAAAACCTGGAAGTGGAGAGCCGGGAAGTGGGTTAAAACTATCCGCAGGGCGTAATGCAGTAATGCAGAGTAATCCGTAAAGAATTGCAGGAAGAAGTATAGAAGAAGTTGTAGAAAAAGTTGTAGAAAAAGTTGTAGAAAAAGTGTTTAAGACAGTCTGCGGCGGTCCCTTGTGATTGCGGGCAGGCTGTTTTCTTTGTCCGATTAAAGTAGTGTTCCATATGACGGGGGAGTGGACTTTTTGGCAAGAGGAAGCTTGAGTTTGTGTGGCGACAAATATAGTGTTAAGACGAAATTAAATGCATTTCCTACATTTGGGATGGCATGTTTGAGTCGGATGAGAGCAACAGTTGTAAAAAGTGCGATTAAATATAGGGTATAGAGGTTGGCCGAAACTAAGTTCTGTTTTATATGCAGGTTATGCAATTAAAACAAAGGATTCAGCCAAATTTCCGAAAGTAATTGTAAGTTTTGCACTTATTCACTACGGGCCTAGTAAATGAGCAAAGGGCTGGCACCAATTACCAGCCCTTTGCGATGCAATATCTGGCTGCCTCACGTTCTTTTACGAAGCAACCCCGGCCTCTAAAATGCCGCTAAGCTTCTCCTGGAAGGCGGGAATGCCAACGCGGCGGACAAAGCCGTGGAACGATTCCCCGGCGGTGCGTTGCTCTTTGTAGAACAGCAGGAGCTGCTCCAGCACCTGGGCCACCTGATCGCCTTTGACGCGGCCTTTCAAAGCCTGGTTAAACTGCGCCTGGGGTCCGTTAGGCCCGCCGCCGAGAGTGCCGCCCACGGCGATGTCGAACGCGTCGACCATGCCTTCCGGCGTTTTCACCAAAGAGCCTTGCAGACCGATGTCGGCGATATGCTTTTGTCCGCAGGCGTTCGGGCAGCCGATGAAATGGATGCGTACTTTTTCGTCCAATTCGACGTGCTGATCCAAATATTCGGCAACCTCGGCGGCGCGGCGTTTCGTTTCCACGATCGCGAGATTGCAGAACTCGTTGCCCGTGCAGGAGACGGTGCGGCTCATAAAATGCTTAGGAAACGGCGTCAGCCGCTGCAGGACGGGAGCTTTCAGCGCTTCCTCCACCTTGTCGTCCGGAATGCCGCTCAGCAAAATGTTCTGGGACATCGTGGTGCGGATTTTTCCTTCCCCGTATTGATCGGCCACATCGGCCAGCTGTACGAGTTCATCCGCATTGAAACGGCCGACGGGAACGTTTAGGCCGATGTAGTTTAAGCCCTTTTGTTTTTGCGGATGGACGCCGTCGAAATAGGCGGCTTGCCAGCCTACCGTTTTGTCTTCGCCGCGCGAAGGCATATCGCCGATCAATTCGATCAGTTTGTCTTTAAATTTTTCCGGGCCCCAATCGGCGACCAGATATTTCAGGCGGGCCTGATGACGTTTCTCGCGGTATCCGTAATCCCGGAAAATCGTCGTTACGCCGACCGCCACCTTCAGCACTTCCTCCGGTCTCACGAAAATATCCAAGGGCTTCGCCAGATGGGGCTTGGCCGAAAGACCGCCGCCAACCAGCGCGTGAAAACCGATTACCTCTTCGCCGCCGATCGTTTTGACGGCCGGAACGAAGGCCAGGTCGTTGATCTCCGCCTGCGCGTTGTTATAAATGTTGGCAGAGATGGACATCTTGTATTTACGCGGAAGATTCGAGAAATCGCGGTTCAGCAGGAAAAAGCGGTTGACTTCTTCCACGATGTCCGCCGTGTCGATCAGCTCATCTTTATCGATGCCGGCAAGCGGGTTGCCGACGATCGTACGCGGGCAGTCGCCGCAGGCTTCAAACGAATAAAGGCCGACTTCTTCCAGCCGCCGAAAAATATCCGGCAAATTCTCCACACGCAGCCAGTGGAATTGAATCGCCTGACGGGTCGTGACGTCCACGAGCCCGCGTCCGTATAATTTGGAAATTTCGGCTAACGCCCGGGCTTGCTTGGTGTTCATAATCCCGGTGTTGATCCGCACACGCATCATGAAATGGCCGTCCTTCGGTTTTTGCTGATATACGCCGGCCCATTTGAAACGGTCCATATCGTCCGCCGGGATGGAGTCATACCCTTTGACCGCGTATTCCTCGATAATGGTGCGGATGACGTCCAGGCCGTCTTTTTCCAGCTTGACGAATTCGAATTTGTTTAATTTCTCCGGTTCTTTTGTCCAAATCGGCTCGTATGCCATGCCTAACCCCTCCTTGTATGATCAAATCTATAATTCCGACAGAATAACTATGATATAAGCAACATAATGGTACCATAGTTATGAAGGAGCGTAAACCGACAGAAGGGCTTTTGGACATAAGACTTCCTTATGGAAAAACAAAGTTCTGGTAATAATGAGGATGTCAATGAACAAATGCGCAAAAGAGATAAAAAACCATGCCTTTAGAGTTATTTTTTTGACGTTTTTTTGTCTTTCCTCTTGCATCCGGCGGGGCGGGAAGATAACATAGAAGGAGATATGTAATTTCGTGGATTTCAAGAGGAGGTTTCGCGATGTTGCTCGCCGCAGCGGGAGAAACGACAACGACGTTTAACGGATTCGATATTTTTATGATTTTGTTCACCGTGATCATTTTGATCGGCGTGGTCCGCTTGTTCAAAGAACGTCCGAAGAAAAATCTGTTCGCCATCGCCTTCGGGATTATCAGCCTGCTCGTGTTTTTGGTGTCCGACGCCATTATGATCAAAGGCTGGTTCGGTTAAGCTTCCGGTACATAACCCTTCATGCAGTGAAATGGTTGGGCATCTTAATCCGGACGGGATGAGGTGCCTTTGAATTTTTTTTAGCGTAAAGTCTTTACGAATCCGCAAAGTGTAATATAATGGAAACAGGTGAAGCACACCTTGATATCGTTCGTCGATAATCGAGGTGTGTTTTTTTATTACCTTAAATGGGTTATTTTCACAAAATAGGGATGTTACGGGAGGTGATGATGGAAAAGGGGCGAATAATTAGAAATAAGGTATTTTATGTGATTGGTGTAAAACAATAGAAGGAAGGATGAGGCAATTCCATGAAAAAATGGCTGTCATTTCTGTTGGCCGGGGCTTTGATAAGCGCTTTTATTCCGTTCGGGTCCCATACGGCCGTCGGCACGGTGAATGCTGCAGCAATCACTTTCAAGGACGTGAAATACGACCACTGGGCGAAAAAGGCGATTGATTCGGCGGTCGCCAAAGGTTACTTCAAAGGCTACGCCGATGGAACCTTTAAGCCGAACGCGACCGTGACCCGGGCCGAATTTGCCGCGCTTTTGGCGCGTGTGGCGAAAGGGGATACCGCTGAAACGGCTTCTTCCGGCCATGAGTTTTCCGATCTGACAGGTCATTGGAGCGAAGCCGAGGTGGAACGCGCCGTGTCCCTCGGATTTGTTCAGCCCGGCGACTATCCGAACGGATTTAAGCCCAATACGCCGATTACCCGCTTTGAAATGTCAAAATGGATGACCTCGGGGCTGGCGGCGGCCGCTGAGGATTACAAACAAGCGTTGGAGGATACGAAGACCACCGTGATCCCGGTAAAGGAATATTTTAATCCCGGCATACCGCAAACTAAGTCCTCTTACATCGCCGTAGCTTTAGGAACGAAATTAATGAGCGGTTACCCGGACGGCTCCTTTGGCCTGGACAAAAACGCAACCCGGGCGGAAGCTTCCACGATCCTGCTGAATCTGGAACAGGTTGGCGGCCAAAAGGCCGACGACTTCCTTGGCCTCAAGGAACTGCGCCAGGTCGGCACGGAACGGACCAATCTGGAGACGATCAGCCCGTTTACAACCGGCAACACCTCTTTAAACGATGTGGCGGAAAAAACACTCACATTCCGAAATAACGCCGGCAGCCTAAAGCTGCACAATTATATCGTGGTCGATACCGAAGATTTCAAAAATATTAAGAGTATCTATGCGCCGTTGTTTGTGGATGAGACGGATTATAACAGTAGAGTAGATGAGAGGGGTGTATACAGAGCATTTATTCAAATTACAATTAACCCAGAGACGAATGATTTTAGCCTTGACCACTATATGAATGGTATACGTGATGGAATTGTAGCGGGAAGCAGGGTTACAAATCAAAATGTTATGCAGAAATATGGATATCTTACTCTTCCGCATATGGATGCGATGGAGTTTTTTCGAAAACATAACAATGGCAACGGGATTACCCTATGGGTCCAGATTTTCTTAGATTCTTCTAAGAAAATCGGAGATCAAGTAACAACAGATGACGGTTCATTTGCAGTCCTAAGTAACAAATGATGGGGAGTGGCGCGATTTGAAAAAGTTGATCACCAGTTATTTGGTGTTAATTCTATCTATCGCCCCCTTTTCGAGCTATTCCTATGCCGCATTCTCAAATGGCTACCCTGTGGAAAAGATAGAAGTTACCCCAAATGGGCCGGCCCAGATGCAGACTATAAAGGTAGAAGTAAAAGGAGAGGATGTGGCTAGGCCGAAGGTTGTCTGGGTTCAAAGCGATACTGATATTTGGACGGCTACATTTGATAACGGAACTCGGGTAGAAACCGGTACTCACAACGGCGGGGCAAATGCTGAGCCATTAAAAAAACGTACAGATTTTGGACTGGATATGACCAATTATGCTCCATCTTCAATGACAGATTCGCTCAATAATACGTTCTCTAAGGCGTACGTTAAGGACTTAGCGATTGAGGATATGAAATGGAGAACCGAACTAAGTTATGAACCTGTTGGCTCCAAACCATTATTTCAATCAGGAAGTACTAAAGCAACCATTAAAGTTTCAACGGGGTATCCATTGGAATACAGTTTAAGATACAAATACTCCACCCGCTACGACGGAGCGGACAAGTTTATGGCCGAATACTACATCCCGATGCTCGTCAATTACAAAGGGTACGTGGTCGAGAAAAAGAAAATGCGCGTGCTGGACAATGCCACGCTGGCGGTGGGTCAGACCAAGGAGATGAAAGCTCAGGTAGCGACACTCGAATATAATATGTCGGATTGGAACGACAATTGGTATGACGTCACAACGGCTTCCGAAACGGTATGGACGTCTGACAATAGTGCGGTGGCTACTGTAGATGGTTCAGGGAAAGTGACCGCCAAGTCCAAAGGAACGGCCACGATCACCGCCCAATGGAAAAAAGGACCGTACTGGCTGTATGGAGCGGCCACGATTACGGTCGGAACTGGCGGGGATCCCGAGGGTCCTGGAGACCCGGAAGAGCCGCCAGGCGTAAAATGTACGAATCCATCACCTGAGCGATCTATGGCCGGTGAGGATTTTAACCCTAACGCGAGCGCAGTCATTAAAGCAGACAGCCGGGGAAGTGAACGATTCGATGTAGCGGATGGCATACCAACCTCGGAAAGTTTGTATGGTAATGTCACAGCAAAAGAATATTTGTATAACTACAAATACAATAAAATGGTAGGGACTTGCACCTTTACCGTGCCTGTAACAAGAGATTTTAATCTGCGTTGGGTAGAATACGTATTCGGTGTTGGCTATAAGCACAGATCTGAAATTGTAACGTTGACTTATGACGTTAAGGTTACGAAGCCCTATGCTTACTGGGCGGTAGATGAATTTCAGATGTATGAGATAGTCAGGGCGACGCTTTTGAACTATGCCTTTGAGGGTGGTGGAATCTCGATTTTGCCAGCGGGATATGATCCGCCCGATTTTGTATTAGCGGCTTACTCTACCCATATCCAACCCCCGCCACAGATTAAAACCATTGTACTGAGGGATAAGGACATCGATGGCGGAACTAAAAGGCCGGATATTGAAAACGATACACGCGAGCGGGGGGAAATGGAAGCAGAAGGCAGTAAACGTGCGCCCAAGCTGTATGTCCGAAATGATTTACTGGAATTTGCAGGTCAAACAATTATGAATGACGGCTGGGTAGAAGGACAAACTGAAATGCCGGGTGAAATTCCGGAAGCGAAAATCGTTAATGACAACGTACTATATAGCCCAGACCATATTATACCAACTAGCAAAACGAACAAGGCGGACCAAGCGAGCAGCGGGAGGATTTACTACGAAATCATGAACGGGAGTACCGATGCGGACGCCAATAAAGACTTTCCAATCTACGGGATCAATTCGGTAACGGTACATACGCCGGTTGTCATCTATCCCAGCGTTTCGGATGATCGGGCCCACAATCAAAAAACGAATCCAGCCCAGGGGCGTTCCGCGATTATTCTTGACCGGCCTTTTACCGTGGAAATGCCAAACAGCGGACAGCATGCGAATTATCTCGGTTATGGGAACCGGAACTACCTCAAATACATAGGCAGCAAGCAGGTGCGTTTCCCGTTTGACGTGTACGCCGGAACGAAATCGGCTTTTTATCCGAAAAATACCTGGATCGAAGTGGACAAAAGTAAGGAGTCGTTTGCGTTTTTCTTACCGGTGTGGGTGGATGAAGGCTTTTACGATGTCGAGTTTCGCACGATCGCGCACAATGCGCCGTCCGGGGCCACGGATCAAACCAATGCCAATCTGGATCTTAAGCATCATATCGCTTATGATACCGTGCCGGTGGATGCGATCGGGCGCGTGTACGATTTTCACGTGACGGACATTGCCGACTATAACTGGGAAAGTGTGTTCCGGACCGAAAAAGGCGGGCGAACGCCGACCGGTGCGTCTTATTGGGTAGGCTTGAACGGGATTGACGGGGCGGCGCGCGGCAACACGAGCAGGTACACACTGCCGATCCGCCCGGGCAGCCATCCGCTGTACAATAACGCTGTGATCAAGACGGGCTACCATTTCAAGTTTGACCTCAAAACGAAAGGGAATATGCTTGGGGCGAAGGATCAGATTGCAATTACGCCGGCGTTTTATTTTATCGATGCGAAAAAAGGCACACGGACGCCCGTCGATTTGTACTACCATACCGGCAGCAAAAGCTACGTTAAAATCGGCTCGCCTTCCGACAAGGTGCAGCGTTATGTCGTTTTGAACGAGCGGCTGCGGAATGTGCCGGCCGAGGAGTTGACCGATACGGCGCTATACAAATACGATCACGACTATACGTTTAATCAGGTGGTCGGGATCGGGCGAAGCCAGTTCGTGCAGAACTTTATCCGTAAAACGGCGAAGCAGCGGACGGCCGCGGGCAGTTTCAGCCTGCTGCGGCTGCCGGAAGGCGTGCGGACGCTGATCGGACCCAAAACCGATCTGCCGCCCAGCGTCGATCCGGCCCGGGCCAATGCCGCGGTGCAAAAATGGTACGGGGAATACAGCTTGCCGTCCGACCTGTACGCGGTGGCGGCGGGTACGAATGTGGCCGAATACGGGCGGACGCACGGCGGGCTGACGGATAAGTCGCCGATATTTTTGAAGGATGGATACATCGTCGTGAACTTTAACATCAAGACGGTGCGGGATGGGAACACGGACAAGCCCCACCTTCAGTATATCGATGCCCCGCTAATGAACCAGTGGTTCGGGCTGGAAGGGTTTAAGCGCAGCGCGGACGATCCGTACGGACGGACCTTTGCGCTGCTGGACGGGGACGTCGTGTTCTATCACGCGGACCAATCGAGCCGGGGCGATTTTCGTTCCATGGTTACGCATTAGAAAAGTTTGGGAAGACTCCTTTCTCCGGTTTTTGGGGAAGGAGTTCTTTTTTGCTCACGGATTTGCAAGTTCTATGCTACAATGTTCTAGTCTATTAACGAGCAAGTGAGTTGCGGGAGGACCCTAGAGTTATGAAACCAAGTCCGTTTATTGCAGTGGAAGGCGCGATTGGGGCCGGCAAGACAACGCTGGCGGCGATGCTCGCTGAGCGGTTTGATTTTCCGCTCCTGAAGGAGATTGTGGAGGAAAATCCGTTCCTGGACAAGTTTTACCAGAACAGCGGGGATTGGAGCTTTCAACTGGAGATGTTCTTTTTGTGCAACCGGTACAAGCAACTGGAGGATACGGCGCTGAAGTTTGTGTCCCGCCGCCGGCCGGTTGTGTCCGATTATCATATTTATAAAAATTTGATTTTTGCCCAGCGCACGCTGAAAGGGGGCCAGCTTGACAAATACCGGCAGATTTATCATCTGCTGACCGACGATTTGCCAAGGCCTAACCTGATCGTGTATATCCGGGCGGATCTGGCGACCCTGCAGCAAAGAATCAAAAAACGCGGCCGGAGCTTTGAGCAGGACATCAATCCCGGTTATCTGGAGCGGTTAATCGAGGATTACGATGAGGCGATGGCCCGCATTAAAGCGAATGAACCTGAAACGGTTGTCATCACGGTGGACGGCAATGCGATGGATTTTGTCGAGCATCCGGAGCATTTTGAACAAATTGTTGCCGAGATAAAGGAGCGCATATAAACGATGAGCCATGATTTTCACATTCCCCAAGACGCTTTGATCACGGTCGCGGGCACCGTAGGCGTCGGTAAGTCCACGCTGACCACCGCCCTTGCGGCCCGGCTCGGCTTCCGCACTTCGATGGAGAAGGTTGATCAGAACCCCTATCTGGAGAAGTTTTATCACGATTTTGAAAGATGGAGCTTTCATCTGCAAATTTATTTTTTGGCCGAACGTTTTAAGGAGCAAAAAGCGATTTTCGAAGCGGGCGGCGGATTTGTACAGGACCGTTCGATTTACGAGGACACCGGTATTTTTGCCAAAATGCATGCCGACCAGGGCACGATGTCCAAAACCGATTACGAAACGTACAGCAGCCTGTTTGAGGCGATGGTGATGACGCCGTATTTTCCGCACCCGGATGTGCTGATCTACTTGGAAGGCAATTTGTCCTCGATTTTGAAGCGGATCCGGCTGCGAGGCCGGGAAATGGAAATCCAGACCGACGTATCCTATTGGGAGCAGATGTATGAGCGATATGCCAAATGGATCGAGGAGTTTGACGCGTGCCCGGTGCTGCGGCTGAACATCGACGAATACGATGCCACGGATGAGGCCTCGCTGGACGAGATCATCCGCCAGGCGGCGGAGATCATTCAAGCGTCGCGGGCGCGGCGAAACAAATAGCATGGTAAAACCTCCGTATCCCGTTATCGGGAGCGGGGGTTTTTTGGCTGAGGGGCAAGGCCCTTTTTCGAGGGTGGAGGATAATGGGGATTATAACTGAATATGTGATTAGCTTTACTATAATGATATTGCAAATCATACACCTAATTTTATATCAAGATGCCCTGTCATTCGTTTCAATTGCATTTCATGCACTTACATTCCCGTTTCATTACCTTTCCTTTAAAAGAAAACAAGGTAATTGCAGGAATTGCACTTCATCAAGCGCTGTGGCAGCTTTTCCGGATAACTAACTGTACATTTTGCAACAACTGCCGGAATTGATTCGCAAAGCGCTGCCAAATCCAGGAAAAGGCTTTCCGCTCTGATTAAGCGTTAGCGTCAGCAGGACGGTGAAATTAATTTCAAAACGCCTGAAGGTCCCCGAAATCAAATAAGTGCTTTTTTCCTTGTGAATGGATGGAAAAGCTAGAGTACGTCGGCAATGTCTGCTAGAATATATAGGTTGACGGATGATTAAATTTTGAACTTTTATTAGGTATGGATATAGATTTAAGACTTTGTGCCGGCTTAAGCCGGTTTTAGGAGGATATACATGAGCAAGGCAGGATTGACGAGGCAGGATGTAGAGCTGCTGGCGCCGGCGGGTGACTGGGACTGCATGCGGGCGGCGGTGGCGAACGGGGCGGATGCGATTTTTTTCGGCGTCGAGAAGTTTAATGCCCGGGCGCGGGCGAACAATTTTCGGATGGACGAGCTGCCGGAGATCATGGCGTTTTTGCACAGCTATGGGGTCAAAGGGTTTCTGACGTTTAACATTCTCGTGTTCGAGGATGAGTTGAAAGAGGCGCGGGAACTGGTGGAGGCGTGCATCGAAAGCGGCGTGGACGCGGTGATCGTGCAGGACCTGGGGCTGGTGAAGCTGATCCGCGAAATATCGCCGGATTTTCCGATTCACGGATCGACGCAGATGACGATTACTTCGCCGGAGGCGGTGGAGTTCGTCAAGCCGTGGAACATGGAGCGGGTCGTTTTGGGACGGGAAAACAACCTGAAGCAGATCAAGGTGATTGGGGAGCAGGCCAAGCTGCCGATGGAGGTGTTTGTGCACGGGGCGCTGTGCGTGTCGTATTCCGGTCAGTGCCTGACCTCGGAAATGTGGGGCGGGCGCTCGGCCAACCGCGGCGAATGCGCGCAGGCGTGCCGGCTGCCATACGACCTCATGGTCGACGGGGAAAAGAAACCGATGGGCGATGTGGCCTATCTGCTGTCGCCGAAGGATTTGGCGGCGATCGACATTATGCCGGAGCTGATCGAGGCGGGCGTGACCTCGTTTAAAATCGAAGGGCGGCTGAAAAGTCCGGAGTACGTGGCGAACGTAGTAAGCAAATACCGCAAGGCGATTGACCGCTATTTTGACGGGGATGATACGAAGCCTTCCAAGGAGGAGATCCGCGAGCTGCAGCAGAGTTTTTCGCGCGGCTTTACGCACGGGTTCCTGGAAGGGACGAACAATAAAAAGCTGGTTGACGGGACGTTCCCGAAAAGCCGGGGCGTATACCTGGGCAGGGTCGAAAAGGTGCTGCGCGACGGCGTTGTCTGCAAGCTGGAAGCACCGCTCAAGCGCGGCGACGGGATCGTGTTTGATGCCGGGGATCCGACGAAAAAAGAAGAAGGCGGACGCGTTTACGACCTGCGCCGCAAAGGCGTGAAGCACGAGGGCGAGGCCGGCGAGGGCTGGATCGTGGACATCGTGCCGGGCCGGAATGACGTGGATTTGCGCCGGCTGCATGTCGGCGACCGCATCTGGAAAACGAGCGATCCGGCGCTCGACAAACGGCTGCGCCAAACGTTTGAGACGGACAAGCCGTACCGCGTGTTTCCGGTGCATGTGCGGGCCGTCGGGCATCCCGGCGGGCTGCTGACCACCTTCTGGACGGATGTGCAGAAGGGCATGATGGTGCGCGTCGACTCGGAGCTGGAGCTCGAGGTCGCGCAAAAACGGCCGATGGACGCAGCGCTGCTCGAAGAGCAGTTCGGGCGTCTCGGCGGCACGGTGTTTCAGCTCGAGAAGCTGGATGCGGAGCTGCATGGCGACGTCATCCTGCCGATTCGAGAGCTGAACGGCATCCGCCGGCGCGCGGTGGAGCTGCTCGCCGCCGAGCGGCCGAAGCCGCCCGTGTGGACGCGGGCGGCGGCGGGGGACGCCCCGCTTGCCGCGGGCGGGGCGTCCGTGGCGGCCCCCGCGCACGGCGGGGGGCCGGGGGCCGTACCCGGCGCGCTGCTTGGCAGCGCCGGAAGCGCGCGCGCAGCGTCCGGCGGAGCCGACGCTGCTGCGCAGGGCGGCGCCGCGGGCGGCCTGGCCGGTGCCGGCCCGCGCCGCGCGCCGCATACGCACGGTGAAGCGCAGCTCACCGCGCTGTGCCGCAGCCTGCCGCAGGTGCAGGCTGCGCTCGAAGCCGGCGTCTCCTTTGTCTACGCCGACTTCGAGTTTATCAAGCAGTTCCCGGCAGCGGTCGAAGCCGTTCATGCCGCCGGTAAGCAAATTGCGCTGGCCACGCCGCGTATCCATATGCCGGGCGAAAACGGCTACCACAACAACATCCTGCGCCTTCAGCCCGACGCGGTGCTGGTGCGCAACACCGGGGCGCTGTACTTTTACCTGCGCCACCGGATGGAGAATCCGTCGGCCGTGCACCCGCGGCTGATCGGCGATTTTTCGCTGAACATCGCCAACCACAAAACGGCCGAGCTGTTCCTGGAGGCCGGCTGCGATATCGTCACGCCGTCCTATGATTTGAACATCCAGCAGATGGTCGACCTGCTGCGGGTCAGTAGGGCGGCCGACATGGAAGTCGTCATCCATCAGCATTTGCCGATGTTCCACACAGAGCATTGCGTGTACTGCACCTTCCTAAGCGAAGGTACCGACTACACCAACTGCGGCCGTCCGTGCGAGCAGCACCGGGCATCGCTGCAGGACCGCATCGGCATGTCCCACCCGGTCCGGGTCGATGAAGGCTGCCGCAACACGGTGTACAACGCGATCGAACAGTCCGGCGCGGAGTATT
The DNA here is from genome assembly GCF_038008055.1 of Paenibacillus sp. FSL R5-0527. Classification (NCBI taxonomy): domain Bacteria; kingdom Bacillati; phylum Bacillota; class Bacilli; order Caryophanales; family Paenibacillaceae; genus Paenibacillus; species Paenibacillus sp. FSL R5-0527. Next base: position 7,121,226 of record NZ_JBBOYI010000001.1, on the reverse strand, counting down.
TGAACCATTTCCTTGAGCTTGGCGTACCGCGCTACCGGGTTGAATTCCTAGAGGAAACCCCGGATCAGGTGCACAAGGTCATCGACCTGTACAACCGCGCCCTGCGCGGTGAAATCAGCGGTACCCAAGTCTGGAAAACGCTAAAAGCTACCAACCAGCTCGGCGTTACCCGCGGACAACTTGTGAAGTAAATACGGAGGGAGTCTACAGCAGTTCTAACTGCTTAGGCTCCCTTTTTGTACGCACAAAATTTTTCGTCATGCAGAGAAATTATCGCATCGCAGAAAATAACGGAACAAAAAGGCGTTATTTTCGCTAGATCCCTGGAATCTAGTGGGATAGAGGCATTTTTTGGCGTTATTTTGCGGGGAAGGCGGTAAAGACGGCAGATATCCAGAGCGCCGGGAGAAGTAAGGCCATAATTTACTGCTATTTTCTCGGTGAAGGAAGAAAGCGCTTCAATAACGCCTAAAAAGTCCTTTATTTGCGCACAGCACCATCGCTCGATCCGGCACGCTTACCACCTCTGGCCAGAAGCCGTACCCAGAAGCCGTACCCAGAAGCCGCAGCCGGAGGCACCGCCTGGAAGCTCGTCTGGGGGGCCGGTTGCCGCTGTCGACTAGAAGCCTGCCCCTCCTAAAAGCGCTGCCCGAAGCAGCATCCGGAAGCCGAGCCAGAGGCACCGCCTGGAAGCTCGGCTAGGGGGCCGGTTACCGCCGTCGACTAGAAGCCTGCCCCTCCTTGAAGCGCTGCCTGCAAGCAGCAATCGGAAGCCCGCAGCCGAAGGCGTCTCCCGAAGACGCGACTAGCGTTCGCGGTTGCCGCCGTCGACTAGAAGCCTGCCCCTCCCAAAAGCGCTGCCCGGAAGCAGCACACGGAAGCCCACAGCCGAAGGCGTCTCCCGAAGACGCGGCTAGCGTCCCCGGTTGCCCCTGCCGGCCAGAATCCCGTACCTCCCGAAAGCGCCTGCCTGAATCGCACCTTTAAGAATTTGATCCTTGGAACCAACTTTATCGGCTCCAAGGCAAATTCCGTGGAGGTGTTTTTTGTATCCGGAGGGTGTTTTTTGGTATTGAACAAATTTAACAATGGATTGACGTCCGGATAATACAGATCGCTTATGATGAAATGCTGGTCCACTAAAGGTACCGGCGATTCTAAGGAGGGAGGGCTGTGATGCGATGAGTTGGCGGCCGACTATACAAAGCACGTTGAAAGCACTGCTATACTTGCTGCCCGCGTTTGCGGTCATCGGGGTGTTTACGGTGTATCCGCTGTTCAAGTCGCTGGAGCTCAGTTTTTTTACGGAGTACGACTATTTCAAGGATATCGTTTATGCCACGGGATGGGGCAATTATGCCGCGGTGCTGCATGATCCCGATTTTTGGCTGGCCATGCGCAACACGCTGTTGTTCGTTGTCGGGGTCGTGCCCGTGTCGGTGGCGCTTTCCCTGCTGATCGCGCTGATGCTGAATGCCAACATCCGGTTTCGCGGCTTGTTCCGGACCGTCTATTTTTTACCGTATGTCACTTCGCTCGTGGCTGTTGCCATTGTTTGGCAGTGGATTTACCACCGGGATTACGGCATTCTCAACTATTTTCTCGGCTGGTTGGGCATGGACCCCGTTTCTTGGCTGAACACGCCCCAGCTATCGATCCCGGCGCTTGTGCTGATGTCCATCTGGAAAAGCCTCGGCTACAACATCATCATCTTTCTGGCGGGGCTGCAAACGATCGACAAGCAATACGAGCAGGCCGCCAGCGTCGACGGGGCGAATTACGGGCGCAGGCTGTGGCGTATCGTTCTGCCGCTGCTTTCGCCGACTACTTTTTTTGTCACCGTTGTTGCGGCGATTTCATCGTTTAAGGTGTTTGACGAGGTGTACGCCCTGTTCGGCGGCGGAGGCGGGAAGGCGGGGCCGTCCGACAGCGCGCTGACGATCGTGTTTTACGTATTCCGCAAGTTTTACGCTGAATGGGATTTTGGCACGGCTGCCGCGGCCTCCTATTTGATGTTTATCGTCATAGCTCTCATTACGGCGCTGCAATTTTATATCGGCAAAAAGAAGGTGCATTACTGATGGCCCCAAAAACGCATTTTCTCCAGCAAAGGGTGATCCGCGCGGCCGGGCGTGCGTTGATCTATGCGGTACTGATCGTGGGCGGTCTGACGATGATTTTGCCCTTTTACTGGATGATCACGACGTCTCTCAAGACGCCGGATGAGGTGGTGATGATGCCGCCCCAATGGATTCCGGTGAGTTGGAAGTGGGACAATTACCGGATCGCCTGGGAAGCGGCCCCCTTTGGCCGTTATTTGCTTAACAGTGTCATCGTGACGCTGCTGAGCACCCTTGGTGAACTGATCACGTCGATCCTGGCTGCCTTTGCTTTCGCGCGGCTTCGCTTTTACGGCCGGGAACTGCTGTTTTTTCTGCTGCTTGCGACCATGATGATTCCCGGTGAAATCCTGCTGGCGCCGAATTTCGTGACATTGACCGAACTTGGCTGGATCGACCGTTACGAAGCGCTGATCGTTCCCTGGACGGCAAATGCGTTTGCCATCTTTTTGTTCAGGCAGTATTTTCTCGGCATTCCGGACGAATTGTATGCGGCGGCCCGGATCGACGGCAGCGGCGATTTCCGTTATTTATGGCGCATCATGGTGCCGCTGTCCACGCCGGTGATCATCACCAGCGCGCTGATCAAAGTGATCGGCAGCTGGAACGCGTTCCTGTGGCCGCTGATCGTCACGAACTCGGCGGAAATGCGCACCCTGCCGGTCGGCTTAACCGCGTTTGTCTACGATACCGGCAAAAACTACGAGCTGCTGATGGCCGCCTCGTCGATGATCATCCTGCCGATGATCGCGCTGTATCTGGTGATGCAGAAACATGTGGTTGAAGGCATTGCCCGCACCGGAATCAAGGGCTGACACGATGATTATTAAATGAGAGTTCAAAAAGTCAAGTTTTCAGCACCGAGAAGGTTGGATGAAGCTAGGGACTGAGTAGCGGAGCGTACGTTTTGGGTACGTGAGCAACGGAAGGCCCGGCTGAATTCAAGATTCGCTGCCGATTAAGCTCCATGATTCTACTTCGTGATCAAAAGATGACTTTTTGAACTACCTCTTAAAGGTGGTGATGGCCGGGAACAGTTCGCAATGAGATTACCAGGTGACGATGTTGGAACCAACGCTGTTAATCGTTCAAAAAAAGAAAGCGAGGGAAACGTATGTTGCGAAAAAAGGGAATTGTAGTCCTCATGCTTTGTTTGATCATGATTGCCGTTACGGCCTGTGGAGGGGGAGCCAGCCAGGCGAATACAGGCAATGCCGCGGGAAATCGGAACGCTGGCGCCGCCAATGCCGGAGCTGGCGGGAATGCGGCAAGCGGGACGGAGGGGAGCGCTGAAGCCGGTCCCGGTTCCGTTACGATTGACCAGCCGGTAACAATCGAGTTCTGGCATGCGATGTCCGGGCATCTGGAAGAGGTGCTGCAGCAGTTGGCCGACGAATTCCACAACCAGAACCCGAATATTACGGTCAAGCTGGTGGCCCAGGGCAGCTATGACGATCTGTCGCAGAAACTGATGGCCGCGGCGAAAGCGAAAACTTCGCCCACCATGTCTCAAGCTTATTCCAATTGGCAGACCGAATATGTGGCGAACGATCTGATTGAAGACCTGACGCCATATATCAATGATGCCAAAGTAGGCCTGAGCGCCGAGGACCAGGCCGATATCGTCAAAGCTTTTATGGACGACAACACCTGGGACGGGAAAACATACGGCCTGCCTTTTAACAAAAGTACGGAAGTGCTGTACTACAATCAGGACTATTTGGACAAATTCGGGCTTGGCGCTCCGGCAACCTGGGATGAGCTGAAAACGGCGGCGGCCAAGCTGACGACCGACATCAACGGTAAAAAAGTCGTCGGCATCGGTTTTGAAAACTCGGTATCCGGCAATTTGGCCACTTATGTAAAACAGGCGGGCGGCGAGTACGTGACCGAGGACGGTAAAGTCGCATTCAATTCGCCGGAAGGCGAGAAGGCGCTCGGTTTTCTGTACGACTTGACCGTTACGACCAAAACGGGGCGTTTGGCCGGAGAAGACGGTTATATGTCCGATCCGTTTGGGCGCGGGGACGTAGCGATGTATATCGGTTCTTCCGCTGGCGCCTCTTTTGTCGACAGCGCGGTGAGCGGCAAATTCAAATGGTCGACCGCGCCGCTGCCCAAAGATAAAGCTGCCGCTTCCCCGTTTCAAGGCACGAACGTGATTGTTTTCCAAAGCGCCACGCCGGAGCAGAAACTCGCGGCCTGGGAGTTCGGAAAATTTCTGATTTCCAAGGAAGCGACGATCCAGTGGGCCAAGGAGACCGGATATGTGCCGGTACGTAAATCGGCGCTGGAAGACAGCGAGTGGTCGGCGTTCATCGCGGAGCATCCTGAGCAAAAAGCGGCATCACAGCAATTTGACTCCGCCTTTGGCGAACCGCATCTGAACGGCTACAACAAATTGCGCACCGATGTATCGAAGCAAATCGACGAGGTGCTGCACGGACAGAAATCGGTAAAAGAAGGCTTGGCGAGCGCCGAGCAAGCCGCATTGAACAGCTTGAAGCCGTAATGGAGGTGTTTTGTCATGGGGGAACCAAATACGCGCATCCGTTTTTGGTCCGGTTTGCGGACGATTGGCGGAACGATCGTCACGGTGGAGCACGGTCAAAGCCGCATCGTATTCGATTTCGGCCGCTGTTTCAGTCCGGCGGGGAATATGTTGGAGCGCGGCATTGCCGAGCTGACCGACCCGGTGGCTGACTTTTTGCGGTTGGGGCTGCTGCCGCCGCTGGACGGGCTGTACGGCGAAAAGTCGCTGCTCGCAGCAGGGAGCGGTCTTCGCCCGGCAGGTGACGGCCATTTGCGGCAGGCGGTTTTTATCTCGCATCTGCATCTGGATCATATGGCGCTGATGGGAATGATCGATCCGTCGGTGCCAGTCCTGATGTCTGAGGAGAGCCTGCGCCTGCACGAAGCACTGGAGGCGATCGGCGAAGGCGTGCCGCTCGCTTCCGGCCGTATGTTTGACTCTTTTGCCTATGATCAGCCGGTTGTTTGCGGCGAGATCAGCGTCACACCGCTGCGGGTGGACCATGATGTGGCCGGCGCCTGCGCTTTTCTGGTGGAGACACCGGACGTCCGGCTGCTGTATACGGGCGATTTCCGTTTGCACGGCAAACATCCCGAGTGGACGCTTGGGATGGCGGAGGCGGCGAAGCGCCGGCAAGTCCACGCGCTGATCATCGAGGGCACAACGCTTGGCCTGCCGCAAGATGGGGAGGCTGACGGCGATCCTGCCAGCGGCGGGGGGCCGGCCACGGAAGCCAGTGTGGCGGAGCGCGCAGCGGCGGCGATGCGGGAAACGTCCGGCCTGGCGGTCATCAATATGTACCATCGGCACATCGAGCGGGTAGAGGCTTTGTGCGAAGCGGCAATCGCGGCTGGCAGGAAGCCGGTGCTGGAGCCGGACACGGCTTTCCTGCTGCGTTCGCTCACCGGACGGGAGGGCCTGGCCGTGCTTTCGGAAACTCCGCTCGAAGGCTTTGTTCCGGTTTCGCTCGCCGACATCAACGCAGCCCCGGAACGGTTCGCGCTGCAGAACAGCTTCGCCCGGTCATTGGAGTTGCTGCGACTGCGGACGGAAGGAGGAGTGTATATCCACTCCAACGGAGCACCGCTCGGTGCCTACGATCCCGACTACGCTGCACTGCGGGACCTGCTGCGGCGGATCGGCCTGAATTATCGCTATATCGGCGCTTCCGGCCACGCGGCTCCCGAGCACCTGCGGCTCATCGGCGATCAGATCGGGGCCGGTTGGTTTATTCCGCTGCACAGCCTGCATCCGGAACAATTGGAGCTGTCGTCAGGAATTCGTCTGCTTCCCGAATACGGGAAAACCTACTGTTTTGAAAATGGAGAGCTTATCGGGCAAAGAGGACGGGAAGAATGACGGAGAAGTGTCACGCGGTTGTCATGATCTTAAATTCCATACTTTTACAAGAGTGATATAATACGAAGTAAGCAATAGAATAGGCTTGTAAGGGCGGTCGGCTACCTCTCATAGAAGGGAGGGATGCCAGGTGGAAGTTTATCAAGCATTAACGCTAATGATCTCATTTGCGACATTAATTGTCCTGATACTTTCCTTCCATAAACACAAATAGACCGCCCTCGGCAAAGGAACCGGTCTATTTGTGCCGCTATTCCAATACAGCCTGCCGCCCTTAAAAGCGGCTATTGCCCGGGGCCGTGCGCTGCAAGCATGGCTCCTTAATAAGTACTTTCATTGTATCACAACTAAACTGAAATTTACACGTTCGTGAAAATTTTTAGGGAGAGCCCGTAGCTGCCAGAATGGTTGTGGGCTCTCCTTGTTCTTTATAGAATTCAGCAAACGCCTTCCTTGCGAAATTATGGGCCAGGCGATACATTACGTTTCCTTTTTGTTCCTGGTTATTTAAGTAGCGAATGGAAATAACGCCTTTCTTTTCTTCAATCGCTCTTGCTAACTCTCCAAGCTCCCCCAAGCTAAAAAGATAAAGATCGTAAGGGATATCCGTAAAAACAAATGCTTTCTTAAACTGCCATTTTTCAACCGAAAACCGTTGTATCGCTTCTTCGATGGCCAACAGTTCAAGCTTGTGGGTTTGATTGGGCGTCTCTTGAATAATCTTCGTATAAATCTGAATACCCGCTATGGGGCCTCCGATAACCACATTGCATATGCCATAATAAGGAGAATCATGTTGTGTAGTAATATCGCAAAAGCAATACATGCGGTCCGGCCTAAATGTAAGCTTAAGAATGGAGGGATCGGGATTTTCGATCGTATCCATAATTTTGCCGGAATGACCTTGATAGATCGGTAAAGCGTATAGAATGTTGCCGGTAGGCACTTTTTGCTTTTGTTGAAAAAAGCGATTATGTTTGTGACAAACGGCTCTCATATTGGCGGGGGTTTTTAAACCGCCTTCCGGTTTAGTGAGGATGGTATTTACAAATTCAGCGTATTCACCGCATAGGTAACATCGATGCTGATCTCGTTCGAATATAAACTGCCGCAATTGATCACGGTTATATTTTAAGTAAATGATATTCGGAGTTTCTTTATAAAAATAAGCCGCCTTTTCATCCAGGTAACGTTTGGCCAGTTCATACGTAATCGGTTTGGAAACACGATACTTATTCTTTAGCGTGTACATGCACTCTTCATTAAGCAGCGACGAGTCCGTTATCTTCTCAAAAACCTCGGAATTTTTATAATCCTGAATCTTCTTTGATATCTCTTCTAAGCCAAATTGCTCTCTGCATTCATGACAATACAAGGCTCTTTTAAATTTTCTGCCGTTTTTTACTTTGCGAACAAATTCCTTGGTTGGTTTGGTTTGTCCACAAAAGATACAAGTGGTAAAAACAGGGCAACTGGTTTCCGCAAACTCGGTCCAATTCATAAAATAATACCACCCAACTTCCTTCCGAACCTGGTACTTTACTTTAATTACCTCATAATTAACACCCTCGTGAAAATGACTTTTCTATCAGAGCGAAGGCTGATCAATTGAATATTTCTAGTATATGAGGATTAAAAAGGAAGGGGCTATGGCCTATGCCTTGGATGAAGGGGATCATTATCGAAGGTATATTTGCAGAGTAAAGATTTGTAGTATGACAACGAAAGTTCGGGCGTTCACTGTGACATCAAATTCCATACTTTTACAAGAGTGATATAATACGAAGTAAGCAATAGAATAGAATAGGCTTGCAAGGGCGGTCGGCTACCTCTCATAGAAGGGAGGGATGCCAGAGTGGAAGTTTATCAAGCATTAACGCTAATGATTTTATTTGCGACTTTAAGAGGTTGTTCAAAAAATCATCTTTCCATGACGAAGTCGTTCATGAAGCGGATTCGACGTCGATTCTTGAATTCAGCCGGGCCTTCCGTTGCTCACGTAGATCTGTCTACGCTCCGCTACTCAGTCCCTAACTTCATCCAACCTTCTTGGTCCTGAAAACCTGACTTTTTGAACTCGTACTTGAATTTGTTCTGATACTTTCTTTCCATAAACGCAAATAGACCGCCCTAGGCAAAGGAACCGGTCTATTTGTGTCGGTATGCCATTAAAAGTCTGCCGCCCTTAAAAGCGGCTATTGCCCGGGGCCGTGCCCTGCAAGCACGGCTCCTTAATAATAAAGACTTTTAAAGCCTTTAAAAGTACTTTCATTGTACCACAACTTAACTGAAATTCACACGTTCGAGAAAATTTTTAAGGGGAGCCTGCAGCCGTTCTATGGCTGTGAGCTCCCCTGCGTATTAACCTGTGAGATTTAGCAACCTAAAAAATCGCCCGATACAACTCCTCAATCTCGGCCACCGACGTTTCCCGCGGATTGCCGCCCGTACATACATCTTCGAACGCGGAGCGGGCGAGGGCGGGGATGTCCTCTTCCCGCACACCGACTTCACGGAGACAGGACGGGATGCCGACGTCCTCCGACAGCTGGCGAACAGCGGCAACCGCGGCGCTGCGCGCTTCCTGGATGCTCATTTGTTCGGTTCCCGGCACGCCCATCGCTTTGGCGATGTCGCGGTATTTTTCCCCGGTGTAATCGGCGTTGTAGGCCATAATGGACGGGAGCAAAATAGCGTTGGCCACCCCATGCGGCGTATCGTAAAAAGCTCCCAACGGATGGGCCATCCCGTGTACCAGCCCCAGGCCCACATTAGAAAAGCCCATGCCGGCGATATACTGCCCCAGTGCCATTCCTTCGCGGCCTTGCGGGTCATTGTTTACGGCACCGCGCAGGGACCGGGCGATAATTTCCACCGCTTTTAGATGCAGCGCATCGGTCAATTCCCAGGCTGCTTTGGTAATGTATCCTTCGATCGCATGGGTTAGAGCGTCCATGCCGGTGGCGGCGGTGAGTCCTTTGGGCATGGAGCTCATCATATCCGGGTCGACGATGGCGACGACGGGAATGTCATGGGGATCAACACAGACAAATTTCCGTTTGTTTTGCGTATCCGTGATCACATAGTTAATCGTGACCTCCGCCGCTGTCCCGGCCGTTGTCGGAACGGCGATGATCGGCACCGATTTGTGGGCCGTCGCCACCGCTCCTTCCAAACTGCGAACGTCGGCGTATTCCGGATTGTTGCTGATGATGCCGATCGCTTTGGCCGTATCCATCGGCGATCCGCCGCCAATCGCGATGATATAATCGGCCCCGGCCGCTTTAAAGGCGGCCAATCCTTGTTGCACGACTTCAATGGTAGGATTCGCTACCGTTTCATCAAATACGGAATAAGGCAACTGGTGGAGGTCAAGCAGACCGGTTATTTTGGACACGACATTATGCTTCACAAGCTCCTTGTCGGTTACGATCAATGCCTTAACAAAACGGCGCTGCTTCACTTCATTGACGATATCGGCAATCGCCCCGGCCCCGAAATACGAGGTTTCGTTCAAAATCATACGTTGGCTCATGGCCAAACCCTCCCTTTTTGTGAAACTGTTCACTTGAACAAGTGCATAGAACTTTCAAGCCTTGCGCTATCTGACTCCATCATAAATATGATTTGTTGGAAAATCAACATAAAACAACATTAATTTGTGGTTTTTATTTGAATTTTTGGACATAAAAAATCCGCTCCATTAAGAGCGGACTTTGATACCAGTAATACGTTCAAATCCCTTATCAGCTTCTATTCTTCGTTGCGAAGCAGCACCTTTGTCATAAGAGATCATCTCCTTAACTTATATGTGTCCTGATACTTTCCTTTCATAAGCACAAATAGACCGCTTTTATTTTTCTTCTTCGGACAAAAGCAGTTTCAGCCCCAGCCGGATCGCGTCAGTTACAGTGAGATTGTGCTTGGTACAATAATCGGTCACAGCGCTGTACATCTCTTCATTGAGACGAGCTTTGATATTGTATTTCTTGGGGTTTTCTGCCTTTGGCCGACCTGTTCGTGGACTCAGTGTACTCACCTCTCTTTCTGTCCCACACAAATAAATTTTACTGAAGTGTCCCACATAAAGTCAATTTAAAAATTCCAGTTTTTGACGTAAAAATACTCCTCTCAACAGAAAATTCTTCTTTTCTCCATATATGAACTTGAAGTTATATAACTATTGGGTTATGTTAATGATAAAGGAAGGGGGCGATAAGTTTGCCGGATACCTTTGCCGTCATTGCCGAGCCTTCCCGCCGGCGGATTTTGGACCTGCTGCTCCAGTCGGAATCCAACGTAACGGATCTGGCCCAGGCGTTGGGGCTGTCGCAGCCCTTGGTATCCAAGCATTTGCGGACGCTGCGCCAAAGCGGTCTGGTCAAGGTCCGGATCAAGTCCCAGCAGCACATCTATTCGCTGGAAGCCGAGCCGCTGGTAGAGATCGACGAATGGCTGAAAGCCTATCGCAAGAAGTGGAATCAGCATGTTGACGCCTTGGAGAATTTTTTGGACCAGCAGAAAAAAGATTAGGAGGAAACGGAACATGAGATCGCCGATTGAGAATCCAAAGCTTATGCAAGAGCAGGAGGACTGGGTGCTTGTACTGGAACGGGTATTGAATCATCCGCCGGAAAAAGCTTGGGACGCGCTGACCCGGGCCGATCAAATCACCAAATGGGGACCGTTTTCAGCAGAAAAGGATTTGACCGAAGTGGGACCCGTACGGCTGAAGATGATCAATGCGCCCGTGGAGGAAGAGACGGAAGGAGACGTGCTGGAGGTTAACGCTCCGCATCTGCTTGTGCTCCGCTGGGGTACAGACATCCTGCGTTGGGAGCTGTCCGGCTTTAATCAAGACAAGACGACCCTGGTGCTGCGGCATCGGTTTGCGGAGCGCAAACAAGCGCCTTCCTACGCGGCGGGTTGGCATCTTTGCCTGGATGGTTTGGCCGGAACGCTGGTCGGCGAACAAATGCCCTCGATGGTCGGGGAAGAAGCGCTCAAATACGGTTGGCAGGAACTGCACGAGGCCTACGCGGAAAAGCTGGGCATCCGTACGTAATGAAGGCCACAACCCAGCTGAAAATCGGCTGATTAAAGCATAACGTCACCCGCTTAACTAACTCGATAATAAACAATGTAAAGTGGCTCAAAACCGAGATCAATGCTTGACAAATAAATTATGACTTTGGCTCTGAGGTGGCTGGGCTGTCTATAGCGTTTCGTGTCTTGGTATCCCTGCATGCTGCTTTGCACGATTATCCCTCTTGTTAAGGGGGGGGGGGTAGGGGCTAATCACGGGCCTTTCATTTTTCACGATGTCGTGCCCCATTCCTTCCGTCAGGTCTGCTTCACTTCTCCAAACCTCCTTCTCACTAACCTGTCTAACGATCTGGAACTAATGATCTCGAACTAATGATCTCGAACTAACGATCTCGAACATGTCTGCTGCTCCCAAACCTATTTTCTTCTCCTGAATTTATCTTCCTCTCTGCTTCCGGATCAAACGGGATAATCATGCAAAGCGTCCGGACAGCGGATATGGATCTGCCAATATTTCTTGCCACGATCGGTTACCGGCCTTCCCTGTCAAGCGCTGATTATTAAGTTGAGTTTGTAAAGTCATTGAATAAGTCTTGGACAAGGGCGTCCCTTAAAGGGGCGTACGTTTTTTTACGCAAAAATTCAGAATTCTCCCCGTGCAGACAGTCGTTTTTCTAGGAAAGACAAGTTTTGGAAGTTTTGTGAACTGGGGCGCTGAAGACCCTGATAACCAATGTTTATCGGTGCTAAAAAAATCGTTGATTTGCTATAATGAAGGCGTAAATCAAAGCATCGCTCACAACGTCGGAAGGCCATGATTGTCAAAGTAAAGCTCATCAATTTAGGAGGGTGACTTAAGATGGTTGAAGGATTCCTTGAGATGCAAATCGCCGTACACCAAATTCAAGGACGGCTGGAAATCGACGGAGAGTCGGAATACCGCAAAATCGAATTCGGCACCGAACGTTTCCTGCATACTCCCGAACCCGGCCATCGGATCTACAGCGAAGGAGAACCTCAGCAACATCCGCGGCGCAAATGGTGGTTCCACTAAAAAGTGAAGCTGCCAAAAAAGAAGTTTTGTACCTGAACTTGTTATCCCGATTCCGCTTGATCGGACGTTTGTCCGGTGAAGCGGTTTTTTTGTTATCGAAGAGGGATGAGGGATTGATTGTTTTCGCAATGTTATGTTAGTTTAGTTATACATAATGTGTTACTTTTATCTATTTTTCTGTTCTTTTTCATATCATTTAGAACAAATTTGTCAGTTTTCATAACATATTTTTAAAATGACATCGCTTACACTATTGACAGTAAATTTCGACATGTTATAATTGCTTTAAATTTTAGTTTGTTTGTTCTCCGACGAAACTGAATGAAGGAGGGGAGAGGTTGTATAATCGAACCGGAAGTTTGGATCTGATCAAGAAGATCAACCGGAACTTGGTTCTGGAAATGATCCGAAGCGAGAAAAAAATCAGCAGAGCTTTAATAGCCAAGAAATTGGGCTTAAGCCGATCCACGGTCACCTCCATCGTCAATGAGCTGATCAAGAAAAAGTTTGTTGTGGAGACGGGGTTGGGCGACTCTACCAAGGATGGGGGCCGCAGGGGAATCGAACTGGGCTTTAATCCTAAATCGGGATACGGCATCGGCGTCGATATCGGGCGGACTCGAACCCTGATCGTACTGACCGACCTTGATGGTGAGATCGAGCATAAGGAAGAATGCAAAACAACAGCTACCGTAGAAGAGACTTTGGATCTGGTTCAATCGTTTATTCAAAAATCCGGGATTGAAAAAGATCGTATCCTCGGCATGGGGATCGGGCTTCCGGGGATTGTGGACAGCAGGGAAGGGGTTCTCCTCGACGTGCCCGCTTTGAACTGGGGCAACATCAATCTGATTGAGAAGGCGAAAACCTATTTTCCGTTTCCGGTATATGTCAACAACGATGTCAATTTTGCCGCATTAGGCGAAAGATGGCTGGGCAGCGAGGGGTTAACGGACAATATGTTCTTCATAGCTATTGGAAGCGGAGTGGGCGGCGCTATTATCGCCAACGGCGAATTAATCGAAGGCCATCGTTACTCGGCGGGGGAAATCAACTGTTTTATCGATCGGGAGGACCTGGCCCAAAACAGACGGAACCGTCCCGGACAGACGGGAGCGTTCGAGCAGCAAATTTCGGCATTCGCTCTGGAGAAAAGCGGGGTATCTCCCGAAGAACTTTTTGTGCGCTACACCCGGGGAGAGCCTGAGGCGGCTCGTGTTATTAACGAATTTGTGCAATATTTGTCCATCACCATCGCGAATATCGCGAGCTTGCTGAATCCGCAGAGAGTGATTATCGGCGGGGGCGTATCCGGCTCCATGTCCGCCGTGATTGAGGATATCCGCCAGCAGGTGTCCGAACTCACGCCGATCCGCACGGAGATTAAGCTGGCCCGCCTGGGCAGGGATGCGGGCGGATTGGGAGCAGTCGCTTACGTATTCCAGCAGCTGCAGGATGCGGAGGATCTATAAGAAAAAGCTTTTATCGACGTACTTTCAAGGAAGCCAGAACACATATAGCGGTAGTTTCTATGGTCTTAAAAAAATTCAGGTTCAGTCAGCAAGAGGCTCTGAAATGAAGAGCCGCGCCGCTTTCAATTTGTTTGTACTTAGAACAAACTAACATATCAATGGGGGTTATTTCATGAAAAAGTCATTACTCGGTATCATGTCCCTTGTGCTAATTCCGTCCCTGCTCGCCGGGTGTTCCGGCGGAAAACCGGCAAGCGGCGCCAATGACGGCGGCGTTCAAACGATCCGCGTTTTGTCGAGCGATGACTTTGCGGGCTTCCGGGAAAAAGCGGTGGAGGAGTTCAATGCGAAAAACCCGGACATCGAGGTCGTTCTGGATCATGTAGCGTACGATCAGTTGCACGATAAGGAGTTGGCCTCCTTCAATGCCAGCGGCGACGCGGCTTACGACATTGTGGACGTCGATGAAATCTGGACCTCCGAGTATGCCAACGCCGGATTCATTCTTCCGGTGACCGGCCGCTACACCGACGAGATGAAGCAAGGCATCCTGCCGGCGAGCCTGCAAATCGCCAGCCTGGGCGAAGAGATCTATGGCGTACCGATGTTTAACGATGTCGTGTTCTTTTACTATAACGAAGAACTGTTAAAGAAGGCCGGTTTCGATCATCCGCCGGTGACTTGGGACGAGTTCGCCTCGATGTCGAAAGCTCTGCAGGAAAAAGGAATAACCCCCGGTCCGGCCAGCGCATGGGGATGGAGCGCCAATGAAGGCCTCGTTGCTTACTTTGCCGAATTCCTCGGCTCCTTCGGAGGAAAGTTCATGGATGAGGCGGGTAAGCCGGCGTTCAATGACGAGAAGGGAGTTCAGGCGCTTACGTTCATGGCCGATTCCATGAAAAACGGAGTGATCGACAAGGCGTCGATCAACTACAACGACCGTCAAGTGCTGGATGCTTTTAAAAACGGGAAAACGGCGTTTGTTGCCGGATGGTCCTTTTACTGGGGCGAATTGAACGGCAGCGATTCCAAAGTCAAAGGCAAGGTGAAGGTGGGGATGGTTCCGGCGGCCGAGGGAGCCCCGCATACGGCGGCTACCGGGTCGATGTACCTGGCGATTACTCCGCAATCGGAACATGAAGACGCCGCTTGGAAGTTTATCGAATACCTGGGCAGCAAGGAAGTCCAAAAACAGCAATCGCTCGCAGCCGGCTCTCTGCCGATTTGGAAAGAGCTCTACAGCGACGCCGATCTCAATCAGAACTTTACGGCACTGAAGGATATGGAGAAACAGCTGGAGCAGGTGATTTCCCGCCCGTCGCTGGATTCCTACAATGAATTTTCCAAAAATATGCAGATTGTTCTCCAGGCGGTATTAACCGGTCAAAAGGATGCGAAGACCGCGCTTGATGAGCTGGCGGCATCGACGGAACAGCTTGCGGCCAACGGCAATTAAACGGGTCCCGCTCCGGCGGGACTTCCCATCAAACCTGCGGAGTCTCATATGGATGTGGAGGTATCTAATGATCAAAAAACTTCGGCCTTTCGGATATTTGCTGCCCAGTTTTCTCGTTATTCTCGGCGTGACCCTGCTTCCTTTGATCTACGCGATTTTTATCAGCTTCATTAACTTGACCAAAAATGTGCACAAACTGGACAATCCGAAACTTTGGGATTACGTAGGTTTTGAGAATTTCGCCAAAGTGCTGTCCGACGCTTCCTTTTGGCAGGCCGTCGGCCGAACGATGTATTTTACGGTGACCTCGGTAGGTTTGGAGTTCATTCTCGGCATGGCGTTTGCCTTGATTCTGAATGAGAAATTTGCGGGACGAGGTTTTGTCAGAGGTTTTATGCTGATTCCTTGGGCGTTCCCCACGATTGTAAATGCGGTCCTATGGAAATGGCTTTACGACCCGGATCATGGAACGGTCACCGTGTTGCTGGCCGCCCTTGGCATTACGGACGGTTACTTTAATATTTTGGGCTCCTCCTTCTCGGCTATGAATGCCATCATTATCGCCGATGTATGGAAAAATACGGCTTTCGTGACTCTGATTTTATTGGCGGCGATGCAGTCCCTCCCGATCGAGGCCTATGAAGCAGGGAAAATCGATGGGGCCTCGGCGTTCCGGAGATTTTTCAGCATCACGCTTCCGCTTTTAAGTCCGGCCATATTGGTCGCGCTGATCATGCGGACGATGGAAGCTTTCAAAGTATTCGACATTATTTATATCATGACCGGGGGCGGCCCGGCCGGGGGAACGCAAGTGCTGTCCTTCCTGACCTATCAGTCCTCCATGATGTTCGGCAAATTCAGTTACGGCTCGTCCATAGCGTTTGTGATGTCGATCTTTATTCTGATATTCGCCTTTACCTACATCAAAATTCTATACAAAAAAGCGGAGTGACCTATGAGAGAACAAGAGCTCAGAAGTTTTGGATATATGTCGGCGTGTGTCTTATCATGCTGTTTACGGCGCTGCCTCTGCTCCTGCTGGTGATCGCCACCTTCTCCTCCAGCGGGGATCTGAACGCGAAAACCCTTCACTTGTGGCCTGCGGTATGGACTTTTGACAATTACTCGAGAGTGTTCTCCGGTGAAGCGAGCGACGGCAGCCTGCCCCCCTTTCTAACGGCGATGAAAAATAGCGTGGTCGTCGCGCTCAGCTCCACCCTGCTGACGCTGCTTATCGGGATGTTTGCGGCGTATGCCTGCGCCAGGTTCCGTTTTCGCGGCAGGGACGCCTTGCTGGTCTCGATTCTTGGCTTCCGGATGGTGCCGGAAGTGGTGCTGCTGATCCCTCTGTACGTGATCTTCGCCCGAATGGGGATGATCAACCATAAGCCGGCGCTTATCGTGATCTATATGGCCTTCAACCTGCCGTACGTCATTTGGATGATGCAGACGTATTTCCGCTCGATCCCGAGGTCTATGGAAGAATCGGCGCAAATCGACGGTGTATCGCCGCTCGGCATTTTATTCAAGTTTTTGCTGCCGCTGTCGCTTCCGGGCTTGGTGGCCACCGGAATATTCGTGCTGCTGATTGCCTGGGACGAGTTTATGTTCGCCAGCATATTCACTTCGACTTATGACGCCAAGACCATTACGGTGGCGATCTCCGAGTTTTCGAAACGCGGCATGATCGACTTCGGCATGCAGATTACCGGCGGATTGCTGGCATCGCTGCCGCCGATTGCTTTGGCTTTGTTCTTACAAAAATACATCATCAGCGGCCTGTCGGAAGGCTCTGAGAAGGGATGAGAATTATGAGTCAATTTTTCAACGAGGTTAAACAACAACCGGAGGCGATCCGGGAGACGATTCGAAACCATGTTTCCGTCAGCGCGGCCGGCGACAAGCCGCTGTTGTTGACGGGCATGGGCAGCTCCCTGGCCGCTTCCGAACTGCTTGTCTCTTATTTGAACCTGCACGGCATTCAAGCATCGGCTATCGATAATTCCGAACTTATATACTATTATCCCGATTCTTTCCTGGACAAGCATCAGCTTTACATTGTTTCGCAGAGCGGGGAGAGCTTCGAGGCCAAGGAGCTGGCTAAGCGCTACCCCTCGGCCTCGGCCATCACCAACTCTCCGGACGGTTCTTTGGCCGGTTTGGCCCGGGAGGTTCTGCTCACGCATGCGGGAAAAGAAATAGCTATCGCTTCCTCGAAATCTTTTACGACGACGGCGGCTTTGATGCTGTTATTGGGCTCTAAAATGACGGGGAACGATCTGACGGATTCGCTTTATCGGGCGGCTGACGTCATTGAGGAGCATTTGAATAGAGAAGAGGAGTACCGGAAGCGGATCGTCGATTTCATTAATCCGGAGAAACCGCTCGTTCTGCTGGGCCGGGGGCCTTCGGTTTACACGGCGCGGCAGGGTTCCTTGACGCTGAAGGAAACGGCGCGGATTTTTGCCGAGGCCGCTTCGGCTCCGCAATTCCGGCATGGTCCATTCGAATTGATTAAAGAGAATTTGCAAGCCATCTTCTTTAATCCTAAAGGAGCAACTTTCGAAACTAATAAAAAGTATGTTCTGGAAATGGCCGAATTGGGCGCAAAAGTGCTTTATGTCTCCGATGAAGAGCTTGGCCATGAACGCGTCATGTCGTTGGCAATTCCATCCGTTCACGAATACGTGAGCCCCATTCCTTACTCGCTGGTCATTCAGTTAGCCGCCATCGAGTTATCGGCGAAGCGGGGATTGGTCGCAGGGGAAGCCGAAATCATCACGAAAGTAACAGGGAAGGAATAACCCCAGATGATAAATTTGGTAGGTGTAATCACCGCAGATCTGATCCTCGCCCAAGTGAAAGAACGTCCGGACTTTGGCGAAGAGCATATGGTCGATACGATGATTTTGCGGCCCGGCGGCCTGGCCAACACGATTTTCCCGCTGGCCAAGCTCGGCGTCAAACAACGGGTCATCTCCCTTTTGGGCCAAGACGATTACGGAAGCAAAATTTACGACGAGATAGCGCCATTGATAGAAAATGAGCTTGCCCGGACCGAAAAGGGGACGGTGCTGTCCGTATCCATCGTCAAAGAGGGCGGGGATCGCTACTTTGTTACTTATAAAGGGAACGCCTACGATTTAACCGCGGCTTCGGTTGAAAGGGAGCAAGACTTCGACCTTGCGCGTGCGACGCTGTTGTACGGTTATTTCCTGGCTCCGGGATTTGGTCCCGATGCGGCGCAAACCTGTTTGAAACGGGCTAAAGCCGCCGGTCAAATCACTTTCTTCGATGCTAATTCGGCCATCGATGGCTGGAGTTTAAAGAGCAGGCAGGAGATTATCTCCTTCCTGCCGTACATCGATTACTTTATGCCCAATGATGAAGAAATTTTGCATCTAACCGGGGCGAGCGAGGTGGATCAAGCCGCGAAGCACTTGATTTCTTTAGGCGCCAATACCATCATTGTCAAGCGGGGAAGCCGGGGAGCAAGCGCTTATACCCGCTCGGGAGCCGTGCATCATGCCGGATTTCCTGTAAAGGCTTACGATACGACGGGGGCCGGGGATAGCTTCAACGCCGGCTTCATTTACAGCGTGCTGGAGGAGAAACCGCTCGAAGAAGCATTGCGATACGGGAACATGCTCGCCAGTATTGTCGTCTCCAAAAAAGAAGACCGGTACCCCACGCCCGATGAAATTGAGAGAAACATTATGGAAAAGGCGGGCAGGTAACCGGTTGAAATAACCGAATTCCACAAATAAGGGTTTATTCCGCAGGACCAGGTTCTGAGGGAATAAACCTTTTTTTGACGCCATTGAACCTGTGAATTAATTGGTAGCAAAAATGGGTGGATATGGAGCGTGTATCTAGGTTCGTATATCTATTTTTGAACGTAGTATGTGGTATAATGTCAACATCTGAAATTTTATTTTGATTTAGGGAGAATTTGGTAATGAAAATACGTAAAGCAATTATTCCGGCGGCCGGATTAGGGACGCGCTTTTTGCCGGCGACCAAGGCCATGCCCAAGGAAATGCTGCCGATCGTCGACAAGCCCACGATCCAATATATCGTGGAGGAAGCGGTCGCTTCCGGGATTGAAGACATTATTATCGTGACAGGGAAAGGCAAGCGGGCCATTGAAGATCATTTCGACAATTCTTTTGAACTGGAACATAACTTAACGGAAAAAGGCAAGTGGCAACTGCTTAATGAGGTGCGTAAATCGTCGGAAATGGCGGACATTCATTACATTCGACAGAAAGAGCCTAAAGGACTGGGGCATGCAATCTGGTGTGCGCGGAAATTTATAGGCAACGAACCGTTTGCAGTGCTGCTTGGCGACGATATCGTCGAGTCGGAAGTACCTTGCCTGAAACAAATGATTAACGTGTTCGAGGAGCACAAAGCTTCGGTGGTTGGCGTACAGCCGGTAGACTGGAATGAAGTGTCCCGGTACGGAATTGTGGATCCTAGTGTGATTCAGGATCGCGTATATTTAGCCAACCAACTTGTAGAAAAGCCGGAAACCGGCAAAGCGCCTTCAAATTTGGCGATTATGGGGCGCTATATTTTGACCCCGGCTATCTTCGGCATTCTTGAAGAACAGCGAGTGGGCGTAAACGGAGAAATCCAGCTGACCGATGCGATCTCGCAGCTAGGCGATACCGAACGGATCTTGGCCTATAACTTCGAAGGTACCCGGCATGATGTAGGCGAGAAGATGGGCTTCATTCAAACCACCATCCATTATGCGCTGGAAAATCCGGAATTGCGGGATGAATTACTTCGTTTTATGACGAAGATCGTTAGTGCAAATCCAAAAACGGCCTCTCCTGAGTGAGAGACCGTTTTTCTTTATGCTTTAAAAGTTTTGCTGAGTTATTTTGTCAATTTCCCCTTTTTCGTTCGGATCCATTTGCAGCAAGCGATCATATACCGCCTGGTCGGTGGTTCCGTTCTTCTGCAAGGCTGCCAAATACCAGCGGGCGATCTCACGGTTCGTACCATCATTCAAGTCATCCTTGATGCCAACTTTAAAAATCTCCGCAGCTTTTGCCGGATCGTTCAGCATATATTGCATTTTACCGGCGTTTAGCACCATCGGTTGCGTGATTTCAAACGGATTTCCTTGCAATTGACCTTTCGGCAGAGTTTTCAAATGTTCAACCCCGGCAACCACATGCTGATATGCGGCAAGTCCTGTTTTGAAGTAGTCGTCCTTCTTGGCAGTATCCTGTTGATCAAGCGCTTGATAACCTAGCTCATAAGACTGCACAATCAACTGTTCGTACCAATTCATGTCATAGGCGTAACGATCGGCATTATCGCGAAGAACGGCGTAGGCCTTATCGTTTTCGCTATTGGATTGATACAGCGCCATAAGCTGCTTGTACATATTTTTGTCGAACGGTTCTTTTTTTAGCGTATTTGTTAGTAAATTAAGCTCTTCGTTGTAAAAAGACTCATCTTTTGTCTGACTGTACACGGCTTGAAGAAGGCTGGACATATACAATACCGCATCGGGATGATCTCCACGTTTGCTGAGAGCCTTATCCAGCGGTGTTTTAATTTCCTGGAAGTCATTACTTGTGGTGAACAAGTTTTTAGCTTTAACAACGTCTTGGCTTGCCCCAATATAACGGATCGATACAAAGATCAGCACGATCGAGGCAAGCACCATAACCGTGCTATACAGGCCTCGCATTGTGCCTGGCTTCAACTTGAGTTTGGCTACCGGGCGGTTGTCCATCACAGCCGCCATGCCCCCCAGTCCCAGGAAAACAAGCATGCTGATAAAAACAAAACTCATGTTGAAATCCATCAAGCTGTGAATCAGAATCGAAAAAACAAGAATGAAATAAGCAAAATAAGAGTCACGTTCCTGTTCACCGGCCTTGATGTAGCCGCGAATATATTTATAGAAAATAAAGATCAGAAATGCCACAAAAATAATGAATCCTAAAAGGCCGGTCTCGACCAGATACTGCATCACAAAGCTGTGCGCTTGACGGCTGGAGTACGGGTTGTTTTGATACTTTTCAAAAATCGACGCCCATGCACCGCCGCCTGCACCGATGATTGGATAATCTTTAAGAACTTTTACGGCGTCTTTATAGAATGTCATCCGTTCAAGGAAACTGTGCTGCTGCAGGTTAAGGTTTTCCAAACGATCCCCGATGTTGCCCGGCAAAATATGCTTGAGGTTCGTGCCCAGGAACAGCCAAGCCAGGATACCGACCACAACGACGGAAACGACCGGCAGCCCCAGGGTGGACAGCTTTTTCTCGGCCCATTTGCTAAGACCGCTTTCCAAACGAGGAGCTGCATAACGCTGGATCAGCCATACGATCACGGTAAGCGCCAGCGAGGCGCCAAGTACATAAAACCAGCCTTTGGCCGGATCATTGATTTGCCCCAGGTGGAATTGCTGGCCGAGGTTCGTTACCGGTTTGGCGATCACCAGCGTGGCAACACCGGCCAGCACGCAATAAACAATCCACAGAATTTGTTTGGCCGGCTTCAGGAATAACAACAATACGACGAAAACGACAGGTAAGAATACCAAGCCGCCGCGCGATAACGTCAGCAAAATCGAAAGCACCATCGGTACCAGCATAAATGCATGAACCGCTTGGCCGTACCACTTTTTAGAGCGGGTGATGCCGAACACGGCGATGAAGAAGAAGGCCATCAGGAACGCAGCATAAGTATTAGGATATTGGAAAACAGATGCGAGACGTGGACCATTTGCGTCAACCCAAACTGCCTGCGTGTATTGTCCATTAACGACAATTCCCGAGAACCAGCCGACAATGGCCGACACGGTTCTTCCCTGACCGAGCCAGTTGAATAAGCCGAACAGCACAATCACGTAAGCAACCGTAATCAAGGTCGTCTCAATCATCCGGTTAGCCTTGTGATTTTGCAGCAAATAAAGCCCCATAATGAACATAAACGCATAAAGCGATTGAATCAGCACCATATTGGAAGCAAAGTACTGGCTTGCCGCCGAAATTAGTGCGATAATGTAGGTTATGGGAATTAGGAGCACAAACAAGGCTGTCCAGTCCCGTTGGTCTTCCAGCTTGATATTTTTGAAGAAAGCCGCGGCCCATGCCAGCAGCAGCACGCTGCCGACAAGAACCGACCAATAGATCGGCTGCTCAAAATTTAGCACAAGCCCGTTAAACACACCGGCTTGGAATGGGGCCCAAACCATAAACAAAATTAAGCCGACTATCAACAACCATAACGCCGCAGGTAACTTTTCCCCGTTTCTCGACGCTGCGGCCTTTTTCCCGTATACTGGATTCGACACGTATTTATCTCCTTTGCTAATAGATACGTTAGTATTTTAGCATAATGAAAGATTAGGAGCTAGATAAGCGTCTGTTATGGAAGTTACTAACTTTGGGAAACCAATATTCAGGAAGAGAGAGTTTTGTATGAATAAGAATCGAATTTTGTTGCGTTCTGCCATTACATTCCTTCTAATATGGCTAGTTATTTTGATAAGCTATGAGGTAACTCACGTTTATGGGGCTGCAAAAAAAGTAGAATTGGATTTGCCGAAATTTGGAACCCGCATTCATGCTGGAATAGATCACTTAGAATTGAAAACAATTAAGTTTAAAAAAGTGATAAAACTGGATGGGTGGGCTTATATAAATAAACATAATGCAGAATCTCAAAGTACCTATATAGTACTGTATTCTCAAAATAATCAATATATTTTTGATTCGCAGAAAGTGATTCGAAACGATCTACCAGCAGCGCTTAACAATGACAATGATCGTGTGGAGAATGCCGGTTTAACATCACTTATCGATATGACACGAGTAAAGCCGGGTTCTTACCAAATAGGATTTTATATTATGAATAATGATTCCAATGAATTTACACTGTCCAATATGAGCATTAATAAATCTAAAGTTGGTATTGAGTTCAAAGAAAACGTAAATACCAAGCATAATATCAAAATTCAGAAGGCGAATTCAAAAGTTCAAGCAAATCTTGAAGAGGTATCCCAAAATAATGGGGAAATTAGGTTTAAAGGTTGGATTTTCATAGAAGGCAAATCGTTAGAAGGGGCTAAGGTTTATATTGTTCTTAAGAACCGAGATAAGGAGATCATCTTTGATACAGAACCCCAGTTTCGTAAGGACGTAACGAAATACTTTGGGGGAGTCCAAGATTACGATAAGAGTGGCTTTATAAGTAATATAAGCAAAGTTGACTTAGGTAAGGGCAAATATCAAATAGGCGTATATATTGTCAATGGAGATGCAAGGGGAATGTATTGGTCTGAAGAAAGTATAGGTGAAGAGTGATGCAGTTAATTAAGAACTTTGCTGGGGATGTCTACAGAAACAGAAAAATTATTTTCTCCTTGGCCTTAAATGATTTTAAAATGAGGTATGCCG
The DNA here is from genome assembly GCF_038008055.1 of Paenibacillus sp. FSL R5-0527. Classification (NCBI taxonomy): domain Bacteria; kingdom Bacillati; phylum Bacillota; class Bacilli; order Caryophanales; family Paenibacillaceae; genus Paenibacillus; species Paenibacillus sp. FSL R5-0527. Next base: position 7,097,754 of record NZ_JBBOYI010000001.1, on the reverse strand, counting down.
GGTCCTATCTAGGTATTGTTTGGGCATTTATACAGCCCATAATGACGATTCTTGTTTATTGGTTTGTTTTTCAAGTGGGATTTCGATCCGGATCGGTTGAAAAAGTACCGTTTATTTTATGGTTTATGTCAGGGTTGATTCCATGGTTCTTTTTTTCCGAAGCCCTTATGAGTGCAACGAATTGCTTTTTTGAGTACAGCTACTTAGTGAAAAAGGTATTATTTAAAATAAGTATATTGCCAATCGTAAAGATTGCATCTTCGTTATTTGTGCATTTATTTTTTATAGGTGTAATGATACTTATATTTGCGTTATATGGAATATATCCATCAATATATACGCTGCAATTGTTTTATTATCTGGTTTGTTTAGTCGGTGTTACCGTTGCATTAAGTTATATAACCTCGTCTATAGTAATTTTTACTAAAGATTTCGGGCAGGTAATTGGTATAGTTTTGCAGTTTGGAATGTGGTTCACACCAATTATGTGGAATTACAAAATGCTCTCTGAAAATTGGCGGTGGTTATTTAAAATCAATCCAATGTATTACATTGTTGAAGGCTTTAGAGATGCCATGTTCAATCAAATATGGTTCTGGGAAAAATGGAATGAAACGTTATGGTTTTGGGATATCACATTAATTTATTTTGTGCTTGGTTTCATCATTTTCAAAAAACTAAAGCCACATTTTTCAGATGTGTTATGAGGTGTTAAAAATAATGAGTAACCTAGCAATAGAGATCGAGAATTTAAGTAAGACATATAAGCTTTATGATAAACCTCTAGACAGATTAAAAGAATCTTTAAGTATTACTAAAAAACATTATCACCGTGATTTTAATGCCCTCTCTAATATTTCTTTTTCTGTAGAGAAAGGTGAGACTGTCGGTATAATTGGTAAAAATGGCTCGGGGAAATCTACATTATTAAAAATAATAACGGGCGTTTTATCGCCAACTAGTGGCAGAGTTGCGGTGAATGGAAAAATTTCAGCTTTGTTAGAATTAGGTGCAGGGTTTAATTTAGAGTTCACTGGCATTGAGAATATTTTTTTAAATGGAACAATGATGGGCTACTCTCAGCAAGAAATGGAAAAAAAGGTTGACGCTATAACTGAATTTGCTGATATTGGTGACTTTATTTACCAACCCGTAAAGACTTACTCGAGCGGTATGTTTGCAAGGTTAGCCTTTGCAGTTGCTATAAATGTAGAACCCGATATTTTAATTGTTGATGAGGCATTGAGTGTAGGGGATATTTTCTTCCAAAATAAGTGCTTCAAAAAGTTCGATGAACTAAAAGAAAAGAACACAACGATTTTATTTGTATCCCATGATATCGGCAGTATCCGCCAGATGTGCAATCGTGTTTTATGGTTGGATTCTTCGCAACAAATTATGTTTGATGATAAAGATACTGTATGTTCTCAGTATCTTAATAGAAGATTTATGGAAAATAATATGATGAATCAGGAACTAGTAAAGGATTTGAAAAATGATCGCATAGAAATGAAATTAGTTGAGGGGGCAAATAGGGAATTTCCGAAAATAATAACTTTGGGAGATAATAATTTGTTGTCCGATGATGTAGAAATCCTCTCTTTCTTTATAACAGATATTAATGAGAATAGAATTACTGAATTGGAGGTGGAAAACACTTATAAGTGCCACATAGTGGCAGAATTTAAAAAGGATTTAAATAATTTAATAGCCGGATTTGTCTGGGAGAATAATAAAGGGGTTTCTTTGTTTGCTTTTAATACCTTTATTCAAAGTAAAGCTAACTTTGAAGCCAATAAGGATGATATTGTTGAAGTCATATTTGAGTTCCAGTTGCCTAAAATAATGAAAGGCGAGTATTTACTTAGCCCTGCCATAGCGCAGGGGATTCAAGATCAGCATGTCATGCTTACTTGGTTGTCAAATGTTGAAAAAATCCATGTAATCAATCAAAATTTCAATCTATCCTTAATTGAACTTGACTCGGACATTGAATTAAATAAGTACAGCAAAGATTTAGTAATTATTAAATAAAGAAGATGGAGGTTAAATTATGGAATTCACTGGTGAAAGATTTGTATTGGGTAAAGCTAGTGGAGGAATCGAAACGGAACATCTTCATAGATATTACTCTTTGCTAAAAATGGCATCAGGTAAAAAAATTCTGGATGCTGCTTGCGGGGAAGGATTCGGATCCGCTATATTGGCGAAAAATGCTCAATATGTGTGTGGAATTGATATTAGCAACGAGGCGATATCTTATGCTAAATCAAATTATCAGCGATATAACCTGGAATTTAAACAGGGATCTATTGAGAACTTGGAGTTCGAAGATGACTATTTTGACATGGTTGTTTCTTTTGAAACCATCGAGCATGTAGACGAAGGGATGCAGGAAAAATTTTTAAACGAGATATTCCGTGTTTTGAAAAATGATGGAATCCTTATTATGTCAACACCGGATAAGTATTTGCATACTGATCTTCCGAAACATAATAATCCATTTCACATAAAAGAATTCTATTTTAATGAATTCGCTCAATTTCTAAAAACAAAATTTAAACATGTAGAATTTTTTAACCAAACTATCGATAATTTCGGATTGATTCTGAACTATGATGTCAATTCACGAGAATACATTAAAATTATTAACGAGGCGGATTCGGATAGATTTGGAAAGTATATCATTGCCCTGTGTTCTAATGCTGAAATTCAAGATAAGAGCATTTTAAACACCTTGTTCTCTCATAAAGAAGAAAATCAGGTAAAACCTCAATCTGATAGTGATTTTCTACAAATCTTTTGGGATAATAATAACAGTTTTATAGAGTACAATTCAGTTAAGGCTGCCTACAAATTCACAAATGCATTTCAAACTCTCAGTTTCTCAATTCCAAATGAATCCGTGGGGAGATTGAGAATTGACATTGGTAATCGGCCTTCAATAATACAAATCAAGAAAGATTTGATCTTTAAAACAAAAAACGAAGTGTCTTTGCAAGAGATTAAAGTTTTAAGTACAGAAGGATTGGTACGTTTGAATGATGAAGATGACTGTTTGAATTTTATTTCATTGTCAAAAGACCCGCAAATTATTTTGGATTACTGTTTTGAAGAACCAACCGAAGATTTAAGCATAATCACAGAAATAAAAGTGACTGATTTTAAATTTGAAGTATGTTTGGAAAAATTAAATGATTTTCATAAGTCTATAATTAAAGACCAATATGACCAAAAGACATTGGATATGGGGGATCTCGATGAGTAATAAGGTTAAGCCAGTTGCTTTTTATTTACCGCAGTACCACCAGGTAGAGGAGAATTCTCGTTGGTGGGGCAAAGGATTTACGGAATGGACTAATGTCGCTAAAGCTAAACCGAATTTTCAAGAGCATTACCAACCACATATTCCTAAAGATTTGGGGTTTTATGATCTTAGCAATGTTGAAGTGATGAGAGAACAGGCTAAAATGGCAGAAATGTATGGAGTGCATGGGTTCTGTTTCTACTTTTACTGGTTTAACGGGAGAAGAATACTAGAAAAGCCGCTTGATAACTATATGCAATCAGACATAAATTTTCCTTTCTGCTTTTGTTGGGCTAATGAAAATTGGACTCGTACTTGGGATGGCCTTGATAAAGAAATACTGTTGGCACAAAATCATAATCATGATGACGATCTCAATCTAATAAAATACTTAATTCCGATATTTAAAGATGAAAGATATATTAAAGTAGACGGTAAACCCATGTTTGTAGTTTATCGTGTGGATTTATTTCCGGATATAAAAAATACAGTGAGAATATGGAGAGAAGAAGCAAAAAAAGCTGGCTTTGAAGATCTACATTTGTGTGCAGTTCAATTTTACGGCATTGACGACCCCCGAGATTGGGGGTTTGATGCTGCTATTGAATTTCCACCGCATAAATTTATTAATCCTGAAAACAAACCCACGCAATTCCCCAATATTACAAACCCTAATTTTGTTGGCGGGATTGTTGATTATCCTAAGGTGGTCTCCCAAGCCATTCAGGCAAAATCCAGAGATTTTATTTGGTATAGAGGTATAATTCCTTCGTGGGATAATACGGCTAGAAGACAGAATAACCCGCATACTATTATTAATTCGTCGCCTAGCCTGTATCAATATTGGTTAAGAAACATTGTTGATTATACGGAGAACACTTATTTGGAAGAAAACAGATTTATATTTATCAACGCTTGGAACGAGTGGGGGGAAGGATGTCATCTAGAGCCTGATTTGAAGTATGGACATGCTTACCTTGAGGCGACTGCAAAAGCATTAATGAAACTTGATTTTGATTTTAATGAATTGATTGAATGCGTGTCTCTTACTAATAGTGAAATGAAAAGGTTTGCTGAAGAATACTCCAAAGCTGTATCCCTCTCAGTATTGTATGCGAATGAGAATAGAGCGTTAAATATGAAGTTGAACAGCAGGGTTGTGACAGCATATTTTACAAAAAACAGAATCAGAGAAAGGTTGAAGAAATACCCACGGATATATAAATTGACAAGAGCTGTTTATTTAAAACTACGGGGGAAATAAAATTGAAGAGGATAGCAGTATTTGCGCATTATGATAAGGATGGTAAACTGTCGAAAAATACGTTGACTATAATACAGCAACTTGAAAAAGTATGTGAGAGAATTATTATGGTATCTACAAATCTTAATTATGATGAAATAAAGTTGTTACCATCAAAAGTTGAATGCCATATACGAGATAATGTTGGATATGATTTTTACAGTTATAAATTCGGTATTGAACTGATAAAAAACCTATATGTTTATGACCAGTTGATTTTAATGAATGATAGCTTCTTTGTTTCTTCTAAGTTTAATATTGAAAAATTAATAGCACGTGTGGATAACAGTATTTATGAAGTGTGTGGACTTATCGATTCGTATCAATTTAACTACCATGTTCAAACATTTTTTGTTGTAATTAAAAAAGAGGCTCTGTTTAGCGTATGGTTTAATGAATTTTGGAGTAATGTCACAGTGCTCGATACTAAAATTGATATCATATTCAATTACGAGATAGGTTTATCTCAATCTGCAATTAGCCATTCGCTGCTGGTAGGTCCTTGTTTTGACTGGAAATCGGGAAGTTATTTTAGAGCTTATATAAATAGTATTCAAAAAAAACGGCTGAATTTACTTTTATTAGGTCTCTTTAACTATAAATATTTAAGAGAAGGAAATGCTAGCCACCTCCTTTGGAAAGAAATATATGATGAATTCGGCATATGTAAGTGGGAAGTAATAAGAATGTATCCCGAAGTGATGCGTTATATTGAGCGTGTTGGAAATGAATTCGAAACCTTGGAAGTTCGAAACTATTTAGATACTAAGGCGTCTTTTTATCAAGAGAAAAAAATCGATGATGCGTTAGTTATCGACAATCACACTAAAATCGTTGAACGGTATTCTTTGGGCGAAATATCAAAAAAAGGACGTAACGAAAGTAGTGTTGCTGTAGTTGTTCATTTGTTTTATTTAGAATTGCTTGATGAAATATTGTCATATCTCCGAAATATACCAATAAAATTCGATCTGTATATTTCAGTGGTGAGTCTTTCATCCGCTATTCAAGTAGAGAAAAAATTGAGCTATTTTACCAACGCTAATGTTTACATCTATTGCGTTAAAAATCAAGGAAGAGATGTTGCCCCTTTTATTTCCTTAGTGAATACCGGAGTGTTGGATGAATATACTTGCGTTTGCAAAATTCATTCTAAAAAAAGCCTATACAGCAATCAGGGTACTAATTGGAGGCAAGATATTTATAACGAACTCCTTGGTTCAACCAATAGAGTTTTATCAATTATAAGTGCCTTCAGAAATAGTCATGATATTGGAATTATTGGGCCCGAGAAATCATATTTAACCAATGATGAGTTTTGGGGAGCCAATCGCGAAAGAGTATACGAATTATCTAGAAAAATTGGAATTGAAAGTGATGAGGTATCATTGGGCTTTTTTGCGGGGACTATGTTCTGGTTTAACCCTAAAATTTTAAAAAATATTAAGGATTTAAATCTAATACTAAATGATTTTGAAGAAGAAAATGGTTTGCAAGATGGAAGTTTTGCACATGCTATTGAAAGGTTTTTCACTTTAGCTGCAAGAAAAGAGAATTTCAAGGTTACTACTGTTGAATTTCTTGATTCAGATGTTCTGAATAGGGATTATAGTCAGAGGAAAGTCCCGGTTTTGCCTTAGTTAATTTATTTTTGTTTAAGGGGAAAAATATGTTTGAAAATATAAAAACCTCTCTAAAATCTAATTCTATAGTATCTTTAGTTGCAGCTAGTTTACTAATTTCTTTGTTGTTAACATTCCCTATTCTAAAGAATACTTTAATGTTCCAACCAAGTATAAAAGATTTTTCTGAACATATTATGTCATCTGCGACATCTGAGAATGTAAATGTGGCTACACGAATTAAATTTTATTACTCCATTTTTTTGGAATAATTTGTTTGTTCTTTGCTTGTTTCTTTTCACTGCTCATTTTTTTGGAAAAAAAATTAAATAGCAGTAAAGATTACTTTATATATATAAAGAATTTATCTTTTATTGGCATTTTTGGGGTTATTTCTAGTATTTTATCTGCAAGCCAAGATTATTCAGTGTTTTTTATTGGTGGTGTAGTTTTATTAAGTTTATTATTTTTTAAGTATGATAATCTTAATTTTGATATTTCTATGATCTTATGGAGTAGTCTCTTGGCAATACCTATTACTCTTTTTATTAGAGTTATTTTATTAAAGTTTACTTATTCCAAATAAGCTGGACTTTACAGGAATTATATATTTCATTGTTATTTGGTTTTTGATTGCAGCCGTTCGGGATGTGTTTGATACTTATGAACTATTAGCATATTTATCAGTGAAAGCCCCGAGACTGGGATATAAAGTTATTGAAATTCCGGTGACCTCTTATCCTAAAGGTAAAGTGCCTACTAAAATAAGTCCCTTGCGAGGTAATTGGTTGCTTATCAAAATTTTACTAAACTTATTTTTTAAAAAGTATGATATAAACTATGATAATAGAAGCTTAAATAAGGAGGAATGAAAGAAACCGGAAATTAAATGATCATACCGGGAGACGCTTTGTCAGATCTTTGAGAATCCGCTTCTGCAACACTTCCTTGGCTTGACAAAATATCAATCAACTCATTATCTGAGGATGCGCTCGAATGTGGACAAGCCAGTAGCTTAGCTTTTTCTCGCTGAACTTGCCTTCTACCGCATTGCACGCGGCCGCATCGGCTGTTATGATTCTTTTTCTACTGTACCGTCCATTATTACAAAGAGAACGCTCCGGCACTGAGGACTGCCATCAACGGACCTTTAGGGGCTATAGTCGTTGGTGATGCACCATTAAAAGAGACTTCGGCTTCTCTTTTTGTTTCTATGCAATGGCTATCGTAAATTGTGACTCGTTAAGCAAGATTACAGTCAGATGTATCGAATAGGGGATGCAATTGTAGAAAAATCCGTATTAGAATAAATGGATTGACAGAAAAGAGAGAGTGACTAGTGAAAAATAGTAAAGTAAATATGTTGAATTCAGTGTTATTACTGATTGTGTTTTTTGTTTTTCTTCTAGTGATAAACTATAATACACCAATGATTGGTGAAGATTTCGCACTTTCTCCAACACTTGATGCTAAACAAAACTTATCTTTTTTAGACTCGTTACATTGGATCGTAGGAAGAGTTCACAATCAATCTATGAATTGGAATGCTAGATTAGGTGAACAACTGGCTATAGTATTTTTGACTTTTAATAAAGATATTTTTAATATTTTGAATAGTTTAATGACATTAATATATGGTTACTTAATATTTATTTATGCATTTAATAGGAAATTCAATTTGGAGAATAAAAGCGATATTTTTTCTGTTCTATTGATATGTTTACTTAACATTGCATATATGCCTGCGTTTGGGGAAATTTTCTTTTGGGAGACGGGAGCAACTAATTACTTATGGAGTCTCGTTATATTACTTATTTTTGGCCTCCCTTATAGAAGGATGCTGTCTCAAGATGAGAACTTCATGTCGAAGTATCCAAAAATATTAATACCTTATTATTTTCTTAGCTTTATAAGTGGTATGACCAATGAAAATACAGTATTCGCTTTTGCTGGGTTAGTATTTATAGTGTTTTTGATTAGAATTTTTAGAAAACAACAAATATACCGATGGATGTATATAAGTTCAGCGTTGTACACTTTGGGTATTGTTTATTTGTTGACTTCACCTTCTACTAAAAATAGAACGAATTACTATAATGAAGTCTTTGGCATAACTGAAATTAATTTAGGCACATATTTAGCTAGATTTAAAAATGTTACATTAAGTTTTTTAAATACAAACCGAGACATTTTAATTGTTTTTCTAGTTGTGTTGTTCTTGTTTTTTGTATTTTCTAAAATAAACACTTCAATAAAGACAAAGCTTCATAAATTGCCTGTTGTGCTTTTCTTAGTTCTATTATCAGGTGCTTCTGTTCTGGTTCTTATTATGGCTCCGTACATTGAAAAGAGGGCGTTTTTTCTATCAATCACCATGATAATTGTGGCAATTACTTATATGACAGTTTCAATCTATAATGAATTCGCCAATACTTTAAATAGATATATAGAGTTAATTGTTATAATTTCCTTAGTTGGAACATCTTTGTTATTCGGTTATAAAATATACAGTGTTTATTATAAATTTAATAATGAGGCAATCCTCAGAAATGCGCAAATTATTAGTGCTTCGGTGGAATCTAGAGTGGTGAATGTTGAACCCTATATTACAAAAACAACAAGACTACTAGATCCAAGAGAGGATTATGTAAAAGGGAATTATCAATATTATAGATACTATAATTTAGATGAAATTACTATTTCCCCAAGGAATTCAGATAAAGAAATATTATATAACATTGAAACCAAAGAAATTGCTAATAATACTTTAAAAATTAAGGGGTGGGCTTTTCCTAATAATCCTGCATTTCCTACAAATTTATTTAGGTATTCACTTATTTTGAATTCTGATACTAAGAGATATATTTATTCAGCATCTGTCCAACAGAGACCTGATGTCACAGAGTATTTCCATAAAGTGTATGATATAAATCTAGATAACACAGGTTTCTTAGCTGAGATTCCAGTTTCAGAATTAGACAACGGAATTTACAAAATCGAAATATTACTCGAGTATGATAATAAAATATTTATGCAAATGACCGAACATGAAATTAATATAGCTAAATAAGATTGTTACTAATAGGAAATCTATGTTTTAAAACTTAAGGTAACATACTTTCGGGTATTTGAAAGGGCAAAATGAAATTTATGATAGTATTTTTTAGAAAATATAAAGAGATAATTATGTTTGGAATTTTTGGAATTTTAACAACACTTATTAATGTTATCTCTTTCTATATTTTTCATTTTTATATTAATTATTTATTAAGCAATGCTATAGCATGGTTGATTTCAATATTATTTGCTTATATTACGAATAGAATGTATGTTTTCAATAGCACGGTAAGCGGACTGAAAAATATAATAAAAGAGTTTAATTTATTTTTGATTAGCAGACTGCTATCAGGCGTTTTAGATATGGCATTAATGTTTATCTTCATCGACTTTCTTCATTGGGATAATTTTAGTTCGAAGGTTTTGGTAAATATATTTGTAGTAATTACTAACTACTTATTTAGCAAGTTACTCGTTTTTAACTTGAGGGGAAATGATAATTAATGAGCTTTATTTCAATTATAGTTCCATGTTATAACGAACAAGATGCACTTCCGCTTTTTTATGATGAAATTATGAAAGTTATTAATTTAATGAAGGAGCATACATTTGAGCTATTATTTATAGATGATGGCTCAAAGGATGATACTCTAAGTATCTTGAAAGCATTACAAAATAAGGATAAAAGAGTTAGATATATTTCTTTTTCAAGAAATTTTGGTAAGGAATCTGCTATATATGCAGGACTAGAAAATGCTATGTATTCAGAAGATGGACTAGTGGCTATTATGGATGCAGATTTGCAAGATCCCCCGATGCTATTGGTAGAAATGTATAAAAGTATCATAGAAGAGGGCTTTGATTGTGTAGCGACTAGGAGAACCACGAGAAAAGGCGAACCTGTTGTACGATCTTACTTTGCTCGCAAATTTTATAAATGGGTTAATAAATTATCAAAAACTGAAATTGTTGAAGGTGCAAGAGACTTTAGACTAATGACTCGTCAAATGGTAGACTCAATTTTGAAAATGACAGAGTATAATCGTTTTTCAAAAGGGATATTTGCTTGGGTTGGATATAAAACAAAATGGCTAGAATATGAAAATGTTGAACGTGCTGCAGGCAATACAAAATGGTCATTTTGGAAACTACTCATATATGCACTTGATGGCGTCGTTGCATTTTCAACTGCACCCTTAGCAATTTCATCGGTTATTGGATTCATATTTTGCATTATTTCGTTTATTATGATTATGATAATAATATTAAAAACGCTTTTATTTGGTGACCCTGTTGCAGGTTATCCATCTTTAGTGTGTATAATCTTTTTTATTAGCGGTATACAACTATTCTGTATTGGGATAGTAGGCCAATATCTTTCTAAAACTTATATGGAGACAAAAAAACGTCCTATTTATTTAATTAAGGAAAGTAAATAATCTATTTGATTTAATTGTGAGATCTGTAAAAAGAACTAATTTCTTTATCATTTTATGGTATGCTAAGTAAACTTCATTAAAATATTAGTTGGGGTGGTAGTTAAATGAAAGGGATAATTTTAGCAGGAGGCACAGGCTCACGCCTGTATCCATTAACCAAAGTGACCAATAAACACTTACTGCCGGTTGGTAAGTATCCAATGATTTTTCATTCCGTTAGTAAACTGAAGCGGGCCGATATCACTGACATCCTTGTCGTTACCGGTAAAGATCACATGGGAGACGTCGTAAATCTTCTCGGCAGCGGTAGTGATATGGGCGTTTCTTTTACCTATAAGGTTCAGGATGAAGCTGGGGGAATTGCTCAGGCTTTAGGATTGGCAGAACAGTTTGTGGGTGATGACCAAGTTGTCGTTATCCTTGGGGATAATGTGTTTGCCGATGATATTTCTCCATTTGTGGCCAATTTCAAAAAGCAGCAAACAGGAGCGAAAATTCTTATTCAAGAGGTCCATGATCCTAAACGGTTCGGGGTTCCTGAGTTGCAAGGCAATCGGATTGTTTCTATTGAAGAGAAACCTCAAAATCCTAAGTCGAATTATGCGGTAACCGGAATCTATATGTTTGATCATAAAGTTTTTGAGATTGTAAAGACACTTAAACCGTCCGCCCGCGGCGAATTGGAAATCACCGATGTCAATAATGCATATATTGAACGTGGAGAGCTAACTTTTGATGTTCTGCAAGGTTGGTGGACGGATGCAGGTACCCATGCGTCGCTGGCTCGTGCTAACGAACTCGCAAAGGACCTTGTATTTGGTGAAGAGTTTGGGAAACTTAAGCTTTAGATAGATAGAAAGGATGGCTGACGATGAAACTGAACTCGCTTAAATTGGACGGTGCAGCACTGTTAGAACCAATGGTGCATGGCGACCACCGGGGTTTTTTTATGGAAAGTTACAATGAGTCCGTGATTCGTGGGCTCGGTATCAATTATGAGTTTATTCAGGACAATCAGTCGCTTTCGGCGGAGCCAGGCGTATTGCGGGGACTGCATTACCAGTTGAATCCCAAGGCGCAAACGAAGCTGATTCGGGTGCTTACGGGCGCCATTTATGACGTTATTTTGGATATTCGCAAGAGCTCGCCCACTTTTGGTCAATGGGTCGGAGTTATTCTTAGTGAATACAATAAACGCCAACTGTTGGTTCCTAAAGGCTTTGCACATGGTTTTTGCACTCTCGTGCCAAACACACAAGTTCTATATAAAGTGGACGAATATTATTCTCTGGAGCATGACCGCGGCATATTATGGAATGATCCGGAGTTAAATATCGATTGGCCGGTCAGTGAGCCGTTGCTTTCGGACAAAGACCGGAGGCATCCGACATTCGCGGAAGCGGAAATGAATTTCGACTAGGAGGACCTTTTTCATGAAACTGTTCGTAACAGGCGGTGCCGGATTTATCGGCAGCAACTTTGTATTATACATGTTAAACCAGCATCCGGATTACCAAATCGTAAATGTGGATGCGCTGACCTATGCGGGAAATCTGGAAAACCTGAAATCGGTAGAAGGTAATCCAAACCATATCTTCGTGAAGGCGGATATTACGGATGCAAAGACGATGGATGAACTGATCGGTCAAGGCGTTGACGTGGTAGTCAACTTTGCGGCGGAGTCGCATGTGGACCGGAGTATTTTGGAGCCGGATGTTTTTGTGAAGACGAATGTGCTGGGGACCCAGGTGCTGCTTGACGCGGCTAAAAAGCATGGCGTTAAGAAATACGTACAGGTTTCTACGGATGAAGTTTACGGGACTTTGGGAGAAACGGGGTTGTTTACTGAGGAAACGCCGCTCACGCCTAACAGTCCCTATTCGGCAAGTAAGGCCGGAGGGGATCTGCTTGTACGCGCGTATCACGAAACCTTTGGACTGCCAGTGAACATAACACGCTGCTCGAACAACTACGGACCTTATCAATTCCCGGAAAAGTTGATTCCTCTCATGATTTCCAAGGCATTAGCTGATGAGGTGCTTCCAGTGTATGGGGATGGGTTGAATGTACGCGATTGGTTATACGTAGAAGATCACTGCAGTGCGATAGATCTGGTGATTCACAATGGCCGAAATGGCGAAGTTTATAACATCGGGGGAAATAACGAGCGGACGAATTTGCATATTGTGCGGACGATACTGGAGCAGCTTGGTAAACCGGAATCCTTGATCAAACATGTGCAGGACCGTCCTGGACATGACCGCCGCTATGGCATTGATCCTACCAAGACCATGCAAGAGCTCGGTTGGAAGCCGAAGCATTCTTTTGAAACCGGAATTAAAGAAACGATTCGTTGGTACTTGGATAATAAGGAATGGTGGACCCGCATTCAATCTGGTGCATACCAGGAGTATTACGTCAAGCAGTACGGCGACCGTCTGGGTGAGCGCCCATGAGAGTGCTTGTCACCGGGGCCGGAGGACAGTTAGGAAAAGATGTCGTAGGGCTTTTTGAGCAAGCCGGACACGAGGTTCTGCCGTGTGATCGAGCTTCGCTGGACATAACCGATTACGAGGTGTGCCTAAAACGCGTGCAGGATTTCAAACCGGATGCGATCATTCACTGTGCGGCTTATACCGCCGTCGATCAAGCGGAAACCGATATTGATGGTGCCTATGCAGTAAACGCAGTAGGAACTAGAAATATGGTCGTTGCAGCCGAACAGGTGCAGGCTAAATTTTGTTACATCAGTACGGACTATGTCTTCGATGGAAATGCAACTTCGGCTTATCATGAATTCGATAATACTGATCCTCAAAGCATTTACGGCAAATCGAAGCGGGCGGGAGAAGTGCTCGTGCAAAGCTTGTCTTCCGCGTTTTTTATCGTTCGTACTTCTTGGGTGTACGGGCTGCATGGCAATAATTTTGTGAAAACGATGTTGAAACTAGGCCAAGAAAAACCGCTGCTTAAGGTCGTGGATGACCAAAAAGGATCCCCTACTTATACGGTCGATTTGGCAGCCTTCCTTCTGGAACTGGTACAAACGGAAAAGTACGGGATTTACCACGCTTCAAATACAGGAGAATGCACTTGGTTTGAGTTTGCCCAAGCGATTTTTGCGGAAGCTGAAAATGTTTGGGGGGAAGAATATCCGGTTCGGGTAGAGCCTTGCACGACGGAGGAATTTCCGCGTCCTGCTCCACGTCCGCGGAATTCGGTGATGGATCTTCTATCGATCCGTACGAATGGGTTGCAGGAGATGCGGCCTTGGCGGGAAGGATTGAGGGCGTTTTTACTGGAGCTCAAGGAAAACCAAGGGAGTTGATTCGTTCAATGTGTTATGTATCGTCCGCCGCTTGGCGGACGATAGAATCCTTCTCCGATACTACACCTTCCCCACCCACATCTCCCCCACCGAAATCTTTATCCGGCTGAGCCAAACGGTAAGGAACAAACTGATGGAGGCGCACAGAACAAAGGAAATCACTGTTTGCGAGTATACGTCCAGCATATACAAATAATCGATCGCCAAACGGCTGGTGAAACTCAAGACGAAAGCGTGCATGAGATAGGTGCCGAAGGAATATTTGCCAAACAACCCGAGAAGCTGGGTAAACTTCGTTGGTTTGCCGGCCAGCTTCATCGCGGCGGCGAAGACGAGCACGATCAAAGCGATGATGGCGATCATCATCAACGGTTTAAGCGGCGCCGTTACGTTGGCGCTGTAGAGATATAGATCGCCGGTGGAACTGCCGGCAATTCGAACGATATCGTCAATAATGAAGTAAAAGCAAACCGCCAGAGCCGCGATGGCTATATACTTGGCTTTGGCGACAAATTTCTTCCACGTTTCGTAATACAGCCCCGCCAAACCGCCCAGTACAAAATAAAACATCCAGAACAGGAAGTTCCGGTCCAGATAGTCAAAAATAAAAGCAAGCTGCGGATTGTCCGAGGCGATCATGCCTTTGGACAAGGCGTAAACCAAAATGAGATTCACCACAAAGAAAATGGCCGCGACGAGTAGATTGAGCCATGTTTTTCTTTTTTTGGACATCAGCAATCGAAAGCATGGGAACAAAATGTAAAACGGTATGATCATCACCATAAACCATAGATGATATGAGGCTTTCCCCGTAAGAGCGGCTTCTAACAGATTAAGCAGCTCATTCCAGGTCGTTGATGCCGGAACGCCGCTTAAGAAGCTGACCCAAACAAAGTAAAAAACGGTCCAGGTCAAATAGGGCAGGATGATTTGCCGGAATCTTTTCCGCAAAAAGCTCAGATAGTTCAGTTTACCGTCATAATTATAAAATAACACCACGCCCGTGATAAAAACGAACAGCGGAACCGCGAAGCGGATGAATCCGAGGAACGTCGTCCCGGCGATGATGGATGGGGCGCTCACATCCGGTTGGTAAAAGACGCCGGCGATGACATGCTGCAGGACGACCGCCAAAAACGCAATCCCACGCAAGATTTCTATCTCTTCCAATTTTGCTTTTCTCAAAGAAATTCCTCCAGAAGCTTTTGTCATAAAATTACCATAATGAAAAAGTGTCGCCCCGTCAACCGAAGTGTACGTAGGAAGTCACGTTTGGTATAATGAACTCGCCACATAAATACGGCAGGAATTATTATAATTTCGAGTTCAAAAAGTCAGGTTTTCAGCACCGAGAAGGTTGGATGAAGCTAGGGACGTAAGGAGCGGAGCGTACGTTTTGGGTACGTGAGCACCGGAAGGCCCGGCTGAATTCAAGATTCGATGTCGATTAAGCTACTTGACCTGCTTCGTGATCAAAAGATGACTTTCTGAACTACCTCTATAAGAAAAGGAAACTTTAACATGTTATTATCCCCGACGGTTACCGTACACATTGTAACTTATAACAGCGCTGAAGATATCGAAGTTTGTCTGAATGCCGTTTTGCGGCAGACGTACGAACTTCAGAAAGTTATCGTTATCGACAATGCCTCGGTGGACGGTACAGCGGAACGCGTACGTAACTATATCGAACGAACGGAAAGCCGTATCATTCAACTCATTTCCAATCCCTCGAATACCGGCTTTGCCCCTGCGCATAATCAGGCGATTCGCATGACGGAAAGCGATTACGTACTTGTTCTTAATCCTGATGTAGAGCTTGGGAACGGATATGTGGAGCGGCTTGTCAGGGAGATGGAGCGGCAACCGGAGATCGGAAGCGCTACAGGACTGCTCCTTTTCAAGGATTCTCCCGGAACGGTGGACAGCACCGGTCTCGCCATGAACGGAATCTGGCGTGCTTTTGACCGGGGAGCCGGGGAGCCGGCGACAGCCTGGAAGGAATCAGGCGAAGCGTTTGGCGTGTCGGGCGCAGCGGCGCTCTACCGGAGGGAGATGATCCGGGAGATTTCGCATCAAGGCGAATTTTTCGATGAGAGCTTTTTTGCCTATAAAGAAGATGTCGACGTCGCCTGGCGGGCGGGGTTGCTCGGTTGGAAAGCGTACTATTGCGCGGATGCGAAGGCAACCCACGCCCGTGGCTGGAAAAAGGGCGGCCGCAGCTCGAAGCCGCTGTTTGTACGCAGATACTCCTATATTAACCGCTATAAGATGATCTATAAAAATCTTACCGGCTATCGCTGGCTAACGTATTTGCCGAAGCTCTTGGCCTATGAGCTGGCTAGTCACGGTTACATTTTGCTAAGGGAACCGAAAGTGCTCGGAGCGTGGGGCGGATTTTTTAAGCAGCTCCCGCAATTAAAGGAGAAACGAAGGGCGATTCTGGAGAAAAGACATCTATCAAAGGCGGATCTATAAGCGGAGGATCTATAAATCGTTACTCTCGAAATCGTTACTCTCGAAAATGTCAGCGGATCCCTATTGTTGTCCGCGTTCAAGAAAACCATCTAATCATAAGACGCGGGACATACAGTAAAATATCTAATGTCAAGGTCATGATGTCAGCAAATCGCTCGCTTTTGGTTCTGCTCCATTTCATGGTTTGGCACCTCGCATTGGAAGAGATTTACTTTAAGTATAACAGCAACGAAGCACATAAAAAAAGTAAATTGAAAAATTCTTACACAACTATTTAAGGCGGTACCTATGATATAATGTCGATAGATTACTATATTTGTCAGGAGCGTTGCCCGGTGGATTTAAGCATTGTCATCGTAAATTACAACACATGCCGCTTAACGGTCGATTGTCTGCGGTCGGTTTACGCGTCGGAAACGGACTACACCTATGAAGTGATCGTCGTCGACAATTATTCGCATGACGATTCGGTAGAGACGATCCGCCGCGAATTTCCCCAGGCAACGTTGATTGAAAACAGGCAAAACACGGGTTTTTCGTACGCCAACAACCAGGCGATCAAAATATCAACCGGCCGTTACGTCCTGCTGCTGAACTCGGATACGGTTATTCAAAAGGATACGCTCGACATCATGCTTTCCTTTATGGACAGCCGTCCTGAGGTGGGAGCTTCCGGGTGCAAGGTGATTCTGCCGGACGGATCGCTGGATAAAGCGTGCAAGCGCGGGTTTCCGACGCCTTCGGCTTCATTTTATTATGCTTTTGGGTTCTCCAAACGGTTCCCGAACAATCCCAAGTTCAATCAATACCAGCTCGGCTACCTGGATCCGGATGAGGAATATCCGATCGACTGCCTGGTCGGGGCGTTTATGATGGTCCGCCGGGAAACGATCGAGCAGGTCGGCTTGTTGGACGAGGATTACTTTATGTATGCGGAGGACACGGACTGGTGTTACCGGATCAAGCAGGCGGGATGGGTCAACTACTATTATCCGCGCACGACGATCGTACATTACAAAGGGGGCAGCGCGCCTCGCCGTCCGCTAAAAATCATTTATGAGTTTCATCGGTCTATGATTCTTTTCTATCGCAAGCATTATCGGAAAAATTACAACATATTCGTGAGTGCGGCCATTTACGCCGGGATCGCCGTACAATTTACCCTGGCTTTGGTGAAATCGGCATTGGCCAAACCCGCAAAGCGGCCGGCGCCGGCGGCTGCGCAGAGTCAAGGGTCCGGCCGGGACGTCGGCATGAACGGGTAGGCTGCCGCTCCAAGAACACGGTTAGTGACAGGCGTCCAAGGGCTTGAAGTTTATTTAGGGAGTGTAGAAATGAATTCGTCCGTTTCGATGAACAATCGCAAAATCAAAACGACCAATCTGCTGATCGCGGAGAATATCACGGCGTACAAAAAAAGGACGGTACGTCTGGAGTGGATTCTCAATTTTTTCCTGATCGGCTTCGAATATATCCTGTATGTGCTCAGCTTTTTGGCGTTGTTTTCACTCCGCGTGCTGCCTGCTTACAACATGAGAAGCTGGTCAACGCTGTTTCATAACTTGGAGCATCTGCCCATCGCGTGGGACTACGGAGTCCTCCTGGCGGTCATTTTCGCCATTTATGCGCTGTACAGCACGCACAACGGCCTGTATAAATGGGACCGGGACATCAAACTCATCGACGACACGTTCACTGTCTGCAAAGCCGTGTTTTTTTCCTTTTTGATCGCGTTGGGACTTATCTTTTTTCTCCAAACAGGGGTAGTGTATTCCCGGCTCGTCATCTTGTCGTTCGCGGTCATGATCGTTGTGTGCGCTTTTGTGTCCCGGCTGCTGCGGATGGGTGTCATGCTCCTCCTCAAACGGACCGATATATACAGCAAAAACGTGCTGATCATCGGGGCGGGGCGCGTAGGGGAGGAAATTCGGGACAATCTGTTTGCCAGCAAAACGAACGGCTATCGTTTCGTCGGTTTTTTGGACGATTACAAAGCGGGGAACAACCACGTCATCGGCAGCATCGATCAGGTTGAAAAACTGCTGCAGCACTACCAGATTCACGAAATTTACATTACGATCCCGTCCGAGCGGAAAATCATTAACGAGCTGATCACGAAAATCCGCAAATACGACGTCCGCATTAAAATCATCCCGGAAATGTTCGAAATGGTCACCTCCGGCGTTGTGTTTGACCAGGCTTACGATTATCCGTGCATCGAGATCGTTAAAACCCCGTTGCGCGGTTTAAATCTGATTTTGAAACGAGCCGTCGATATCGTGCTTGCGAGCCTGGGGCTGATCGTCATCTCGCCGCTGCTGGCGGTGGTGGCGGTCTGCATCAAGCTGGACTCCAAGGGCCCGGTTATGATCAAGCAGCGGCGCATCGGCAAAAACGGCGCTCCTTTTGGCATGTACAAATTCAGATCGATGGTGGAAAACGCCGAATCGCTAATCCATCAGCTGGCCGCTCATAACGAAGCGGATGGACCTGTTTTTAAAATGAAAAACGATCCCCGGATTACCCGGGTGGGGCGGTTTATCCGCAAGTATTCGATTGACGAGCTGCCGCAGCTGATCAATGTCGTTTTAGGCCAGATGAGCCTGGTCGGCCCCCGGCCCCCGCTGCCCCAGGAAGTGGAGCGGTATACCGATTACGAATGGCGCCGCCTGGACATCCGCCCCGGGATTACGGGGCTTTGGCAAATTAACGGGCGCAGCGATCTGCCGTTTGACGAGTGGGTCAAGCTTGACCTCTATTATATTGAGCATTGGAGCCTGGGGCTGGAGCTGAAAATTATTTTCAAAACAATCCCGATCGTGCTCAAAGGCACCGGGGCTTATTGAGGCGCAGGAAGATAAGATAGGACATCGTAAAAATACGATAGACAACCAAGATAGGAAGTTTCTTGTCATGAAAAACAAACTGAGGTATAACGCAGCAATCATCATCGCTTGTCTTGTTCTTTTGCTGGCGAGCCTGTCCGGCCGGCAGCAGCCGCAGGGGCAAGGATTTACCGCCCACCGGATGGTCGCGCACGCCCTCGGCGGAATTAATGGAATGACGTATACGAACACCTATGAAGCTTTCATTGCAAACTATGAAAAAGGTTTCCGCATTTTCGAAGCGGATTTGCTGCTGAGCAGCGACGATCAGCTCATCGCCCGCCATGAGTGGGGCGAAAGCTTCACCAAAATGATGGGCCAGCAGGACGAACTCGAGCCGGACCGTCATAGTGCGATCTTTTCACACGAGGAATTTAAGGCGGCCAAAATCATGGGCCAATACGAGCCGCTGGATTGGGACGACATTTTGGGGCTGATGGAGCTCTATCCGGACGTGTATTTCGTGACGGATACGAAGCAGAGCAAACCGGAGGAGATCCAGCGCATTTTTACCCAGATCGTCGCCAAAGCGAAGGCGAAGGACCCGGCGCTGCTGGATCGGATCGTGCCGCAAATTTACAATCGTCCCATGTTGGAGCCGCTGAAGGAAATTTATCCGTTCCCGTCGGTGATTTTCACGTTGTACCAGACGACCGACACGGATGAGGAAGTGGTGCAGTTTGCCAAGGAAGCGGGCATTACCGCCATTACGATGTCCGAGCAGCGGGCGAATTCCCGGCTGATCTCGGCGCTGAACCGGATCGGCGTAGTTTCTTACGTACATACCATAAACGATCCGAAAAAGATGACGGCGTTCAAAATGATGGGGGCTTACGGCTTTTACACCGACTTTTTGACTGAAGACGATGTGGCCAAGCCGGGATGGATTTTGGCTTTGGGGCGGTAAACCGGGGGAGGGCTAGATTGTTGGTTGCAGTCTTGGAGATTGTCCCAAGCAGTTGAATAATTGTATTTTCTACAGTTGGATTTCAAGATCAACGCCTGAAGAGACGAATAGTTGCGAAAGCTGCAATTAATGATATCGAACGAGCACGGATGCCCTTATGAGCACCAATCTAACTGCATGAAATGCAACTAAAAAAGAGCTGAGAAGCAACTTCACCGCTAATAATTGTATATTTTACATTAATCGGACTTTGCCGTTTCGGTTTGAGGAATCATGCGGGATAGGCGCCTAAGGGCGCTTTTTTTGTTCGCCTGCCATGCGAACATTGACAGGGATTCCACGGTAACATAGACTAGAAAAAGAATAAGAAACCGGGGAGAAAAAGAGTCTCTCAGACGGTTTGACGAACAACGATGATTACGTTGAGCGGACGAGAACGGGGCGGAGCAGGATAGGCCCCGTTTTTCGCGGGCGCGGGACGGGTTGGGAGCCCCGGCTCCTTCTTCCCCGATCCCCGCTGGTGAATCCTGTAGGCATCGATTTATTGGAGGAATTCGCTTGAATCAAATGATAGCATCCTGGCGGCACGTATTTAAGCTGGATCCGGACCGCCCGCTGGATGACCGGGCCTTGGAGGCCGTGTGCCTGTCCGGGACCGACGCGATTATGGTCGGCGGGTCGAGCGGCGTAACGTATGACAATACCGTCGATTTGCTCTCGCGCGTGCGCCGGTATGAAGTATCCTGCGTGCTGGAAGTGTCCGACCTGGAAGCCGTCGTGCCGGGCTTCGATCTGTACATGATCCCGATCGTGCTGAATGCCGGTCATCCGGACTGGCTTATCGGCCAGCATGTCCGCGCGATCGAGAAGTACAGCTATATGATCCCATGGGAGCAGTTGATCCCGGAAGGATACATCGTGCTGAACCCGGAGGCGACCGTAGCCAAGGTTACCGCAGCGAACGCCGGGCTCGACGCCGCCCAGGCCGGCGCTTACGCCCAGTTCGCCGACAAGTTGCTTGGGCTGTCAATCGTGTACGCGGAGTACAGCGGCCAGCTGGGCGATCTGGAGCTGGTGTCGGCGATGCGCCGGACGCTGGAGCGCTCCCGTCTGTTCTACGGCGGCGGCATCACCGATGCCGAGTCGGCCCGACGGGCGGCAGCGGTATGCGACACCGTCGTTGTCGGCAACGCGGTATACACCGACCTGGAGCAGGCGCTGGAAACCGTGGCGGCCGTCAAGGGAACGCGATAATTTTTTTAAGTACGTGTTCAAAAAGCCGGTTCGACGCTGAATCCGCTGCTTGGCCTGCTTCGTGATAAGACAAACATCTATCGGCGCACATTCCAGGAAGACAGACCGCGTTTAGCGGAAGTTTTTCTTGCGATATAAGGAGGCCACGCCCAGGAAGCCCTGGAAACATATTTTTTCTTATCTCTTCAAAATATGATTTTTTGAACTACCCCTTTAAGAAAGGAAGGTGCATGAACATGCAACCTGTTAACATACAAGAGGCGGTCAACCGCCTGAACCCGCAGCAAAAGCAAGCGGTGGAGGCGACGGAAGGGCCGCTGCTCATCATGGCCGGTGCGGGCAGCGGCAAGACGCGCGTGCTGACGCACCGCATCGCCTATCTCATCGCCACGCGCAAAGCGCCGCCTTGGGCGATTTTGGCGATTACGTTTACGAACAAAGCCGCCCGCGAAATGCAGGACCGGGTATCCCTGCTTGTCGGCGGCGCGGAAGGGCGGGACATTTGGGTGTCCACGTTCCACTCCATGTGCGTGCGCATTTTGCGGCGGGACATCGAGCGGATCGGCTTCAACTCCAACTTCAGCATTCTCGATTCGACGGACCAGCTGTCGGTGATCCGCAACTGCATGAAAGAGCTGAACATCGACACGAAAAAATTCGAGCCCAAGGCGGTTCAGGCGATGATCAGCACGGCTAAAAACGAACTGATCACGCCGCAGCAGTACGAACAGAAAGTCGGGGATTATTTTGAAGGCATCGTCGCCAAAGTGTACGTCATGTACCAAAAACGGCTGCGCAGCAACAACTCGCTCGATTTCGACGACCTGATCATGAAAACGATCGAACTGTTTAAGGAAACGCCGGAAGTGCTTGATTTTTACCAGAAAAAATTCCAATATATCCACGTCGACGAATACCAGGATACCAACCGCGCGCAGTACATGCTGTGCCGGATGCTGGCCGACAAACACCATCGTATCTGCGTGGTCGGCGACAGCGACCAGTCGATCTACCGCTGGCGCGGGGCGGACATCAGCAATATCCTGAATTTTGAAAAAGACTATCCCGAAGCCAAAACGATTATGCTCGAGCAAAACTACCGTTCTACTTCGACAATCCTGGACGCCGCCAACGCGGTGATCGGCCAAAACACGGGGCGCAAGCCGAAAAACCTCTGGACCGATAAAGGCGAAGGCGACAAGATCAAGGTGTACCGCGCCGATTCGGAGCATGACGAAGGGTATTTTGTTACCTCGGAAATTCATAATAGTGTGAAAAATGGCCGCCGCTACCGCGATCACGCGATTTTGTACCGGACCAACGCGCAGTCGCGGGTGATCGAGGAAATTTTGATCAAATCGGACATCCCTTATCAAATTGTCGGCGGCATCAAGTTCTATGACCGCAAAGAAATCAAGGACCTGCTCGCTTATTTGCGGCTGTTGTCCAACCCGGACGACGACATCAGCCTGACGCGGGTCATTAATGTTCCGAAGCGGGGCATCGGCGACACGACGGTGGCCAAGCTGGCGGACGCCGCCGCAGAGCGCGGAACATCGATCTACAGGGTGCTGGAAACGGTGGACGACCTCGGGCTGGCGGGACGCACGCGCAACGCGTTGGTGGAGTTTTACGACATGATTGCCGCCTTGCACCAGATGGTTGATTACCTGTCGGTTACCGAACTCACGGAAAAATTGCTGGAAATGACCCATTACCGGCTTGAACTGCAAAACGAAAACACGATCGAATCGCGGTCCCGCCTTGAAAATATCGATGAGTTCCTGTCGGTGACGATGGAATTCGAGAACAACAACGAGGACAAGTCGCTCGTCGCGTTCCTGACCGATTTGGCGCTGATCGCCGATATCGACAGCATGAACGATAACAGCGACGCCGACAAGCCGGCCGACGACGCCGTCGTGCTGATGACGATGCACAGCGCCAAAGGCCTGGAATTCCCGGTCGTGTTCATCATCGGCATGGAAGAAGGCGTGTTCCCGCACAGCCGCGCGTTCCTCGACAACGAGGAACTGGAGGAGGAGCGCCGCCTGGCGTACGTGGGCATCACGCGCGCCGAGGAGCGGCTGTTCCTCTCGTGCGCGCAGATGCGCACGCTGTTCGGGCGCACGACGGCCAACCCGCCGTCCCGGTTCCTCGATGAAATCCCCGAGGAACTGAAGGAGGACGGCGGGGGCGCGCCGCGCGACCGCTACCGCCGTGGCCCGGGCGTCGGCGGCGCCTACAGCGGCCGCGGCTTCGGCAGCGCCGGCGGCGGGAACTTCGGCCGCTCTGCCGACGGCGGCGGCCTGGGCTCGCGGTCCGCGGCTGCGCCGGGCGGACCGGCCGGGCGCGGTAACGTTATCCCTCTGCGAGGGCGGGATAACGTTACCGTGACCACCGGCGCGCCGGGAGCCGCGGCGGCCAAGGCGGCGAACCCCGGCGACTTCAGCGCCGGGGACAAGGTCTCCCATGCCAAGTGGGGCGTTGGCACGGTCGTCTCGATCAAAGGCTCCGGCAACGATACGGAGCTGCAGATCGCTTTTCCGGCGCCGGTCGGTGTGAAACGCCTGCTCGCCGGATTCGCCCCGATCACCAAGGTCACCGACGGCGAGTGAGGGGGGCGGCCGTGCTGCTTTGGCTCGTACACGCCTGGCTCGAACCCTGCCTGGGCCGTACCGTGTCTGGGCCGTACCGTGTCTGGGCCGTACCGTGTCTGGGCCGTACCGTGTCTGGTTCGTACCGTGTCTGGGCCGTACCGTGTCTGGGTCGAACCCTGCCTGGGCCGTACCATGCCTGGGTCGAACCGTGCCTAGCTCTTACCATGCCTAGCACGTACCATGCCTAGCACGTGGCAAGATAAAGAAACGGAGAACTTTACCATTCCCGTAGTCTCCAAAGTATATCTCCCCCGATCTGGGGAACTGATGATAGTAGATGGCAACAGGGACCGGTAGCAAGGGTCTGGCCATCTGCCGTGCAGCACGGGGGCGAAGCGCCGGGAGAAGTGCCGGAAGAAGTGCCGGAAGAAGCGCTTGCGTTAGATTATGCGTGTGCGGCGCTGTTGGCGGAGGGCCGCTGCAAAGCTCAGGCCGATTCACTTAAGAAAATGCATGCCGGCGGTCAGGCCGGCCGAAATGGCCGAAAACACCGGTTTGTCCGGCGGTTTTCTCTGCCGGGCTGTGTCGGCTGCCCGAAATAGCGGCATTTTTTGTCGCTATCTGTCCGAACTTTGTCTTCTGAAATAAATAGCGGCAAAAAATGTCCTTATCCGGCCAGATTGACCCGAATTGCAGCCATTTCGTGGTGTTAGCCTAAAAATAGCGGCATAAAATTCCCTTAATCCGGCGAAAACGCTCCAACCAAGACAAATAACGCCCTAAAAGGCCGCTAATATCACAAATGTCACAAATGTCACTAATGTCACTAATGTCACTAATGTCACTAATGTCACTAATGTCGCTAATGCCACTAATGACGCTAATGCCACTAATGACGCTAATGCCACTAATGACGCTAATGTCACTATTGTCGCTAAATTCGCTATTATCACTAATTTCACTAATGCGCTAATGTCGCTTTAACTCTTGCAAAGACAACTTGTCGCCCTGATACTTTTCGGATTTCCCGCAAAGCTCAGGTTTTTGAGTGACACTATCGCCTGCCGGAACTCTAACGGTTGCAGCAGCCGCTATTTTCCGAAAAAGGTCCTTTTCTAAATTGTAACGGTTGTGAGAAGCGTTATTTGCCTGAATCTAAGCAAAATGAGTTGGGTTTCAGTGAAATAAGCGCTATGGCAACCGTTACAATTTGAAATCAACGTTATTGGAACAAATAGCGGCTGTGGCAACCGTTAGAATCTCTCGATCATCAATGTCGGCGTTTGGCCATAAGCCGGTCCGCCGCACCAATGTTAATTTTGAAGCGGAGCCATTCCCGGGCCGATCCCGGAATGTTCCGTTTCTATATATATAAGGAGGGTTGTCCCTGCATGGATGTTATGCAAAAAATGAAGCAGCTCGTAGAGCAATTGAACAAGTACAACTATCATTACTACACCCTGGATGAGCCGTTGATCAGCGACAAGGAGTACGATCAACTGTACGACGAATTGACCGCTTTGGAGGCGGAGACGGGCGTGACCTTGCCGGACTCGCCGACGATGCGGGTGGGCGGCGAGCTGCTGCAGGGATTCAAGCCTCACCGGCATCTGGCTCCTTTATGGAGCCTGGATAAGGCCCAAAACGAGGAGCAACTGCAAAGCTGGAACAACCGGGCAATCAAGCTGATCGCGGATTATAACACCAAAAATCCCGAAAATCCACTCCCAGAGCCGACGTATGTCGTCGAACTGAAGTACGATGGACTGACGCTGAACTTGACTTATACGGACGGCAACCTGGTGCAGGCGGCGACCCGGGGGAACGGCGTTGTGGGCGAAGGCATTTTGGCCCAGGTGAAAACGATCAAGTCCGTGCCGCTGACCATCCCGTACCGTGAGGGCACGATCGAAGTGCAGGGCGAAGGCATCATGAATTTGTCCGTACTGGCCAAATACAACGAAACGGCCGCCGAACCGCTCAAAAACGCCCGCAACGCCGCGGCCGGCGCCCTGCGCAACCTGAATCCGCGCGTCACGGCGGAGCGGAAGCTGAGCGCTTTTTTCTACAACGTGGGGTATTCCGATCAAGTCCGGTTCCGGGACCATCGCGAGATGATGGAGTTTCTCAAAGAGAACCGTTTTAAAGTCAATCCGTTCGTGACCTACCACAGCAGCTTCGATGAGGTGGTGCGCGAGCTGGAGCGGATCGTGGAGCGCCGCGCTTCGCTCGATTACTTGATCGACGGAGCCGTCGTCAAAATTACCGATATGCGCACCCGCGAGGTTCTCGGCTACACGGATAAATTCCCGCGCTGGGCGGTGGCGTTCAAATTTGAGGCGGAAGAAACGACCACGGTGTTGGAGTCCGTGTCCTGGAACGTCGGGCGTACCGGCAAAATCACGCCCCTGGCCAAGGTCGAGCCGGTGGAGTTGGCCGGTGTCACCGTGCAGAACTGCACGCTCAACAACGTTGGCGACATCGAGCGGAAAAACCTGAAGTTTGCGCTTGGCACCCGCGTCTTCATCCGCCGTTCCAACGACGTCATCCCGGAAATTCTCGGCAAAGTGACGGAAGAGCAGGACGGCGGGGAGATCGTCTTTCCGACTGTGTGCCCGGCATGCGGCACGCCGCTGGAGCAGCGCGGCGCCCATCTGTTCTGCAACAACCGGCTGGGCTGCAAACCGCAGATCGTCGCCCGCATTACGCATTTCGCGTCGCGCGACGCGATGGACATCGAGACGTTCAGTGAAAAAACCGCCGAGCAGCTGCATGACGAGCTGAACGTTCATGAACCGGGCGACCTGTACACGCTGAAATTCGATGATCTGATCAAGCTCGACCGCTTCGGCGAAAAGAAAGCCAACAACCTGCTGGAGGCGATTAAGCAGAGCAAAGGCCGCGACCTTGCTTCCTTCCTGTTTGCGCTGGGCATTCCGAACACCGGTAAATCGACCACTAAAGTGCTCGCCGACCATTACGGCAGTTTGTCCGCGGTGATGTCGGCAACGGTGGAGGACTTAATCACCCTGCCGGACATCGGCGGCATCGTGGCCGAAAGCATCGTCTCGTTTTTCGCCGATCCGTTCCAGCAGGCGGGCATTCAGAAGATGCTGGATCAGGGCGTGGCACCGAAGGCGCCGGACAAACCGGCGGCCCCGGTGACGGATTCTTTCTTCTCCGGCAAAACCGTCGTCCTGACCGGCACGCTGCACCAGCTCGGCCGCGATGAGGCGACCGCCCGGCTGGAGGCGCTTGGCGCCAAAGTGACCGGCAGCGTGTCGAAGAAAACCGACCTCGTCATCGCCGGGGAGAAAGCCGGCAGCAAGCTGGCCAAAGCCCAGGAGCTCGGCATTCCCGTGATCGAAGACGAGGATGAATTTATCCGGCTGTTAAACGAAAGCAACGGATAGCCCACAAGCCCCGGAATAGCCTATAACCTGGGATAGCCCATAACCTGGGATAGCCCACCCCCCCCTGAAAACGGCACAATCGCCGGTTTCGGGGGTTTTTATTTTTCTGCCGGTGTTGATGATTAATATTGACAATCAGCCGGGAGTTAGCTATTATTCTTTTCGGCATTACTCTGTACAAAGTAATATGTTTGTATTAAAAATACACAAAAAGGAGCGTGTTTCCAAAGATCTGTTGAGATCTGCCAAGGTATTCCAAGTTATTCATGGTCTGCTAATGTCTACCAAGGTCTACCGAGGTCTACCAAGGTCTGCCGCTAAAAGGTAAATGCAATCATAATCGGATTGAGTATTGAAGATGTTTGCCAAAAAATTCAGCCTACTGGGGTGGAGTGCGTGAGTAAGAAAAAAATTTATTTAATTCTAGTTGCCTTGGTTGTAATAAGCGGCGGGGCGTTAGGCTGCTACTACTGGTACCAAGGCGCTCATTATGTGAAAAGCGATGATGCGCGTATAGCTGCGGATCAGTATAGAGTGATGCCGCAAATCACCGCCAAGCTGGATCAGATTTATGTTGAAGAAGGCGATACGCTCAAGAAGGATGAGATGATTGCTGTCCAGGATGTATCCGGCCTGGACTCCAGTTCCATCAGCAAAGCTGTGCTGCGTGCCCCCATTGACGGTACGGTGATTAAGCTTTACTCCCATGAGCAAGAGATCGCGTCGCCCAGCACCGCGGTAGCGGTAATGGCGGATATGAGCAGCCTGTATGTTTCAACCAATATCGAAGAAACCGACATTGGCCGGATCAAGCCGGGGGAAGTCGTCGATGTAACTCTGGACGCTGCGGGGGGGCAGGTCATTCAGGGGAAAGTGAGCAATGTCGGGCAGGCCACCAACTCCGTATTCTCGGCAATTCCAGCAACGAATACGAGCGGCAACTTCAACAAGGTTACGCAGCGCATTCCGGTGAAAATTGCCTTGAATATACCGGAGGGAATGGAGCTGATCCCAGGAACAAACGTCGAAGTCAGAATTCATACTCCATAGGGGGGGATTGGCATGGATTCAAATCCTATAACCGCTGCTCCTCCCGCTGATTCATCATCCAAAGAACGTTGGCTGGCTTTCTTTGCCATTGTCGTGGGAGCTTTTGTAGCCGTTTTGAACAACAGTTTGATTAACGTGGCGATTCCGCAATTGACTACGGATTTAGGGTCGACCGCCTCGCGGATTCAGTGGGTAATTACCGGCTATACACTGGCGCAAGGAATTATCGTTCCGATCACGGGGTTTATGGAGCAGCGGGTCGGCTATAAGAAGTTTTTGCTCGGCGCTCTCTCCGTTTTTACGATAGGCACGGCCTTGTGCATATTTGCCTGGAATGACCTGTCGTTGATTGCCGCCCGCATTATTGCCGGCCTTGGCGGCGGAGTTATTATGCCACTGAGCATGACGATTGTCTATAAAATTATACCGCGCGAACAAATTGGAATGGCGATCGGGATCTGGGGAATTTCCTCCATGGCCGCGCCTGCCATCGGTCCGACACTAAGCGGTTATTTGATTGAATGGTTCAACTGGAGATTTCTGTTTATTGCTTGCGTTCCGTTTGCCTTATTCGCCATTCTGATGGTTGTCCTATTGATCAAGGAACCGCCAAAAGGTGCGCCCATCAAGTTTGACGTTCCAGGGTTTTTATTAGCCGCGACCTGTGCGGGCACATTGCTTTACGCGCTTTCCAGCGGGCCGTCCGACGGCTGGGGATCCTTTAAAATTGTTTCGTTGCTTTTTATCGCTTTCTGGTCGTTGGTGTTTCTAATTTTTGTCGAGAAGGGCAAGGATAATGCAGTTATCGATATTTCACTGTTTAAAAATCATAAGTTTACCGTTAGTGTAATTACCTCCAGTTTTGTCATGATGGGGATGTATGGAGGGACCTTTTTGACGCCGTTATTTTTGCAAAATATTCAGTCGGTATCTCCTGTCGAAACAGGAATTATTTTGCTCCCGCAGGCTATAGGCATGGCTCTCATGATGCCGATCGCGGGCAAGCTGTTAGACAAGATAGGCATCTTGCCGATCGGACTCGCGGGGCTGACTTTAACCAGTCTGATGACCTACCACCTTCACTTGTTGACGCCACAGACATCGCACTTGTGGTTTGAGGGCGTGACCGCACTGCGCGGAATAGGAATCGGACTATGTATGATGCCATTGTCCACGGTCGGGATGAACGCCGTAGAGAACAATAAGGTGGGCAAAGCTTCAGCCGCGTCCAACCT
This sequence comes from Paenibacillus sp. FSL R5-0527, assembly GCF_038008055.1. Classification (NCBI taxonomy): domain Bacteria; kingdom Bacillati; phylum Bacillota; class Bacilli; order Caryophanales; family Paenibacillaceae; genus Paenibacillus; species Paenibacillus sp. FSL R5-0527. Next base: position 7,067,876 of record NZ_JBBOYI010000001.1, on the reverse strand, counting down.
GATAAGAACGCTCGCCGGTTCCATGGCCATTGCGGTTTTCACCTTCCTCATGCAGAACCGTACGGCCCTGCATACGCAGCATATTGCCGAATCCATAACTGCGGAAGGCGCGCAAATCTTACAATCGACGCTTGGGAGCTCGTGGGCTTCTACGGTATCCGGATTAATTTCGCTGGACGCCTATTCCCGGGGGATTGCGGATACATTCCTGTTATCATCCATACCATTATTTTGTTCGATACCGCTGATTTTCCTGTTTGCCACTGGACGAAAACGAAAAGCAGCCAAAGACGCGGCTGCGGAAATTCAAGCATAAGCACGGAGAGAAAGGGGACGGAGCATAGATGAAAGAGTGGAAAGCGACTTCTGCTGTATTGCTGCTTGGAATCGGTATTTTATCCGGTTGTTCGCAAGCCGGCCAGGCCGCTCAGGAGATAAGCATAAATGTAAAGGTCAGCCAGGCGCAAAAAGGAGTAATTGGAGAAGGGGAGATATATACAGGGAAAATCACCTCATCTGAAACGGTGAATATTACTCCTAAAATTTCCGGCAAGGTGGCTGCCGTAACCGTCGACGTCGGGAGCAAGGTGAAAAAGGGGCAGGTGTTGTTCAAACTTGAAGACGATGATCTTCTGAACAAATTAAAAATCGCCAAGTCCGATGTGGCGGCTGCGCAGGCAGCGATTGCCTCCGCGGAGGATTCGCATGAATCCGGTATGGTGTCTGCGAACTCAGGCGTAGTTAGCTCGCGGAACAGCATCATCTCCGCCAAAAGCGCAATTACGCAGGCACAGGGTGGGATCAATCAGGCACAGGCGGCCGTTGACCAGGCTCAAACCGGATTGAAGCAGGCCCGTACAGCCGTCTCTACTGCCAAGAATACGGTAAAGCAGACGCAGGAGGCGCTGGAGAATGCTAAAAAGAACCTGTCCCGCACGGAGTCTCTTTACGCCAGCTCGCTGGCGTCACAAGTGCAATTGGAAGAAGCACAGGCTGCTCAAGTTAGCGCTCAAGCGGCCTATGACAATGCGGTAAATGCGAAATCCAACGCTGAAGAACAGCTGGCTGCCGCTGAAAGATCATTAGCCACTGCGCAAAAAGCGTTGACCACGGCCAAGGATGCCTACGAAAATGCTAAAAACAGCTATGAAAATGCCAATAACGGCTACAAAAATGCCCAGCATCAGTTGGAAGTGGCCCAGAGCACAGCAGGGGTTGATGCGAGCCGGCAAAAGCTGGAGCAAGCACGGCTTAACGTTGAAATCGCCCAAAATTCGTTGGATAATGCGGTCATCACTTCGCCTATAGCCGGGATTGTCAGAAGCAAAAATATTGAAGTCGGTGAGATAGCTTCCGCCGCATCTCCGGCACTTGTAATCCATAATCTAGATAGCGTTAATCTGGAGATTTACGTGCCTGCCGAACGGATTAATGATATTAATGCGGGTGATCCTGTGCAGGTTCGCGTAGCCGCTTCAGGCATATTGACAACAGGCAAGGTCAAAAGCATAGGAACGGATGATGCCAATGGCAACGGCTTTCCGGTGAAGATAGCCGTTGCCAATCCGGACGGCAAACTGAAATCCGGGATGCTGGCCGATGTAAGCTTTGTGGATGCGAATGCTAAAGAAGGAATCATTATTCCGGCGAAGGCGATTGAGAAAGACGGCGACCAGTCTTATGTATACATCGCTGTTGATGGCCATGCTTTACGCAAGGATATTACCGTAGGAGAAGAATCGGGTACGCAAGCCTTGGTTGCCAACGGCCTTGAAAATGGGGAGCAAATTATAGTAAACAACCATGCGCTTCTTTCTGATCATGCGGCTATTACCGTTTCGCAGCCTTAAGTGCATTAAGCAGATAGAGAAGGGGGAACCAGCCGCCTTGATATGGGCGAAAGCTGGCTCCCCCTATTTTATTTCGAGCGTGCGATTCGGCATCTCCGAACGTTATAGTGTAAAATAATTAATATCAAGTTAAAGGGGGGAGTAACCTTGTCACTGCAAATATTTATCCTCGGTCTGTTGCATAAAGGAGACTATCATCCCTATGATGTCAAGAAAAGAATTTTACAGGGCACGAATAATGCGGTCAATGTTACAGATGGTAATCTATATTACAATTTTGAGGCGCTGCTTAAAAAGGAGTTCATTCAAAAATCCCAAATTATCCAAGCGGAGAACCGTCCTGACAAAATAACCTACAGCATTACCCCAAAGGGCCGGGAAGCCTTTAAAGAAGAGATTTACAAAAGCTTTAAAAACGCCAAGTCCATCAGAACATTACTTCCAGTATTGCCGTTTTTAGAGTATGTTGACGCTAAAAAGCTGTTTTTTTACGTGGAGGACGTTCTGGAACGGCTTAACAATCGAGCGAAGGAATTTGAAGAAAAAGGGCTGGCAACGGAGATTGATCCGGTTAATCCGGACTATAAAATACTTATCGGTGAAGTGGTCACGGAAAGCATAAAGCTGGAAATCCAGATGTTTAATAAGCTTTTGCTGGTTTTAAAAACTCGCCTTTCTTCCCCCTCGTTGTAATTTACCGAAAAAGGTGACGCAAATCACGGCAAGCGGATGCTCCTTTTTTTCATCATAGGACTTAAGGGCTTTTGCCCGATGTTTCCTATTTCAAAATAAAGGATGGATCAAAATGAATTTTGACGCGTCACAGTGGAAGGCTTCGCGCTTTAATGCGCAAAGCGAGACGGATGACGGCGGCCTGATGCTGTACAACAGCTATACCGGGGCGATCGCTTCCTTCTCGTCGGCGGAACGGAATGAAGTTTTGGAGTGGCTGGCACCGGCCGCCCCTGTTCCCGAGCCGGCGCCTCCGCTGGTTGACGGGTTGATAGAGCAAGGATTCCTCGTCCGTTCGGACGTGGATGAAATGCGCCGCGCCATGTTTTTGCACCACTCCATGCATGCTCAAGACGCTATGCATTTGGTGCTGCTTGTGACGGAAGCCTGCAACTTTCGCTGCACTTATTGTTATGAATCGTTTCCGCGCGCTTCGATGCGCGAGGAGGTGATCCGCGGTCTGGAAGCTTATATGGCCGAGCGGGCCAAGACGTTGAAGCAGCTTACCGTAAGCTGGCATGGCGGCGAGCCTCTGCTGGTCCCCCACATCATCGAACGGTTGTCCAATTCCTTTATCGAAGCTTGCGACCAAAACGGCGCCGCCTACGGCGCGGAGATGTCGACGAACGGCTATTACCTGACCAGGGACCGCCTTGAACAAATGCTGGATCTGCATGTCCGGCGCTTTATGGTCACGTTGGACGGGGAAGGGGAAACGCATGATTCACGGAGAGGACTGAACGGAGGCGGGGGAACGTACCGGACGATCGTGGATAATTTGCTGTCCTTGAAGCAGGTCGACCGCCCGTTTGAAATCAATCTGCGCGTCAATTTCGACAACGGCAACCTGGAGGCCGTATCGCGGTTTATTCCCGTACTTCGGGAGTTGTTTGCCGATGATCCGCGGTTTAAAGTATATTTCCGTCCCGTCGGATGTATGGGCGGGGAAAATGATCTGAACCTCCCGGTATGCGACGAGCGGACAAAGGATCGCGCAATTTGGGAGTTGAACGAGCGGGCGATCGCCGAAGGGCTGCAGGTAAGCTCCTTCATTTCGGATATTTTGCTGCCGACCGGCGCGGTTTGTTATGCGGCCAAGCCGAATTCCCTGATCGCCGGCTCCGATGGCATGTTGTATAAATGCTCCGTCGCGTTGGAGCAGGACAACAACCGGCTGGGCCGGATTCATGAGGATGGGACGCTGGACCTGGATTACGACAAGCTGGCGCTCTGGACGACATCCGGCGAAGAAACGGATGAGAAATGCCAGGCCTGCTTCTTCCGGCCCGCGTGCCAGGGCAATCATTGCCCGCTGTACCGCATGCGGACGGGGAATCGCCCCTGCTCCTACGAGAAGCGGCAAATCAAGAAGACGCTGCGGACGATTTGGATGGCGGCCCGGCGGGATGAGGAGGTGATACTATGAAAATTATCCGTCCCGCGGCGCAGCCCGCATTGGTTAAAACCGGCCGGGTATCCAAGTCCGTACCGGGCAATCTGAGCTGATGGAATAAGATATCCGGGAAAGCCAACCCTTAAGGAAATATAAAAGGGTTGGCTTTTTTTGAGAAAATAGGTAACTATTTAGCGCCTGATTACGTCTAAGTAATGGGCAAGATTAAAAAAAATTCATTTAGGAGGTCATGATGAAGAACGGATTCATACATAAGGCGATATTGGTGCTGTTTAGCGGGCTGCTGCTTGCCGGCTGCACCGGCGGGCCCGCCAAAGAGACCGAACAGGTCTCGAGCCTGAAGGTGATGTTTTGGGATGAGAGTTATTTTTACAGGGAGTACGGCGATTTGTTTGCGATGAAACATCCGAATATCGATGTGGAAGTCGTCGCAACGGACCGGATTTACCGGGACAGCGACCAGAAAGATTTTGACTATGACAAAGCGTTTGCCAAATTTATCGAAGAAGAGCAGCCGGACGTGCTGCTGTTGAATACGAAGCAGTATGAAAAGTTCGCTTCCGAAGGCAAGCTGACGGAGCTTGATTCGCTGATCGCCAAGGATAAGTATAATACCGAAACGATTTTCCCGGCGATCCTGGAGATTCTGAAGGAAAAAGGCGGCGGCAAGCTGTACGGTTTATCCCCGACCTTTTACGGCTCGGTTTTGTACTATAATGCCGATTTATTTGCCAAATACGGAATTGAGGCGCCGCACGACGGAATGAGCTGGCAGGAGATTCTCGACACGGCCCGCCGCTTCCCGACGGACGGGGACGAAAAGACCCGCGTTTACGGTTTCGGTTCGGATTACGGTATGTCGCTGGAAAATTTGGCTTCCAGCATCTCTTCCACCCAAGGCTTGAATTATATCAACCCCGACACGATGAAGCTCACTCTCAATACCGATTCGTGGAAGCAAGTTTATAAGATGGCCATGGATGCCTTGGACTCCAAAGCAATTTACAATCCGGATAGTGAAGGTTTCCAGGGAGGGACCATGGAAGAGTATTACCAAAGCCAGCCGTTTATGATGGGGCGGATGGGCATGACGGTCGACGGCTCCAATCTGCTGCAAAATCTGAAGGATGCCCAGGGACAGATTAAGGACTACAAGCCGTTCCAAATCGGTGCGGTTGCAGGGCCGGTAGATCCGGCCGAGCCCGATAAATCGCGGAACATTTCCATGAGCGAAATCTTGGCGGTCCGGGCGAACTCGGCAAATGCCGATGCGGCATGGGAATTTTTAAAGTTCGTAAACGGTGAAGAATTTGCGAAGATCAAGTCCAGAACCTTGAATGGCGGCTTGATGTCCCGCATGGGCGTGCAAAAGGAATACAACGGCGTAAGCCTTGATGTGTTTTATAAGCTGAAACCTAAATTGGATAACGACTTCGACAACTACGATAAAATCCCGGATAGTTTCTTTGAGAAGTACTACTCCATCTTTAGCCGGGAAATGAAGCTGGTTCAGGATAAAAAGAAATCTATCGACGAGGCGCTGCAGACCGTTCAAGACGAAGGCCAGGCGGCCCTGGATAAAGCGGTCCAAGATGAAGCGGCCGGCAAAAAGGACAAGCCTGGCGCGGAGGCGGATCAGGCCGGCTAAAGCACTTAAGCTGATCGCCCTATCATTTTTTGGAGGTTATAATGAAGAACGGAATCTTAAATAAGGTTATGCTGCTGCTTTTAAGCGGGCTGCTGCTTGCCGGTTGCACCGGCGGGCCCGCCAAAGAGACCAAACAGGTATCGAGCCTGAAGGTGATGTTTTGGGACGAGAATTTCTTTTACAGGGAGTACGGCGATTTGTTTGCGATGAAACATCCGAATATCGATGTGGAAATCGTCACAACGGACCGGATTTACCGGGACAGCGACCAGGAAGATTTCGACCGTGACAAAGCGTTTGCCGACTTTATCGAACAAGAACAGCCGGATGTGCTGCTGTTGGATGCGAACGAGTATGAAAAGCTCGCTTCCGAAGGCAAGCTGACGGAGCTTGATCCGCTGATCGCCAAGGATAAATACGATACCGAAACGATTTTCCCGGGACTCATGGAAATTCTGAAGGAAAAAGGCGGCGGCAAGCTGTACGGTTTATCTCCGACCTTCTATGGATCGGTCATTTACTACAACGCCGATTTGTTTGCCAAATACGGAATTGAGGCGCCGCACGACGGAATGAGCTGGCAGGAAATTCTCGACACGGCCCGCCGCTTCCCGACGGACGGGGACGAAAAGACCCGCGTTTACGGTTTCGGTTCGGATTACGGCATGTCGCTGGATAATTTGGCTTCGAGTATCTCATATACGCAAGGTTTGAATTACATCAACACCGATACGATGAAGCTCACTCTCAATACTGATTCGTGGAAGCAAGTTTATAAGATGGCCATGGATGCCTTGGACTCCAAATCGGTTTATAATCCGGATGGCGAGGGGTTCCAGGGAGGGACCATGGAAGAGTATTACCAAAGCCAGCCATTTATGATGGGGCGGATGGCCATGACGGTCGACAGCACCTATATGCTGCAAAACCTGAAGGACGCCCAGGATCGGATTAAGGACTACAAGCCGTTCCAAATCGGTGCGGTTGCAGGGCCGGTAGATCCGGCCGAGCCCGACAAATCGCGGAACATCTCGGTGAGCGACATTTTTTCCATCCGGGCCAACTCGGCAAATGCCGATGCGGCTTGGGAATTTATTAAATTCGTGAACGGTGAGGAATTTGCGAAGGTCAAGTCCAGAACCTTAAACGGCGGCATGTTGTCCCGAATGGGAGTGCAAAAGGATTTCCATGGCGTAAACCTCGACGTTTTTTACAAGCTGAAGCCTAAAGTGGACAACGACTCCGACAATTATGATAAAATCCCGGAAAGCTTTCATGAACAATACCGTACTATTTTTGACCGGGAAATGAAGCTGATAGCGGAGAAAAAGAAATCCATCGGCGAGGCGCTGCAGGTGATTCAGGACGAAGGCCAGGCGGCGCTGGATAAGGCCATAAAGGAGGAAGCGGCCGGGAAGAAGAAAAAGCCTGCCGCGGAAGCGGATCAGGCGGGCTAACGCGCTTTAGTTGCCCCCGAAAAGGGGCTTTGTGCGAATTGCTTTATAAAATTTTTGGAGGTTAAGATGAGGAACGGAATGTTATATAAGGTTATGCTGGTTATGATATGCGGACTGCTGTTCGCCGGTTGCGCCGGCGGCCCTGCCAAGCAGGAAGCGCAGACTTCTACGCTGAAGGTCATGTTCTGGGACGAAAGTTATTTTTTCAGCCAATATGGCGACATGTTTGCGATGAAGAATCCGAATATCGAAATTGAAGTAGCTAACACGCAAAGCATTTATAATGACGAGGAAAAGGACTACGACAAGGCGTTTGCCAAATTCGTGGAAAAGGAACAGCCGGATATCATACTGCTGAACTCCAACAAAAATTACGAAAAATTCGCATCCGAAGGCAAATTAATGGATTTGGATACGCTCATCGCCAAGGATAAATACGATATCTCGACGATTTATCCGGCGCTGATCGACCTGCTAAAGGAAAAGGGCGGCGGGAAGCTGTACGGGCTGACTTCATCTTTTAATGTGAATGCGATTTATTATAATGCCGATCTGTTTGCTAAATATGGAGTTGAGCCGCCGCATGACGGGATGACCTGGCAGGAAATTATCGATACCGCCCGCCGTTTCCCCACGGATGGGGATAAGGACAGCCGGATTTACGGATACGGTGCTCGTTACGGGAAAGCTTTTGATGAATTGGCCTCTTCGATCGCCATGACACAAGGGTTGCAGGTGCTGAATCCGGATACGAAGAAAATGACGATCAATTCGGATTCGTGGAAAAAGGTTTTCCAACTGGCTCTGGATGGCGTAAAATCCAAGGCGATTTATGATCCGGGCGACGACGGTTTCTCAAGCGGGACGATGGAAGAATATTATAAGAGCCAGCCTTTCATAATGGGACGTATGGCGATGACGATCGACGGCACCAATCTGCTGCAAAATCTGAAGGATGCCAAAAACAGCGTAAGGGATTATAAGCCGTTCCAAATCGGCATCGTGGCCGGTCCGGTGGACCCGGCGCTGCCTGACTCGACGCGGGAAGTCAGTTTTAATGAAATTTTCGCGATCCGGTCCGATTCTCCAAATGCCGATGCGGCCTGGGAGTTTTTGAAATTCATCAACAGCGAAGAATTTGCCAAAGTGAAATCAAGAACGTTGAATAACGGTCTCATGTCCCGGATGGGCGTGGTGAAAGATTACGAGGGACAAAGCCTTGACGCTTTTTATAAGTTAAAACCTGCAGATAGCAGCGACGGATATATGGGGATCAGCGACGCTCCTAACAGCTTTTACGGACAATTCCAACAAATTAAGGATCGGGAACTGGACCCTGTCCAGAAGGGAAGCAAGTCGCTTGACGAGGCGCTGGAAAAGATTCAGGCGGATGGACAAGTAGCCTTGGATAAAGCGTACCAAGAGGAAGAGGCACAGAAGAAGAAGGACGGGAAAGACGATACCAGCTCATGAGATAAAGCGGACGTGGACACCGGCAGCGATGACGGTATGGTTATCAAGGGCAATTAGCTGCCACCTTCAGGCCGCGGTATTATAGAAGGCTAACCTTTGCAGCTTTGGCTCGGGGTTGGCCTTCATTTGTGTACCTGTAAGTTTTATCATGCATGAAGGTTCCACCGCGCCATGCTGAGTAAATTAACCGTTTAGGACAGTTCCCGTAAATTCAAAAATGGAAAAACATACATATTGCAAAAGCATCCCGATCGTGATAAATTATTAATTGTCGCTTCGAACGGCAGCTTGTCGAAAGGCTTGCTACAATGTCGAAAAATGAGGTTGACAAAGTAAAGTAAAGTGGTTATAATAAATAACTGTTCGACAAAAAATGATGTTTATCGAAAATGCCGGACAGCAAGTTCTTTGAAAACTGAACAAATGGAACGCGTCAATAACTTTGAACGATTTTTTAAAATCGTCAGTAACTGATTGAGCTAATCGCTCTTTCGAATAAACTTGGATGATTGGTTCATCCAACCTTTATTGGAGAGTTTGATCCTGGCTCAGGACGAACGCTGGCGGCGTGCCTAATACATGCAAGTCGAGCGGACCTGATGGAGTGCTTGCACTCCTGATGGTTAGCGGCGGACGGGTGAGTAACACGTAGGCAACCTGCCCGTAAGACCGGGATAACTACCGGAAACGGTAGCTAATACCGGATAATCAAGTCTCTCGTATGAGGGGCTTGGGAAAGGCGGAGCAATCTGTCACTTACGGATGGGCCTGCGGCGCATTAGCTAGTTGGTGGGGTAACGGCTCACCAAGGCGACGATGCGTAGCCGACCTGAGAGGGTGAACGGCCACACTGGGACTGAGACACGGCCCAGACTCCTACGGGAGGCAGCAGTAGGGAATCTTCCGCAATGGACGAAAGTCTGACGGAGCAACGCCGCGTGAGTGATGAAGGTTTTCGGATCGTAAAGCTCTGTTGCCAGGGAAGAACGTCCTGTAGAGTAACTGCTACAGGAGTGACGGTACCTGAGAAGAAAGCCCCGGCTAACTACGTGCCAGCAGCCGCGGTAATACGTAGGGGGCAAGCGTTGTCCGGAATTATTGGGCGTAAAGCGCGCGCAGGCGGCTGTTTAAGTCTGGTGTTTAATCCTGGGGCTCAACCCCGGGTCGCACTGGAAACTGGACGGCTTGAGTGCAGAAGAGGAGAGTGGAATTCCACGTGTAGCGGTGAAATGCGTAGAGATGTGGAGGAACACCAGTGGCGAAGGCGACTCTCTGGGCTGTAACTGACGCTGAGGCGCGAAAGCGTGGGGAGCAAACAGGATTAGATACCCTGGTAGTCCACGCCGTAAACGATGAGTGCTAGGTGTTAGGGGTTTCGATACCCTTGGTGCCGAAGTAAACACATTAAGCACTCCGCCTGGGGAGTACGGCCGCAAGGCTGAAACTCAAAGGAATTGACGGGGACCCGCACAAGCAGTGGAGTATGTGGTTTAATTCGAAGCAACGCGAAGAACCTTACCAGGTCTTGACATCCCTCTGACCGCTGTAGAGATATGGCTTTCCTTCGGGACAGAGGAGACAGGTGGTGCATGGTTGTCGTCAGCTCGTGTCGTGAGATGTTGGGTTAAGTCCCGCAACGAGCGCAACCCTTGACTTTAGTTGCCAGCAAGTGAAGTTGGGCACTCTAGAGTGACTGCCGGTGACAAACCGGAGGAAGGTGGGGATGACGTCAAATCATCATGCCCCTTATGACCTGGGCTACACACGTACTACAATGGCCGGTACAACGGGAAGCGAAGGAGCGATCTGGAGCGAATCCTAGAAAAGCCGGTCTCAGTTCGGATTGCAGGCTGCAACTCGCCTGCATGAAGTCGGAATTGCTAGTAATCGCGGATCAGCATGCCGCGGTGAATACGTTCCCGGGTCTTGTACACACCGCCCGTCACACCACGAGAGTTTACAACACCCGAAGTCGGTGAGGTAACCGCAAGGAGCCAGCCGCCGAAGGTGGGGTAGATGATTGGGGTGAAGTCGTAACAAGGTAGCCGTATCGGAAGGTGCGGCTGGATCACCTCCTTTCTATGGAGTACCTCGTTCCTGTTACGGAACGGTACAAATACGGTCCGCGTTAGCGGGCAATTAATGAGACTTTGCTTGCAAAGTCAACCTTATTGACGTGTTTCCCATTTGTTCAGTTTTGATGGAATTTGCGGGGCCATAGCTCAGCTGGGAGAGCGCCTGCCTTGCAAGCAGGAGGTCAGGAGTTCGATCCTCCTTGGCTCCACCATATATTTCATCATTGATCCTTGAAAACTGGATAACGAAACGAAATTTGCGTTTTAGAACAATCCTTTTAGCTGAACTTGTGTCAAAACAAGTGAAGATCTAGTGGTTTGATATTTTCCTTCGGGAAAAATCATGGTTAAGCTACTAAGAGCACACGGAGGATGCCTAGGCGCTAGGAGCCGAAGAAGGACGTGGCGAACAACGAAACTGCCTCGGGGAGCTGTAAGCAAGCATCGATCCGGGGATGTCCGAATGGGGAAACCCGGCTGGGGTAATACCTAGTCACTCATCACTGAATCCATAGGTGGTGAAGAGGCATACCAGGGGAACTGAAACATCTAAGTACCCTGAGGAAGAGAAAACAATAGTGATTCCGTCAGTAGCGGCGAGCGAACGCGGATTAGCCTAAACCGAAGAGCTTGCTCTTCGGGGTTGTGGGACGTCTCACATGGAGTTACAAAGGCAGAGGTTAGACGAACAGGTCTGGAAAGGCCGGCCAGAGAAGGTAAAAGCCCTGTAATCGAAAGTCTTCGCCCTCCGAGACGGATCCCGAGTAGTGCGGGGCACGTGAAACCCCGTATGAATCTGCCAGGACCATCTGGTAAGGCTAAATACTCCCTAGCGACCGATAGTGAAGCAGTACCGTGAGGGAAAGGTGAAAAGCACCCCGGAAGGGGAGTGAAACAGAACCTGAAACCGTGTGCTTACAAGAAGTCAGAGCCCTCTATATGGGTGATGGCGTGCCTTTTGTAGAATGAACCGGCGAGTTACGTTTGCAAGCAAGGTTAAGGCGAGAAGCCGGAGCCGCAGCGAAAGCGAGTCTGAATAGGGCGAATGAGTTTGCAGGCGTATACCCGAAACCGTGTGATCTACCCCTGTCCAGGGTGAAGGTGCGGTAACACGCACTGGAGGCCCGAACCCACGTACGTTGAAAAGTGCGGGGATGAGGTGGGGGTAGCGGAGAAATTCCAATCGAACTCGGAGATAGCTGGTTCTCCCCGAAATAGCTTTAGGGCTAGCCTCGGTGTGACAGTCGTGGAGGTAGAGCACTGATTGGGTGCGGGGCCCGCAAGGGTTACCAAGCTCAGTCAAACTCCGAATGCCATAGACTGATTCACCGGGAGTCAGACAGTGAGTGCTAAGATCCATTGTCAAAAGGGAAACAGCCCAGACCATCAGCTAAGGTCCCCAAGTGTGTGTTAAGTGGGAAAGGATGTGGAGTTGCACAGACAACCAGGATGTTGGCTTAGAAGCAGCCACCATTTAAAGAGTGCGTAATAGCTCACTGGTCGAGTGACTCTGCGCCGAAAATGTAACGGGGCTAAACACACCACCGAAGCTATGGCTTGATGCTTTGCATCAGGGGTAGGGGAGCGTTGTGTATGCGTTGAAGGTGTACCGTAAGGAGCGCTGGAGAGTACACAAGTGAGAATGCCGGTATGAGTAACGAAAAGATCAGTGAGAATCTGATCCGCCGAAAGCCTAAGGGTTCCTGAGGAAGGTTCGTCCGCTCAGGGTAAGTCGGGACCTAAGGCGAGGCCGAAAGGCGTAGTCGAAGGACAACAGGTTGAAATTCCTGTACCACCGTAATCCGTTATGAGCGATGGGGTGACGCAGGAGGGTAGTGACGCGGGGCGATGGAATGCCCCGTCCAAGCAGTGAGGCTGGTGTGTAGGCAAATCCGCACACCGTAAGGCTGGGCTGTGATGGGGAGGGAAAATTTACAGTACCGAAGGTCATGATCTCACACTGCCGAGAAAAGCCTCTAGCCAGGAGAAGGTGCCCGTACCGCAAACCGACACAGGTAGGCGAGAAGAGAATTCTAAGGCGCGCGGAAGAACTCTCGTTAAGGAACTCGGCAAAATGACCCCGTAACTTCGGGAGAAGGGGTGCCCCGGTAGAGTGAATAGCTCGAGGGGGCCGCAGTGAAAAGGCCCAAGCGACTGTTTAGCAAAAACACAGGTCTGTGCGAAGCCGCAAGGCGAAGTATACGGGCTGACGCCTGCCCGGTGCTGGAAGGTTAAGGGGAGCGGTTAGGGGTTAAACCCGAAGCTGTGAACCGAAGCCCCAGTAAACGGCGGCCGTAACTATAACGGTCCTAAGGTAGCGAAATTCCTTGTCAGGTAAATTCTGACCCGCACGAATGGCGTAACGACTTGGGCGCTGTCTCAACGAGAGATCCGGTGAAATTTTAATACCTGTGAAGATGCAGGTTACCCGCGACAAGACGGAAAGACCCCATGGAGCTTTACTGCAGCTTGATATTGGACTTTGATACGATTTGTACAGGATAGGTGGGAGCCTAGGAAGTGGGAGCGCAAGCTTCCATGGAGGCGACGTTGGGATACCACCCTGATCGTATCGGAGTTCTAACCCAGTACCGTAAGCCGGTACGGGGACCGTGTCAGGCGGGCAGTTTGACTGGGGCGGTCGCCTCCTAAAGAGTAACGGAGGCGCCCCAAGGTTCCCTCAGAATGGTTGGAAATCATTCGCAGAGTGCAAAGGCAAAAGGGAGCTTGACTGCGAGACTGACAAGTCGAGCAGGGACGAAAGTCGGGCTTAGTGATCCGGTGGTACCGCATGGAAGGGCCATCGCTCAACGGATAAAAGCTACCCTGGGGATAACAGGCTTATCTCCCCCAAGAGTCCACATCGACGGGGAGGTTTGGCACCTCGATGTCGGCTCATCGCATCCTGGGGCTGAAGTAGGTCCCAAGGGTTGGGCTGTTCGCCCATTAAAGCGGTACGCGAGCTGGGTTCAGAACGTCGTGAGACAGTTCGGTCCCTATCTGTCGTGGGCGCAGGAAATTTGAGAGGAGCTGTCCTTAGTACGAGAGGACCGGGATGGACGCACCGCTGGTGTACCAGTTGTTCCGCCAGGAGCACAGCTGGGTAGCTAAGTGCGGACGGGATAAGCGCTGAAAGCATCTAAGCGTGAAGCCCCCCTCAAGATGAGATTTCCCAATTAGTAAGACCCCTTGAAGACGACGAGGTTGATAGGCCTGAGGTGGAAGTGCAGCAATGCATGGAGCTGACAGGTACTAATCGGTCGAGGGCTTATCCAAAATGATACCCCAAAAAGTGACGCGAGGCTTCGAAGGTAATTCCGATTACTTTTCGGGGACCCCGGGAACTGAATAGGGGCTAACACGCAAATCAAGTTTCGTATCCAGTTTTCAAGGATTAACCTTGAATCGTTTGGTGGCGATGGCGGAGGGGTTCCACGCGTACCCATCCCGAACACGACCGTTAAGCCCTCCAGCGCCGATGGTACTTGGACCGAAGGGTCCTGGGAGAGTAGGACGCCGCCAAGCATGAAGAAGAGCACCGCCGAGTGATCGGCGGTGTTTTTTTGCATTGTCGGAATGCCGCTGCGGGATGAGATGGATGGGTACTACGTTATACAGCAGACTCCGAGCGGATATTTCCGACATTATTTAAAAACCCAGCTTTTCGAATCAATACTGTTGCCCACCTATTGCCCATCGGAACTCTAACGGTTGCAGTAGCGGCTATTTTACGAAAAAGGGCCTTTTCGAAATTCTAGCGGTTATGAGCGCCCTTATCTGCCTGAATCTAAGCAAAATCAGCCGGGTTTCAGTGAAATAAGCGACGTGGCATCCGTTACAGTTTGAAATCAACGTTTTTGGAATAAATAGCGGTTGTGGCAACCGTTAGAATTGTTTCGTGGTCGGAAATGTATCTGTCAGACTAGAGTTTGTTGCAGTATTAGCGGGAAATCCCCGGGTAATGACGTTTAATGTCATTTGAGTACGTTACAGGTCAGAAGGGGCCAAGCTTGTTCCGCTAAAATGTCGAAAAACCGATTAAGCAAGTCCAACGGGCCGGATGCTGCGTTTTTCGCTTTTTTGATGCCCCTGGAGCACGAATATTTTCGCCCCTGGTCGATCACACTGAAATTGATTGGGGAAACCCTCTTGGCAAATGATCAAAATATGGTATAATGAGAATAAAGTCAAAGAAAGTCAAAGTCAACAGAAGCCCGGTGGCGGCATATGCTGCTGATAGCCGGTAGAACAGTACAGCATGAGTTTTTAGGAGCTTCACGTTTGGAACAATGGAGGATGAGTGAATGCGTAATATCTCAGATATCATTGAAAAATATCTCAAGAGTATTTTGCATGAAAGTCCTGAAGGAACGATAGAAATTCAGCGTAACGATCTTGCCGACCAGTTTTCCTGCGTGCCGTCGCAGATCAATTACGTGATCAGCACACGGTTCACGCTGGAGAAAGGGTACCTTGTCGAAAGCAAGCGCGGCGGCGGCGGTTACGTGCGGATTCGGCGGATTGAGCTGCCGGGTCCAACCTCGCTGCACACCCACCTGCAGCAAACGATCGGGGACGAGATCGGGCAGACCGCGGCCGAAGGGCTCATTTATCAACTGGAAGAAGCCCGGTTCTTAAGCCGCCGGGAAGCGGCGCTGATGCGTTCCGCCATCTCCCGTGACGTCCTGGCGATCAAATTGCCGTACCGCGACCAGATTCGGGCAAAACTAATGAAAGCGATGCTGATTGCTTTGTTGAGTTAGGGGCAGCGTTAGGTTTAAGTGCATGTTCAAAAAGTTCGGTTTTCAGCACCGAGAAGGTTGGATGAAGCCAGGGACCGAGGAGCGGAGCGTACGTTTTGGGTACGTGAGCACCGGAGGGCCCGGCTGAATTCAAGATTCGATGCCGAGTTACTTCTTGAATTCACTTCGTGATCAAAAGCGGACTTTTTGAACTACCTTTTTAAGCAGTCTATCCCATAAAGGAGGGACACCTATGCAATGTCAAGAATGCGGCAAGCGCCCGGCAACCCTGCATTTCACCAAAATCGTGAACGGGGAAAAGACGGAGTTTCACATTTGCGAGGCCTGTGCCCGTGAAAAAGGGGAGATGCTTCCGGGGACCTCGGGCGGTTTTTCGATCCACAACTTGCTGTCGGGTTTCCTGGATTTGAGCCCGTCAAGCAAAGGCCAGATTTCCGGAACCAAAAGTCCCGAAAGCGTACGCTGTGAAGAATGCGGCATGACCTACTCCCAGTTCAGCAAAATCGGCCGTTTCGGCTGCAGCTCTTGTTACAAATATTTTAACGACCGCCTGGACCCGCTCTTCAAGAGAGTTCACGGCAACACGGTCCATGTCGGGAAGGTGCCGAAGCGGACCGGCGGCCACATTCAAGTCAAACGCAAGCTCGACGATCTTCGACGCGAGCTGCAGTATCGGATCCTTCAGGAAGAATTCGAAGAAGCCGCAGCGCTGCGGGACCAGATCCGCGAGCTTGAGAAGAATATTTCCGCAGAGTAGGAGGGATGCAGGGTGTCAAAACTCCGTTTTACAGAACAGCCGCTAAGCGAGTGGATGAGACGGGAGGGCAAACAGTCGGACATCGTCATCAGCAGCCGGGTGCGGATCGCCCGCAACCTCCAGCACCAGCCTTTCCCGATGCTGGCCACCAACCAGCAGTCGGAAGAGGTGCTGAAGCAGCTGCAGACCGTGCTGTCCGACGAGCGCTTGAAGTCCTACGGCAAGCTTCATCCGGTCCTGCTTGCGGACCTCGACGAGCTTGACAAACGGGTGTTGGTGGAAAAGCACCTGATCAGCCCCAACCTGGCGAACGAAGCCAGAAACGGGGCGGTGTTCATCAGTGAAGACGAAAGTCTCAGCATTATGGTGAACGAAGAAGACCACCTGCGAATCCAATGTTTGTATCCGGGATTCCAGGTGCAGGAGGCTTGGGAGAAAGCGACGGCGATCGACGATATTTTTGAAGCTCATGTCGATTACGCTTTTGACGATCGCCGCGGTTACTTAACCAGCTGCCCGACGAATGTCGGCACCGGCCTGCGGGCTTCGGTGATGATGCACCTTCCGGCATTGGTACTAACGCAGCAGATCAGCCGGATTTTGTCGGCGGTGTCGCAGGTGGGATTGACGGTGCGCGGCATCTACGGGGAAGGCAGCGAAGCGACGGGGAACTTGTTTCAAATCTCAAATCAGATTACACTAGGACAAAGCGAAGCGGAGATTATAGAAAATTTATACGGGGTTGTCCTGCAGATCATTCAGCATGAGAAAACGGCCAGAGAGAAGCTGATCGGGGAATCTCGGCTTCGGATGGTGGACCGGGTGATGCGCTCCTACGGGATATTGTCGCACGCCGCCATCATCGATTCCAAAGAAGCCGCGCAGCGGCTGTCCGACGTCCGGCTCGGCGTGGATCTCGGACTGATCGATTCGGTACCCACGGAGGTGCTGAACGAATTAAACGTGCTCACGCAGCCTGGTTTTTTGCAAAAGAAATTCAGCGGGAGCATGTCCCCGGGAGAAAGGGATATGTACCGCGCCAAACTCATTCGTGAACGAATGGGGAAATAAAGGGTAAATTAACTATGGAGGTGTAGGAGAAGATGATGTTTGGAAGATTTACGGAACGCGCCCAGAAGGTGCTGGCCTTAGCTCAGGAAGAAGCCGTAAGGCTTGGACATAACAATATCGGCACAGAGCACGTGCTGCTTGGCCTCATTCGCGAAGGCGAAGGCATTGCCGCCAAGGCTTTGATCGGGCTCGGACTTGGCCTGGAGAAAATCCAGGACGAAGTTGAAACCTTAATCGGCCGCGGACAAGAGCAGCCCACCAATATCGCCTATACGCCGCGCGCCAAAAAAGTAATCGAACTGTCGATGGACGAAGCGCGCAAGCTGGGCCATACTTACGTCGGCACGGAGCATATTTTGCTCGGGTTGATTCGTGAAGGCGAAGGTGTCGCCGCGCGCGTACTGAACAACCTTGGCATCAGCCTGAATAAGGCGCGCCAGCAAGTGCTGCAATTGCTCGGCAGCAGCGAAGCCGTCTCCAGCCATCACGGCGCGCCGGCCAATGTCAATACGCCAACCCTGGACAGCTTGGCCCGCGATTTGACGGCCTCCGCCAAGGAAGGCAACCTTGATCCGGTCATCGGCCGCAGCAAGGAAATTGAACGGGTTATTCAGGTGCTCAGCCGCCGGACGAAAAACAACCCGGTCCTGATCGGGGAGCCGGGGGTCGGTAAAACGGCGATCGCCGAAGGCTTGGCGCAAAAAATCATCAACAACGAAATTCCCGAAACGCTACGCGACAAACGCGTCATGACGCTCGATATGGGCTCCGTCGTAGCGGGAACCAAATATCGCGGCGAATTTGAAGACCGCCTGAAAAAAATCATGGACGAAATCCGCCAGGCCGGCAACATTATCCTGTTCATCGACGAGCTGCATACGTTGATCGGGGCCGGCGGCGCGGAAGGCGCGATCGACGCTTCGAACATCCTGAAGCCGGCGCTGGCCCGCGGCGAACTGCAGTGCATCGGGGCGACGACGCTCGATGAGTACCGCAAGTACATCGAAAAAGACGCCGCGCTGGAACGGCGCTTCCAACCGATTACGGTCGACCAGCCGTCGGTGGAAGAAGCGATCCAAATTCTGCACGGGCTGCGCGACCGCTATGAAGCGCATCACCGCGTGAAAATCACCGATGAAGCGATTGATCAAGCCGTTAAGCTGTCCGACCGCTATATCCAGGATCGCTTCCTGCCGGACAAAGCGATCGATCTCATCGATGAAGCCGGGTCCAGAGTAAGGCTCAACACCTATACGGTACCGCCGAATCTGAAGCAGTTGGAAAGCCGGCTCGAGGACATCCGCAAGGAGAAGGACGCGGCCGTACAAAGCCAGGAATTCGAAAAAGCGGCGGCGCTTCGTGATACCGAACAGAAGATCCGCGAAGAGCTTGAGCTGACGAAAAACCAATGGAAAGAAAAACAAGGCCGCACCGATTCCGAAGTGACGCCGGAAGATATCGCCCAGGTTGTCGCCAGCTGGACGGGAATCCCCGTGAACAAGCTGAAGGAAGAAGAAACGGAACGCCTGCTCAATATGGAGAGCATTCTGCATGAACGGGTGATCGGCCAGGATGAAGCGGTGAAAGCCGTGAGCCGGGCGATCCGCCGGGCTCGCGCAGGCCTGAAGGACCCGAAACGGCCGATGGGTTCGTTTATCTTCCTTGGTCCGACAGGCGTCGGTAAAACCGAGCTGGCCCGGGCACTGGCCGAAGCGATGTTCGGCGACGAAAATGCGGTCATCCGCATCGATATGTCGGAGTACATGGAGAAACATTCGACCGCCCGCCTCGTCGGAGCGCCTCCGGGATACGTCGGCTATGAAGAAGGCGGCCAGCTGACCGAGAAGGTGCGCCGCAAACCGTATTCCGTCGTGTTGCTCGATGAAATCGAGAAAGCCCATCCGGAAGTGTTCAACATCCTGCTGCAGGTGCTGGAGGACGGCCGGTTGACCGACTCCAAAGGCCGGGTCGTCGACTTCCGCAACACGCTGATCATTCTGACTTCGAACGTGGGCGCTGAAGCGATCAAGCGCAATACGCGCCTCGGATTCACGGCGGTGCAGGATGCGGGAGCGGATTACGACAACATGAAGGGCAAAGTGATGGAAGAGCTGAAGAAGAGCTTCCGTCCGGAGTTCCTGAACCGGATCGACGAGATCATCGTGTTCCACTCGCTGGAGCAAGAGCATATCGGTCAAATCGTCTCGCTTATGTCCGACGAGCTGCGCAAGCGGCTCCGTGAATATGACGTTGACTTTACGCTGACCGATAAAGCGAAGGCGTTCCTGGCCAAAGAGGGCTACGATCCCGCTTACGGGGCGCGGCCGCTGCGCCGGGCGATCCAGAAGCACATCGAGGACCGCCTGTCCGAAGAGCTCCTAACTGGCAATGTCAAGAAAGGCGATTCGCTGACGATCGACGAACAGAACGGCGAATTGACCGTAGAGCGCACAGGAACTTTTGTCAAAAATGCGTAAATCAGGCTAAAAAGTCCTTGACTTTTGCGTATGGCCTAAAAAAGAACCATGTTTAAGCCGATGAAATATATGAAAGGCAGCTTCCAAACGGTGCTTTGGAGCTGCTTTTTTTCATCCAGTTTCTTTTTTTGCAAAGGCTTTAAAAACTTTACGTGAATTCTCAAAGAATGGTAAAATTTGAATATACATCAGCGGAACCGGATTTGCAAGATTTGTCATATTTTGCGTCGATGAGAAGGAGAGATAAATGGTTAAAGTAAAAACAAAGTTTTTTTGCGGCGAATGCGGCTACGAATCGCCCAAATGGTACGGCAAGTGCCCGGGGTGCGGCGCGTGGAACTCAATGGTGGAGGAAACGGTGAAAACCGTCAAAACGCAAGGGCTGAATTCCGGGTTATTTCATGCGAAAGAAAAGCCGCTTTCGATCATAAATATAGAGAGCGGCAAGGAACCCCGGATTCAAACGGGAATCGGTGAGCTGAACCGGGTGCTTGGCGGGGGAGTTGTCCCCGGGTCGCTGGTGCTCGTCGGCGGAGACCCCGGAATCGGCAAATCGACGCTGCTGCTGCAAACGTCTCATGAATTGGCCCGGTCCGGGCTTAAAGTATTGTATATCTCGGGGGAGGAATCCGTACGCCAGACCAAACTGCGGGCGGAGCGTCTCGGGGCGCTTTCTCCCGAACTGTTCGTTTTGTGCGAAAGCAGCATGGACGGCATCGAAGAGGCGATCGAAGGCGTTGCGCCGGATTTTCTCGTCATCGACTCGATTCAGACGGTGTACCTGCCGGAAGTGACCAGCGCGCCGGGCAGCGTATCGCAGGTGCGGGAATGCACGGCCCGGTTCATGCGCATCGCCAAAGGGCAGGGAATCGCCACCGTGCTGGTCGGACACGTGACCAAGGAAGGCGCGATCGCCGGCCCGCGGCTGCTTGAGCATATGGTCGACTGCGTGCTTTATTTTGAGGGGGAACGGCATCACTCTTACCGCCTGCTGCGGGCGGTCAAAAACCGTTTTGGCTCGACCAACGAAATCGGCATTTTCGAGATGAATGAATCCGGCCTGACCGAGGTCGCCAACCCGTCGGAGCTGTTCCTGTCGGAACGGCCGCTTGGGGTGGCCGGCTCCACGGTCGTGGCCAGCATGGAGGGAACGCGGCCGATGCTGGTGGAACTGCAGGCCTTAATTGCGGCCACGCATTTTCCCTCCCCGCGCAGGATGGCGACCGGCGTGGATCATCAGCGCATGAACCTGATTCTAGCCGTGCTCGAAAAAAGAATGGGCATGTTCCTGCAAAATCAGGACGCCTACGTCAATCTGGCCGGCGGCGCCAAGCTGGATGAACCGGCGGTGGACCTGGCGATCGCCGTCAGCGTGGCGTCCAGCTTCCGCGATATACCGACCAAGCCGTACGACGTCATTTTCGGAGAGGTGGGCTTGACCGGCGAGGTAAGGGCGGTGTCCCGGGCCGAGCAGCGGGTCAAGGAAGCGGCCAAACTGGGCTTTAAGCGGGTGATTTTGCCGGAGAAGAGCATGAAAGGATGGAAAGGACCGCAAGGAATCGAGTTGATTGGCGTAAATACCGTTGCAGATGCGCTAGCTGTTGCGTTAGATTAGGGGGCATTGAATGATGAAAGAAACTACCCAAACGGAAAAAATGAATGAATTGCTGAGGCTAGTCGCTCCGGGGACGGCCTTTCGCGACGGGCTCGAAAACGTGCTCCGGGCCAAAACCGGGGGGCTGATCGTCGTCGGCTACAGCCCGGAGGTGATGGAGGTCGTGGAGGGGGGCTTCTCCATCAACTGCGACTTTTCACCGAACTATCTCTATGAGCTCGCTAAAATGGACGGGGCGATTATCCTCAGCGAAGATTTAAAGCGGATTCTGTACGCGAACACGCAGCTGATCCCGGATTCCTCCATCTCCTCCGCGGAAACGGGGATACGTCACCGCACCGCCGAACGGGTGGCCAAACAGACCGGCAAGCTTGTCGTTTCCATCTCCCAGCGCCGCAACATCATTACGCTGTACCAGGGAAACATCCGGTACGCGCTTAAGGAAATCGGCGTTATTTTGACCAAAGCGAATCAGGCGATTCAAACGCTGGAAAAATACAGAGCGGTGCTCAATCAGGCTTTGACCAATTTAACCGCCTCCGAATTTGAGGAGCTGGTCTCATTGCCCGAAGTGGTGAACGTGATTCAGCGGGTGGAGATGGTGATCCGCATCAAGATGGAGATCAAGCGGTACATTAACGAGCTCGGGACGGAGGGGCGCCTGATCAGCATGCAGATGGAGGAGCTCGTCAGCAATATGGAGGAAGAAGCTTGGCTGTTGTATAAAGACTACGCCAAAGAAGACAGCGACGAGGCGATTCGCGAGATTATTTTGGGCCTCAAGCGGTCGACTGATGACGAACTGCTTGATGACAATCACATTACCCGGCTGCTCGGTTATCCCGCAGCGATGGCGACGTCCGAGGAACTTATTTCTCCGCGCGGCTACCGGGTGCTGAATAAAATCCCGCGTCTGCCGAACGTGATCATTCACAATTTGGTGGAGCGGTTCCATCAGCTGCCGAACGTCATGATGGCCAGCATCGAGGAGCTCGACGAGGTGGACGGGATCGGCGAAGTTCGGGCACGGGCGATCAAGGAAGGGCTGAAACGCCTTCAGGAACAGGTATTCATTGACAGACAAATTTAATTCCCCTATCATCTGCGGATGTTGTTCGGGAATATCTTTCGAGGTGAAAGAAATGTTTACGAAATCGATTCCGAACATGTTCACCTTGGGGAACATGCTGCTCGGAATGCTGGCGATCATAATGGCGCTGGAAGGACGTTACAGCTTAGCGGCCATTATGGTGATCGTCGCCATGCTGCTCGACGGATTGGACGGACGGGTCGCGCGGGCGCTGAATGCCCAAAGTGAATTCGGCAAAGAGCTCGATTCCTTATCGGACATTATTTCATTCGGTGTCGCTCCTGCACTGATAATGTATTTGGTCTCTTTTCCGGAACTTCAGCCCGGTTTGGCGTGGGTGGTGACGGCTCTTTTCCCGATGTGCGGAGCTTTGAGATTAGCAAGGTTCAACGTGCAAAAGGGAGCTCCGGGATATTTTGTCGGATTGCCGATCCCGGCGGCGGGCGGTGTGGCGGCCACCCTGTCATTGTTTAATAAAGATATCTCGGCGGTTTATTGCGCAGCGGCCATGGTTTTGTTGTCTTATTTGATGGTCAGCACCGTCAGGTATCCGAATTTCAAAAAAATCGGCCTGCCGAAAAAAGCGGTCGTATATACGCCCATCGTCGTCATCGCCGCCGTTGTGCTCGCCGTGGCTTTTCCGGATCAGCTTTCCAAGCTGATTTTCATTCCGCTGCTGCTGTACGCCGCCTATGGTCTGCGGCAAAATATCGGCAGGGTGCTCCGCCGTAAACGAAGAGACGAAAACGAAACGGAAGAATTGTATCGGCCGAAACGCTGATATGCGAAAAAAGGCATGGATCTCCGCCGGACGGAAGGATCGATGCCTTTTTAAGTATAAGTATGATAAGCGATGCTGCGGTTGACTTTACGGCATGAGAAACCCTCTCTGTGACCAAATACAAAAGTACAGTTCATTTATCGCAAATCTCCGTTTTTGGGCGATTGAAATGCAAAAGTACATCTGAATATCGGTAATTTGAAGAAAAAGTGACTTTTAACCGGAAATGAACTGCACATTTGCATTTGACGAGCCGATTCAGGGGCACTTAGGCGAAAATGGCCTGCACTTTTGCGTTTCGTGGATTGTTAAGCGCCTCCGTTTCACCAGCAGTCCCTTACGATAAATTGAAAAGTCCCAACGTGGCGCATTTCTGGGATTCCCGCTCGACGATCTCGTCCATTTGAATCCCGAGCAAATTGCAAAGGGCGGACATATAGAAAAGGTTGCGTCCGAGCTCATTGATAATGGCGTCTTTGCAGTTTTCGCATAACTCGCCATGAACATGCTTGGCAATCGTCTCTTTCGCGTGCTGCAAATCCATGCCCGGCTCGAAATCCTGCTTGGTGGCATGCAGCTCGATGCAGCCGCATTCGGTGACGGACTTGGTCACGGAACGGACGGCGGCCGCGTTGGTTTGTCCCATTTTCGACAAAACATCCAGCAAACTGCGGTGACGGAGCAACAGTTCGGAAACTTGTTCTTGAAAAGACTGAAGGCTTGGTGCGCTCATTATCCATCCACCTCAATATTTATGAATTGAATTCATTATATGCCACATTTTCCCCACTTATCAACCAGAAATCCCGTAGCGATGGGCCTTCTCCTTCATATCGGCCGTTTGCCGTTTCCTAAAAAAAGTTATTCTCCACCGATTACGTCTCCAAAATTTGGATCATACTGGATAACGAAGATAGTTATTCAGGAGGTGAAGATAGACGTGCTGAAAAAATACTTACGGATCGCAGCCGGCCTGTGCGGCGCATGGTTCGGGTACACCGAGGGCGGATTGCTGGGCGTGATGCCGGAACCGGTTCGTTCCTGGTCCGATGGCATGAGCCCTTTGGCGGTGAACCTGATCATGGCGGCTGCCGGAGCCGCGCTGTTCATGTTCCTGTTTTCGCTGGCTGCAGATGTCGTATCCGCGAGAATTAAAGCGTGGATCGCCGCGTTGACCCGGATTCCGATGAATGACATGGCGGCCGGCGCGACCGGATTGACTGCGGGACTTCTTCTTTCTTTAATGGTCTATCCGCTTGCGACCTGGCTCGGATCTCTGGAGAGCTTCGCCCGGTTCGCCGTATCGGCGCTGTTTGGGTACATGGGGCTTTGCGTTGGACTTGCCAAGAAGGAAGAATTGTCATCATTCTGGAAATCGGGAAAATGGGGAGGCACCGTCCCCGAGGATGAACACGGGTCTAAAGAACATAAAATTTTGGACACGAGCGTGATTATCGACGGGAGAATCGCGGATATTTGCAAAACCGGATTCATTGAGGGGACGATCGTGATTCCCGAATTTGTGCTGGAGGAACTGCAGCATATCGCCGACTCCTCGGATTTGCTCAAACGCAACCGGGGGCGCCGCGGCCTGGACATTTTGAACAAAATCCAAAAAGAGCTGGACGTTAAAGTCATGATTTATGAAGGGGATTTTGAAGAGATCTCCGAGGTTGACAGCAAGCTGGTCAAATTGGCCAAGGTGCTGCAGGGCAAAGTCGTCACCAATGACTTTAACCTTAACAAGGTATGCGAGCTGCAGGGCGTGTCGGTGCTGAATATCAACGATCTTGCCAATGCCGTGAAACCGGTCGTGCTGCCGGGCGAGGAAATTATGGTACAAGTCATCAAGGACGGCAAGGAGCATGGACAGGGCGTGGCTTATTTGGACGACGGCACGATGATCGTTGTTGAAGGCGGACGCGATTACATCGGGATGATTACGGAGGTTCTGGTGACCAGCGTGCTGCAGACTTCGGCGGGGCGGATGATTTTTGCCAAGCCAAAACTGTTGGAAAAAGCCCAGTAATTCGGTATGATGGGAATAAAAGCGCCGGGGGCGGGCCCCCCGCGTTTTATTCTGGGCTAAGGTGAGGCAGATAACGATGGCGGCTGGGCAAAAAGGAATTTTCGGAGCGGTGGTGGTGGCGGCGGGACGGGGAAGCCGGATGGGAATGCGCGAAAGCAAGCAGTACTTGATGCTTGAGGACAAGCCGATCTTCATCCATACCCTCGAGGCGTTCGACCGCCATCCCGAGATCGCCGAAATGGTGCTCGTCACCGGCGGGCAGGATGTGGACCGCTGCCGGTCCTGGATTGCCGAATTCGGCATGACCAAACAAGTGCAAGTAATTCCGGGCGGCGCCGAGCGTCAGCAATCGGTATACCAGGGGCTGCTGCATATCAGCGCGCCATGGGTGCTGGTGCATGACGGCGTCCGCCCTTTTGTTACGCGGGAACAAATCAGCGCCTGCTGCGAGGCGGCCATCGAGCATGGAGCGTCCGTACTGGCCGTTCCGGTGAAGGATACGATCAAGCAGGCCGACGGCCGGGGCTGGGTCGCGTCTACGCTGGACCGCCGCGTGTTATGGGCGATTCAGACGCCGCAGGCTTTTCGCCGGGACGATCTGCTGGCCGCGCATGAACGGGCCGAGCGGGAGGGCTTCACGGGCACCGATGACTCGATGCTGGTGGAGCGGCTTGGCCTTCCGGTCAAGCTCGTTGAAGGCGCGTACAGCAATATCAAGATTACGACGCCGGAAGACCTGGACTATGCGGAGTTTATCCGCGGGAAGGGGCGCCCGGAAGTGAGGGAGCGCCCGGAAGGAGGGAACACCCGGGAGTGAAGGAGCAATAGACTTGTTGTAGTCACAATACTTTCGGGATTTTCCGGCAGAAGTACAGGTTATCGATGGGGCTCCGGAGGCGGCGGAATTCTAACGGTTGCAGCAGCCGCTATTTTGCGAAAAAAGGCCTTTTTTATATTTTAACGGTTGTCAGTGCCGTTATCAGCCTTAATTCGGGGCAAAAAAGCCAGGTTTAGGCGAAATAAGCGGCATGGCATCCGTTAGAACTTGAAAACAATGTTTTTGGGACAAATAGCGGCTGTGGCAACCGTTAGAAAATTTTGTAGCTAGAAACGCAGCTGGTCAGATTTTTAGCGAACGTTAGTGCGTCGCTAGATGTGTTTTGTAAAAATTCGCAGGGAGAGGGATTCACACATGTTTATTGTGGGACAAGGTTTTGACGTGCATCAGCTCGTGGAGGGCAGGCCGTGCATCATCGGCGGAGTAACGATTCCGTATGAAAAAGGGCTGCTTGGACATTCGGACGCCGACGTGCTGCTGCATGCGGTAAGCGACGCGATTTTGGGGGCGCTGGGGCTTGGGGACATCGGACGCCATTTCCCCGATACCGACCCGGCTTATAAGGACGCGGACAGCGTCAAGCTGCTCGAACGCGTCTGGGAAATGGCCGTGGAGAAAGGATACCGGCTGGGGAACCTGGACGCCACCATCATTGCCCAGAAGCCTAAAATGGCGCCGTACATTCCGCAAATGGCGGAAATTATCGCCCGGGCGGTCGGGTCCGACCCGCAGCGGGTCAACGTGAAAGCCACGACGACGGAGCAGCTCGGCTTTACCGGCCGGGGCGAAGGGATTGCCGCCCAATGCATCGTTTCTCTTGTCTCCGACGCGGTATCATTTTAAGATTATTGAGTTTCGATATATAATACGTGTTTTCGCGATAAAAAGATGACTTTTTGAACAACCTTTTATAGAGTTTTTGAGCGTGACTGTTTATAATCGTATACATCGTGTATTTATAGGGAGGGGATTGTGATGACAGAGGTTCGCGTGCGTTACGCGCCGAGTCCGACGGGTCATTTACATATCGGAAACGCCAGAACGGCGTTGTTTAATTATTTGTTTGCCAGACATCACGGCGGGAAATTCATTATTCGGATTGAAGATACCGACGTGAAACGGAACGTGGCCGGCGGCGAAGAAAACCAGCTGACCTACCTGAAGTGGCTTGGTATGGATTGGGACGAAAGCGTCGATGTCGGCGGGGAATACGGGCCATACCGTCAGACGGAGCGGCTTGATCTGTACCGTCCGCATGTGCAGTACCTGCTTGACCGGGGACTGGCTTACCGCTGCTATTGTACGGAAGATGAACTGGAAAAAGAGCGCGAACAGCAGATGGCGCGGGGCGAAACGCCGCGTTATTCCGGGAAATGCCGCCATCTGACGCCGGAGCAGCACGCTGCCTACGATACGGAAGGACGGCCGTACAGCATCCGTTTCCGCGTTCCGGAAGGGCGCACCTTCGCGTTTGACGATTTGGTCAAAGGCACGATTTCGTTCGAGTCGGACATCAGCGGGGATTTCGTCATCGTGAAAAAAGACGGCATCCCGACCTACAACTTTGCTGTCGTGCTGGACGACCATCTGATGAAGATCAGCCACGTGCTGCGCGGGGAGGACCACGTGTCCAACACGCCGCGCCAGCTGATGATTTACGACGCATTTGGCTGGGAGCCGCCGGTATTCGGGCATATGACGCTGATCGTCGGCGAGAATCACAAAAAGCTGAGCAAGCGCGACGAATCGGTCATTCAGTTTATTGAGCAATACGATCAGCTCGGTTATTTGCCGGAGGCGCTGTTTAACTTTATCGCCCTGCTGGGCTGGTCACCGGAAGGCGAAGAGGAGTTCTTCACCAAGGAAGAGCTGATTTCGATCTTTGACGCGGGCCGTTTGTCCCGCAGCCCGGCGGTTTTCGACACGAACAAGCTGGCTCATCTCAACAACCATTACATTAAAAACGCCGATCCCGAGCGGATCGCCCGCCTGGCTATTCCGCATCTGCAGAAGGCCGGCCGGCTGCCGGCGGAGCTGACAGCCGAGCAGGAGGCTTGGACCAAAGCGCTGGTCGCGTTGTACCAGGAGCAGATGACGGCGGCTTCCGATATCGTGGCGTTGTCGGAACTGTTTTTCCGCAGCGATCTGGAGCTTGAGGAAGAGGCGGCCGCCGTATTGGCGGAACCGCAGGTGCCGGCGGTGCTGAGCGCCTTCCTCGCCAAGGTGGAAGGGCTGGGCGAATACACCGTGGAAAATATCGCCGCCGCGATCAAAGAGGTGCAGAAAGAAACGGGCAGCAAAGGAAAAGGCTTGTTTATGCCGATCCGCGTGGCGCTGACCGGGCAGATGCACGGCCGCGACCTGAACCAGACGATTTTCTTGCTGGGTCAATCCAAGGTTGCGGATCGTCTTAAGGCGCGGATCTCCAGCCTGTAGCTATACTAATCTGCGACGGCCCCGTGTTTTTTTAATTCTTGTCAGTTCATGAGCCTTTAGGTAATATAAAGGCAGACATACAACATCATTTAAGGCGGGCGAAGCGACGAAAGGGAAGCTTGACGGCCGCCTTAATTTCCACCGGCATAGATCGGGAGAAGTACGCTTGGAAGCCGTATTCACCAGAGAGGATAACCGGGACCCTTCATGCGGACCGCGCACAGAAGAATCCAGGCTGGAAGTTATCCGGATACGCCCGGCGGAAATGCACCCGGGAGCTGCGGAAGCGAGCACGCCTTGACCTGGCGAGGTAGCTTCCGCCGTTTCGTCCGCGTTAAGGACGGCGAAGAGGGAGGGGGTCCGCCGCTCTGCCGGCCGCTCAAGCTCGATGCTGAAGTTCGGCCCAAGCTTGGGGCAACACGGACCGCACCGGGCGCCTGTCCGGGCGGTCTGCGGCCTCGGGCGCTGTGCGCCTGGCGCGCTGGCGAAGGATTGTACGGCCGCCCCATCCGAAGCAGAGTGGAACCGCGCGCAAAGCGCCTCTGCAGCGAAAAGCTGCAGGGGCGCTTTTTCGTGTCTGTGCGGCGGTTGTTATTGGAAATATCCAATAGAATTGGTGATTGGGGCGAATATGATCGCATGATTGGATATTTCCAATAGATCAGGCTCGTTAGGTCGCAAAATGGGTGACTTGAGCAAAATCTATTGGATATTTCCAATCAGAGTCCCTGATTGCGTTCGATTTCCGTAAATCTATTGGAATTTTCCAATCGGTTCTCGCGCTCGGGGCACCAATTGTGGATGATCGCCATAGGAAAAAGAAGGTGGGGGGAAGCTATGTTCAAGAGAGTCAGATCCGATATCCAGGCGGTGTTTGATAACGACCCGGCGGCAAGAAGCTGGTTTGAAGTGATTTTTACGTATTCCGGCCTGCATGCGATTTGGAGCCACCGGATCGCTCACTTCTTCTACCGCCGCCGCTGGTTTACGGTTGCGCGAATCATCTCGCAGGTCAGCCGCTTTTTCACCGGCATTGAGATCCATCCGGGAGCCCGGATCGGCAACCGGCTGTTTATCGACCATGGCATGGGCGTCGTCATCGGGGAAACTTGCGAAATCGGGGACGATGTGGTTATCTATCAGGGAGTCACCTTGGGCGGAAGCGGCAAAGAAAAAGGCAAACGCCACCCGACGATCGGCAATAACGTCGTGATCGGGTCGGGCGCGAAGGTACTCGGCTCGTTTAAAGTCGGGGATCAAGTGAACATCGGGGCGAACTCCGTCGTCCTGAAGGAGGTTCCTCCCGGCAGCACCGTCGTGGGGATCCCGGGGAAGGTGGTCCGTCTGGACGGCAAGCGGCTCGACCGCCTCAGTCATCAGCTGCCCGACCCGATGGTCGACGCGATGCGGGAAATGCAGCGGGAAATCGAAGCGCTGCGGGGCGAGGTCCGCGATTTGAAGCAGCGGCTGCGCGAGGAGCAGCCTTCGGAGCTGTAAACGCCGCGTGAAGAGCGGCCCTTTAACCGCAAGAACTCCGCTGGTCATGGGCGTTTCACATACGTTTCGAACCGAGTGAGATTTTGTCGAATAACCTTCAGTTGAAAGGAAAGTGAGTATGGCACTGCAGATCTTTAATACGTTAACCCGGAAAAAAGAAGAGTTTGTCAGCATCACCCCGGGTAAAGTCAATATGTATGTTTGCGGACCGACCGTTTATGGTTATATCCATATTGGGAACGCGCGGCCGATGATTTTTTTTGACGTTGTACGCAGCTATTTGGAAAACCAGAATTACTATGTGAACTATGTCGTCAATTTCACCGATGTGGACGACAAGCTAATCCGCAAAGCCGAGGAGCTGGGCAAAACGGTTCCTGAAGTGGCCGAGATGTTCATTCGGGCCTATTACGAAGATTTGGAAGGGCTTGGCATTCGGTGGGCCACGGCGAATCCGCGGGTGACGGAACATATGGACGTGATCATCGGCTTCATCCGCGATTTGGAGCAGAAAGGTTTTGCTTACGAGAACGGCGGGGACGTTTTCTTCCGCACCCGCAAGTTCCCGGAATACGGCAAGCTGTCCGGCCAAAACATCGACGAGCTGCAGTTCGGGATCCGGATCGATGTGGATGAGCGCAAGGAGCATCCGGAGGATTTCGTGCTGTGGAAAGCGGCCAAGCCGGGTGAAATCCATTGGACCAGCCCATGGGGCGAAGGGCGTCCGGGCTGGCATATCGAATGCTCGGCAATGTCCCGGCTTCTGCTTGGCGATACACTGGACATTCACGGCGGGGGCCAGGACCTGCAGTTTCCGCACCATGAATGCGAGGTCGCGCAGTCGGAAGCGGCTACCGGCAAACCGCTGGCAAATTATTGGATGCATAACGGTTATATTAATATCGGCGGCGAAAAAATGTCGAAATCGCTCGGCAACGGGGTTCTCGTCAAAGATTTGCGCGAGAAATACAAGCCTGAAGCGTTCCGTTATTTTATGCTGTCGGCCCATTACCGCAACCCGCTGAACTTTACCGAAGAGACGATGGTTCAGGCGGAGCGCAGCGTGGAGCGGATCGGCAACGCGGCGAACAATCTTCGCCACCGCCTGCAAGGGGCCGGAAGCGGGGCCGATGCGGCGGCGCCGGCCTGGGAAAGCAAGCTGGAGCAAATCCGCGATACCTTCCATGCGAAAATGCAGGATGATTTCAATACGCCGGATGCGATTACGGCCGTGTTCGAGTGGGTCAGCGAAGTCAATGCTTTGCTGCAGCAGCCGGAAGTCGGGCGGGCCGACCTGGAAGCGGCGCTGCGGCTGTTCGACGAGATGAACGGCGTGCTGCGGATTGCCCCCGCGCCGGCGGAAGCCGAGCTGCTGGATGCCGACATCGAGGCGCTCATCGCGGAGCGGGCGGAAGCGCGGAAGGCCAAAAACTGGGCGCGCGCGGATGAAATCCGCGACCTTTTGGTCGCGCAGGGCATCGTCCTTGAAGATACGCCCCAGGGCATGAGATGGCGCCGGAAATGACGGGACGAGGCCAAACGGATAAGGAACGCCCGGCGGGCGAGGCGGCTAAGGCTGGCAGTGCGGGTACCGGCATGGAGGCTTCCGGCGGCGAGGCGGCTGAACAGGCCGCCGTCGGCGCTTCCGGCCGCACGGGCGCTATAGCCGGCACCGGCACAGTTCCGGCTGCTAAAGGCGCTGCCACTGGCGCTTCCGGCCGCGCAGGCGCCGCCACCGCCGGGGACGCTCCGGTCGGTACCGCAGCGGGTACCTCCGCCGGAGTTCCAGCTGCGGCTGTTTCAGCTGGCGGAGCCGCCAATGGCGCTCCCCTCGCGGCGCCCCTGTGGTTCCCCGACGCGCCCTCCAAACCGGCGCGCCTGCTGCCGCCGCTGGCGCTCGCCTACATCGGGGACGCCGTGTTCGAGGTCGCCGTCCGCCAGCATGTGATGTCCCGCGCCAACCTGCGGCCGCATCATTTGCACCGGGAGTCGACGAGGTACGTCTCGGCCAAAGCGCAGGCGCAGCTGCTCGCCTTGCTGGAGCCGCAGCTGACCGAAGACGAAAGGGATGTCGTCCGCCAGGGCCGCAACGCCAAGTCGGGAACGATCCCGAAAAACGCCGATGTCCTGGAATACCGGCACGCCACCGCCTTCGAAAGCCTGGTCGGCTACCTGTACTATACGGGCGCCCACGACAGGCTGCGCCAGCTGGTGGCTCAAGGCTTTGCGCATTTGGATAGCGGACGGCGGGATTGACAACAGCATTATTTTCATAACAACGGGAGACTTATGAAGCTCTCTGGGAGGATTACGATGGAGGATCAAGAATGGATCGGCGGCAAGCATTCGCTGCTTGAGGCGCTGCATGCCGGCCGCGCGATCAACAAAATCTGGGTGGCGGAAGGAGCCCAAAAACACCTTACCCAACCGATTTTGGCAGAGGCCAAAAACCGCGGCATCGTCGTCCAGTTCGTGGACAAAAGAAAGCTGGACCAAATGGTGCCGGGGCTGCAGCATCAAGGGGTAGTCGCCCAGGTCGCCCCTTATGCCTATGCGGAGGTAGACGATTTGCTGGCCGCTGCCAACGAGCGGGGAGAAGCGCCTTTTTTGCTGATTCTCGACGAAATCGAAGACCCGCATAACCTGGGTTCCATTTTACGGACCGCCGAGTGCACGGGCGTGCATGGCGTTATTATCCCCAAGCGTCGTTCGGCCGCCGTGACGGCTACGGTATCGAAAACTTCGGCCGGGGCGGTGGAATATGTTCCCGTCGCACGGGTGACGAACCTGGTGCAGACGATGGAACGGCTGAAGGAGGAGGGGATCTGGATCGTCGGGACCGACGTGAACGCCAAGCAGGACATGTATCAAGGCGGCGGCGTACTGAACGGTCCGGTGGCGGTCGTCATCGGCAACGAAAACAAAGGGATGGGGCGCCTCGTTCGCGAAACCTGCGACGTGCTGCTGAAGCTGCCGATGAACGGGCGGCTGAACTCCCTGAACGCTTCGGTGGCCGCGGGAGTCATGATGTACGAAGCGCTGCGCAGACGACGCGCCGAAGGTTAGCGGGTATGCGCGACCTGCGCGACGTGCTGCTGGTTGACGGGTACAACATGATCGGCGGGTGGCCCGAGCTGGCCGAGCTGTCCAAGCGGGACCTGCAGGAAGCCCGCGACAGGCTGCTTGAGCGGCTCGCCGATTATCAGGCTTTTTCCGGAAGGAAAGTGATCGTCGTATTCGATGCTTACCGTGTGCCGGGACTCGGCAAAACCTTCGCCCAAAATAAAGTGGACATGTACTTTACGAAGGAGAAGGAAACGGCCGATGAATGCATCGAGCGGCTGGTCGGCGAATTCAGTCACCGGCGGCGGCAAATTTACGTGGCAACAAGCGACATGGTGGAACAGCATGTGATTTTCGGCCAGGGGGCCCTGCGCATTTCGGCCCGGGAATTATTGACTCAGGTGGAGCAAAGCGAACAGGAAATCCAGCGCAAAATCGCCGAACGAAGCGAGAAATCCAGCCGGAATACGCTGGATGCCAAGCTGAGTCCGGAGGTGCGCCAGCTGTTTGAAAGATGGCGCAGGGAATAAAAGGGCATTCTTTTATTCTCCTCCCAAATACTCTTGACAAAGTTCGACTTTACATCTTTTGGTACTTTTGTTGTTGACGCTTTTATGGACCTTCATATATACTGTTCGTATTACTTGACTGAGTGACGGGGTACCGTGCGTTGCAGCCGGAGGGATTTGTGGTGAGTGTCAAACTCGAATCATGGGTTAGGTTTGACTATGAGATCCAAAATGACGAAGACATTGTCGAGGCGGTCCGCGAAGGCGACAGCGATGCGCTCGAGTACTTGATCAACAAGTACCGGAGTTTCGTGCGCGCCAAAGCCAGGTCCTATTTTCTGATCGGGGCCGATCGCGAGGACATCATTCAGGAAGGCATGATCGGACTTTACAAATCGATCCGGGACTTTCGAGGGGATAAGCTGGCTTCGTTCAAAGCGTTCGCCGAACTGTGCATTACGAGGCAGATTATTACGGCGATCAAGACGGCGACCCGCCAGAAGCATATCCCGCTGAATTCCTATGTTTCCCTGGACAAGCCGATCTACGACGAGGAATCCGATCGCACTTTGCTTGACGTGATTTGCGGTTCTCAGGTGAGCGATCCGGAGGAGCTGATCATTAACCAAGAAGAGTTCAGCGGACTTGAGGACAAGATGTCCGAGATTCTCAGCGACCTGGAGCGGAAGGTGCTTATGCTGTACCTGGACGGGCGTTCTTACCAGGAGATCGCCGTGGACCTGAACCGTCACGTCAAATCGATCGACAACGCGTTGCAGCGGGTCAAGCGCAAGCTGGAACGATATCTGGAAGTTCGCGACGGCAGTATTTAACTAAGGGAACTGATTATTTTTCATATGAAATCGAGTTCAAAAAGTGCTATAAAAAAAAGAATAGACAAGGGCGCCTGTATGTAACGGGAGGCCCTTTTTTTGGAAAAGCCCGCCCGTTCGCAGGCTCTACGCTTAAGGCCGATTTGAGGGCGCAGGGTTTATCTTCCAAAATCGTGACCAATACTATAAATATTCGTAGGGGTTGGCTTGTTGTCTCGTTGACACGACTATAGCCATGTGATAAAGTGTTTTAGGTAGGCCTAAATTTGTGCTTGCATTTTTTTGAATGCCGAATTTTAGGTCAATATAGAGACGCTCATAAGAATGTCTTCGGGAGGTGCACATCATGCGGGTAATAATTACGTTGGCTTGTACGAACTGTAAACAAAGAAACTACACGACAACGAAAAACAAGCGTAACCACCCCGACCGCATGGAGATGAAGAAATTTTGTAAGTTTTGCAACGAGCAAGTTCTTCATCGCGAAACCAGATAGCCTTTGGAGGTGTAGTCGCGCATGAAACGCAGTTTCAAGTCGTTTTTTTCTTTTTTCTCTGAGAGCTGGGCTGAGCTTAAAAAGGTTCGCTGGCCTAATCGTAAAGAGCTGACTAATTATACGCTGATTGTGCTCGGTACAATTGTCGTTGTGGCGATTTATTTTTGGGTTCTGGACATCGGCATTTCTGCTGTGATCGAAGCGATAATTTAAGAAGGGTCCCTAGGTGGCTTGATATGGAAAAAAGATGGTATGTCGTTCATACCTATTCCGGGTATGAGAACAAGGTCAAAGCCAATTTGGAGAAGCGTGTCGAGTCCATGGGCATGGAAGACAAGATATTCCGCGTACTTGTTCCGATGGAAGAAGAAGTGGTGAACAAAGACGGCAAGAAGAAAACCGTCATGCGCAAAGTTTACCCGGGGTATGTCTTGGTGGAAATGATCCAAACCGACGATTCCTGGTACGTTGTCCGCAACACGCCGGGTGTCACGGGATTTGTCGGCTCCACGGGTTCCGGTTCCAAACCTACTCCGCTGCTTCCGGAAGAAGTGGAGCAGATCCTGCATCATATGGGCATGGAAGAGCCGAAGCCGGTGATCGAGTTCGAACTCAAAGAATCCGTACGCATCAAAGTTGGCCCGTTTGCTAATTTTGTCGGCTCGATTGAAGAGATTTTAACGGACAAGAGCAAGCTGAAGGTTCACGTCAACATGTTTGGCAGAGAAACCCCGCTTGAGCTGGATTACACTCAAGTGGAGAAGATATAATTAAGTGTTCAAAAGATGTTTTTTTTGAACTACTTCTAAAGGTTTCTTAGGTTTCAAAGTGGGAGGAACTGTGTTCCGTCTACCACTATTAGGGCAAGGAGGTGTTTTACATGGCGAAAAAAGTTATTAAAGTGGTAAAACTGCAAATTCCTGCGGGTAAAGCGAACCCTGCACCTCCGGTAGGTCCGGCGTTGGGTCAAGCGGGTGTCAACATCATGGCATTCTGTAAGGAATTTAACGCACGTACCGCCGATCAAGCAGGTTTGATCATTCCGGTTGAAATTTCGGTGTTTGAAGACCGTTCTTTTACTTTCATCACCAAAACTCCTCCGGCAGCCGTTCTGCTTCGCGTCGCAGCGAAGATCGAGAAGGGTTCCGGCGAACCGAACAAGAAGAAAGTGGCTACCGTGAAGCGCGACACCGTTCGTCAAATCGCGGAGCAAAAAATGCCTGACCTGAACGCAGCGTCCGTCGAAGCGGCTATGCGCATGGTTGAAGGTACGGCCCGCAGCATGGGCATCACGATCCAAGACTAAGTTTGGATCCATGGATGAAAATATATATTGCGGACCGCATGAACCGCATTGCATACATTTTCATCCCCAGATGAATTACTGTGTTGCAAAATACGTCAACATAGCAATTCATCAACGGATGGAGTTTTATAAATGATCGAAGCATATTTATAAATTCCATCCCAAGTGGGAGGATATTCCGCTAATACCACAAAGGAGGACGAATTCATGGCTAAACACGGTAAGAAATACCTGGAAGCCGCTAAGCTGATCGACAGCGAAGCGACTTACGAGCCTTTGGAAGCCGTTGAACTGGTGAAGAAGGCGGCGACTGCCAAATTCGACGAAACCGTCGAAGCAGCGGTTCGTTTGGGCGTAGACCCTCGTAAACAAGACCAAGCCGTTCGCGGTGTGGTTGTCCTGCCTCACGGCACAGGCAAAACCCAACGCGTACTGGTATTCGCCAAAGGCGACAAGGCGAAGGAAGCGGAAGCTGCCGGAGCTGATTATGTAGGCGATCAAGACATGATCAACAAAATCCAACAAGGCTGGTTCGAATTCGATGTCTGCGTAGCTACGCCGGACATGATGAGCGAAGTTGGTAAACTCGGCCGTCTGCTCGGCGGTAAAGGCCTTATGCCTAACCCGAAAGCAGGTACCGTTACGTTTGACGTAGCGAAAGCCGTTCAAGAAATCAAAGCGGGTAAAATCGAGTACCGTCTGGATAAAGCAGGTCAAATCCATGCGCCAATCGGGAAGGTTTCTTTCGGTGCTGAACAGCTGAACGAAAACCTGAAAGCTCTTATTGACGCGTTGAACCGGGCTAAACCGGCTGCGGCCAAGGGCGTTTACTTGAAAAATATCGCGATTTCTTCGACCATGGGCCCGAGCGCTCGCGTTAATACAGCATCTTACAGATAATACCTGCGACCTGGCGGCAAGACGGATTGACAACAAAGTGAATCCGCTGGTATACTGAAATGGTTGTTTTGATGTGAGACTGACATGTGAATATGCTTACCGTAGACAGTAGGTGCCGCAAGGCTTAATTTCCTACCGAGGTGTTCTGATAGAACGTAATTTCATGCGGGTTTTCCGCGTGAAATGCTTCATTCAAGCCTTCGTGATTCTACGGAGGCTTTTTTAATGGTGTGAAAGGCTCATGCAATTCTAATAGGAGGTGTACAGTTTGGCAAACGCAAAAGTCATTCAAGCGAAACAAGAAGCGGTTGACGTGTTGACTGCGAAGCTGCGCGAAAGCGCAACGACTGTCGTAGCGGACTATCGCGGATTGAATGTTGCACAAGTTACCGAACTCCGCAAACAGCTTCGCGAAGCCGGCGTGGAATTCCAAGTGCTGAAGAATACGCTCGTTCGCCGCGCAACCGCCGCTGCGGAACTTTCTGAACTGGACGAAGTGCTGACCGGTCCAACGGCCATCGCTTTCAGTACGGAAGACGCAGTAGCTCCGGCAAAAATTTTGAGCGATTTCGCCAAAAAGAACGATGCATTGAAAGTGAAGGGTGGCGTGGTTGAAGGCCGTGTAGTTGGCGTCGACCAAATCAAAGCGCTGGCGGATCTTCCGTCCCGCGAAGGTCTCCTTTCCATGCTCCTCAGCGTGCTGCAGGCTCCGATGCGCAACTTCGCGCTCGCGGTCAAAGCCGTTGCCGAGAAAGAAGAGGGCGGCGCAACCGCTTAAGCCTCTTCGGCAGTTCGTGATTTGAAGTACCACAACCCATAAACTATTAAAATAATGGAGGTTCAACCATGAGTAAAGAATCCATCTTGGAAGAGATTAAAGGTATGACCGTTCTTGAACTGAACGATCTTGTAAAAGCAATCGAAGAAGAATTTGGCGTAACTGCAGCAGCTCCGGTAGTTGTAGCAGGTGGCGGCGGCGGCGGTGCCGAAGCTGCTGAACAAACTGAATTCGACGTGATCCTGACTAACGCTGGCGCTTCCAAAATCAACGTTATCAAAGTGGTTCGCGAAATCACGGGCCTCGGCTTGAAAGAAGCCAAAGACCTGGTAGACAACGCTCCGAAGCCGTTGAAAGAAAAAGTGGGCAAAGAAGAAGCCGACGGCATCAAAGCAAAATTGGAAGAAGCAGGCGCAACTGTAGAAGTAAAATAATCGTCTCTTCATTTCAGGCAAACCCCTTGAACCCGATTCAAGGGGTTTGCTTTGCTGTTAAAGCTGCTGCCGAGCCCTACTGGCTGCGATCGACTGTCGGCCTTCGAAATGGCGGCACTTTATGTATCTATTATACGAAGCCCCAGCATTTTATCTCCATTAGCGGCACTTTGTGTACTTATTTTCCTATGAATGGTTCAGAATGTGGCCATTTCCTTGTGATTGGAGAAAATAGCGGCATAAATTCCCCTTATTTCTCTTAAATGGACTGATATCGCGAAAATAACGACATTTTTTGCACCTATTTCTTTGGGAGGGGGGGAGTTCTCGGTTAGGCAGTCTGATTTTTCTAAGTTTTCTCGGATCAATACAAAAGAGCCGTGCTGGCTTAATGGCGGACGAATCGGCTAAAATAGTAAGGCAGGCGTTAGCCGGAAACGAATTAATCGATGTAACGGAGGACGGTATCGATGGCGGATCACTACTATTCCAGCAACCCAACGGCTGAGCATGACCGCAAAGTGTGGGACGCAACGCTGCGGGGGCAGACTTTCCGCTTTGTAAGCGATGCGGGGGTGTTCGCCAAAGGCGGCGTGGACTTCGGCAGCCGTACCCTGATTGAAGCAATGGAAATTCCGCAGGATGCCCAAGTTCTCGACGTGGGCTGCGGCTACGGACCGATCGGGCTTGCGGCGGCGAAGCTGGCCGGCCGGGGGCATGTGACGATGATCGACGTCAATGCAAGAGCCGTGGATTTGGCCCGGGAAAACGCGGAGCTAAACCAAGTGAGCAATGTAACGATTCTGGAAAGCGATTTGTTTGCGGCCTTGAAGGACCAAAAGTTTGATGTGGTGTTGACCAATCCGCCGATTCGCGCCGGCAAAAGCATCGTGCATGCGATTTTTGAGGGGGCTTATGAACGGTTGAAGTCCGGCGGCGCATTGTGGATCGTGATCCAGAAGAAACAGGGCGCCCCGTCGGCAAAGGCAAAGCTGGAGTCGCTTTTTGCGCAGGTAGAGGAAGTTACCAAAGATAAGGGATACCGAATCTATAAAGCGGTCAAAGCATAAACCTCATAAATTGAGGCCTGCTAATCGATAGTTGACTTGACAAATTCGCTATGTTATTATTATAAAATGTCAGCATTAGGATGCCCTCCGTGGCTTTAGTTGCCGAAAGTGTCAATAGTTATGCGTAAATCACGCATAAAAATCGGCTGTTTTACGTATAATATGCACATTTTGGGCAAACTATTGAATACGGGGTCATCAGGGCAGATAGACACGGATAAATGATGCTCTTTTTTCGAAAGCATTCGATAAGGGCTTTTCTTTATTTGTGGATGAATCCGTATGGTCCTATTATAAGGGTACAAACACGGGTTCGCAATGAATTTTTAAGTGAGTAGACATTGAGGGGTGAGTTTAAGTTGGCAGGACATCTTGTTCAATATGGTCGACGCACTCGGCGCAGTTATGCGCGAATTAACGAGATACTCGAAGTTCCGAACCTGATCGAAATCCAACAGAAATCCTACGAGTGGTTCTTGGAAGAAGGCCTGCGGGAAATGTTCCAGGATATCTCGCCAATCCAGGATTTCACCGGAAATTTGGTGTTGGAGTTCATCGATTACAGCCTGGGCGAACCGAAGTACACGGTGGATGACGCGAAGGAACGCGACGTAACGTATGCGGCGCCGCTTCGGGTTAAAGTCCGGCTCATTAACAAGGAAACCGGGGAAGTCAAAGAGCAGGAAGTATTCATGGGAGATTTCCCGCTGATGACCGAAACCGGCACATTCATTATCAATGGTGCGGAACGGGTTATTGTCAGCCAGTTGGTTCGCTCTCCTAGCGTCTATTTCAGCACAAAAGTGGATAAGAACGGCAAAAAGATGTACACCGCAACCGTTATTCCGAACCGCGGAGCCTGGCTCGAGCTGGAGACGGATGCGAAGGATATTATTTACGTGCGGATCGACCGTACCCGCAAAATCCCTGTCACCGTGCTGCTTCGTGCGCTTGGCTTCGGCACGGATGCCGAAATTTTGGATTTGCTGGGCAACGACGAATATATCCGTAACACCCTAGACAAAGACAATACGGATTCGACGGAAAAAGCGCTGATCGAAATCTATGAACGTCTTCGTCCGGGCGAGCCGCCAACGCTTGAAAACGCGAAGAGCTTGCTCGTGGCGCGCTTCTTTGACCCTAAACGTTACGATCTGGCCAATGTCGGCCGTTACAAAATCAATAAAAAGCTGCACATCAAAAACCGTTTGTTCAACCAGCGCCTCGCCGAGACGTTGATCGATACGGTTACGGGCGAAATCATCGCCGAAGCCGGTCAGATGGTGGACCGCCGTTTGCTGGATGAGATTCTTCCTCATTTGGAAGACAGCGTCGGCTTCCGGAATTACCATGTGACGGGCGGCGTGCTGGATTCGGAGGATATCCCTCTGC
This sequence comes from Paenibacillus sp. FSL R5-0527, assembly GCF_038008055.1. Lineage (NCBI taxonomy): Bacteria > Bacillati > Bacillota > Bacilli > Caryophanales > Paenibacillaceae > Paenibacillus > Paenibacillus sp. FSL R5-0527. The sequence goes on along the minus strand of NZ_JBBOYI010000001.1, from coordinate 7,027,092 downwards.
AGACGATCGATGTGTTCTCGCCGATCGAAGACGGCAAAGTAGTGAAGGTCATCGCCAACCGCAACATCGATAAATCGGTGAAGCATATCACCCCTGCTGATATTATTTCTTCGATCAGCTATTTTATCAATTTGTTGCACGGCATCGGCAGCACGGACGATATCGACCATCTCGGCAACCGCCGTCTGCGCTCCGTGGGCGAACTCTTGCAGAACCAGTTCCGGATCGGCTTGTCCCGGATGGAACGCGTCGTTCGCGAAAGAATGTCGATTCAGGACGCCAACGTGATTACGCCGCAGGCGCTGATCAACATCCGTCCCGTGATCGCTTCGATCAAGGAGTTCTTCGGCAGCTCGCAGCTGTCGCAGTTTATGGACCAGACGAACCCGCTTGCGGAGCTTACACACAAACGCCGTTTGTCCGCGCTCGGTCCGGGCGGTTTGACCCGGGAACGCGCCGGCATGGAAGTGCGCGACGTTCACCCGTCCCACTACGGCCGGATGTGTCCGATCGAAACGCCGGAAGGACCGAACATCGGTCTGATCAACTCGTTGTCCACGTTTGCGCGGATCAACGAATACGGCTTTATCGAAGCGCCGTACCGCTGGGTCGATCCGAAGACCGGTACGGTTACGGAGCAGGTAGCATACCTGACGGCGGACGAAGAGGACAACTATGTCATCGCTCAGGCAAACGCGAAGCTGACCGAAGACAACAAGTTTGAGGATGAGTTCGTTATCGTCCGGTACAACAAGCAGTCCGACAATATTTTGACGATGCCGAGCAACCGGGTCGATTACATGGACATTTCGCCGAAGCAGGTCGTGTCCGTGGCGACAGCGCTCATTCCGTTCCTGGAGAACGACGACTCCAACCGCGCCCTCATGGGATCGAACATGCAGCGTCAGGCGGTACCGTTGCTCATTCCGAAGGCTCCGCTCGTCGGAACCGGCATGGAACACAAAGCCGCCAAGGACTCCGGCGTCTGCATCGTCTCGAAATACGACGGCATCATCGAACGCTCGGCCGCCAACGAAATTTGGCTGCGCCGGGTCGAAGTGGTGGACGGTAAAGAAGTCAAAGGCGACATCGTCAAATATAAGCTGCACAAATTCATGCGTTCCAACCAAGGAACCTGCATCAACCAGCGTCCGATCGTCAAACGCGGCGATATCGTCAAGAAGGGCGACATCCTCGCCGACGGTCCGTCGACGGAAATGGGCGAATTGGCGCTTGGCCGCAACGTGGTCGTGGCCTTCATGACTTGGGAAGGTTACAACTACGAGGATGCGATCCTGCTGAGCGAGAAGCTGGTGAAGGAAGACGTGTACACCTCGATCCATATCGAGGAATATGAATCCGAAGCCCGCGATACCAAGCTCGGGCCGGAAGAAATTACCCGCGATATTCCGAACGTAGGGGAAGAGGCGCTGCGCAATCTCGACGAACGCGGCATTATCCGCGTCGGGGCGGAGATCGCCGCCGGCGACATCCTCGTCGGCAAAGTTACGCCGAAGGGCGTGACCGAACTGACGGCGGAAGAACGTCTGCTGCATGCGATCTTCGGCGAGAAGGCGCGCGAAGTCCGCGATACGTCGCTGCGCGTGCCGCACGGTACCGACGGGATCGTCGTAGACGTCAAGGTATTTACCCGCGATAACGGCGACGAGCTGCCGCCGGGCGTAAATCAGCTTGTCCGCGTCTACATCGCGCAAAAGCGGAAAATTTCCGAAGGCGACAAAATGGCCGGACGCCACGGCAACAAAGGGGTCGTTGCCCGCATTTTGCCGGAAGAGGATATGCCGTTTATGCCGGACGGAACGCCGGTACAGGTCGTGCTTAACCCGCTCGGCGTGCCTTCGCGGATGAACATCGGACAGGTGCTGGAGATCCACCTCGGCATGGCCGCCCTGCAAATGGGCATCCACGTCGCTACGCCGGTATTCGACGGCGCGAACGAAGAGGACGTGTTCGACACGATGGAAGAAGCCGGCATGCAGCGCAACGGTAAAACGATGCTGTACGACGGTCGCACGGGCGAACCGTTCGAACGGGAAGTTACCGTCGGCGTCATGCACATGATTAAGCTGGCGCACATGGTTGACGATAAAATCCACGCCCGCTCCACCGGGCCGTACTCGCTCGTTACGCAGCAGCCGCTCGGCGGTAAAGCGCAGTTCGGCGGACAGCGTTTCGGGGAGATGGAAGTGTGGGCGCTGGAAGCTTACGGCGCCGCTTATACGCTGCAGGAAATTCTCACCGTCAAATCGGACGACGTGGTCGGCCGCGTGAAGACGTACGAATCCATCGTGAAGGGCGAAAACGTGCCAGAACCGGGCGTTCCGGAATCGTTTAAGGTTCTGATCAAGGAACTGCAAAGCTTGGGGATGGACGTCAAGATCCTGACCGAAAACGAAGAAGAGATCGAGATGAAGGAAATCGACGACGAGGAAGATGCCTCCGGCGATAAGCTCAGCCTCAACCTGGAAGGTTCGGAAGTCGGAGTAGAATAGAGCGTAGATAGTCAATATCAGGACTAGGTTAAGGAGGGATGCTCCTTGTTGGACGTCAACAACTTCGAGTTTATGAAAATTGGGCTTGCTTCCCCAGACAAAATTCGTTCTTGGTCCCGCGGAGAAGTGAAGAAACCGGAAACGATCAACTACCGCACGTTGAAACCGGAAAAGGAAGGGCTGTTCTGCGAGAAGATTTTCGGCCCGACCAAAGACTGGGAATGTCATTGCGGTAAATATAAGAGAGTTCGCTATAAAGGCGTAGTCTGCGACCGCTGCGGCGTCGAAGTGACGAGAGCAAAAGTGCGCCGCGAGCGGATGGGTCATATCGAGCTGGCCGCTCCGGTGTCCCACATTTGGTACTTCAAAGGGATTCCGAGCCGCATGGGCCTTGCGCTTGACATGTCGCCGCGTTCCCTGGAAGAGATCATTTATTTTGCATCTTATGTCGTGACCGATCCGGGTGAAACACCGCTGGAGAAAAAGCAACTTTTGTCCGAGAAAGAATACCGCAGCTATCGCGAGAAATACGGTTACGGTTTCCAAGCCGGCATGGGTGCGGAAGCGGTGAAGAAGCTGCTTCAGGATCTCGATATCGACAAAGAGCTCGAATTTTTGAAAGAAGAGCTGCGCACGGCTCAAGGCCAGCGCCGCAACCGGGCGATCAAACGGCTTGAAGTGATCGAAGCGTTCAAGAGCTCCGGCAACGAGCCGGAGTGGATGATCCTCGACGTGCTTCCGGTCATTCCGCCGGAACTCCGTCCGATGGTTCAGCTCGACGGCGGACGTTTCGCCACATCGGACCTGAACGATCTGTACCGCCGCGTCATCAACCGGAACAACCGTTTGAAACGGCTGCTTGATCTCGGCGCGCCCGATATCATTGTGCAAAACGAAAAACGGATGCTGCAGGAAGCGGTGGACGCCTTGATCGACAACGGCCGCCGCGGCCGACCGGTAACGGGCCCGGGCAACCGTCCGCTCAAATCCTTGAGCCATATGCTGAAAGGAAAACAAGGCCGTTTCCGGCAAAACCTGCTCGGGAAACGCGTCGACTACTCCGGACGTTCCGTTATCGTTGTAGGCCCGTATTTGAAGATGTATCAATGCGGCCTGCCGAAAGAAATGGCGCTGGAGCTGTTTAAGCCTTTCGTGATGAAAGAGCTGGTCAACAAAGGCCTGGCGCACAACATCAAGAGCGCGAAGCGCAAAGTCGAACGCGTAAGCCCCGAAGTTTGGGATGTGCTCGAAGAGGTCATTAAGGAACATCCGGTTCTGCTGAACCGTGCTCCTACGCTTCACCGTCTCGGGATTCAGGCGTTTGAACCGATTCTTGTCGAAGGCCGCGCCATCCGTCTTCATCCGCTCGTATGTACGGCTTACAACGCCGACTTCGACGGCGACCAGATGGCCGTGCACGTGCCGTTGTCGGCGGAAGCCCAAGCGGAAGCGCGCATTCTGATGCTGGCTTCCGGCAACATTTTGAACCCGAAAGACGGCAAGCCGGTCGTTACGCCTTCGCAGGACATGGTCCTGGGCTCCTACTATCTGACGATGGACAACAAGGACGCTCAAGGCGCCGGCATGATTTTGTCTTCGGTCAACGAAGCGGTATCCGCTTATCAACGGGGAACGGCTTCCCTGCATGCGCGGGTGGCTATCCCGGCGAAAGCTTTGGGCAAAACGAGCTTTACGGAAGCGCAGCAAAACGCTTTGCTGATCACTACGGTCGGTAAAATCATTTTCAATGAAATTTTCCCGGCCAGCTTCCCGTACATTAATGAACCGACCCGCGTGAACCTGTTCCAAGGAACGCCGGATAAATATTTTATCCATGAAAAAGGCGTGGACATCGTGGAGCGGATCATGAATGCGCCGCAAGCGGGCGGGGTCGGCAAAGAATACCTCGGGGAAATTATCGGACGCTGCTTCGAAATCTACCAAACGACGGAAACTTCCGTCATTCTGGACAGAATCAAGCAAACCGGCTTTACTTACTCCACACGTGCCGGCGTAAGTATTGCGGTGGCGGACGTTATCGTTCCGCAGGAAAAGCAGGACATCCTGCGCGAATCCGAGGAGAAAGTACGGGTTGTCACCAATCAATACCGCCGCGGTCTAATCACGAACGAAGAACGGTACGACCGCGTTATCGATATCTGGTCCAAGTGTAAGGATCAAATTACCGATATCCTGATGAAGTCGATGGACCGCTACAACTCCATCATGATGATGGTCGATTCCAAGGCACGGGGGAACAAATCGCAGATCACCCAGTTGGGCGGTATGCGGGGCCTCATGGCCAACCCGGCCGGCCGCATCATCGAACTTCCGATCAAATCGAACTTCCGCGAAGGCCTTACGGTCCTGGAATACTTCATTTCGACGCACGGCGCGCGGAAAGGTCTGGCCGATACCGCGCTGCGGACGGCGGACTCCGGTTATTTGACCCGCCGTCTCGTCGACGTGGCTCAGGACGTTATCGTGCGCGAGGAAGATTGCGGTACGGATAAAGGCTTTACCGTCGGCGTGATTCAGGACGGCAAAGAGGTTATCGAAAATCTGTACGACCGGATCGAAGGCCGTTACTCGTTCGAAACGGTACGGCATCCGGAAACCGGCGAGATCATCATTCACCGGAACGAGCTGATCGATTCCGACAAAGCGCATGAAATCGTGGACGCAGGAATCACGAAGCTGCAAATCCGTTCCGTGCTCAGCTGCCGTGCCCGTCATGGCGTCTGCAAGAAGTGCTACGGCCGCAACCTGGCCACCGGCAAACACGTCGAGATCGGCGAAGCTGTCGGCATTATCGCCGCTCAGTCGATCGGCGAACCGGGAACCCAGCTCACCATGCGTACGTTCCATACCGGGGGCGTTGCGGGCGACGACATTACCCAAGGTTTGCCGCGGATTCAGGAGCTGTTTGAAGCCCGGAATCCGAAAGGTCAAGCCACGATCAGTGAAATCGACGGCGTGATCAAGGAAATCCGCGAAGCGAAGGACCGCCGCGAAATCGAGGTACAAGGCGAAGCGGAAACGAAGGTCTACTCCGTCACCTACGGTTCCCGTCTGCGCGTAAGCGAGGGCGACCAAATCGAGGCCGGGGACGAACTGACCGACGGTTCCATCGACCCGAAAGAAATTTTGCGCATCAAAGGGATTCGCGGCGTACAGAACTACATTTTGCAGGAAGTTCAGCGCGTATACCGCAACCAGGGCGTAGAAATCAACGACAAGCACGTCGAGGTTATGATCCGCCAGATGCTGCGTAAAATCCGGATCGTCGATTCCGGCGATACGCCGCTTCTGCCGGGCTCTTTCGTCGATCTGCACGAGTATGAAGTGGCGAACAAGGAAGCCATCTTGTCCGGCCAAGAGCCCGCTGTGGCCAAACCGGTTCTGCTCGGGATTACGAAAGCGTCGCTCGAAACGGATTCCTTCCTGTCGGCCGCTTCCTTCCAGGAAACGACGCGCGTGCTTACCGACGCTGCCATCAAAGGCAAAGTCGATAAGCTGCTCGGCCTGAAGGAAAACGTCATTATCGGGAAGCTGATTCCGGCCGGCACCGGCATGAACCGTTACCGCAGCCTCCAGTTTGAGGAATCTGAGCTGGACGAGACGAGCGAGGAAAGCCTTGAGCCTGTTTCCGTTGAATAAGTGATTTGAAGCGCTGCGCCGATGCGGCCCCGGGTGATCTGATTACCTGCCGGGACGCATCGGCGTTTATTCTTTTGAAGCTGAGGAACGACAAATATATGCTTGACATCGCCTATACCGGAGTGCTACTATATCATAGTGCGTGAGTACGGATACCCAGTGCTTTGGAGGACGTTTAGGATGTCTAATGATAAAGGACTTCGGGACGCACCAGTGAAAATCGGCACCAAGCAAACCATGCGAATGGTAGAGCTAGGACGCGCCGTGGAAGTTTATGTGGCTGAAAATGCAGATCCACGTCTTACATCGAAAATCATCGCCTTATGCAATGAGCGCGGCGTCAAGGTCACTCTTGTGGACACGATGGCGGCTCTTGGCAAAGCCTGCGGGATTGAAGTGGGCGCGGCGATGGCGGCGATTGTAAAACCATAGCTGATCGAAATGTTTTTGCATTCGAGCGAAAGCTCGCCGGCAAAAACATTTCCTTTGCTCTTTTATGAACCGCCTGGGTCTGTGGGCTTAAGTAAACGGTTTGTAAAGCAATGTGAATTCTGAGGAAGGGGGTGGCAACAACATGCCAACAATTAACCAATTAGTACGCAAAGGACGCCAAGAGAAGGTGTACAAATCCAAATCGCCAGCGCTGCAAAGAGGGTTTAACGCTCTGAAACGCGAGGCTACCGATTTGAGCTCTCCGCAAAAACGCGGCGTCTGCACTCGTGTAGGTACGATGACTCCGAAAAAACCGAACTCCGCGCTTCGTAAATATGCCCGTGTTCGCTTGACGAACCGTGTAGAGGTGACGGCTTATATTCCGGGGATCGGACATAACCTGCAAGAACACAGCGTGGTGCTGATTCGCGGCGGCCGGGTCAAAGACCTCCCAGGTGTACGTTACCATATCGTACGCGGAGCTTTGGATACCGCTGGAGTTAACAACCGGATGCAAGCCCGTTCCAAATACGGCGCAAAACGTCCGAAAGCGAAAAAGTCTTAAGGCGCGACCTGTTTCGTGATCCGAAGATGACTTTTTGAACTACCGCTATTAGGTTTGAATTATTGCTGAAAGGGGGATAACTATATGCCACGCAAAGGTCCAGTTGCCAAAAGAGACGTGTTGCCGGATCCGGTGTATAACAGCAAGCTGGTTACCCGCTTGATCAACCGCATCATGATCGACGGTAAACGCGGTGTTGCTCAAAGCATTCTTTACAACGCGTTCAACATCATTCAAGAACGCACGGGGAACGACCCGATGGAAGTATTTGAAGCAGCGCTCAAGAACATCATGCCTGTATTGGAAGTTAAAGCTCGCCGTGTCGGTGGTGCGAACTACCAGGTTCCGATCGAAGTTAAGCCGGAAAGACGTACATCCCTGGGATTACGTTGGCTCGTAAACTACTCTCGCACCCGCGGTGAGAAAACGATGGAAGAGCGTTTGGCTGCCGAGATTATCGACGCATCCAACAACACAGGCGCTTCCGTGAAGAAACGCGAAGACACGCACAAAATGGCGGAAGCGAACAAAGCGTTCGCACACTACCGCTGGTAGGATTTCGCTCGTAATTCAAAACTTCTATTTTGAAGGGAGACAGATTCATGGCAAGAGAGTTCTCCTTGAAAAATACACGTAACATCGGGATCATGGCGCATATTGACGCCGGTAAGACAACCACGACGGAACGGATCTTGTTCTACACAGGCCGTACGCACAAAATCGGGGAAGTTCACGAGGGTGCTGCAACGATGGACTGGATGGAGCAGGAGCAGGAGCGCGGAATCACGATTACGTCCGCTGCGACCACCGCTCAATGGAAAGGTCACCGCGTAAATATCATTGATACCCCGGGACACGTCGACTTCACCGTTGAAGTCGAACGTTCCCTTCGTGTATTGGACGGGGCTGTAGGGGTATTCAGTGCAAAAGAAGGCGTTGAGCCTCAGTCCGAAACCGTCTGGAGACAGGCTGACCGTTACGGCGTTCCGCGGATCGCCTACGTCAACAAAATGGATATTATCGGTGCGGACTACCTGAACGTTGTAAATGATATGCGCGATCGTCTGCAAGCGAACGCAGTTGCTATTCAACTGCCGATCGGTGCGGAAAATGATTTTGTCGGGATCATCGACATCATCACGAAGAAAGCCTTCATCTATAAAGACGATTTGGGTCAAAACATCGAAGAGGCCGAGATCCCTGCGGATCTTGCCGATAAAGTAGAAGAACTCCGCGCGGAACTGGTCGAGAAAGTTGCCGAGCTGGATGAAGACTTGACGATGAAATACCTCGAAGGCGAGGAAATCACCGTTGAAGAACTGAAAGCCGCACTGCGCAAAGGCGTTTGCGAAGTGAAAATCTTCCCGGTCGTTTGCGGATCTTCCTATCGGAACAAAGGGATTCAGCTGATGCTGGATGCCGTCATCGATTACCTGCCTGCTCCGGTTGATGTACCGAACATTCAAGGTCACTTGGAAGACGGTACGGAAGTGGAACGCCATTCTTCCGACGAAGAACCGTTCGCGGCGCTGGCATTTAAAATCATGACCGACCCGTACGTGGGTAAGCTGACGTTCTTCCGCGTATACTCCGGTATTTTGCAATCCGGTTCTTACGTGCTGAACGCGACCAAAGGCAAACGCGAACGGATCGGCCGTATCCTGCAAATGCACGCAAACCACCGTCAAGAGATCAGCGAAGTATACGCTGGTGACATTGCGGCGGCCGTAGGTTTGAAAGATACGGGCACGGGTGATACACTGTGTGATGAGAAGAGCCCGGTTATTCTCGAGTCGATGAACTTCCCGGATCCGGTTATCGAGATCGCCGTTGAGCCTAAGACAAAAGCCGACCAAGATAAATTGGGCGTTGCTCTTGGCAAGCTGACGGAAGAAGACCCGACGCTTCGCGCTTATACGGATGAAGAAACCGGCCAAACGATCCTTAAAGGTATGGGTGAACTTCACCTCGATATCATTATCGACCGGATGCGCCGTGAATTCAAAGTTGAGACGAACGTGGGTAAACCGCAAGTTGCTTACCGCGAAACGTTCAGAACGCCAGCGCGCGTTGAAGGCAAATTCGTACGTCAGTCCGGCGGCCGCGGTCAATACGGTCACGTCTGGGTTGAATTCGAACCGCTGGAGCCAGGTACAGGCAACCAATTCGACAGCAAAATCGTCGGCGGCGCCGTACCGAGAGAATATGTCGGTCCTGCACAGCAAGGTATCGAAGAAGCGATGCAGAACGGTGTTCTTGCCGGCTTCCCGGTAGTGGACGTGAAGGCGACGATCGTCGACGGTTCCTACCACGATGTCGACTCCAGTGAAATGGCGTTTAAAATCGCCGGTTCCATGGCGCTCAAAGCGGCCAAGGACAAATGTAATCCGGTTCTGCTTGAGCCGATTATGAAAGTTGAAGTAACTGTTCCGGAAGAGTACATGGGTGATGTAATGGGTATGCTGAACTCCCGCCGTGGTCGGATCGAAGGTATGGATTCCCGTGGCGGCGCGCAAATTATCCGTGCCAAAGTGCCTCTTTCCGAAATGTTCGGTTACTCGACCACGCTTCGCTCCGGTACGCAAGGACGCGGCGTATTCTCGATGGAACTTTCCCATTACGAAGAAGTTCCTAGAAATATCGCCGAAGAAATTGTGTCCAAGAACAAGGGCGGAGAATAATTAGTTGTACTTGCTGATCGGAAGAATTCATCTTCCGGTCGGTCAAACATAACAATCCATATTTTAAGGAGGAACTGTTTAAAATGGCAAAGGCTAAATACGAACGTACAAAACCGCACGTTAATATCGGTACGATTGGTCACGTCGACCATGGTAAAACAACTCTGACTGCAGCCATCACGACTGTATTGTCCAAAAAATACGGCGGTGCTGCCGTAGCTTTCGACCAAATCGACAAAGCTCCGGAAGAACGCGAACGCGGTATCACAATCTCGACGGCTCACGTTGAGTATGAAACCGACAAACGCCACTATGCACACGTTGACTGCCCAGGGCACGCCGACTATGTTAAAAACATGATCACCGGCGCTGCTCAAATGGACGGCGCAATCCTGGTTGTATCCGCAGCTGACGGCCCAATGCCGCAAACTCGCGAACACATCCTGCTGTCCCGTAACGTAGGCGTTCCTTACATCGTTGTATTCCTGAACAAATGCGACATGGTTGAAGACGAAGAGTTGCTCGAACTGGTTGAAATGGAAGTTCGCGACCTGCTGAACGAATACGAGTTCCCTGGCGACGACACTCCGATCATCCGCGGTTCCGCTCGTGAAGCTCTGCAAAACCCTGATGGCGAATGGGCTGAAAAAATCGTCGAAATGTTCCAAGTTATCGACGAGTACATTCCGCTTCCGGAACGTCCTGTCGACAAACCGTTCCTGATGCCTGTCGAGGACGTATTCTCGATCACTGGCCGCGGTACGGTTGCTACGGGCCGTGTAGAACGCGGTACGGTTAAAGTCGGCGACGAAATTGAAATCGTGGGTATCCAAGAAGAAACGAAGAAATCCGTCGTTACCGGCGTTGAAATGTTCCGCAAATTGCTGGACTCCGCTCAAGCCGGCGACAACATCGGCGCATTGCTTCGCGGTGTTGACCGTAAAGAAATCGAACGCGGTCAAGTATTGGCTAAACCGGCTTCCGTTAATCCGCATACTGAGTTCACCGCTCAAGTATACGTATTGACGAAAGAAGAAGGTGGACGCCATAAACCTTTCTTCTCCGGCTACCGTCCGCAGTTCTACTTCCGTACAACGGACGTAACGGGCGTTATCAACCTGCCGGAAGGCACTGAAATGGTTATGCCTGGCGACAACATCGAAGTTACGGTACAACTGATCGCTCCGATCGCTATCGAAGAAGGAACTCGTTTCTCCATTCGCGAAGGCGGCCGTACGGTTGGATCCGGCGCTGTAGTATCCATCAGCAAATAATAAGGCGCTTTTAAGCGGCCTTATCCGAAAAGGGCTTCTTCCCGGTTTACCGGGGAGGGGCCCTTTTTTTGTGCCATCGCTTGTAAGTTAGCAGAAATTATCCGCCGGAATATCCAAGCATTGCGGAAATAATTTTCGAGCCGCTGAATATATATGGTTCAAAAGCTTGAAAGGATGTTGTCCATGACAAAAACGATGCTGAAAGCTCCGCTCCTCCTGCTGCTTACGGCATGGATCGCCGGTTTGCTCTCCGGGTGCGGCGGCGGACCCGAACCTAGTCAAGGGGCTGCGGCGAACACACCTCAGAAGGCTGGCGGTTCCGAAGGGGATCAAGCCAAGGAACCCGTCACGCTCCAGTTCTGGACCATCGCTTTGCAGCCCACGTTTAACGACTACTTTCATGAATTGATCTCACGTTATGAAAAAGAAAACCCCCACGTCACCATCGATTGGCAGGACTTCCCGTTCGACACCGTATCGCAAAAGCTGCTGACCAGCATCGCCAGCGGCAAAAGCCCGGACGTGGTAAACCTGAATACGGAATTTGCCAGCCAAATCGGCAGCAAAGGCGCGCTCGCCGATTTGGAAGAGTATCTTACTCCGGAGGAAAAAGCCGCTTATTTTGAAGGGATATTTGGTTCCACCGTTCTCGACGGTCACGCTTATGCTTTGCCTTGGTATACCGGGACCGAAGTGCTGTTCATGAACACGAAGCTGCTGAAGGAAGCCGGCTTGGACCCGAGCAAGCCGCCGCAAAGCCGTGAGGAGCTGGCCGACTGGGCGCGGCAAATCAAAGCGAAAACCGGCAAAAACGGCTACGCCATCCAGCTGATCTCCAAACTGTTTGCGATCGATGGCATTCCGTTCGTCAACGAAGACAAAACGGCCGCCGCCTTTAACACGCGGGAGGCGGAAGCGATGCTGCAAAATTTGCGGCAGTTGATGGAGGAAGGCGTGATCATCAAGGATGATGCGAAATTTGACAAGCAGATTCAGTATTATTCCGCCGAGCAGGTGGCATTTGAGTTGGCCGGTCCTACCTTTATCAACTTCCTGAAAACATCCGCCCCGGACGTGTACAAAAATACCGTAGCCGTCCCGCTGCCCACGGGCAAAGCCAACCTGCGGCTTTCCAACTCGATGAACGTCGTGGTGCCGAAGGCTTCCAAACATACGGAAGAAGCGGTCAAGTTCGCGGTTTTCGTAACGAATGCCGAAAATCAGACCTCTTTTGCCAAATTGGCCAATACTTTGCCCTCCACCAAAGCATCGATCAAAGATCCCTTTTTTACCGAATCGGACAACACACTAGAGGCGCAGGCCAAAATCGCTTCCGCGCAAAGCCTGGATAAAGCGACGGACTTTATGGTCGGCGTGCCCAGCGCGACGGACATCAATGCCGCATTAGGGCGGGGGCTGCAGGAAGTGCTCCTGAACGGCCAGGATATCAAGAAAACGCTGGATAGCGTAGAAAAGGAAGTCAACGAAATCTTAAAAAAGTAGCGCCTAACGGTATTGCGGGATAGGAGGTGAACACCTTGAAGAAATGGAGCCATTCGGAAACCTGGGCCGCCTGGGTGTTTATGACGCCCGGCCTGCTCCTGATCGGAATATTCGTGTTTTGGCCGATCCTCTACGGAATACCGCTGTCTTTTACCGATTATTCCGTCATTGCCGAAACGAAGTACGTGGGTCTGGACAATTATGCGGCCGCTTTTCAGGACCGGAATTTTCTGATCTCGCTGTGGAATTCGGTGAAATACGTGTTGATCGTTCCGTTCATCCAAATCGCCTCGATCCTGATGGCCGTGCTGGTGAACAGCCGCCTTCCCGGGGTGAAGGCTTTTCGGACGGCATACTATATTCCGGTCGTCACCTCGATGGTGGCCGTGGCGCTGATTTGGAGCTGGCTGCTCAGCAACAACGGGGTCGTCAATTACATCCTGATCCGGCTCGGCATCATCAACGAACAGATTTCCTGGTTGGCGGACAGCAGCACGGCCCTATACGTGCTTATGTTCATTACGATGTGGAAAGGCTTAGGGTATTACATGGTGTTGTACCTTGCCGGGCTGCAGGGGATTCCCGCGGAACTATACGAGGCGGCCAAAGTCGACGGAGCCGGCGTGTTCCGGGCCATCTACCGGATTACTTTGCCGCTGCTCCGGCCGCATATTCTGTTTTGCAGTTTGATTTCCCTGATGGCGGCGATCCGCGTGTTTGATGAGGTGTATATTCTGACCAAAGGCGGCCCCGGCACGGCGACCTTGACGTCGAGTGTTTATATTTTTCAAAAAGGGCTGGAACAGTTTAACTTCGGTTACGCTTCTGCGCTGGGGTTGATCGTCAGCATGATCATCGGGGTTCTCAGCGTCTTGATCTTCTATGTCAACCGGAAGGGAGGCGTCAATCCATATTGATGAGCAAACCGTCTACCCCGAAAAGGGCATTTCGGCCGGGAACGGTCATCCGGTACGCAATCATTTACGTCCTGCTGGCGGCGCTGGCGTTATTTATGATGGGACCGTTTCTTTGGCTGCTCAGCGTGTCGCTGATGCCCGGCAAAAACGTGTTTTCGGTGCCGCCGGCCATTTTCCCGAGCTTTATCGACTTTGCCAATTACGCGGGTGTGTGGAAATTCATGGACTTTCCCAAATATATGATGAATACGGTCGTTATTACCGCGCTGGGGATTGCCGCGAATGTCGTCTTGTCCAGTATGACCGCCTATCCGCTCGCCGCCTTCCGCTTCAAAGGGCGAAACCTGGTGTTCGGCTTGCTGATTTCGACGATGATCATTCCTTCCTCGACAGCGATGATTGTGCATTATTTGACGATTCAGGCTTTCCGTCTGGGGGACACCTATGTTGGCGTCGTGTTGCCCGCGGCGGTGTCGGTGTTCAACATTTTTCTGATGCGGCAGACCTTTATGTCCGTTCCGGCGGATATGCGGGATTCCGGGAAAATGGACGGCGCCTCCGAGTTCCGGATTTTTTGGCAGTTGATGCTGCCTTTGGTGAAGCCCGGCCTCGCGGTGATCGCTTTGCTGGAGATGATGGCGTTCTGGAACAACTTCCTGTGGCCGATCGTCATTTTGAACGATCCGTCCAAATATCCGCTGGCGGCAGCTTTAACCTATCTCAATGGACAGTTCGCCTACAATTTCGGCTGGATTGCCGCGGGTACCATGATTTCCGTGTTTCCGATCATCGCCGTTTTCTTGCTGACCCAACGTTATTTCATCGAAGGGATGTCGGGAGCGCTTAAAGGATAAAAGGATTCCTTGCCTTCAATTCATGGCTGGAGGAGATGTCTGAGCATGATCAAAATCGTTTATGTGCCTTTGGACGAACGTCCGTGCAATTTGTATTTTCCCCCGGCGCTGGCGGCTGGAACGGATTTCATGATGGTAACGCCTCCCGTGGAGCTCTTGGGAAGCAAAAAACGGCCGGCCGATACCGAGGGGTTATGGAATTGGCTGCTGCAGGAGGCGCGAGGGGCGGATGGTGCGATTTTGTCATTGGACACCTTGGTGTACGGGGGAATCGTGCCTTCCCGGCTGCACCGGCTGCCGTTCGAGGAATGCCAACACAGGCTCGGCCAATTAAGAAAATTGAAGGAGGTCGTTCCCGGGCTGCGGGTTTATGCGATGAATCTGATCATGCGCTGCCCGCAGTATTCCAGCAGCGACGAAGAACCTGACTATTACGGGGAATGGGGGCGGGAAATTTTCCGCCAGGGATACATTGGCCACCGGTTGCAGCTTGGCCTCGCCACGGAGGCCGAGATGTTGGAGAAAAAGCATATCGACGCGCAGCTGCCCGCCGGCGTGTTGAGCGATTATTTGCAGCGGCGGGCGGTTAACACCGAGCTTAACCGCTGCGCCGTGGAATTGGCGAAGGATGGCGTCATCGATTTCCTTGTCATTCCGCAGGATGATGCCGCCCCGTACGGATGGACCGCTTTGGATCAGCAGAAGGTTCGGGATACCGTCAAAGAGCTTGGCGTTTCCCTGAGGGTATACATGTATCCGGGCGCCGATGAGGCGGGCTGCACGCTGCTTGCCCGTATGATCAACCGGTTTAAGCAAGCCGTTCCCCTCGTATATCCGCGGTTTTCCAGCGTCCAAGGGCCGTTTGTGATTCCTTTGTACGAGGACCGCCTGCTGTTCGAGAGCGTAAAGTACCATGTGCTGGCGGCCGGCGGGTTGCTGTGCTCCAGCATGAGCGAAGCGGATATCGCCCTACTTATCAATGCTCCGGGGGAAACGATGATGGAAAGCGCGTCGCAGCATCATCCCAACGCGGGCTATAACGTGATGCGAAACACGGCCGAGTTGATCGAAACCGCGGATTATCTCATCGGCCGGTTCAATAAACCGTGCGTGATCGCGGACGTGGCTTTTGCCAACGGGGCGGATCTTGAACTGATCCGGTCGATGCGGGAGAAGAAGCTGCTGTTTCGAGCGGCGGGCTACGCGGGCTGGAACACCAGCTCCAATACGCTTGGCACCTGCATCGCCCAGGGCATGATTTACCGTCATTACGGGCCAAGCCGGGCTCATCTCGATTTCCTGTCCCTGCGCTATACCGAGGATGCCGGTTACTGCGCCTTTGTACGGCAGCACGTCAAAGAGCATAAGCTGCCCGGGCTCGGGATGGATTATTTTTCGGTCGACGGACCGCGCGGCGTGGCCGCCGGCGTTGTCCGGGAAGAGTTGGAGCGTTTCGTGGAACAGTATATTAATGATGAAACTTACCGCGTCAGCATCGATGATGTATTTTTGCCGTGGAGCCGGATGTTTGAAGTGGGGCTGAAAACGCATTTGATATCGTCATAGAGACCCCGGGGGCTATCTGTTAAATAGGAGAATGATCATGACGGATACGAATAAAAACGCGCGGTTTGCCAATATCAGAACCCCCATGGATTTGATCGCGGAAATCGGCAGCTATTACCCTTCGCTGACGAGATCGGAGCAGAAGGTCGCCAGGCGGGTGCTGGAGCATGCGGATGAGGTGCTGTATTCCTCGATTACCGAGTTTGCCGAAGCTTCGGGCGTCGGGGAAACGACGGTGATCCGCTTTTGCCGGAAAATCAAATTTAAAGGCTACCAGGAGTTCCGGCTGGCGCTGGCCCAGAGTCAAATGCTGCGCAAAATCGAGGAGAACAAACTCGAAGAGCGCGAGGCGCATTATATCGAGCGGGTGTGCGGCAACGTTGTGAAGGTGCTGCAGGCCAGCCTAAGTTTGCTTGACCGGAACACGCTGGAAGCCGCCGTCGAGTTGATCGACAAAGCCCGGCACATTCAGTTCATCGGCGTCGGCTCCTCCGGCATTACGGCACTGGATGCCAAAAACCGTTTATTGCGGCTGGGCAGACGTTCCGAAGCGGCCTTTGACAGCCATATGCAGGCGATGAGCGCCGTGCTGCTGGAGGAGGGGGACGTGGCCGTCGGCTTCAGCGTTTCCGGGAGCAGCAAAGACACGAACGACATCCTGGCCAAAGCCAAAAGCGGCGGAGCCAAGGTCATCGCCGTGACGAATTACGCCAAGTCGCCGATTACAAGCATCGCGGACCTCGTGCTGCTGACGGCAGGGAAGGAATCACCGCTTGAGGGAGGCTCCATGAGCGCGAAAATATCGCAGCTTTTTGTCATTGATCTGCTATGCGAAGGATTGTCCTTAAAGGATCTTGAGCGTGCGAAACATATGAAAGAGAAGACGGCCCGGGCCGTCATCGATAAAATCTACTGACAAACGGAGGGATGCAAGGCATGGAAAGAGAAAGAATAGCGGACGTTATCGTGCTTGGCGGTGGGCTTGGCGGCTGTATGGCCGCTTTGGCCGTCGCCAAGGCGGGTTATTCCGTCATCTTGACCGAAGAAACGGACTGGCTGGGCGGGCAGTTGACGAGCCAGGCGGTTCCGCCCGACGAGCACAAGTGGATCGAAAGCTTCGGCTGCACCGGAACGTACCGCGAATTCCGAAACCGGGTAAGGGAGTACTACCGGCAAAATTATCCGCTGACCGGAGAGGCGATGAACGATTCGCTGTTAAACCCGGGCAACGGCTGGGTCAGCCGGCTGTGCCATGAGCCGAAAGCGGCGCTGCGGGTGCTCTGCGATATGCTCGCGCCCTATGTGAACAGCGGCCGAATCACGGTAATGTATCGGGTGCGCGCTGTCCGGGCGGAGACGCGTGGAGACGCGGTGAAATCCGTTACCGTCAGAAGGCTGGACCGGGATGAGGAGTGGACGCTGCGGGGGACGTATTTCCTCGACGCTACCGAATGCGGGGATATTTTGCCCTTGGCCGGAGTCGAATACGTAACCGGAGCCGAATCCAGGACGGAGACCGGAGAGCCGCATGCACTGGAGGAAGCGAGGCCGTATGACGTTCAAGCTTTTACGCATGTGTTTGCGCTTGATTATGTTCCCGGCGGAGACTATACGATTTGCAAGCCGGCGTCCTATGAGTATTGGCGGCGGTACACGCAGCCTCACTCGAGTCTGCCGAAGCTGGGCTGGATTGTGGGGGATGGGGTGGACCCGGATAACGACCAGGAGTTTACGCTGTTCCCGGACGACAGCGGGCGGCCGTCCCTTTGGACGTACCGCCGTATCATCGACCCCGCCCTGTTCTGCGGCGCTCTTTATCAAAGCGACATCTCCTTGATCAACTGGGCGCAGAACGATTTCGATTTGGGCATGATCTACGAAGTGTCCGAGGAGGAACGCCGGCGGCATTTGGAAGGAGCGCGCGAGCTCAGCCTGTCCCTCCTCTATTGGCTGCAGACGGAGTCTCCGCGGCCGGACGGCGGGAAGGGATACCCGGGTCTGCGGCTCCGCGGGGATGTGCTCGGAACGGAAGACGGGCTGGCCAAGTACCCTTACATCCGGGAATCCCGGCGCATTAGGGCCCTCTACACGATTACGGAGCATGACGTCAGCAAGGAGCTGCGCGGGGAGCTTGGCATTAAGCGGTATGAGGACAGCGTAGGGGTAGGCAGCTACCCGCTTGATTTGCATGCCACGACCCAATCGCGCCGCGGCTTCTATATACCGAACTATCCGTTCGAGATTCCGATGGGAGCGCTGCTGCCGGTGCGGGTGCAAAATCTGCTGCCCGCCTGCAAAAACATCGGGACAACGCAAATTACGAACGGCTGCTACCGCCTGCACCCGATCGAATGGAATATCGGCGAGGCCGCCGGGCACATGGCCGCTTATGCTTTGAAGCATCATATCCGGCCCCGGGAGATTCGGGAGCGGGAGTACCATTTAAAGGCATTTCAGGCGTGGCTCGAATCGCAGGGAGTTCAGCTTCACTGGCCCTCCTCCATTAACGATGAAATCTAGCGCAACGATACGTGCCATCATTACCGAAACCACTTGTCCCTCCGGGGATTTGTGGTTTTATTTTTTAAGTGCATGTTCAAAAAGTCCGGTTTTCAGCACCGAGAAGGTTGGATGAAGCCAGGGGCTGAGTAGCGGAGCGTACGTTTTGGGTACGTGAGCAACGGATGGCCCGGCTGAATTCAAGATTCGATGCCGAGTAACTTCCTGATTCACTTCGTGATTAAAAGCGGACTTTTTGAACTACCTTAAAATAATTTCTTGCATTCCGCCTACCTTTTCTATATAATAGTGAATGTTGTTCTGTGACGTTGCGATGATGTGAGAGGTTACTGACACACCCGGCCCCTTTGCCATGGGAGGGCGTCAGAAAATTTTCACGGAGTATGTCCGATACTAAATTGGGCGATAGAAGGAGGGACTAAAATGGCAAAGCAAAAAATTCGTATTCGTTTGAAAGCTTACGACCACAGAATTCTTGATCAATCCGCAGAGAAAATCGTTGAAACGGCAAAACGTTCGGGTGCCGGCGTATCCGGGCCGATTCCGCTTCCTACGGAAAAACAAGTTATTACCATTCTCCGTGCGGTGCACAAGTACAAGGATTCCCGGGAACAATTCGAAATGCGGACGCACAAACGTCTGATCGACATTGTGAACCCGACTCCGCAAACCGTGGACGCCTTGATGCGCTTGGACCTGCCGTCCGGTGTAGATATCGAAATCAAATTGTAATACCCCACATTATCGTAAGGTAATCAGGAAAGGAAAAGAGGTGTCAACATGAAAGGTATCTTAGGAAAAAAACTCGGAATGACTCAAGTATTTACCGCTGAAGGGAATGTCATTCCTGTAACGGTAATCGAGGCGGGCTCCAATGTGGTTCTGCAAAAGAAAGACGTGGAGAACGACGGTTATGAAGCCATTCAGCTCGGCTACTCCGACAAGAAGGAAGCCAGAGCCAACAAACCGGAAGTTGGGCATGCGAAAAAAGCAGGTGCAACGCCTAAGCGCTACGTTCGCGAAATTCGCGGTGTTGATTTGGCGGGATACGAAGTTGGCCAGGAGGTCAAAGTCGATATTTTTGCCGAAGGCGAATTTGTTGACGTAACCGGCATTTCGAAAGGTAAAGGGTTCCAAGGCGTAATCAAACGCTGGGGACAAAGCCGCGGCCCGATGGCGCACGGTTCCCGTTACCATCGCAGACCGGGTTCCATGGGTTCGATCGCGGCCAACCGCGTATTCAAAGGCAAAAACCTGCCTGGACATATGGGACATGAAACCGTGACGATTCAAAACCTTGAAGTTATCCGCGTTGATGCGGAACGCAACGTTCTGCTGGTTAAAGGCTCCATTCCGGGCCCGAAAAACAGCTTCGTCAAAATCAAGCAAACCATTAAGAAATAATAGCCCTCAAGAAAGGAGGAACATCAAATGCCAAAAGTAGCACTTTTCAATATTAGCGGTAGCCAAGTGGGCGAAGTGGAATTGAATGACGCGGTATTCGGGATCGAGCCGAACACGCACGTTCTTCATGAAGCTGTTGTCATGCAGCGCGCTTCCCTGCGTTTCGGCACCCACAAAGTCAAAGGACGCTCCGAAGTTCGCGGCGGCGGCCGTAAACCTTGGAAACAAAAAGGTACGGGCCGTGCGCGCCAAGGTTCCATCCGCGCCCCTCAATGGGTAGGCGGCGGTACCGTGTTTGGTCCGACTCCACGCAGCTATGCTTACAAGCTGCCGAAGAAGGTTCGCCGTTTGGCGATCAAATCGGCCTTGTCTTCGAAAGTGATCGATCAAGACATCATCGTGCTTGACGCGCTGAGCTTGAACGCTCCGAAGACAAAAGAGTTCGCGGCGATTTTGAACAACCTGAAAGTGGATCGCAAAGCTTTGGTTGTAGCTCCGAGCTACGACGACAATGTGGCGCTTTCCGCACGCAACATCCCAGGCGTTAAATTCGTGGCGGCAGACGGCATTAATGTTCTCGACGTGCTGACGCACGACAAACTGATCATTACGAAAGAAGCAGTTCAGAAGGTAGAGGAGGTGCTCGCGTAATGAAAGATCCTCGCGATATTATCAAACGCCCGGTGATTACGGAACGTTCGACCGAATATATGAATGACCTGAAATACGTTTTCGAGGTTGATATTCGCGCCAACAAAACCGAAATCAAGCAAGCCGTAGAGTCGATCTTCGGTGTGAAAGTCAAGAACGTAAACACCTTGCGCGTACCAGGGAAGCTGAAACGTTACGGACGCTACTCCGGATACACTCCTGAATGGAAAAAAGCGTTTGTTACATTGACTGCTGACAGCAAGCCGCTCCAATTTTTTGAATCGGTATAAAATCGTTTAAAGTAAGGAGGGAAATCTCGTGCCTATCAAAAAGTACAAACCGACATCCCCGGCAAGACGCGCGATGAGCGTGTCGACGTTCGAAGAAATCACGACGGATCAGCCGGAGAAATCTTTGCTTGCGCCGCTGAGCAAAACGGCCGGCCGCAACAACCAAGGTAAAATTACCGTTCGTCACCATGGCGGCGGACATAAGCGCAAATACCGCATCATCGACTTCAAGCGGAACAAAGATGGAATTCCAGGCCGCGTTGCTACGATCGAATACGATCCGAACCGCACCTCGAATATCGCTTTGATTCACTACGCCGATGGCGAAAAACGTTATATCATCGCTCCTAAGGGCCTGAAAGTAGGCGACGTGATCGAATCCGGCGCAGGTTCCGACATTAAAATCGGGAACGCGCTGCCGCTCGAGAACATCCCGGTGGGTACCGTAATCCACAACATTGAGTTGAAGCCCGGCAAAGGCGGACAATTGGTTCGCGCCGCCGGTACGGAAGCCCAATTGCTCGGTAAAGAGGAGAAATACGTAACGATCCGCCTTTCTTCCGGCGAAGTTCGTAAGGTCTTGAAAGTTTGCCGCGCGACGATCGGTTCCGTAGGCAACGGCGACCACGAGCTCGTGAAAATCGGTAAAGCGGGACGCAACCGCTGGCTCGGCAAACGTCCGGAAGTCCGCGGTGTCGTCATGAACCCGAACGATCACCCTCACGGTGGTGGTGAAGGCCGCGCTCCGATCGGCCGTAAATCTCCGTTGTCGCCTTGGGGCAAACCGACCCTGGGTTACAAAACGCGTAAAAAAGGCAAAGCTTCTGATAAATATATCGTTCGCCGCCGTACGAAGTAATCCGCATCACGCGGATCACTTCGCGGCTTGTGGATAAAACGGCGAATTCTGCAGTCAGACGAAGGGAGGATAAATGAATGGGTCGCAGTCTGAAAAAGGGGCCTTTTGTTGATGGTTACCTGTTGAAGAAAGTGGAGGAAATGAACGCGTCGAGCAAAAAAGTCGTGATCAAAACCTGGTCCCGCCGCTCCACGATCTTCCCGCAATTCATTGGTCATACGTTTGGTGTATACGACGGACGCAAACACGTTCCGGTATACGTAACCGAGGATATGGTCGGACACAAACTGGGCGAATTTGCCCCAACCCGTACCTACAAAGGTCATACGGATGACGATAAGAAAACGAGACGTTAATTCCAATAAGTTCTTCGCTTGAGAGGAGGTCATTACACATGGAAGCTAAAGCACATGCAAGATCTATCCGCATTGCTCCGCGCAAGGCTCAGCTCGTAGTCGATCTGATCCGCGGCAAGCAAGTCGGCGATGCGATCGCGATTCTGCGCCATACGCCAAAGGCGGCTTCCCCGATCGTGGAGAAGCTTTTGAATTCGGCGATTGCCAACGCTGAACATAACTATTCTATGGACGTTAATAAATTGGTGATTACGCAAGCGTACGTCAACCAAGGCCCGACGATGAAACGTTTCCGTCCGCGGGCAATGGGTCGCGCTAGCCGGATCAACAAACGCACCAGCCACATTACATTGGTGGTATCCGAAAAATAAGGAGGGAAAACGTGTGGGCCAAAAGGTAAATCCGGTCGGACTACGAGTAGGGATTATCCGTGATTGGGAATCCAAATGGTACGCCGGCAAAGATTTTGGTGATCTTTTGCTGGAAGACGTTAAAATTCGTGAACACCTGAAAAACAAACTGAAAGACTCCGCGGTATCTCGGATTGAAATCGAGAGAGCGGCAAATCGTGTGAACGTAACGATCCACACAGCCAAACCGGGTATGGTTATCGGTAAAGGCGGTTCGGAAGTGGAAATCCTGCGCGGGGAAATTACGAAAATCGCAGGCGGCAAAAAGGTTCACATCAACATTTCGGAAATCAAACACCCTGATCTTGACGCGATTCTGGTCGCAGAAAGCATCGCACAACAACTGGAACGCCGCGTTTCTTTCCGTCGTGCGCTGAAACAAGCGATTCAAAGAACGATGCGTTCGGGAGCGAAAGGGATCAAAACGGCAGTCAGCGGCCGTCTCGGCGGTGCTGAAATTGCCCGTACGGAAGGCTACAGTGAAGGAACTGTTCCACTTCATACGCTCCGCGCCGACATCGATTACGGTACGGCAGAAGCGCATACGACTTACGGCCGCATCGGCGTAAAAGTATGGATCTATCGTGGAGAGGTTCTTCCTACGGCTAAGAAACAACAAGCTGCTCAGGAAGGAGGCAACTAATCATGTTGGTACCAAAGCGCGTAAAACACCGCAAGCAGCAACGCGGTAATATGAGAGGCCAAGCTAAAGGCGGCACCGAACTGAACTTCGGCGAATTCGGCCTGCAGGCTCTTGAGCCGACTTGGATCACCAACCGCCAAATTGAAGCGGCGCGTATTGCAATGACGCGTTACATCAAACGGGGCGGTAAAGTATGGATCAAAATTTTCCCTGACAAGCCGATTACTCAAAAGCCTCTTGAAGTCCGGATGGGTAGCGGTAAAGGTAACGTAGAAAAATGGGTCGCAGTTGTGAAACCTGGCAAGATTCTGTTTGAGCTTGCCGGTGTATCGGAGGAAATCGCACGCGAAGCTATGCGTCTTGCCGCCCACAAACTGCCGATCAAAACGAAGTTTGTGAAACGTGAAGAATTGGGTGGTGAAGCAAATGAAAGCTAATGAACTTCGCAACTTAACCACTGCAGAAATCGAACAAAAAATCGCCGGGTTTAAAGAAGAACTCTTTAACCTCCGTTTTCAGTTGGCTACCGGCCAACTCGATAACCCGACTCGGATCCGTGACGTGCGCAAGGAAATAGCTCGTGCTAAAACCGTATTACGTGAAAGAGAACTCGGGATCATCAGTTAAGAAGCGTCTAAGCGTTAAGCGAAATGCCAAGTCCAGGAAGGAGGCTAACCATGAGCGAACGTAACAGCCGTAAAGTGCAAATTGGTAAAGTCGTCAGCGACAAGATGGACAAAACGATCGTTGTTGCTGTAGAAACGTACAAGAAGCATGATCTGTACCACAAGCGCATTAAATACACGAAAAAATTTAAAGCGCATGATGAGAACAATACCGCGAAAATCGGAGATACCGTAAAAATCGCCGAAACTCGCCCGCTGTCCAAAGACAAACGCTGGAGACTCGTTGAAGTCGTAGAAGAAGCGGTTATTATCTGATAGCGAAGGCTACAGGCTGAAAGGAGGAAATATCGATGATTCAACCATTTACACGTTTGCAGGTTGCCGACAACTCCGGCGCGAAGGAATTGATGTGTATTCGCGTTCTGGGCGGTACCGGTCGTCGTACAGCACAAATCGGGGATCTGATCGTTTGTTCCGTCAAACAAGCAACACCAGGCGGCGTTGTCAAAAAAGGAGACGTAGTCAGAGCGGTTGTCGTTCGTACGAAACGTGCGGTTCGCCGTAAAGACGGTTCCTACATCGCATTCGACGAAAACGCGGCGGTTGTTGTCAAAGAAGACAAAAGCCCGCGCGGAACGCGTATCTTCGGTCCGGTTGCCCGTGAACTTCGCGACAAGGACTTCATGAAGATCGTTTCCTTGGCTCCGGAAGTTATCTAAATAACCCCTACCCCGATTTAACAGGAGGTGTAAACCAAGTGCCTAGACTGAAAAAGATCCTTGAATCTCATAACAATAAGCTTCACGTTAAGAAAGACGACACGGTCATCGTGATCTCCGGTAAAGACAAAGGGAAGAAAGGCCGCGTCATCGCCGCTTATCCTCGTGAGAACCGCGTGCTTGTGGAAGGTGTGAACATGATCAAGAAACACCAAAAGCCTAACCAGCTGAATCCGCAAGGCGGCATCATCGAGAAAGAAGCTCCGATTCACGTTTCGAACGTTATGCATGTTGATCCGAAGAGCGGAAAAGTAACCCGTATCGGTTACAAAGTATTGGACAACGGCAAAAAAGTTCGCGTAGCCAAGAGATCCGGAGAAGTAATCGACTAATCCAGGAATGTAAGAAAGGAGGTCCATGATTCATGGCAGCAAGATTGAAAGAACGCTTTTTGAACGAAGTGACGCCTGCTTTGGTTCAAAAATTCAACTATACAACCGTAATGCAAGTGCCTAAAATCGAGAAAGTCGTTATCAATATGGGTGTCGGCGAAGCCGTGGCCAACTCCAAGGTGCTTGATTCCGCAGTGAACGATATGCAGCTGATCGCTGGCCAAAAGCCGGTTATCACGCGTGCGAAGAAATCGATCGCCGGTTTCAAACTTCGTGAGAACATGCCGATCGGCGTGAAAGTAACGCTTCGCGGCGACCGCATGTATTACTTCCTCGACAAACTGTTTAACATTGCGCTTCCTCGCGTGCGCGACTTCCACGGCGTATCGACGAAAGCTTTCGACGGACGCGGCAACTATACGCTTGGCCTCAAGGAACAATTGATCTTCCCTGAGATCGTATACGACCAAGTCGACAAAGTTCGCGGTATGGATATCGTTATCGTGACGACGGCAAAAACCGACGAAGAAGCCCGTGAGCTGTTGACGCAGCTGGGCATGCCTTTTGCAAAGTAACCAAGTCGTTATTCTCCGAAACTATCTGGGAGGTGTCAGGCTAAAGTGGCAAAAACTTCAATGAAAGTTAAACAACAACGTGCACCGAAATTCAAAGTGCGGGCGTACACCCGCTGTGAACGTTGCGGTCGTCCACACTCGGTATTGCAAAAATTCAAAATTTGCAGAATTTGTTTCCGTGAATTAGCTTATAAAGGCCAGATTCCTGGCGTGAAAAAAGCAAGCTGGTAATTTATCAACAACGGGAAGGAGGTTTACACGTATGACTATGTCAGATCCAATTGCAGATATGCTTACACGTATTCGCAACGCGAACACAGTGCGTCACGAAACGGTAGAACTGCCTGCTTCGACGATCAAGAAACAAATCGCTGAAATCCTGAAGCGTGAAGGTTTCATCCGCGATGCAGAATATATCGATGATAACAAGCAAGGGATCATCCGTATTTTCCTGAAATACGGCCCTAACAACGAACGCGTTATCTCCGGTTTGAAGAGAATCAGTAAGCCAGGCCTTCGCGTGTACACGAAAAGCAACGAAATCCCTCGTGTCCTCGGCGGTTTGGGTATCGCGATTATCTCCACATCCAAAGGAGTTATGACCGATAAGGAAGCTCGTCAGTCCAAAGCCGGCGGCGAAGTTGTTTGCTACGTTTGGTAATTAACGTCTTATCACAAGGAGGTGCAAATACATGTCTCGTATTGGTCGCAAACCAATTACAGTACCAAGTGGCGTGAACGTCACACTCGACAACACCGTGATTACGGTAAAAGGACCGAAAGGTACTTTGTCTCGTGAGCTGCATAAGGACATCAAGGTAACGGTTCAAGACAACGTGATTACCATTGAGCGTCCTTCTGATAATAAATTACATCGTTCTCTGCATGGCACGACCCGTTCGGTAGTGAACAACATGGTCAGCGGGGTAACGGAAGGCTTCTCGAAGTCGCTTGAACTGGTCGGCGTCGGATACCGCGCAAGCTTGTCCGGCAAAAAGCTCGTTCTGAACGTAGGTTACTCTCACCCGGTTGAAATTACTCCGGAAGAGGGCATCGAATTTGAAGTACCTTCGAATACAAAGATCATCGTTAAAGGGATCAATAAGGAGCGCGTAGGCGAATATGCCGCTAAAATCCGCTCCGTTCGCGAGCCTGAGCCTTACAAAGGCAAAGGGATCAAGTATGAAGGTGAACGCATCATTCGTAAGGAAGGTAAAGCCGGTAAGAAGAAATAAGTTTCTGCTTAGCGGCCCTGTCCTTCTGGCGTCTTGAAGGTAAACCGAAGGGAGTGAAAGGAAAGTCATGATTACAAAAGGCGATAAGAACAAAGCTCGTCTGAAAAGACATCTGCGCGTGCGGACGAAAGTTCAAGGTACGGCTGAACGTCCAAGACTGAACGTATACCGTTCCTCCAAACATATCTATGCCCAACTGATCGACGATGTGGCAGGCGTAACGCTGGCTAGCGCTTCGACCGTGGACAAAGAGCTGAACGGATCGATCGGCAACGGCGGCAACGTGGAATCCGCCCGTAAAGTCGGCGAACTGATCGCGAAACGCGCTGTAGGCAAAGGCTACAAGAGCGTTGTGTTTGACCGTGGGGGTTACCTGTATCATGGACGGATTCAGGCTTTGGCTGACGCAGCCCGCGAAGCAGGTCTGGAATTCTAAAATATTCACTAAAAGGAGGTTAACGACTTGCGTGTAGATCCGAACACTTTAGAACTGACTGAAAGAGTTGTAAATATTAACCGCGTAGCTAAAGTAGTTAAAGGCGGACGTCGTTTTAGCTTCAGCGCGCTCGTGGTTGTCGGCGACGGCAAAGGTTGGGTTGGCGCCGGCATCGGTAAAGCAGGCGAAGTTCCCGATGCGATTCGCAAAGGGATTGAAGATGCGAAGAAAAACCTGATTCACGTTCCGCTCGTAGGCACGACGATTCCTCACCTGGTTACCGGACATTTCGGTGCCGGCCGTGTGCTCCTGAAACCGGCGTCCGAAGGTACCGGGGTTATCGCCGGCGGTCCGGTTCGCGCTGTGCTTGAGCTGGCTGGCGTGGGCGACATTTTGACAAAATCTTTAGGTTCTTCGAATTCCATCAACATGGTCAATGCGACTTTGGAGGGCTTGTCCCGCCTGAAACGCGCTGAGGATGTTGCGAAATTACGCGGTAAAACCGTCGAAGAACTTCTCGGTTAAGGAGGGAATCTCATGGCTAAACTGCAAATTACCCTCGTGCGTAGTTTGATCGGTCGTCCGGAGAACCAACGTACTACCGTGAAAACCTTGGGTCTTCGCAAAATCAACCAAACCGTGGTTCACAACGACAATCCGGCCATCCGCGGCATGGTGAATCAAGTAAGCCACTTGGTTTCGGTTAAAGAAATCGAAGCCTAACAGGTTTTGAGTGTTATATAAGAACCAACAATAAATAAGGAGGTGCAACGAACGATGAAGTTACATGAGCTTTCTCCGGCTCCCGGATCCCGCCACGAGCGCAAGCGCGTTGGCCGCGGTACGGGGAGCGGAATGGGTAAAACGTCTACCCGTGGTCACAAAGGTCAAAACGCTCGTTCCGGCGGTGGTGTCCGTCCGGGATTTGAAGGCGGTCAAAACCCGTTGTATCGTCGCTTGCCGAAACGCGGATTTATTAATCCGACGCGGAAAGAGTATGCGATTGTCAACATCCAAGATTTGAACAAATTTGCGGCGGATACGGAAGTAACTCCTGAACTGTTGTTTGAACAAGGGATCGTGAAAGACGCGAAGAGCGGCATCAAGATTCTCGGCAACGGCGAAGTTACTGTCAAATTGACAGTGAAAGCGAACAAGTTCTCCCAATCTGCGGTAGAGAAAATCGAGGCTGCCGGCGGTAAAACCGAGGTGATCTAATGTTTAAAACCATTAAGAACATATGGCATGTTCAGGACTTGCGCACCCGCATTCTCTTTACGCTGTTTATTTTTCTCATTTACCGGATCGGATCTTTCGTTCCGGTTCCGGGCGTTAATGCGTCGGTATTTCAGACGGTAAACGAATCGGGAAACAATCTGCTCGGGCTCTTGAACACCTTCTCGGGAGGCGCTTTGGCGAATTTCTCGATCTTCGCCCTCGGGATCATGCCTTATATCACGGCTTCCATCATTGTGCAGCTCTTGTCCATGGACGTCGTTCCGAAGTTTGCGGAATGGGCTAAACAAGGGGAGCACGGGAAAAAGAAGATGGCCCAGGTAACCCGCTACGGTACGGTTGTATTGGCTATCGTTCAGGCGTTTGCCACATCGATTGGCTTCAATCGGTTGTATGGAACGCAGATGGTGCCGAACGCGACCTTTGCGGATTATCTGGTTATTGCGATCGTGTTGACCGCAGGCACTTCGTTCTTGATGTGGCTCGGTGAGCAAATTACCGATAAAGGCATCGGCAACGGGATCTCGCTGATCATCTTTGCCGGAATCGTTGCGTCGTTTCCTACGCATATCACAACGATCGCCAAATCGGAATTTATCGTTGAAGGGCAAGCATTCATGAACGTGGTGAAATCCATCGCGATTCTCCTCGTGTGCGTACTGATCGTCATCGGTGTCATTTACATCCAGCAGGCCGTCCGGAAGATTCCGGTGCAGTACGCCAAACGCGTTGTCGGCAATAAGATGTACGGCGGGCAAAATACGCATATTCCGCTGAAAATCAACGCCGCGGGCGTTATTCCGGTCATTTTTGCGGTCTCCTTGCTGCAGTTCCCGGTCGTGATCGCCAGCTTCTGGTCGACGCACGCCTGGGCGCAATGGGTCACCCACAACCTGTCCACGAGTGCTCCGCTTGGAATCGTGCTGTATGTGGTCATGATCATCGGTTTTACGTTCTTCTATACGTTCGTACAGATGAACCCGCAGCAAATGGCTGAGAATATGAAGAAAAACGGCGGATACATTCCGGGAATTCGTCCGGGGAAAGCGACCGAAACTTATCTCATTCGGGTTCTAACCCGCTTGACGATGACCGGTTCCCTGTTCCTCGCGGCCATCTCCATTCTGCCTATGGGCCTCGGCGCATTGGCTAATCTGCCGCGTACGGTTCTTATTGGCGGTACTTCGATCCTGATCGTTATCGGCGTTGCGCTGGATACGATGAAGACGATCGAAGGTCAGCTGATCAAACGTCACTATAAAGGCTTTATCAATAAATAGGCGATAGGTACCAGGATCGGGCTGCTGCTGGGCTCGCCTGGGACCTATCGTGCTGTTTATTGACATGGTGCGATTTTTGGAGGGAGTGAGAGACATGAACCTGCTTTTCATGGGACCTCCCGGAGCGGGAAAAGGAACACAGGCCGAAGTCATTGTCAATGAATTCGGTATTCCTCACATCTCCACCGGCGACGCGTTCCGCTTGGCCATCAAACAGGGAACGCCCGTAGGGATGAAAGCCAAGGAGTATATTGATCAAGGCCTTCTGGTGCCTGATGACGTCACGGTGGGTATTGTCCGCGAGCGCCTGCAGCAGTCCGATTGCGAAAAAGGTTTTTTATTGGACGGCTTTCCAAGAACCCTTTCGCAAGCGGAATCGCTGGAGGAACTGCTTAAGGGACTGGGACGCAAGCTTGACCACGTTATCGACCTGAAAGTGGACCGGAACAAGCTGCTGGCGCGGCTGACCGGACGCCGGATTTGCAAATCTTGCGGCGCCACTTATCATGTGATCTTTAATCCTCCCAAACAGGAGGGGGTCTGCGATAAATGCGGCGGCGAGCTGTACCAGCGCTCCGACGATACCGAGGAGAAGGTAGGCACCCGTTTGGACGAATATATCAACAAAACGGCACCGCTTCTGAAGTTTTATGAAGACAAAGGTTTGCTGCGCCAAGTGGACGGCGAACAGGAAATCGATGCGGTCTCGAAAGAAATCGTATCTTTACTGCGAGGTTAGGTGTAATGATCATCTGTAAATCCGAAACGGAACTGGGCTTTATGCGAGAAGCTGGGCGAATCGTAGCGGAAACGCACAGGCTCATGGCGCAATCGATTGAGCCAGGAATTACGACGGGGGAACTCGATCAGATCGCCGACAAATTTATTCGCAGTCAGGGCGCCGTGCCGTCTTTCAAGGGTTACAACGGTTTTCCTTACAGCATTTGCGCTTCGGTCAACGAAGAATTGGTACACGGATTTCCCGGCAAACGCAAATTGAACGAAGGCGATATCATCAGTTTGGATATCGGCGCGGAGTATCGCGGCTACCACGGCGACTCGGCGTGGACCTATCCGGTGGGCGAAATTTCGGCGGAAGCCAAGCGGTTGCTTGAAGTAACCGAAGGATCGCTGTACGCGGGCCTGGCGCTCGTCAAGCCGGATGTCCGTTTGTTCACGATTTCGCATGCGATTCAGCAGCATATCGAGGCTGCGGGTTTTTCCGTCGTTCGGGAATATGTCGGACACGGCATTGGATCCAAGCTGCACGAAGAACCGCAAATTCCGAACTACGGCATGCCTGACCGGGGGCCGCGGCTCAAACCCGGGATGGTCCTGGCGATCGAACCGATGGTTAACATGGGGAAAAGGTATGTCAAAACGCTGGATGACAATTGGACGGTCGTTACGGTGGACGGTTCGTTGTGCGCTCATTTCGAGCATACGGTGGCCGTAACGCCTGACGGTATGGAAATTTTCACAAAGCTGGACGCGTAGGTGATGAATGTGAAACAACGTTCGGAAGCGCAGCCGGGCCAATTGGTGAAAGTTCTAAAAGGCAGGGATGCCGGGACGGTGAATGTGATCGTGCAGATCGTGGACGACAGATTCGTCCTGATCGCGGACGGGGACAAACGCAAGTTTGACCAGCCGAAACGAAAAAACGTCCAGCATCTTGAGCTACTGCCCACGGTCAGCAGCGAGGTTGTTCATAGTTTGCAGGAGAGCGGCCGGGTTACAAACGCGAAGCTGCGTCACGCCGTGCTTGTCTATTTGAAATCCGAAAGTTCCGAGGCTGAAGAGAAAGGAGACTGACTGTGGCTAAAGAAGATGTCATTGAAGTCGAAGGCACGGTCATTGAACCGCTGCCGAATGCAACATTCAAGGTTGAGCTGGAGAATGGCCATCAAATTCTCGCTCATGTTTCCGGGAAGCTGCGGATGCACTTTATCCGTATTTTGACCGGGGACAAAGTGGTTGTCCAACTGTCGCCTTATGATTTGACAAAAGGCCGGATCACTTACCGTAAATAGTTGGCTCTGGCATATGCCGCTGTTTTGTGGTACAATATGCAGGTTGAGTTGTTTCAGACCAATGCTGACGTGAAAGTTTTACATCCGTAAAACTTGGTTTATCTTACGAAGAGCGTTTTGCTGCGCAAAACATGCTCGTGCTTTCGAAGTTAGTTTTACTTAACGTAAAACTTTTAGGAGGTAATCAACATGAAGGTAAGACCTTCTGTAAAGCCGATTTGCGAAAAATGCAAAGTCATTCGTCGCAAAGGCAATGTCATGGTGATTTGCGAAAATCCGAAACACAAACAAAAACAAGGTTAATAGAAGGGGGTGTAGCGTAAAATGGCACGTATTGCTGGTGTGGATTTGCCACGTGATAAACGCGTTGAGATCGCCTTAACTTACATTTTCGGAATCGGTAAAACGACTTCCCAGAAAATCCTGAAAGAAACAGGCATCAATCCGGACACTCGTGTTCGTGATTTGACGGAAGATGAGGTTAGCAAACTACGCGAAACGATCGACAAAACGGTCAAGGTGGAAGGCGACCTGCGTCGTGAAATTTCCTTAAATATTAAACGTTTGATCGAAATCGGCTGCTACCGCGGTGTGCGTCACCGTCGCGGCTTGCCGGTTCGCGGACAACGTACGAAAACGAATGCCCGTACTCGCAAGGGTCCTCGTCGTACGGTAGCGAACAAGAAGAAATAAGAAGGGGGGATAACAGACAATGGCTAAACCAAAAAAAGTCGTACGCACGAAACGTCGTGACCGGAAAAATATCGAATCTGGTGTGGCACATATCCGCTCCACCTTCAACAATACGATCGTTACCATTACGGATCCGCACGGCAACGCGATCTCTTGGGCAAGCTCCGGTAATCTCGGTTTCAAAGGCTCCCGTAAGTCGACGCCGTTTGCCGCGCAAATGGCTGCGGAATCGGCTGCAAAAGCGGCTATGGAGCATGGCATGAAGACTGTTGAAGTTATGGTCAAAGGTCCTGGCGCCGGCCGTGAAGCCGCTATCCGCTCGCTGCAAGCGGCAGGTCTTGAAGTAAACATGATTAAAGACGTGACTCCGATTCCTCACAACGGCTGCCGTCCTCCAAAACGCCGCCGCGTTTAATGAAGCCGTACTGAATGTGGTATAACAACAGCGCCACTTGGTAACAATGGTTGTTTAGGCATACTACATGATCGACTTCAGCAAACAAGGCAGTTTCAAAGGAACGACGTTTTGAAGGAGGGGTACTTCGTGATAGAAATCGAAAAACCAAAAATTGAGACCGTAGAAGTTAACGAAGAAGGCACCTATGGGAAATTTGTAGTAGAACCACTTGAGCGTGGATATGGCACCACACTGGGCAACTCGCTTCGCCGGATTTTGCTATCTTCTTTGCCGGGTGCTGCGGTAACCTCGGTCCAAATCGATGGAGTTCTGCATGAATTCTCGACCATCCCGGGCGTCATGGAAGACGTTACGGAAATCATCCTGAACCTGAAAGCTCTCTCGCTGAAAATCCACTCCGATGAAGAGAAAATTCTCGAAATCGATGCGGAAGGCGAAGGCGTGATTACGGCAGGGGATATCCGTGCGGACAGCGACGTGGAAATTTTGAATCCGGATCTGCATATCGCAACGATGGAACCGGGTTCGAGACTTCACATGCGCATTTATGCGGGCCGCGGTCGTGGTTATGTTCAGGCAGATCGGAATAAACGAGATGATCAGCCGATTGGTGTCATTCCCGTCGATTCGATCTATACCCCGATTACTCGCGTCAATTATGTGGTGGAGAACACCCGCGTTGGCCAAGTGACCAACTATGACAAGCTGACGCTTGAAGTGTGGACCGATGGCAGTATCAAACCTGAAGAAGCGGTTAGCCTCGGCGCGAAAATTTTGACCGAGCATCTCTTCCTGTTCGTCGGACTGACGGACGAAGCGAAGGACGCTGAAATCATGGTTGAGAAGGAAGAAGACAAGAAAGAAAAAGTGCTTGAAATGACGATTGAAGAGCTTGATCTCTCCGTTCGTTCCTATAACTGCCTCAAGCGTGCCGGCATTAACACGGTGCAAGAGCTGACGACGAAAACCGAAGAAGATATGATGAAGGTGCGCAACCTTGGCCGCAAATCTTTGGAGGAAGTTCAAGAGAAGCTCGAGGAGCTTGGTTTGGGACTACGCACTGAAGAATAAGATCACTTGAATCGTTTTAGCGAAGGAGGGAAAACTCATGGCATACCAAAAATTGGGCCGCGATTCCAGCGCACGTAAAGCTTTGTTCCGTGACCTGGTAACGGACCTGTTCTTGTACGAGCGCATCCAAACGACGGAGGCGAAAGCGAAAGAAGTTCGTTCGATCGCTGAAAAGCTGATCACCAAAGCAAAACGCGGAGATTTGCACGCCCGTCGTCAAGTGGCGGCTTACGTTCGCCGCGAATCGATCGACGGTGAGCAGGACGCGATCCAAAAGCTGTTCAATGAACTGGCGACTCGTTACTCCGGGCGTCCGGGCGGATATACCCGTATCTTGAAATTAGGACCTCGCCGCGGCGACTCTGCTCCTATGGTTTATCTGGAACTGGTAGACCGGGCTTAATTGACGGGGATCTCCCCAACCAAAGCGTGTAAAACTCTCTGTCGGCTCGCCTTATGGCTAAGCTTTCGGAGAGTTTTTTTCTGTGAGTCTACATAAGCTGAGCTTGGAACAGGGAGGAAAATAGGCAAACATTTCACACGTCTGCCTCCATCCGACCCGCCATTAATTCAACATATGTAGACCACTCAGCGACTCAGGAAGGAAGGAAGGAAAGCAGCGATGCGTAATTTGCTGATGGCCGTCAGTTACGACGGCACGAACTATTACGGTTTTCAAACCCAGCCAGGCGGCAACACCGTGCAGGACCATTTGGAAGCGGCGATCTTCGGGCTCACCGGGGAGCGGGTGAAAATCCACGGCTCCGGACGCACCGATGCCGGCGTACACGCCCGCCAGCAGCCGTTTAATTTCCCGACGGCGGCGAAGATTCCGGTGGAACGCTGGTGCCTGGCGCTGAACAGCCGTCTTCCTTCCGATATCCGGGTGACTTCGGCCAGAGAGGTGCCGCTATCCTTTCATTCCAGACGGTCGGCCAAACGCAAAACATATCGCTATACGATCAACGGGAACCGTTTTCCCGACGTGTTTCAACGAAACTACCAGCTGCACCATTACGGCTGGCTCGATATTGAGGCGATGCGCTTGGGGCTGGCCTTTTTGGTCGGTACGCATGATTACACCTCCTTCGCCTCACGCCATTCCACCCAACCCAGTCATGTTCGCACGATTTATGAGGCCCGGCTGGAAACGGAGACATCGCCGGATGCTTCCGGCAGTGATGGGCAGGGCGTTATCCACTTGTATTTTACCGGCAACGGCTTTTTGCAGCACATGGTTCGCATCATTGTAGGCACGATGCTGGAGATCGGAGAGGGCAAGCGTAAGCCGGAGGACATTCCGCTCATTCTCGAAGCGCGCAACCGCGAGGCCGCCGGCCCCACGGCCGAAAGCAAAGGCTTGATGCTGTGGAGCGTCGAATACGACGAAACAGCCCTTCAGTTGTGAAACCCCGGATGGACTCATACGTAACATATTTAAAATGTGATTATTGGCATGAGCCTAAGGAGGTTTTTTGCATGAAATGTCCGGTATGTAATGATGTGCGCATGAGAGAAGTGGAGAAGGATGGCGTCTTGATCGATGTTTGCCCGGATTGTAAAGGGGTTTGGCTGGACCGCGGCGAGCTGGAGAAGCTGATGAGCGAAGTGCGGGAAATCCGGCCGGCTTTCAACGAGTGGTACGAGCGGGATTACGACCGGCCAAAGCCGAAGTCCAACGAGGGGTACGGCGGCTACCCCCAACAGGGGCAACAGGGATACGATCCGCGATACTCGCAACACGGTTATGACAAACACTATAAGCATAAGAAGAAAAAGTCGGTGCTTGACGTGTTTGGCGATCTGTTCGATTAACCGCAAAGCGGTATTTTAGCGGTAAAGCTTTTAAAAAAAGCTTGCGTATTACTTGCCCTTCCTGTAAAATAAAAGTTGTGTTTTCTTGATGGCTCTCCCACAGCCCCCAGTCAAGAAAGCCGACCAAACAAGCATTTGAGATTTGCTAACTATGAATGAAACGATCGAAGATAAATGTGCTGGAA
This sequence comes from Paenibacillus sp. FSL R5-0527, assembly GCF_038008055.1. Taxonomy (NCBI): domain Bacteria; kingdom Bacillati; phylum Bacillota; class Bacilli; order Caryophanales; family Paenibacillaceae; genus Paenibacillus; species Paenibacillus sp. FSL R5-0527. The sequence continues at coordinate 6,991,280 of NZ_JBBOYI010000001.1, read as the reverse complement.
AAGGTCAGGCCCGAAGAGCAGGATCATTTTCAGTTGGATTGAAAAAAGGAGGATCATTACATGCGTACCACTTATATGGCGAAGCCGGGCGAAGTTGAGCGCAAATGGCATATCATCGATGCCGAAGGCAAAACGCTGGGCCGTCTGGCAAGCGAAGCTGCAGCTCTCATCCGCGGCAAACACAAACCACAATTCACTCCACACGTTGACTGCGGTGACTTTGTTATCGTCATCAATGCGGAGAAGATCGCCCTGACCGGCAAAAAAATGGACAACAAAAAGTACTATCGTCATTCCCTGCATCCGGGCGGTTTGAAAGTGACTACAGCCAAGGATTTGCTGAGAACGAAACCTGAACGTGTAATCGAGTCCGCCGTTCACGGCATGCTGCCAAAAACTCGTCAAGGCGAGAAAATGAAGCTGAGATTAAAAGCTTACGCTGGCACAGAGCATCCACATGTGGCACAAAAACCTGAAGTTTACGAACTTCGCGGATAATTAAAAGGGAGGACAGTTTCATGGCACAAGTACAATACTATGGGACAGGTCGTCGTAAACATTCGGTAGCTCGTGTTCGCCTTGTACCGGGTGAAGGACGCATTGTCATCAATAAACGCGATATCAACGATTATTTCGGTCTGGAAACGCTGAAGCTGATCGTAAAACAACCTCTGGCTTTGACGGAAACGCTCGGCAACTACGACGTTATCGTCATCGCTCATGGCGGCGGTATTTCCGGCCAAGCCGGCGCAATCCGTCACGGGATTTCCCGCGCTCTGCTCAAAGCAGATCCGGAATTCCGTCCGGCGCTGAAAAAAGCAGGCTTCCTGACTCGTGACCCGCGGATGAAAGAACGTAAGAAATACGGTCTCAAAGCCGCTCGTCGCGCGCCTCAGTTCTCGAAACGTTAATATTTGCAAATACAGCCCTTCTCCGATCCCGGAGGAGGGCTTTTTGCTTTTTCGTACATACACATAAAAGATGTCCCAATTCATATATATCATTGTAGCAATTTACACACTGGCCTAGTCTTTCCAAGTTGGAAAGCTGGGCTTTTTTTCAAAATGAAATTTTTGGGTTGACTTCTCATGTTTATGTTTTATACTTAAAAATATAATTCTAATCTGATTAGTCGGTTTTATTCCATTCTTAGACATACCTGAACGGGAGGTCGGAATCATTGAATTTATTGGAAAAGGAACAGTTGATTCACACGAAGGCGGAGGAATTTGAAAACTCTACCCCGCAGGATATTATTGCCTGGGCGGTTGAGGCGTTTCCAAACATCACTTTCGCCTGCAGCTTCGGCGCGGAAGATGTCGTAATTGTAGACATGCTGCAGAAGATCAGTCCATCCACCGATATTTTTTATTTGGACACCGATTTTCACTTTAAAGAGACCTATGAGACGCGCGATGCGATTGCGGCCCAATATAATCTGGAGTTTGTCCGCGTATCCCCGAAGCTTACGCCGGAGGAGCAGGCGGAGAAGTACGGGGATGAATTGTGGAAATCCGATCCGAACGCCTGCTGCAATCTCCGTAAGGTGGAGCCGCTGACCCGCGTGCTTGGCGGCTACGAGGCTTGGATTACGGGAATTCGCCGCGACCAGGCGCCGACCCGGGCCAATGCGAAGAAGGTCGAATACGACGCAAAATTCGGGCTGGTCAAATTTAATCCGCTGGCAGCCTGGACATCGGACGACGTATGGAACTACATCCGCGAGAACAAGCTCATTTACAACCCCCTGCACGATCGCAATTACCCGAGCATCGGCTGTGAGCACTGCACGCGGCCGGTTATGCCTGGCGAAGATCCGCGGGCAGGGCGTTGGTCAGGTACGGAGAAGACGGAATGCGGCTTGCACAAGTAAGACGCGGGTTGCGAAAGGTACAACCGAAATGGAAATTGGGGGAGATCTAATGACGGCGATATTACCGCATGGCGGCAGCCTGGTGAACAGACTCGCGACCGGCGAGGAGCGCAATGAATTATTGGCGTTGGCGCGGGAACTTCAGTCGATTCCTATCAATGCCTGGACGATATCCGATTTGGACCTGATTGGGGTCGGCGCTTTTTCCCCGTTAACCGGGTTTATGAACGAAGCGGATTACCGTTCCGTGGTACAGCGGATGCGTCTGGCCGACGGTACCGTATGGAGCATCCCGATTACCCTGTCCGTCAGCAAGGAGCAGGCGAAGCTGCTGGCCGTAGGGGAAAAGGTCGCGCTGACCGGAGAACAGGACGGTGTTATTTACGGGCTGCTTGAAATTGGAAGCATTTATGCAGTCGACCATGGGGAGGAAGCCAAAAACGTCTTCAAAACCGACGATATCGAGCACCCTGGCGTAAGAAAGCTGTTTGAACGTTCGCCGTATTATGTCGGCGGTTCGGTACAAGTGCTGAATCGGCCGCAGCCGGCCCGCTTCCGGGAGTTTTACTTCGATCCGGCGGACACGCGCCGTATATTCGTCGAGAAGGGGTGGAAGACGGTCGTGGGCTTTCAGACCCGCAACCCGGTGCACCGGGCCCATGAATACATCCAAAAGAGCGCGCTGGAGATCGTGGACGGCCTGTTTTTGAACCCCCTGGTCGGCGAGACCAAGTCCGACGATGTTCCGGCGGACGTGCGGATGAAGAGCTATTTGACGCTGCTCGAAAATTATTATCCTAAAGACCGCACGTTTTTGGGCGTATTCCCTGCGGCGATGCGTTACGCCGGTCCGCGTGAAGCGATTTTCCATGCAATGGTGCGGAAAAATTACGGCTGTACGCATTTCATCGTCGGGCGCGATCATGCCGGGGTCGGCGATTACTACGGAACGTATGAGGCGCAGGAGATTTTTGCGAACTTTACCGCCGAGGAGCTTGGCATTTCGCCGCTCTTTTTCGAGCACAGCTTCTTTTGCACGAAATGCGGCAACATGGCTTCCAGCAAAACCTGCCCGCATCCGAAAGAGGATCATCTGACTTTGTCCGGCACTAAAGTGCGGGGACTGCTCCGCGAGGGGATCTGCCCGCCGCCGGAGTTTACCCGCCCCGAGGTGGCCCAGGTGCTGATCGAAGGCATGAAATCGCAAGTAACGAGTTAACGGCCAGTCATATTTGTCCACCTTGTCCCATATCATGGTTAATGTCATGAGGGAGAAAGGTGGCTTTTTTATGGGCGGAAAAGATAAGGTAACGTTATGGATAACCTTGAACCATATCAAAAAAGCGCTGATCGGCGTAGTCCTTGTTGCCCTGCTCATCGGCATAGCGATGTATCAAGCTCCTGCGCAAAAGGTGTGGAAATACTGGAGCCTTCCGCTTGCGGGGCGGATTATTGCGCTTGACGCGGGGCACGGCGGTCCGGACGGGGGCGCGGTCAGCCGGCAGGGGCTGATCGAAAAGGACATCAATCTGGCCGTATCGCTGTATTTGCGCGATTATTTGCAGCAGGCCGGGGCGGTCGTCGTCATGACGCGGGAAGTGGATAAGGATCTCGCGAGTGAAGGAACGCAAGGGTACAGCAAACGCAAAACGGAAGATTTGAAGCGCAGGGTCCGTTTTGTTGAGGAGAAGCAGGCCGATCTGCTGGTGAGCATTCATATGAACAGCATTCCGTCGCCGCGCTGGCGCGGGGCCCAGTCGTTTTACTACCCCAATCATGCGGATAGCGCCAATTTGGCGGCGCTTGTTCAGGAAGAGCTCAAACGTAACCTGGAAAATACGGACCGGGTCGCCAAGCCGTCGGATAAAACCGTTTATTTGCTGGAGGCGGTGCAGGTACCTTCGGTGCTCGTGGAGGTCGGCTTTCTGTCCAATCCCGATGAAGCCTCGCTGCTCGGCAGCGAAGCCTACCAGCGTAAAGTCGCCGCTTCGATTTATCAAGGGATACTGCGCTATTACTCCGGCGAAAAAATCAAAAGCCCGGCAGACGGCGTCAGGTAATGCTATAATAAACATCATGATGAACCAGCCAATTATCTGATGAAGTCGAGGTGCTTTCATTGTTAACGAAGGATGAACTTCAGGCTGCCTTGCGTCCCGTTGCCGAACCGACGACAAAGCGAAGCCTGGTGGAGATGCAATGGATTCGCGATATGATGATCAAAGAGGACCGGGTGGCTTTAACCGTAGTTTGCATGGACAAGGACAGCGGGGAACTGGCGGAAGTAGAGCGGGAAATCCGCTATCGTTTGGCCGAGGCGGGCGTGCCTGACGTACATATTCGATTCCGCGAAGCGTCGGAGCGGGAGCGGGAAGAAGCCGGCGGCTTCGGCGGCGCATCCGGGCAAGCGGAGGGCGGCAGGGAACTGAAGGGCCACGGCGCCGGATTGGAGAACCTGCCGATTCTTGATCCCGCGTCCGGCGTGCATTTTATTGCCGTGGCCAGCGGGAAGGGCGGAGTCGGCAAGTCGACCGTTACGGTGAATCTGGCGGCCGCGCTGGCCCGCCAAGGCAAGCGGGTCGGATTGATCGACGCGGACATTTACGGGTTCAGCGTGCCCGATATGATGGGCATTGAGGAGGCGCCCGGCGTGGAAGACGGGGCGATCATCCCGGTAGAGCGGTTTGGCGTAAAAGTCATGTCGATGGGCTTTTTTATTCAGGACAACAATCCCGTTATTTGGCGGGGACCGATGCTCGGCAAGATGCTGCGCCAATTTTTTAACGATGTTCATTGGGGCGAACTGGATTATCTGCTCCTTGATTTTCCGCCGGGAACGGGCGATATTGCGCTCGATGTGCACCAAATGATCCCGCAGAGCCGGGAGATCATCGTAACGACGCCGCATGCCACGGCGGCCTTCGTGGCGGCCAGAGCGGGGGCGATGGCGTTAAGAACCGAACACGAGGTGCTGGGCGTCGTCGAGAACATGGCGTATTATGAATGCTCGAAATGCGGGGAAAAGGAATATATCTTCGGCAAAGGCGGCGGCGCCCGGTTAGCGGAATCGCTCCATACCGAGCTGCTCGCGCAAATTCCGCTGGGCGCGCCGGACAATCATCCGGCGGAGCAGGACTTCTCGCCTTCGGTATATAAAGCGGATACGCCGACCGGTAAACTGTATGATGAGCTGGCCGTAAAGATCGCCGGCAAATGCGAAAAAGACTGACCTCCGGCCAGTCTTTTTTCGTATTCGCGCGGGGCTTAAGACGAACCTCCGCCACCGCCGCCGCCTTCGTTGCTCTGTCCGCCTTCGCCGCCGCCTTCTTGGCCGCCACCGCCGCCTTGGCCTTCGCCTTGTTTCTTCGGCGCTTTTTCAACCTTCGGCTGCAGCTCTTCCTGAACGACCGTTTTCAGCAGTTCCCGCACTTCCATACGGAACAGCGGGCTTTGCATCGATTCCTGCATGATAGTCATCGCTTGTTTGCGGTAATCCGGGGTTTTCGTCAAATCCAAAAACATCTTCATAACTTCCGGCGATTTCATCATGTCGGTCATCGATTTTTGGTACGTCGGATCTTTGATTAACTGCATATGGAGCTCTTTGTTTTGCGAACTGATGGCTTTGGCAAAATCCCCGGCAAATTGAGGATCGGTCATGATTTTCTCGATTTCCTTTTTATATTCCGGAGAAGTAATGGTTTCTTTAACGGCCATCCTCACTTCATTGGAGGTTTGCGACGGAAGGAGCATTTTCACGCCAAAGGTTCCGCCGCCGCTTCCGGAGCCGCTTCCTCCACCCGAACCGGATCCCGAACCCGATTCGGAATCGGAGCCTGAGCTTCCACCACCGCCGCTGCTGCTCGGGGAGCTCAACGCTTCGTAGATCGCTTTTTTGCCTTCATCCGTTTTCAGGATATCGATCACCATCGATTTCGTTTCTTTATACCCTCCACCCTGGGAAGAAGAGGAGGAGCTTTGTTCAGAACCGCAGGCCGCCAGCGGAAGAGCAAATGTACATAAAAAGCATAAAAACCAACGGGTACCCCGCAATTTCATGGTTCCCTTCCTCCTTATCATCATTACTGCTGGTTTTAGTATGCAGCGACAAAATGGAATTATCCCAATGAAAAGGCTGAAAAGAATGGTTTTTTGCCGGGATCGTTGGTAAAATATTTCGATAGTGGGGGTGTAAGGGCTTGAACCTGAAAAAATGGCTTTATCTGTTCTCGACTTCTATAGGCGTAGGCGCGGCCGTATCGCTGATCGTCGGCTTGCTGATTCAGTGGACCGGCACCGTAAAATATAACGGCGCAGCCGATGTTTTGGTGAATATTGGCATCTTGCTGGGCGTTGGAATTATGGTCAGCGTCTACTCGCAAATGGGATTTTTTGCTTACTTGATGATCAATTACATGGGGACCGGCGTATTTTCCAGAAAATCGTGGCAGTATGTACAGCTCGTGCTTACGGCGCTGGCGCTGCTGGAGCTCCTGTTTTTCCGGACATTCGTCGGCGGAGACAAACGTGGGATATCCGACATCGTCCTCGGCGTCATCATACTTGCGGTGGCCATCGTAACCGCCTACTTCAAGGCCAAATTCACGAACGGAACGGCCTGGATTCCGACCTTGTTTTTCATGGTGGCGGTTACGATCGTGGAAACCGTCGGCGTGCTGAAAATCGGGGTCGCCGAGGCGACGGCCTGGATCGTTGCTCCCCTCATCGCCTGCAACGCATATCAAATCCTGATTTTGCATAAAGTTCTGAAGTCGGAGCGTTAAGGATAGGATATACATAAAAAGGCCCAGCGATTCACTGGGCTTTTTTTATTCACTTCGCTGATCGCTTGCCGGGTTCATAAACCCGCGGCGAAGTCCAGTTGCTCCTGCAGCCAGGCTTGATCGCGCACCTCGTTGCCCTGCACGTTCGCTTCCTGGAGCAGATCGGTGACCGTGACGAATTCGTAGCCTTTTTTTCGCAGCTCGTCGATGATGATCGGCAGCGCTTCATGCGTTTGCTTCACCGAATCGCTGGCATGAAGGAGGACGATGTCTCCCGGATGGGCTTTGTTTACGACGCGATCGGCGATCGTCCGGACGCCTTTGTTCATCCAATCCTGGGAATCCGTATCCCATTGGATGACTTGGTAACCTTGGCTGGCCGCGATTTTCAGCACTCTTTTATCAAAATCGCCGTTTGGCAGTCTGAGCAGCTTCGGCGGTTGTCCGGTTACCTCGGTAAGAACGGCGTGGGCGGACGAAATTTGCTGCGCTATCTCTTCATCGGTGAGCCCGCTGTAGTTGACATGCTTATACCCGTGACTGCCGATTTCGTACCCCTGCTGCTGAATCGCTTTTACGAGTTCGGGGTGGGTTTTGCTCCAGGGGGCGGAAAGGAAAAAGGTGGCTTTTTGCACGTTTTTATCCTTCAGCACTTTGAGGATCGGTTCGGCGCGTTTGTCTCCCCAACTGATATCGAAGGTCAGGGCGATGACTTTTTTGTTCGTGGAGACACTATAAATGGCTGAAGGCGCGCTTTCTTCGGAAAACACGGTAACTTGGCCACGTTCCACGTAAATGACGCCGGCGGCAAACAGGGCCGCAGCGAAAACAAAGAAAAATCGTTTGATTTTCTTCCCGTTCAGGACATAGAAGAAATTGTTCATTAGCAATTTAGCCCCTCTCGTCATCAGAATGAAATGATCAGAACTGATCCGCTTGTACCAATGTATGCTTTTCCCACTGCATTATGACGCCCTTGTCCCTGAAATTTAAGGAGGTTGCCATGTTTTCCTTTAAAAGATTTGTGACGGATTTGAAGCTTTACCGCAAGGCGATGCTGGTTTCCCTTTTGATTTTTGCCGCAGGAGTCGCCTTGGGAGCCGCCAACGCCGATACGCTTACGCGGTTGATCCTGTCGGACTTGGAGAAATTAGGAGAATACAGCCGGCAGCTATCGCAAACGGAGACGCCTGAGCTGCATTTCTTCACGTTTATTTTCTTGAACAATGCCTTAAAAAGCGTTGCCATCATGGTTTTGGGCGGGCTTTTGGGAATAATGCCGGGCGTGTTTCTGCTGATGAACGGGGTGGCGCTCGGGTATGTGGTGGCGGCGGCCGGCAGCCGAGGGGAACATGTCCTGGATTTGATTGTACGCGGACTGCTTCCTCACGGTATTATTGAAATTCCGGCGATTCTGATCGCCTCCGGGTTTGGTTTGCAATTCGGTTATTTGGTCATCAAAAGTTTGGGCGAGCTGGGCGCTAGAGATCCGGGGGAAAGAACGGTCGATTGGCGGGGGTTTTTTAAAACATTCTTCCGCGGGGCTTGCTGGGTTGTCTTGCTTTTGGTCGTTGCGGCCGTTATTGAAAGTACGCTGACTTTTTATTTGGTTCGATCTTGATAGACTTAACTGTTGGCTTATGAATTTGCTCCTTGCATTCATAATTTTCCCAAAATGTGTGCATAACATTAAAGCACAACTGGCGAGTCCAGGTGAACAATGCATCCCCTAATTCTGCATTTGAATCTAAGACCAAAGAGGAGTTGTTCTGTCATGCTGGGAATGTTATTCAGCGAGAAAGAATGCAAGGAACTTGACTATGTGCTGCGAAAAGAGCTGGATGAAATGCTGCTCGATATGAGCGACCATCGGCTTGATCAGGACATTCGGAACGCGATCGCCAATCGGTATAAAACGATATTCAGAATGTACGCCCGCTTTGCGCCTTCCAAGGAGCTTTCCAAATATGCCCGCCGGGCCCGTTTTCCGCAAGTGAAACAATAAGCGCAAATGGGTGTTGACGATTGGGCCCGGATTATGTTAAATTAGCATTCGTCCGTTATTGAAGGGATAATGTTGCAGCGATGCAGGTTTGAGCGGTTGGGTTAAAGTGGAAATAAAAAAATTCAAAAAAACTCTTGCAAAAACCTAGAACACTGTGATATATTATAAAAGTCGCCGCTGAAACAACGGCGATGAACGAAAAGCGAAGTTGATCTTTGAAAACTGAACAACGAGTGAGTATAAATGAGAATTAAAATTCTCGTCAGTTTTTCTAAATGAGCAAGTCAAACAACCTTTATTGGAGAGTTTGATCCTGGCTCAGGACGAACGCTGGCGGCGTGCCTAATACATGCAAGTCGAGCGGACCTGAAGGAGTGCTTGCACTCCTGATGGTTAGCGGCGGACGGGTGAGTAACACGTAGGCAACCTGCCCGTAAGACCGGGATAACTACCGGAAACGGTAGCTAATACCGGATAATCAAGTCTCTCGCATGGGAGGCTTGGGAAAGGCGGAGCAATCTGTCACTTACGGATGGGCCTGCGGCGCATTAGCTAGTTGGTGGGGTAACGGCTCACCAAGGCGACGATGCGTAGCCGACCTGAGAGGGTGAACGGCCACACTGGGACTGAGACACGGCCCAGACTCCTACGGGAGGCAGCAGTAGGGAATCTTCCGCAATGGACGAAAGTCTGACGGAGCAACGCCGCGTGAGTGATGAAGGTTTTCGGATCGTAAAGCTCTGTTGCCAGGGAAGAACGTCTTCTGGAGTAACTGCCAGGAGAGTGACGGTACCTGAGAAGAAAGCCCCGGCTAACTACGTGCCAGCAGCCGCGGTAATACGTAGGGGGCAAGCGTTGTCCGGAATTATTGGGCGTAAAGCGCGCGCAGGCGGCTGTTTAAGTCTGGTGTTTAATCCTGGGGCTCAACCCCGGGTCGCACTGGAAACTGGACGGCTTGAGTGCAGAAGAGGAGAGTGGAATTCCACGTGTAGCGGTGAAATGCGTAGAGATGTGGAGGAACACCAGTGGCGAAGGCGACTCTCTGGGCTGTAACTGACGCTGAGGCGCGAAAGCGTGGGGAGCAAACAGGATTAGATACCCTGGTAGTCCACGCCGTAAACGATGAGTGCTAGGTGTTAGGGGTTTCGATACCCTTGGTGCCGAAGTAAACACATTAAGCACTCCGCCTGGGGAGTACGGCCGCAAGGCTGAAACTCAAAGGAATTGACGGGGACCCGCACAAGCAGTGGAGTATGTGGTTTAATTCGAAGCAACGCGAAGAACCTTACCAGGTCTTGACATCCCTCTGACCGCTGTAGAGATATGGCTTTCCTTCGGGACAGAGGAGACAGGTGGTGCATGGTTGTCGTCAGCTCGTGTCGTGAGATGTTGGGTTAAGTCCCGCAACGAGCGCAACCCTTGACTTTAGTTGCCAGCATGTAATGGTGGGCACTCTAGAGTGACTGCCGGTGACAAACCGGAGGAAGGTGGGGATGACGTCAAATCATCATGCCCCTTATGACCTGGGCTACACACGTACTACAATGGCCGGTACAACGGGAAGCGAAGGAGCGATCTGGAGCGAATCCTAGAAAAGCCGGTCTCAGTTCGGATTGCAGGCTGCAACTCGCCTGCATGAAGTCGGAATTGCTAGTAATCGCGGATCAGCATGCCGCGGTGAATACGTTCCCGGGTCTTGTACACACCGCCCGTCACACCACGAGAGTTTACAACACCCGAAGTCGGTGAGGTAACCGCAAGGGGCCAGCCGCCGAAGGTGGGGTAGATGATTGGGGTGAAGTCGTAACAAGGTAGCCGTATCGGAAGGTGCGGCTGGATCACCTCCTTTCTATGGAGAATCGCTTCCTGCGATGGAAGCATTCAAATAGCTAACTCGGGTTAGCGAACTTACTCACTCGTTGGTCAGTTTTGAGAGTTCAACTCTCAAGCTTATCTTCCCAACACTTGCCGGTTGAACGGTGAGGCAGGAGATGATAAGATATTCTTCCGCCGGTAAAATGGCGAAGAAACTTGATCCTTGAAAACTGGATAACGAAACGAAATTTGCGTTTTAGAACAATCCTTTTAGCTGAACTTGTGTCAAAACAAGTGAAGATATTAGTGGTTTGATGTTTTTCCTTCGGGAAAAATCATGGTTAAGCTACTAAGAGCACACGGAGGATGCCTAGGCGCTAGGAGCCGAAGAAGGACGTGGCGAACAACGAAACTGCCTCGGGGAGCTGTAAGCAAGCATCGATCCGGGGATGTCCGAATGGGGAAACCCGGCTGGGGTAATACCTAGTCACTCATCACTGAATCCATAGGTGGTGAAGAGGCATACCAGGGGAACTGAAACATCTAAGTACCCTGAGGAAGAGAAAACAATAGTGATTCCGTCAGTAGCGGCGAGCGAACGCGGATTAGCCTAAACCGAAGAGCTTGCTCTTCGGGGTTGTGGGACGTCTCACATGGAGTTACAAAGGCGGAGGTTAGACGAACAGGTCTGGAAAGGCCGGCCAGAGAAGGTAAAAGCCCTGTAATCGAAAGTCTCTGCCCTCCGAGACGGATCCCGAGTAGTGCGGGGCACGTGAAACCCCGTATGAATCTGCCAGGACCATCTGGTAAGGCTAAATACTCCCTAGCGACCGATAGTGAAGCAGTACCGTGAGGGAAAGGTGAAAAGCACCCCGGAAGGGGAGTGAAACAGAACCTGAAACCGTGTGCTTACAAGAAGTCAGAGCCCTCTATATGGGTGATGGCGTGCCTTTTGTAGAATGAACCGGCGAGTTACGTTTGCAAGCAAGGTTAAGGCGAGAAGCCGGAGCCGCAGCGAAAGCGAGTCTGAATAGGGCGAATTTAGTTTGTAGGCGTAGACCCGAAACCGTGTGATCTACCCCTGTCCAGGGTGAAGGTGCGGTAACACGCACTGGAGGCCCGAACCCACGTACGTTGAAAAGTGCGGGGATGAGGTGGGGGTAGCGGAGAAATTCCAATCGAACTCGGAGATAGCTGGTTCTCCCCGAAATAGCTTTAGGGCTAGCCTCGGTGTGACAGTCGTGGAGGTAGAGCACTGATTGGGTGCGGGGCCCGCAAGGGTTACCAAGCTCAGTCAAACTCCGAATGCCATAGACTGATTCACCGGGAGTCAGACAGTGAGTGCTAAGATCCATTGTCAAAAGGGAAACAGCCCAGACCATCAGCTAAGGTCCCCAAGTGTGTGTTAAGTGGGAAAGGATGTGGAGTTGCACAGACAACCAGGATGTTGGCTTAGAAGCAGCCACCATTTAAAGAGTGCGTAATAGCTCACTGGTCGAGTGACTCTGCGCCGAAAATGTAACGGGGCTAAACACACCACCGAAGCTATGGCTTGATCGTAAGATCAGGGGTAGGGGAGCGTTGTATGTAGGTTGAAGGTGTACCGTAAGGAGCGCTGGACTTCATACAAGTGAGAATGCCGGTATGAGTAACGAAAAGATCAGTGAGAATCTGATCCGCCGAAAGCCTAAGGGTTCCTGAGGAAGGTTCGTCCGCTCAGGGTAAGTCGGGACCTAAGGCGAGGCCGAAAGGCGTAGTCGAAGGACAACAGGCTCTAATTCCTGTACCACCATAATCCGCTACGAGCGATGGGGTGACGCAGGAGGGTAGTGACGCGGGGCGATGGAATGCCCCGTCCAAGCAGTGAGGCTGGTGTGTAGGCAAATCCGCACACCGTAAGGCTGGGCTGTGATGGGGAGGGAAAATTTACAGTACCGAAGGTCATGATCTCACACTGCCGAGAAAAGCCTCTAGCCAGGAGAAGGTGCCCGTACCGCAAACCGACACAGGTAGGCGAGAAGAGAATTCTAAGGCGCGCGGAAGAACTCTCGTTAAGGAACTCGGCAAAATGACCCCGTAACTTCGGGAGAAGGGGTGCCCCGGTAGAGTGAATAGCTCGAGGGGGCCGCAGTGAAAAGGCCCAAGCGACTGTTTAGCAAAAACACAGGTCTGTGCGAAGCCGCAAGGCGAAGTATACGGGCTGACGCCTGCCCGGTGCTGGAAGGTTAAGGGGAGCGGTTAGGGGTTAAACCCGAAGCTGTGAACCGAAGCCCCAGTAAACGGCGGCCGTAACTATAACGGTCCTAAGGTAGCGAAATTCCTTGTCAGGTAAATTCTGACCCGCACGAATGGCGTAACGACTTGGGCGCTGTCTCAACGAGAGATCCGGTGAAATTTTAATACCTGTGAAGATGCAGGTTACCCGCGACAAGACGGAAAGACCCCATGGAGCTTTACTGCAGCTTGATATTGGACTTTGATACGATTTGTACAGGATAGGTGGGAGCCTAGGAAGTGGGAGCGCAAGCTTCCATGGAGGCGACGTTGGGATACCACCCTGATCGTATCGGAGTTCTAACCCAGTACCGTAAGCCGGTACGGGGACCGTGTCAGGCGGGCAGTTTGACTGGGGCGGTCGCCTCCTAAAGAGTAACGGAGGCGCCCCAAGGTTCCCTCAGAATGGTTGGAAATCATTCGCAGAGTGCAAAGGCAAAAGGGAGCTTGACTGCGAGACTGACAAGTCGAGCAGGGACGAAAGTCGGGCTTAGTGATCCGGTGGTACCGCATGGAAGGGCCATCGCTCAACGGATAAAAGCTACCCTGGGGATAACAGGCTTATCTCCCCCAAGAGTCCACATCGACGGGGAGGTTTGGCACCTCGATGTCGGCTCATCGCATCCTGGGGCTGAAGTAGGTCCCAAGGGTTGGGCTGTTCGCCCATTAAAGCGGTACGCGAGCTGGGTTCAGAACGTCGTGAGACAGTTCGGTCCCTATCTGTCGTGGGCGCAGGAAATTTGAGAGGAGCTGTCCTTAGTACGAGAGGACCGGGATGGACGCACCGCTGGTGTACCAGTTGTTCCGCCAGGAGCACAGCTGGGTAGCTAAGTGCGGACGGGATAAGCGCTGAAAGCATCTAAGCGTGAAGCCCCCCTCAAGATGAGATTTCCCAATTAGTAAGACCCCTTGAAGACGACGAGGTTGATAGGCCTGAGGTGGAAGTGCAGCAATGCATGGAGCTGACAGGTACTAATCGGTCGAGGGCTTATCCAAACAAATACCCCGAAATGGAGTAGGGGAACTAAAACAGCAAATTTGTTTCGTATCCAGTTTTCAAGGATTAACCTTGAATCGTTTGGTGGCGATGGCGGAGGGGTTCCACGCGTACCCATCCCGAACACGACCGTTAAGCCCTCCAGCGCCGATGGTACTTGGACCGAAGGGTCCTGGGAGAGTAGGACGCCGCCAAGCAATGTTCCCTGATAGCTCAGTCGGTAGAGCACTCGACTGTTAATCGAGTTGTCACAGGTTCGAGTCCTGTTCGGGGAGCCATTTGCTCTCATAGCTCAGTAGGTAGAGTGCATCCATGGTAAGGATGAGGTCACCGGTTCGATCCCGGTTGAGAGCTTTTTACATAAGGCCCGTTGGTCAAGGGGTTAAGACACCTCCCTTTCACGGAGGTAACAGGGGTTCGAATCCCCTACGGGTCATTGCTTCCTTCATTACCTCAAAGTAGGGTGAGAAACCCTTATAGGGGTTCGACGGAGCATGAGCTTCGTTAGGAATACTTCGCAGTCTCTCGCGAAGCGAGAGTATCCCCTACGGGTCACCATACATACGGAGGCTTAGCTCAGCTGGGAGAGCATCTGCCTTACAAGCAGAGGGTCGGGGGTTCGATCCCCTCAGCCTTCACCATTGTTAATGGGGATTAGCCAAGCGGTAAGGCAACGGACTTTGACTCCGTCATGCATAGGTTCGAATCCTATATCCCCAGCCATTTTGGGTATGAGCCATTAGCTCAGTTGGTAGAGCACCTGACTTTTAATCAGGGTGTCGAAGGTTCGAGTCCTTCATGGCTCACCAGTTTCCTCAAGTTAACGAGGGAAATGATGATTACGCGCGTGTGGCGGAATTGGCAGACGCACTAGACTTAGGATCTAGCGTCTTTGACGTGGGGGTTCAAGTCCCTCCACGCGCACCAGATTATGCGGACGTGGCTCAGCGGTAGAGCATCGCCTTGCCAAGGCGAGGGTCGCGGGTTCGATTCCCGTCGTCCGCTCCATAATTTGCGCCCTTAGCTCAGCTGGATAGAGCGTTAGACTACGAATCTAAAGGTCAGGAGTTCGAATCTCTTAGGGCGCGCCATTTTAACAAAATAAATGTTTGGCATAAAGATTGGCCAACATATCTCGGGACGTAGCTCAGCTTGGTAGAGCACCTGGTTTGGGACCAGGGGGTCGCATGTTCGAATCGTGTCGTCCCGACCATTAAAGTTTTGGGTGTTATGCGGGTGTAGTTCAATGGTAGAACTCCAGCCTTCCAAGCTGGTAGCGTGGGTTCGATTCCCATCACCCGCTCCATATATAACAGCAACATCATCGGAAGATGATGTTTTTTGTTATAGATATCGGAATAATCATTTTGAAAGTTGGCCTCATGATAACTGTAGCTTATTGAACAAAAAATTTATTTATATTCTTGTATTTTATTGCTTTACCGTGTTAAGGTAAGTAATGGTTGCTTAAACGGGACGTCGCAACGCACTGTCTTGGTCCCCGGCTGCGGGTGGAAAGTTCTTCCTTTAGAGGATTGCGCTGTAGTGAGTGTATTAGCCCTATCATGCATAAATATGAAATGATTAATTTTTCATTTTAAACATGATTTATTTTAAATATAATGGTGCACATAATCTTGAGGCTGCTGTATCTTATTAGTGAATATGAATATTTACTCAATGTTAAGTTTGTAATCCAACCGTCTCACCGCGAAATCTTACAAATTAGGTGAAGATTTTCGGGGGAGATTATTGTATTATGTTAAGAAAGCTTTAGAAAAGACGGAATAGGGATGAAATGGGGGAGAAACATGACTGAACTAACGGTTACCGCAGGCACAAGCAACTCAAACAACCTGCTCCGGCGCGACATTCGTTTTTTGGGCAATATTCTAGGAGAGGTCCTGGTACATCAGGGCGGTAACGAGCTCTTGGATATTGTCGAGAAGATTCGTGAAGCCAGTAAATCGCTGCGGGCTGTATTTTTACCCGAATTGCATGATGAGTTTAAGGAAATGATCAATTCTCTTGAACCCGGAATTCGTCACCAAGTTATCCGTGCTTTTGCCATTTACTTTCAGCTCGTCAATATTGCCGAGCAGAATCATCGGATTCGCCGCAAGCGGGATTACGAACGTTCGGCCGGAGAAGCCGTTCAATCGGGAACGATCGAGGCCGCCATTAAAGGCCTGAAGGAACAGGGTTTCACTTATGTCGAAGTTAAGGAAATCATGGAGGGTATGTCCCTGGAGCTTGTGATGACGGCACACCCTACCGAAGCGATGCGGCGGGCGATCTTGGATATTCACAAACGGATTGCCGACGATGTCATGCAGCTCGATAATCCTACCCTTACGTTCCGCGAGCGTGAACAGCTTAGAGAGAAGCTGCTAAATGAAGTGATCACGCTTTGGCAAACCGATGAGCTGCGCGATCGTAAGCCCACGGTGCTCGATGAGGTCAGAAACGGGATGTACTATTTTCATGAGACGCTGTTTCATGTGCTTCCCGAAGTATATCAGGAACTGGAACGCAGCCTGACCAAATACTATCCGGAGCATTATTGGCACGTGCCCGCTTACCTGCGCTTTGGTTCGTGGATCGGCGGCGACCGGGACGGCAACCCGTCCGTTACCGCGGACGTGACCTGGCAAACGCTGCGGATGCAGCGGAAGCTGGCCGTGCGCGAGTATCAGCACATTTTGAGCGATTTGTTCAAGCATCTGAGCTTCTGCACCACGATCATCGACGTGACCGACGAGCTGATGGCCTCCATTCAACGCGACCGGCTTCAGGTAAAGCTGCAAAAAACGCAGCAATGGAACAACGAGAAGGAGCCCTATCGCATTAAACTGACTTACATGGTGGAGAAACTGCACAATCTGCTGGACGACGCGAAAAAGGACACTCCGGAGCGCTACGCCAACGTGAGCGAGTTTATCGAGGACTTGAAAATCATCGACCGCAGTCTGCGCCACCATTATGCGGACTATGTAGCCGATACGCATCTTAAAAAGCTGATCCGCCAGGTGGAGCTGTTCGGCTTCCACACGGCGACCCTGGACGTTCGCCAGCACAGCAAAGAGCACGAGAACGCCATGACGGAAATCTTGGCGAACATGAATATCGTGCCGAACTATTCCGAACTGGAGGAAGAGGAGAAGGTCAAGCTGTTGGAAAAACTGCTGAACGATCCTCGTCCGTTGACGTCGCCTTATCAGGATTACAGCGAAAGCACCAATGAATGCCTGGAAGTATACCGTGCGATATACCGTGCGCAACAAGAGTACGGAAAGCAATGTATTACCAGCTACCTGATCAGTATGACGGAAGCGGCCAGCGATATTCTCGAAGTTATGGTTTTTGCCAAAGAAGTCGGATTGTTCCATAAGGAAGCGGACGGCAGCGTAACCTGCACACTGCAATCCGTGCCGCTGTTTGAGACGATCGATGATCTGCATGCCGCGCCGGGCATCATGAATCAGTTGTTCACCATGCCGATCTATCGGCAATCGGTGGCGGCGATGAATGATCTGCAGGAAATTATGCTGGGATACTCCGACAGCAACAAGGACGGCGGCGTGGTCACGGCCAACTGGGAGCTGCGCGTCGCGATGAAGCAAATTACGGCGACGGCCAACCAATACGGAGTTAAGCTGAAGTTTTTCCACGGCCGCGGAGGCGCGCTTGGCCGCGGGGGCATGCCGCTGAACCGCAGCATTCTGGTACAGCCGCCGGAAACGATCGGAGGAGGCATCAAGATCACCGAGCAGGGTGAAGTGCTCTCGTCGCGTTATTCTTTGCGAGGCATCGCCTACCGCAGTCTGGAGCAGGCTACCTCCGCATTGATCGAGGCCAACAAGCTTGCCAAGCTGCGTCAGAAGTGCAACCCCGAGGAAGAGCGCTGGGAAGAAATCATGGCCGGCATCTCGGAGACTTCGCTGAGCAAATACCAGGATCTCGTGTTCCGCGAACCGAATTTCCTGAAGTTTTTCCGGGAATCTACGCCGCTTGTCGAGATCGGCGAACTGAATATCGGCTCGCGCCCGTCCAAACGCAAAAACAGCGACCGGTTTGAGGATCTCCGGGCGATTCCTTGGGTATTTGCCTGGACGCAAAGCCGCTATCTATTCCCGGCTTGGTATGCCGCCGGCACCGGACTGATGAATTTTTATCAGAACAAAGAAGAAAATCTGAAAATACTGCAGGAAATGTATCAGCACTTCTCGTTTTTCCGCTCCGTGATCGATACGCTGCAGTTCGCCTTGATTAAGGCGGACTTGGTAATCGCACAGGAATACGCCAATATGTGTTCCGATTCGGAAGCGAAGGAGCGGGTCTTTGGTCAGATCGAAGAAGAATTCCGGTTGACGCGGGAGATGGTCCTGAAGATCGCCGGCATCTCCGAAATTCTCGACAATGTCCCGGGGCTTCAGGAATCGATCCGCCTGCGGAATCCTTACGTTGATCCGCTGAGTTACCTACAGGTTCAACTGCTGGCCGAGCTGCGCTCGGTTCGCGAGCAAGGCGAGGATGACGCGCACCTGCTGCGCGAAGTTCTGCTTACCATTAACGGCATTGCCGCAGGGCTCCGGAATACGGGCTGATACGAACTTAAACGCTGCATTTCATCATATGCCGGTCCTTTGGTAAAAGGGCCGGCTTTTTGATTGGCTTCTATTGCATTTTGCTGGCAGTTGCATTAACATTTGAATGAAGTACAGGCAGGGAATAGATTTAAGCCCGTCCATGGATCTGGGGGAAAATACGGTGGTAGATCATTTCGACGCAAGGCTGGTGAAGCTGGCCCGGAAAGGGGATCAGGGAGCCTTTGCCGAACTCGTTGATTTATATAAGGATAAACTGTTTCATCTGGGCTACAGGATGTTGTCGAACCGGCACGAAGCGGAGGATGTCGTGCAGGAGACGTTTTTAAGGGTTCACAAAAACTGGAGCCGTTACGATGATAAACAGAAATTTTCGACATGGATATACCGCATTGCGACGAATCTTTGTATCGACCGGTTGCGCAAGCGGAAACCGAGTTACTATCTCGATGCCGAAATGAACGACCAGGAAGGTATGGACGGTTATACGCTGATTCCCGGTGACGACAAAACGCCGGAAACGGAATATCTGCTTTCGGAAACGCAGCGGACGATTCATCAAGCCATAGCGGGATTGCCGGCGAAATATAAGTCCGTCATTATTTTAAGATACCTGCAGGAAATGTCGCTCCAGGAAATCAGCGAAGTGCTGGACATGCCGGTAACGACGGTCAAGACGCGGGTTCACCGGGGACGCGAGTTTCTGCGAAAAAAGCTGGAGCACAAAGTGCTTTAAAACCGCGGTTAATTTTGCCGATATTTTTTTATGAAACGAAATTGTTTGCACTACGTAATGTAATGGTAGGACGAATAGGTTCCGGGGATCCGCCGGGATTTTCCGCATACGCATAGATTGATACTGAAAGGATTGGCTGATATGGAATGCAAGCAAGCCTCCTCATTAATGCATGATTATTTGGACGGCGAATTGAGCCGCGACGAAGCCCTAGCGTTGAAGCAACATATGCAAACCTGTCCGGTATGCCAGGAGCGGTTCAAAGAATTGGAGCAAACCGAAATGATGCTGTTTGCGACCATCAAGCACACGAGCCTTTCGGCGCCCGATGAGTTGGTCAACAGGATCATCAGCCAGATCCCGAATCAGCCGAAACAGCAGGCCTGGATCAAGTGGATCAAGCGGCACCCGGCTTTGACCGCGGCTGCCATGTTTCTGCTGGTGATGCTGTTCAGCGCCGTCTCTTTTTGGGATACCGATGATCAACTCGTAGTCAAAGGGACTAATCTCGATCAGGTGATCATCCATGGCGACACGGTGACGGTACCCGACAACTCAAAAATCGCCGGGAACTTGACGATAGAAAACGGCAAGGCCGAAATCTATGGTGAAGTTGAAGGCAATTTAACCGTCATTGACGGTACGTTTTATCAGGCTTCTACCGCGCATATTTCCGGTCAGGTCAAAGAAATCGATCGGGCACTGGATTGGATCTGGTATAGGATTACCAATACGTTCACGGAAGTCGCCTATAGGTAAACGTTTGGCTGGATGCAAATTTTTGGCGCCTCCCCTCGGGAAAACGGCGCTTTTTTTATTTTCGCTCAATCAGGAAAATAATGTAATTCATTACGAAAAGCGCCTATTTTTTCCCGGACGCTTGCATCTCACATGTGAACGTTATAACCTAGTAGTTAGGGGAAACTTATAGAGACAAGCATCCAATGCTGTAAATAATCGTTTCCTTATCAGCGGGCGAAGGATGCCCGTCAGGAACAGTCCCGGGGGTTGCATCATGAGTTATTTTTCGAATATGACTTGGCAGGACACCATCAAGGATGTCATCGATATCCTCATCGTTACCTACATCATTTACCAACTGATCTTGCTTGTGCGGGGAACGCGGGCCGTTCAACTGCTCAAGGGGATTCTCGTTCTGGTGGTTATTTGGGCGGTAAGCACGTGGTTTGATTTATATACGCTGAAATGGCTCATGAACCAAATGTTTACGTTCGGCGTGCTGGCGATCTTCATTATTTTCCAGCCGGAATTAAGGCGCGCGCTGGAGCAGCTCGGTAGAGGCAAGCTATTTGGCCGCAGTTCGGCCGATGAGGAACAATTCGGTAAAGAAATCGGCGAGATTATTAAAGCCGTTAATTATTTATCACGTAGAAAAATCGGGGCGTTGATCGTCTTTGAACGGGATACGGGGCTCAATGAATATACCGAATCCGGGATTCCGATGCAATCGCTCATCTCTTCGCAGCTGCTGATCAATATTTTTATCCCGAATACGCCGCTGCATGATGGAGCGGTCATTATTCAGGGTCATAAAATATCGGCCGCGGCCTGCTATTTGCCGTTGTCGGAAAACCCGTTCATCAGCAAAGAACTGGGCACCCGGCACCGTGCGGCGATCGGGATCAGCGAAGTCGGCGATGCCGTTTCGATCGTCGTGTCCGAAGAGACCGGTCAAATTTCCCTGGCGATCAACGGCCAAGTCGTGCGCGATATAAATGAGGAGTCGTTGATTTCCAAGCTTTACGAAGAGCTTGGGCCGGATTCAAGCGCCAACGAAAAGCGCAGACCTTTCCGTAGAAGGAAGGAGGCCGGCAAAAATGGATAAGTGGCTGACCCACAACAACTTTGCTAAGGTTTTGGCCCTGGTCGTCAGCATTATTTTATGGGCGATGGTTCATTTGGACAGCGGAACGCCCGTCGATTCGACGACGCTGGTGCAGCCTAAAATCATCGATAACGTGAATATAGAAGTTACCGGATTGAACGATGAGAAGTATGTGTTGTATGACCTCGAACCGACTAAGGTGCGTATGGAGGTTAAAGGAAAACGCATTGATTTAACGACGAGTTTTTCCGATTATAAAGTGAAATTGAATTTGAAAAACGTGGGTCCGGGGACGTTTACGCTTCCTTTGACCTATGAGCTTCCTCCCGGCGTGCAGCTGGTGTCGATTGACCCTTCGATCGTGAAGGTCACGGTTGAAGCGAAAGAAACCAAGACGGTTCCCGTGAGCATCGTGACGAAAGGGCAGCCTGCGAACGGGCTGCTTCTGGGCAGTCCGATCGTAGCCGGAAGCGGCACCGTTGATGTCACGCTGCCGGCCAGCGAAATCGGCGAGCTTAGCAAGGTGCAGGGAACCGTGGACGTAACGGGGCTCAAGGATTCGGTCAAAGGCAAAAGCGTAAAGCTTACGGCATATGATAAGCAGGGGAAAGCGATGGAAAGCGCGGAGATCTCTCCAAGCTCCGTCGAGGTCGACGTTCCTATCTCCAAAATGTATAAAACCGTGCCGATCGAACTGCGGTACATAGGGCAGCTTCCGGCCGGTTACGTGCTTGCGGGCGCGGAACCCGACGTGGAGGGCGTCGCCTTATATGGGACGAAGGAAGCGCTCGCGGGCATAAGTTCCTATCCGATCACCGTCGATTTAGGGCGCTTTGACGGCTCGAATGCGACCAAATACTCGGTGGACTTGACGCCGCCGGAAGGTTTTGAGAAAATCGAGCCGAGCTCCGTCACGGTGACACTAAATGTGAAGCCTGCCGAGCAGAAGCAGGTGGAAGGCATACCGATCACCTTGGAAAACGTGAGTTCGCTGTACAATGCAAAAGTCATCCGGCCGGCTGACCGGCTTGTTTCGCTCACGCTATTAGGTGCGGACGACGTGCTCGCCAAGCTTGCGGCGGCCGATATTCAAGCTGCGGCGGACTTGTCCGATCTAGGCCCGGGCCTCCACACGGTTTCGCTAAACGTGAAGCTCCCGGCCTATGTGGAGCTGGCGGATGCAAGCAAGGGCTTGACGATTGACGTAGAGCTGACGGAGAAAGATATGCCGGCCGCCACCGAACCGGAAGAGGATACGGGGAAGCAGGAAAATCAGACTGACCCGGGAACTTCCGGAAATGGGGGGAACCCGGGGAATCAGCAGAGCGAAAACAATGCCGAGAGACCTGCGGGCAATGATTCTTCGGCCAATCAGGGGGACGATGCCGGAGCGGCCAACAATGGGGCTGCCGGCGGAGCGTGAGCTTTCAAGCCGGCTAACTGAAATCAGGGACGGAAAACGGCATATTTGCCGGATCGGGCAACAGGGGAGAACGGCTGAAGTGCTTGAAATTGTTGAAGGAGTGAAACTATGGGGAAATATTTTGGTACAGATGGTGTAAGAGGCATTGCCAATAAAGAGCTGACGGCGGAACTGGCGTTTCAGATCGGCCGCTGCGGCGGATATGTGCTTGCGGGCCAAGCTCCAAAGCCTAAAGTTGTCATTGGGATGGATACGCGTATTTCCGGCGTTATGCTGGAATCCGCGCTTGTGGCTGGGCTGCTATCGATCGGGGCGGATGTCGTCCGCCTTGGCGTCGTAACGACACCGGCGGTCGCTTATTTGACGCGGCTGCTGAAAGCCGATGCGGGCGTGATGATCTCCGCGTCGCACAATCCGGTTGAGGATAACGGGATCAAGTTTTTCGGAAGCGATGGCTTCAAGCTGTCGGACGAAACGGAGCTGCAGATCGAAGAACTGCTGGATAAATCTGTCGACGAACTGTCGCGTCCGATCGGCGGCGGATTGGGCAACGTAACGGTAGACTACGAATCCAAGCTGAAATATTTGGACCATCTCAAGACGACGATTACTTCTTCGTTCCAAGGTCTCAAAGTAGTGCTTGATTGCGCCAACGGTGCGGCTTATGAGCTGGCGCCAAGGCTGTTTAGCGAACTGGGCGCCGAAGTGCACGCTATTGCGGCCGAGCCGAACGGGCTGAACATCAACGATCACTGCGGATCGACCCATCCGGAGCGGCTGAAGGAAGAAGTCGTGCGCCTGGGAGCCCATCTGGGCCTGGCGTTTGACGGAGATGCGGACCGCCTGATCGCCATCGACGAGCATGGGCAAGAGGTCGACGGAGACTATATCCTCTGCATTTGCGGAGACGCCATGAACAAGGCGGGCAAGCTGAAGGACAGCACGGTCGTGTCGACAGTCATGAGCAACTTCGGGTTTTATAAAGCCGCGAAGAAGCTGCAGTTGAACACCCAGCAGACGGCGGTGGGCGACCGTTACGTAATGGCGGAAATGCTGCGCGGCGGCTATAATCTCGGCGGGGAGCAATCCGGGCATGTGATTTTCCTGGACTACAATACGACCGGCGACGGGATACTCACGGCGATTCAACTGGTCGACACGATGCTGAAGTCCGGCAAGCCGTTAAGCGAGCTGAAAAAGGTGATGAAGCAGTATCCGCAGGTGCTCGTCAACGTTCGCGTGCAGGATAAGAGCAAATTTGCCGGAAACACGGCGATTGCCGAAGCGGTCGCCACCGTGGAGAAAGAGCTTGGCGATAACGGCCGGGTGCTCGTTCGCCCTTCCGGAACGGAATCGCTTATTCGCGTCATGGCTGAGGGACCGGAGAAAACCGAGCTTGAGAAGCTGGTGTCGCAGATAGTCAACGTGGTTGAGAAGCAACTGGTATAATAGCCGTTATTCATGGACTACTAAAAGAATTAATTCTAAAAATATGAGCCGCCGGAACGAGGAGAAGATCCCGTTTCGGCGATTTTTTGCTGGGAAAAAGGAAACAGGGGCGGAAAAAAACAATCAGGACAAGATGATCATTGCCAAATGACGTAAAGGTGCATATAATTAAGCATATTCGGAGAAAGAAAGTGAGGGTAGTGAGGTTTACAAAAACAGTTAAGCGCCAGAGCTTCATTTCGCGCGAATGTGTCCGAGTCTGAGAGTGGAAGGCATGTTGATATCTCGGCGGGGTTGGCCAGGGTCTGTGACGGCCTGACAGGCAGCCATGCCGGTGAGCCTTAAGCGGTTCGGATGGGGACGTATTCGGCAAAGGGAAGCTGACGAGGTGGAGGTGTTCGGAATGTTCGGCGGGGGCCTCCCGGTGCTGCATCGCACCGTAACCGCATTGGCAAAAGGAATGGGCGACCGTTCCCACAAACCTTGCGGGCAGATGGAAATCACATTCATAGTTAATCATGAGTGTACGTAAGCGAAAGACGCGGCAGACCGCGGTGAACGGAGCACATGGACATTCATGAAAATTTTTTGGCGAAAGCCGCGGATTTTTACGTATTTTCTGAAAATTGAATAGTTCTGTCTCGATGATTCCCGCGCGAAGGGTCTTCCGCTTCTTTTCTTACGCCCAAAAACCATCTTGTAAGAATGAAACGGAGGATTATATATCATGTGTGGTATTGTTGGATACATTGGGAAAAGAGATACGCAGTCGGTGTTGATCGAGGGTCTGAGAAAGCTCGAGTACCGGGGATATGATTCGGCAGGCATCGCCGTATTTACTTCGGACGGGCTGAAAATCGCGAAATCGCTGGGCCGCCTGGCCAATCTGGAATCGAAGCTGGAGAACGCTCCGCTGCAAGGATCTGCGGGGATCGGCCATACGCGCTGGGCTACCCACGGCAAGCCGTCTGACGTCAATTCTCATCCGCATACCGACCATACCCAGAAGTTTTCCGTCGTGCACAACGGCATTGTCGAAAACTATCTGGAATTGAAGGAAGAGCTGATCGGGCAAGGCTACGTCTTTGTCTCCGAGACGGATACGGAAGTGATTTCGCACCTGATCGCTCGCGAATACCAGGGCGACATCGTTAAAGCGGTCCAGAAAGCGATCAGCTATATGCGTGGCGCTTATGCGCTTGGGGTGCTGACGGAATACGAACCGGAAAAGCTGGTCGCCGTGCGTCAAGCCAGTCCGCTGATTATCGGGATCGGGGAAGGCGAGAACTTCATCGGCTCCGATATTCCGGCGCTGCTCAACTATACGCGCAACGTGTATATCTTGAATGACGGCGAGATGGCGGTATTGACTCAGGATTCTGTCGAATTGATGACGATTGAGGGGAATTTTATTTCTCGGGAAATGATTCGTGTCGATTGGGACGCGGTAACCGCGGAAAAAGGCGGTTTCGATCATTTCATGCTGAAGGAAATCCACGAGCAGCCGAAGGCTTACCGCGACACGATGCTGGGTCGGATCGACGAAAGCGGCCGCAAAGTGGTGCTTCCGGGGCTGAAGCTGAGCGAGGACAAAATCCGCAGCCTCAAGAGCGTTCATGTCATCGCCTGCGGTACGGCTTATAATGCTGGTCTTGTCGGCGGGACGGCGATCGAGCAGCTTGTGCGCATTCCGGTAATGAACGACGTCGCTTCGGAATACCGCTACCGTTCGCCGCTGATTACGCCGGACACGCTCGTGATCGTCGTCAGCCAATCCGGCGAAACCGCGGATACGCTGGCCGCGCTGCGCGAAGCGCAGGCGAACGGCGCGCATGTCCTGGCGATCACCAACGTGGTCGGCAGCTCGATCGCCCGCGATGCGGACGACGTCATCGCGACGCTGGCTGGACCGGAAATCGCCGTCGCTTCGACGAAGGCGTACACGTCCCAGTTGATCGCGTTCTACCTGCTTGGCCTGTACATGGCTCAGGTGCGCGGCACGCAGAGCGAAGACGAGGTCGCTCATATCATCGCCGCCATGCAGTCGCTGCCGGAGCAAGTGGAAAGCATGCTGGCTCAAGCGGACACGGTCAAGGCGTATGCCGAGCAAATCGCCGGCCATGAGCATCTGTTCTTCATCGGCCGTGGCCTGGATTACTCGGTGGTGCAGGAAGGCTCGCTGAAGCTGAAAGAGATTTCCTACATCCACTCCGAGGCGTATGCCGCCGGTGAACTCAAGCACGGCACGCTGGCTTTGATCGAGGAAGGCGTTCCGGTGATCGCGTTGGCGACTCAAGACACCGTACTGGAGAAAACCGTCAGCAACATTAAGGAAGTTAAGGCCCGCGGCGCTGACGTCATGGCCATTACGCACGAGGAGCATGTTCCCGACTTGCTGAAATCGGTCGACCAAGCGCTGGCCATTCCGCAGACGCTGCCGCTGCTCACGCCGGCCCTGTCCGTCGTGCCGCTGCAACTGCTCGCTTACTACGCTGCGCTGGCTCGCGGCAACGATGTCGACAAGCCAAGAAACCTGGCGAAGAGTGTGACGGTGGAGTAAGGGACGGGAATAAAGAAGCCCGGTGTCACGATGTAAAAAAGTTTGTCCTGATGAAATAAACATCGTCCTGATGTAAATAGGATTGTCCGAGGATCGGGGAATGCTGGAGCCAAATTTCCAGTTAATCTCCGATCCTTTTTTCATTTCAAGTAGGGGCGGCAGGTGAAGGGGCCAACATATTTACGCTCTTCTTGGTTTAATTCAACTTCCCATCTTTTTTTCATTGCCTGTTCCTCATATCCCTTTTATTGGATATATCGGCTCGCTGCATAAATACCATTAATCTCTTTCGTTACGGAGTACTAGTATAGAGTTCCAGTTAATAGAGTTTTGTAAAATTAGTTCTCTTATACAATTTATAACATCATAGGTGAAAAGGGTTTAACGATACCGGGGTTTTGAAAGCGTCCGGGATATATTCATAAGACATCAATGAGGTGCTTACAAAAAAGATGGGAAGTGTGAATGTATTGACAATGGCTAAAAAGGAATTTTCCGTTTTGAAAATCATACTAAGCGCATAGGAGAGGCTTGCTACAAAAAAACGCACAGGAAAATTAAACAAATGATAAGTAGGCACTCGAGCATTCCCGTTGCTGTTTTGGCCGGTAACCGATCATGGCAAGAAATATCGGCAGATCAACATCCGCTGTCCGGACGCTTTGCACGATTATCCCGTTTGATCCGGAAGCAGAGAGGAAGATAAATTCAGGAGAAGAAAATAGGTTTGGGAGAAGCAGACATGTTCGAGATCGTTAGACAGGTTTGTGAGAAGGCGGTTTAGGAGAAGTGAAGCAGACCTAACGGGAGGAATGGGGCAAGACATCGGGAAAAATGAAAGGACCATTAGCCCTCACCTCTACCCCCTGAACAAAAGGAATAATCATGCAAAGCAGAAGCAGGGATACCAAGACACGAACGCTATTGATAGCCACCTCAGTGCCCAGACATATAGGTCTTGCCTAACACAACAAAAAGGGTTGGAGCAGGGGACAACCCCGATCCAACCCTTTTGTTATCTCCTTACGGCTCGATCCCCCATACAAGCTGATCGTTGATATACCCGGTAACCTGTTCATTGCTTACGAACTGATTGCTGGATGCCTTAAACGAGTAATCGTCAGCCTGGTTGTAATTGGACCAGTCGGTTTTGGAGAAGCGTGCTTGAATTTCTGCGCTCTGGCCGGGGTTAAGCGTTCCAGCCGAACTTGTAAAGCCGATTTCCAGAGCATAGTCGGCTCCGGCGACCGGAGCCGCCAGTTTAACGAATTTGCCGGTTACATTGGCACTCCCGATACTGGACCAGTCGCACCAGAAATTTTGTGCTTTTTCCCCGTCAATCGTATAGTAATACCGGAGTGTTACCTCGCTTAACTGAATCGCCGAATCCCCGTTGTTGACTAATTTGAATTTTGGTGAAATTCCGTTGGTGGAGGCACTCGTGTTGCCGTTAAAAGCTTGGATCGTCAAGTCTCCCGCGGGTACAGGAGCACTGCTGTCCACTACATTTACCGTAAGAACCGCGTCATTTCCTCCGCTGAAATGAAAGGTTATTGCATGCTGGCCCAGCGGCAGCGTGGAAAGATAGGATTGGTTCAGAACGACAGCAGTGTTTGATTCCGTATAATCCTGGCCCGATGTAAGAGCATAATTTCCATTCGTTATGTTAGTAAGCTGGTGTCCATTTAAAGTTAGGGATACGGAAATATCCTGCCCCAGATTCTCCGCTTTATCATATGTCGCATCCACGGGCGTAATCGCAGCGCTTGGTGTTGAATCAACAATTTTGACTTTTAATACGGGATCTTTTCCTTGATTAAAATCAAAGACGATCGAATGCTCGCCAACCGGCAGCCCAGCCAGGAATTCTTTTTTCAGCAGCAGCGTATTTCCGCTCAAGGTATAGTCCTGATTCTCGGTCAATGCATTGGCGCCTGCCCGAAGGGCGGTTAACGTATTGCCGTTAAAATTCACGGTGATGGCTATGTCGCTTTGACTCGGCGCGTATTTGTCGAATTCAACCTTTGCAGGTGTGATGGATGCGCTGGGGGCTCCATTGCCGGCCTTTAAATCGGGCAGTTCATCCAAGGTAATTACATAATCACTTTGATAAAGTGTTTTCAGGGTCTCCGGATAATTAAAGGCGGTACTCATGAGATGCTCGCCATACCAGGGGCAGAAGTAGAGCCAACCCGCTTTTTCCTCCGTCAGATTCTGTACGCTTGGAACGGTGTCGTTCTCCGTCATGGCCACCATTTTCGTGCCGCCGGTTAAGTCAACAAGCTGATAGAAAATCGAAGTAATGGCATCTTCAATGGGGACGCCGGACAAACCGTCATGGCGGTTGTAGATCGTATTGTATTTATCGTAGCCGACAATATCCACCTTGTCGTCGCCGGGATACCATGCGGGAGAAGTGTTATACACGTAGCTGTTGTAGGTCCAGATCAAATTGTGCAGGCCGTACTTTTCCGTAAGTTCGGTATAGAGCTGATCCCAGAGCTGCTTGTACACCTCCGCGCCTGCCGAAGCCCACCAGAACCACGCGCCTTCCCCATTCAATCCGCCGTTGCCTTCCGCCTCATGATAAGGACGGAAAATAACCGGCACATTGTTTTCTTGCAGAATCAGCAGCTGTTCGGCTAAATCCTCAATCGTCATCATCACGTATTGATATTCTTTCGTACCGGGAACCACCGCATTGGCTGTATTAAAGTTGGTTTCCGTCGGCTTGTAGGTGGCGTTCTTCCAATCCACAAACTCCCCGAGCTGATAAGTGTTGAAATCTCGGGGCACATTGATATGCCAGCTCGCTGTCGCGATCCCGCCCCGGTTATTCACCCAATCGATCATCCGCTCGGTTGTGCCGTCTTCCCAACCGTAGAGCGGATTATAGTTCATAAGATCGAAGCCGCGGATGGCCGGATACTTTCCGGTTAAATTGTAGATCCATTCAAACTCCAGCTCAGAATTGCCGTTATTCCCGCCTCCGTAGATCTCCTGCTGGCCGGAGATAATATGGTTGCCGTAAACCTCCGTTAAATAATTCATCAAAGTCTGCGTTTCCGGCGTGGCTAGAGGATCGGTAAGAACGGGCTGCACATCCAAGGGATCAAGGTCGGCGTAATCCACGGTGAAGGTGTCAAAATAAGCGAACCCCCAACCGGCCTTCAGTTGAATGGTGTTGCTTCCTTGCTTCAGCTTATGAAAGCCAAAATCAAAATTCGACCACTCGGTTGTGTAGGGCAGCATATATGAGCCTTTGGTAACGCCGTTAACCGTTAAGTATTGAAGCCGGCCATCTGGACTGAGCTCTTGCATATACCGGGTGGAGATTGCATACATGCCGGTTTCCGGGACGATTACTGTGAAGGTGATTGTACCGGAATTCTGCATCCAGACAAACCCGCTCCCCGAGAATCCGGGCTTAGGTTGTCCGTAAATTTCAGTCGCCACTTGAAGATCGGAGGTAAGCTGAGCATCCTCGCCTTCAATGGTGAAAAGCGGACTCGGACTGTCTGCATGAACGGGCGCTGTCATCAATCCAGGCAGCAGAGTAAATACCAGAGTAAATGCCAGCATGATTGCGCTTACTTTTTTCAGCAAATTTTTCATTATCATCATTCCTTTCCATGTAAAATATGAAAAATAATCGCAAAATCTATCAACTCATGGCGGCGATTTATAGTAAATATAGCACATGTACCAAATTATGTAAATATATGAAAATTGAAATATTTCTGCATCTTGAACAAAGTAAAAAAACGCATTGTCGCAGACAATGCGTTTCAAATTTATCATCAATCTTTCATTTCCGCTAAATTATTTACACAACTCACATTGTGCTGGTGTCAATCACGAACCGATATTTCACATCCGAAGCTAACACTCGTTTATAGGCTTCATCAATCTGGTCGGCCGAGATCACCTCGATCTTAGGAACAATGTTGTGTTTTGCGCAGAAATCCAACATTTCCTGGGTCTCACGGATGCCTCCAATCATGGAGCCTGCAAATGAACGGCGGTGACCGATGAGGGACATGACATTTAGGGACAACGGCTCTCCAGGGGCACCGACGTTCACCAAAGTTCCGTCAAGCGTGAGCAGTCCGAAATAAGCATCCAAATCGATGCTGGCGCTTACCGTGTTTATAATCAAATCAAAGTACCCGGCAAGCTTTTCGAATGTTTCCGGATCGCTTGTGGCATAGTAGTGGTCTGCGCCCAATTGCAAGCCATCGTCCTTTTTCTTCAATGATTGTGACAGCACGGTGACCTCAGCACCCATGGCGTGGGCAAATTGCACAGCCATATGACCAAGACCGCCCATGCCGACAACAGCTACTTTTTTACCCGGGCCAGCTCCCCAGTGATTCAGCGGAGAATATGTCGTAATACCTGCACAAAGTAATGGTGCCGCAACATCAAGCCCAATGCTGTCGGGAATTTTGACTACGAAGTCCTCAGTGACGACAATATGGGTAGAGTAGCCGCCTTGCGTTGGTTCGCCGTATTTGTCCACACCCGCGTAAGTTGGGACATTCCCATTTAGGCAGTATTGTTCTTCTCCTTTTCGGCAGTTCTCACATTCGCCACAGGAGTCGACCATACATCCTACTCCAACCCGGTCACCGACCTTGTATTTCGTGACATTAGGTCCTATAGCCGTGACAATTCCCGCAATCTCGTGTCCGGGTACGAGCGGATAGTTTACAGGTCCCCATTCCCCGTGAGCCGTATGGATGTCGGAATGGCAGATTCCTGCATATTTAATCTCAATTAAAACATCTTGTGAATCAAGATCACGTCTTTTAATTTCAGCCTCTCGAAACGGTTTGTCCGGACCATCGACAGCGCGTGCTTTAGCGGTAATCATTCATAAATCCTCCTATCATTATTTTTTACAATCTCTTACAAAACAAATTTTACTCCTTAGAGTTAACTCTAGGTCAAGTGACGATTTTATGGTATAGTTGTTTTATATATTAGAGTTAGCTCGAGGTCTATATCTTATTAATGAAAGGAAGAGCCAAGTTGAAGACATATTCGATCAGCGAAGTTGCCAAAGAACTGAATCTAACGCCATATACCTTGCGTTACTACGACAAAGAGGGACTTATCCCTTTTGTAGAACGGACAGCCGGCGGAACACGTTTGTTTAAAGAATCCGATATCGAAGCTTTAAAAATAATAGAATGTCTGAAATCCACCGGGATGCCGATCAAGGAAATTAAAAATTTCATTGATTGGTGTTCTGAGGGGGACGCCACCTTGCAACAAAGATATGACATGTTTCTGGAACGAAAAGCTGCTGTAGAAGCGCAGATGGAAGAACTTAAAAAAACGATGGCAGTCATCGAACATAAGTGCTTCTATTACAAGACCGCGCTGGATGCCGGAACGGAAGATATTCATAAGAACAACATTGGGAGTCTTATGGCTAATTAACAGAAAACCACCTGTAATTCATAGCGAAGTTATGAATTACAGGTGGTTTTGTTTGTAATATAATCAACGGAGAACAATAGCAATCTGTAAGAAATCCGGCTGCCGCGTACATGCTAAAATAGGCGTGAGTAAAATCGTTTCCCAGGTTTCGCGAGGTTTCGCAGTGAATGACGGGTGGTAATACTGGAGTATAAGATATTAAAAACATGGAGGTTATGTCATGGCAAATGGCAATCCGGTAACGATCAAAGTGGAAGCAATCGTTCATGCTCCTGTCGAAAGCGTGTGGAAGTATTGGACGGAACCGAAGCATATTACAAAGTGGAATCAGGCCTCCGATGACTGGCATACGCCATACGCGGAAAACGATCTGAGAGCTGGCGGTAAATTCGTTTCGAGAATGGAAGCCAAAGACGGCAGCTTTGGATTTGATTTCGGCGGAGTATACGACGAGGTGAATATGAACGAGAGCATTTCCTATACGCTAGGCGACGGCAGAAAGGTGAAGATCGATTTTATCCGCCAAGGGGACGACACGAAAATCATCGAAGCGTTCGAAGCCGAGGAGACCAACGCCATCGAGATGCAGCAAGCCGGGTGGCAGGCGATTTTAGACAATTTCAAAAAATATGCGGAAGGTGTCAAAGAGGAATAAAAAATTTCCGCGCGGCCTTAAAAAAGCGCATGCCAATGTTGGTATGCGCTTTACTTTATGACTTGGTCACCTGTGGACGATCAATCCGGACACGTCTTTTCTTTTCGAGGGACAAGGCGCAGTTCTTTCAAGTGGTGCCGTCATTCTAACGGTTGCAATCGCCGTTATTTTGGCAAAATGGAGGGGAAATCCAATTTAACGGATGTAGCAGAGCTTATTTAGCCTTATTTCTACGAATTCGTAGCCCTTTTTACCATATAAGCTCGCCTGCAACCGTTAAATAAAATTCTCGTCTTTTCAGCTAATTAGGCGCGATTACAACTGTTAGCGAGAGTTTCATGCACCATACCGCAGAACTAACCGTAACCCACTCCACCTCACATTGGAAAAATCCAATAGATTGCCGGAAATCGAACGCTATTTGGGCCTCTTATTGGAGAAATCCAATAGATTTCGCACAAATTCCCCATTTTAGGCCTGCTAAGCCTAATCTATTGGAAATATCCAATCTAGCTGCTTACGTTCTGCTTCATCTCCCATTCTATTGGATTTTTCCAATCAGAGCGATGTAATCATCAGGCTCCGGGAACTTACCGCCGGATTTTTATATAAAGCCCCCGGTCTTTCTTTTGTCCATTATCCCTTTTAAACTGGTAATAATATAAAGAAAGGAAGGGATGCAAAATTGTCTTGCCTCATTGTTCCTTATCAGAAAAAATATCATGACCAATTGGTGGAGATATGGTATCAGGCCGTAGTATGTACGCATAAATTTTTGGCCGGACAAGATCTTGAATTTTACCGGCAAATGGTTCAAAACGGAGCCTTAGAGGAGGTTGAAATTTGGGTTGAATTAAACGAAGGTTCGGAACCTATTGGGTTTATCGGGCTTGATGGAGCGAAAATCGAGATGCTGTTTGTCGATCCGAATTACCATGGAAAGGGAACGGGGAGACGGTTGATCCAACATGCCGAAAAAATAAAAGGAAGTCATCTGCGCGTTGACGTAAACGAGCAAAACGGCGGGGCCTGCACCTTCTATAACCGGCTTGGATTTATGCGGGTCGGCCGCTCCGAGTTGGACGGTTCGGGCCGGCCGTATCCCCTGCTTTACCTGGAGAAGACCCGTTAGGTGTCTTTTTTAGGGTCACAATGTTAACGGACCCCAGAGGCCCTAATTGACCCAAACCGGGGTTTACCGAATGTTACTGAAAAAGACCTTTTCGGCTCTGGTCCGAAAAGGTCTTGGAGGTTGAGCGGGCTCCTGCAGTCCAGCTTGACCTGCAGTCCAACTCAGCCGGCAGTCCAGCTTGACCTGCAGTCCGCCATCGGCCTGCAGTCCGGCTCGGCGAAAATCAGCTCAGCGTGCCCAGCGACTCGCGGGTGAACGGCTGCAGTTCATCCAAACGGCCGTCCCTGATCTTGGCCGCCCAGGCCGGATCGGTCAGCAGGGCGCGGCCGACGGCGACTAGGTCGAACTCTTCGCGTTCCAGGCGTTCGATCAAGTTGTCGATGCTGGCGGTTTCGCCGCCTTTGCCGGACTCGAACAAGCTGGTGAACTCGGTGTTCAGGCCAACGGAGCCGACCGTGATCGCCGGCTTGCCGGTGAGCTTGCGCGTCCATCCCGCCAAGTTGAGGTCTGAGCCCGCAAACTCCGGCTCCCAGAAGCGGCGCGTCGAGGCGTGGAAGATATCGACGCCAGCCGCGGACAACGGCGCAAGGAAGCGCTCCAGCTCCTCCGGCGTTGCCGCCAGCTTGGCGTTGTAATCGACCGCCTTCCATTGCGAGAAGCGGAAGATGATCGGGAAATCGGGGCCAACCGCGGCCCGCACCGCCTCGATCACTTCTACGGCAAAGCGGGTGCGGCCTACCAGGTCGCCGCCGTACTCGTCCGTACGTTTGTTGGTCACATCCCAGAAAAACTGGTCGATCAAGTAGCCGTGCGCCCCGTGGATTTCCACCGCGTCGAAGCCGATGCGCTTCGCGTCGGCCGCGGCCTGCGCATAGGCCTGAACGAGGCCCTTGATTTCGCTGACCGTCAGCGGCTCCGATACCGGCTCGCCGGTCAGGCTGAGGCCCGACGGGCCGATTGGGTCAGCGTCCGAATCGGGGAATTTCTCACGCTGGCGAGCGGTGCCGGTATGCCAGATTTGCGGAGCGATTTTGCCGCCGGCTTCATGCACTTCCCGAACGACGCGCGCCCAGCCCTCCAGCGCCGCTTCTCCGTAAAAATGCGGCACGTCATGATCGGCCCCTGCCGCTGGATGGTTAATGAGCGTTCCTTCGGTGATGATCAGGCCGACGCCGTTTTCCGCTCTCCGGCGGTAATATCCGGCCACGTTGGGTCCGGGAATGCCGTCCGGCGAAAAGGAGCGGGTCATCGGCGCCATAACGATACGATTGTCCAGCTTCAGGTGTCCCCCTGCAAAAGGCTTGAACAGGGCGGCCGCTTTGGATTGGGTCATATTCTCTCCTCCTATATTTAGGATAAAGCCGTAAAAAACACGAATCTACACATCTAAATATATAGATGAATAGATCGAAATGCAACCCCGCGAAGCAACCTGGGGTTATCTCCCGGTTTGCAGCTTGGCGGCGAGTTCTTCCATAAATGCGGCGATCCCCGCTTCATTTAGCCTGTAATACGTATATTGGCCATAGCGGCGGGACTCCAGGAGGCCGGACTTCTGCATTAAGGCAAGATACGAGGAGATCACCGACTGCGTCAGTCCGGATTTCTCCTGGATGTTCCCCACGCAAACGCTGCCGGGAAATTCTTGTTTTATGGCGTCCGGCAGCTTCCAGCCCAGCTTTTCCGGTTCCCGCAGCCAGCAAAGGATGTTGAGGCGGGTCTCATTCGACAGAGCCTTCAGCACGGCAATCAGATCTTCATTATTCATGAGGCAGCACCCATTCCTAGTTGTTTGTTACAGTATACCAAAAGTTTCGCCGGTTAAAAACGATTCCCGGAGTGGGTGAAGCTGACTAGGGGATCGGCTCCCTGTCAGGTCCTTCAGGCAGATTCACGCCGGACTTGACCGCTTCTTTCATCTGCCCTATATGCTGTTTAACGGAAGTTGCTTCCGTGAGAAATTTTGTATAAACTATTGATTAATCAATTACAACTAAAAAAGGCGGAGAGAAGTATGGCAAAAAACGGCGCAACCTCGGTGAATCGGAAGGAAGAGATTATTTCTGCGGCGATCGAAGTTTTTTCCGAAATCGGTTATTTTCGGGCGACGACCGCGCAGGTTGCGGAACGGGCGCAGATATCCCAGCCTTACGTATTTCGTTTTTTTAAGAGCAAGGAAGCCCTGCTTTTGGCCGCGCTTGAAGTTTCATGGTCCAGGGTCATCCGCTCTTTTCGGCAAGTCGTCGAAACGGCGTCTCCGGAACAGTTGGAAGGCGGGCTGATTGCGGCGTACGAGGATATTTTGGCTTCTTATAAAAATGAAATCATGCTGCAGATGCAGGCCCAAACGATCCCGGAGGATTCCATCAAGAACACGATGCGGCAAGGGTTCGGCGAAGTTCGCCAAATGGTTCTGGAGGCGTTTCGCGGAATCGGCAGCGAAAATCCGGAGGAGCGGACGATGCTGTTTCTGGCAAGGGGAATGTTATGCAATATATCCGTCGCGATCGACATGCCGGAATTAAAGGAATTTTGACGTCCCCGGCCGAATCCCCGATCTTGGTATCTAGTGGAGGGCTTTGCTGTACGTTCATGAGCGGATGGATTTTCCGGTCACCGGTCCGTTGCTCCGGAACCTTTCGGAAACCTTATCTTCCATTGACGTCCTAGGCGCTGTCGCAGGTCAAATCCGATGATGCATGGATCCGTTCCGTTATGAATTGAAACATTTTAGCGGCTGCCGGGGAGAGATTGTCCCTGGAAATCGCGGCAAGCCCGATCGTCCGGTAATGTTCGCCTTCCAACGGCCGCAGGCACAGGTTGTAAGGCATATGGGCGAGGACCATTTCCGGGAGAATGCTGATCCCCAGACCCTGCTCGACCATGGACATAATGACATGATCATTTTCCAGCTCATATTTGATATTTAGCGGCCCCTTATACTTCATGAAAATCCGCCGGACATCCGTGTCGCAGCCGGAGATTGGTATAATAAAAGGCTCGTTGATGATTTGGTCCAAGCAAATGCTGGACTGGCCGGCCAGAGCATGACCGGGAGGGAGAACGCAGAGCATCCGGTCTTTTTTTAGCTCGGTTACATCAAGCGGCTGCAGTGTGGGCAAACTGACAAAACCTAGATCGACTTGGCCGGTGGCAAGCCACTGCTCGATTTCTTGATAATGGCCATCGTACAGCTTCACTTCAATATGGGGGAACTTCGAGTTAAAAGCCTTCACCATTCCCGGCAGCCACTGGATCGATACGCTTGAGAAGACGCCGAGCTTAACGGTGCCCGCCACCAATCCCTTGATCAGGGCGATCTCTTGATACAACCTTTCCTTCAGTTGCAAAATGCCTTGAAAATAGGGAATCAACCGTTCTCCGCTGCTTGTCAGGCGGACCCCCGAACGGTTTCGGATGAGCAAGGTGAGCCCCAGTTCCTGCTCCAAACTGGAAATCGCGTGACTGACCGCGGATTGGGTCAAATTCAGCTGCTCCCCTACCTTTGTCAAACTTCCCGTTTCAACCGCCTTGAGCAAAATCTCGTATTTTTGCAGACTCATGGCCTCTCCTTTAATATGAAAAAAATAAATGCAAATCATCATAAACATTCATTTTATTTATCTATGTTCGCTGTATATAATCATAGCAGCAAAAAATATTTTTGATAAGTGCGGTAGGGCATACTATGGGAAAAACAAGGGGAAGCGGACTACACCGCATTATGGGCCGCTTTTTTGGGAATAGGAATATACCGTTAAAGGTATTTGATTCTTTGGTGCTAAGGAACTACAAAGGTCCCGGTGTCGATTGAAGGCGCCGGGACCTTTAGGTTAAATTAGTAAGAATTTTATTAATAATTTTAAATGTTTTCCGATATATTCTAAAGCAGGAGGGCAAAAGCTAACAATCAATTTAAGAAGAGGTGGAGTTTTACATGCAATGGTATTTGAAGGTATTGAAAAACTACGTCGGATTTCAAGGGAGAGCAAGGCGCAAGGAATTTTGGATGTTTGCCCTGTTCAACGTGATCGTATCGTTCATCCTTGGGTTTGTGGGAGGACTCATTGATGTAAGTGTAGGTACGATTTTAGGGTACATTTACGCTCTGGCGATTTTGCTGCCGTCCCTGGCGGTTGGGGTTCGCAGACTGCATGATATCGGAAAAAGCGGATGGATGATTTTGCTCGGGCTGATTCCGATCGTCGGCGGCATCATTTTACTCGTATTTTATTGCCTTGACAGCGAGCCGGGCGATAACAAATACGGGCCGAATCCTAAAGCTTACGATCCGGTACATAATACATTCGCACAATGATTAACGAATGTTTTTGCCCACGCTAAATGAAGGAATCACAGGCATGCTTGCCTGTGATTTTTTCGTCTTTTCGGGGATGGAATGCGCCGTTATGGACCAGCGGGGCTTCCGGCGTTACAATATGTCGTAGCAATGGAGCAAAGGAGGAGGCAGGTCATGAAGATCGGCGAGTTGTCCCAAAAAACCGGTGTAAGCGCAAGATCCATCCGTCATTATGAGAAAAAGAACATCATTAAGTCGGTTCGCCTTGATAATGGCTACCGGGAGTTCGACGAATCCGCCGTTGAGCGGATCCGCATCATTCAGCTTTATCTCGGTTTGGGTCTGACCACTGAGCAGATCGAGAACATCCTGGGCTGCGAGGATGCGGGCCCTGTGGAATACTCTTTCTGTCAGGAAATGCTGGAGTTGTATCAGGAAAAAATCGACCAGGTCGATAAGCAGATCAGCGCGTTGGAAACGGTAAAGCTAGGGCTGGGGCGGCAGATCGAGCAAATGAAGGAACGGCGGGTTTCCGCAAAAACGCCTCTCGTCGAAGCGGCGAACTAACGCCAGGAACCTGACTTCCCGATCAAACATGAAAGCGCGAGCTGGGGGAGCATCTGGCCCCTTGCTCGCGCTTTTTTTCAACTGTTTTAACCTCGAATCGCCTCATAAACCCGGGTAAAGGCATCCTGGCCGTAGCCTTCGGCCACCTTGCGCGCAGCCAGCGCTTGAATCGGCAGCAGCCAGTCGGCGGGAATCTCCATGTTTTGGCTGAACTGCACGATATGATCCAACGCTTGTTTGTTGACGTTCATGTTGGATACATCGGTCGCATGGTCTCCCCGGTCCAGCGCGGCCGCCGCACCCGGATCGGAAAGCAGCGGGACGATCAAATGCTTCAGCCAATCTTCCGCATACGGCAAAAACTCCGTAGCGGAGATGTCGGCCGTTCTTAGCAGAGCTTGCGCGTGGAAGTAGCTGTACCATGCCCCGTAAAGCATGGTCAGCAGCGCCAAATCGTAAAGCAGCGGCACGCCGTGATCGGGGCCGAGGTAAGCGGCTTGGCCGCCCAATACTTTCAGCATCGGTTGATGCGCCTCAAAAAGCGGCTTCGGGCCGCCGTAAAAAATCAGCGCTTCCGGCGTTCCGATCATCTGCGGTACGGCCATAATCGCCCCTTCCAGGTAACCGGCGCCATGCTCCTCGGCCCAACGGGCAGTTTGCCGCGCATCCTGAGGCGTCCCCGTCGTCAGGTTGATAAGCAGGCGGCCTTCAAGCATTCCGGCGGCGGGTTCCAACAGTTCACTCGTGACCTCGTAAGTCGACACACAGACGAGGACGACGGGGCTGGCCGCCGCCGCGTCGCCGACGGTACGAGCCAGTCTGGCTCCCCGGACGACGAGAGGCTTGGCCTTTTCGGGCGAACGGTTCCAGACGGTGACGGGATAACCTCCCTTCAATAACGCATCGGCTAAGGCTAATCCCATGTTGCCCAGACCTAACACGGTAACCGGGTAGTCGGCGGGATTATGGCTTGCTGGGTTGGAAATCGCAGGATTCATCGGTAATTCCTCCATTTATATGAATGGTGATCAGTGCAAGCTGAACCGGGCTTTATGCGGACGGATGCTTAAACACCTGTGTCAGCCGCGAGAAGCTGTCCGCGCCGTGTCCTTTATCGATGGCCCGCTGAACTTTTCGGTTGATTTTGCGGCTGTCCGCTTTGCTTGATTTCCATGGTTCCAACCTCCTTTTTCGTGATCGACCTTATTTTAAAGTTTGACACTAGTGTCAAAGTCAACCCCGTTCTTTTGAGCGGCCCGCAGGCCCCCGGAGGAAAGTAAATTCGGGTTTATAAACCGCCCGCAATACGTTATCATGGATTAGGATTATGACATTTTGCGGATAGGAGCCAGTAAAGTATATGATCGGAACACTCGTTAACGTTGGGGCGATTATCGCCGGAAGCCTCATCGGCAGCATTTTCAAAAAAGGCTTAAGCGAAAAATACCAGGCCGCGCTGTTTACGGCCATCGGTTTTGCCGCGACCGTGCTGGGCATCAACGCCGTAGTTACCAACATGAAAAACAGCGTGTTCCCGGTATTGTTTATCATCAGCTTGGCCGTCGGCAGCCTGATCGGAACCGCGCTTGATATTGACGGCAGGTTTCAAAGGCTGGTTGGCCGCTTTTCAACTTCGAATTTGGGACAAGGGTTATCCACGGGGATTTTGCTTTTTTGCATTGGAACGCTGTCGATTTTGGGGCCGATCGAAAGCGCCATCCGCGGCGACCACACTTATTTGTTCATGAACGCTACTCTCGACCTGGTCACCTCGATGGTATTGGCCTCATCCTATGGTCTCGGCATTATTTTGACCGCGGTGGTGTTGTTTCTCTGGCAGGGCGCCATCTACATGAGCGCCGATTATTTGGCCCCCTTCCTGACGGCAGACCTGCTGACGGAAGTTTCGATCGTGGGCGGTGTTCTGATCGCCAGCTCGGGGTTATCCATTCTCAAAATCAAGGAAAGCAAAACGCTGAATATGCTGCCCTCGCTGCTCGTGCCGGTTGTCTGGTTTTTGATCAAAGGCTGGATCGGTTAAAACCCACGCAAAAAGGCCCTCCGCAGTTTCCGGCAGGAAAACGGGAGGGCCGAGGCGTAAGGGTACCCGTAGATCCGGAAATCGCATGTTATCTACGGGGCAGGTACCTCCTAATGAAAAATAGCGGAACTTTATGGTCTTATTTTTTGGAATCGAACATGTTTATCCCCATTAGCGGAATTATATGTCCTTATTTTCCAAGGAGCGGGGCAAAAGTCGGCCATCGCCCTGTGATTCAAGAATATAGCGACATAAATTTCCTTTATTTCTCTCAAGTTGGCGGAAACCGCCCAAATAACGCCATTTTTTGTCTTTATGTTTCCGCTTGAGCTTTTCAATGGCTCAACGTTTGCCGTTTTTTCTTTTTATGCGCGCATGCTCCGGTAATCTTCCTCCTTCTCCTTGATACCGGCCAGCACGTCTTGCCGCACCTGGCGATCCGTCAACGTTTGCAGCAGCTTGCTTTGGATGTCGGCGGCGGCCTCGGGATTGCCGGCCCGGGTGGCAACCGATTCGGAGAGGCGGTCCATATAATGCCGGTAATCGATATGTCCGAGCGTGGCCGCGGCTAGATGGCCGTTCTCCAGCAGGCTGGGGGCCAGCGTTTTGCGGGCTTCTTCGACCGCGGGTGGGATGATGTGAATCCGCCCGTCCTGGCCCAGCAGCTTGTAAGGCTTGGTCATCGGCATGGCCAGCGCCACTTGCGCATGTATGGCCGCTTTGCGA
This sequence comes from Paenibacillus sp. FSL R5-0527, assembly GCF_038008055.1. NCBI lineage: Bacteria > Bacillati > Bacillota > Bacilli > Caryophanales > Paenibacillaceae > Paenibacillus > Paenibacillus sp. FSL R5-0527. Next base: position 6,950,042 of record NZ_JBBOYI010000001.1, on the reverse strand, counting down.
TGGGGCAGCCGTTCCGCGATCGCCTCCAGTACGCCGTTAGTGCTCTCCGCATATTTTGTCCCGTCAAAATAAAGGGTTTTGGCCGTCGCTTCCGTGAAGAAATCCTGCGCCAAAAATTCCTCCATCCGGTCCATGGGCGGCTCCACGCGAATCGTTAACGGATTGGACACGACATCCTCATGTTTGAAATGCAGCGCCACCTGCACCGTATAATCCCCCGGTTCGGCCACCTCCCAGCCGTTTTTTCCCACAGCGATAAATAACGAGTTGTACACCGCTTGTCCCGCGGCCAGCACTTCATGCTCCGGCTTCCGAAAATAATGGACGAAAGGCGATACTTTGCGCGCGGTTTTCCCTTGTTTTTTCACGATAACGGTCATGTGGTCCGGGTCGCTTAATATCCGCCGGTCGATGATTTGCGGTTCGGAGGTCCAATTAGTCAATTTGAGTTCAAGCACAACGGGCTCCATGAATTCAAAGCGCAAGGTTTCGCGATTGGCCCGGAGCAGCAGCTCGAAGGACGGTTTGGCCAGCTGGCGGTGCTGCTCGAAGCCGTGGTGGTCGAACCATTCGGCGTTGCCCATTTGCACGAAACGCTCCGGGGCGTGGCGCATGAACAGCAGCTCGTTATCGGAGAAACGGTATTCGAAGTTGGCGAAAAAGGCGGTTTCCCCGCCCCGAACGCTGTAAGGGTAGTTCATGAAGCTGCGCGCTTCCGCTTCGTTCCGTAAAGGAATCCACGGCTCGCCAAGCGCTTTTTGCCAGGAGTGGGCAAGATTGAACCCGTGTCCCATCTCATGGCAGGCGGTCCAAAATTTCATGCGTTCCGTCCACGCCTCCGGCCGGCTTTCACCTTCCGGGGGAACGCTGATGAACGAGCGATTGAAAATCGCCGTTCCCTGGCGGTGCTGCGGGCCGATACTGTCGAACATAATTCCGCCCACGGAAGCCCCTTCCTCATACAGGGAAGCGAAGAATACCCATAAGGCCCATTTCGGCTCATTGGCAAACTGCGACCAATGCCTTTGCATGGCGTCATGCATCTCCGCGTCGCTCCAGCGCACATCCAGCCCGGCTTCGGAGATCGGAATCGAGCTTGCGCCTGCGGATAGGCTTACGTCGAAGCCGGCGCGGCGGAACACATTTTCAATCGAGAGTTGTTCACTCGGCAGGGTGGCGGGATGGTTGGGATGCGCGTGCGTGTCGATCGCGAGAACGGGAGTTACCCCGTCTTCACTGTCAAATTCGAACTGAACGGGATGGAAATAAGGAGAAGTCCAGCGGTAATAAGAAGTATGCGTAAAAGAACTGCCGTCGGAGAAAATCACTTTTAGAAGGTTGGAGGGCGCTTCCTCCAGGGCGATGTTGACGAACGTATACGGGAACTGCGAAGTATTCCCATCCTTGAAAATGATGTGCCCTTCCCAGGCTGACGAGCCAAGCGCGGCCAACTTGGCGGTCCAATGAATGTACAATTCAGGCTGTTTCCAGGCACCGCTGGCCGCCATTAGCGGATAAGGGCCGTCCACATCGAGCCGCAGCGTTTCCTGAACGGCCTCGGCGGCCGCCGGGGTCCGGTTCAGCAGCTGGTCCTTGAACAAGTCCTCCGCGTGGTCCAATTCCCATAATCCGCTGATACGATGAGCCTCTTCAGAGCAGGATACGAATGCCATGATGATCACACCTTTCTATTAAAATATGGAATTTTATAAATATTTAACCATAAAAATCGACGATTGAAACCTTAAAATTTCTAAAAATGGTAAAAAAGATGCTTTTGTCCACAAAAAAAGAACGCTCCCGGCGTTCTTTTTTCGATATTCAATCTGCTCCCTGCATCCATCTCCTCCTACCGCTTGCACGCCCCCGTCGATTCGCGTTCGATCAAATGGGTGGGGAGCAGGATTTCCTGGTACGCTTCTTCCGGATGATCGATCCGCCAGAGCAGCTGGGAGAAGGCTTTGTGGGCGAACAGGGGCAGATCGATGTCCATCGTTGTGATTTTCGGCAGCGACATTTGCGAGAAGTGGGTGTTGTCGAACCCGCAGATGGAAATGTCATCGGGAATTTGATGCCCGGCGTTCCGTAGCGAAGAGCATACGTAAAAACCGAAGCCGTCGTTTAAACAGAACCAGGCGCTCGGCTGGCTGGTCATGCCGCGCAGCGCATCGTCGATCGTCGTTTCATCCTCGGCGACGTGAACGAGCATGCGGTCCTCGCGGGGTTCAATGCCATGCTCCCGCAAAGCGAGCAGGTAACCCTCCCAACGCTCCTGGTAGCTGGGGGAAACATCGACGTTGCCGATCACGGCGATGTCCCGGTGGTGCAGGTCCAGCAGATGCTTAACGGCCGTGTACGCGCCGAAGCGGTTGTTCGTAAGCACGGCGTCGGCGTGCAGCAGCGGATGGTGATGGTCGATCAGCACCGCCGGAATCTCCTGGGCGATCACCTTCTCGATATAGGGCGTGCTGATATGGGAAAGAATGAGGATTCCGTCAACTCCGTCGTCGCCGATGAAGGAGGGAAGGATTAGACTGTCCCTCATGTCGGGCGTGATCGATTGGATCAGCAGCTTGATCCCGTGGCGCGTCGCTTCCCGCTCGATCGACAAATAGATTTCGCCAAAAAAGTTCTTCATCGAAAAAGCAAATTCGGAGGCAATGAGTCCAATCGTCTTCACCTGCTTGTCGCCGCCCGATTGCTTTTTGGCGTATTTGTAGCCCATTTCCTCGGCCGTTTCGATAATTTTCCGCCTCGTCTCCTCGCTGACTCCATCTTTGCCCGACAGAGCCTGGGAAACCGAGTTTTTGGAAATATTCAAACGGTCGGCGATATCCTGCATAACGACTTTTTTACTCATTTTATGAAATCCTCTCTCTATTATCTTTTGGAAAACGCAGTTTTGTAACGTTACAAATTGAATATAACATACGCTTGTGCAAAAAGTAAACAATGATAGCTTTATATTAAGGTTATCATGATGTCGAAAGTTTGCGAAAAATATCTTGACAGCGCTGTCACTAGATTGGATAATTAACTTGTAATTTGAAAGTAACGTTACAAATAAGATTACAAAAGAAACGGCTTATGATGTTCCATCCGCATCATCCTTATTTTAACCATTAGGGGGTCATTCATTTGAAAAGACGTGTTTTATGGTTAATGAGCTTGGCGCTGACGTTTGTTTTGACGTTGTCCGCTTGCTCCGGCAATGGCGGCGGAAGCGGAAATCAAGCTGGCGGCGAAGGGGGCGGACAGGCCGGGGGATCCGGCGGCAAAGTCGAAGTGCGGCTGACCACCTGGGCCGGGGCCGATGAGGCGAAAGAGCTGCAAACCATCCTCGACGAGCTGAACGAAAAGTCGGCGACGTATAAGATCGTGCAGGACTCGAATCCCGCGGAATACGACACCCGGCTGATTACGCAATTGACGGGCGATTCCGGGCCCGATCTGTTCTGGATCAACGCGCAGCGCGCGGCCCAGTTCGCGGCGGAGGGGGCCATGCTGGACATTGCCGAGCGGTTGAAGGGATCGAGCCATGACGCCGCCAAACTGGACGATTATTACGAAGCATCGCTAGGCCCATTTACGCATGACGGCAAAATTTACGGCCTCCCCTGGATTCAGCAGCCGGTCATGCTGTATGCCAATAAAGCGTTATTCGATGAAGCCGGGGCCAGCTATCCGGATAAAACCTGGACCTGGGATCAGTTCATCGATGCCGCGACGAAGCTGACGAAGGATAAAACCGGCAAGCATCCGGGCGAAGCCGGGTTCGACGAAAAATCGGTTGTGCAGTGGGGCTTTACGCTTAACGGCTGGCCGCCTTCGCAAATGTTCGTTTGGCAAAACGGCGGCGAGGTGTTGACGGAGGACGGGAAGTCGCCGATCGACTCCAAAGAAGCGACCGCGGCCTACAAGTTTTACGCCGATTTGGTGAACGGCCCGCTGACGCCGTCACAACAAATCATCCGCGACCGCGGCTTCGACAAAATGTTCCGCGACGGCCAAGTGGCCATGTTCATGGGCGGGGCGGCCGACGACCTCGATTCGACCGTCGCGGGCGTGCAGGCGTTTATGGTGCCGGCCGGGCGCTCGGGAATTCACGCTACGTTCGGGGACATCCTCGGCATGGGCATCAACGCCAAAACAAAGCATCCGGACGCCGCCTTCGACGCGCTGCTCGATTTGACCGATGCGATCCACCATTGGAAGATCATGCCGCCGCGCAAATCGCTGGCCGATCTTAAGACCCTGCAGGAGCTGCATCCGGAGAAGGCCCATTCGCTGGAAGCGATCATCGCGTCCATGGAATATGCCAGACCTTACCGCTATTCCGCGAAATATCCGGAGTGGGACAACGTGTACTCGACGCAGCTGATGGATCCGCTGATCAACGGCGGCGACGATCCGGAAAAGCTGATTCCGCAGGTCAAACCTTTGTTGGAAAATGCGATGAAATAGTGCGGTTTGCTATGCAAAAGCGCGGAAAGGAGGAAGCGGCATGGAAAACCACATCGCTACGCTGGCCAGATGGTTGCTGGTGCCCGTTTTCCTGTTGATCGTTGCCGGCCTGCTGTACTTTGTATTTTCAAAACTCGGGTGGAAAAAAAAGCAGGCGTTTGGCCTGGCGCTGGTTTCCCCTTGGATCGTCGGCTTTCTGATTTTTACGCTGTATCCGTTGTTCGAATCCCTGTACTTAAGCTTCACCGAGTCCACCATATTCGGCGGCAACAAATGGGCGGGGGCCGGCAATTACATCAAACTGTTTACGAGCGACATCGAGTTTTGGCCGTCGGTGCGGATTACGCTGCTGTACGCCGCGCTTTCCCTGCCGATCGGGGTGATCGGAGCCCTGCTGGTCGCCATGCTTCTGAACAACAAGATCAAGGGGATCGGCGCGTACCGGACGATCTATTTTCTCCCGGCGGTGATGCCGGAAGTGGCCGTAGCGCTGCTGTGGCGATGGATGTTCAACAGCGAGTCGGGGATTATCAATTACGTATTGTCGCCGTTATTCTCGGTGTTTGGCGTCGACAAGCCGAACTGGTTCGGCGATCCGCATTATGTGCTGGGGGCGTTCATCATTATGAGCTTATGGGGCATTTTCGGTACGAATACCGTTGTGTTTCTGGCTGGGCTTCAGGGCGTTCCAAGCTCCCTGTACGAAGCCGCGGAAATCGATGGGGCGGGGAGATTCGCCAAATTCAAGAACATTACGATTCCGCAGATCTCCCCGGTTATTTTGCTGCAGGTGATCATGGGGATGATCGGAGCGCTGCAGATTTTTACGATCGCCATGTTCGTCCGTCCGACCACGGCGGCCGGCAAATTTATGAACCAGCTCGTGTACGAGCGCGGATTCACGCAGCTGCACATGGGCGAAGCGTCGGCGGTCGCCTGGGTGCTGTTCATCATCATCCTGGCGCTGACGCTGCTCGTGTTCCGCTCCAGCCCGGCCTGGGTTCATTACGAATCGGATGTAAGGCGCTAAAAGAGGAGGTGTGCTTTTATGGCCAAGGTATCAGCTGTCCCCGCCGGGGGGATTTCCGGCAAACCGCTGAAATGGCTGAACAAAGCTGTGATCTACGTGGTCGTCACGTTTTTGGCCGCCGTCATCCTCGTTCCGTTTTTTTGGATGGTTTCGACGGCCCTGCAGGCCGAAGGGGATATTTTCGCCTGGCCGCCGCAGTGGATTCCCGATCCGCCGCAGTGGCACAATTTCCGGGAGGCCTGGATGGCGATGCCTTTTAACCGCTACCTGTTCAACACGGTTTTTATCGTAGCGCTTGGGCTCGTTGCCGAGCTCATCAGCTCGACGGTTGTCGCTTACGGGTTTGCGCGCTTCCGGTTTCCCGGCAGCGAATTCATCTTTCTCGTCCTGCTCGCCACGATGATGCTGCCTTTTCACGTCACGCTCATTCCGACGTTCCTGATCTGGCAGAAGCTTGGCCTGACGGGCCAGTTCGACCCGCTGGTGCTGCGCGCGTGGACGGCCTGGGGACCGTTTTACATTTTTCTGCTCCGCCAGTTTTTCATGACCCTGCCGCGGGAGCTGGACGACGCCGCCGAAATCGACGGCGCGAATTTCCTCCAGACGTTCCTGCACATCATGCTGCCGCAGGTGAAGCCGGCTTTGCTGGCGGTGGCGATCTTCGCTTTCCGCGGATATTGGAACGACTTTTTGGGCCCGTTGATCTACCTGTCCGATATGAAGATGTATACGCTGAACGTGGGCATGTACTTCTTTATGGGCGGCGTCAACGAGGCGCCGCAGTGGAATTATTTGATGGCGATGTCGACGCTGGTGGCGCTGCCGGTCGTTCTGCTGTTTTTTATGGCCCAGCGGTATTTTATCGAAGGCATTACGTTTACGGGAATGAAAGAATAGAGCTTTGAGATTCAGGGATAGGAGGAGAAAAAATGATCCAGCAACAAATCAAAATCGAGCGCTTGGCCGCCAACCCGCTGATCGCGCCCGGCGATGTGCAGCCTTCCTTTCCGGATTGGGAGGTGCTTGGGGTGTTTAACGCCGGGGTGGCGCAGTACGGGGACGAGGTGATTTTGCTGCTCCGGGTGGCCGAGCGGCCCCGGCAGACCGATCCCGGGCGCGTGCTTGTTCCGGTGCTGAACGCGGAGCGGAGCGGCGATGATGCGGAGGAGCCGATCATGAACATCGTGGCCGTGGACAAGGAAAATTCCGGTTTGGATTTTTCCGATCCCCGGGTGATTCGCGACCGCAAAGGCGCTACAATATACTTGACTTCGATTTCCCACCTGCGCGTGGCGCGGAGCCGGGACGGCGTGCGGTTCACGGTTGACGAGGGACCGACCGTTTTGCCCGAGGGCCCGCTGGAACGCTGGGGGATCGAGGATCCGCGGGTTACCCGCATCGGGGATCGTTATCACATCGCGTACAGCGCCGTCTCGGATCGAGGGGTCGCGGTCGGGTGGATGACGACGGAAGATTTTGCGTCGTTTACCAGAGAGGGGTTGATTCTGGCGCCGACGAACAAGGATGTTGCGATATTTCCTGAGGCTATTGACGGCAAGTATTACATGCTGCACCGCCCGGTTCCGGATGGCATCGGGGAGCCGGAAATTTGGCTGGCCGAATCGCCGGATTTGCGGCATTGGGGCAATCACAGGTTCCTGATGGGACTCCGGAAAGGCAAGTGGGACGGCGCACGGATCGGTGCCGGCTGCGTTCCGATCAAAACGGAGGCCGGTTGGCTGATTCTCTACCACGGGGCGGACCAAAGCCATCGTTACTGCATGGGCGCCGCGCTGCTGGATCTGCAGCGGCCGGACCGGGTGCTCGCCCGCATGGAGGAGCCGTTTATCGTGCCGGAAGCGGACTACGAGACCAGCGGATTTTTCCATAGCGTCATTTTTGCCTGCGGCGCGTTTGTCAAGGAGAATCAGGTGCTTATGTACTATGGGGCGTCCGACGATTCCGTGGCCTGCGCAGCGGTTGATCTCCCGCAGCTTATGAGTGCATTACAACAAACCGAATGGAAGGGATAACGGGAATGGTATTGTTCGGAAACGGCAACGTGAAGTCATGCGCCGAATTGGTGGAAGCTTACAGAACGAAGGAAAACAAACCTCAGCCTGCTCAAGCCGAAAAGCTGTTGTTTGACGGCGTTGAGGGGCGCGACGTTTATAATATTTCGGCTCCTTTCGAGGATGAAGGGGAACCGGTCATTGCCGGGCGGGTGGAAAACCGGGACAGCGAAGTATCGGAAATCCATTTCTTCGTGCGCCGCGAGGAGCGGTGGACGCCGCGGGACGGCGCTCCGGTATTCGCCCTGCAGGATCCGTTCTTGACGAGAATCTCCGGCGAGCTGGTGTTCGGCGGGGTTGAAACCTTCCCGCATCCGTCCGAGGAGGGCAAGGTTAGCTGGCGCACGGTGTTTTATAAAGGCCCGAGCCTCGCTAACCTGGAGCAGTTTTTCCGGGGGCCGGACCAAATGAAGGACCTGCGCTTGGTCGAGCTGTCCGACGGGACGATCGGCGTGTTTACGCGCCCGCAAGGGGAGAAGGGGGGGAGAGGGAAAATCGGGTTCGCCCGCGTGAATGCGCTGAGTGAGCTGACGGTCGAGGCGGTGCTGGAGGCGCCGCTGCTGGAGCAATTCCGGGATGAGGAATGGGGCGGCTGCAACGAGATCCATGTGCTCTCGAACGGGAAGCTTGGCGTACTGGGCCACATCGCCCGGTTCGACGAGCAAGGGGACCGCCACTATTATCCGATGGTGTTCGTTTATGATCCGGCAAACGGCACCTACTCGGATATGGAGATCATCGCGGAGCGCGCCGATTTTCTGGAGGGGCCGTCCAAGCGGCCGGACCTGGCGGATGTCGTGTTCAGCGGCGGACTTGTCCGCGGCGAGGGCGGAAAGGCCGAGCTGTACGCCGGCGTCAGCGACGCCGAAGCGCAAAAGCTGAAGATCGACGACCCGTTTGCGGGATATGAAAATGAAGCAAACCAGCCGTAAGCTGGCGCAACCTCTGTGCGGTTTTTGATCCGCGCGGAGGTTTTTTAGTAAAATCTATAAAAATGGCGGCGGCGCCAGACGGCTTACATGCCATCCGATGCCGCCACTTTGCCGGTCTTCTCTTCACCCCGGCAACCCCGCAGCCGCGTCGACGACCTGTCCCATCGTAAACGAGACGCAGGGAAGGCGCTCCGACCGGACCGTCTCCTCGCGGTCAAACACTTCCAGCAGCTCGTATTTGCCGTCCTTCAGCACATATTGCTCCAGCGACTCGTGGGCCGGATCGATGATCCAATACTCCGGAATTTGATAGGCGGCGTACACTTTCAGCTTGCTTTGCTTGTCCCGCTTGACGGAATGAGGCGAGAGGATTTCCGCGACCAGATCGGGGATCCCTTCGATTCCCCGGCGGGTGATAATTTCGATCCTGCTGCGGTGTACCATAACCAGATCCGGCTGACGGACCTCCGTATGGGACAAAATGAGATCAACGGGCGAGGCGAAAATGATATACTCTGTTTGACAACTATTGGTTAGTAAATTCTGAATTTGGTTGCTTATCACTTGATGCTTGGGCGTCGGGGCAGGCGACATTAGCTCCAGCACGCCGTCCGCCAACTCGTAGCGCTTCCCGTCGTCGGGCAGCCGGGCATAATCGTCGTAGGTGGCAGGCTGCTCTTTAATGATAGGTTTTTGCTTATCATCTCGGGCTTTCATAGGGTCCCCCTTAAGAACGACTTGCTTAAAAGAGGTTGCTCAAAAAGTCATCTTTCCATGACGAAGCCGTTTATGAAGAGGGGTCGGCGTCGAATCTTGAATTCAGCCGGGCCTTCCGTTGCTCACGTAGGCTCACCTACGCTCCGCTACTCAGTCCCTAGCTTCATCCAACCTTCTCGGTCCTGAAAACCTGACTTTTTGAACTCGCATTTAAATTATACCATACAGCCCCTGGCCCGGCGTTTGAAGGATCGACGACATTTCTCCGGATGCAGGTATATTCAGGAAAATATTAGCAATAATAGAGAGCAACTCTATACGGAAGGAGCAAAGCTAATGGATGCTACTCTTGGAGCCGATGAGGTTGTCCGCAGAATCAAGCAATTGCAAACGGAAGGCAGTTCGCTAAGCAAAAAGCAGGTCAAGCAGCATGATCCGGAGTTGATGCGCAACGCTTTGTTTTACTTTCCCAGCTGGGAACATGCCGTAAAAAACGCCGAAGGTCTATAAATGTAAGCCCCGTTTAAGCTAGAGCCGAGCCGTGGCCGGACTTTGTTCCTGTACCGCAGCGAGGCTCTTTTTGTACCCATAACTTACTTTATATCTCTATTTTTTTTGACGCTGCCTATTTCTCAGGCCTCAACCTTAACTCGGCGCTTGACAGCCAGCTATAAATGGAACGACGCTGCCGTCGCCCTTCAAAATAGCGGCACTTTATGTACTTATTATCCGCAACCGGGCATGTTTTTCCCCATTAGCAGCACTTTATGTACTTATTTTGCTACGAATGGTCCAGAGCGCATCACATCTCCTCGCGATGAGGAAAATAGCTTCATAAATTGCCCCTATTTCTCTCAAATGGCCGGATATCGCCAAATTAACGGCATTTTATGTACTTACTTTTCAAACCAAGGGCTCAGCATCCACAATATCCCATTTAGGTTACTACTCATCGACCTCCCCCTTCCACAACTTCAATTGAACTTTATATCAAAATAGCTGATGCTCTTCTTTTTTCTCTTTTGCCGGCTTCGAAAACAAGCTGTTTATTTTACCACCCTCTGCCTATAAGATGAATGTATACGATTTCATAGCAGAGGAAGCCGAAAATCGATGAAAAAATACATCCCTTTTACCTACAAAATGCTGATCCCCTATTTGCTGCTCGTCTTGTTGACGGATGCGGTCATTGGCTACGTTTCTTACTCGATGCTGATCCAGTCGAGAACGGAGATGGCGGAGACGAATATTCGGACGGGCATGGAGCAGGCGCGAAACAACATCCGCTATCAAATGGACGAAATCCAGCGGATGTCGGACACGCTGTTCAGCAGCCTTGCGTTTCAGCGGGCGCTGCAGACCAAAGGGGAGGCCTACGACATCTACTTGGCCATGCTGGATAAGATCGTGCCTGAAATCACGGCGCCGCTGAAGTTATTCGGAAACGATATCCGGTTAATGTTATATACGCTCAACGATGAGCTGTATTTCGTATCGGGCGATAACCTGGAGGAGCCGATCAAGGACAGCGATTACTATATTCTGCCGTTCGAGGACATCAAGGACAGCGCCTGGTACAGAGAGTTCAAGGATTCGGAGCGGGACAACATCTGGCTGCAAATCGACACGGACCGGCGGCTCGGGAACATCTCTCACATCCGCAGGCTGGTGTCGTACAGCGGAAATATGACCGTCATCGGCTACGTCCGCATCACGGCGTCGCTCGACGACCTGTTCGGCGATTTCTCCACCTTTCCCGTCGAGGAAGGCATCACCATCCGCCTGATCGATACGGCTTCATCCGGGGAGCTGCTGTACCAGCGGGGCAGCGCCGAACAAAGCTATGACGGAAATTCCTACTTAAGCCTGAAGGAACTGATACCGGGAACGGATTTCGTGATCGAAGCGCTGGTGCCCAAAGCTTATTTAACGAAGGACGCCGGCCGGCTGCAGCGGGTGATCTTTACCGTCTGCTCGATCAGCTTCGCCTGCATGGCGGCCATCGGGTATATCGTCGCCCGCTTGTCCGGCCGCAAGATGAAGCGTATCGTTACGCTGGTGCGATCGTTTCAGGACGGCAACTTTCAGAAGCGGATCCGTTTTTCCGGCAACGATGAATTTGTCCACATCGCCGATGCGTTTAACGTCATGGCCGCCAATATCCAAACGTTGATCAACAGCGTCTACGTGCAGGGAATCCAGAAAAAACAGGCCGAGCTGGAGGCGCTGCAGGCGCAGATCAACCCGCATTTTCTATACAACACACTGTCTACGATCAGCAGCCTGGCCAATTTGGGAGAAACGGAAAAAGTGACCCAAATGGTGCAGGGCCTATCCCGCTTTTACCGCCTCACCTTAAACCAAGGCAACGTGTTTACGCCGCTCGAAAACGAATTAAAGCAGGTCGAGACGTACCTGGACATTCAGCGCGTCAAATACGCCGGGGCGTTTACGGTCCATATCGATGTGGCCCCTTCCATTTTGCAGGTTCAGGTCATGAAGCTCATTTTGCAGCCTTTTGTGGAAAACAGCTTTAAACATGCCTGGTTTGGCGAAACGATCGCCATCATCATCAAAGGGCAAAAAATAGGCGATCAAATCGAGCTGAAAGTGATCGACAACGGCATCGGCATGCGGCCGGAGACGGTGAGCCGGTTATGGATCGGACCAAGCCAAACCGGAGGCTACGGCGTCAAAAACGTAAACGAACGAATCAAGCTGAGGTACGGCGATAAATACGGGATTCGCATCGCCAGCGTTTACGGCGGGGGGACGACGGTGCGCATTATGCTCCCGGCCAATACGGAAGATCAGCCCGCTTTGGAGTAAACCGGTAAATTACCGAATGGGAATCATCGCCAAATCTCTTAAAATCGGTGAATTTGTATAGGTTTTCATTGAAAACCGCTATATTTTTGGAAGCTGCCTGCAAGTATGCTCGAAATATAAGGAGTAAAGAAGTAAACCATCCGGAGGATGACAGATATGACAATCAATGTATTGCTGGTTGATGACGAAGCGATTGACCTCGAGTGGCTGCGCCGCAGAGTGCTGGCCGGCGGATTGAATCTCCAGGTGGCGGCCACGGCCAACAACGGCTTCAATGCGTTAAAAGCGATGGAGCAGGAGCGCATCGACTTGATCCTGTCCGATATCCGCATGCCGATTATGTCGGGGATCGAATTTGCCCGCAAAGCGAAAGGAATCAATCCGCAGGTCAAAATCATATTCATCAGCGGCCACGACGATTTCGAATACGCCAAGGAAGCGATCAGAATCAGCGTGTCGGGTTATCTGCTGAAACCGGTGGAAGACCAGGAGTTGTACAAAATGCTCGGCGAGCTTTGCGCCGAAATCAAACGTGAACGCGACCAGGACCGAACGTTTGCGGAAGCGCTGACCCTGGTGAACGAGGAGCTGCTGCTGCGCTGGCTGAATGACATTTCCCCGGAACAGGTGGAAGGCCATATCCGCGGGTTTTTGGACATGCTCCTGAAAACGGGGACGGCGGCCGCTTTGGTGGAAATCGATGACCTCGAGTGGAAGACCCGAGCGATGGACGAGGACGAACGACGCCGGCAAATCCATAAGGTGATGGATTTCGTTCAGCAGTTTTCGCTGCAAATGAAGATGGGCACTTTTCTCGTCAATCATCCGACGAGGTTCGTCCTGCTGTCGGCCGTTCCGGAAACGACGTTTCTGGAAATGCTCGAAGAGTTGATCCGCGCCGTTCGCCAGATTTCTCCGTTTTCCGTCACCGTCGGCGTCGGCGGATTTGCCTATGACGGGCAGCAGCTGCGCGAGTCTTACCGCCAGGCCCAGGCGGCGCTGAGCGCGAAGTGGCTCGTCGGCAAAGACCGGCTGATCCGGGAGGCCGGCGTGTTTTCGCCGGAAAGCCGGTTTGCGGCCAAACGGACGGACGAAATCCTCGAACGGATGCTGAAGGCGATTCTCAACTATGACCTGGTCACGATCGACGACTGCCTGCTGGAGCTTTTTTATCAAGGGGCGCCCCTCGCCCAGAAAAACGACGTCTACGACCTGATTATCCGGATTACGACCAAACTTCATGCCGATTTGCGGGAAATGGGCGAAAACTTGTACGAGCTGTTGAAGTGGGATTCGCATCAGCCGTTGCTGCTGTTCCAGTTTGAAACGATTCATGACATCATGTCATGGCTGCGGAGACGGTTTTTCGAGCTGTCGGAGCTGCTCTACGCCAAAAAGCGGAAGCAAAAGCGCAAGCTGATCCGGGACATTATGCAGTACGTGGAGAACAATCTGGAGCAAAAAATTACGCTGAAGGAAGTGGCCGCGCAGTTTGACTTTACCCCGAATTATTTGGGTTATTTGTTTAAGGAAGAAACCGGCGTCCATTTCAGCGAATATTTGAACGATCTGAAGACGAAACGCGTATGCGAGCTGCTGACCGAACCTACCTTGAAAATCTACGAAATCGCCGAGCGGATGGGGTATAAAAATATCATTTATTTTAACCGCCAATTCAAGCAGGCCACCGGGATGACCCCGGGCGAATACCGCAAAGCGCAAAAAATATAAGCGGGTATCGTGGAATTAGTATTACTTTTTGTTGCTTAGCTGAATCCCTCTTGAAAACGCTCCCTTCTATAATTAGACATATAGTACGTGTTCAAAAAGTCGGCTTTTCAGCACCGAGAAGGTTGGATGAAGCCTGGGACTGAGTAGCGGAGCGTACGTTTTGGGTACGTGAGCAGCGGAAGGCCCGGCTGAATTCAAGATTCGACGTCGAGCCTGCTTCCTGACCTGCTTCGTGATAAGAAAAACTCTATCGACGAATAATCAAAGAAGACAGACCGCCCTAAGCTGAAGTTTTTCTTGCGATTTAAGGAAGAGACGCTTCGGTGACTATTCATTCTTAAATCTTCAAAAGACGACTTTTTGAACTACCTCATATAGAGACAATCGAGAGGGGAGTATGGATCAGATGAAGCGACGCGGATTTTGGAGCGATGTCATGCAATATAAAGTTCTGCTGCTCATGCTAACACCGGCCGTATTGTTTTTTCTGCTGTTTGCCTATGTGCCAATGGCAGGGATCGTGCTGGCTTTCAAACAATATAACTATACGGACGGTGTGTTCGGAAGCCCTTGGAACGGACTCGACAACTTCCGCTTCTTTTTCGATTCCGGAGATGCCTGGCGGGTGACCCGAAACACGGCTTTGTACAACATTGCCTTTATCGTGATCAACAATGTGATCCAAATTTTTGCGGCGATCCTGCTATTCGAGGTGGCCGGAAAATGGTTTCGCAAAATCACGCAAACGGTAATGTTCCTGCCGTATTTCATCTCCTGGGTCGTAGTAGGCGCCATCGCCTACAACCTGTTCAACTACGACTACGGCACGATCAACGTTATCCTGAACGCGCTTGGACTGGAATCGATCGATATTTACAACACGGCCGCCTATTGGCCAGTAATCCTCGTCGTCGTTTCGGCGTGGAAAGCGCTCGGATACGGTACGATCATGTATCTGGCGGCGATTACCAGCATCGATACGGAAATGTATGAAGCGGCCGAAATCGACGGCGCCAACGTGTTCCAACGGATTCGCAAAATCACGATGCCGAACCTGTACCCGACGGTCATCATTTTGGTGCTGCTGGCCATTGGGAATATTTTCAGAGGAGACTTCGGGATGTTTTACAATATGGTCGGCAATAACGGCCTTTTGTTTTCCTCGACCGACGTTATCGACACGTTCGTGTTCCGGTCGCTTACGACCTCGAACGAGATCGGGATGTCTGCCGCAGCCGGTTTTTATCAGTCCATCCTGGGCTTTGCCACCATCATGCTCGCCAACTATGCAGTACGCAAATACGACAAAGACCGCGCCTTGTTCTAATCCGCAGAGGTTGGCAACTTGAACAAACTGCATAAACACGACGAAAATATTGGAGGTAAACGATATGAGTACGATGGCACCGAACTTGAACCCGGCCGTCCAAACGACGGCGAAAAAACGCAAATCGGTCGACCGCCTGCTGCTGCAGATTATCGGATACGTCACCTTAACTTTGCTGGCGATATTTTGTCTCTTTCCTTTTATTCTTGTGATCTCTTCCTCTCTTACGGAGGAGAGCAAGATCATTGAGAACGGGTTCCAACTCATCCCGACCGACTTCTCGTTAGAAGCTTACAGTATCCTGTTCAAATATCCGCAGGAAATGTTGAACGCATACGGTGTGACGATTTCCGTCACTCTGCTGGGCACGTTGTTCGGGTTGTTCCTGACATCGATGACGGCCTATGTGCTGGCGAGAAAAGATTTTAAGTGGCGGAACCACTTCTCGTTATTCTTTTTCTTCACCACGCTGTTCAGCGGCGGACTTGTTCCGTGGTACCTTCTGATCGTCAATTACCTCGAGCTGAAGGATACGTTGATCGTGCTGATCCTGCCGATGCTGCTTAATGTCTTCTACATCATCGTCATGAAATCGTTCATGGGCAGCATCCCGGAAGCGATTATCGAATCGGCGAAAATCGACGGCGCCAGCGACTTTCAAATCTATAGGCGATTCGTACTGCCGCTGTCTAAGCCGGCATTGGCAACGATCGGTCTGTTTATCGCCTTGGGGTACTGGAACGACTGGTACAACGCGCTGCTGTTCATTTCCAACTCCGACCTGATGCCGTTGCAGTATTACCTGTACCGTTTATTGGGGAACATGGACGGTATGCGTAAAGCCATGATGGCCTCTGGAGCGGTTATTTCGGTGAATATCCCAACTGAAAGTTTGAAGATGGCCATGACGATCGTGGCGACCGGTCCGATAATGATCGCGTATCCGTTTATTCAACGTTATTTTGTGCAAGGCTTGACGATCGGTGCAGTCAAAGGATGACCACAGGGCAACCTGGTTATCACATAGATGCAGCAGTTCATCATATATTAAGGGGGAACTTCAGTAATGAAACTGCAAAAGAAAGCAACGTTTCTTATGATCATGGTGTTGGCATTGACCACTTTGCTCTCCGCGTGCGGCGGTGGCAATAGCGCCAATAGCCCTGATGCTGCGGCTCCGAACAACGCGGCCGCCAATACGGGAAGCGAAGGCGGCTTAGATATCTCAAAGGAAGTAACGCTGAAAATGATTCTGCTTGGCAGCAAGCCAACCGATTACGAGGAGGTATTCGGGGAGCTTAACAAGCTGCTGAAAGAGAAAATCAACGCTACCGTCGAAGTCGAGTTTCTTGATTGGTCCGACTGGTCGCAAAAATATCCGCTGAAATTCGCTGCCAATGAAAATTTTGATATCGCTTACACGGCTAACTGGGCCCTTTATAACGACCAGGTGCTCAAGGGCGGTTTTTTAGAGTTGACGGATGAAATGCTGCAGAAATATGCCCCAAAAACATGGGAAGCGATGCCGCAAACCTCCTGGGATCAAGCGAAAGTGGGCGGCAAGCTTTATATGATTCCGAACAATAACCGGGAAGTGACCGACAAAGTTGTCTTTATCCGCGAAGATTTACGCAAAAAATATAACCTAGAGCCGGTCAATAGCCCGGAAGCCTACGCCGCCTATTTGAAGACGATCGGCGCCAATGAAAAAGGTATCACCCCGTTCGGTGCCAAACCGGCCGACGGCTGGAAATGGCACGAGCTAGATCAAATCTTGCTGGAGCAGCAAAACGAGTGGAATCTAGTGGATTACAGCTTCCCGTTCGCTTATAAACTGGACGATGGCACGGGCAAAGTATTCAACGTCTACGACACGCCGGAATTCACCGAACTGTTGAAGTACTACAAAGATTTGGCCGATAACAACGGCTGGTCCAAAAATATCGTGAGCAACAAAAACGACGTCTGGCAGGATATTAAAGCTGGAAAAACAAGCTCCTACTCTCATACCCTTGGTACGGTTTCCAACAATTTGGGCGAAATGCGCCGCGATAAACCGGAGTATGAGGGCGGGATCGCGGATCTGACGCCGGACAAGAAGAAGATCGGGGCGATTTCCACCCAAAACGGGATGGCGATTCACGCGACATCCAAAAACGCGGAACGTTCGCTGATGCTGATTGACCTGCTGCAAAACGATAAAGAAATTCATGACTTGACCATGTACGGGATCGTTGGCAAACACTATGAGCCGGTGGGCAACGACAAGTTTAGCCCCGGCCCAAATGCTTCCAATTACACTAACTTCTCAAACTGGGGGTGGAACTCGCAGCTGAACCGTACCGATGCTTCCTATCCGGAAGAGGGCAACCAGATCGCGGCGGATTGGCAGCCTAAAGTGTACCATTTCCCGCTGGAAACTTTCGTCTTTGACGATACCAAAGTGAAAAACGAAGTGGCGAACGTCGGCAACGTGATGCTGCGTTATGCGATTCCGCTGGAATACGGTCTGATCAAGGACCTGGACAAAGGTCAAGCCGACCTGATCAAACAGTTGAAAGCGGCCGGGTTGGATATGATTCAACAAGAATTGCAAAGTCAAATCGACGCATTCCTTGCCGCCCAAGCCCAATAAGGGCGTTTAGGATGAAAGGAGGGGCGCCCGTTCTCCTCCATTTCTTTTTTGTGATTACAAAATTGAAGCTGAATCCAATACATAGACGAACGGAGAGGACGATAGCATGAGCACAAAATCGATGAAATTTCCCCCAATCAGCGCTAAGCTGCCGGCGTTTATGCACGGCGCCGACTACAATCCCGATCAATGGCTGCACGACCCGCAGGTGCTGGCCGAAGACATTCGGATGATGAAGCTGGCCCATTGCAACGTGATGGCCGTGGGGATTTTCTCCTGGGCTACATTGGAGCCGGAAGAGGGCGTGTACCGGTTCGAATGGCTGGACCGCGTGCTGGACACCTTTGCGGAAAACGGCATCTACGCCTGGCTGGCTACCCCCAGCGGCGCGCGCCCGGCCTGGATGTCGGAGAAATATCCGGAGGTGCTGCGCGTAGGCGGCAATCGCCAGCGTAATCTCCACGGCATGCGGCATAATCACTGCTTCACGTCGCCGGTCTACCGCGCGAAGGTGACGCAAATGAACATGCGCCTGGCGGAGCGCTATTCCGGCCACCCTGCGGTCCTCGGTTGGCATGTGTCCAACGAATACGGCGGGGAATGCCATTGCGATTACTGCCAAGAGGCGTTCCGCGGCTGGCTGAAGCGCAAATACGGATCGCTGGACGCGCTGAACCGCGCCTGGTGGACGGCGTTTTGGAGCCATACGTACATGTCTTGGTCGCAGGTGGAATCTCCGGCGCCGCACGGCGAGACGATGGTGCACGGGCAAAACCTCGACTGGCGCCGCTTCGTCTCCGATCAGACGATCGATTTCTACAAGCATGAAATCGCCCCGCTCAAGGCGGTGAATCCCGATCTGCCGTGCACGGTCAACATGATGGATCTGTTCTACGGGCTGGATTACCGCGAATTTGCCAAAGCGGTGGACGTTATTTCCTGGGACGCTTATCCGACGTGGCACGAGGCGGAAACGGAAGCCGGCGTGGCGTCCTGGTTCGCCTTCAACCACGACCTGTTCCGCTCATTGAAGAAACAGCCGTTTATGCTGATGGAAAGCACGCCATCCTTAACGAACTGGCAGCCGGTCAGCAAGCTGAAGCGTCCGGGCATGCACCGGCTGTCCTCGCTGCAGGCGGTGGCCCACGGCTCCGACACGGTGCAGTATTTTCAATGGCGGAAAAGCCGCGGCTCCAGCGAAAAGTTCCACGGTGCGGTCATCGACCACGTCGGCCACGAGCATACCCGTGTGTTCCAGGATGTGGCTTCGCTCGGTGAGACTTTGGCCGGACTGACGGAGGTGCTCGGCACAACGGTTCCGGCGGAGACGGCGATCCTGTTCGACTGGGACAACCGCTGGGCGGTCAACGACGCGCAGGGGCCCCGAAACAAAGGGATTCACTATGAAGAGACCGTCATGCAGCAGTACCGCGCTTTGTGGGAATTGGGCGTACCGGCCGACATCATCGGGTCCTTCGACGATTTTTCCGGGTATAAGCTGCTGGTCGTACCGATGGCGTATCTGCTCCGTGAAGAAACCGGGAAAAAGATAGAGCGGTTCGTCGAAAACGGCGGCACGCTGTTCGTCACCTACTGGTCGGGCATCGTCGACGAAAACGACTTGTGCCATCTGACCGGCTTTCCCGGACCTTTGCGGAAGACGCTGGGCGTATGGGCGGAGGAAATTGACGGGCTGCACGACCATGACCGGAACGGCCTGGTGATGGAGCGCGGGAACGAGCTTGGCCTTAGCGGCACGTTTGAAATTCACGAGCTATGTGAGCATATCCATGCCGAAGGTTCCCGAGTGCTGGGCGTCTACAGCGATGATTTTTATGCCGGCAAACCGGCGTTAACCGTAAATCGCTTCGGCGCAGGCAAAGCGTATTATTTGGCGGCCCGCGTCAGCGACCCGGCGTTTTACGAAGCGCTGTACGGCAAGCTCGCCGAGGACGCCGGTGTGCGCCGCGCGCTCGATGCCGCGCTGCCGGCGGGGGTGACCGCGCAGCTGCGCACGGACGGGGAGCACGATTACGTGTTCGTGCAGAACTTCTCCGGCCAAGCGGCTCGCGTCGAGCTGGACGGGCGCGGCTACACGGATGCCGAAAGCGGCGAAGCGCTCCCCGGCCCGCTGCTGGAACTGCCCGTGCACGGCATCGCGATTTTGAAGCGTAAAGCGCAGGAGCAAGGCGCGCAGGCGTAAGGCACAGGTGTAAAACGTAGGTGTAAGCCGCAGGTGTACGGCGAGGCTACCGCATCAGGGCTTCCGATCCTGGAATTGTAGCTGGGAAGTTCCAACTCGCAACTGGGGAGTCAGCCTCTTCGCGTCCTATGGTAAGAATAAGGGACAAAAATGTCGCTATTTTCAGCAGAAACCGGGGATGAGCAAAATAGCGGAATAAAAAGTACTTATTTTCCTCCGGCTGGATAAAAACAGGTAAAAATAAGCGGGCTTCGCAAAAATAGAGCCCAAAAATGTCGCTATTGCAATGAAATGGCACGGAATGAGGGAATAACACCATAAAATGCCGTTATCGCAGGGCTCGGACAATTACAACAAGCGAACTACAAAGCCCACTGCAATAACCGCAACACAGCCACTGCAACACAGCCACTGCAACTGCAACACAGCCATTGCAACACAGCCATTGCAACACAGCCATTGCAACACAGCCACTGCAACACAGCCACTGCAACACAGCTACTACAACATAGCAACTGCACTGCAACAAGGGCAATACTGGCAACCGCAGTACAACAGCCGCTGACCCGATTCAGCGGCTTTTTCAATGCCGGAAAAAGAAGTAAAATGAAAAACAACATTTACTTAACACCGCGAAAGGATGAAGGCACGGATGTCCTCATTGATCTTTGACCCCGCCAGCTATACGGTAACGTGCGGTTCGGATTCCATCGGCTTGCTGGCGAAGGAGTTCGCGCTTCTGCAATTTCTGTACGATCACCGCAACCAGGCGTTTACGCGGGAGCAGCTGCTCGACCGGGTATGGCTGCTGGAATATCCGGTTGAGCGGACGGTGGACGACCATATTTACCGCCTGCGGAGGAAGCTCCGCCACTGGCCGCATATCGCCATCAATACGGTGCGGGGATACGGGTACAGCCTTACGGTCCGCGACAGAAGAGCGGTCGGCAATCCTTCGGTGCAAGATCCGGAAGTGCAAGAGGCGATGAGGGAGCTGTTCAAAAAATACCACTTGCTGGGGCAGGGCAGATCGCTGCTTGCTTTGGCCGACCGGCAGGAAGTGCTGGGGTTTGAAGTGGATGAATTTTATACGCTTTACGTTCATTTCATTCAAGGCGATATCCCCTGGTTTCTGGAAGAGAACGGAATCCCCTTCCGGGAAAAATTGTATTGGATGCTGCTCATGTATCGGGGAATGGCGCTGCGGCGGGAGGAGGTTCTTTCCTTTCTGCAATTATGCGAGAGAGTGCTGGCACTGCACATTCTTCCGGACCGGCAGCACCGGGAAATGGAGATTTTAAACATCCTGGACGTATATGCCGATGCCGGACGGCCCGGGGAGGCGATAAACCGATTCGAAAAGACGCGGCAAACGGTCGAATCTGACGGACTATCCGGCTTTGTCATCCCTGTTGCAATTATGGAAATGTACGTTCAGGTCGTTGCCGGCCAGAGCTCTGAAGCGGAACGCGCCTCCGGCCGGATCGAGCGGCTTTTGCAAGGTTCGCCGTATCTCCGGGAGATCGGACGTTACCATATTGTCAAAGGTCTGCACCTGCTCACCCAAGGGCAGCGCCAGGCTGGAGCCGATTTGATCGACGAAGGACTGGAAGTGCTGCAAGCGTCCATGCATGTGCCGATGCTGCTGGGAGCGGTTTGCCAAATCGTGTTGTTCCTGCAGGAACGTCTGCCGGATGCTCCCCGGCTTGAACAAAAATACCGTGCCTTTTACGATGCCTTGGATAAAGAGTTCGGCTTGTCCCGCTATCGGACCGATCTAAAAGAGGTTATTCAAAAAGCCATCTTTCCATGACGAAGCGGTTTTATGAAGTGGGTTCGACGCCGAATCTTGAATTCAACCGACTCTCCCTCTCAAGTAAGTCGGATTCCGTCTGATTTTCCTCTGACATTGCTCCGTTACAATGTGGCTGTAAGCCGAACGTGAAATGGAGGAATGCCCGGTGCAAAATCAAAATAACGAATCCTGTCCATCCCTGCGGTCGAACCGCAGCTTCCGGCACATGTTTGCCGCCTATGCCCTGGCCACCTTTGGCGATTGGTTTGACGCCCTGGCAATCCAGGTAATTGTCGCTTACCGTTGGGGAGCCGATCCGCTTTTGCTGGCACTGATTCCGGTCACCATGGCGCTGCCGGGAGTCCTGCTGGGCTCTTTTGCCGGAGCGCTGGCCGACCGGCTGCACAAAGCGAAGCTTATGCTTCTGTGCGATCTGGTGACCGCGCTCCTGACCGCGGCCATACTGGCTGTGCCGAACCTGTATTGGCTGCTGCCGCTGCTTGCCTTTCGTGCGGCGGCAGGCGTCTTCCACGTACCGGCTCAGCAGGCACTGACACGCCAGATTGTGCTGCCCGGCCAACTGCTCCAGGCTACAGCGCTGAACGGGTTGGTCGGGCAAGGCTCCAAGGTGGCCGGGCCGCTGCTGGGAGCCGTGGCCCTGGCGGCATTTGGCCCCAAGGCGTGCATCGCGATCAATATTGGCGCGAGGCTCCTGTCCGCAGCGCTGCTGTATCCTCTTGGCCGGCTGCCGAATGGCAACGCGGAACGCATCCACGTTTCCGGCGCCCGGCGTCCGCATATGCTGCGCGGACTCCTTGACGAATGGCGGGAAGGCTGGCTGCTTCTCGCGCAAACGAAACTGCTTAGAAATACGATGCTGTTTGGACTCGTAGCGCTGATCGTTTTGATGATGGTCGATTATCAGTTTGCCGCGCTGTTGCGCGGGATCGCGCCCGGCAACGAATCGCTGATCGGCTGGCTCGTATCCGCGATCGGAGCCGGAGCCGTGCTGGTCCTCCTGCTGCTTAACCGGTTCCGCCGGATTTCCTCAGGCTGGGGACTCGGTGGCGGCTGCGCTCTGATCGGCGGGGGGATCGCCCTACTGGGCCTCTGTCCTCCCGGAATGGGACCGGCATGGCTGCTCGGATTCGGCCTTCTGATCGGTATCGGCAACGGCGCGTATATGGTGACGCAAAATTATGTCCTGCAGAAGGAATCGCCAGAACAGGCGATCGGCCGCGTATTCGGCATTCAAAATACGATCTCCAGCACGATCATGCTGACCGCTCCGCTGGCCGGGGGCGTCTTGATCCGGCTGGTTTCGGCAGGCACCGCGTTTCTGCTGATCGGCCTGCTGCTTGCCGCGATCGGGACGGCGGGCGTGCTGTTTCGCGCGGCCTTATGGCCCGTTTCGCCGCCGGAGAGTGAAGAACCCGGCCTGCCGCCTGTGGCCGAGCGTTCTTATCCGGACGGGGCGTGACCGCCAGGCATTATTTGATGCTAGATTCGAGCAGTGCCACAAATCGACGCCAGGTGGGGGGGCTGTTTAAAGGGGCTGCTTAAAGGGACTGTCTATAGCGCTCGTGTCTTGGTGTCCCTGCCTTCTGCCTGCCTTTGCACGATTATCCCTTTTGCTCATGGAGCAGGGAGCAGGGGGTGGCTAGAGCAAGGGGTCCAAAAAAAAGAGATGAAAAAAACAAAAAAGATGAGGAAAAAATGAGGCGCTTCAGGTGAGATTTTCGGCTTGATAAGGGAACGTGCGTTTGGTATAATGAAATAAATGGAACTTGTGTTCGTATATTCTTGATTCGGGGGCGAGCGGATATGGAAGCCAATGCGGGAACGGAACTTCAACCATTCAGCAGCCGTTATAACAGCGAGCAGGACTGCATGGAGGCGCTAATCGCGATGAAGTGGCCAAACGGCTTCGTCTGCCCGCGCTGCGCTTACACCCGGTGCAGCCGTCTGACTTCCCGGCATATCCCCTTGTTCGAGTGCGGAAAGTGCAAGCATCAAACATCGCCTTTGGTCGGCACGATTTTTGAAGGAACGCATCTACCCTTGCTCAAGTGGTTCAAGGCCCTGGATTTATTCCTGCTTGAGGGCGGCATCTCGGCGCTGCGGCTGCGCCAGGTGATCCGGGTCGCCTACAAGACCGCCTGGCTGCTGCTACATAAAATACGCCATGCCGTCGGGGAGTTTGATGCCCGGGAGCTGCTCTCCGGAGACGTGAAGGTGAACAGCGATCAGTATGGGCGTGATCCGTCCCGGTGTCAGCTTTCGCATCCGTATGCCTCGGCGGTCGTAGCCGGCTGCACGGTCACGGAGTCGGGCGAGCCGGAGCAGGTCAAAATCCGCCTGGTACCGCATAAGAGGGGAGACGGGAAAATGGCAAACCGTCAAGATCTAACCGCGTTTATTGGCGGGCATGTGGATGTCCGTACATCGGCGGTGCAGTCGTTCCTTCAAGCCTTTCGGCTGTATGCGCCCTTGCGGAAAGTGGTGAGAGAGGCGTGGGAATCGCTGAAGAGTACGTATGGAGCCTTGGGACTGAAGCATCTGCAGGCGTACCTGAACGAGTACACTGGACGCCGCCGGCTGCGCCTGTCCGGAGGACTGCCCGGAGCGGAAGAAACGATGCGGCAGGAGTTGCTGCAGATGTGTGTGGCGATTCCGGCGATCCCTTACCGCCGGCTGATCGCGCGCCAACCGAACCAGCCCCTTGCGGCTGCTGCAGCCTGATCGAGACGCTTGAACGGTGGGGGGGTTGATGTGGATTAACTTGATAGGTGGGGGTGAGCATGAACAGTGCGGGCATTGCTGCAGATGGAAGGGTTCAGGGTTCAGGCTACAGCAAAATCACGGTCTTTTCGTTTCACTCGTGTCTTGTCCTTGATCTCCTGTCTTGATCGCTTGTCCGGTCTGTTTCACCTACCCTAAACCTGATTCCTTCTCCTAAGCCCGTCTAAATTATCTCAAACCTATCTGTTTCTCCACCAAATATTTTTTTCTCCCGAGCTTGTCTTGCTCTCTGCTACCTGATTAAATGGGATAATCGTGCAAAGCCTCCGGACAGGGAGTGTTGATCTGCCGCCCCTCTCCCCCCCACTTCCCTATCCTCAAGCTTTTAACGCCGGGCAAAGAACCTCGCCAGCGGCGATGTTTTTCTAATAATATCCATCATATTGTTGATTATTCAGGCCGGGAATTCGGGCCCGGATATAGTATAATGGGGGCACCCGGATAGGAGAGGTGAAGTTTATTGTCAGGCGCAGAACTTAGCATGATGGATTATTTTACGGAACAAAATATAGAGCTCTTCCTGGAGCGATTCCGCTCTCTGGGGCCGCTGCCCGGCATTCTGCTGACCTTCCTGAAATCGTTCGTTCCGCCGCTGCCGACGATTGTGATCGTGGGGGCCAATGCCGCGATTTACGGGATGTGGCTGGGCTTCTTATACTCCTGGATTGGGCTCGTGAGCGGGAGTTTGCTGACCTTTCTGCTGATCCGAAAAGCGGCCGAGACTCCCTTCATGCGCCGCTGGGCGGCCAAGCCCAAGGTGCGGAAAGCGATGATATGGGCACGCAGAAACGGATTCAGCTTCGTATTTCTGCTCAGCATGCTGCCGGTAGGCCCGTTCGTCGTGATTAACATGGCCGCGGGGCTAACGCGGATGCCGGCCGTTTCCTTTGGCACGGCGGTAGCTTTGGGGAAGGCCGTCATGGTCTTCTGCGTGTCCTATATCGGCACGCATCTGTCCGATTTTGCCGCGCAGCCGGCCAAGCTCCTTGGCGTCGCGGCGTTCATTGCGGCTTCCTTGTGGTTGAACCGTAAGCTGCAGAGCTACTTTACGGCAGCCGCGGCCGAGCCCGCCGAGTAAACATGGGATAACAAGACTGGAGTTGGTTTGGCGTTATGAAGACCTGCGTGAAATCCCCCCAAATCAAAGAACCCCCAACTTCTGCGGACTTTCTTTCAAACAGAGCGTAACCGGTTCGAGATGCTGCTGCGGGGCATCCTGCCCGTGCAGTTGGCCTTTGAGCAATTCAACGGTTTTTCGGCTGATCTCCTCAATATTTTGCGTAACGTAGGACACACCGGGCAATTCGGGATTGTCAAAGGTTATGAGCTCGATCCGGTCCAGTAAATGCTGCTCGCTCAAATAATCGTACACGTAATGGGCCAATTGGACATTGACGGTAAAAACAGCGGTAATTTGCTCCCTGTCCTTTAAAAAATCGGTGATTTCCCGTTTCGCCTGATTTTGCTGAAGCGATTGCAATTCAAGCATACACCATAACGTTTTATCGATAGGGAACTGGTGTTTCAAATAGGCTTTTTCATAACCGGCGGCCCGGTCTTCCGTGACCGAATTCGTAATTTCCGGAGAAATATAGGCGATATGCCGGTGTCCCTTGGACAGCAAATACTCGATAGCTTCAAAGGTTCCTTGCATATTATCCGAGGTTACGCTGGCCATGCGAATATTTTTAAAAAACCGGTCTACCAATACAACCGGAAACTTGTCGAACGCCAGCTGAATAATGGTCTCGTTATAATTCTCCGCTTCGGTCGGAAAAATGATCAATCCTTTAACCCCAAAATCCAATAACTGACGAATCCCCAAGGTTTCCCCTTCGGCGGACTCCCGCGTGATCCGCAGCATAATTTGGAACCCTTCCTCGCTGGCGTATTTCTCAATATAGTTGAGCAGCTGTTGATCTATTCGGGTTTTCATGCTGGGGAAAACAACGCCGATCATCACCGGAGAGTTCGAAACAGGCCGCAATTCCGCGGACTGGCGGGAGACGAAGGTCCCTTTTCCCTGGATTCTTTCGACCCACCCTTCCTCGGCGAGGCCAATGAGCGCGTTTTTGGTCGTGATTTGACTAACGCGGTATAAGCTCGACAATTCCTTCTCCGATCCGACCCGATCTCCCGGGCGGAGCACGCCAAGCTTAATCTGTTCTTTGATGCTCTCCTGGATTTGTTTATAAAGCGGCAGTTCTTTCATAGATTCGCACCCACACCTAAATAGGATTGTATTATACTAAGTTGATTATATATTTTGTAAGAAGAAGTGTCTACAGAAATTGGAAATAGAAATTAGTATATTATGTAATGATATTTAAACGAATTTAGACACAGGGAATTCATCTATGTTTATAACTTTATACTATATTTAGTATATATTATTTAGGTGGTATATACTAATATAGATTTTGCAGATGAAACCGCGTCATAGTATATCTTGCCAATGTTTATAGCCGGGAGGTGGCGGAGTACTGAAGCTGCAGTGCAAGAAAACTGCAAGTGAAAATCTCAAGCAATTGAAAGCGCATCCAGAAAAGGGGTGAGGGAAATGATTGTGAAAGCGGACACAGGGCAAGCTAAAAAGTTTTCAGAGAGAATGCTGCCCTATATCTTTATTGGACCTGCCGTAATACTTATCACTTTATTGGCTATCGTGCCTTTGTTTTACTCCGTTTATATCAGCTTGTTGAACTATAATCTGTCTCTGCCAAGCACGATGATCAAGTTTGCCGGGTTGGAAAACTACCGGTATATGTTCAGCAACGGTCCGTTTATGAAGTCCATCGTATGGACGCTGGTCTTCACTTTCTTTACGGTATCCTTGAACGTAACGTTGGGGATGGTCCTGGCGCTTATTTTAAATAACGAGAAAATCAGCAGACAGACGCGGATATTCAAAAGCTTGTTTATTCTTCCGATGATGCTGGCCCCCGTCGTTTCAACAACGATGTGGAAAATTATGTTTGGCGCCATTTACGGGCCTATCAATTATATTATCGAATCCCTCGGACTGAAAGCGGTGGCCTGGACGGGGGAGACGCTGCCGGCAAAGATCGCCGTCATCATGATCGATGTGTGGGGTTCAACCCCCTTTTGCATGCTCATCCTGATCGCGGCTTTGCAAACGGTGCCAAAAGATATTTATGAAAGCGCGTATATCGACGGAGCAAACCGGGTAAACACATTCTTCAAGATTACGTTGCCGCTGATTCGTAATTTTATAGCGCTCGTCGTTTCGCTGCGCGTGATGGATGCTTTAAAAATATTCGATTCGATCATGATTTTGACGGATGGCGGCCCCGGGGATACGACCGAAACGATGGGAACGATGATCTACAAGACGGCCTTTCGTTATATGAACGTTGGGGCCGGTTCCGCGGGAGCGATCATTTTCTTCGCGATTATCGTCGTCGTCACGCTCGTGTTCCTGAAAGTGCTTCGTAACGATCGGCAATAGGAAGGGGGGAGAACATGAAAAAATTTTATGCCGAAAAAAGCGCGCTTTATTTGCTGCTTCTTCTTTTTATCGTCCTGTTTTTGTTTCCGATTTATTGGGCGGTAACGACTTCATTCAAGTCTGTCGGCCAGATTATGAAAGTACCTCCGGAATTTTTTCCCTCCAAGTGGGTTTTGCAGAACTATGTAGAGGTGTTTACGGAGCATCAGATCGGAACATATTTTCTCAACAGCCTGATCGTTGCCGTTGTTACTACGTTGTGCACTTGCCTTGCGGCTACTTTTGCCGGATACGGCTTTTCGCGTTTCAAGTTCAGCGGGAAAGCTTTCTGGCAGTATGCCATCATTGTGATGCGTATGGTTCCGGGGCTGGTATTCATCATTCCCTACTATATTATTTTCCAAAAGCTAGGCATTCTTGATACGCTTTTCGGACTTATTATCGTTTACATTACCGCCTCTCTTCCGTTGGCTATCTGGCTGTTTATGGGATTCTTCGACGAGTTGCCGGCAGAGATGTTCGAGGCGGCCAAAATCGACGGCAGCAGCGAGTTCGGCATTTACTGGAGGATCGCCCTGCCCCTGATCGTGCCGGGGATCGTCGTGGCTTCTATACTCGTGTTTCTGGCTGCGTATAACGAGTTCAGCCTTTCTCTCGTGCTTGTGTTTACGGACCAGAACAAAACGCTTCCGCTCGGTATCAGCGGCATGATTCAACTGCAGAAGGATACGCCGTTCGGCACATTGGCCGCCGCCGGCACCATCGCCTTCATTCCGGCGCTCATTCTGGCGTTGACGACGCAAAAGTATGTGCAAGCCGGGATTACTGCCGGAGCGGTCAAAGGTTAAACAACCATAACAACAAAATTTTGATCAGGGGGTTTCAGATATGGGAAGAAAATTGCAGTTAACGATGACATGCCTGCTGGCAACGACGCTGATCCTCAGCGCATGCGGTTCCAAAAAGGCCGAACCTTCGGCTCCGGAAGGCGAATTTAAGGAAATTACGGTACAAGCCCCGGACGTGCTCGGCATTAAATTGAACGATCTGAACGGAGGAGGAACGCTCGGCGGACAATATGCGGGGCAAAAAATCGTAGTGGCGACAAGAACGGGGGACTTTGCGGACGCGCTGAAAAATGCCGCGAAATACTTTGAGCAGGCTTCGGGAGCGTCGGTGGAGGTACAAAGCTTTCCGGCAGGCACCGATGTCGAGAAAATTCAATTGGATTTGAACACGGGACATCACTTTGACGCGGTGTTGATGCCGGTGGCCAATGTGCACGGCTATGCGGAGGGAGGACTTATCCAGGACTTGCAGCCGTACGTTGATTCCATTGCAAGCCCGAATCTGGACTTGGATGATTTTATTCCAAGCTTATTGCAAAGTTATGGCAAGTATAAAGGAAAGCTGGTTGCTTTCCCGTACAAACCGGATTCGCAGTTGTTTTTCTACCGCAAGGATCTGTTTGAGGATCCGAAAATCAAAGAGCAGTATAAAGCAAAAACGGGCAAAGAACTGGCGGTACCGACCACGGTTGAAGATTTCTTGACGACGGCCGAATTTTTCACGCAGAAGTTCAATCCGGAGTCTCCGACCAAATACGGGTACAGCTCTATGGCTTCCAAAACCAACAGCCGGTTGATTTGGCAAAATCGTTTGGCGGCTTTCGGCGGGAAAGATGTGGATGAAAATTTCAAGCCGGCATTTAACAATGAAGCGGGGCTGAAAGCGATGGAAACGATGGTGGAATTGCGGAAATACGCCCCTTCCGAGTGGCTGCAATTGGGCTGGGACGAGGCGAATGCGCTGTTCGCCAGCGGTGAAGTTGCCATGATGGAACAATGGCCGGGGCTTTATAGCACCATTGAAGGCGATCAATCGAAGGTGAAGGGCAAGGTCGGCTTTGGAGTTACTCCGGGCGGATCGCCTACGATGGGCGGTTGGGCGATCGCGATGACGAGTACGACGAAATATCCCGAAGCTACTTATAAATTTTTGGAGTATGTCACTTCGAAGGACGGGGAATTGCTGAAAATCGATTATACCATGGACCCGACACGTACTTCCAATTACGAACGTCCGGAAGTGATGGCTTCCAATCCGATGTATCCGGCACTGCTCGACTCCTTGTCCGCGGCGAAAATTTTGGTGGATCCGGACGTGCCGTTCGTATCGTCAAAACTGAACGATATTATGGAAAATGCGGTTCAGGCCGTGCTGAGGGACTTCCTTACTCCGCAAGCGGCGCTTGACGAGATGCAGCAAGAGTTCGAAAAAGAAATTAAATTTGCCGGTTTAAGTCAATAGTTGAGGGGAGTTGCGGACAGCATGAGCGGTATGCATACGCGCGGGGAGTATCCGCGTCCACAGTTTGAACGGAGTTTGTGGTTAAACTTGAACGGCGAGTGGCAATTTCAATTCGACGACAAACAGGTCGGGGTTGCCGAACAATGGTTCAAGGACAAGATTCTGGAGCAAAAAATCCGCGTGCCTTTTTGTTACCAAAGCAAATTGAGCGGAATCGGAGTTTCGGAGTTTCACGATACGGTCTGGTACAAAAGGACGGTCGACATTCCCGAGGAGATGAAGGGCAAGCGGATTATCCTGCATTTCGGAGCGGTTGATTACGCTTCCCGGGTTTGGGTGAACGGCCATATGGTCGCTGCACATGAGGGAGGACATACCCCGTTCGCCGCAGACATTACGGATGCGCTGAAGGAGAGCGGCCCGAACGTAATTACGCTGCGTGCGCAAGACTTCAGCAGGGATGTTACCTTGCCGAGAGGCAAGCAATATTGGAGAGAAAAATCCGAACTGATCTTTTATACTTCGACAACGGGAATCTGGCAGCCCGTGTGGATCGAGGCGGTAGAACCGATTCATTTGCGCCGGGTTTACTATTACCCCGATATTGACCGGAATGAAATCGGTATTCAATACGTAGTGGAAGGCTGGACGGAAGATACGGAGATTACGATCCGGACCCAAATCTCTTTTGAAGGGGAAACGCTCGCGGTCGATGAGTGTAAAATGACGGCATCCCGGCAAAAGCGCCGGATCGAGCTGCATGATTTTAACGATCACGGGATGGGGCGCTGGTGGAGCCCGGAGCATCCGCATCTGTACGATGTGGAATACCGTTTGTATGCCGGAGGGGCTTTGCTGGATACGGTCCGCAGCTACTTTGGGATGCGCAAAGTGTCCGTGGACAGCGGCAAACTGTGCCTGAACAACCGCCCGTTTTACATGAAGGCTATCCTGGATCAAGGCTATTTTCCTGGCGGCATCTTGACAGCCCCGGCGGATGAGGATTTAAGACGGGATGTGGAGCTGACCAAACAAATGGGGTTCAACGGTGTCAGAAAACATCAAAAAATTGAAGATCCGCGTTTTCTGTACTGGTGCGATAAACTGGGACTCGTCGTTTGGGGGGAGGCCGCGAATGCCTATGCTTTCAGCGAGAGCTACGTGAAGAAATTTACGGCGGAATGGGCCGAAGCGGTGGATCGCGACTTCAACAGCCCTTCGATCATCACCTGGGTACCGCTGAATGAAAGCTGGGGCATCCCGAACGTGAAGGTGGACGAGCAGCAACGGCAGCACGCCATCACAATGTATCATTTCACAAGATCGCTGGATCCGACAAGATTGGTCATTTCCAACGACGGCTGGGAGCACGCGCAATCGGACTTGTGCACGATCCACGACTACCGGTGGGATTACGGCGAACTAACCCAAAAATACAGCCGGATCGAAACAGCGCTGGATGCGCCGCAAAATCGGGATATGTATGTGAAAGGGTATCGGTATGAGGGACAACCGGTTTTAATGACGGAATTTGGAGGGATTTCCTTCCAGTCCGGAGACCAGAGCGGCTGGGGTTACTCGGGGGCGATCGACGCCGCGGACTTCGAGGTGCGCGTGCGGGCGGTGATCAAGGCGATGCATGATTCACCGCTAATCCAAGGTTACTGTTATACGCAATTAACCGATGTCGAGCAAGAAATCAACGGGCTGCTGACCTTTGACCGCGAATCGAAAATTCCTCTGGGAACGATACGGCGATTTAACGAGGGCAAATTTGAACCGGAGGAGGACCTATGACAACAACGGCAATACCAAGAGCGGAATATCCGCGTCCGCAATTCGTCAGAAATAGTTGGCGCAGTCTGAACGGGACATGGTCTTTTAAGTTTGATGACCGGATCGTCGGGGTTAAGGAAAAATGGTACCAAGGAAAGGCGAATTTTCCGCTGGAAATCACGGTGCCTTTTTGTTATCAGAGCGAACTGAGCGGGATCGAAGACAAGCAGGTACACGAATGTGTGTGGTACGAAAAAACCTTTACGATCCCCGATGAATATGCGGGCAAACGGGTAATCCTGCATTTCGGGGCGGTGGATTACGAATGCAGCGTGTGGGTGAACGGCTTGCCGGCCGGGAAACACCGCGGCGGGTTTGCCTCTTTTTCGCTCGAGATTAGCGATCTGATCGCCGGGAAGGACAATCGGATTACCGTAATGGCCCGGGATTATCTACGGG
Organism: Paenibacillus sp. FSL R5-0527; assembly: GCF_038008055.1. NCBI lineage: Bacteria > Bacillati > Bacillota > Bacilli > Caryophanales > Paenibacillaceae > Paenibacillus > Paenibacillus sp. FSL R5-0527. The sequence continues at coordinate 6,917,491 of NZ_JBBOYI010000001.1, read as the reverse complement.
ATTTGACGATTCCCCGGGGCAAGCAATACTGGAAGGCTAAGGGGGAAGTCATGTGGTTTACGAACATGACCGGTATCTGGCAGTCCGTGTGGCTTGAATTCGTTGACGAAATTTATATGGAAAAGGTGCGGTTCACACCGCATTTGGATACGAATGAAATCGAAATTCAGGCGTTTATCGACGGTTGGGATGACCGGCATCGGATAGAGCTGGATACGCGTATCGAATTCGCCGGGGATGTCGTCGCGGAGGAAAGCAGGAGAATCCTGGCGGGCACGGAGGCTTGGCGCGTGAATTTGCGGGACTTTAACGATCACGGCTTGGGACGCTGGTGGTCGCCGGAAACCCCCAACTTGTACGACGTCAGCTTTGAACTTAAAGTCGATGGAGTGACCGTCGATCAAATTGGCAGTTACTTCGGGATGCGCAAAATATCCGCAGACGATGGGAAACTGTGCCTAAATAACCGCCCATACCGTATGAAGCTCGTGCTGGATCAAGGTTATTTTCCGCAAAGCTTGTTGACGGCCCCAACGGAGGAAGCGCTTCGCCGCGACGTCGAATTGTGCAAAGAGATGGGATTCAACGGAATGCGCAAGCATATGATGGTAGCGGACCCGCGATATTTATATTGGTGCGACAAACTTGGCGTGTTGGTTTGGGGAGAGATGGCGGCCGCCTACGTATATAACGAACAATATGCCTACCGCATGATCGAAGAATGGAAGGAGGTCATCGACCGCGACTACAACCACCCTTCCATCGTTGTTTGGGTTCCGCTGAACGAAAGCTGGGGAGTTGCGGATATTTATTATAACGAGAAGCAGCAGCATCACGCGCAATCCCTTTACCATATCACCAAATCGGTCGACTCAACCAGATTGGTCATATCCAATGATGGCTGGGAGCATTGCAAATCGGATTTATGCACGGTGCATGATTACTGCAAAGACCCTGAAACTCTGCGCCGGCGCTACTCGAGCATCGAAAATATCATCGCCGATATGCCCGGCCTGGAAGGAAGAAAGTTTATCTACAACCCGGGTTTCTCCTATCAAGGCGAGCCGGTGCTTTGCACGGAATTCGGCGGGGTAAACTACCATGTCGAGCCGAGTTCTCCTGTCGTTGAGCCCAAAGCGGAGAACGGCGAGCAGTTTGTGTCGCAACTGGTGGACGTGATTCAGCCTTTCGTGGTTTCGGGGCTTGTCCAAGGCTACTGTTATACGCAATTAACCGACACGGAAACCGAAATCTGCGGCTTATTGACATGGAATCGGGAGCCCAAGGTTCCGGTGGAAGTCATCCGTAGAATTAACGAAGGATACGCTGACTTTTAATCGAAGATTGCTCAAACGACGATGGGCCCTCCGGTATCCGGAAGGGCTCATTTTGTTTTGGTTCGATAAGAAAATATCTCTTTTTGTGAAAGCGTTGACAATCATCACGGAAAGCATTATCGTTGTAAAATAAATAAAATATTTGTATTAAAACAAATATTTTATTTCACTTGCCAGACTCAATTTATAAAGGAGGCCAAACATGACTCAACATTCGTTCCGTAATCCGATTTTGGCGAATGGGGCCGATCCCTGGATTATCCGGCATCGCGACGGGAGTTATTATATGTCGGTGACGTTGGGAGACCGCATCGCGCTTTGGCGCAGCGCGACCCTGACCGGACTGGCCGAGGTTCAGCCGAAGACGGTCTGGGTTCCCGCAGCGTCCGGCCCGTATTCCCGTAATTTATGGGCGCCAGAGCTCCATTATATCGAGAATCGCTGGTACATCTACTATACGGCGAACGATGGCGGCGGAGACGACACAAGGAGAGTGTGCGTGCTTGAACTGTCGGGGGATGATCCGCTGAACGGCGAGTGGCGTTTTAAAGGCGCCGTCAATACGGAGTTCCCTGGGCTGGACGGGACGGTATTGCCGCACCGAGGGGAACTGTATTTCTTTTACTCCGGTTACGGATATTTTCCCGATTACGGATCGGCCGTTTATGCCGCCCGCATGGCCAATCCCTGGACCCTGACCGGGCCGAATGTGTTGATTACGGCACCGACGCTAGGCTGGGAGAAGCAGGGAGGGATGGCGATCAACGAAGGCCCGGTGTTTTTGCGGCGGGGCGGCTGGATTTTCCTCGTGTTTTCGGCGAGCGCCACCTGGTCGGATGATTACTGCCTGGGAATGACGAGGATTGCGGAGTCCGCGGATCTTCTGGACGCGAAGGCCTGGATCAAACATGAAGGCCCGGTTTTTGTTAAAAATCCGGAGTCAGGGGTCTATGCGCCGGGACATAACAGCTTCACCGTGTCTCCGGACGGCTCCGAGGATTGGATCGCTTACCACGCCTACTCCTATTCCGAGGCGGAGCAGCCGCGCTCATCGGGATCTCCCCGCAGCACGCGCCTGCAAAAATTCGGCTGGAAGAAAGACGGCATGCCGGACTTCGGCGTTCCGCAAGGGGTCGATACCCCTATACCTCGCCCATCGGGAGAATAAAAAAATATCTTCGGAACAAATATTTTGCAACTAGAAAGACTCCCAAAAATCAGGTTTGCGGAAAATAATGGCGTTGACATGCCGCAAATGCCGGATTACAATCTATCAAAATATACAAAATTATTGTATTAAAACATAATATTAGTTTCGACCGTGCCAATTTTGATTTTGCTGGTGTGTCCTTTTCTGCAAGCTGATTGGATCATGTACCCTATGGCCCAATACGACGGCGGCGGGGCGAGTGCGTTTTGTTGGCCAGAACCGTGGGCGGGAACGAAGGCGGAGAAGCGTCTTATCTCGATCTTAGTGTAAATTCAGGGACTCCCGTCAGCTTGTATGTCACCCGTAAAGGTTGGGAAAATGGGGGGCTGATCGTGAAATGAATAACGTTGCTTTATTGCGGCTTTTTATAGTAAAGTCAATAAAGATAGAACAATTTTTGGGAATACGGTTACGGAGGTTCATATGCTGGAAGTCGGTATACATGAACCAGATAAGCTGGTTCAGGTCGCTCACGCGCTCTCGACGCGCTCTAGGGTCGACATGCTTCGTTTGCTCAACACGCGAAGCATGAATATTATTGAACTTGCCGAGGCCCTTCAGCTTCCGGTGTCGACGGTGGCGAACAACGTGAAGGTGCTGGAAGCCGCCGGGCTGATCAATACGGAACTGCTTCCGGCGGTACGCGGAGCGATGAAGGTATGCAGCCGGAATTATGACGATATTCTGATCTCGCTGAACTCAAGCATCCGGACCTCGAAGGACGGGATGAAATATTACGAGGTCGAGATGCCGATCGGCCATTACAGCGATTGCGAGGTGCATCCGACCTGCGGCATGGCGTCAAGCGAAGGGATGCTGGTGCGGGAAGACGAGCCGGCGAGCTTTTATCATCCCAAGCATGTGGCGGCGCAGATTTTGTGGTTCCGCAAAGGTTATGTGGAGTATCAGTTTCCGCTGGAGATTCCGCAAAACGCACGAATCCAGTCGCTCGAACTGTCCATGGAAATGTGCTCGGAAGCGCCGAATTACGACAATGATTGGCCTTCGGATATTTCCGTGTGGATCAACGGCGTGGAGATCGGCATGTGGACGAGTCCCGGCGATTTCGGCGACCGGCGCGGGGCGCTGAATCCGCCGTGGTGGGAAGATTGGTCGACGCAATACGGTCTGCTGAAGACATGGCGGGTTGACCACGAGCGGACCACGTTGGATATGCAGAAAGTGTCCGATGTGACGCTGAGCGATCTGGGCCTTGACCAGCGTCCGAGCCTGCGGGTGCGGATCGGCGTGAAGCCGGACGCTGTCCATAAAGGCGGGGTCAATCTGTTCGGCAAGCAGTTCGGGGATTATGAACAGGATATGATCATGCAGGTTGCGTATACGCTCGATGATCCGGTCGAATAAAACGATCGGAAACGAAACCATGAACTGGATCTGCTCATGCGCGTAATGTATACATTGGATGAAAATGAGTGAAAAAAGAAAGCCGAGCCGTTAATTCCGGTTTCCCGGAGTTGGCGGCTTTTTCTTATGGGTGAAGCTAGCTGTCGGTATGTCATTGGGGAAAGGGGCCCCTGCATACGTTTTGGTGGGGGCCACCGCGGAAATAGCGGTAAAAAAGGGGTGAATGCGGAATAGCGGATTTTTTTACCGCTATATTTTGAAAGCTAGGAGCAAAAAGCCCTTTTTCCAGGCTTCGACTTCAAATAGGAACAAAAAGTTCCGCTATTTTCCGCAGGAGGAGCAAAATCGTAAGGATAGCGCCCCAAATTACCTCTATTTCCGGCAGAGGCGGTAGCAGAGAGCTTCCCGACTCATTCCTGCCCCGCCTAAAGTCCCGAAGCACCGCAGCTGACCGCAGCTAACCGCAGCTGACGCTTGCCTGCGCATGCTTCTTCACAAGTTCCCCTTCCCCGCCGGGTTGCGCATCAAAGGACCGCAGGAGCCAATTCCTCCGGCACTTCTTCTTCTAGCTCGTCCGTTTATTATAATCAGCCGCAGCAGCATGCATTATAAATTACAAAATTATTGTAACAAACAAAAATATTACAAAAAATCAGTATGAAACCGTTGACAAAGTAACCTTCCATCATTATATTAGGTACAAAGGTTCGGAATTTATGTAATAAATCATAAATTCTGTTCCATATTTCACCAAAGTGAAAAGGGGAGGCCAACATGAAAAAAAGCTTTGCAATGCTGCTCGTTTTGTTGCTGTCAATCTCTTTTGCGTTAAGCGCGTGCGGCGGCGGCGGAAATAACGCTGCGGCGCCATCCGGTAATGAAGAGACGAACGGGCAAAGTGATGAAAGCGCTTCAAGTGGTGGCGGCGAGAAGATCCAGTTATCGTTCTGGACGCTTTTCTCCGGCGGAGACGGCGACAATATGCAGGCGATGATCGATGCCTTCAACAAGGAACATCCCGACATTCAAGTGAAAAATACGAAGCTGGAATGGGGCGAGTATTACACCAAGCTGATTACCGCGGTCGGCAACGGCAACGGGCCGGATGTCGGCATCTCCCACATTTCCCGGCTGCCCGATCTGATCGACCAGGGGGTCGTCACCGAGCTTGACGATGTGGCCGCCGAAGCCGGCGTGGACTGGTCTTCCTTCAACCAAAACATCCTCGACGCCTCCGTGGTGGATGGCGCGCATTATGCGGTGCCGATCGATACGCACCCGTTCATTATGTACTACAACAAGAAGCTGCTGAAAGACGCCGGGCTGCTCGGCGAAGACGGCAAACCGGTCATGGAGCAATCGGCCGACGGCTTCGTTGCTTTCCTGAACACGTTGAAAGAAAAACTGCCGGCAAAAGTGACTCCGTTTGCTTTGTCCAACGCAAATGACGATCCGTTCCGTTTGTGGTGGGCGCTGTACTCCCAGCTTGGGGGCAATGACGTCGTTTCCGACGACTTGACCACCGCCCAGGTAGATACGGACAAGGCGGTTCAGGCGGCCCAATATGTCCAGGATCTTTTCCATAAATATAAAGTCATCAAACTGAACGACCCGGACTTCTACAAAAATTTCCAAAGCGGTACGGCCGCCATTATGATGACCGGGGTTTGGGCCACAGGCACCTGGGAGTCCACGGAAGGGCTGGATTTCGGCGCGATGCCGATCCCGAAAATCTTCGATCAGGAAGCGACCTGGGGCGATTCCCATACCGTGATTCTTCCGGTGACCAAAGATGAAGACCCGGCCAAGCGGAAAGCGGCGATCACGTTTGCCAACTGGCTGGCCGACAACGGCCAAGTATGGGCGAAAGCCGGTCATATCCCATCCAAACCGTCCGTGTTTGAGAAACAGGAGTTTAAGGATCTGCCTTACCGGAGCGATTATGTATCCGTGGCTTCGACCGTGAAGTTCAGCAAACCGTCCACGAAAAACTGGCAAATCCGCGATTTGGCCATGTTCAAATATTTGAATGAAGTATGGGCCAACAAAATGACGCCGGCGGACGGCATCGCCAAAATGACCGAGGAAGTCCAAAAGGTATTAAACGAATAGCGGTTAGATCATGACGCCGGCCGGCTTTGAGGCAAAACGCAAGGTCAAAGCCGGCCGGCCAATGGGGAGGCTTGAAACGATGAAGATGAACAAACTGAGAGCGGACGTGCAGGCATTCCTGTTCCTGCTCCCCTTCTTGGTCGTTTATTTCCTGTTTACGATCTGGCCGATGATCAAGGGCGTGGAAATGAGCTTCTATAAATGGACGCTGATCAAAAAGATGAAATACCTCGGCTTGGGCAACTACGAGCGGATGTTTCAGGACCACGAATTTTGGGCGGCGATCGGACACTCGGCCATTTTCGTCATCACTACGACCCCGGCGATGCTTGCCCTGTCCATCGTGCTGGCGCTGATCGCCAACCGGAACTCCAGGCTGCAGCGGTTTTACCGCAGCGTGTTTTTTATCCCCAGCATTTTGTCCGTGGCGGTCGCGTCCTATCTGGGCTTGTTTCTGTTCCAGCCTTATACGGGACTGGTGAACTCCCTGCTTCACCTGCTGAGGCTGCTTCCGGAAGGCGCGGAAATTTTCTGGTTGTCGGAAACGGGGCTGGCCTGGATCGCCGTTTCACTGCTCACGCTCTGGTGGACGGTCGGCTTTAACTTCATTTTATATTTGTCGGCGATGCAGGATGTCCCGGATGAGGTTTATGAAGCGGCGCGCCTGGACGGGGCCACCGATTCCCAGGTTTTTTGGAAAATCACCCTCCCGCTGCTGAGCCCGATCACCAAAACGATCACCATGCTGCAAATTATCGCTTCATTTAAAGTTTTTATGCAGATCTACGTCATGACCGGCGGCGGTCCTTTGGACCAAACCCGTCCCGTCATCCAGTACATTTGGCAAACGGGTTTCCGCAAAAACGACCTCGGTTACGCCTCGGCCATGTCCTACATGCTGTTTGTCATTTTGCTGGTGTTGTCCGGGCTGCAGTATTGGGTGAACAACCGGAAGGAGGCGAGATAGCATGAAGTGGTTTTACCGGATTTTCTCCCTGTTGATGGCGCTGCTGTTCGCTTTTCCGTTAATTTGGATGCTGGTCGTTTCGGTCAAAAAGGAAGGCATGAAAATCATCTCCGTCGTCGACTGGTTTACCCCGCCTTATTCGCTGGCGGTTTACAACGAAGTCATTACCGGCACCAAACTGTTGGCCTGGTCCTGGAACAGCTTTTTCATCGCCGTCTGCGTCACCGTGCTTACGCTGATCATCGCCGCGATGTCGGGGTTCGCCATGTCCAAAATTCCGTTCCGGTACCGGACGTTTATGTTCTTTTTCATTTTGGCGGGGCTGCTGATTCCCGGCGAAGCGACTTTGATTCCGCTGTATCAGGTGGCCAAGGACATGGAGATTCTCAACACTTACATGGGGCTGATTTTTCCCGTTTTGGCCTCCCCGTTTGCGATCATCGTGCTGAAAAGCTTTTTCGACGGCATTCCGAACGACCTGCTGGAAAGCGTGCAGATGGACGGCGGCGGCATCTGGCGGATTTTCATCAACATCATGCTTCCGCTTACCCGTCCCGCGCTGGTGTCGATCGCGATTCTAACGTTTATCGGCTCCTGGAACAACTTCCTGTGGCCGTTCCTGTCCGTCACCGACGACAACCTGTTTACTTTGCCGATGGGAATCCCGACGTTAATGAATCAATATACCGAAGATTATGTCAAACCGATGGTTATCAACACGGTGGCGTCCCTGCCGATCATGGTGCTGTTCCTGATTTTCGAACGGCAGATCATCAAAGGCGTCAGCCTCTCGGGGATCAAAGGGTAACTATATTTGAACTAAAGAAATGGCGGACTTAGGCAAGAGTGTGAAATGATTCTGAACATTTTACACGGCTGCCCCTTTCCGTACAGTTATTAGTTCAACTCATATACTTGAACTTACGATAGATAGAGAAGGAGAGAAGACGATGACAAACCAACTTATGCGCGGTGAATATCCGCGGCCCCAGTTCGTCCGCGAGAAGTGGGCGAGCCTGAACGGAGAATGGGAATTCGCCTTTGACGATGACGGGATAGGGGAGCGGGAAGCCTGGTATGAGCAGGGAAAAGGGCGGTTCAGCCGGAAAATCACGGTTCCCTTCTGTTTTCAAAGCCGGCTGAGCGGGATCGGAGACACGGCCGTTCACGATCAGGTCTGGTACCGCAAATCATTCACCGTTCCCGATGAATACTACGCGGGCAGAGTGCTGCTGCATTTCGGCGCCGTCGATTACGAGGCCAAAGTATGGGTTAACGGCAAGCTGGCGGCGGTTCATGAAGGCGGACACACGCCGTTTCATGCCGACATCACGGACGTTCTCGTCAAGGGCGGCAATACCGTCGTCGTGAAGGCGACCGACTACAGCCGCGACGTCTCGTTGCCGCGCGGCAAGCAGTATTGGGAGGATCGATCAGCGGGAATCTTCTACACGCGCACGACCGGGATTTGGCAGAGCGTATGGCTGGAGCCGGTGCCGGAAACGTATGTGGAGCGCATCCGGATGACTCCGGACATTGACAAAAACGATCTCGATCTGGAGGTGTTTCTGGCGGGCTGCCGGCCTGGCGCCCAGGTTAGCGTTAAGGCCGTTATATCCTTCAAGGGCGAGTTTGTATCCGAAGACTGCTTCGCCTTGAACCATGCTACGGGGCGCCGCTCCATCCATCTGGAGGATTTTAACGATCACGGCCTGGGGCGGTGGTGGACACCGGAACACCCGAACCTTTACGATTTGGAGCTGACGCTGCTGGTGGACGGGGAAACGGTGGATTCGGTAAAAAGCTATTTCGGCATGCGGAAAATCTCCATTGAAGACGGCAAGCTGCTGCTCAACAATCGGCCTTATTATATGAAAATGGTGCTGGATCAAGGTTATTTTCCGGAAGGGCTGTTGACTGCCCCCAGCGACGACGACTTGCGCAGAGATGTGGAACTCACCAAGGCGATGGGCTTTAATGGAGCAAGGAAGCATCAAAAGATCGAGGATCCCCGGTATTTATATTGGGCCGACCGGCTTGGCCTTCTGGTATGGGGGGAAATGGCCAATGCTTTCCGTTTTTCCGAAACTTACGCGGGCCGTATTACCCGGGAGTGGATTCAGGCCGTGGAGCGGGATTTCAATCACCCGTGCATCGTGGTTTGGGTGCCGCTGAACGAGAGCTGGGGCGTCACCAACATTTTGGTGGACCGGCAGCAGCAGCAGCACGCTTTGTCTCTGTATCATTTAACGAAATCGCTGGACCGGACGCGCCCCGTCATCTCCAATGACGGATGGGAGCTGGTCGCCACCGACTTGCTCACCATTCACGATTATGAATGGCGGCGGGAGGTGCTCGCGGAACGGTATGCCGCGCGGGCAACCGCTTTGGCCGCCAAGCCGGGCAACCGCTGGATTCTCGTACCCGGGTTCCCGGACGAAGGCCAGCCGATCCTGCTGACGGAGTTTGGCGGCATTTCCTTCAAAGCCGGCGATTGGGACGGATGGGGTTATTCCGGGGCCGAAAATGAGCAGGATTTTGCGGCGCGTTTGCAGAATGTAATTGAACCCGTTTTGCAATCGCCGGTGGTGCAGGGCTTTTGTTACACCCAATTTACGGATGTGGAACAGGAAATCAACGGCCTGTTGACCTATGACCGGAAGCCGAAAATTCCGCTGGAAACCATCCGTTCGATTGTTGCGGGAACCTAAAAGCCAGAGGAGAGCAAAATGACCGATTCAATCCGAAAAGACGCCGGCTTGACCCGCCAAGGCGCCGCCCTGATCAACGAAGTTATCCGTACCGAGGTTCCTTACGGAACGCTTGCGCTATGGTTTCTGGGGCAGGAGAGCGTGATTATTAAAGGAGACGGAATTACGCTTTATGTGGATCCATACGTATCGGGCGACCTTGATTCCGGAGACTGGAGACGGACTTTTCCGGCCCCGATCGAACCGGGGGATATTCTGGGGGCCGATTTATGCCTGATCACGCATGAGCATGACGACCATATGGATGGGGGGACCTTGCCCTATTTTCACCGGCAGAACCCGGCGGCGCCGATCGTGGCCCCGGCCTGCTGCAAGCCGGCTTTGCAGGAGATGGGGATTGCGGCCCCGCAAATTTGGGAGGCCGATGACCGCCGCCAGTTGGAGCTGTTCTCCAAACTCCGCCTTACGGTCATTCCCGCCGCTCACGAACAGTTGGAACGGGATGAGGAAGGAAAACCCCGTTACGTCGGTTACGTGATCGAACTGAACGGCGTCACGCTGTACCATGCCGGGGACACGCTGGTGTACCCCGAATTGATCGAGCGGCTGCGGGAGATCCGGCCGGACGTCGCCCTGCTGCCGATCAACGGCCGCGATTATTTCCGCGGGCAGCGCGGCATCGTCGGCAACATGAACTACCGGGAAGCCGCGGAGCTGGCGGCCGCTATCGACGCCGACACTGTCATCCCGCTGCATTACGACCTGTTTGCCGTCAACGCGGAGAAGCCTGGCCATTTCGTGGACGATTTGTACGAACGTTTTCCGGAGCAAAAATGCCATGTCATGGCCTGCGGAGAGCGGTTCGTATACGTGTCGCCGCGGGCGTTTTTGTAGTTGGATTGGCCGCGGGCCCGCGCCGGCCGTCACTCGCCCGACCCGGAGTACAGCTGGAAGATCGCCTCGGCCTCGCGCCTTACCCGTTCGCGCAGCTCCGGCGGTTCCAGCACCCTGGCCTCCGGGCCGCAGGCGAGCACGATCTCGCACGCCGATTCCAGCGTCTGAAATTCGATATCCGCTGTGACAAACCCCTGTTCGTCCGGTTTTGCGGCATGGAGCACTTTGGCGTAACGCTCCCTGCGCAGCCGGTCCAGCCGGGGTTCTTTGACGTTCACCCGCGCCGGATAACGGGGTAACCTGGATTTGAAGTCGGCGGTGGACTGTTCCCAATATTCCGCCAAATTAAAACCGGCCGGCCGCGCGAAGGTTTCAGCGAGCAGCTCCGCGTCTTCCAGCCGGGAAATGCGGTACGTCCGCATCTCGCCGCCGTCCTCCTGCGCCGCCGCCAGGTACCAGACGCTGCGTTTGGCGATAAGGCCCAGGGGGAGCAGCGTGCGTTCCACGGCCGCATCGTCTTTCCGGTAGCGGATGCGCAGCTTCCTTTGCGCCCATACGGCTTCCTGTACGGTGGCCAGCCAGGGGAAGGCTTCACCCGAAGCGTGCCAGCCGGCGCCGTCGATATGGATGCGCTGGCGGATCAGTTCGGCGTCCTGCCGGATCGGGGCGGGGGAAGCGGCCAACAGCTTTTGGTAAGCCGTTTGGAAATGCCCCTGGATTCCCAAATCGCCGAGCAGCTCGTTATGGCTGGTCAGCAGCAGCGAAACGATTTCCTCCGGCCGCATGCCGGTCAGGTTCGTCCGGTAGCTTTCCGCCAGCATCCACCCACCTTGCGAGCCTCTTTCCGCATAAACCGGGATGCCGGCTGCGCTTAACGCCTCCATATCCCGCCCGATCGTCCGCTCCGATACCTCAAGCTCCTTCGCCAATTGGCGGGAGCTCATTTTCCCCCGATTTTGCAGCAGCAGCAAAATGGCCAGCAACCGATCCGCTCTCAAGTGGCGCTCCTCCCTTACAACGTTTTAGAGATTGTTTCAAAACGTCCGCTCTGCTCCTTACGCCCTAGCTTCATCCGACCTCAAGCGTTTTGAAAAAGCGCACTTCGTAAGCATACGCTTCAGTGCTGAAAGCCGACCTTTTTGAACACTTTATTTAATTTTACCATGAATATAAGACAACGGATGTCGTATATGCCCTGTTACACTGCTATAGAATAAACAACACAAAATGGTCAGGGAGGATGTTGACACGATGGACTTAAAGGACATGCAAAGAGAAAAACCGCTGCAGGGGAAAGTGGCGGTCGTCGCCGGGGCTACGCGGGGAGCGGGGCGGGGCATCGCCGTCATGCTGGGTGCCGCCGGAGCGACCGTTTACTGCAGCGGGCGGAGCGTTCGCGGACAGGCGTCGGATATCGGCCGCAGCGAGACGATCGATGAGACGGCCGAAATGGTTACGGCCCGCGGCGGCAAAGGCATTCCCGTACGCACGGACCATACCTCCGAGGAACAGGTGCAGGCTTTGTTTGCGCGAGTGGAGGAGGAGCAGGAGGGGCGTCTCGACATTCTCGTCAACGATATTTGGGGCGGAGAAAATCTGACCCATTGGAACACGCCGTTTTGGGAGCAGCCGCTGGCCGACGGCCTGCTGATGCAGGAGCGCGTGGTCAAGACGCACATGATTACCAGCTACTATGGCGCTCCGCTGATGGTGAAGCGGAAGGCGGGGCTGATCATCGAGGTCACCGACGGCTCCACCTACAATTATCGCGGCAATCTGTATTACAGTCTGGCGAAAATATCGCCGATCCACCTGGCCGCCGCCATGGCCGAGGAGCTGCGGTCCTTTAATGTGACGGCGCTGGCGGTTACCCCCGGCTTTTTGCGGTCCGAACAGATGCTGGATTATTTCGGCGTTGCCGAGAGCAACTGGCGGGACGCTATTCAGAAGGAGCCGCATTACGCCGAATCGGAAACGCCGTATTTCGTAGGCCAGGCGGTGGCTGCATTGGCTGCGGACCCGCAGGTTGCGGACAAAGCCGGTAAGGCGCTCACCAGTTGGGACTTGTCCGACGAGTACGGATTCGCCGACATCGACGGCCGTAAGCCGCATTGGGGCAACTACGCGCGGCGGCAGGGTCTGCCGGTCAACTGAGGCGGGGAGGATGACGAGCTAACGCAAAAAGCGCGAGCGCAGCGTTCCAACCGCTGCCGCTGGCGCTTTTCAGTTTATCCGCCGGCGACAGGTTCCCTCTCCGGGTGGCCTGACAGAACCCGACAGACCGTTCTGATTGGAAATATCCAATAGAACTAAAATTGAATGGCAGATGCAGCGGTTTGATTGGATTTTTCCAATAGATTTGGCTCGCTTGCTGCTAAACGGGCGATTTGAGTGAAATCTATTGGATATTTCCAATGAGAGCTCCAAATTGCGGATGATGCGCGTCAATCTGTTGGATTTTTCCAATGGGAGGTAAAGCGGCGCGCCTCATATTTTCGGAATCCAGTTGCGGTCTGCCCCATTTATTTTCACCGGCGCATTAAGGTCCGCTCCTTTAAAATGTCCCGCCGCTGCGGTTTTGCGCCATATCGCGTTCGAACGCCACGATCCAATCGCCCTGAACGGCCGCGTATCCGGCATCGCCTTCGGCAACAAGGCCGTACAGGTTCTTCACGTCAAGGTACTCCACGCGTTGGCCGTTATCGAATTCCAGCGTAATGTAATAATACGTCCGGGACGAGGAAGAATGCATATGATTATCGCCGTGGTGGCTTGATGAGCTGTGCCGGACATCCATCCGTTTGGACACGATGCGGGCATACCGGGTTTCGCGGGGGGAGCGGGCGTTTTGGACATATTTGACGCCGCTTCCGATGAGCCCTACAATTACGATAACGAAGATAATGCCTATAAAAATCGGGACAAGCGTAAACATAAAATCAAAACCGCCTCCGAAGCCGCCTCCAAAGTCCCCTCCAAAGCCTGCACCGCCAAACAGCGGATTAAAACCGCTCATGATAAGCCCTCCTTAAGTCTCTTTATGGTCTCTTTATGGTTTCCTTATGTTCCCTATGTTCCCTATGTTCCTTATGTTCCCTATGTTCCCTATGTTCCTTATGTTCCCTATGTTCCTTATGTTCCTTATGTTCCTTATGTTCCCTATGTCCCCTTGTGTTCTGCTATATGATATCAACCTGCCTAATCTCGCCGATGTTCTTCCTTATTTACGCAAAACGGGGAGATATGTTTCATCTTACCATGCTTTTCGCACCGATTGTGAACGAATACGAATTGTGATAAACTGGAACCATCTTAAGAAGAACGGAGGGTTCCCCGTGTTGTACATTAAATTCCGTTTTACCACTTTGCGCGGCTAATTGAATAGTGCCAAAGGCTCCGCGCCTGTGCGGGGCAAACGGGATAGGTGTGCTATGATAAAGGGAACCTGCAGGAACTTTAGAATAGAATATGCCTTGTGACCTGCCGCTTTCGGCTGGCGTTTTTCGCTGCCGGGGCGCTTTTTGCCATAGGTCCGTTTGCTTGTAAACACAGGTGTGGCGCCTGTGTTTATTTTTTTCTCAAGGGAGGAAGCAACTATATGGAACAACAACAGCTCGAACAAAAAGCCATCTTGGTTGGCGTGAACTTAAACCATCAGGAAGATTTCGAATACTCTATGGAGGAACTGGCGAATTTGGCGGAAGCCTGCGACATCGAAGTCGTTGGGACGCTTGCGCAAAATCTGCTCAAAATCAATACCTCGCACTATATCGGAACGGGGAAATTAACCGAGGTCAGGGCGCTGCTTGAGGCGCACGAAGGCAATCTCGTCATTTTCAACGATGAGTTGTCCCCTTCGCAAATCCGCAATCTGGAGGCGGACCTGGATTGCAAAGTGATCGACCGGACTGTGCTGATCCTCGATATTTTTGCGCAGCGGGCCAAAACCCGGGAAGCGCAGCTGCAGGTGGAGGTCGCACAGCTCAAATACATGCTGCCGCGCCTCGTCGGGCTGCGGGAGTCGCTGGGCCGCCAGAGCGGCGGCGTCGGCACGAAAAACCGCGGCGCCGGGGAAACGCGCCTCGAGCTTGACCGCCGGCGGATCGAGGAGAAAATTACGGCGCTTAGCAAGGAATTGGAGCTGCTCGTGGCGCATCGGCAAACGCAGCGCAAGCAGCGCAAAAAAAACGAGCTGCCCGTCGTCTCGCTGGTCGGCTACACCAATGCGGGCAAATCGACGATCATGAACGCGCTGATGGAGCTTTACAACCCTTCTCAGGAAAAGCTCGTGCTGGAGAAGGATATGCTGTTCGCCACGCTGGAAACGTCGGTCCGCAGCATTCCGCTTCAGGATAACAAAGCTTTTTTGCTGACCGATACGGTCGGGTTTGTCAGCAAGCTGCCACACCATCTGATCAAAGCGTTCCGCTCGACGCTGGAGGAGGTGGCCGAAGCCGACCTGCTCATCCATGTCGTCGATTATTCCAATCCGGAATACGAGCGGCTGATCGACATCACCAACCGGACGCTGAAGGAGATCGGCATAACGGACATTCCCACGGTTTATGCCTACAATAAATCCGATCTGACCGATCAGGCTATTCCGGAGGTTCGCGGAGATATCGTCTATATGGCCGCAAAACCCCGGATCGGCATCCAGGAGCTGGTCTCCGAAATCCGCAGCCGGATTTTCAAAGACTATGTGCAGTGTCAAATGATGATCCCTTACGAACAGGGGGCATTGGTTTCTTACTTTAACGAGCACGCCAACGTCTTGGAAACGAGCTATGAGCCGGAGGGCACGAAACTGTCCCTGGAATGCAAGCTTAGCGATTACGGAAAATACAAGGAATATGTGATCGAGGCGTTGAAATAACTTATAATAGCCCTCAAATCACGAACTTTCCAAAGGAGACTTAAGCGATGTCGGATATGCTGGTCAAGTTGTACGATTTGCCGCCTTTTGAACCGGTGGAGCAATATGAAGCGGGCACGGGGGTGACGATCCGACGGGCGATCGCCCCGGAAAAGCACGTCGTCGCCAAATGGGTCGGCGAGCATTTCAGCCCGTTTTGGGTCAGCGAATGTGAAGTGGCTTTTGCCCGGGCGCCGATCACCTGCATCATCGCCATCGATAATGGCAAACTGCTCGGCTTTGCCTGTTACGACACGACGGCCAAAGGATTCTTTGGCCCCACCGGGGTCGATGAGCAGGAGCGCGGCAGAGGCATCGGCAAAATGCTGCTGCTGCACACCCTCGATTTGATGCGTCTCGACGGCTACGGTTACGCGGTGATTGGCGGGGCGGGACCCAAGGACTTTTACGCCAAAGCGGCGGGCGCGGTCGTAATCGAAGGCTCGGAGCCGGGGATATATAAAGGAATGCTTCGCTAGTTAGCGTAACGGGAAGCAAAAAGAGCCTCATCCATCATCGTTTGGATGGGGCTTCTGCCTTTTTTGAGAGTGGTTGCTGCTCAGACCAGTAGGTAGAACGTTGAATAGTTGTAAAATAAACAGTTGCTTATCCGGATATATAACCAAACACTTGTTTAAGTGTAAAACATGCAATTAGATCTGTTTAATCTGAAGAGCTGAAGAAAATGGTTGGATGGTAGTTGCAGGAAATGCAATTAAAACCTTTAAATCCGTATCTTAAATTGAACCTAGGTGTAAGTTTTGCAACTATGGCCCAAAGCACATCGATGGATGTTGTTGGCGCGTATACGTAAACCGGATATGAGCGATTAACTTCATCGGCTCGATCAAATGCAAAAATGCATTTCATTTTCTCTAAATTTCCACTCTAAAGCGATTGAAATGCAAAAATACATCTCATTCAGAGCTATATAATAAAAAAGTAACTTTTGACCGGAAATGAACTGCAGTTTCGCATTTGAACCACCCGTTTCGAGGGATTTCGACGAAATTCGCATGCCCTTTTGCATTTCGTGATAGTGAGCTACGTGCATAACGCCGTATCCCTATCCCGTATCCCGTATCCCGTAGCCTGCTAACCGTTTCTTTTTCTATGCTAACGCGGTAGCGTAAACAAAGCCTGGCCAGCGGCCAGGCTTCTCTTATTCGTTTGGGACCGTCGTACATCATACTATCTTCCATAAAACTGTCCTCTACAGCGCCGGCAGCACAACGGTAAACGTCGCTCCCGCACCAGGTTCGCTGGCTGCGGAGATGTGCCCGCCGTGCGCTTCGACGATCGACTGGGAGATCGCCAGCCCCAGTCCGGCGCCGCCTTGTTTGCGCGTCCGCGAGGCGTCGCTGCGGTAAAACCGCTCGAAGACGTGAGGCAGATGCTCTTTGGCGATCCCCGGCCCGTTATCCTTGACCTGAAGCAGTGCCCGTCCGGGCTCGTGAGTCAAGGTTACCGCAATCCGGCCGGTTTGCCGGTCGGTATGCTGAACGGCGTTATGAAACAGGTTCAGCACGACCTGCTTGATTTTATCGTTGTCGCACATCGCGGCCAGCCCCGGATGCAGCGCAAACCGGACCTCCCGGTCTTCGGCCAGCATCCGGAGGTGCGGTTCCATTTCCCGGATCAATTCGTCCAGCAGAACCTGCGTCCGCTGCACGACTGGAGTGCGGTCCAATTTGGCCAGCGTCAGCAGGTCCTCCACCAGCTTCTTCATCCGCCCCGATTCGCCAAGCATGCTGTTCAGCGCCGCGTGAAGCTGCTCCGGCCGGTCGGCGGCCCCC
Source organism: Paenibacillus sp. FSL R5-0527 (assembly GCF_038008055.1). Classification (NCBI taxonomy): domain Bacteria; kingdom Bacillati; phylum Bacillota; class Bacilli; order Caryophanales; family Paenibacillaceae; genus Paenibacillus; species Paenibacillus sp. FSL R5-0527. Next base: position 6,900,184 of record NZ_JBBOYI010000001.1, on the reverse strand, counting down.
CGCAGCAGCACTTCGAGGAACCCGTGAATCGAGGTCAGCGGGGTGCGCAGCTCATGGGAGGCGTCGGCGACGAAGCGGCGCATCTGCTCCTTCGCCTCCCGCTCCGCCTCAAAGGCGTTCTCCAGCCGCTCCATCATCCCGTTAAACGAAACGCCGAGCCGGTCGATTTCCGATTGCCCCGAAGCCGCCGGAAAACGGTTGCCGAGATTGCCCGCGTTCGTATCCTCCACCGTTTTGACCATCTGGTTCAAAGGATTAAGCGTGCGCCGCAACACCGGGAAATACAACGCCAATCCCCCGGCTAACGCGAGCAGGGAAAGCCCGGCGAACGTCAGCAGCTGCCGAAACACCACCTTCAGCATCGGAGCGGTGTAAATCCCCATTTGCACAAGCCAGGCCTGCTCCCCGTTGTCCCCGGGAAACACCACTTCGCGGAATACGACAAGCTGCTCGTTGCCTTCCCCGTCCTTCATAACGCGGTATTCGCCAGGACGCGATTTGCCCCAGTTCCGGTTAAACAGCTTTCCGTATTCGCTATCGGTCAGCCGGGGGGCGGTAATGCCCGTTTCGGAGGCCAAATCGATAAATTTATAATCGGAGTTGATGATGGCCAGCGAGGAATCGGGCAAAAACAGGAGCGGACGCGGCTCCGGAACGTTTTTGTTTCCGGCCCCGGCCCCGGGGCCGGGGCCTGCAGGCGCAGGTCTTTGCCCGTCGCCTCCCCAATGCTCGGGAGTTTGCCCGCTCCGGTCGAACACTTCTCTCAACGGACCTCTCATCTGTGAAGCCATTTTCTCGGCCTGATTTTTATATATAAAATCCTTCATAATTACGTATTGGAACGCTCCGATCAAAACGAGCAAAGCGGCCAAAATGAACAGGGAACGCGACAGCAGTTGAAACCGCAGCGAACCCGGCAAAAACAAGCTTCGCCATCTTTGCCCAAAATTGCTTTTGTTGAGTTTGGGGCTATTCATCATCGCAAGTTCCTTTCCTTATTAAGAAGGGCTTCAGGGCAAATCGACGCGATAGCCCGCGCCGCGAAGCGTGCGGATCAGCCGGTGCTCTTTGTCGTGCAATTTTTCCCGAAGCGAGCGGATATAGACTTCCACGATATTTTCCTCGCCGCCGAAATCGTACCCCCATACTTTATCCAATATTGTGGTTTTGCTAAGCACGATCCCGTGGTTGAGGATCAGGTATTTGAGCAGCTCGTATTCGGTCGGGGACAGCTCCAGCGGCTGCTCCCGGTATATAATTTCTTTTCTCCGGTCGTCCAGGCGGAACGGTCCGATAACGACTTCGCCGAACAGCGCCGGAAACTGGTTGCGCAGGCGCGCCCCGATGCGGGCCAGCAGCTCCTCGAAGCTGAACGGCTTGACGACGTAATCGTCGGCGCCGATCGTCAGCCCCTTCACCCGGTCGTCCACCTCGTCCTTGGCCGTCAGCATAATGATCGCGACGTTGTCTCCGTTTTTGCGCAGCAGCCGGCACACTTCCCAGCCGTCCATGCCCGGCATCATGACGTCCAGCACAACGACATGCGGCTGAAATTCCGCCGCCACGCTGACGGCGCTCATCCCGTCCGCCGCGGTCCGGACCTCAAAGCCTTCATTCGCCAGACCCAGCTCCAGAAACTGCACGATATGCGGCTCGTCGTCCACCAGCAATATTTTTGCGCCTTTCACGTTATTCATCATAAAAATGCCTCCTATAATATAAGGCCGCAGCCTATCGTCTTCGGATGATCTCTATTATGGCCGATACCGCTGAACGTTTGCTGAAAGCCGCCTTAACGCTGACTTAAACTGAGCGGGCAGGTAAACTGCCCAGGCAGGCGGAACGCGCCGTACATAGCGGATCAGGGTATTTAGCGAACCTTAATCGCCTTCTTTCATCCTGATCGTACCCGGTTTGCCCCGCGATGTAAATTATTCTTTGCATTCCGCCGGTTCGTCCTTGCCGCTCTTGATTGCCACTCAATTTATAAGCTATACTTTTGTCATTAAGTCTTTGAAAAGGGGAGTAACGAGATGGAAAAAGTGTTGATTTTCGGACATAAAAATCCGGACACGGATACGATCTGCTCGGCGATCGCCTATGCCGATTTGAAATCGAAGCTGGGCTGGAACGTGGAGCCGGTACGGCTTGGGGAAGTGAACGGGGAAACGGCGTTTGCGCTGGAGCGGTTCGGCTTTGCCGCGCCCCGGCTGGTGGAAGCGGTGGCCGGGGAGGCGAAGGAGGTCATTTTGGTCGACCACAACGAACGCCAGCAAAGTGTGTCCGACATCGATCAGGTTCGCGTGGCCGAAGTCATCGACCATCACCGGATCGCCAATTTCGAAACGAGCGGCCCGCTCTACTATCGCGCTGAACCGGTCGGCTGTACGGCAACGATTCTGAACAAAATGTACAAGGAAAACGGCATCGAAGTTCCGGCCAATATCGCCGGGCTGATGTTGTCCGCGATCATTTCCGACTCGCTGCTGTTCAAATCGCCGACCTGCACCGAGCAGGATGTGGCCGCAGCCCGCGAACTGGCCGGCATCGCCGGCGTCAACGCGGAGGAATACGGACTCGACATGCTGAAAGCCGGGGCCGATCTGAGCGACAAGACGATCGAACAGTTGATCACGCTTGACGCCAAGGAGTTCGACATGGGCGGGTCGAAGGTGGAAATCGCCCAGGTGAACGCGGTGGACGTAAACGATGTCCTGTCGCGGCAAAGCGAAATCGAAGCCGCGTTAAACGGCATCATCGAACGTAAAGGATTGGACTTGTTCTTGTTCGTCGTCACTGACATTCTGAACAACGATTCCGTGGGCCTGGCACTCGGAAAAGCGGCCGACGCGGTTGAGCAGGCGTACAGCGTCAAGCTGGCCGACAACAAGGCGGTGCTGAAAGGCGTCGTATCCCGCAAATCGCAAATCGTGCCGGTACTGACCGACATTTTCAACAAGCGTTAATCGCAAGTTCGAACTGCATATTACGGAATGAAAAAAGTCTTGAAGCGGCGGGTGTGGCCCGTTTGCTTCAAGACTTTTTTGTTGTAAATACCGTGCGCCCGTCTAAGGGCAGGCGTTTTTCGCGCCTACGGCTGCTCGGCCGCCGGAGTAGGGGCCGGAGCCGGCTTTTTATATTTGAAGATCGGGATCAGAATCGCCGCCCCGGCCAGCATGATGATGCCGGAGACCGCATAGATGCCGACCAGCGGGAAAAACTTTTTGAGCACGCCGGACAACGACATCATGATGACCATCATGCCCATGAACATCGGGCTAAGCACGCCGTTGACGCGCCCGACGTATTCCTGCTCCGTCCATTGCAGAATGAGCGTGTTAATGCCGATTTGGATGCAGGGCATCGTCAGGCCGTTAATAAATTGCAGCGTCAAGGTGAGCGGAACGCTTGTCGAGAAGCCCATACCGGCGATACACAACGCGCTGATCGTTATTCCGAACGCCAGCAGGATCTGCGGCGGGATGCGTTTGGCCAGCGTCATGACGACCGCTCCGCCGATCAGCATGGCGATCCCGTTCACCATCAGCAGAAATTGCAGGAACTCCTCGCTTTTCCCCAGATTTTCCGTGACTAAAAACAACCCCAACGTCTGAATCGTACCGACGGAAAAACCGGCGATCGCAAAGGTCGCGCCGAGCACTTTGAGCACCGGGCTGCCCCAGACGTAGCGGAAGCCGGCCGCCAGCTCCTGGCGGATATTCGATTGCCGGGGCGATTTTTCTTCCGGCGTTTCATCGGCCGGGATGCGGAACAGAACAACCGCTGACAGCAGAAAGGCCACGCCCATCACGCCGATCGAAAGATGAATGCCAAATTGATGATAAGCAAAGATGCCGAGCGACGGCCCCAGCACCATAAAGATGGCGATCAGCGACTGGAACAGGGCCATGCCTTGCTGCACCTGATCGGGATGGACGTGCTGCTTGAACAGCTTCATCACCGACGGCTGAGAGAACTGCGACAAAATCGCCGAAATGAAGGTGGCGAAATAAACGGTTTCCCATGATTCGTACAATAGCGTGATCAATACGACAAACACCGACACCGCGGAAAGAAAGTCGCACCAGATCATCGTTTTTTTCGGCTTCCAACGGTCGGCAAAGGCGCCTCCGATAAAGGAAAACACAAAAATCGGCGCAAACTCCACCACCGAAATCAGCGAGATGGCCAGCGGGTCGTTATGCGTTTTTTCCGAAACGAACATCAAAATGGCGAAATTGCGGACCCAGATCCCAATCTGCAAAAAAATGTTGGAGATCAGAATCGTCTGGTAAAATTTGTTGCGAAACAAACTGGGAGCGGGGGAAGCATGCGCTTGATTAGTCATTATTACCACCTCAATATGGTCTCGTTTTATTAGTGAAGCTTACCCAACTTTCATATAATAAGTGTTTTTGGTTGTTTAGGAAAGAGAAAAAACGATTATAATCGGACATTCCTAAAGTGGTATATTTCAATTTTTAAGTATTTTCGCGGATACCGGAGTATTCGGGAGCATACTTGCCGATTAAGCGATTTTCTCGGATGAGATGTATTTGAGCGGGGCGGCGTTTCTTTAATATAATCGGGAGCGTTGGCGTTGCACCGGACCTTTAAATCCATCAATTATTATAGGAGGTATTTATATTTTGCTAAAACAACTTCATATTAAGCAGACCTGGTTTTCGAATACGCAAAGCGATATTCTGTCCGGATTGACGGTTGCTTTCGCCTTGATTCCCGAAGCGATCGCCTTTTCCATTTTGGCCGGCGTCAGCCCGATGGTCGGGCTTTACGCCTCATTCACAATCGCGGTCGTGATCGCTTTCGCCGGCGGGCGCCCGGGCATGATCTCGGCGGCTACCGGCGCGATGGCGCTGCTGATGGGCGGTCTCGTCCGCGACCATGGCATCGAATATTTATTCGCCGCCACGATTTTGGCCGGGATCCTGCAGATCATCATGGGCATGCTGAGACTGGGAAAATTCATCAGCTTTTTGCCGCATTCGGTCATGACCGGCTTTGTGAACGCGCTGGCGATTTTGATCTTTATGGCGCAGCTGACGCATTTTTCCGGCCAAGGGTGGATGATGTACGCGCTGGTGGCGTTGACGCTGGCGATCATTTACCTTTTTCCGCTGATCACCAAGGCGGTTCCGTCCGCCCTTGTGGCGATCATTGCCGTATCGGTGCTCGCGATCTCGCTGCGCCTTGATGTCAAAACCGTAGGCGACATGGGGGAAATGACGGCGTCCTTGCCCGTTTTCCATCTTCCCGATGTCGCGGTTTCCTGGGAGATGCTGAAAACCATTTTCCCGGTGTCGCTGTCGCTGGCCTTTGTCGGCCTGTTGGAGTCGCTGATGACGGCGACGCTGATCGATGACATCACAAATACGTCCAGCAACAAAAACCGGGAAATGAAAGGCCAGGGCCTGGCCAATATCGTGACCGGATTTTTCGGCGGCATGGCCGGCTGCGCGATGATCGGACAGTCGATGGTCAATATGAAATCCGGCGGACGGACGCGGCTGTCCACGCTGGTGTCCGGCATCGGCCTGCTGTTTCTCGTCATCGTGCTTGGGGACGTCGTCAAGCAAATCCCGATGGCGGCGCTTGTCGGCGTCATGTTTATGGTATCCATCGGGACGTTCGATTGGGGCTCCCTCAAATCGCTGCCCAAAATTCCGCTGTCCGACGCGCTGACCATGGTCATTACGGTCGTGGCCGTTGTCGCTACCGATAATTTGTCCATCGGCGTAGGGATCGGCGTGCTGCTGAGCGCGCTTGTGTTCGCCTGGAAGATGGCCAGCATCCGTGTCGCTGTGAGCCTGGAGCAGGGAGTTAAAACGTATGCCGTGACCGGGCAGATGTTTTTCGGTACAGTGTCCCATTTTTTAAATGAATTCGATCCCGAAGGCGATCCGGAGCATGTGACCGTCGATTTCGCGAAATCGCATGTCTGGGACCAGTCGGCGGTTAACGCGATTTCCAAATTGCTGCACAAGTACCGGCTGCAAGGCAAAAACGTTACGATTGTCGGGCTCAACGAAGAAAGCACCCGGCTCGTCGAACGCATCGGTTTGTCTACGCCGGCCGGGCATGGTTGATCTTGATCCGCTCCCGCCGGAAGCTGAACAAAAAAGCTGTCCCAAAGTCTGTTGGCTTTGCGGGCAGCTTTTTTCAAGATTATAGGCGGTCTGGTGGGATGAGCTGCAAAAGTGCAGCTTATTTTCCGTCTTCAGCCCCTTTCAGGGCTATTGAAATGCAAAAGTACATCTCATTTAAGGCTATACGATAAAAAAGTAACTTTTGAGCGGAAATGAACTGCACATTTGCATTTGAACTGCCCATATTGAGGAGTTTCGACAAAAACCGCATGCACTTTTGCATTTCGCAGGAGTACACCATTTTCCTTATATCGTAACGTGGCGGGAGTGGGAGTGGTATATAGTTCCTTTTACGCGCCCCTTGCTTTTAAGTGGATTTTTGTTCTGGCGGTCCGTTCAATTTAAACCGCTCCAATTGCGACCAAAGCCCTTCTTTGCGCAAAATTTCACGCTGCTTGGGGCCGATCAGGTCGAAATGGGGAAACGGCGAGCGGTTATGGATATATTTCGGGTCAAGCCCGTGCTCGCGGCACCAGGAGGCCAGGCGCCCCAAGTCCGAGCAGCCGACCTTCGTCACCGTTTTGGCGCCGGGAAAACGCGGGTCCAGCCAATAATGGGTCAAATAGGCGATGTCGCCGCGGGCGACGTTTCGTTTCCATTCGTTCAGTTCTTCGCGTGTCACGCCAAAAGCCATGGCCAAGCCTCTTTTCTTTGAGATGTGACTTATTATATCACAGGCCATTTTGCGGTAAAACGCTGCTTACATATTTCCCGGGATTCGGCTGCAATATAAAGAAGTGGCTAAAGACCTGATCATACATTTTACGGAAATGAGGGAACTGAAATGGCAGAAGCGAGGGGCGAAGAGGAAGAAAAGGGGACCCTCCGATGGTGGCAGCTGTCCCTGCTTGGGGTGGCGTCCACGATCGGGACGGGGTATTTTCTGGGTTCGGGAATCGGCATTCGCATGGCCGGACCGTCGATTCTGATTGCTTTTATCCTTGCGGCCATCGGCACTTATACGGTGTTCGAGGTCCTGGCCCGCATGACGGCGGACCGCCCGGAGAAGGGGTCCTTCCGTTCCTATGCGAAACGGGCGTTTGGCCGTTGGGCCGGTTTTTCCAGCGGTTGGATGTACTGGTGCTCCGAACTGCTTATCATGGGCAGCCAATTGACCGCTTTATCCCTGTTTTCGCGGTTTTGGTTTCCCGGCATGCCGATGTGGATTTTTGCGATTATTTATGCCGTGCTTGGATTAGCCGTTATCTTTTTGGGCAACCGGGTATTCGATTCGATGGAAAATGTGCTGTCCGTCATCAAAATCGCCGCGATTTTGATGTTCCTGATTGTGGCCGGGGCGGCGCTCATGGGATGGATACCGGGAGGCGGCAAAGCCCCGGCGTTTCCGCATACGGCGGACACCTTTTTCCCTACCGGCTACCGCGGTTTGTGGTCAGGGTTTATTTTCGCGTTTTATGCCTTTGGCGGTATTGAAGTGATGGGCATGCTGGCGGTGCGCCTACGGAACCCGAAGGATGCGCCGAAGGCGGGCACGGTGATGCTGGTGCTGCTGGCGATCGTGTATTTGCTGTCGATCGGGCTCGCGCTGACCTTCATTTCGTATAAGGCCATCGATCCGAAACGCAGCCCGTTCATTACGGCTTTGGCGAATTACAATCTTCCGTTTATCCCGCATGTTTTTAACGGTGTGCTGATCGTCGCCGGATTCTCCACGATGGTGGCCTCCTTGTATGCCGTAACGACGATGCTGGTCACCCTCGCCAAAGACAAGGATGCACCCCCGCTATTCGCCCGTAAAGCCTGGGGCAAGCGGCCTTTATACGCGATCGGCCTGACCGCCGCCGGGCTGGCCGCTTCCGTCGTAATGTCGTTCGTGATGCCCGGGCGCATTTACGAATACATTACGACCGCCGCCGGACTGCTGCTGCTTTACAACTGGTTTTTCATTTTGGTCACGGCGGGCAAGCTGCTGAAGCTCAGCGCGTTCGGCCGGGTCAAACGCTGGACGGGCATGGCGCTTATCGCGCTTGCGGTGGTCGGTACGCTATTTCATAGTACAAGCCGCCCCGGGTTTTGGGGAAGCTTGATCTTCATCGGCGTCATCGGCATCGTCACGCTGGTTATGCAGTTTACCGTCTGGAAGCGCCGGAAAATCGCGCGGCGCCGGCAGAGCAAGCCGCTGGTGCTGCGCCCGAAGCGCACGACGTGAGTAGAAAGTGCGCGGTCAAAAAGGCCGTTTTGCTCAAAGCCGCTCCAGCAGCAGGAGCGCGGCTTCGTAACCGAAGTACAGCCCGAAGCCGATCAGCGATATACCGGATATGACGGAGATGGTGACGAGAATCCGGTCGGTCAGAAATCTGCGGAATACGCTGGCGAACCCGGCCATCGCCAAATCCCAAACGATCAGTCCGGAAATGATCGCGCAGCTGTTGACGATCAGTTCCTGCGTTCCGGCGGCGGATGCCGCCTGGGCCAGCACCGAGCCGTAAATGCCGAGCCAGAACAAAATGGACAGCGGATTGCTGACGGACATCATGAATCCGAACAGCAACGATTTCATCAGCGGTTCGCCGCCCCGCATTTCGTTCAAATGGATGTTTCCCGCCTGTTTTAAGCTGTCGATGCCGGTATAAGTGAGGATGAAAAAGCCGAACAGCCACAGGAACGTTTTCATAAACGGGGTGTTCAAAAAATGAACAACGCCGAAGTATACGAGCAGCATGTATAAAATATCGGCGGCAAGCGCCCCGATCCCTACAAACCAGGCATGGAAAAAACCGCCGCGTATCCCTTTGTCGAGTTGGGCCGCATTGACCGGGCCGATCGGCGCGGACAGGGATAACCCCAGCAGCACGTAGCTGATGAAACTGTTCATTCAACCCTTCCCTCCAGACTGCGATTTTATCGTGCTTGTACATCCTATTCGGAAAATGCGGCTTGTACGACTAAAAAAAAAACAGTTGCGAAACTAATGGTATTAGTTTAAATTAAAACTAAAGGTCTTAGTTTTGGAGAATTCATTTTCGTAAACCAGTTTGGGGAAGAGGGAATTAATAATGAGAATCCGCAAGTATGGAAAGTTAACGCAACTGTCGTTTCTTCCACGGCTTTTTCCGGTAAATTGCTATTTGGTCGAGGAGGAGGATGGCGTTACGCTGATCGACGCCGCTTTGCCCTACAGCGCCGCCGGGATTTTGCGGGCGGTGCAATCGACCGGCAAGCCGCTTGCCCGCATCGTCCTGACGCATGTTCACGACGATCATGTGGGGGCGCTGGACGCGCTGAAGGCGATGCACCCGGATGTTCCGGTGCATGTCTCCGCCCGGGACGCCCGGCTGATGAGCGGCGACGTGACGCTCGACGCAGGCGAACCGCAAACGCCGATCCGCGGCGGCGTCCCCAAGCGGCTGAACACGCGCGCCGACGTCCTGTTCACGGACGGAGAGCGCATCGGCTCGCTGCTCGCCGTAGCCTCGCCGGGGCACACGCCGGGCTCGTATTCGCTGCTGGACACGCGCAGCGGCGCGCTGATCGTGGGCGACGCCTTTCAGACGCGCGCCGGCATCGCGGTCAGCGGCACCGTCCGCCCGCTGTTCCCGTTCCCGGCGCTGGCCACCTGGAATAAGCCGGCGGCGCTTAACAGCGCGCGCAAGCTGGCCGCCCTGCAGCCGTCCTTGCTGGCGGCCGGGCACGGCGATGTGCTCGAGCGGCCGGGCGCCGCGCTGGAGCGGGCCATCCGCGCCGCAGAGCGGGCGCTTGCGGGCGGTGCGGATCGCCGGCCGCGGGAGGTGTAGCGGCATGTCGCCAAGAATCGGCCTTGACAGTACCGCCGTTTTGATGGCGGCGGTAGAGGTGGCCAACGCCGAGGGAGCCGCTGCCGTCAGCATCTCATCGGTCGCCCGGAAGCTGGGGATCCGGCCGCCTTCTTTATACAATCACGTCAGCGGGCTGGACGAGATTCGCGCCATGCTGGCCAAATATGCGCTGGAGCGGCTGTACGAACACATCGTGGCCGCGGTTGGCGGCCTGAGCGGCGAACATGCTGTCCGCCGCTTTGCCGACGCCTACCTCGATTTCGCGCACGAGCATCCCGGGCTGTACGAAGCCGTGCAAATGGCCCCGAGCCAGGAGGGACGCGAGCTGCAGGAAGCCTCCGGCCGCATCGTCGCGCTGACGCTGCGTTATCTCGGCGGCTTTCCGCTGACCGAGGAGCAGGCGCTCCACACCGTGCGCGGCCTCCGCAGCCTCATTCACGGCTTCGCTTCGCTAGATCGGCAGGGAAGCTTTGGACTTCCGCTGGAGGTGCGGGACAGCCTGCATTTCAATCTCGATTTGCTGCTTGGGGGGCTGGAGCGTTTGGGGGGCGAAAGAAACTGACGGATGCGGTCATATCGGCCGCCCCTTTAATGATCGGCGGAGTTGGCCGGCCCCTCCCTGACGCCGGCTCCTCCGGCGATCCTCCGACGACGCTTCGGCGATCCTCCGCCTTCCACCGCTCTACCAATGCGCCCTTGCGCCTGCTCCGCCCTCCACCGCTCTTCCACGGTACGTCCTTCCGCCTTTTGCACCCTCCATCGCTTTTCCAATGTTCGCCCTTCCGCCTCCGCCTCTCTACGAACCTCCGCGTCTTTCCGCTGTACTTGCGCTATATTCCGCTATCTTATCACCGTTCTTCCGCCATTCCTTCCATTGACAACCTTCCGGAGGACGGTGATAATTTAGGCATAAACCAGTGGATCGCCCCGGGGATAACGTGCGTTTAAGCTGGAGTTGAAGGGAACCGAACGGTTTATTTTTCAACCCGGCAGAAGAGGGGCGTCGCATTTTAACGGACCACAGCGCCGTTATTTCGGCGGGATCGGAATGTCATGCCGCTGGCGATGCATTAACTTTTGCTCAAGCTTTCCCGTAAAAGCTATCCGAAATCATCTAACGGTTGCAGCAGCGGCTATTTGCCGAAAAAAGACCTTTTCTAAATTTTAACGGTTGCCAGCGCCGTTATTTGCCTGATCCAAGCAAAAATTACCGGTTTTCAGCGAAATAAGCTCCATGGCAACCGTTACAATTTGAAATCAACGGGCTTGGAACAAATAGCGCTTGTGGCAACCGTTAGAATATTGGTGTGCTCAGCAAATGTATCTTGCCAGATTTAAATGCACCGCTAGTGATGTCTTGCGATGTAACGGACACAGTTGACCTTGTTTGGCATTTCAGCGCAAGTTTCCAGCCGTTTTCGGGGAAATAAGCGCATCTCGGTCCGTTAGAAAGTGAAACCCGCCTTTTTTGGGGAATAGGAGCATCCATGTCCGTTGCTAGCGAAGTGACGCTAAACCGGATTAACAGCTAACGCTGTTTTGGAGCTGTCTACCGGCGAGGCTTTAAAGAAAACGAGGTGAAACGTGATGGGAAAGAAAAAAGGACAACGGCCCACTCAGGCCGCGGCGTCCTCCGCGGATAAACCGGCGACGCTGAAAGACCTGCTGGGCGGGGATACGATCGCCAAGCTGAAAGCCCAGGCTGAAGAGCTGAAGAAAGAAGAGGAAGCGCGCAAGGAGCAGGCCCGCATCCAGGCCGAGGAGGCCCGCCGGGCCGAGCAAAAGCGGCTGGACAACGACTTCGAGCACCTGCTGAACACGAGCGATATGGACTGGCACAAGTTTAAATCCTGACTTTGACAACCGGGTTTGGCCCATGTTACGCTTGATTAGTCCAAAACTTTTGACATTTGGGGGATGCCCTTGAACAATAAAATCAAGCAGTTCCGCAAGCGGCTGGGGTTAACCCAACAGCAGCTGGCCGCCGCCTGCGGCGTCGCCAGGCAGACGATCAACAGCGTGGAAAACGACCGGTACGATCCGACGCTGGAGCTTGCGTTCAAGCTTGCGCAAATTTTACAGACGAAGGTGGATGATTTGTTTATTTATGAGTAAATTCAACAGCGATTACATCATAATGATGGATGACATCGTTCGCGAAGGGGCGCCCATTTTGCGCGTTGTGACCGAGCCGGTCAGCGTTCCTCCCACCGAGGAGGACCGCGAGGAAATGGCGGCGATGCTGCGCTTCCTCAAAAACAGCCAGGATCCCGAGACGGCCAAAAAATACAACCTGCGCGCGGGCGTGGGCCTGTCGGCCAATCAAATCGGTCTGAACAAGCGGATGTTTGCCGCCCTGCTGACCGACGACCAGGGACATCCCCGCGAAATCGCCATGTACAATCCGAAAATCATCAGCCATTCGACCGCGATGATTTATCTGCCGGAAAGCGAAGGCTGCCTGTCGGTGGACCGCCCGGTGCAGGGCTTTGTGCCGCGCTACGAGAAGGTGCAGGTCAAGGCGTACGACGAGCAGGGAAATGAGGTCAAACTGCGGTTCAAAGGCTACGACGCGATCGTGATGCAGCATGAAATCGACCATCTGAACGGCATCATGTTTTACGATCATATCAACAAAGAGCACCCGTTCAAGCTGCCGAGCGGCGTGCAGATCTCCAGCTTATACTAAAGGAATCGAGAACGGAGGAGTTCATTTGTCAACAAAATCAATTGCCGCCATGATCGACCACACCCTGCTGAAGGCGGAAGCGGGACAAGCGGCCATTCTCAAACTGGCCGAGGAGGCGAAGCAATACGGATTCGCTTCGGTTTGCGTCAATCCGGTATGGGTGGAAACGGCCGCGGAGGCGCTACAAGGCTCGCCGGTAAAGGTATGCACGGTCATCGGCTTTCCGCTCGGCGCGTCGGCGCCTGAAGTTAAGGCGTTCGAAGCGGCCCATGCGATCCGGCAGGGGGCCGGCGAGGTCGATATGGTCATCAATATCGGCGCTTTAAAAGACGGGAACGACGAGCTGGTCGCCCGCGATATCGCCGGCGTCGTGGAGGCCGCGAAAGGCAAGGCGCTGGTGAAAGTCATTATCGAAACGTGCCTGCTGACGGATGAGGAAATCGTGCGCGCCTGCCGGCTTTCCGTTTCGGCCGGGGCCGACTTCGTCAAGACGTCCACCGGATTTTCGACGGGCGGAGCCACGGTGGAGGCGGTGGCGCTCATGCGCCAAACGGTCGGACCGGACGTGGGCGTGAAAGCTTCCGGCGGCGTCCGCACGCTGGCTGACGCGGAGGCGATGATTCGGGCCGGTGCCACGCGCCTCGGAACGAGCGCGGGCGTGGCGATCGCCCAGGGTCAAAGCGGCGCAAGCGACTATTAAGCATGCAGCTGTCCATAGGCGCCAGCGGCGATTAAGCCGGGCTGCCCGGCGGCGAAAGCGCGCGGGACAAACCCGCGTATCCCGAATAAAACATATCATGGAAAACAGGGTGCCATTCCAAAGCGAACGCGGGAATCGGCACCCTTTTTTGCGCCGGAGTCAGGAAATTTTTAACTTTGCCCTCCAAGGTTAAACTTTTTTGCGGCGGCATCCGTTACAGGAACAGAAGGTCGCCCGCGCGGAGCGATCCAACCTAACTCTGGCAGAAAGAGGAAGCTTATGATTCAGATCGATCATTTATCCAAAAAATATATGCGAGGCGGCTGGGCGCTTGACGACGTCACGCTGACGCTGCAGGAAGGCATGGTCGGCCTGCTCGGGCCGAACGGAGCCGGGAAATCGTCGCTGCTGCGGATATTGGCCGCGCTGACGGCCCCCACTTCCGGCGGAGCGGCCTTGTTTGGCGTTCCGCTGACCCGGGCGGAGGAGATTCGCCGCATGATCGGATATTTGCCGCAGCAGTTTCAGGCTTATCCCGGGCTGACCGGGGCGGAATTTCTCGATTTTGCCGGAGTCATGAAAGGGATCAAGGACAAAAAACGGAGGAAGGCGGAAATCGCTGCTTTGCTGGAACAGGTGAACCTGCAGAATCAAGCCGGAAAAAGAGTGCGGACCTACTCCGGCGGCATGAGGCGCCGCCTCGGCATCGCCCAGGCGCTGCTCGGTTCGCCGCGGGTGCTGATCGCCGACGAACCGACGGCCGGGCTCGACCCGGAAGAGCGCGTCCGCTTCCGCAATTTGCTGGCCCGGTTCAGCGTCGGAAGGATCGTGCTGCTGTCGACCCACATTGTCGCCGACATTGAAAGCAACTGCCGGCAAATCGCCGTCCTGAACAAAGGCCGGGTGCGCTTGTCCGGCGAGCTCGACGACCTGCAGGAGCGCGGGCGCGGCAAAGTATGGGAGGCACGCTTGTCCGAACGGGACTTCGCCCGGCTTGATCCGCTGTCCGTCGTTTGGACCCGGCCGGCGGCGGGCGGGCTGCGGTGCCGCATCGTCGGCGAGGCGCCTCCGGCTGCCGATGACGTAACGCCGGTTCAGCCGACGCTGGAAGACGGTTATTTGGCGCTGCTAAGGACGGGTCTCCCGGAAGGAGCGGGGGGACGATGAGCAGATGGCGGCGATTGTTGATGTTTGAACTGCGAATGATTTTTCGCAATCCGTGGTTTTTGGCCATGCCGGTGCTGTTCGTTTTGCTGCTGGTCTGGTTCGTCGGGCGGGTCGCGGTGCGGGAGGCTGATTTTTACCAGGAAGCCTATACGTATATGGCGCTTTTTCACACGATGACGTTAGGCCTCGTCATGCTGCTCGGCGTGCTCACGGTCCGCCGGGATATCCGGCGCCCTTCCTATGAATGGAGTACGGCATTGCCGGTGCCGTATGCGGCCAAAATTTCCGCGAAGTATGCCGCCGGCTTGCTCTATTTTTCGCTGTTTACTTTACTGGCCGGGGCGGTTTACGCTTGGGCGTCCGCGCAAGTCGGCGCTGCTTCCGGGGTGACGCTGGAATTTACGGGCTATTTCGCCGCCAGCTACGAAGTGTCTTATATCGTCACACTGGCGCTGGCGATGCTGCTGGCGATTTGCATTCCGAATCGGGCCTGTTACCTGATTGCGTTTTGCGCCTGGATGTTCGGCACCTTTTTTATGGATATATTCCTGCTGGACCGGAATCACTGGTACGTGCTGCGCGCCTTTCATCTCAGTCAATTGGCGATGAACGGCGATTTGGGAATGGATACATGGGGCATGCGTTTGATCGCCGATGAGCAGGCCGCCTCCCGCCGCTTTGTGCTGGCTTTCGCGCTGCTGCTGTTAACGTCCGGAACGGTGATCCTCGACCGGCTGCGGCCGGCGGGGCGCCGGGCCTATTCCTGGATTGCGGCCGGTGTTGCGCTGCTGCTGACGGCGGGCGCGTTCGTTCCCTACGGCTCGATCTGGCGGGAACGGTATGCCGAGTACGAGGCGAAGCAGCTCGACCCGAGCATCCCCACGGTTAACGAATTTCTGATCGCCCAAGCTTCCTCCGCTTCCCGGAGCGCCGGGGTTTTTGCAATTACCGGTTATGACATTGACCTAAAAAGAACTCCGGACGACCGTCTTCATTTCAATGTCCGGCTGCAAATCCCCGCGAAACGGCTGCATGGAAGCCCGGAGCTAACCTTTACCTTAAACCGGACTTTCAGCGTTGAGGACGTCCGGGTGGCCGGGGCTGCCGCAGCGTTTGTGCAGCAAGGGGAGCGGTTGACCGTTAAGCCTGCGGAACCCGCAACCGGGGAACTTCTTCGAGTGGAGATGAAATACAGCGGGGCGGTGATGGACTATATGCCCCGGAATCAGGCCCAGGAAGCTTACAACGCTTTTGTCCGAGGAAAAAACGTTGATTTGCCGTGGTACATGGCCTGGTATCCGCTGCCCGGCGACCGTCCGGTGTACCTGAAGAAGGGCGAGGCATCTACGCTGCGGCTGGCGGAAGAATTCAGGCTGATGAAAGAATCCGGGGAACGTGGATTTTCGCCGATTCATGTCCGCCTGAACGTTTCCGGTTTTGAAACTCCGCTGTTTTCCAACCTGACGGAATCCGTGCGCCGCCGGGACGGGCAAACGTTTGAAAGCGACGTTTTGACCGGCGTTCGCTTAGTCGGCGGAGAATTTGTCGAGCTGGAGCATCCCGGGCTGCCGGTGCGGATGGTCACGACTCCTTATGCCGTTCGCAGAGTGGAGAAGATGTTCGCAGAGTGTAACGTGATGTACCGATATTTTACTTCCTGGCTCCCCGATTTTCGGCCCAAGCTGGAACAAGTATTGGTGCTGCCCATGTACATTCCCAATAACCTTACGAACTTGGAAGAACGGACCTTGCTGATGAACTGGTTGAGCAGGGACCGGGAAGAAGACTCCGGAACGGATGCCGAAACTTTGATGTATCGGATGCTCCTGGGAACGGATGACGGCAAATTCGAGATTACGGATTCGTACACGGATGTGCGTCCGCAGATTCGCGCCTTGATATGGTATGTGTATTGCCGTGAACAGACGGATTATACGGATGAGGATATGGAAAAAGGACCCCAGAGCAAAATCCTGTCCGATCTTTTTCAGAATAACGTGGGATTGCGGATGGTACGGGAGGTGGAAACCGCCCTGGATGAGGGCAAATCCAAACAGGTCAAGGAAATGCTGAACTATTTTTACAGCCGGGGGTTGGAAATCCCGGACACGCAATTCAACGCGGACAAGGGCAGTATTACTTACAGGGAATGGCTGCGGGAATGGAAGAAGGCGATGCGGATGAGAGGGGAGGGATGACATGATTTCGGACCAGCTGCTGGTAGAGCGGATGGCGGCGGGGGACCGGGAAGCGTTCGAGCTGTTGGTCACGAGGTACCACGGACCGCTGCTCAGTTACGTGACCAACCGGCTCAAGGACCGAAGCAAGGCGGAGGACATCGTCCAGGAGACTTTTATCCGGCTGATCCGCCACCTGAAAAGGCACGGCGGGATGGAACATCTCCGCCCCTGGCTGTATACGGTGGCGCTGAATTTGTGCCGGGATTACTGGCGGAGCGCCTCCTACCGTTCAGAGCATGCCGGTGCGGACGAACTGCCGGACGATGTGGACCCTTCGCCGCAGGCGGAGGCATTGATCGAACGGCAGGAGACGGCGCAGCAGCTTGCCGAATCTTTGGCCCTGCTGCCGCAGGTGCAGCAGGAGGTTGTGCGCATGCGCTTTTTTCACGAACTGAAGCTGCAAGAAATTGCCGAAATGCTGGAAATGCCGCTAAGCTCGGTGAAATCGAACCTTTACAGCGCATTGCGGAAGCTGAAACGCGTACTATGCGGGCCAAAGGGCGCTTCCTCCGCCGGGTCCGGCGAGCGAATGGATACATTTACGGAAAGTGAGGTGCCGATTCATGGAACACTCCATTGATAAAGAACTGAAACGCTTGGAGCAGGAGCTGTGCGAACCGCTGCGGCAGGCTGTGCAGAATGCTCCGGCGCCGTCGGAAACGGCGGCGCTGATCGCGGCCCTGGAGCCGGAATTTGCCGAGCTTCAGGCGCAAAACGCCGCAAAAACGCTCGATTTCAACCCGCACGTCGAAGCGCCTTCGCTGCGCAGATTGCTGCTTAGCCAATTCCGTCTCAACCGCAAAGCGCTCGTTTTGGCCGGCGCGGCCGTATTTTTGATGCTGATTTTGCTGGTTGATCCAAACCGCCCGTTCTCCAATTATTTACTGGGCGATCGTATGCCTAGTTTATTCCCGATGATTACACCCTTGATGCTAATCGCTTCTATGCTGTACAGCTACCGCTCCTGGGACCCGGGCATGCGCGCGGTCGAGAGCATTACGCCTTATCCTCCCGCTCTAGTCGTCTACAGCCGGATGCTTATGGTGATCGCTCTTGTGATCGGCTGGGCGCTGATCAGCTCCGTCGTTGTGGGCATTCGCGTGGAGGCGGCGGGCGAGGCAGGGATGCCCTTTGTGCCGTTTTTGCTGCAATGGCTGGGCATTTCGCTGCTGACCGGCGGGACGGCGATGTACGCATTGTTCCGTTACGGCATGAAACCGGCGCTGTTTTTCGCTTTTGCGGTTTACGTGCTTTGGTTTATGCTGGAAATCCAGGCCCAGGCGGGAGGATGGGCCGCCGGTACGCGGACGGCGCTCGACGCGCTGCTGCTGCTCATCGGGGCGCTGCTGCTGTTCCGCTCGTATTACCGTAGCCGAAGTCTGAAAATAGGTGGAGTGAGGACGGAGAATACGCATGATTACCGTTGAAAATATCGATGAGCCGTTGGACGGCTTCTCCCTGCATATCGATGCCTTGCGGCTGTATCCGGGCCTAACGCTGTTGGTCGGCGCCAACGGGGCGGGCAAAACGACGCTGCTTGAGCTGCTGGCGACCGTCAGGATGCCGCGCAGGGGGAGGATCCTGTACCGGCAGCGCTCCGTGCTTGACGATTTGCCGCTAGTGCGCAGTCAAATCGGTTATGTACCCGCGGAAATCGAATTGTACGAAGAAATGACGCCGTACAAGCTGCTGGCTTATTTGTCCGAACTTAAGGGCTTAACCGGCCCGGATCGGGCGAAGGAACTGCTGGGCGATTTTAATCTGGAATTCTGCCGGAACACCAAGATCAAACGGTTGTCGCTTGGGGTTCAGCGGCGGATTGCCCTTGCCCAATCCCTCTTGGGGGCCCCGAATTTCCTGTTTCTTGATGAGCCGTTAAACGCGATGGATTCCGCGGAGCGCAAGCTGGCGATCAACTATTTGAACCGGTACGCCGAAGGGCGGACCGTCATTGCGGCGGTGCATGAGATGAACGAATGGGCGGCCATGGCCGATTACGTGCTTTGGCTCGATCGGGGGGAGGTTCATTTTTACGACAGGAAATCGCTATGGACGGAAGACTTGCCTTGCCCGATCTGGGAAGGAGTCATTCCCCGTGAACGGTTAGGCGAGCTGCCGCCCGAGCGCCTGATCGAGATTCGGGAGGTCCGGGAGGGGGTATACGTTAAAATGGCGGCGGAATCTCCCCCGTTTCCCGGCCTCACCGAAGGGGAACCGCTGCTGGAAGATGCCTATTTCGTGCGGAAATTCAAGGGGAAGTAAATAAAATATATAATTCACATAAAAATTATCGGATTTTCTATTTTCAAACGGCTTGAGATGTGAGAGAATATGAAAAAACATCGTCATCCCATCACTTTCGAGCGATTTGAAGGAGGAATTATCCATGTCTGAAGAGCGTCAATACGCCCCCGAAACCCTGGCGATCCATGCCGGGCAGGAAATCGATCCGACTACGTATTCCCGGGCGGTCCCGTTGTACCAAACGACTTCCTACGGCTTCCGCGACACCGAGCACGCCGCCAATTTGTTCGGCCTGAAGGAATTCGGCAACATCTACACCCGCATTATGAACCCGACGACCGATGTGTTCGAGAAACGGCTGACGGCGCTCGAGGGAGGCGTCGGCGCACTGGCAACGGCATCCGGTCAGGCGGCGATCACGTTTTCCATTTTGAATATCGCCGGGGCCGGGGATGAGATCGTGTCATCGTCCACGCTGTACGGCGGCACCTACAATTTGTTTTCAACGACGCTGCCGAAGCTTGGCATCAAGGTCAAATTCGTTGATTCCGCAAATCCCGACAACTTCCGCGCGGCCATCACGGACAAGACGAAAGCGCTTTATGCCGAAACGCTCGGCAACCCAAAGGGCGACGTGCTCGATATCGAGGCGGTGGCGGCGATCGCCCATGAGCACGGAATTCCGCTGATCGTCGACAATACGTTCCCGAGCCCCTACCTGCTGCGTCCGATCGATTTCGGCGCGGACATCGTCGTGCATTCGGCCACGAAGTTCATCGGCGGGCACGGCACATCCATCGGCGGAATCATCGTTGACAGCGGCAAATTCGACTGGTCGGCGAGCGGGAAATTCCCCGGCCTGACGGAGCCGGATCCGAGCTACCATGGCGTTGTCTACACGGACGCCGTCGGGCCGCTGGCGTACATCATCAAGGCGCGCGTCCAATTGCAGCGCGACCTCGGCGCTCCGCTGTCGCCGTTTAACGCTTGGCTGCTGCTGCAGGGGCTGGAGACGCTGCATCTGCGCGTCGAACGCCACAGCCAAAACGCGCTGAGGGTGGCGCAGTACCTGGAAGCCCACGACAAAGTGGAGTGGGTCAGCTACGCCGGGCTGCCGAGCCACGAATCCTACAAGCTGGCGCAAAAATATTTGCCGAAAGGGCAAGGCGCGATCCTTACCTTCGGCATTAAGGGCGGCGTAGAAGCCGGGCGCAAGCTGATCGAAAACGTGAAGCTGTTCTCGCACCTGGCCAATGTCGGGGATTCGAAGTCGCTCATTATCCATCCGGCGAGCACGACGCACCAGCAGCTGACGGAAGAGGAGCAACTGGCGGCCGGCGTCAATCCGGAACTGGTCCGCCTGTCCGTCGGCACCGAGTCGATCGACGACATCCTGTACGACCTGGAGCAGGCGATCGCCGCCAGCCAGGCATAATTCAACGTATTATCATTAAGCGAAAAGCCGCTGTTTCGGTGTCGGGATCACTCATCCGGCCGGACAGCGGTTTTTTGTGATCATAGAAGTGGCGGCTGGAGCCCAGGTGCAAGTACCATCATGCTGAAAGGCTGCACAGGTTAGGATGAAGATGAAACTATTGGCAGAGCGGCCGCGTTTAAGATATAGACAGCGCAGAGATAACGAATCCTTAGGGTTGTTTATATACGTTTTGGAGGAGGTTGTTTTTTTGAAAAAGATAAAATGGCTGCTCCCGGCTGCGGCTGCCGCCGGACTGCTGCTGGTAAGCTGCTCGCCGGCAAACCGCCCGGTTAACGGGGGAGAAAACGCTGCGCGGGACGCGTCCCAGCAGGAGCCAGGGAATGCGTCGTTGCCGGCTAATCAGGGAGAGGCAACACGCGTAAAAGTAGCCGAGCAAGGTGGAGCACAGGAAAAGATGCCGGCACAGAGCGTCAAGCTGGCAAAAGGAGAATTTAGCGCAAGCCGGAATGCGAAGGGAGAACTTGTCGCAGTTCCGGCCGGCCTGGCGGATTATAGCATCGACTACGGGGCGGTGGTTGAGCTGGAGGGACAAACGTTGGTGATGGCCAATGTATTTTATGGGGACGATGATGTGATCAAAGTTCTGCTGTCCCATAAAACGGGCGAAGACCAGGTGAAGACCGTCTGGAGCGAGGGGATCACGGACACGAACAACCGCTGGTATAACACGTTTATCGGGCAACTGCTCGTCAAAGCGGACGAGGAGCGGGTGTTGTTTTTGGAGCCGGAAATCATAGGGCAAGGCGGAAAGTATCATCTTTCCGAGTATAATGTGCGGACGGGGAAAATTACGCGGATCAGGGAAGATTTTTGGCCGCTGCCGGAAGATTATGACTATATTTACCAATCCCATTGGGACGGCGAGCGGAAGAAAGTGTTTTTGCAGAGCTACTTGGGTTTGGTGAGAGTGTTTGATTTGCAGGGCGGGAAAGATGATGCTCCGGACCGGTTGTTCCGGGTGATTCCGCACTCGACGACCGGGGCTCCGTCCTTGTTCCTGTCACCTGATTTTGAACGGTTTGCTCATGACGATGAGAGCGGAAAGGTTACTTTCTATGATATAAAAGGCGCTGCGCTCGGGAAAATCAAGCTGTCTGAGGACAAGTATGTTCCGTCCGAAAAAATCAAGTGGAATCCGTCCGGTTCGATCGCTTGGATGGAGTCTTCTCCGGGAGAGCATAGCCGGATTAAAGACATCGATATCGACTATTTAAGCATTGCCCCGCAGCGCATTGATTTCTACGACAGAGACGGGGGCGCTTTGGGATCGATTAAGGCGGATGCGGGGGACGACCGCGCGCTGGATATCGCCGGCTGGCTTGATGACTCCACCGCGCTCGTCAAGTCCTACCGGTTCGAGCCGGACGGCAGCAATACTTATGGGATGGTAGAGAAGGAACCGGCCTATTTCTACTACGATGTTCACAAGAAAGAAAGACGGCCCGCGAGCGAGGCGGATCTGCCGGAAATGCTCCCGGCGAAGGCGCGCACGTCATGGTCGCGAATGGCAGAACCGCATACGTCAGAGCCGCAAACCGGGGTCGTTGTAGAACGGAAAGAAATCGTGTTTCCTAAAGAGTAATAGCCCTAGTACGTACTTTTGAGGTTTCCCGTAACAGTGCAGGTTTCCGACAGGGAACACGCCTGCCGGAAATCTAACGGTTGCAGCAGCCGCTATTTTGCGAAAAAAGCCCCTTTCTAAAATCTAACGGTTGCGAGCAGCGTTATTTGCCTTAATTTGGGCCTCAATAGCTGGTTTTTAGCGAAATAAGCGCTGTGGCATCCGTTAGAGTTTGAAATCGGCGTTGTTGGAGCAAATAGCGGTTGTGGCATCCGTTAGAATGGGGGTGCCGGTTAACAAGCAGGGGCGAGCTTATGCCTGACGCGGAGACAGACCGGCCCCGTCTTGTTCCTTGCCTCATTATTCCAATGTAAAATCGCCCGTTGTTGTGGCTGCCTTGACGCTATATTTACCGCTGCCCACTTTTCCCGCGATCCCTTGATCCGTCCGGCGGCTGAAATCCATGCCCGGGACATTCACCTCAGCTTCCCCGCCTACCGTGGTGAACTCCAGCGATAGCGGCTGATTCTTTTTCAAGACGATGTCGATATCCCCATGGATGGATTCGGCCGTGATGTCGCCGGCCAGATCGACCGTCTGCAAGCCGAGGTCCAGGTCTCCATTCACGGAACTGGCGGCAATTTCGCCTTTCAGGGCGGAGGCCTCGATGCTGCCGTTGACGCTGTTTAGTTCTATTTTGGCCGCTTTAGCGCGGTCTAACGTGATTTCCCCGTTTGTGGTCTCAAGCTTGATGGCCTGCTTCATCTCCAGTTGGAGGTTTCGATGTCCCCACTGACCGTGCTAATGGACAACTTTCCAAAAGACTGCGCCGCCGGAATGGTCACGGTTAACGCCAGATCGGCGCGGAAGCTTTTGCCGTCTTTTTTCTCCCGTTCCGTTTGAATGTACAGCGTATCGCCTTGCTTGTTTAACAAAGGGGTGAGCTCGTTGTCTTTAATGCTGCTTCTTACCTTCCCCGTTAGTTTGGCTTCAATGTCCGATGCAGCGGAGGCGGTGAGCTTTACGTCGGAGGCGGCGGTATCGATGACGATGTTGCGGATTCCTTGGGCGGCGAGATTTTCGGAGAGGGAGATGCGCCGGCTTTTGGCGTTATCGGGATCATCCGTGGAATCGCGGGACACGGCGTCGTCTACGACTTCGGAGACATTATCCAAAATTCCGCCCACCATATCGGTGGTTCCTTCCATCAAATCGGTTTGAAAATCCTCGATGATCCCGTTCAGGTCATTCGGCGTTGCCTGCCGGTCACGGTGCGGAGCGTTCTGGCTTCCGTCCTGCTCTGGGGCCGTTTCCTTGGCTTCCTGAAAAAGGCCAAACGCTTTAAGCGTCTCCCCTTTGGGAAAGGTGACGATGGTTCCGATGGCCCCGATGAGCAGCAAGCCTATGGCAAAATAGACGATTTTTTTCATAGCGAAACGCTCCCTTGAAATCCGGATTTATTTTTGACCAACCGTAAGATCACGCCGTACAGCCGCCCGGCAAGCTGTCTGAGGCCCACGGCAAGCAGGATCCCCAGGCTAAACAACGTCATGGTTGCGAACAAGTTGAAAAGAAACAACTCGAATCCGCGCTGGATCAAGGAGACGATGATCAACAGCGGACTAAGCAGCATAGCGGCGGCGATGATGCTGAGAGAGGCGGCCAGGAGCAGCAGGATCGCTACGGGCAAGGCAACGGCGAGCATATTGATAAAGCTCATTCCAGCGGCCCGCAGCACCGCGCGCATCACATTGGCGAAGCTTTTCTTGCGCTCGGCCACCGAAATACTGTAATCGAGCAGCAGTTCTTTGGCCAGCAGTGAAGGCGTCCCCAGCTTTTTAATGATTTCTTCCTCGCTTTTCCCGGCGGCTGCGCCTGCCTCGAAATGCTCCTCGTAATCGTACAAAATTTCTTTGCGCTCCTCCGGAGGTATGCCGATCAGCAACCCTTCCAGGGTGCGCATAAATTCAGTTCTCTCCATGGCTACTCGTCCCTTCTGCGATAAAGTCATCAACCGCCTTGGCAAATGGCATCCATTGCGCGATAAGTTCGGCAAGCTGCTCCCGTCCCGGCGCGGTGATCGAGTAGTATTTGCGCGGCGGCCCTTCCGAAGAATCGGACAAATAACAGGTCAGGTAGTTGTCTTTGGTCAGCCTGCGCAGGATGGGGTAGAGCGTTCCTTCCGCCAGTTCGATTTTTTCGCTGATTTTCTGCGCAAGCTCATAGCCGTAATAGTCCTTTTGGGAAATCAGAACGAGCACGCAGAGCTCCAGCGCTCCTTTTTTGAACTGTACATTCATTGGCAACACCTCGGTTATCACGGCAGGATACGGAGCAAAAAATACAACAAATAGATTTTATTCAGTACTGGATATTATCTACTAGATGATCTTAGTATAGTATTCTGTACTGAATAATGCAACATACCATTTACATACTGAAGCAATTAGTTTAAAATGAAAGTAAAGTTTCGTTAACCCAAAATTATTGTACCAATACAAAAATGATTATCGTTCTCAATTGCATGCTGCTCCGGGAGATCCCGGGGCAGCATGTGCCATTTTTAGGGGGTTAACAATAGTATTCATTCTCAATTAGCGCTGCCATCCAACATGAAGGGGGAAATATTTATGCGTGCTGTTCAACAAACCTTGCCTGCCGCCGCAAAGCCATCGGCCAATTTGCCTGATCCGGGGAGACGGCGCCGTTCTTCACTGCTTCGTCTGCTGCGGCATCGGGAAATGCTGCTGGCTCTCGCTAGCGGAGCGCTGATGTGCGCCGCTTGGGGGCTGCACGGCTGGCTGCCTTTGTTGTCGATTGTCCTTTATATAACCGCTTATATTGTCGGCGGGTTCGTGAAAGCGCGGGAGGGGCTGGCTACTTTATTTAAGGATAGGGATTTGGACGTTAACCTGCTGATGATCGCCGCCGCGCTTGGAGCGGCATCGATCGGGTATTGGAATGAAGGGGCGATGCTTATCTTCATTTTCGCGTTAAGCGGCGCGCTGGAGTCGTTTGCCGGCGAGCAAAGCCGCAGGGACATCTCGGCGCTGGCCGCGATGAAACCGGAAACGGCCCTGCGGATCGATGCGGACGGAATGAAGGAGGTCGCGGCCGAAACGCTGCTGGTCGGGGATTTGGTCCTGGTAAAACCCGGCGAGGTGATCCCGGCGGACGGAATCGTGAGCAGCGGGGGCTCTTCCGTCAACCAATCCGCGATTACGGGCGAGTCGATGCCGGTGGACAAACGCGCCGGCGACGGCGTATACGCCGGAACGATCAACGGCGAAGGAGCGCTGTATGTGGAGGTGACCAGTCCGGCGGACGGTACGCTGTTTGCCAAAATCATCGCCCTCGTGGAGCAAGCCGAGCGGGAGGTGCCGAAGACGGAGCGCTTTATTAAGCGGCTTGAAGGCGTTTATGCCAAGGTGGTGCTCCTGGTCACTGCGGCGCTTGTTCTGCTCGCCCCGCTGACTTTCGGATGGAGCTGGCCGGCGGCTTTCTATAAAGCGATGGTGTTTCTCGTCGTGGCCTCGCCCTGCGCGCTCGTATCCTCCGTGATGCCGGCGATGCTGTCGGCGATGTCCAAAAGCGCGCGAAACGGCGTGCTGTTCAAAGGCGCCGCTTATATGGACCTGCTCGGCGGCGCGCGCGTCGTCGCCTTCGACAAGACCGGCACGTTGACGGAGGGGATTCCGGAGGTTACCGAGCTGTACGTGGCCGAGGGATATGACCGGCTGCAGGTGCTGGCCGCTTGCGCGGCGGCGGAGAGTTTGTCCGAGCATCCGCTGGCCGAGGCGATCGTGCGCAAAGCCGAAGAAGAGGGCCTGACCATCCGGAGTGCGGATGAATTGCAGGCGCTGCCCGGCTGGGGCATTGAGGCCAAGATCGGCGGCGAGGTGTGGAGGGTCGGCAAGGCGGATGAAGATGATCCGAATTTGCCGCCCGAGTTCGCCGAACGGATGCGGGCCTGGATCGCGGAAGGGCATACGGTTTCCGCGATTCAGGCCAGCGGGGAATACGCCGGACTGATCGCGCTGCGGGACCGGATTCGCCCTCAAGCCAAGGCGGCGGTCGACCGCCTGCACCGGCTGGGGATCGCCGCCGCGATGCTGACCGGCGATCGCGGCGGCACCGCCCGCGCGGTCGCCAGGGAAGCGGGGATCGATCTTGTGTACGGGGACCTGTTGCCCCAGGACAAGGTGGAGCATGTGAAGGCGCTGCGCAGCCGTTACGGCAGCGTCGTCATGGTCGGCGACGGCGTCAATGACGCGCCGGCGCTGGCGGCGGCGACGGTCGGGGTGGCCATGGGCGGAGGCGGAAGCGCCGCGGCGCTGGAGGTTGCCGACGTCGTGCTGATGAACGACAGTCTGGAGCGGGTTGCCGAGGCGATCTCGCTCGCCCGCCGGGCCCGGAGAATCGTCAAGCAAAATCTTGTTTTTGCCGGCGCGGTCATCCTGCTGCTGATCGCGAGCAATTTTTTGCGCGGCATCCCTCTGCCGCTTGGCGTTGTGGGGCATGAAGGCAGCACGCTGCTCGTCATTTTGAACGGGCTGCGGCTGCTCCGGTAATTCGGGGCTGCGCAAAAAAAGCGGACGCCTCTTCATCATTCCTTCATTTAAACTTCACAGAACCGTTCCGGTACGCTTGTTGACACCATGCAGTCGTTTTAACATAATTGAAGTAGATCATAGATTTTCCATCTTGATATAAAAAAACAGTGTGTCGAAGCCTTACTATATAAGTTGAACTAAAGAAAAACGAGAGTAAGGCAAGAGTGTGAAATGATTCTGAAGAAACGGCAGTGGTCGCCTTTGTGAGCGGATTTCTACCTTGTATGAATCTACGTAATCATAGAAATCTGGGAGCAACAGCGATCGTAAGAACATTTCACACGGCTGCCCTGATCCGTATAATATTGTTCAACTTATATAGCAGATTGCCTGAAATAGAGTGCTTACTTTCTATCGATCACACTTTTAGGAGGATGTCATTATGTATAAATCGATTATTATCGGTACCGGTCCGGCCGGACTTACGGCGGCCATTTATCTGGCCCGCGCCAACCTGAACCCGCTGATCATCGAGGGACCGCAGCCGGGCGGACAGCTGACGACGACGACGGAAGTGGAAAACTTCCCGGGATTCCCGGAAGGGATCATGGGTCCGGAATTGATGGACAACATGCGCAAACAGGCCGAGCGTTTCGGCGCGGAGTTCCGCACCGGCTGGGTCAACAGCGTTGATTTGAGCAAACGTCCGTTTAAGCTGCAAGTGGAAGGGATCGGCGAACTCGTTACCGAAACGCTCGTTTTGTCGACCGGCGCGACGGCCAAATATTTGGGAATCCCCGGCGAGCAGGATAACGTTGGACGCGGCGTAAGCACCTGCGCCACCTGCGACGGATTTTTCTTCCGCGGCAAGGAAATCGTCGTCGTTGGCGGCGGCGACTCCGCTCTTGAGGAAGCCGGCTTCCTGACCCGCTTCGCGACGAAGGTGACGCTCGTTCATCGCCGCGATGAGCTGCGCGCTTCGAAGATCATGCAGGATCGCGCCCGCGCCAACGAGAAGATCGAAATGGCGCTGAACCGCACGCCGCTGGAAGTCATCGCCGGCGAAAACGGCGTAACCGGCCTGAAAGTGCGGAACAATGCGACCGGCGAAGAAGAGATTATCAGCGCGAGCGGGGTGTTCGTCGCGATCGGCCACCAGCCGAACACGGCGTTCCTCGGCGGGCAGATCGATACGGATGCGAACGGCTATATCGTGGTCAAACCGGGCACGTCGGAAACGAACGTACCGGGCGTATTCGCTTGCGGCGACGTGCAGGATAACCGCTATCGCCAGGCGATCACCGCCGCGGGCAGCGGCTGCATGGCCGCGATCGACTGTGAGAAATACATCGAAAACCTCGAGCATGAAACGGCCGCAGCGGCCGCAAAATAAAATCATCGGAAAAGTAATATAGTTCCGGATAGGAAGGGAGAAATCATCATGGCAAATGTGATTGTATACACCAGCACCAATTGCCCGCATTGCAAACAAGTGAAAAGCTTTCTGAGCGACAAAGGCGTCGCTTATGAAGAGCGCAACATCGAGCAAAACGACGAATACGCACAGCAAGTTTGGGACATGGGCATGCGCGCCGTTCCGGTAACGGTCATCGGCGAGCACCGCATCTTGGGCATGAACAAAACCCAGTTCGATAAAGCGTTGGCGGAATTGGCGTAAGGCCAGCCGCCAGCCGAAACCCGAAAGAGCACCGCCCTTGCAGCCTGCACGGCCGTCAAGGACGATGCTCTTTTTTGTTCCGCCCAAATCAGCTCAACCATCCGGCGAGAAGCTGAAAGATCAGATACCCTGCCACCCCGCAGCCGAGGAGGGTAAATCCGGCTTTTTTCCGGCCCTGGAACAACCGCATAACTCCCAGGCTCACCAAGGGGGCGATCAGCAGCAAGAAGAACATGACGGCAACAAACATTTCAACGGAAATATCGGAAGTATCCACGATGGTCATGAGCAAACGCATCTCCATGTAAACGATTTATATTTTTTCGGCAATGATATATATCACAAATTCTATGTTTTTTATTATACTTCTATTTTTTAAAAATTGTAATGCGCGAAAGCGGCAAAATTGGGGAGAAATTGCGTCTTTTCGCGCCACGGCCCAAGGGCAGACGTTTCGACAAAACTAGTAAGCTTTTTTAACGGGAGCTATGGTACAATAAGCCTCAAGAAGATGCTGGAACAAGCTATCAAGGCTTGATGCACCGACAACAAGCCGGATAGAGGGAAGGAGCTGTCGGTTGTGGAATGGACATCCATGAGAAAATTTGCTGCAGCGGGAATTGCCGGCACATTGTTGTTCGGCACGGCTTCGGGTGAATGGAAAACCACAATAGCTTACGCCGCGCCTGCGATATCCAGCGTAACGTCGGCCAAGGACATACAAGACCAATTGGCGGCGGGGCTTGAAGCCCGCAAGACGCAAATCAAACTGCTATATAAAGGGAGTACGGCAAAGCTGGAAAGCCTGATGAGCACGGCCATGAGCCAAGCGCTGGATCAGGATCCCTATACGAAATACGTGGTGAATCGCTATTCCTACGAATGGGAAGGAACGTCGGAATTCGCGACAGTTTCGGTCAAATTTCAATACCGGGAGACGTTGGAGCAATCCAACTATGTTTTCGCGAAAATAAAGAGCATCGTGGCGGAAATCATTCAACCGGACATGAACGATCACCAAAAAATCAAAGCGATTCATGACTATGTGGTGCGGTATTTGAAATACGACCAGGATTTGCAAAAGTTTACGGCCTACGAAGGGTTGACGACCCGCGAAGCCGTCTGCCAGGGTTATGCGCTGATGACCTATCGGATGCTCCGGGACGCGGGGATAGACAATCTAATTATCGAGGGCAAAGTGAACAATACCGCGCATGCCTGGAATCTGGTGCTGCTGGACGGCAAATGGTATCATCTCGACACGACATGGGACGATCCGGTGCCGGACGAGGGCGACCGTGTGCGATATACGTATTTTTTGCTGACGGACGATCAGATTCGGAAAGACCATAGCTGGACGCTTAGTTATCCGGCCGCCTCGACCGCTTACCGGGATGTGTTGGGTTCGCTGATTGCCGCAGGCGGAGGGAACACCGGATATTACAAGGAACTATATAAAACGCTGGAATACGATTTGTTTGATGATGGCGCGGTTGTGACAAGCAGAGAAGGAATCCGCAGCAAAGTCGTCGAAGCCCTGAACGACAATCGGTCTTCGGTCACCATCAGATACGGCGGTTCAGAGCAGAGCTTGCTCCGCCATCTCAGAGAGCTCTATACCTTAAACCTTCAAAACATCAAGTATAACGAGGAACAACTTGAAGGCACGAATGATTTGAAGGTTGAAATCGTTTGGGAGAAATAGTGTGTACTATGCAAAACCGGCTTCACGGGAGAAGAAATTCTTCCATGAAGCCGGTTTTTTTGGTGAGGCGTTAACGTTGATCCGGTACTTCGAGATCGCATTTATCCAGCGGAATCAGCTTGGACTTTTTGGTCCATTTGTACCCGAGCCACACGAGAAGGAACAACGGAACGCTGATGTAGGAAACAATGACGCCGTACCAATCGATCGTTTCGCCCGAGAAGGCGGACAGGTTTTGCCCGAGAATGACGATAAAGCAAAGGATGAAGGCGAATATCGGGCCAAACGGGAACCAGCGCGCTTTATACGGCAGATCGTTCAAGTCGCGGCCTTGGGCCATGTAGGCCCGGCGGAAACGGTAATGGCTAATGGCGATGCCAAGCCAGGTGATGAATCCGCACATGCCTGAAGCGTTCAACAGCCAGTTATAGACGACGCCGTCGCCGAACAGCGAAGCCAGGAAAGCCAGCATGCCGACGAGCGTCGTGAGAAGCAGGGCGTTCATCGGGATGCCGCGCCGGTTCAATTTGCCGAGGAATTTCGGCGCCTTGCCGCGCAGGGCCAGGGAATAAAGCACCCGCGAAGAGGCGTACATCCCGGAGTTGCCGGCCGACAGCACGGAAGACAAAATGACCGCGTTCATGACCGAAGCCGCAAAGGCGAGCCCGGCTTTTTCGAACACCAGGGTGAAGGGGCTGACGCCGATGCTTTCCAGACCGCTTTTGAGCAAATTCGGATTCGTATAAGGGATCAGCAAACCGATGACGAGAATAGCTAAAATGTAAAAAAGCAGAATCCGCCAAAAGACCTGCCGGATCGCCCGCGGCACATGCTCGCGCGGGTTGTCGCTTTCCCCGGCGGCCACGCCGACCATCTCCGTGCCTTGGAAGGAGAAGCCGGCGGCCATAAAGACGCCGAGGAAGGTGAAAAATCCGCCGTGGAACGGCGCGTCGCCGATCGTAAAGTTGGAAAATCCGACCGCTTCGCCGCCCATGATTCCGAAGATCATCAGCACGCCAACGACCAGGAAGATGATGACGACGGCGATTTTGATCGTCGCAAACCAGTATTCCGACTCCCCGTAGCCTTTGACCGACAAAATGTTGAGCCCGAGGATCAAGGCGAGGAACAGCACGCTCCACAGGGGCGAAGGACTGTTCGGGAACCAGTATTTGATAATGAGCGTGGCGGCCGACAGCTCGGCCGCGATCGTAATCGCCCAGTTGTACCAGAAATTCCAGCCCATCGCGAAGCCCAGCGAAGGATCGACGAAACGGGAGGCGTAGGTTTCAAAAGAGCCGGAGTCCGGCAGATACGTCGCCAGCTCCCCCAAGCTGGTCATCAGAAAATAGACCATGATGCCGACAGCCGCGTAGGCGAGCAGCGCTCCCCCCGGTCCGGCGGATGCGATCGCGCCGCCCGAGGCCAGGAACAAGCCGGTTCCGATCGAGCCGCCGAGCGCGATCATCGTCATGTGGCGGGCTTTTAAGCCCGGTTTCAGCCGGCCGCCCGTCCCTGTATTTTTATTGCTCATAAGAAAAACACTCCTTCGGTATCCTAATATTCCCTCGGCGCGGGGCCGAAGATGCATTCAGGTACAGGCCGAGGCTTGGAGCGTGCAAAAAAAGGGCCGCGGAAAGGATTCCGCGGCCTGTATATACCGTGTATCCCACCATACCATGAAGATAGCTCAACACGAAGTTCCCCGGGTGACGGGAACCCTCGTGACAGTTCTGTCCCTTTCGGCAACAGCCCCAGCCTACAGCCCTTAGAAGCCGGCTAATAAGCTTCGGCGACGGCGCCTTTCCATCCGGATTCTCTGGCGGCTTCTAAGCGCCTCCTCCGGTGTACTCATCGCAATCGCGACCTCTACCTCACCGTAATGATGAGGTTATTTATTCACTTTGCACTTGAACACATTTTAATAGTATAAAACAAGGTTGGACGGGCGGGCAATGCCAAAATAATGACAACCTGCCGCGCCGAAGCGAATTTTCGGTGAATTTTTTTAATTTCGGGTTTCGCCGCGGTCCCGGTTCGCCATTTGCTGCCAGACGGTGCCGGCGGCTTGTTCGCCGGATTCGATCCGCTCCACGGCCATTCTCGCCTGCAGGCCGACTTCGAACTCGGGATCGTCCGCCGCCGCCCGCAGTGCTTCCAGCGCGTCGTCGGTTCCGACCTCGTACAGGAAGCGGGCGGCCCGCCAGCGGACCAGCTTGCTGCTGTCCCGCAGCGCCGCGATCATCGGCCCCGTGGCCGCGGGATCGCCGATGTCGGACAGCGTGTCGCCGGCGGTGCGCCGCACGGCGGCGGAGGAGTCGCGCAGCGCTTCATACAGCAGCTCCATCGCCTCCGGCGTACGCACGTCGCCGAGGTAGACGACGGCGAGCCGGCGGAGCTGCATCTGCGGGTCGCGCAGCGCCTGGGCCAGCAGCGGCAGCGCTTCGGGGCCCGGCTGCTGCAGCGCCTCGAGCGCGGCGTAGCGGATGCGCCAGTCGCTGTCCGCGAACCGCTCGCGGATCTCGTCCAGGCTCAGCTCGCGCCGCTGCTCGACGAACTCGGTCTCGCTGCGGCCGTGGGCGATCGCCTGGGCGACGATCCCTGCAAGCCGCTCGGGCGGATACGCCGCTTCCAGCTCCTGCTCGACCTCGCGGGCGATCTCCGCGAGCTCCCCGTAGCGCACGCCGTAGTCGGTCAGCTTGCGCTCCTTGATCAGCGTGGCGCTGGCCACCTCCGTAACCGCGTTTACGAACCGCTCGGACAGGGAGATGCGCTCTTCCTTGCTTCCCGCCTTGACCCGGATTTGCATCGGGATGCCGCGGAAAAACTGCACGAATACCTGTGCTTCCCCGTACGCGGCCGCCTCATCGCTCTCCGGGCTCCAGGCGGATTCGACGCCTTCCTGGCCGAATTGTTTTTGCACCTCGGACAAGATGGCGGCCCAGTCGGCGCTGCCTTTCCGGTCCAAAGCGACGAAATCGAGGGTATGGAACACGCTTTTCACCCCGGGGATGCCGAGCAGATTGCGGATCCAGGCAGGGGCGGAGCGTTCATTGTCTGGGGTATATGTTTTTCGAATCCCCGGCTCCAGGCTTTCGTCCAAATGCAGCTTCATCGTATTGGGACTGGGAGTCGGTTCGATAAATACAATTTTCATAAAAGTTTCACATCTCCTTTCCCATATATTGTACCTCAACCTTTCCGTTTGCCCAAGCTTTTCATCCGCCGCTTTAGACCGTCGCCTTGGCTGTCCATCTATTATATAAGTTGAAGTAAAGAAATACGGAAGTTAGGCAAGAGGGTTCAATATTCTAAAAAAGTGACATCCGTACAATCAATAGTTCAACTTATCTAGGCAAAGGAATAAAAAGGAACCCTAACGACACAATAATCTTAGTACATGACATATATTATTCCAGCAACCGGACTTGGCGAATTTGGATTGCCTCCGGGATTGTTTTAGAATGGAAAGAAAGAAATCGGAGAGGAGCACCTGGATCCATGCCGAGAACGCGCTACAACAATCTCGATAACGTAACCACCGACAAAACGTTGAAGCAGTTCAAGCAATGGCGGGAAGAGCGCCGCAGCAAAAAGAAGGACTATTCTTACGTTATTCCCCATTCGCCGCCGGACCTCGATTATTTGCGGCAAAACCGGCGGGACACGACGGTAACCTGGATCGGTCATTCCACTTTTCTCATTCAGTATCTTGGACTTAATATCGTGACCGATCCGGTGTGGGCTTGGCGCATGGGATTGACGCGGCGGCTGACCGCGCCGGGAATCCCGATCGAAGACGTCCCGGACGTCGACGTCATTCTCATTTCGCACTCCCATTACGATCATATGCATATCGCCTCCATTCGGCGTTTGTACGGGAGCGATACGCAGCTGCTCGTGCCGGCCGGCCTGGGGGCCAAAATGATCCGCAAAGGCTTTCGGCGGACGCGGGAGCTGAGCTGGTGGGAAGACCTGCGGGTAGGAGACGCAAAAATCACGTTTGTGCCGACCCAGCATTGGACCCGGCGCACCCCGTTCGATACGAACACGTCGCATTGGGGCGGCTACGTCTTGGAGCCGGCGGTGTCCGGACAGGGCGGGTACGAACGGGACGGCCGCGAACAAGGCGGGCACGAACAGGGCGGGCATGAACGAGACGGCCACGAACTAGGCGGGCACGAACAAGGCCGGCAGGAACAAGGAGGCCAAAAGCCGCAGGTTATTTATTTTGCCGGGGACAGCGGGTATTTCCGCGGTTTCCGGGAAATCGGCGAGCGGTTCAATATCGACGTGGCGCTGCTGCCGATCGGGGCGTACGAGCCTGAATGGTTTATGACGAGCCAGCACACTACGCCGGAAGAGGCGCTGCAGGCTTTCGTCGACGTCAAAGGCAAGCTGATGATCCCGATGCATTACGGCACGTTTCGCTTGGCCGACGATACGGCGCGGGAAGCGCTCGACCGCCTGGAAGCGGACCGCAAACGCCGCGGCATACCTGCCGAGACGGTACGGATTCTGCACCACGGGGAAACGTTCCGGTTGCCGGAGCGGGAGTCGTGAGGGAAAGAAGTTCACGTTTTTGTGGTCTAAAATAAAACCCACCGACCAAGGCGAAGGGCCTGCGGTGGGTTTCTATTTATGCTGGGGCATGGGCGGCGTGCGGAAATAGCGGTACAAAATGGCGTTATTTTCCCTGGGTAAGGGGTTCGGCACAAATAAGGGATTTTTTTGCCGTTATTTTTGGAAAGTGAGAGCTTAGAAGGGAACTTTTCCAAAATTGGTGAAAAATAGGTACCAGAAGTGTCGCTATTCCTCTGATGAGGGGCAAAATATGCAAAATAGCGACCAAAATTGCCGTTATCTCCGAGTGGCTCCCGCAGGGCCAACCATCGTAGCTCAGCTTCCCGCAGCACGGCTCTCTCTCCTTAGTTGACTCCCCGGGCGGCTCCCCGGGCAGCTCTCCGGATGGCTTCCCGGACTGGCCCTCCGGTTTGCCCCTCCGGATTAACTCTCTGGTTCCGCTGTTGCTCTCCCGCTGCACCCGTCGCAGTTTTTCGCCGCTCCCCTCGCACTACCAAGGTTCGGCGAGTAGCAGCGGCACCTTGTCCTGGCAACTTTCGCGAGTTACCGCGTGTCCCCGCATCCGCTTCTTACCACGGCGTCCCGGCCTTCGCCGCTCCCCTCGCACTACCAAGGTTCGGCGAGTAGCAGCGGCACCTTGTCCTGGCAACTTTCGCGAGTTACCGCGTGTCCCCGTATCCGCTTCTTACCACGGCGTCCCGGCCTTCGCCGCTTAACGCCGCGCCTCGGCGAACCGCTGCGCGAGTTCGCGGTAATTCAGCCCGGTAGTAGCGGGCAGCACGACGTCCGCTTTCGGGAACTGCGAGCCGCTGCCGATCGCTACCGCGAACATGCCGGCCGCCTTGATCGCGTCGATGCCGGAGACGGCGTCCTCGATGCCGATGCAGGCGCCGGGCTTCACGCCCAAGGAAGCGGCCGCGGTCAGGAAAATTTCCGGATCCGGCTTGTTGTTTTTCAGCTTGGTCACGTCTACGACAGTGTCGAAGCGGCCTGAGGCGCCGAGGCTGCGCAGCACCGCCGGCGCGTTTTTGCTGGCCGAAGCAATCCCCGTCTTGATTCCGGCTTCCCGCAATTCGCTCAAAAACCGGTCGATTCCCGGCAGCAGGTCGGCGGGCGTAATGCTGCCGATCAGCTCGACGTACAGCCTGTTTTTGCGGTCGGCCAGCTCGTTCATTTCCGCTTCACTGTAGTCTGCGGGCGGATTCGCTTGCCCCAGCAGAAGCTTTAGGGAATCGATCCGGGACACGCCTTTGAGATTTTCGTTAAACTCGCGCGTAAACGGGATGTTCAATTCCTCCGCGATTGCCTTCCAGGCTTGATAGTGGTATTCCGCAGTATCCGTAATGACGCCGTCCAGATCAAAAATGACCGCCTTCAAAACTTGATCCATTTACACAAACCTCCTTCAGCTCGATCCATTTACACAAACCTCCTTCAGCTCGATCCATTTGCACAAAACTGCTTAATCCATTTACATAAAACTCCCTTGACTTGGTCCATTTCCACAAAATTCCTTAGGCTCGGTCCATTTGCACAAAGCTCCTTAGGCTTGATCCATTTTGCATAAAAACCTTCGGCTTGATCCAACCGCATAAAACTCCTTCGGTTTTGATTCCTCATTGATGATTCTGACTTGATCCCTTGTGTTGAAGGTCAATTCAATCTCTATGCATTAAATTGTTTATCTTTATGCAACCTGCTTACAGCAGTTAGCCCTGCAACTCCCGGGTAAGCGCGGCGCCCGGCTGCAGCGTCACGTCTTCATCGTAAAGCTTAAGTCCGATCGCCTCGCCTTCGGCGAGCTCCAGAACGACGCTCTTTTGGCCGATGCGCACGTCGATCAGGCGGCCGCGGAACGTCAGGCGGAAGGCATATTGCTCCCAGTCCTGCGGAATGGCCGGGGCCAGCGAAAGGCCGGATTCCTTGAGGCGCATGCCGGCAAAACCGTACACGATGGACATCCACGTTCCGCCCATGTTGGCCAGGTGCAGACCGTCCTTCGTATTGCCGTGCGTATTGTCGAGATCGAGCCGCGCGGTTTCGATGAAATACTCGTACGCTTTTTCCATATTGCCGATTTTGGAGGCCATGATGCTGAAAATGCAGGAGGACAAGGACGAATCATGGGTCGTAATTTTTTCATAATAATCGTAAGAACGGCGGATCGTTTCATAATCCTGCTCATCCTCCAGCAAAAAGTGCGCGAGCACGGTATCCGCCTGCTTGCACACCTGATAACGGTAAATCGTCAGCGGGTGGTAGTGCAGCAGCAGCGGATAGTTTTCCTTTGGCGTGTTTTCGAAATCCCACACCGCTTTGCGCAGGAACGTGTCGTCCTGCGGGTTAATGCCTAGGCTGGCGTCGTACGGCAGCAGCATCGCGGCGGCGGCTTTGTCCCAAGCGGCGATTTCCGTCTCCGTTACCCCAAGGCGTTCGCAAAGCCCGCGGTAGGCGGCAGGATCGTAGTCCTGCAAAATGGCGCAGCTTTTGGCGGCCCATTTTAAATTGTGCTTGGCCATGACGTTCGTGTAATAGTTGTTGTTGACGCAGCATGTGTACTCGTCCGGCCCGGTCACCTCATCAATATGAAAAGCGCCCTGATAATAATGGCCGATGCCGGCCCACAAGCGGGCGGTTTCGATCAGCATCTCGGCTCCATAGTTCAGCAGAAAATCTTTATCCTGCGCGGCGAGATAATATTGAATGTAGCTGTAGGCGATATCCGCGCTGATATGGTACTGCGCCGTGCCCGACGGGAAAAAGGAGGAGCATTCCGTTCCCGCAATGGTGCGCCAAGGGAACAAGGCTCCCTGCTTATGCCCCATTTGGCGTGCTCTCGCTTTGGCGTCGTCCAGCTTGGAGTAGCGGTAGAGCAAGAGCTGGCGGGCGATGTCCGGCCGGGTCAGCAAAAACACCGGGAACATATAGATTTCCGTATCCCAGAAGTAGTGTCCTTCGTAACCTTCCCCGCTCAGGCCTTTGGCGGAGATGTTGCTGTGTTCGTCGCGGCCGGCCGATTGCAGCAGCTGGTACAGGTTGAAACGGATGCCTTCCTGCAGCTTGTCGTCGTTTTGAATCATACAGTCGGCCGATTTCCAGTAACTGCTCATATATTCCGCCTGCTCGGCCAGCAGGTCTTCAAAGGACAGACCCGACAGCGGCTCGTGCAGCTCCAGCGCCCGCCCCAGGAAGCCGTCGCCGTGGCGCAAATTGTCGGTATATACGTTGTATTTCGTAAAATGCACCGGCCCGGTCAGGGACAAAACGGCCGTATATGTCACTTCGCCGCTGTTCTCGCCGCTGCCGGCTTCAAGCGTGACGGAGGCTTCGCCGTTAAGCCGATGGCGCGTAACGCAGGCGGCTTTCATTTTGGACACCATCGTTTCATCGACGACGTAACCATATTGGCCTTGAACTCCGGCATCCGCGATCGTCATCCGCTTGGCATGGCCGGCGCCGACCCGGGGATCGTTCGGGTTGGTGTAATTTTCGACCTTGCCGTTTACGGTGGACACGATTTTCAAGTTGCCGGTGAAGTTGACGGGCTCGATAGAAATATCAATGGCAAACAATTCGCGGCGCGTGAAAGACACCAGCCGCTTGAACGTCAATTTGACCTCTTTTCCCTGCGGGGATTTCCATTGTACGATCCGCTCCGAATACCCTTTGTCCATGTGCAGGGTCCGTTCGTATCCGGTAATCGTTCCATGATCGAGCCGGAACGGAGCAGCGTCGCCGTCGAAATAAAGCAGCACCGTTTGCGCGTCGATGTTGTTCACCAGCTTTTGCTGCGTGTCCGGAAAGGCAAACAGTTTTTCGCCGTAAGGAATTTCGATCACATCGTGAAAAGCGTTTAAATAAGTGCCGCGAATGCTGGCCATTTCCGGGCCGTACGTTTCCTCAAAATTGCCCCGCACGCCCAAATATCCGTTGCCCAGCGCAAAAACGCTTTCCAAATTGAGCAGTTCGGACTGGGTTAAGGCGGAATTGGCGATTTTCCAGGTCATGGGTTATGCTCCTCTCAGGAAGTGTTATGGTTGAATTTTAGAATCTAAAAAGGTAATGTTATACTAAATATTTTGGATTTTTATCAATATTTTTAGGTGGAGGGAGGATTATGAAGCGAATGCGGTACCTGCGGGAAAATTTCGTGCATCCCCCCGTCGATTATGAGGAAGAGCTGCTGGAAGCGATCCGGACGGGCAACGAACAGGGCGCAAAGCAAGCGCTGGCCAAAATCAACGAACTGGAGGCCGCCGTGCTGGCCGCTTATCCGCTCCGTTCGAAAAAAAATGCGCTGATCGCCTCGTGCACGCTGTTCACCCGCGCGATCATCAAAGGCGGCGTCGATCCGGAAATCGCCTTCCACCTTAGCGACAAAATCATTTTGGACATTGAAAAAATCGGGGACGTGGACCGCGCCGTTCAGTTTGAATACGAGATGCTGGTGCAATTCGTGTCGGTGGTTCGCCGGGAACAGGAAGAGCTGCCTTACTCGCACCTGGTCAACCTGGCGATATACTATATCCGGCAAAATATCTTTGAGGATCTAGCGCTGCCTCAAATCGCGGCCCACTTGAACGTACACCCCAGCTATTTGTCGGACCGCTTCGGGCGCGAGACCGGCATGTCCCTGACCCATTACGTCAACAGCCGGAAGATCGAGGAGTCGAAGCATATGCTGCTCTATACGAACCGCCCGATCTCGGAAATCGCTTTTACATTCAAATTTTGCAGCCAAAGTTATTATACGCAGCTGTTCAAAAAATTTACGGGAGTCACTCCCAGGCAGTTCAGGACAAGCCGGGCCGGGACCGGGTTATCCGAGCGGGGGTGAAAGGCAAAGCCCAGGGTTATACTTTGAAAATAAACCTAATGTGATGATGGGGGATGGTTATGGAATATCGCGTCATTAAAGAAGGAGATCTGTTTCTGCTGACGGATTTAAGCGGCGACATCGCCCCCGGCAATGAACAGGGGCACGGCTTGTATTCGCAGGATACGCGCTTTTTAAGCCGTATGGAGCTGCGCATTGACGGAGATAAGCCGGCGGTGCTGTCGTCCGCCGGGGACAAAAGCTATGTGGCCAACTTCCGGCTGATGAAGGACGTTAAGGATGAAGGGGCCATTGAGGTTAAACGCGACTGCTTTATCTATGACGGCATTTTATATGTTCGTATTGCGATTACGAATTATTTTGTGCATGACAGCCGGTTTGGTCTGTCCGTCGCCTTTGGCGCGGATTTCCAGGACATGTTCCTGGTACGGAAATACCGTGCCGGGGAAGTCGGCTTTATGGAGGAGCCGGTCATCGGCGATGGGGAAATCATGCTCGGTTACGTCGGCGCCGACCGGGAACGGAGACAAACCCGGATTACCTGGGACGCGCAGGGCGGAGCGGTTCATCGGGATGGGACGGTATCGTTTCCCCTATCCCTTAAGCCGAAAGAGGAACGCAAAATCACGTTTTTTATTGCGCCGGTGTCCAAGCGGCATCCTGAGGGCAAGTTGCTCGGCTTTGAGGAAGGGCTGCGGAAGCTGGAACAATCTTACGAGCGGTGGTATGAAGACAACGCCCGCGTGGAATCGGATTTCCCGGTATTTAACGGCCTGTACCAGCGGGGCTTGCAGGATTTGCGCATGCTGACGGCCGATATCGGCTTCGGCGAAACGACGGTGGCCGGACTGCCGTGGTTTGCCGTTCCGTTTGGCCGGGACAGCCTGATCACTTCGCTGTTTATGCTCCCGGCGAACCCGCGCCATGCATCCGGGACGCTGCGCACGC
Source organism: Paenibacillus sp. FSL R5-0527 (assembly GCF_038008055.1). NCBI lineage: Bacteria > Bacillati > Bacillota > Bacilli > Caryophanales > Paenibacillaceae > Paenibacillus > Paenibacillus sp. FSL R5-0527. The sequence continues at coordinate 6,859,837 of NZ_JBBOYI010000001.1, read as the reverse complement.
TGGCGGCTTACCAAGGGGAGAAAAGCGATCCTTGGCGCGACGAGCAGCCCGGCAAAATCATGCACGAGATCCGCTTCGGGGAATTGGTCACGACGAAGCAATCGCCGTTTTCGCCTTATTACGGGACGATCGACTCCACGCCGCTGTTCCTGGTCCTGATCGGTGAATATTACCGCTGGACGGGCGACCTGTCGCTGGTCAAGGAGCTCAGACCGAACATCCTGCGCGCCCTGGAATATATCGACGCGTCGCTGCAAGCGGGCTCCGGTTTTATGGCGTACAAGCAGGAGGCGGAAAAAGGCTTCCCGAACCAAGGGTGGAAGGATTCGGCCAACTCCGTCATCCATGAGAACGGAACGTACGCGGCATCGCCGATCGCTTTAGCGGAGGTGCAGGGCTACGTCTACCAGGCGAAGCGGTCGCTCGCTCCCTTGTTCGAGCTGATGGGCGAGCCGGAGGCGGCCCGCAGGCTGGCCGAGGAAGCCGAGGCGTTAAAGGAGCGGTTCGAGTCGGCCTTCTGGATGGATGACGAGCAAAGCTACGCGATCGCTCTTGATAAAGAGCTGCGGCAGGTGCGCAGCGTGACTTCGAACCCGGGGCATCTGTTTATGAGCGGTTTGCCGGAGGGGTCCCGGGCCAAAGCCCAGGCGGAGCGGCTGCTGCGCCGGGATATGTATAACGGCTACGGCATCCGTACGATGAGTACGGATGCGGCCGGCTACTATCCGATGAGCTATCATAACGGCAGCGTCTGGCCGCACGACAATGCGATGATTTTGCTAGGCCTAGGCAAAATGGGCTTCAAAGCCCAGGCGCAGCAGGTGATCGAAGGTTTATTGAAGGCTTCCCGGTACTTCGAATATCAACGGTTCCCCGAGCTGTTCTGCGGCCACGATTCCGAGCTGGGGTATCCGGTTCCGTACCCGACGACCTGTTCCCCACAGGCCTGGGCTGCCGGAACTTCGCTTGCTTTCCTGCAGGTGATGCTCGGTTTGTACCCGGACGCGCTGCGGAAGGAGATCCGGCTGTCGCCGTTCCTGCCGGATGGTATGAACACGTTGCGGGTGCGGCGCATCTCTATCGGAAACGGACATCTGTCCGTGAACGTATCGCGGAACGAAGACGGCGTTACGTTCCGGGCCGAAATTGCGGAAAACACGACCGGATTTGCCGTCGCCGGATTATGATGCTTGGAGTCTATCAAAATGCGGACAACCCTGTTCCCGAAAAGGAGGGAATAGGGTTGTTTTTTGCGCGAAATTGTTGCCAATCCCGGGTAAATCGCGGCCAAGGTTCAATTTATGTACGAATCTATGATATAATCTAAAGCCAGTAGTGATTAACAATAAAGGATGGTAATGCCTAACATGATTAGTACAAACGGTGTAACGCTCCGCTACGGAAAACGGGCACTTTTCGAAGATGTAAATATAAAATTTACGCCAGGCAACTGCTATGGCCTCATCGGCGCGAACGGGGCGGGGAAATCGACGTTCCTGAAAATTTTGTCCGGGGAGATCGAACCGAACCAGGGCGAAGTGTTTATGACGCCGGGGGAAAGACTTGCCGTGCTCAAACAGAACCATTTCGAGTATGACGAGTATCCGGTGCTGGAGACGGTTATTATGGGCCATACGCGACTCTATTCGATCATGAAAGAGAAGGACGCCCTTTACGCCAAACCGGATTTCACCGAGGAAGACGGTTTGCGGGCCGGCGAATTGGAAGGCGAGTTCGCCGAGCTGAACGGCTGGGACGCCGAGCCGGACGCCGCCGCGCTGCTGATCGGCCTCGGCATTCCGCGCGAGCTGCACGATAAGAAAATGGCCGAGCTGAGCGGCAACGAGAAGGTCCGCGTATTGCTGGCCCAAGCATTGTTCGGCCGGCCGAACAATCTGCTGCTCGACGAACCGACAAACCACCTGGACCTCGAATCGATCCAGTGGCTGGAAAACTTCCTGATGGACTATGAAGGCACCGTTATCGTCGTATCCCACGACCGTCACTTCCTGAACAAGGTGTGCACGCATATCGCGGATATCGATTTCGGCAAAATCCAGCTGTACGTCGGCAACTACGATTTCTGGTACGAATCGAGCCAACTGGCGCTGCAAATGCAGCGGGACGCCAACAAGAAGAAGGAAGAGAAAATCAAAGAGCTGCAGGCGTTTATTCAGCGCTTCTCCGCCAACGCTTCGAAATCGAAGCAGGCGACTTCGCGGAAGAAGCAGCTGGACAAAATCACGCTGGAGGACATCCGTCCGTCCAACCGGAAATATCCGTTCCTGCACTTTAAAGCGGAGCGGGAAGCGGGTAAGCAGCTGCTGACGGTCGACGGGCTGACGAAAACCGTCGAAGGCGAAAAAGCGCTGAATAACGTCAGCTTCGTCGTGAACAAAGGCGACAAGATCGCTTTTGTAGGCCCGAACGGCCTGCCGAAAACGACGCTGTTCCAGATCCTCATGGGCGAACTGGAAGCGGACGGCGGGGAGTATAGCTGGGGCGTAACGACTTCGCAGGCGTATTTCCCGAAAGACAACTCGGATTATTTCGACGGGGTGGAGCTCAATCTGGTGGAATGGCTGCGCCAATATTCGAAAGACCAGGACGAAACGTTCCTGCGCGGCTTCCTGGGCCGGATGCTGTTCTCGGGCGAAGAAGCGCTGAAGAAGGCGAGCGTGCTGTCCGGGGGCGAAAAGGTCCGCTGCATGCTGGCGAAAATGATGCTGAACGGCGCCAACGTGCTGCTGTTCGACGAGCCGACCAACCACCTCGACCTGGAGTCGATCACCGCGCTCAACAACGGGCTGATCGATTTCGACGGGACGATTTTGTTTACGTCGCATGACCACCAGTTTATCCAGACGATCGCCAACCGCATCATCGAAATTACGCCAAACGGCATCATTGACCGCGTCATGACGTACGATGAATATCTGGAAAGCGAAGAAATCCAAAACCTGCGCAAATCGATGTATCCGGAAGAGGTTAATGCTTAAACCGGAAAATTAGTTGAGTCATTCAAGCCGCATGGGGGTCCGCCGGACGCCTATGCGGCTTTTTTGCCCAGGATATAGAAAGGGCGGGATTGGCTGCAGGTTACTGATTGCTGGTTGCTGGTTGCTTGTTGCTGATTGCAGGTTACTGATTGCAGGTTACTGATTGCTGATTGTTAGCTGCTAGCTGCTGTTTGCTGGCTACTGGTTACTGGTTACTGGACTAGTTATTGGCTGGGTTGGGCGAAGCGTGCAGAGAGATAGCGGCAAAAAAGGTACTTATTTCGGATGGATGATGGGTGCTGGGCAAAATAAAGGCATTTTATGACGTTATTTTTGGGGCGGACCTGGTAAAAGGCAGTTTTTTTGGAGGTAGAGGAGAAATAAGGACCAAAATGTCCTCTATTGCCGGGGGTTGGCCAAGGATTTGAAAAATAGCGGCAAAAATGTCCGCTATCCGGATGGGGTTGAGGCGGGCGGCAAGATTTTGTGCGGGTTAGCGGGCCAAACCCGGCCTAACTAAGGTCGGCAGCCCGTACCCGCTGGGCCGGGAGACTGGCACCGGATAGCCGGAATCGCAGCATCGGCATTCCAGCGCAGCGCCCGGCGGACATCCGCGGGCAACCGCAACCTGGCATGGCAGCCTGCGCCCGCTGGGCTGGGAGGCTGGCACCCGGATAGCCGGAATCGCAGCATCGGCATTCCAGCGCAGCGCCCGGCGGGCATCCGCGGGCAACCGCAACCTGGCATGGCAGCCCGCGCCAGGAAACGGCATGCATAAAGGCACGGGGTTCCCGTGCCTTTATGTGCTGCGGCAACTTTTTGCCGGGCGAATTGCCCTGAGCGCCGCCTTACCAACCACCCTGCGAACCCGCCGGACGGTCCACCCTACGGGCGTTCTACGACCTGCCGGAAGGGCCGTTCTACGAGCTATCGCACGAGTCGCCGTACAGCCGCCCAACGAGCTGCCATACAGCCGCCCTACGAGCCGCCGCAAGAGCTGCCGCACGGACCGCCCTACGCGAGCCGCCGCAAGAGCTGAGCCGTACGGACCGCCCTACGAGCCGCCCGTACGGCGGCGCTGGTTGTTGGGTTTTTTGTTGTTTTGGCTTTTCAGCGTTTTGGTTTGAAAGCCATCCTTCATTCCCGGCTTACCAGCGGCTTGCTGCTGCTGTTTTTTCTGGGCCAGCTTTTGCCGCATCGCTTCGGCCAAATCGATTTTGCGCGGTTCATTATTTTCGGTCATGGTGATCATCTCCTCGAAATTAGGAAAGGGGCTGTCCCTATTCTATACGTTTTTAAAAGCGTGTACAACGGGAATAATGGAGGCTGGAGCGCTTTTGCCTCGGCCAACACTGTTTCTCTGGACTCACACGGAGGTTATTTGTTACGATGATTAAACGTTTTAATTCCTGACTGGTTCGGGAGAGGTCTGGAGGTGCGGGACTTGGTGGATATATATGAAGATATTCGAAAAGGGGAACGCGGGGCTTGGGTCAGCATTGCCGCTTATTTGGTGCTGTCCGCCTTTAAACTGATCAGCGGTTTTTATTTTGCCTCAAGCGCGCTGCTTGCCGACGGGTTTAATAACTTGACGGACATCGTGGCGTCGGTGGCCGTACTGATCGGGCTTAAAATTTCGCAAAAACCGCCGGATTCCGATCACGCTTACGGCCATTTCCGGGCGGAAACGATCGCCGCGCTGGTCGCTTCTTTTATTATGGCCATGGTCGGCATCCAGGTGATCGTCGACGCGGTCCGCGCCCTGGCGGCCGGCGAACAAACAGAGCCGGATGTGCGCTCGGCGCTGATCGCCCTGGTCTGCGCCGCAGCGATGGGCGGCGTCTATTGGTTCAACCGCCGGTTGGCCAGGCAGATCAACAATCAGGCGCTGATGGCGGCGGCCAAGGACAATTTGTCCGACGCTCTGGTCAGCGTAGGGGCGGCCGTCGGCATTTTCGGAGCCCAATTCGGGCTGCCTTGGCTGGACACCGTTGCGGCTATCGCCGTCGGTATATTGATCTGCAAAACGGCCTGGGATATTTTTCGCGATTCCACACATAATTTGACGGACGGTTTTGACGAAAAAGAATTGCGCGATTTGCGCAGTTCTATCTCGCGAATCCCCGGAGTAGAAGGGATTAAAGACTTAAAAGCCCGCGTGCACGGCAACCATGTGCTCGTGGACGTCGTCATTGAGGTGGAACCTCATCTGACGGTGATTGAAGGCCATGAAATCAGCGACCGCGTGGAGGAACGGATGCGGCGGATCCAAAACGTGATGCACGTCCATGTGCATGTGGAGCCGAAGGGAACGGCCTGAGCGGCTTGATCCGCCGTAAGTAGATATTCATGTTCATGCGGACAAGCGGTCGCCTCATCAAGGAATGGCCGTCAATTTAAGAACAGCCGGGACAGTTTTTGTATGGCAATCACCATGCGAGAACCTGTACCGGCTGTTTTTTTTGGAGATTGCGCGCCGATAGAACTTCTTATCAGCTTACTAAAGTTCCGGCAAAAACCGCATGCCCTTTTGCATGTCGTGGGAGGATGCACTTCCTTGGTATTCGCAGATCGCGGTTCTCAAGCATTCCGTATTTTTAGCAGATAGGGATGAACCCGCTTCCGTGGACTCCCAACGAACGTCCTAAAGCATAGGTCTTTTGGGAATTGCTCCAAATTTAACCATAATGTATCTTCAATTTCACAATAAAACCCTCCGCAAGTCAACGCCCCCAACGATCTGCGAGATTGTTGGCGGCTTCACATCCGTTGCTGGAACGCGGAATAAATAGGACATGTTCCTCTTTTCTTGAAGGATCATTTGGGAAATATGTCTTTGAATACGCTTTCCTATAATGCGAGAATCGACCGATTCAGACACCTTTCGACAAGGGATATAATGGGGACAAGTCCAAAAGAAAGGAGAGTTGAACGAAAACTAGGGACAGCAAGAATTACACAAGGAGGCACAAAACCTATGAAACGAAGCGTCACCATTGCTTTATTGAGCGCCATTTTACTATCTTCCTATACAGCGTTACCGGATCAAGCGTCCGCATCCGCGGCGGCAACCGCAGGATCGGTCACCAAAGGACATATCAACAGCGGGGTCAATCTGCGCACCAAACCTTCTCTTTCCGGAAAGGTGATCGGCCTGGTGAAAAAAGGCTCCCAGGTCACCGTTTTGGACCGAAGCACCAAGTACTTCTATAAGGTGAAAACGCAAGGCGGAACGGTCGGTTATGTCAGCGCCAACCCGAAATACATTACGGTTTCTTCCGGCTCTTCCGCTCCGGCGCCAAAACCTGAGACTTCGGGGACTGTGAGCCGGCAAATCGAGCAGGTGATTCAAACGGGGATGAAGTATCTCGGCACCCCTTACGAGTTCGGTTCGAACCGGAATACGACGACGACGTTTGACTGCTCCGATTTCGTCAGACAAGCCTATAAAGAGGCGCTTGGCATTACCCTGCCGTCCGATTCGCGCAAACAAGGGACCTGGATCAAGGACAACGGCACAGCCGTTTATGACATCGGCAGCCTGAAGCGGGGCGATCTCGTTTTCTTTATGAGCTATAAAGGTTCGAAGGCTTCGGACTACGCGGGCATCGACAAGCAGAGTCAGCGGATAACGCATGTGGCGATGTATCTCGGCAATGGACAATTGCTTCACACCTATTCGACCAAATCGGGCGGGGTGAAGGTAGACCAGCTTGACGGGGCGTGGGTGCACCGCTTTATGTTTGGCGGAAGCGTCCTGAAATAAGCCGGGTTTAGGCCGCCTTCCCGAATTCATATATATTGTTTTCTCGGCCCTTTCTCGGAAAGGGCCGATTCGTTTTTCGGCACCATACGAGCCTGCCTTCACATGAGAACCGCCGGCGGCACATAGATTGAATTATGGCATGATTGCCCAGACCCGCCGGGGGAGATTTCAATCGTGGGAACGAAAGCGAGGGAAACGGATATGATTTGGGAAATCAGTGTGGCGTGCATGGCGGCGGTATTTGCGGTGGTTGCCGTTTTTTTGGCGAGAGTCTTGAGGGCGGCGGAACGCTCGATGCGGCAGGCGGCAGAAACGCTAAACGTTATGCAAAACACGGTTGCCGATCTAAGCTCGGACGTCAAACGCCTTGTGCGTCAGGCGAATGATCTCGCCGCCGATGCGCAGCGCCAGCTGAAGCTGCTGGAACCGGTCCTGGAAGCGGTTCACCTGGCCGGCGAAGCATGGGGTGAGACGGCGCTGACGGCCAAACAGGTGTCCGCGGCGCTGGCCGGCCTCCTTCGGAGCCGTTCCAAAACGGCCAAAGCTTCGGCGGCCGCGGCTTCCAGCGCCAAAGCGGCGGAACCGGAGCAGCGGGGAGCGGCGGATGCTTCAGCGGCCAGTCCGGCAACCGATTCAGCAAACGATCGGGCATTAGGCCAGGCCGATCCGTCCATGAGCGAAAAGGGCACGGACGACGGCTCCGAGGCAGGCTGGGTCAAATGGGCGGATCTTGCCGCCGAGATATGGCGGAAATACCGGAGTTAACCTAGCGGAAACGGCTTCCGGAAGTTTTTTTCGGTTTCACCCCGCAGCCATGAGGGTAATGTAAACGAGTAGTGCGCACTATAGTTCGCTTTATTTTAAGGGAGATATATATGAGAATTTTAATCGTCGACGACAACCCGACCAACATCATTATCATTCGGGAAATTCTGAAAAAAGAGAAATACCGCAACACCGTGTCCGTTTCCTCCACGAAGGAGATGTTTGAACGTTTGGGAGTGCGAAGTCTGGAGCGGATCGAGGAGTGCGGGCCGTCCGATATCGATTTGATTTTGCTGGATATGATGATGCCCGATATGGACGGGCTTGAGGCCTGCCGGCTGCTGCAGCGGTCCGAGCATTTGAAAGAGATACCGATCATCATGGTAACGGCCATCGGCGATTCGAACAAGCTGGCGGAAGCGCTGGATGCGGGGGCGAATGATTTCGTCACCAAACCCATTAACAAAGTGGAGCTGATGGCCCGAATCCGTACGGCGCTGCGGCTGAAGCTGGAAAAAGACTGGCACAGGAACCGGGACCAGCGGATCCAGGAGGAACTGAAGCTGGCGGCGCTCGTACAGAATGCGGTGCTCAGCACCCCGATCCACGATCAGCATGTTGAAATCGATGCCATCTATAAACCTTCCAATGAATTGGCTGGGGATTTGTATGCCTGGTATCCGCTTGGCGAAGGCAGGTACGGCGTTATTTTGCTCGACATGATGGGGCATGGCATTTCCTCGTCGTTGTTCTGCATGTTTATCTCCTCGGTCATGAGAGACACCGTTCATAACTTTGTCGAGCCGGAGAAAGTCATTCAGGAATTAAACCGGCAATTTAATCAATTACATATCGTAAGCAAGCTGATTCAATATTATTTTACGGCGATTTATCTTGTCGTGGACACGCGGCGGAAAAAAATCGACTACGTGAACGCGGGGCATCCGCCGGCGCTGTTCTATAAGCATGACGGGGCGCTCGTCAAGATGGACCGGATCGGTCCGCCGGTCGGGTTGTTTGACGAAATGGAGGTGTATCCTCAAACGCTCTATTACGAGGAGGGCGGGCATATCGCGCTTTATACGGACGGTCTGACCGACGCGCAAAGGGGCACTTTGGAGGAGCGCCAGGCATGGCTCGAACATTCGCTGAAGGGCAGCGGCCACCGCTTCAACCGGGAGGAGATGAACCGGATGTTTTTTGACGAAGGTCTGCCGCGCGAGCGGGAAGACGATAAATGCCTCGTTTGGATCTATTTGAAATGACACAGGAGAGCGGCTTTTTGTTTCAGCTTCGGACATGCTGGGTTATCTTGTAGTAAGAAACTTATTTCAGGAGAGAGTAGCGATGAATACGAGAAAAAGTGAAAAGTTTTCCGCAACGCCGCAATTTGAAAACGGGGTGCGCACCGTGGTTTTGCGCGGAGAGCTGGATTTGTCCGTGGCTCCCGACCTGCGTAAAGTGCTCGAACCTTTGGTAGGAAACGAAGATGAGGACCTGATCATTAATTTGAAGGAGCTAAAATATATCGACAGTACCGGGATTGGGATTCTGCTGTCCATTTTGAAGGCAAGACAAGGGATGCCCGGCCGATTTTTCGTCAGAGAAATCCCCGATCATATTCACAAGCTGTTTGAATTGACCGGGATTGCCAAATTTTTTGCGGAATAGGAGAATTCCCATTAAGGAAAGGATCGAGTATCATGATAGAGGAAATAGAAAGAATCGTCATCAATTTGCCGGCAACCGCGGAGTACGTGGATATTGTCAGGTTAAATTTGTATGGTGTAGCCTCGAAAATGGGTTTTTCGTACGAAGAAATTGAAGACATGAAAGTAGCCGTATCCGAAGCCTGCAACAATTCCGTGCTTTACGCCTACAAGCAGGGGGAGGGTATGATGGAAGTCACGTTCGAAGTTTTGGCCGATGCTTTGTCGATTACGGTCAGAGATGAAGGGGAGAGCTTTGAACCGTGGGACAAGCCGGAAAAGCGCGCCAGTTTACACGATAAAAAGCTGAGCGAAGTGACGGTTGGCGGATTGGGCTTCTATTTGATGCAGGCGCTGATGGATGATGTCGTTGTGGAAAACGAAGTCGGACACGGAACGAAGGTGACGATGCTGCGCCGGCTCCAAAAGAGCGAGGAGAAAGTATGACCGAAAAGCAGACTCCCCATGAGTCGTGGCAAGCAGCGGTTTGTCTGATCAGAGTTTATCAAGAAACGAAGGACAATGAAGTCGCGACGGAATTGATCCGGAAATACGATCCCATGGTCAAAACGGCCGCCAGCAAAATTGCCCGGAACCGGCCCGATTTGTATGAAGACCTGTATCAGGTGGGAGAGATGGCCCTGATCCGGCTGCTTCAGCAGTATGACACCAGCCTTGGCATTCCGTTTGAGCCTTATGCGATGAAAAGCATGATTGGGCACATGAAAAATTATTTGCGGGACAAGTCCTGGTATATCCAGGTGCCGCGCAGAATCAAGGAAAAAGGCGCGCTTGTGCAGCAGGCCATCGACGAATTGACCGTAAAGCTCGAACGTTCGCCCAACGTCAAAGATATCGCCGAATATTTGGAGCTGTCGGTGGAGGAAACGGTCGAAGTGCTCGCCGGACGCGAATGCTATCATTATGTGTCTCTGGATTCGCCGCTTTCCCAGGAGGAAAGCGCAGCAACGCTGGGAGAACTGCTTAGCTCGGAAACGAATGACTATGAAGCATTGGAGAAAAGGATGGATTTGCAGCAGGCGCTTTCGTTTTTGAAAATGCAGGAACAGCAGGTGCTGCTGCTTGCTTTTCAGGAGGGGCAGTCGCAAAGAACGATCGCCCGCAAGCTGGGCATGTCCCAGATGAGCGTTTCCCGCATCCAGAAACGGGCGACGGAGAAGCTCAAACAAATTATGGACCAAATGAACGCGCATTAACAACCTGACATACTAACCTACGAGAATCCGCGCTGCCTTCCGGAAGGAAGGCGGCGTTTTCGGCTTTATTCCACTACTGCAGGGGATCGGGCTTAAACCCGTCATTCGCATCTTCACGGCCTTTTTCCAGCTGCTTCATGTCCTCGCCGAGCTGGATCAAATCCTCCATATCGTTGACCATCGAGCCGTTTTCGGCCTCGGAAATATCCTTATGGCCGGGAAATTCACCGGAAGCGGCGTCCTTAATTTGCTTGCTGACGTATTGCTCCTGCTTGTCTTCAGGTTTCATGGCCGATTTGCCTCCTCTGACTGAGTATGGGGTCATGACAAGTAGTTTGCGCCGATTTCACAAATCACATGTACTATATACATGTCACAAGGACGCCCTTAACCGCACATTCGTCAGGCAACTTATATTTAGAAGGATCTATAGCCTTTGTGGTAACACTATACTATACTGTAGTGATGGAATTCGGATTATAAGGGGAGAACGAGCCGTATGGAAACAGTACTGGTGAACGAATACCGTGGGGGCCTTTTGGAATGCACCCACTTTGGGCATATATGCATCGTGAATGGCCGGGGCGAGGTGGTGAAACGGGCGGGGAATCCGCATCAGCTTATATTCACCCGGTCGGCGGCCAAACCGATTCAGGCGATTCCGGGAATACGGGCGGGCATCGTAGAGGCGTTTGGCCTCGGCGATGCGGAGGTCGCGATCATGGCCGCGTCCCACCGGGCCGAAGCGGCGCATGTCGGAACGCTGGAGCGGCTGCTGGACAAAACCGGGCTTAAGGAAGAAGCCTTGGTATGCGCGCCAAGCCTGCCGCTGGATGAACACGCCAGGGAACGGGTGCTGCGCCAAGGCGGGAATCGGAGACGGTTATACCATAACTGCGCGGGCAAGCATTTGGGCGTGTTGGCCTACTGCAAGCTGAAAGGCTATCCCCTGGACGGCTACAATCGGCCGGAGCATCCGGTGCAGAAAGAGATTCTGGCAACGCTGGCGGAGCTCGCCGGCTGCGCGCAGGACGACATCTCGCTCGGCACGGACGGCTGCGGTTTTCCCGTTTTCGCGCTGCCGCTGTCCGCGTTGGCGGCCGCCTACGTTAAACTGGCCGACCCGGAATTGATTGACGATCCAAAAACGGCGAAGGCCGCCGCGTTCATCGCCTCCGCTATGAACCGGCATCCTCGGCTGGTGGCCGGTTCGGGGCGGATCGATTCAATTTTGCTGGCGGATCCGAATATCGTCGCCAAAGGCGGCTTTAAAGGCGTGTATGCCTTCGCTTTGCGCAAAGAGCGGCTTGGCGTTGCGTTTAAGGTATTGGACGGTTCGGAGGAGGAATGGGGCCTGATCGTTACGGCCATTTTGGAACAGCTCGGTTACGGCAACGAAGAAACGCTCCGCAAGCTGCGGAGCGCCTTTCCGTCTGCGATCAAAAATGATGAAGGCTGGGAGGTTGGTCATGCGGAGACGGCCTTTTCGTTGGGGAATCCGGTTTGACACCCGGCTGCCCGGCGAGAGAGCCGGCAGAACGGACGAACGAATAAACTTCAAAATGTAACGGACACCACGGGCCTTATTCGGCGTGAATGTGTCCGTTTCGGTTTTTTTGCGCAAATAGGGGCTCCCCTGTCCGTTGCTGGAAGTGAAAACCGTGTTTTTTCGGGCAATAGGGTCGTTTGGGTCCCTTAGCCTTGGGGCGTCCACCTGGTCCGACCTGCCGTCACCAACGTTCACGTTTTTGTTCGCGCTATTGTTAGGAACGTTCCGCTAGGCCTTGCTGCGGAGCCGGCCCAACTCCTGGGCGAGCGCTTCGACCTCGGAAATGCTGAGGCGCTCCTTGCTCATCACGATATCGTAGACGTCGCGGATGTCGTCGTATTGCTCCACGCTGAACGCCGAAGCCGACATGGCCGCTCCCGAGGCCATTTTCAGCTTCGTTTTGATCGCCTCAATCATAAATTCAACATTAGCCTGGCTTTTTATGGACAAATCCATCTTCTTCATCCTTCCATAACTTTCGTAGTTCGTATGATACACGACCTCTATGAGCTATTGTATCATGCCGGGGTAAAATTCATGAACCTTTGCGGTGATCCGGCGCAATGCGTTACAATCAGGGTACATCTATACCGGGAGGGGGCGAGCAGGGGAACGTGGAGGTTTGGAAGGGATGGCCGCAGGCCGGTTTGGAGCCAACCAAGCTAGGCGGCGGCGAACTGGACTCTTTTTTTCAAAAAATTTATACCAGGCATCAAGGGAAAACGATCACATTTCTGTGCATTGGCACGGACCGGTCTACGGGTGACGCGTTGGGCCCGCTCGTCGGCACGAAGCTGGCGGAGCGGGGAATAAAGGAAGTCGTCGGCACGCTCCGGGAGCCTTGCGACGCGGGGAATCTGCAGGAACGCATGGCCGCCATACCGCCGGAAAATATCGTCGTGGCCATCGACGCCTGTCTGGGGGCTCCGGGATCGGTAGGTTATTACCTCGTTTCGGAACAGCCGCTGCAGCCGGCGCAATCGGTGGGAAGCAGCTTGCCTGCGGCCGGGCATTACAGCGTAGCCGCCGTCGTCAATGTGAAAGGGCCCAAGCCTTACTGGACGCTGCAGATGACCTCGCTGTACAAAGTGATGCAAATGGCCGATGAAATCGCAGCCGCGGCGGCTGTGCCTTTTGGAAAATAAAACCAAGAAGAAAGAAGGTAGCGTCATGGACAAGATAACGGTTAACGGATTTACGATCGCCTATGAGCGGCAGGGACAAGGCGAAACGGTAGTGCTGCTGCACGGATTTTGCGGCAGTTCCGCATACTGGGAGAAGGTTCAGCCGCTGCTTGCCGGACAATATCAAGTGATTGCCCCGGACCTGAGGGGACATGGCTTCACGGATGCCCCGCTGGGCGCTTATTCCATCGATCAGATGGCCGATGACGTCGCCGGACTCATGGAGGCGCTCGGCATTCCGAAATATACGCTGCTCGGGCATTCCATGGGCGGGTACGTAACGCTGTCTCTCGCGGAGCGTTACGCTTCGCGGCTCGATGGATTCGGGCTGATTCATTCCACGGGATTCCCGGACAGCGAGGAAGCCAAGGAGAAACGGCTGCAGGCGGTGTCGCTCATCCGCGCCGAAGGGATGACCGCGTTTGCGGACGGGCTCGTTCCGGGCCTGTTTGCCGCGGAAACGGCGGCCAAGTCTCCGTCCGACGTGAACCGGGCGAAGGAGATCGGCTACCGTACGCCGCCGCAGGGCGCGGCCGGAGCCGCCCTGGCGATGCGGGAACGCCCCGACCGCCGGGACGTGATGGCCGATACATCGCTCCCGCTGCTGCTGGTGGCCGGAGAAAACGATACGGTCGTTCCGCCGGCGTGGTTATTTACGGCGGAAGGCCCGCACGTAACCAAAGCGGTCATCCCGGGGGCCGGCCATATGAGTATGTATGAGGCGCCGGAGCAGCTTCACACGGTCATCGCCGATTTCCGGCGGCAAGTTTACGGCGGGAAATAAGCGGAAGACCGCGCTGCGCTGCCTTAAGGCCGCCGGAAAGGAATGGAGAGACATGCTGCGGAGAGATTACCTGGTTCGCATGATCGAGGATATGACGGAGATTTTGGGAAAAGTATTTGCGCTTAAACAGGAGAAAAAGACGGTGGAGGCCCGGACCGAGCTGGACGAACTGTACAAAAGGCAGTTTCGCCTGAATTCACAGCTGCTAGGAACCTTGGCGGCCAAGGATATCGTGCAAATGTTCCGCACCGGCGGAGAGATTGAAGCCGATAAGCTGCAGAGTCTTGCCCGGCTGCTTGAGGAAGAAGGCGATTTGCTCATCTCCTCCGGGGAGCGGGACGAAGGGATTTCGCGCTGGATGAAATCGCTGCATCTGTATTTGACGTCGGCGCTTAGCGGCGCGGATCGTTCATTATGGGACTGGGAGAACAAAATCGCCGAGCTAAGGCCGCTGTTAAAAGAGTACCGTCTCCCCGCCGAAACAGGCGTTCTGGTCTTCCGTTACGAAGAACAGGAGGGCCGTTTCGACCAGGCCGAAAACGTCTTGTTCCGGCTCCTGGAGGATGGCGAAATCTCCAAAGATGAAGGACTCGCCTTCTATCAACGGCTTTTGCAGCTTCCGCCGGAACGCCTGGAAGCGGGCGGGCTGCCGCCGGACGAGGTCCGGGAAGGGCTTGCGGAATTGGAAAGCCGTTTTTAGCGGGGCCCGCGTTTGAAGCGGACGGCCGCTATTCCGGAAATAAATAAGAATAACTACGTTAGAAAGGCAGCTGGCATCAAATATGGAATCACTGCAGAATCTCGCGGGCCAACTGGCCGGGCAGGGCAGCCTGATTACGGCGACGATCAGCGGGCGCCGCAAACCGGGCGAAACCGAATACAGCAAAGTGCAGATCAAGCCCGTGGATTTGAAGGGGCGTCTGCATTATCAGTTTGCTTATCACTATCCGAATAAAGTGATCCACCGGAATATTCCGGCCGAATCGTTTGCGGACGAGCTGATGAAATTGTTTGAGGAAACGTTCCGGCAAGGATTGCTTTGTACGGCGGAGGCCGACTATCAGGTGCTCATCAGCAAGAAATTCAAAGTGACCATTCTGAAAAAGGCCCCTTCCCGCAAGCCTTTGGGTACGCTGACGCATAACCGCCGCAAACAATACGTGCTTGAAGAGGGAACGCCGGTGCCGTTTCTGGTCGAGCTGGGCATCATGAACGCCGAAGGCAAGGTGCTGGCCAAAAAATACGACAAGTTCAGGCAGATCAACCGTTTCCTCGAAATGGTGCAGGACGTGCTCCCCCATCTGCCGCAAGGCCGCCCGCTGACGATCATCGATTTCGGCTGCGGTAAATCGTACCTGACGTTTGCGTTGTATCATTATTTGGCGGTGCAGCAGCAGCGGAAACTGAAAATCGTCGGGCTCGACCTGAAGGCGGACGTCATTGAGCATTGCGGGGCGCTCGCCCGCAAGCTGAACTATGACGATTTGCGGTTCCTCGTCGGCGATATTGCCGATTACGATGAATTAAGCGAAGTGGATATGGTCGTCACGCTGCATGCGTGCGATACGGCTACCGACGCGGCGCTGGAGAAAGCGGTCCGCTGGAACGCTGCGGTCATTTTGTCGGTCCCTTGCTGCCAGCACGAGCTGTATAACCAAGTGGACAGCCCCGTATTGGAACCACTGCTTGGACACGGCATCCTGAAGGAACGTTTTTCGGCGCTTGCCACGGACGCGATCCGCGCCAAGCTGCTCGACGTCATGGGCTACAAGACGCAGCTGCTGGAGTTTATCGACATGGAGCATACGCCGAAAAACATCCTGATCCGGGCCGTCAAATCGCCGGGCGGGAATACGGACAAGCTGTGGCAAGAGTATGCCGCTTTCCGCGATTTTTTGCGCGCCGCTCCTTATCTGGAGCGGGCGTGCCGGGATCTGCTGCCGGGGGTGGAGGTTCAAGGGGAGCGCTAATTCTGGCCGGGTAAGTTGTTGACAGTATGGATAAATTTTTAGGTAGGGCTAATTAGGGGAGCTGCTTCATGGCTCCTTTTTTTCTTTTAAATCATCACCTTGCGGGTTGCGGAGATTTTAGCGGTCTCGGCGCGGCGCGGCTCCTAGCTTTAGCTGCCAACTGCAAAAGTGCCTCTTATTTTCCGTATCTGGCCCGTTCAAGGGCATTGAAATGCAAATATGCAGTTGTTTTAAATGGAAGTGGCAAAAAATGGTTGTATAGCGGACATGAACTGCACTTTTGCATCTGAACCTCTATTGCCGGAGCTTTTTTCACTAAATGGCCTGCCCTTTTGCATTTCATTGACTATTCGTTCATATTCGCTCGGGCTCATATTCGCTTGTGCTCGTATTCGCTCGTAAACATCGCTAATCCCTAGGCTCCCTCTCAATTTGCGGGCAAAATCGCATTACTCCCCCCACAATATGGCAAACCGTGTTGCTTTCATTCCAATTCCATTCCGCATCATGAGCAGAAGCGCATTACTCAATCCAACCATGAAACCCGCATTTAGCAGCTTCATTATGCAACAAGTATCTAACATTGCCAGATCAATGAAATTAAGAATACGCATGGACGAAATGGACAATGACTGTAGGTGGGACGAAGGATGCCGTGCGGAAACTGTTGGAAAATGTTAGAAGGGGAGGGGTAGGAATGAGCGGATTCGGGTCATCTGTGCCGGCAGCCGCGGTTTGCGGGACGGGCCTGGCGCTTTGCGGGCTGAACGGGTTGTTTTTTATGGATACGGAACCCGCCCTGCTGCTCGTTTCGGGATGGCTGGCGGTTTCGGCCGCGATGGCCGGGGGTTGGGTTTTAAGATGGAGAAAATCAGAGCGGCGGCGCTTGCTTCGCGACAGCCCTTTGGACGGCTGGCTGCTTGCGGGTCCGTTTGTTCTGGCTGCGCTGTACGGATTAACCTTGCTTGCCGCCAAAGCCTTGTCGGTTCAAGCAACATTTGAGGCCGTTTTGGGCTGGGCTTTTTACGGCGTTGTTGGCGTTGCTGTTTACTTGGCGGCGGGAGAGAAGGGCGGCAGGCGCTTGTTGGAAACAGGCTGGCTGGCGGTCGGGGGGCTGCTGGCCGTAACGGGGCTTGCGGCCGTATACGGCTTGCTGCCGCTGCCGGGGGCTGTTTTGCGGATCGCCGACCGGGAGATCGCCGCGGCGGGGGCGAGACTTGGCGGCTTGCTGCAATATCCGAACGCCTACGGCGCGGTCATGGCCGCGTTTTTGCTGGAGCGCCTGGTCAGGCTGGCCGGCTGGAGCGCGGTGGATTTCAGCCGGGAGCGCCGTTGGCGCGGATACCGGGCGGCCGCATGGGCGCTGCTTTACGCGCTCTGCTTGCTGCTCAGCGAGTCGCGCGGGGCTTTCGCAGCCCTGCTTATCGGCTGGGCGGCGGGTTGTGCCTTGCTGAGCGGGCCCGCACGGCGGCGCTACGTGCTCCACAGCGGCGTTATCGCCGCCGCCGGAGCCGCGCTCGCCCGCCAGCTCGCCGCCGCGCAGCTGGCCCCGGCGCCGCTGCCGGGGCTGCTGGCGCTGGCCGCGGTGCTGGCGGCGGCGCTGCTGCTGGCGGGGCGGGCCGCCCGCTGGCGCGAGGCGCGCAGCAGCAGCTCCGCCCGCGTGGGCGCCGCCGATGCAGGCGTCGCAGGGCGCAGCGCTGCCGGTATGGGCGCCGCCAATGTAGGCGTCGCAGGGCGCAGCGCCGCCAGCATGGGCGCCGCAGGGCGCCGCGCCGCCGCAGAGCCGCGCCGCAGCGGGCCCGGCGGCCCGGACGCTGCTGCACGCGGCTCGGGCGCGGCCGGCCCGGGCGCGCGCCTCTGGCGGCGCCCGCGCGGCCAGCGCAGCAGCGGCGCCACGCGAAGCGGCAGCCCTGCCGGCCGCTTCAGCCCGCGGCGGCGGCCCGCGCCGCTCGGGCGCGCGCTGCTTTGCGCCGCGCGCGGCCGCCCCGGCGCTCGCGCCCCGCAGGCGCCGCCGCCGCGGCCTGCGCCGTGCCCGCGCCGCGCCGCCGCCCGGCCCCTCGGCGGAGCCCTGCGCCGCGCCGCCGCCTGCGGCGGAGCCGCGCTGCTGCTCGCGGCGCCGCTAGCGGCGCTGGCGGCCGCCGGTTTCCCGGGGCGGCTGTTC
Organism: Paenibacillus sp. FSL R5-0527; assembly: GCF_038008055.1. NCBI lineage: Bacteria > Bacillati > Bacillota > Bacilli > Caryophanales > Paenibacillaceae > Paenibacillus > Paenibacillus sp. FSL R5-0527. Next base: position 6,841,733 of record NZ_JBBOYI010000001.1, on the reverse strand, counting down.
CGCCCGGAAACGTGGTTCGCCCGCGCCGCGATGTACGGCGACGCCGCGTTGCTGCTGCGGCAGTCGCCGTGGCTCGGACAGGGCGGCGATGCCTGGCGCCAGGCGTTTCGCAGCGTGCAAAGCCATCCTTACGTCGGCAATGAAGCGCACAGCGGCTACCTGGACATCGCCCTCGATCTTGGCTTGCTGGGCCTCGCCGTTATGGTGCTTTGGCTTGGCGCGGCCGCAGTCCGCCTGTTCCGGGCGAGAAGCCCTTTGCTTCCGCCCTTTGCGGCGCTGCTGCTGCATAGCGCCGTCGATTTTGATATGAGCTACGGCATCGTTTGGCTGCTCATCATCGGGATGATCGGCATGGCGGAAGCGGGAGGCGCAGCCCAAACGGAGCCCGGGAAGGAGCGCGGGGCCAATTCGCAGACTGACGTTTTGGGGCAGAGCCGGACTTGGGGAGGGCACGCCAAGGCGCACAATAAAAAGCGCGAGCCGGATATGACGCCGAACGCGCGCACAGCGGAGAAATTGCCGCGGCTCATGCGCGCCGTTTCCGGCTTTGTGCTCTGCGTACTGCTGCTTGCGGCAAGTACGGCCGGCTTTCTGCAGGCGGAGAGCCTTCGGCTGTACCGCTCAGCTTTGTCCTTGGAGGAAGCGGCGGGCCGGAACTCACCCTCTGCGTCGACACAATCACAAGCTGCGGCAAAAACGCAAGGAAATTCCGGCCTTTCCGGCACATCCGTCTCCATTGCCGTTTCTTCTGCGGATGCTGCGGATGATGCGGATGCTGCCCGGAACCGTCAGGCCGCGCTGCTCAAACGGTCGCTAGCCTGTTGGCCGTACCGGACACCGGCGCGGCTGGCGCTGGCCGGCTTGTCCGCTCCGCCCGAGGCGGCGGCCATTCTGCGCGCCGGGCTCGCTTACGATGCGGCCGATCCCGCTTTATGGCTGGCGCTGGGCGGCGCTTTGGCCCGCCAGGGAGACCTTGGCGCCGTCCCCGCCATGAACCGGGCGCTTGAACTGGAACGGTTCGATCCGCATCTCCAAACCGCCGCTTTGCGCGGATTGGAGATGCTGGCCCGGCGCCTGTCGGAGCAGGGGCGGCCGGAGCAAGCCAAGGCGGCCGCCGCGGCGGGAGCGCGGACCTACGCCCGCTACGCCGAACTGGCCGACTCGGTCAGAACGTCCGTGCGGCGAAACGACCGGCGATTTCGCCTGACCGCCGAAGCCGTCATTCTGGGTGAAGCGCTGCGGCACATGGCCGATTCCGCCGCTTCCTCCCAGGCGCGGCTGAATTAGCCCAAGCTGAACGGTTGCCCGGCGGCGTCGCTTACCGTAAGTTTGCCCGCCGCGCTGCGCGTTCGCTTAACCTCCAAAAGCCGCCCGGAACGCCGCGGCCAGCTTTTCCCGGTCGATCCGCCACAGTTCCGCCAATTCCCCGCTGACCTCCCGATCCCACCAGTCGGCGAGCACTTTCCGGTTGCTGTGGTTTTCGTGGATCCAAAGCAGGTTGCCGATCACCTTTTTGTAATACAGCGTTTCGCCCTCCCGAATCAGGTTTTCGGGAATATATACGCCAAGCCTTTTTATGGCGCGGTACAGCTCATTGTTGCAGCTCCGGCGGATTTTGCGCGGACTGGGGAGGGACTCCTGATGTTTTGCGGAGAAGTTGCCTGCCATATTGCGAGACCTCCTTTTTCACCAACATATGCACCCGCTCCCGCCTGAGTTCGCTTTGCTCCTAAGCCGAAGTAGAATGCATGTCCCCCGCTATGATAGAATAGACTTTGATCATAGGGACATTTTTGCAGGGCGGACAAGAAAACAAGAAGCGACGAGGAAAGAGGACGAAACGGTGGAGTGGATATCAAATCTAATCAGCACATTATTGGATTGGGTTCAGCAATTGGGGTACTTCGGCATTATGCTCGGTTTGATGATCGAGATCATTCCCAGCGAAATCGTGCTGGCTTACGGCGGATATTTGGTGCATATGGGCAGCATTAATTTCGTGGGGGCGGTGTTTTTCGGCGTTGTCGGCGGCGTTATCGCCCAGTTGTTCATTTACTGGATCGGGCGTTACGGCGGCAGACCGATTTTGGAAAAGTACGGGAAGTATATTTTGATTAAGAAAAAACATATCGACGTGTCCGAAGCCTGGTTTTTGAAATACGGGTCAGGCGTCATTTTTACCGCCCGGTTTATCCCGGTGGCGCGGCATGCGATTTCGATTCCGGCCGGGATGGCCAAAATGCCTGTCGGCAAGTTTTTGCTGCTGACCACGCTGGCGGTGATTCCCTGGTCGATCCTGTTCGTGTATTTGGGGATGCTGCTCGGCGAACAATGGCAGCATGTCGATGAGAAGGCGGGCCCTTACATCATGCCGATTCTGCTTGGCGCTTTGGCCTTGCTGATCGTGTATGTCGTCGTTAAAATGTACAGCAACAGGAAAAAAGCGGCGAAATAACGCTGCGGGCGCGTTAGAGGCGCAAAGGAACCGAGAACTAACCGAGAACAAAGGAAGAAGGCGGAAGGTATGCTGAAAATAGAAACATTTACGTTGGGGCCGCTGCAAACGAACGCTTACCTGGTCCGGGGCGACGATGAGAAGCGGGCGATCGTGATCGACCCGGGCATGAACCCGGGCCCGCTGCTGCGCGCCGTCGAAGGGCTGGAGATCGAAGCGATTCTGCTGACGCACGCGCATTTTGACCATATCGGCGGGGTCGACGAAATCCGCAAGCTGAAAAAATGCCCGGTATACGTCCACCCGCTCGAGAGCGAATGGCTGACCACGCCGAAGCTGAACGGCTCGCTCATGTGGCCGGAGGTGTCGCCGCCGATTTCGACCGATCCGGCCGAATACGATCTGGCCGAGGGGCAGAAGCTCCGGCTGATCGGGCGCGAATTTACCGTCTATCATACGCCGGGACATTCGCCGGGCAGCGTTAGTTTTTTGTGCGGGGACGAGCTGTTTTCCGGAGACGTGCTGTTTCGTTTAAGCGTCGGGCGGACCGATTTGCCGGGCGGCCGGGAAGCGGATTTGTACAATTCGATCCGCGGCAAGCTGTTCCGGATGCCGGATGAAGTTAAGGTTTACCCGGGGCATGGCCCCAAAACGGCGATCGGTTTCGAACGGGCCAACAATCCTTACGTTTCCTGAAAATTGTGTGAGAAAAACGTCTATCGACGTATTTTCAAGGAAGCCAAACCTTCGCTGTACCGGGGTTCGCGCCGCAACCTGATCGTCGCCGAGCAGATGATGCCGCGTTACCCCTATTTAACGGAAATAGAATGGTTTAAGAAGGACGACCCGGCGGGATCAACTGTAAAAGTGCATTCTATTTTTCGGCAAATCCTCATTTTAGGCGGTTGAAGCGCAGAAGTGCATCTCATTTCGGATAGTACGACAAAAAAGTAACTTTTGCCCGGACACGAACTGCACTTTGACATTTGAAGCGCTGGTTTAGAGGAGGTTCGACAAAAACCGCCTGCACTTTTGCATTTCGCGGGCTTCCCCCGTCAACGGCGAAATTACAACAAATTTCATGAAAAAGTGCAAAAATAGTGGACAAAAGTACATAGCTTTGGTAGGATGTACTTAATTAAAACATTGTAACTTTTGCGAAGCACGCAAGCTGTGGAATTGTCCCGGTTTGCGTTCTTTTTTGCTTTTATTTCCAATCGTTATGTTCGCCGCTTTCCTTTGCCGGTTCGATTTTGCTAAAATAAGGATAACAGATTGCAAACCGGAGGACCTCTAACGTGGATATCGAGCTGGCATTGCGCGTCCTGATCGCGGGGATATGCGGGCGCCCTGACCGGGTTCGAACGCAAGAACCGCATGAAAGAGGCGGGCGTTAGGACGCACTATGTCGCCCGCGGCCGGAGCGGCGCTGATGATCATCATTTCGAAATACGGCTTTCAGGACCAGATCGGCTGGAGCAGCTGCATATTTCCGTACCCGGCTTTGAAGCGGAGCGCAGGGATGAAGAAATCGAGTTGGAACTGCCGGTGAAATTTAAGTCGGGGGCGAATCTGGAAACCTTGCTGTCGTCCATGAATGAAGATATTAAACGGATGAAAGTAGAGTAACGGGCCGGAGGTTGCCTATCTTTCATTTTTTTAGTAGGATAATAAAATAACTTATTATTGAATGAATCAGGGAGGTAGACGATGCTTCATTTGGGAGAGAAAATTGTGATCGTCGGCGATGCCTTTGAGCAGAATCTTCCTGTTGGGGAATATGGCTACGTAATTGCTTATGACCGCAATCCGGATAACGCTTTTGACTATGTCATCAGATCTCCTAAGACGGGGCGGAATTACTTCGTTCCGCAGAGCGATATAGAATCCGAAGAACGGCTGATTGAGCAGGAAGTAGAGCGCAGAACACAGGAAGCACTGATCGATTACGCTTTGGCTACGCACAACGAGAAGCTTTTCCGGCAAATCATGAACGGCGAAAGCAACGATGCGGGCGAGCAAAACGAATCAACAAAGGAAGTAATGTCCCAGGCGGAATTCATCAAGCAGGTGAATTTGCGGGCATGGATATAAAGAGCCGGCGTTTGCCGGCTCTTTTTCTGTCCAACGAAGTCCAATTCAAAAAAACACCTCCGTCCCTTTTGAAGCAAAATGGGGAGCGGAGGTGTTTGCTTATTTATAATACGAAGCGATAAGCGGGACCATGTAGCCCGCGTTGTCACCGACTCGATTGCCATGATCATCCAGTACTCAAATATCATAGCAGACGAATGTAAAATTGAATGGATTTTTAAATAATGCTATTTTTGGGGTTGAAGCGAGATGGCCCGCGAATAGGTAACGATTGAATTGAGGGGGATTCTACAATATAATTTAAATCAATTGTATGGACATGGTAGAATGGAGCAATCAGGTTTTCCTGGCTTGAATAAAGGAGGGCAACAAAGTGAGTATCCAGATGAAGGACGTTGAACATGTGGCCAAGCTGGCCCGCTTGCATTTGACCGACGAGGAGCGGGAAATGTTCACGGAACAATTGAACGCTATTTTACAATATGCCGAGAAGTTAAATGAGCTGGACACCGAGCAAATCGAGCCGACGACGCATGTGCTGCATCTCAGCAACGTCATGCGGGAGGACGTGGTCAAAGAGAGCCTGCCGCCGGAGAAAGTATTCCTTAACGCGCCGGACGAAGAGGACGGGCAGTTTAAAGTTCCGGCCGTGCTGGAATAGGAATAGGTCCTGCATTCGGACCGGCATTCATTTGGGCGACATTTAGCTGAAACGTGAAAATTGAAGGAGGAAATAAGCTTGGCGCTGTTTGATTTGCGTTTGCAGGAGATACATAATCAACTGCACAACAAGGAGCTGTCCGTATCCGATTTGGTCGGCGAAGCCTTCGCCAAAATTCGGGAACGCGACGAGAAGATCGGGGCGTTTTTGACGCTGAACGAAGAAGGAGCCCGGGCCGAGGCCTCGCGGCTTGACGATAAGCTGGCTTCCGGGGAGCAACGGGGACTGCTGTTCGGTTTGCCGATCGGCATCAAGGACAACATGGTGACGGAAGGGCTGCTGACAACATGCGGCAGCCAGTTTTTGAAGAATTACAATCCGATCTACGATGCAACGGTGGTCGCGAAGCTGAAGCAAGCGGAAGCGGTGACGATCGGGAAACTGAACATGGACGAATTCGCCATGGGCGGATCGAACGAGAACTCCAGCTTCCATCCCGTGCGCAATCCGTGGGATTTAAGCCGCGTTCCCGGCGGTTCAAGCGGCGGATCGGCGGCGGCGGTGGCGGCCGGGGAAGCGTTTTTTGCGCTGGGTTCCGATACTGGCGGTTCGATCCGCCAACCGGCTTCGTACTGCGGTGTCGTCGGCCTGAAGCCGACTTACGGCCGCGTATCGAGATACGGGCTGGTGGCTTTTGCTTCCTCGCTGGATCAAATCGGTCCGATTACGAAAAATGTCGAGGATGCCGCTTACGTGCTGCAGGCGATCGCCGGACACGACCCCAAGGACTCCACTTCGGCGGATGTCGTAGTTCCGGATTACCTGTCGGCGCTGACCGGGGAAATTTCCGGGCTGAAAATCGCCGTGCCGAAGGAATACCTGGAGGGCGTCGACCCGCAGGTTAAAGCCGCGGTGCTGGAAGCTCTGCGCGTGCTGGAAAGCCTTGGCGCCGTGTGGGAAGAAGTTTCGCTGCCGCATACCGAATACGCCGTGGCGGCTTACTACCTGCTCGCGTCCTCCGAGGCGTCGTCCAACCTGTCGCGGTTTGACGGCGTCCGTTACGGCGTGCGCGCGGACCATGCCGGAAGCCTGCTCGATCTCTATTACGACTCGCGCAGCCAGGGCTTTGGTCCGGAAGTGAAGCGCCGTATCATGCTGGGGACTTACGCGCTCAGTTCGGGTTACTACGATGCCTACTACTTGAAGGCCCAGAAGGTCAGAACGCTGATCAAACAGGACTTCGACCAGACCTTTGCGAAATACGACGTCATTATCGGCCCAACGGCGCCGACGACGGCCTTCCCGTTGGGCTCGCAGGTCGACGATCCGCTGACGATGTATTTGAACGACATTTTGACGATTCCGGTCAGCTTGGCCGGCGTTCCTGCGCTGAGCGTGCCGTGCGGTTTTGCCGAGGGAATGCCGGTTGGCCTTCAGATCATCGGCAAGCCTTTTGACGAGAGCGCGATCCTGCGCGTGGCCCACGCGTTCGAAGCGAATACGGATCATCATCTGAAGCGTCCGGCGTTGTAAGAACCCCCATAGAATCCATTCAAAGTTTGCAGGAGGACAGGCCATGTCAATATCCAATTATGAAACGGTGATCGGGCTGGAGGTGCACGTGGAGCTGCATACGAAAACGAAAATTTTCTGCGGCTGTTCCACCGAATTCGGCGCACCGCCGAACACGCATACCTGCCCGGTATGTCTCGGGCATCCCGGCGTTCTGCCCGTGCTGAACCGCCAGGCCGTCGACTACGCGATGAAGGCGGCGATGGCGCTGAACTGCGAAATCGGCGATGTAAGCAAATTCGACCGCAAAAATTACTTCTACCCCGACTCGCCGAAAGCTTATCAAATTTCGCAATACGATCAGCCGATCGGCTTGAACGGATATATCGATATCGAAGTGGACGGGCGGACGAAACGGATCGGCATTACCCGCTTGCACCTGGAGGAGGATGCCGGCAAGCTGACGCACGTTGACGGCGGGTTCGCCTCGCTGGTCGACTTTAACCGCGTCGGTACGCCGCTGATTGAAATCGTGTCCGAGCCGGACATTTCCTCGCCGGAGGAAGCCAGAGCTTATCTGGAGAAGCTGCGGGCGATCATGCTGTATTGCGAAGTGTCCGACGTGAAGATGGAAGAAGGCTCGATGCGCTGCGACGCCAACATCAGCTTGCGTCCGCACGGGCAGCAGGAGTTCGGCACCCGGGCCGAACTCAAAAACATGAACTCGTTCCGCGGCGTGGTCCGCGGGCTGGAATACGAGCAGCTTCGCCAGGCCGAGATCTTGGACGAGGGCGGAGAAGTCGTACAGGAAACGCGCCGTTGGGACGAGTCCCAAGGCAAGACATTTTCGATGCGCGGCAAAGAGGAAGCGCATGACTATCGTTACTTCCCGGACCCGGATCTCGTGACTTTGCATATCGACCAAGCCTGGAAGGACCGGATCCGCGCCTCGATTCCCGAGCTGCCCGATGCGCGGAAGGCGCGGTACACTGCGGAATACGGGCTGCCGGAATATGACGCCGGCGTCATCACGTCTTCCAAGGCGCTGGCCGATCTGTTCGAGAACAGCCTGGAATATACGAAGGACGCCAAAGCGGTATCCAACTGGATCATGGGCGATTTGCTCGGCTATTTGAACACCAACGGCCTGGAGCTGGCTGATGTGAAATTGACAGGGCAAGGGCTTGGCGAAATGATCGGGCTGCTGGAAAAAGGCACGATCAGCTCGAAGATCGCCAAAACCGTATTCAAGGAAATGCTGCAAAGCGGCAAGCTGCCGCAGCAGATCGTCGAGGAGCAGGGCCTTGTGCAAATCAGCGACGAAGGCGCGATCAAGGCGATCGTGGACGAGGTGATCGCGGCCAATCCGGCTTCCGTCGAAGACTACAGGGCGGGCAAGGAGAAGGCGATCGGCTTCCTGGTCGGCCAGGTGATGAAGCAAAGCAAAGGGAAAGCGAACCCGGGGCTTGTCAACAAGCTGCTGGTGGAAGCGCTGAAAGGATAAGCAAGCCGGATTGCGGGCGGCCGGCGGCGAGCGAAGCAAGCTGCAATCCGGTACCGCACGGCTGGGGGGGAATTCGATGATCGCGAGATTGCCGCTGGAGGATGCCGATATCGTGGAGCAAATCTGGAGCCTGCAGCATCAAGCCTACAGGCTGGAGACCAGAGCCGTAGGGCTTGCGGAGGCTCCGCCCCTGCCGGATACGTTCGATTCGATCCGGAGCAGCGGGGATGCTTATTACGGCGTGCTGTCGGAAGACGGGGAGCTGCTGGGGGCTGCCGCCGTTCGGAGCGAAGCTCCCGGCACATTGGATATCACCCGCCTGATGGTGCACCCCGAACGCTTGCGGCAGGGCATCGGCTTCTCCCTGGTGCGGTACGTCCTTGACAACCATCCGGAAGCGAAGCGGTTTACGGTGGCGGCCAGCTCGCAAAACGCCCCGGCGGTCGCTCTATACCGCCGCTGCGGCTTTGTGCCGGGCGAAACGGTCCGCTCCGCCGCCGGCGTGGAACTGACGCTATTCCGTCTGGAAAGATAAAAGGGTTACGGCTAATTAAATATCCTGTGGCATGGGGATTGCCGGAACCTCGTCAAAGCGCGGGTGACAGGAGCTAAAGCGGCTTCTGGCACCCGGCGCTTTTTCTTTTTCTCCGCCTTTTCGCGGGCTCTTTTCGGGCGGGCCCATTTCATCCCATGTTACAGGCAGAGGCGATATCGGTTATTATTAAAAGATAAAGGTACTCCCGTACGGATATGACAGGCTCATAGAAAGGGGGAGGGAGAGATGACGCCGGATATGATGCCGATGCAGCCGCCGGCCGGGCCTGAGCGGACGAAAGGCTACAAGCCGCGGCGGCGTAAACGCAAAGCGATCGCCTGTTTGCTGTCCGCTCTGTTTCCGGGTTTGGGCCATTTGTATTTGCGCCTGTTTTTCCGGGCCATCGCTTTTATTTATTTTGTGCTTATCGACGCGTCCGCACTGATTTACTTTTCTTCCGTGCGGATGGCGATTAACGTACCGCTGCTCGTGCTGCTGGGATTGCTGATTCCGGCCGCATATTTCTACAGCATTTATGACGTGCTTCAATCCACCGACGCGCTGAACGCCCGTATGAGAAGAGAGCCGGAAGCGCACGGGGGGCGGCCGCCGGAAGCGGGCCGGAACCCGGGCTCGGGGGTGGGCCAGGGGATTCGCGCAAGCATCCTGCTGGTTGGCGGAGGCGCCCTGATGTTTTTGCTTCGGCAAAAGCCGGTTTGGCTGCAGGATTTGATTCAATACGGCGCGGAGTATATCGTGTCGGCCGCTTTGATCATGACGGCGCTGATTATGATGGTCCGCGAAGGGCGGCGCCGTTATTGGCGTTCGGGGCGTTTGACGGCTGCTGCGCTGCTCCTGTCGGTTGCCGTTCTTTTGCTGCTCGACAAGTTTACCGGCCTGGACGATATGCTGCTCCTTCGCAAGTGGTGGCCGCTCCTGTTCGTGTTTTGGGGGCTGGAGCATATTTTGGCCCTGGTCTGGAACTTTCGAAAAAAGCTCCGTCCGAAGCGCCTGCTGCGGGTGGATGCCCAAGGGCTGTTGCTCTCCATGTTTATTTCTTTTTCCGTGTTTGCCGTGACCCAGCAGGATCACTACATGCACCTCTGGAACCGGGTAAGCCTCGATTTGACGGCGGCCGGGACGGAGTACAGCGCTCAGGAGGGCTACCGGGTCGAGAAGCCGGAGCTTGAAATCCCGATCGACCTGGATACCGGCAAAATCGCGATCGACGGAATCAACGGGGATATCGAAGTGAAAAAGGCGAGCATTGAAAATGTCATTGTCAAATATACGGTTTGGGTGGATCAACTGGGAACGGAGGATGCCCGGAAAATCGCCGCCGGGACGTCCGTTGCCGCGAATGAAGGGAGCACGCTGGGTCTCTCCGTGCAGGACAAGGCGTACGGGGAGAGCGGCCGGCGCCACCCGCGCGTGGATCTGACCGTCGTGCTGCCGGAAAACCGCTTTTTGGATTTGGATATTTCCACCTCCAGCGGCGGCATTACGCTGACGGGGGTTCAGGCCATGAAGCAGGTCAAGCTGCAGACCGGAAACGGGGATTTGCGCCTGTGGGACGTCATCGGCGATGTCTCGGCGAAAACGCTGAACGGCGATATTGAACTGTACCGGATTTTCGGCGACGCCCAGGTTGACACCCAAGGAGGGAATGTCAAGGGCAGAGGAATTACCGGAAAAGCTTCCTTGTCCACCCTCGTTGGCGATATTACGCTGACGGAGGCGCAGGACGCGATTAAAACGAACACGAAAAACGGGAATATTCGCGTGGACGGCGTGCCGTCCGAGCTTCAGGCCGAATCCTTGAACGGCAAAGTGCATATTTCTTCCTCGTCGGTGGGGGGAGACTGGGATGTGTACAGCGCGGTCGGGGAAATCCGCTTTGATCTTCCGGAGGTTGGCGACTACACTTTGGAAGGTTCCAGCGGATATGGGGATATTTTTACCGAAATGCCGTTTACCGTAGAGGATAAGGAAATTAAAGGAGCCGTCGGCACCGGCAAATACCGGGTGAAAGTCGATGGGAACAGCAATTTGATCGTGAACCGGAACTGAAGATTTTGCAAAATAGTTCTTTTGTTCGGGAAGGCCTGGTTTATACTGCGTTGACAAAAGTTTTATCCTAAACGTACAATAAAATTACAGATTCTTGGAAAGTTGCTTGATCTGGAATGAGTTTATTTAAAGGCGGTGGACCTATTGACAACGCGCGTACAGCATGCTTTGGAGCAGCTGAAAAATAACGGTGTCCGCATTACGCCGCAGCGTCACGCCATACTCACTTATCTTATGGAATCGCTGAGCCATCCTACTGCGGATGAAATCTACCGCTCCTTGGAACCCCGTTTTCCGAACATGAGCGTGGCGACGGTATATAATAATTTGAAAATGTTAATGGAAGCAGGTATGGTCCGCGAGCTGACCTATGGCGACAATTCGAGCCGCTTTGATGCCGATGTATCCGACCATTACCATGTGATTTGCGAACGATGCGGCAAAATCAAGGATTTCAGCTACCCTTCGCTGGAGGATGTGGAGCGCAAAGCGGAGGAAGCGACCGGGTTTCAAATCCGCGGCCATCGGCTGGAGCTGTACGGCGTTTGCAGCGAATGCCGGATGGAACATTGATATAGCGAGTTGTTTGCCTGCGGGTTTTGTATAACGTGCGGGATTCCTTGGGGAATTCTTCACGTTTTTATTTTTAGCAAGCAGCGGGGAAATCTAGTATGCGGAGGTAGGGCATTGAGGAGCAGGAAAAGCACTTATCGCAGAAAAAGACGCGGCGGCAAGCTGAAATGGTGGTTTGGACTCGTAATTGTGATTGCAGGCATCTATTGGGCGGCTACGGCATTACTGCCTAACCGCAGCCATGTCAACCCGGAATGGTACGGGAAGGTGGAGAAACCGATATTCCTCGGCGGGGAGCTGTTGGACGGTTCGGCCATGGGTGAGGGGGACGGTTTGAAGCTGCCGCTCCCTGTCATTCAATCGGCCATTGATCCGAATGTTAGGTATGAAGAGGGGACGAAATCCGTTATTCTGACCACGCCGCGGAAGCTGGTTTTCCTTAAGGCGAATGAAAAGATCGCCAAAATCAACAACAAGCCGACGGAGCTGCTGTTTGCTCCGGAGGAGAAGGACGGGGTTCTGTACCTGCCGGCTCATCTGCTTGCGGAGATTTACGGAGCCGAAGTGCAGGAAGACCCGGAATCGGGAGCCGTCTTGCTGGCCAAAGCGGGGGAGAGCGTGCAGCAGGCCAGCGTGCAGACGTCATCGCGGGACAAGGATGCCACGGTGCCGCTGCGCACGGGGCCGAACATTCACCAGCCGGTCCTGGCGGATATGAAGCCGGATACCGAGCTGCGCATCCTGCAGTCGGCCGATGATTGGTATTATGTCCAGATGAACAACGGCTATACGGGATATGTACGTCATAAGAACGTGCTCGTCGGGGAGAAAAGAACGGTTCCGGAACTGAAGCTGGAGCTCTCTGCGGACAAGCAAAAGCGCATGTCCAAGAAGATCAGCATGACCTGGGAGGCCGTATATCAAGTCGCGCCCAATCCCGCCTCCATCGGCAAGCTGCCGGGCGTGAATGTGGTGAGCCCGACCTGGTTTTCGCTGGCGGACAATGAAGGGAATGTGCAAAGCAAGGCCGACATCGCGTATGTGAAATGGGCTCATGCCCAAGGGATGCAGGTGTGGGGGCTGTTCAGCAACAGCTTTGATCCGGACCGGACGACGGAAGCGCTGGCGAATTTCGACCGGCGGCTGACGACCATTTTGCAAATGCTTCATTACGCCCAAATTTACGATCTGGACGGAATTAATATCGACTACGAAAACGTATATACCGAGGACAAGGAAAATTTGATCCAATTCGTTCGCGAGCTGCGCCCGCTCGCCGAGGAGCAGGGACTGATCGTCTCGATCGACGTCACCCCGAAATCGAACAGCGAGATGTGGTCTGCTTTTCTGGACCGCGCGAAGCTTGGGGAAGCCGTGGACTATATGATATTAATGGCTTATGACGAGCATTGGGCGGCCAGCCCGGTTTCCGGCTCGGTTGCTTCGCTCCCGTGGGCCGAATCCTCCGCGACCCGGATTTTGCAGGAGGATGGTGTTCCTCCGGAGAAGCTGATCCTCGGCGTTCCGCTCTATACGCGGATCTGGACGGAAACCGAAAAAGACGGCAAAACGGAAGTCAGCTCGAAAGCGATCGGCATGAAGCGGGCTCAGGAAATTATCGCCGAAAAGAAGCTGAATCCCCGCCTGGCCGAAGAAACCGGGCAGAATTATGTGGAGTACAGCGATAAGGAAGGTCTGCACCGAATATGGCTGGAGGATGCAACGTCTCTGGCCCGGCGCGTGGAGCTGGCCAAATCGCTTGATCTGGCGGGCATCGCCGCCTGGAACCGAAGTTTTGCTTCGGATGAGGCCTGGGATGTGCTTAGTGGAATCATAGAATAGTTTATAGCAAAAAAAGCGGATCGCTCTCCCAAGCGATCCGCTTTTTTGCATAATTCTATCCGTTTTTGGCCGTAGTGGCGGTTCCTTGCTGCTCAAGTTGGTCCGCCGTGATATTGGCCTTGGCCGGGTCAAGGGTAAGCATCGTTTTGCAGAACATGCAGCGGTCGGTTTTCCCGAGCATTTTGGTCAATTTATGGCATTCCGGACATTCCAGTTGAACGGCCGAGGTCGACAGCATGCCGGCCCAAAAATAGACCGCCAGGCTGCCCAGCATCGAAATTAACCCGATGACCAGGCCGATGCCGGCGACGATTTTGCCGGATTGTCCCCAAAATACGATCCCCGCGGTCCCAAGCACCATCAAACCCATGCCAAGCATGGTCAGCAGCAAACCCCAAAGCCGGAATTCATTGATTTTACTTGATTTAAAAAACATCGGGCAAACCTCGATTCCTTATAAATTGCTCCGGTATCTGTGTCCGGCGCGCTCCCGTCCAAAACCTTCGCCAGCCAAAAAATGCAAGAAGGAAACTTTAACTAGGCGTAGAACTATATTATAACGAATTGGCAGGAATACGCCAAGGTGGGAGGCTATTCGTGGAACCAACCATTTTTTCGATAATGGACGAAGAGAAGGCCGGCCGTCAGGCGATCGGAGCGATCGGATACCGCCAGGACAACGGAAGTTCTCACGACACGCTGCTGCACGATTTCGAGTTTCTGATCCTGGTGGTGCATCATGGATTGGAGGAGCGAGGGATTCGGGTCGAGCATTGCCTAAGCGGCGACGCTCATTATCAGCTTTTGCATCTCGATTGCAGCGACATTGAAGACTGGGTCATTGCCGGGGATAACCGGGAACTGGTCAAATCCTTTTTGCATGGGGAGATTATTTGGGACATTGCCGGGGAATTGGCGGCTTTCCGTTCATATATCAATCAGTTTGAAGACGGCATCAGGGAAAAGCGCAAATTGAAAGAGTTCGCGAAATTCCTTAAGATGTACAGCGAAGCCAAGAAGCTCACTGCGGCCCAGGACTTGCTGGATGCGTATTACAGCGTGCTGCAGGCGCTCAAGCATTATGCCCGGATCGAGCTGATCGAGCAGGGGATACTGCCGGAGAGCCGGGTGTGGGAACAGGTGCGGTCCTTAAACTCGGTCGTTTACAAATTGTTCGACGAGCTGACGGATAATTCGGAGACGCTGGAGCAGCGCATCCAACTCGTTCTGCTGGCTTGCGAGTTCTCTTTGACAAGCAAAATGGAAAGCTGCTGTTCGCCGCTCTTGCGCATATTAGGCAGCCGCAAGGAAGCCTGGAGCATTCAGGAACTGATGCAGCTTCCCGAACTTGCTCATGTGAAGGACGAACTTCCCCTCGTGCTTCGAAGATTGGTGTATAGGGGGCTGATAAAGGAGTCCGCCAAGACCCAAAAAGAAAGCAAAGGCGAACAACGCGAATTGCGGTATTGGGTTTGAAAAGGCCGTTTGAAGTTCCTATATAATTCCTGCAACTTAGGGGGTTGACTCCTGGGTTGAATCTGTGATACATTATATCTCGCCCTTAAAAAGGCAACGAAGTTTTGAAGCGTCAATCGGCATTATGCCGAAGATTTTTTCAAAAAACTTCTTGACTTAATAAAGGCTGATGTGATATATTAAAAAGGTCGCTGCTGAAATGAATTAGCGACAAATAAGATGAGATTGAGCTCGGCATTATGCCGAATTGAATATCATCATGAATGGTTTGATCTTTGAAAACTGAACAACGAGTGAGTATTAAATGAGAATTAAAATTCTCGTCAGTTTTTCTAAATGAGCAAGTCAAACAACCTTTATTGGAGAGTTTGATCCTGGCTCAGGACGAACGCTGGCGGCGTGCCTAATACATGCAAGTCGAGCGGACCTGATGGAGTGCTTGCACTCCTGATGGTTAGCGGCGGACGGGTGAGTAACACGTAGGCAACCTGCCCGTAAGACCGGGATAACTACCGGAAACGGTAGCTAATACCGGATAATCAAGTCTCTCGCATGGGAGGCTTGGGAAAGGCGGAGCAATCTGTCACTTACGGATGGGCCTGCGGCGCATTAGCTAGTTGGTGGGGTAACGGCTCACCAAGGCGACGATGCGTAGCCGACCTGAGAGGGTGAACGGCCACACTGGGACTGAGACACGGCCCAGACTCCTACGGGAGGCAGCAGTAGGGAATCTTCCGCAATGGACGAAAGTCTGACGGAGCAACGCCGCGTGAGTGATGAAGGTTTTCGGATCGTAAAGCTCTGTTGCCAGGGAAGAACGTCCTGTAGAGTAACTGCTACAGGAGTGACGGTACCTGAGAAGAAAGCCCCGGCTAACTACGTGCCAGCAGCCGCGGTAATACGTAGGGGGCAAGCGTTGTCCGGAATTATTGGGCGTAAAGCGCGCGCAGGCGGCTGTTTAAGTCTGGTGTTTAATCCTGGGGCTCAACCCCGGGTCGCACTGGAAACTGGACGGCTTGAGTGCAGAAGAGGAGAGTGGAATTCCACGTGTAGCGGTGAAATGCGTAGAGATGTGGAGGAACACCAGTGGCGAAGGCGACTCTCTGGGCTGTAACTGACGCTGAGGCGCGAAAGCGTGGGGAGCAAACAGGATTAGATACCCTGGTAGTCCACGCCGTAAACGATGAGTGCTAGGTGTTAGGGGTTTCGATACCCTTGGTGCCGAAGTAAACACATTAAGCACTCCGCCTGGGGAGTACGGCCGCAAGGCTGAAACTCAAAGGAATTGACGGGGACCCGCACAAGCAGTGGAGTATGTGGTTTAATTCGAAGCAACGCGAAGAACCTTACCAGGTCTTGACATCCCTCTGACCGCTGTAGAGATATGGCTTTCCTTCGGGACAGAGGAGACAGGTGGTGCATGGTTGTCGTCAGCTCGTGTCGTGAGATGTTGGGTTAAGTCCCGCAACGAGCGCAACCCTTGACTTTAGTTGCCAGCATGTAATGGTGGGCACTCTAGAGTGACTGCCGGTGACAAACCGGAGGAAGGTGGGGATGACGTCAAATCATCATGCCCCTTATGACCTGGGCTACACACGTACTACAATGGCCGGTACAACGGGAAGCGAAGGAGCGATCTGGAGCGAATCCTAGAAAAGCCGGTCTCAGTTCGGATTGCAGGCTGCAACTCGCCTGCATGAAGTCGGAATTGCTAGTAATCGCGGATCAGCATGCCGCGGTGAATACGTTCCCGGGTCTTGTACACACCGCCCGTCACACCACGAGAGTTTACAACACCCGAAGTCGGTGAGGTAACCGCAAGGGGCCAGCCGCCGAAGGTGGGGTAGATGATTGGGGTGAAGTCGTAACAAGGTAGCCGTATCGGAAGGTGCGGCTGGATCACCTCCTTTCTATGGAGAATCGCTTCCTGCGATGGAAGCATTCAAATAGCTAACTCAGGTTAGCAAACTTACTCACTCGTTGGTCAGTTTTGAGAGTTCAAACTCTCATGCGTTTGGTGATGATGGCGGAGGGGTTCCACGCGTACCCATCCCGAACACGACCGTTAAGCCCTCCAGCGCCGATGGTACTTGGACCGAAGGGTCCTGGGAGAGTAGGACGTCGCCAAGCGCAGCCCATTTTTGGGTGCATAAATAAATATTGTTATGGGCCCTTAGCTCAGTTGGTTAGAGCGCACCCCTGATAAGGGTGAGGTCGGTGGTTCGAGTCCACTAGGGCCCACCATAATCCCATAACATGTGCTGCGTGTTTTTTGGTAGAAGTCGCCGATAATTCATTCGGAATCGCCTTCACAGCATGACGTTAATTTTTGGGATAAATCTATGGGGCCATAGCTCAGCTGGGAGAGCGCCTGCCTTGCAAGCAGGAGGTCAGGAGTTCGATCCTCCTTGGCTCCACCATACTTTATTGTTTCCAACACTTACCGGTTGAACGGTGAGGCAGGAGATGATAAGATATTCTTCCGCCGGTAAAATGGCGAAGAAACTTGATCCTTGAAAACTGGATAACGAAACGAAATTTGCGTTTTAGAACAATCCTTTTAGCTGAACTTGTGTCAAAACAAGTGAAGATATTAGTGGTTTGATGTTTTTCCTTCGGGAAAAATCATGGTTAAGCTACTAAGAGCACACGGAGGATGCCTAGGCGCTAGGAGCCGAAGAAGGACGTGGCGAACAACGAAACTGCCTCGGGGAGCTGTAAGCAAGCATCGATCCGGGGATGTCCGAATGGGGAAACCCGGCTGGGGTAATACCTAGTCACTCATCACTGAATCCATAGGTGGTGAAGAGGCATACCAGGGGAACTGAAACATCTAAGTACCCTGAGGAAGAGAAAACAATAGTGATTCCGTCAGTAGCGGCGAGCGAACGCGGATTAGCCTAAACCGAAGAGCTTGCTCTTCGGGGTTGTGGGACGTCTCACATGGAGTTACAAAGGCGGAGGTTAGACGAACAGGTCTGGAAAGGCCGGCCAGAGAAGGTAAAAGCCCTGTAATCGAAAGTCTCCGCCCTCCGAGACGGATCCCGAGTAGTGCGGGGCACGTGAAACCCCGTATGAATCTGCCAGGACCATCTGGTAAGGCTAAATACTCCCTAGCGACCGATAGTGAAGCAGTACCGTGAGGGAAAGGTGAAAAGCACCCCGGAAGGGGAGTGAAACAGAACCTGAAACCGTGTGCTTACAAGAAGTCAGAGCCCTCTATATGGGTGATGGCGTGCCTTTTGTAGAATGAACCGGCGAGTTACGTTTGCAAGCAAGGTTAAGGCGAGAAGCCGGAGCCGCAGCGAAAGCGAGTCTGAATAGGGCGAATTTAGTTTGTAGGCGTAGACCCGAAACCGTGTGATCTACCCCTGTCCAGGGTGAAGGTGCGGTAACACGCACTGGAGGCCCGAACCCACGTACGTTGAAAAGTGCGGGGATGAGGTGGGGGTAGCGGAGAAATTCCAATCGAACTCGGAGATAGCTGGTTCTCCCCGAAATAGCTTTAGGGCTAGCCTCGGTGTGACAGTCGTGGAGGTAGAGCACTGATTGGGTGCGGGGCCCGCAAGGGTTACCAAGCTCAGTCAAACTCCGAATGCCATAGACTGATTCACCGGGAGTCAGACAGTGAGTGCTAAGATCCATTGTCAAAAGGGAAACAGCCCAGACCATCAGCTAAGGTCCCCAAGTGTGTGTTAAGTGGGAAAGGATGTGGAGTTGCACAGACAACCAGGATGTTGGCTTAGAAGCAGCCACCATTTAAAGAGTGCGTAATAGCTCACTGGTCGAGTGACTCTGCGCCGAAAATGTAACGGGGCTAAACACACCACCGAAGCTATGGCTTGATCGTAAGATCAGGGGTAGGGGAGCGTTGTATGTAGGTTGAAGGTGTACCGTAAGGAGCGCTGGACTTCATACAAGTGAGAATGCCGGTATGAGTAACGAAAAGATCAGTGAGAATCTGATCCGCCGAAAGCCTAAGGGTTCCTGAGGAAGGTTCGTCCGCTCAGGGTAAGTCGGGACCTAAGGCGAGGCCGAAAGGCGTAGTCGAAGGACAACAGGTTGAAATTCCTGTACCACCATAATCCGCTACGAGCGATGGGGTGACGCAGGAGGGTAGTGACGCGGGGCGATGGAATGCCCCGTCCAAGCAGTGAGGCTGGTGTGTAGGCAAATCCGCACACCGTAAGGCTGGGCTGTGATGGGGAGGGAAAATTTACAGTACCGAAGGTCATGATCTCACACTGCCGAGAAAAGCCTCTAGCCAGGAGAAGGTGCCCGTACCGCAAACCGACACAGGTAGGCGAGAAGAGAATTCTAAGGCGCGCGGAAGAACTCTCGTTAAGGAACTCGGCAAAATGACCCCGTAACTTCGGGAGAAGGGGTGCCCCGGTAGAGTGAATAGCTCGAGGGGGCCGCAGTGAAAAGGCCCAAGCGACTGTTTAGCAAAAACACAGGTCTGTGCGAAGCCGCAAGGCGAAGTATACGGGCTGACGCCTGCCCGGTGCTGGAAGGTTAAGGGGAGCGGTTAGGGGTTAAACCCGAAGCTGTGAACCGAAGCCCCAGTAAACGGCGGCCGTAACTATAACGGTCCTAAGGTAGCGAAATTCCTTGTCAGGTAAATTCTGACCCGCACGAATGGCGTAACGACTTGGGCGCTGTCTCAACGAGAGATCCGGTGAAATTTTAATACCTGTGAAGATGCAGGTTACCCGCGACAAGACGGAAAGACCCCATGGAGCTTTACTGCAGCTTGATATTGGACTTTGATACGATTTGTACAGGATAGGTGGGAGCCTAGGAAGTGGGAGCGCAAGCTTCCATGGAGGCGACGTTGGGATACCACCCTGATCGTATCGGAGTTCTAACCCAGTACCGTAAGCCGGTACGGGGACCGTGTCAGGCGGGCAGTTTGACTGGGGCGGTCGCCTCCTAAAGAGTAACGGAGGCGCCCCAAGGTTCCCTCAGAATGGTTGGAAATCATTCGTAGAGTGCAAAGGCAAAAGGGAGCTTGACTGCGAGACTGACAAGTCGAGCAGGGACGAAAGTCGGGCTTAGTGATCCGGTGGTACCGCATGGAAGGGCCATCGCTCAACGGATAAAAGCTACCCTGGGGATAACAGGCTTATCTCCCCCAAGAGTCCACATCGACGGGGAGGTTTGGCACCTCGATGTCGGCTCATCGCATCCTGGGGCTGAAGTAGGTCCCAAGGGTTGGGCTGTTCGCCCATTAAAGCGGTACGCGAGCTGGGTTCAGAACGTCGTGAGACAGTTCGGTCCCTATCTGTCGTGGGCGCAGGAAATTTGAGAGGAGCTGTCCTTAGTACGAGAGGACCGGGATGGACGCACCGCTGGTGTACCAGTTGTTCCGCCAGGAGCACAGCTGGGTAGCTAAGTGCGGACGGGATAAGCGCTGAAAGCATCTAAGCGTGAAGCCCCCCTCAAGATGAGATTTCCCAATTAGTAAGACCCCTTGAAGACGACGAGGTTGATAGGCCTGAGGTGGAAGTGCAGCAATGCATGGAGCTGACAGGTACTAATCGGTCGAGGGCTTATCCAAACAAATACCCCGAAATGGAGTAGGGGAACTAAAACAGCAAATTTGTTTCGTATCCAGTTTTCAAGGATTAACACCTTGAAAATTTAATTAATGTTCCCTGATAGCTCAGTCGGTAGAGCACTCGACTGTTAATCGAGTTGTCACAGGTTCGAGTCCTGTTCGGGGAGTCATAGTCCCCAGAAAGTGTGGGTTTGCTTCTAAGCTTATACCGATTACTTTCTGGGGACCCCAAAACACGTGGAGAGGTGTCCGAGTTGGCCGAAGGAGCACGATTGGAAATCGTGTAGGCGTCACAAGCGTCTCGAGGGTTCGAATCCCTCTCTCTCCGCCATTAATCATATGGCCCGTTGGTCAAGGGGTTAAGACACCTCCCTTTCACGGAGGTAACAGGGGTTCGAATCCCCTACGGGTCACCACTTTCTTAATAGCTTCAAGCAGGGGTGAGAAACCCTATTAGGGGTTCGTCGGAGCATAGGCTTCGATAGGAATACTTCGCAGTCTCAAGCGAAGCGAGAGTATCCCCTACGGGTCATTGCTTTCTTAATATGTTTCAATTGGGGTTAAGAATCCCCCGAGAAGAGCTTTATTTACAGAAGTACTTGATTTGTTGCTATGTTATCTGGTACAATAAGATTTGTCTTTTCCATGGAGGCTTAGCTCAGCTGGGAGAGCATCTGCCTTACAAGCAGAGGGTCGGGGGTTCGATCCCCTCAGCCTCCACCATATTGTATTTTAACGACGCGGGGTGGAGCAGCCCGGTAGCTCGTCGGGCTCATAACCCGAAGGCCGCAGGTTCAAATCCTGCCCCCGCAATTAACTCCAAAATTAGTGATGAAAAGCTTAGGCTTGCTCGGATCGGTTTGTGGAGTTCGCAATTATCAGTGTGGAGCCGTGGTGTAGAGGCCTAACATGCCTGCCTGTCACGCAGGAGACCGCGGGTTCGAATCCCGTCGGCTCCGCCATTTATATCTAATTGCAAGGCTCGGTAGCTCAGTCGGTAGAGCAGAGGACTGAAAATCCTCGTGTCGGCGGTTCGATTCCGTCCCGAGCCACCATTAAAAAACGAAAATTAAAAGCCGGTGTAGCTCAATTGGTAGAGCAACTGACTTGTAATCAGTAGGTTGGGGGTTCAAGTCCTCTCGCCGGCACCACGTGGAGGCTTAGCGAAGTGGCCAAACGCAGCAGACTGTAAATCTGTTCTCTGACGAGTTCGGTGGTTCGAATCCATCAGCCTCCACCAGTTTTATCTAATAGGGGCATAGTTTAAAGGTAGAACAGCGGTCTCCAAAACCGTTAGTGTGGGTTCAATTCCTGCTGCCCCTGCCAGTTTTGAAACTTGAATAATATGGCGGTCGTGGCGAAGTGGTTAACGCACCGGATTGTGGCTCCGGCATTCGTGGGTTCGATCCCCATCGATCGCCCCATATTTTCAACTTTATTGGGGATTAGCCAAGCGGTAAGGCAACGGACTTTGACTCCGTCATGCATAGGTTCGAATCCTATATCCCCAGCCATTTATAAGCGGACGTGGCTCAGCGGTAGAGCATCGCCTTGCCAAGGCGAGGGTCGCGGGTTCGATTCCCGTCGTCCGCTCCATTTTTATCTTTGGCGCCATAGCCAAGTGGTAAGGCACAGCTCTGCAAAAGCTTTATCCCCAGTTCGAATCTGGGTGGCGCCTCCATTATTTTTACTTGCGGGAGTGGCGGAATCGGCAGACGCACAGGACTTAAAATCCTGCGGTAGGTGACTACCGTACCAGTTCAAGTCTGGTCTTCCGCACTTTGTATATATTTTATATTTGCCGGTGTGGCGGAATTGGCAGACGCGCGCGACTCAAAATCGTGAGGGAAACCGTGGAGGTTCGAGTCCTCTCACCGGCATATTCAAAATGATCAGCTCTTAAGAGGAGGATGCTCCTATCTTAAGAGCTTTTTTTGTATGATGAAAAAGAAGGGAAGGCGAAGTTGGGGAAGACTCAGAGTGATTTATGATTTTATTACCTGAATCTGTGTACGTGCTTTTGCTTATTATAATGAATTTTGAGATAAAAAGCCGTGAATAGCACCTCAAACCAAATAAGGTTGGGGTGCTATTCATTTTGTGGTTACGGGCGAAAAATCTGCGTGGGAGCTATGTTTTACCGAGGTTTGTGGAACGGTATGACAAGAAATAATGATTGACACCAATAATCGTTATAATTACAATTAAGTCATTAATCGTAATTATTACTATTAAAGAAGGGCGGCCGGAATTTTTGTGTCTTTGACCATGCCGGCCTAAAAAATTTATCGATGGAGGTAGATATGCGAATATTGGTAAGAAAGTTATTGGGGAGAAAGGCATTGCCAGCCCTAACGTACTTATTGGTTATGTTATTGCTCGTTACCGCTTGCAATTCCGGAACAACCGGGCATGAAAACGCGTCCGCGGACCCCAAAGATTTTACGGTCAAGGAGGAATTGGTTTTAGCGGTAGGAAAAGTGGATATCGGGATGTTCGACCCGAAGAAGGGCTGGGGAACGCACGCCCAGATTCGCCTGACTCACAGTTCGCTGCTAACCATTGATTCCGATCTGAACTTCATCGGAGATCTGGCCAAATCCTATTCCGTCAGCGCGGATGGATTAACGTGGACCTTTCCTCTCCGTGAAGACGTGAA
This sequence comes from Paenibacillus sp. FSL R5-0527, assembly GCF_038008055.1. Classification (NCBI taxonomy): domain Bacteria; kingdom Bacillati; phylum Bacillota; class Bacilli; order Caryophanales; family Paenibacillaceae; genus Paenibacillus; species Paenibacillus sp. FSL R5-0527. The sequence goes on along the minus strand of NZ_JBBOYI010000001.1, from coordinate 6,818,792 downwards.
ATTTTCCAGTGGCGAACCTGTAACGGCCGAGGATGTCAAGTTTACATATGAAATGCTCAAGGAAGACGGTATAAAGTTTGATTTGTCTTTCGTCAAGTCGATCGAAATAGCGGACGGGAATACCATCCTCATTCATCTGAACGAGCCCCGTTCCACCTTTGTTAGCCAACTCACCGAAATCGGGATTGTTCCCAAGGCTCACTATAACGATCAATATTCCAACAATCCGATCGGTTCGGGACCCTATAAGGTCGTCCAATATAATGACGGCCAGCAGATCATTATGGAGTATAACCCGTATTGGTACGGGAAGGAGCCGCAATTCAAAAAATTGACGTTTCTGCTGCTGGAAGAGGACGCCGCCCTGGCCGCGGCGAAAGCCGGGCAAGCGGACATGGTCTATGTCCCGCCAACCTTTGCGGAACAACAAGTTCCAGGGATGACGCTTCGCACATTCGAAAGCATCGATTCCCGGGGAATCATGCTGCCCACCGTACCAAGCGGCGGCAAGGGAAAAACGAATGACAAAGAAGTGGAAGTCGGGAATGATGTGACCTCCGATCTGGCTATCCGCCAGGCGCTGAACATCGGGCTGGACCGCCAGAAACTGCTGGATGTGGCGCTGGGCGGGTACGGTCAAAAAGCATACTGCCTGTGCGATAATATGCCTTGGTTTAACGAAGAGACGGTTGTAGAAGACGGAGATATTGAAGCGGCGAAGCAAATTTTGGCCCGCGGAGGCTGGGCGGATGCCGATCAGGATGGCATTGTGGAAAAAGACGACCTGAAGGCGGAGTTCGACATGTACTACAGCTCCAGCGATCAGCTTCGCACCGACCTTTCGCTGGCCGTTGCCGACCAGGCCAAGGAATTTGGCATCAAGATCAATCTGATCGGCGCGACCTGGGATGAAATTTACGTCAAAGGCAAAACCGCCGCGGCAGCATGGGGAGGCGGAAGGCATCATCCTCACCAGTTGTATACGATGAATTCCTCCAAGGTTATCGACACGGGTTACAACAATATGTCCAACTATCGCAATGCCAAAGTTGATGAATATCTGGATCATGCGCTTACGGCAACCACGCAGGAGGAGGCCAATAAATACTGGAAGCTGGCGCAATGGGACGGACAGACAGGTTTCAGCGGAATCGGAGACGCCCCGATCGTTTGGCTGGTTCGCGTAGACCACTTGTATCTGGCCGATGAAAAGCTGGATCTCGGCAAACAGCCGGTTCACTCGCATGGTCATGAATGGGCGTTGTTCGGCAATATTACCGAATGGACATGGGGGAACCAGTCCGCTGCCGATGATCATATGTAAAGAAGGGGGATTCGCTTGATCAGAAGTATATCGATTCGTTGCATTCGCGTAGTAACCCTGCTGATTGGATTATCCATGTTGACCTTCTCCCTCGTCCAACTTTCGCCGATCGATCCCGTGAATGCTTATATCGGCGGAGACAGCTCGGCATCGCCGGAGCAAATCGAGAAGTTCAAAGCTTATTGGGGCGTCGACCAAAGTCCGGTAGAGAAGTATTTTTCCTGGGCGGGGGCGTTATTGCAAGGCAATTTCGGCACTTCTTTGCTGTATCGCAGCCCGGTCATCGATATTATTCAAAGCCGCTTTTTAACCTCGCTGGCGTTGATGGGAACGGCGTGGGTACTGTCCGGAGTGATCGGATATGCACTGGGCAGCATGGCCGCCATGAATCGCGGGAAGATGATTGACAGAGCGATCAAATGGTACAGCTACACGCTGGTGTCGACGCCGATTTTCTGGATGGGTCTCATCCTGATGATCGTTTTTGCGGTTTGGCTGCATTGGTTTCCCGTTGGTCTGGCTGTACCGGCGGGAGTTATGGAGAGCGAGGTGCGGTTCATCGACCGGCTGCATCACTTTGTTTTACCGGCGGTAACCTTAAGCATTTTGGGGGTAGCCAATGTCGCCATGCACACGCGTGAGAAAATGATCGACATCCTGAATTCGGAATACGTCGTGTTTGCCAGGGCCAGGGGAGAGAGCGGGTGGCAAATCTTCAAAAACCACGGCTTCCGCAACTCCATTCTTCCGGCGATTTCGCTTCAGTTTGCGTATTTTGGCGAGCTGTTTGGAGGTTCCATGCTTGCCGAGCAGGTATTCGCTTATCCCGGACTCGGCAGCACCTTAACGACGGCGGGGTTGAAGGGCGATCTTCCGCTGATGGTGGGCATCATTCTGATCAGTTCCTTGTTCGTTTTTGCCGGAAACCTGATCGCCGATGTACTGAACAATGTAATCGATCCCCGAACGAAGGAGGCGCGGTAATGCAGTCCGTACAAGAAGGATTTAATGCTCGCAAAAAAATGATCCGGATGCTCGTTGCCTCGATTGGTTTTCTGTTTGTGCTGCTGCTGCTCAGCTTTTTGCTGAGCGACGACAATCTTCGTTTGGGCGCAGGGGGCAAAAACCGGGCTCCAAGTATCAGTCACCTGTTTGGAACCGATTGGCTGGGAAGAGACATGTTCACACGGACGATCAAAGGCTTGCGTCTGTCGCTGACGATCGGCGCGTTTACTTCCTTGCTCAGTGTGGTGATTGCCGTAGTCATGGGGATTTGTGCGGCAACGTTCGGCAAAGCCGTGGATGCCGTCATTTCCTGGGTCATCGATTTGTTTATCGGCATGCCCCATCTTGTCTTTATGGTGCTCATTTGTTTTATTGCCGGCGGGGGCCTCTATGGCATCGTATTGGGGATTTCACTGACGCATTGGACAGCGCTGGCCAGAGTCGTCCGATCGGAGGTGCTCCAAATCAAAAATGCCGAATATATTCAAATCTCCAAAAGCTACGGGAAATCCCCTTGGTATATAGCCAGAAAGCATCTGCTGCCGGCGATTTTTCCGCAAATGATGATCGGCTTTCTGCTCATGTTTCCTCATGTAATCTTGCATGAAGCGGCACTGACCTTTTTGGGATTTGGCCTGTCTCCGCAAACGCCGGCTGTAGGCATTATTCTGTCGGAAGCGATGAACCATATTTCGACCGGAAAATGGTGGTTGGTCGTGTTTCCCGGCTTGCTGCTGGTCACGGTGATCAAAAGCTTTGACAGTATCGGCGAACAGTTCCGTATTTTGACGGAGCCGGTCAGTTCTCACGAATGAGCCGATGCTTCCGAAGCGAGTTTTGTACGAAGTTGATCAGGAAGCAACGCTCACAAAACTTTTAGGAGGCTAGCATGGGAGACGCTGAGAAGAACGTTTTGTTGAAGGTGGAGGATTTGTCGATTGGATTTTCACAATATTTGAAGGGGACACACAAGCGAATCATTCGTCCCATAGCGAATATGCATGTGGAAATTGGCGAGGGGGAAATCGTGGCGGTTGTCGGAGCTAGCGGCTCCGGCAAAAGCTTGCTGGCTCACGCCGTGTTGGGGATACTGCCCGGGAATGCGATCTGCAGCGGGAAAATGTTGTATAGAGGGGAAGAACTGACGGAAGAAAGAAAGAAGCGCCTGAGAGGGAGTGAAATTTCGTTCATTCCGCAATCCGTCAATTATCTCGATCCGCTGATGCGCGTAGGGCGGCAGGTTCAGATCGGACTTGACCGGAAAATTGCAAAGAAAAAGCAAGAAGAATTGTTTGTGCAATACGGACTGCAAGAAAGGGATGGGCGTCTTTTTCCGTTTGAATTGTCGGGAGGCATGCTGCGCAGGGTGCTGTTTGCCACAAGCGTCCGGGAAGGGATCAAGCTGGTCATTGCCGATGAACCTACGCCGGGAATCCATCCGCAGGCGCTTTCCGAAATCTTGCGGCAATTGAAGCAATTCGCGGCCGATGGGGCAGGGGTGATGCTGATTACCCATGATATCGTGTCTGCGCTGGAAATCGCGGATCGGGTGGCGGTTCTCAAGGACGGAACGACGATAGAAATTTCGGATGCGGCGGCATTTGCCGGTAACGGGGAGCTTCTCCAGTCCGAATATACGCGCCGGTTATGGAGGGCTTTGCCGCAGAATGATTTCGATCCGGAATGGAAGGAAAGGGGAGTTGGGGAAGCTTGGCTTTAGTTGGAGAGAATCTGGGCTACTATTATCGGAAAGATCACTGCATACTGCAGGACATAAACATCACGATTGCCCCGGGTGAAGTGCTGGGATTGTCGGGCTACAGCGGATGCGGCAAAACAACGCTGGCCCGAATGCTCGCCGGTTATGTTCCGCCGCGCGCCGGCCGCGTTATGCTGGACGGGAGGCCGCTTGCGCGGCGCTCTTTTCGTCCGGTGCAATTGATTTATCAGCACCCGGAAAAGGCGATTAATCCAAAGTGGCGAATGAAGGATGTGTTGAACGAATCCTATACCCCCTCCCCGGAGATTCTCGAGGCTTTTGAAATCCGCAAGGAGTGGCTGGACCGCTGGCCGCTTGAGCTGTCGGGAGGCGAGAAGCAGCGTTTTTGCATTGTTCGCGCGCTCCATCATGATACCCAATATATTATTGCCGATGAGATGACCACTATGCTGGATGCCATTACACAGGCACAAATTTGGCGCGCGTTTTTGAACATTTGCCAAAGCCGGTCCATCGGCGTCGTTGTGGTCAGCCATGAGGAGAGCCTGCTTCATCGGTTGTGCGACCGCGTATACAAAGTAGGGCAGCATTAAAATCAGGAACTCCGTTATTGGGGCATTCCGAGGTAATTCGGAGCGATTGACATAAAGGAGAAGAGCAAGTAAAATAATTAAATCGTAATAATTACGAATAGAAGGAGATGTTTTTAAATGAGAGTTGTTATTACCTTGGCGTGCACCGAAACGGGAGACCGCAATTACACGACCACCAAAAATAAGAAGACGCACCCCGAACGCATGGAATTGCGCAAATACTGCCCTAGGCTAAGAAAATACACGCTGCACCGCGAAACGCGCTAGGAGGGTTTATATGTTGGCTGAACAAACATCAAAGAAAATTCCGGTCACGGTTCTAAGCGGTTATCTGGGATCCGGGAAAACGACCTTGTTAAATCATGTTTTGCATAACAAGGATGGATTGAAGGTAGCCGTTATTGTCAATGACATGAGCGAAGTTAATGTGGACGCCAATCTCGTAAAATCGGGGAACGCATTGTCAAGAACGGAAGAAAAGCTGGTGGAGATGTCCAATGGCTGCATCTGCTGCACGCTGCGGGACGATTTGCTGCGCGAGGTGCAGAAGCTGGCCGGCGAGGGGCGCTTTGATTACATTCTGATCGAATCGTCGGGTATCAGCGAACCCATCCCGGTGGCGCAAACCTTTACTTATGCCAATCCGGATTTGGACATCGATTTAACCGCCCTGGCCCGATTGGATACGATGGTTACTGTCGTTGATGCCAACCGCTTCTGGCACGACTTCGCATCGGGGGAAAGCTTGCTTGACCGTAATCAGGCGGTGGGAGAAACCGACTATAGAGATATTGTAGATCTTTTGATCGATCAGATTGAAACCTGCGATGTTTTGCTGTTGAACAAGTGCGATCTGGTGGAGGAGAAGGAGCTGGTGAAGCTGGAGGCCGTATTGAAGAAGCTTCAACCGACGGCTAAAATCATTCGGACCGTGAATGGAGCTGTGGACCCCAAGGAAATTTTGAACACGGGTTTGTTTGATTTTGAAAAGACGAGCATGTCCTCAGGGTGGATTGCGGAGCTTACGAATAAAGAGCATACTCCGGAAACCGAGGAATATGGAATAGGGTCCTTTGTGTATCGCAGCAGAATTCCGTTTCATCCTCAGCGTCTCAGTTATTTTTTAAACAATTGGCCTGTCGAAGTAGTTCGTGCCAAGGGACTGGTATGGATCGCAGCGCGTGGCGATATGGCGGCATCGTTAAGCCAGGCAGGTCCTTCCATTCAGTTTGGTCCCGCAGGTTATTGGTTGGCGGCTTTACCGGAAGATCAGCAGCGCGAAGTGTTGGACAGCGAACCCGAAGTTCTGGAACGCTGGGATAATACCTGGGGCGATCGAATGACCGAACTGGTCTTCATCGGTATGGACATGAATCAAAAAGATATTGAGAGAAGGCTGGCCCGTTGCTTGTTGAATGAAGAAGAAATGAAGCAGGATTGGAATAAATTCAATAATCCGCTGCCTTGGCCGGTTTACAAATCGTAATTTCTACGATATTATGTTTTCGATAAATACGTAATGATTACGATTAAAAGGAAGAGATTGATGTGATTTTATCTTCTATGCGCGATGTTGTGTTTGGATATGGGAATGAGCCTGTTATCGAAAACTTGTCTCTGGACATCCATACCGGGCAATTTATCGGCATTGCGGGGCCGAACGGTACGGCCAAAACCACGTTGCTGAAGCTGATGTTGGGGCTGCTTAAGCCTTGGAGCGGTTCGGTCCGGTTGGGCCGCGTCCGGGAAGACGGTTCAAAGTTGGCTGTGGGGTATGTGCCGCAGCAAGTGTCTTCCTTCAATGCCGGCTTCCCCAGCAAGGTCATCGAGTTGGTTCGTTCGGGGTGCTATTCCCGCCTCGGATTATTCGGCCGTTTCAAGGAGGAGCAGCGGCAGGTTGTAGAGCGAAGCTTAAAACAGGTTGGCATGTGGGAGTATCGCGATCGTAAAGTCGGTGAGCTGTCGGGAGGCCAAAAACAACGCGTCTGCATCGCCCGCGCGCTGGCCCAGGAGCCGCAAGTGCTCGTATTGGATGAGCCTATGACGGGGATTGATGCGGCAAGCCGGATACAGCTTTACGAGTTGTTAAGACATAACGTAAAAGACCACGGCCGAACAGTTATTATGGTCACCCATGGGCTTGAGGAAACGGCGCCGTATCTCGATACGTTGATTCAATTGGAGCGGAAGGAGGATGAGGGCTGGCGATGTTCGGTTACGAATTTATGCAGCGCGCCTTTTGGGCAGGGGGCTTAATAGGCATCATCGCACCGCTGCTCGGAGTTTATCTCATGCTTCGCCGTCAGGCGCTGATGGCGGATACGCTGTCCCATGTGTCCCTGGCCGGGGTAGCTTTGGGCTCGATGATGCAGCTAAATCCTTCCCTCAGCGGTTTTGCGGTGGCCGTTGCCGGAGGGATTGTGATCGAGCAGCTTCGCCGTTCCTACCGTACATACAGCGAGCTGCCGGTAGCGATCATCATGACTTCGGGGCTGGCACTTGCTGTAGTGCTGATGAGTTTAAAGCAAAATTGGGGCAAAAGCTTCAGCTCCTATCTGTTCGGTTCCATTGTCGCGGTGAGCGATACCCAGTTGCTGCTGATCGCTGCCGTGGCGCTGGTCGGGGTGCTTTATTTTATCATCTTGCGGCGTCCTCTCTACAATCTGACCTTTGACGAGGAAACGGCCGCGATATCCGGCGTCCGGGTCAAGCTGCTGTCTTTTTCCTTTGCCGTGCTGACCGGGATGACCGTCGCCGCCGCCATGCCGGTCGTGGGCGTGCTTCTGGTTTCGGCGTTGATCATATTGCCGGCTTCGCTGGCTTTGCGCGTCGCCTCCGGTTTTACGGCGGCGATCCTGATTTCCGTCGGCACCGGCCTGGTTGGCGTTTTTTCCGGTCTGAGTCTTTCTTATTATATCAATACGCCGCCGGGAGGGACGATTGCGCTGATCCTGCTCGTTTTCCTGTTGACCACGCTGTTGCTGCAGAAGCTGCTGCGGCTGCGCGGGCGGCAAGTTACCAAAAAACAATATCAAAGTAAGGAGCATGTGAAAAATGAAATTTTGGAAACATAGCTTAACCGTTTTATCCTTATCATTGATGCTGGTTGCGGCCGGTTGCGGCTCGAATGTAGACACATCGGGAAATGCCGCGGGAAATAACGGCTCGTCCACAGCGCCTGTAGCGGCTGCGGATAAGCCTGCAACGGAAACGCTGGAGATCAAGACGAGTTTTTACCCGATGTATGAATTCACACGTCATGTAGCGGGGGATCTGGCCCATGTGGAGAATCTGGTTCCCGCCGGGATGGAACCGCATGATTGGGAGCCGACCGCACAGGATATGGCTGCCATTACCGATGCCGACGTGCTCGTGTACAATGGAGCGGGCATGGAAGGCTGGGTGGAGCAGGTGCTGGACAGCGCCACGGGCACCGGGGTCAAGGCGATTGAAGCCAGCCGCGGGATCGAGATTATGGAAGGCTCGGAAGAGCATGAACATGGCGAAGAGGCTCATGACGAGGGCGAACACGCTCATGAAGAAGGTGAGCACGCTCATGAAGACGGTGAACATGCTCATGAAGAAGGTGAGCATGCTCATGAAGACGGTGAACATGCTCATGACGAGAGCGAACACGCTCATGAAGAAAGCGGGCACGATCACGATCACGGTGGCCTGGATCCGCACGTATGGCTGTCGCCGGCGCTGGCGATTCAGGAAGTTCGCAACATTGAAAAAGGCTTGTCCGAAGCGGCTCCGCAATACGCAGACCAGTTTAAAGCCAATGCCGATGCTTATGTAGCCGAGCTGGAAGCGCTCGACAAAGAATTTGCCGAGGCCTTTAAAGACAGCAAGCGCAAGGATTTCATTACCCAGCATGCCGCCTTTGGTTATCTGGCCAAACAATATGGACTGACTCAAGTGCCGATCGCCGGGCTCTCTCCCGAACAGGAGCCGTCGGCTTCCCAGATGGCTGGAATTGTCGAGTTTGCGAAGGAACATAATGTGAAGACGATCTTTTTTGAGACACTGGTATCTTCCAAGGTGGCCGATACGATCGCTTCCGAAATCGGGGCAAAATCGGCGGTTCTGAATCCGCTTGAGGGTTTGACGGAAGAAGAGATCGCCGGCGGTCTCGACTATATTGGAGTGATGCGGCAAAATCTGGAAGCGCTGAAGTCGGCGCTGAACGAATAGCGCCATAGTTAATGCTGGGGGATATGAAACCGGGGGAGATGAAAGAATGGAGAACAAGTCGAATCGTTTGATTCAAGCTATGGAGTCCAAAGGTTTGCGTATTACCACGCAACGCAGATGGATCGCGGAGCTGTTCTCCGTCTCCACCGGATTCGTGCTGCCGCGCGAGGTTCACGCTTATATAGCAGAACATCTTCCGGGGGTCAGTTACGACACGGTGTACCGCAATCTCCGTTTGCTGACGGAAATTAACCTGATCGAACAATTCGATTTTCCGGAGGGGGTCCGCTTCAAGCTGAGATGCGGTCCTGACCGTCATCACCACCATCTCATCTGCATAAAATGCCAGCAAACCTTTCCGATCGATTTTTGTCCACTGGATAACGGCATCGAAATGCCGGAAGCGTTCCAGATCATATCGCATAAATTCGAAGTCTTCGGTCTATGCGGCTCATGCGCCGCAAGTTAAAGGAGGAATCTCAAACATGGCTAAAAAATCGAAGGTCATTAAAGAACAGAAAAGACAAGCTCTGGTTCAAAAGTATGCCGAAAAGCGCAGAGAGTTGAAAGAAAAAGGGGATTTTGCGGCTTTGCAAAAACTGCCCCGCGATTCATCGCCCACCCGTCTGCATAACCGTTGCTCGGTATCGGGGCGGCCAAGAGGATATATCAGCAAATTCAAGGTGTCCCGGATCGTATTTCGCGAGCTGGCTCACAAAGGGCAAATTCCCGGCGTGAAAAAGGCCAGCTGGTAATCTTAGGCCAAGGAGCAAGAGTTGTGAAAGGAGCCCTGTCATGGCCTTTTCTGCGGTTATATCTATTAACCCTTTTTTATTTTAGCGCTAACCCGATATTGAATGTTATTATTCCTTTAAAGGGCGAATCCCTGGGCGCCGATAATACGACAATCGGAGTCATCATGGGGGCGTATTTGTTTACGACGATGTTTTTTCGGCCCTGGGCAGGCCGTATGATTCAAAAATACGGACCGATCAAAGTGTTGCGCACGATTCTTGTGATCAATGGCTTCGCGCTCATTTTATACACATTTACCGGACTAGGAGGCTATTTCATTGCTCGTATGCTGCAAGGAGTATGCACCGCTTTTTTCTCCATGACCTTACAGCTGGGCATTATCGATGCGCTGCCGGACAAGGACCGTTCACAAGGGATTTCGATGTATTCCTTATGTTCTTCCATGCCGGGGATTATCGGTCCACTGCTGGCTTTTGGCATGTGGCAGGCCGGAGATACAAATAGGTTTACAGCGGCCATGATCGCAATTGCCATCCTTACAGGGGTGGTGGGCTATAGCGCTAAAATGGACAAAAAAGAGGCAGAGCCGGCTTCGGGCCAGGAGGGACAAGGAGCGACGATGCTTCAATCCTACGTCCAGTTAGTCCGGAACCCGCATTTATTCAAATGCAGCGTTCTGATGCTGATCGCTTCTCTAGTATTTGGAGCGGTGACCACCTTTATCCCGCTATACGCCTCGCAAATTCAAAGCGGCAATGCGGCCGTTTATCTCATGCTTCAGGCAGGGGCCGCAGTCGCAGCCCGCTTCGTGTTAAGGAAGAGGATTCCTTCGGACGGGAAATGGCATTCTTCTTTTGTCATGGCCATTATGCTCATTTTAGCTGTAGCCGCGCAATGTGTAAGCTTTTCGATAACGGGTGGCGCTGTGTTTTTTTATGCCGGCGCAATCTTAATGGGGTTAGCTCAAGCACTTCTTTATCCTACGTTAACATCGTATTTAACGTTTGTCCTGCCACCCTTGAATCGCAATGTGCTCATTGGACTATTTATTGCCATGGCTGATTTAGGCGTTTCGCTGGGCGCTGTCATCATGGGCCCGATCGCGGACCTTTCCTCTTATTCTTTTATGTATATGATTTGCGCGATCTTAGGCGTATCAATGATCATTTTTGCCTATGATCGACGTAAGATTTTTGTTGGGTCAAGGTAAAGGTAAGGGTGTCTTATCCAAGAGGTACGCCTATTAACGGCATGAGGTGATGGTGGTGGATCCATTTACGGCCCGAAGACTTGAAACGATTTTGGACGGCTACATTGAAGTGAAGGTTCCTCCAAATGTCCGCTCCTCTGTCCGCTTAAAATACGAGTGGAATGAGGAGGGGCTGACTTTGCTTGAGGAACGGCCGCATTCCCACGGACGACAATGGATCGGATCAGCCATCGTACAGTTTCGTTTGGAGCAAAATAAATGGAGCGTGTATGTCAAAAATTCGAACCATGACTGGGAACCGGTCAAATCCATTGCGCCTAATCCGGATTTCGAGCAGCAGTTGGAACTGGTCGAACTGGATCGTGAGGGAATCTTTTGGGTTTCATAGGTCGGATCAAATCGTCGTATAAAGTCATCGTTTATTATCGTAAAAATTACGATTAAACAACTGGGAGGTGTTGGTTATGGAGCTTTTTGATTGCCTTATTGTAGGCGGAGGAGCTGCGGGAATCGGTTTGGGCAGCCTGCTGCAAGAGCTTAACGTGAAACGCTTCAGTATTCTCGAGAGAGGGAGCATTGGGGCGTCCTTTAGAATGTGGCCCAAGGAAATGCGAATGATCACTCCGTCTTTTACGGGCAATGCTTACGGGATGCTGGATCTCAATGCCATCACCCTGAAAACCTCCCCGGCCTATACGCTCGGAACGGAGCATCCTTCCGGCGAACAGTATGCGAACTATTTACAGGCTGTAGCCGAATATAAAAAGCTGCCCGTACAAGCCGGGGTGGACGTGACCGGGATACGTCCTCAACCGGATGGAAGCTTTGAACTGGATACATCAAAAGGCATCCTGCGCAGCAAATTCGTGATCTGGGCGGCCGGAGAATTTCAGTATCCCGAACTGGCCGGATTCCCCGGAGCGGAATATGGCATTCACAACAGCCTGATTCAGGAATGGAAAGATGTACAGGGCGAAGAACACGTCATTATTGGAGGTTACGAAAGCGGCGCTGACGCGGCGGTTCACTTGGCGAGATTGGGCAAGAGGGTAACGGTGATCGACCGTAATTTTCGCTGGACGGAAAAAGGCAGCAGCGACCCGAGCATGGAGATCTCTCCTTTTACAAAGGATCGTTTGAAGGAGGTTGCCGACGGACAGGTGGAGTTGCTGGCAGGTTATGAAGTCCATTGGATAGAACCGGCAGACGATGGGGGATATCTCGTTTATTGCGAGGGGGCTTCGGGCAACAGCCATTTTCTTAAGACAAGTTCTCCTCCGATTCTGGCTACCGGCTTTAGGGGAAGCGTGGAGCTCGTTCAGCATTTGTTTGAGCGGGATGATCGCGGGGATGTGCTGCTCAATGAGGTGGATGAATCCACGCTGACACCGGGATTATTTGTGTCCGGCCCCGGTGTCCGGCATGGTCATTTGATTTTCTGCTTTATCTATAAATTCAGACAGCGCTTTGGCGTTGTGGCGGGAGAGATTGCCGAGCGTCTGGGGCTGGATACAGGAACGCTGGAGGAATACCGGAAGCAGGGAATGCTGCTCACGGATCTAAGCTGTTGCGGAGAAGATTGCCAATGCTGACGAAAGTCCGATCCAAACCGCAGAGTGTGGTCATGATCGGCTTTGAGTCCTCCGGCAAATCGACGTTATTCCGCGGGCTTACCGGTCAGGAAACCGGTGAGGAAGCTAATTTTCGCGGCTCTACCGTAACGATGCACAGAGGGGTCTTAACCTCCGAAATGGATTTGGCCGATCTTCCCGGGATCCGGGTCGAAGATGACAGCATGACCACGAGAACGGCGATGGAGGCCGTTACGGATGCGGACATCATCATGCTGGTCGTACGAGCTACGCATGCTGCCAAGGAGCTTCCGCTGCTATTGAAAGCGGCAAATCCGGAAGGCAAGCGCGTCCTGTTAGTACTTACCTTCGCCGATAAAATACCGGCGCGTTTGCCGGAGCTTGAGCGATATTATAGCGACTGGCTGGGAATTCCCGTCTATACGGTCGATGCCCGCAGGTTCGCGTTTGCGGACAGGACGGAACTGCTTCGGCGTTTGAAAGAAGCCCGAACGATTCGTTCCGGCGCCGGGGAGCTGCTGCCCCGGCAATTTCCCGCCATGCAGCCGCAAACCACCTGGTTGGAGCATCCGGTATGGGGACGTACCTTGTCACTGCTGCTGACGCTTTTAATGTTTGCGGTACCGGTACTGCTGGCTTATCTGTTATCGGCATGGCTGCAGCCGATCGTGAATCGTCATGTCATAGATCCGGTAAAGTCTTGGTTTGAAGGATGGCCTGTGGTTCTGCGTTCTTTCCTCGTCGGCGATTACGGGGTGCTTACCCTTGGTTCGTATTCTTTCCTGTGGGCGTTTCCGGTCGTTCTGCTGCTGGGCATCAGCGTTGCCTTGGCGGAGGAAAGCGGCCTCAAGGATCGAATTACCGATTCCCTGGACGGCCCGATGCGCCGTATCGGACTAAACGGCCGCGACCTTATTCCGGTTTTGTCCGGATTTGGCTGCAATGTGGTTGCGGTATTCCAAAGCCGCGCCTGCAGTGCCTGCACCCGGAAATCATGCGTATCGCTGATTGCCTACGGCTCCGCCTGCAGCTATCAGATCGGAGCCGCCTTGTCGGTGTTCGGGTCGGCGGGTCATCCCTGGCTGTTCTTGCCTTATATATTTGTGCTTGGTCTTGTAGGGGCTCTGCATACAAGGGTTTGGAACCGGAAGCCGGGCCAGCTCGCCGCTCAGGCTTACGAGACCAAAACCTTTTTGCAAAAACCGGGAATTCGTGCCGTAAGCTGGCGGCTTCGCACCGTGATTAAGCAGTTTCTGCTGCAGGCGATGCCGATTTTTATTGTTATTTGTTTGGCAGCCGCTGTTTTGCAATCGACGGGCCTGATGGCCTGGTTCTCGGCGATGGCAAGACCCGTTCTCCAGTTGTTTCATCTGCCGCCCGAGGCGGCGAGCGGTATTGTGTTTTCCATGGTGCGCAAAGACGGGCTGCTCGTTTTAAATCAGGGAGAAGGGGAGCTGCTGCGGTCGATGGGGGCGGGTCAGGTTTTTCTCCTTGTATATCTCGCTTCCACGTTTACGGCCTGTTTGGTCACATTATGGACCGTCAAGAAGGAAATGGGCTGGTCCTTTGCTTCTTCGCTGGCGGGCAAGCAACTGGTGACGTCGCTTGTTTCTTCCGCAATCATTATGCTTGTGGCGGTAAATTAATATTCTGGGATACAGGTGAGGAGTTGAACGAAGTATGGGCAATCTGGCTAAGGAAGAGGAAAAAATTACGTTGCCCAAATTTTAAGGATTTATTTGCGGATCGGAGGGAGCCTGTTGGCATACATCAGCACTAAAAACGAAGAGGAAAAGGTGATCAGCGTCCAATCCGAAGAACAATGGCAACGGAGGGATTTGGAACTCGCCAACTGGCTGCGGCGGGTTAAGCGAAGAAGACGTGCCAAACAAACCGTGTTGCTCGGCAATATAGAAGTTGATGCGGAGATGTTTGGTACGCTTGCTTGCCTCAAGCGAATGAACATCCAAACCGAATTTTCCTGTGCGGGCGTCAGCCCGCTGGATGAACCGGAAGATCATTCGCTTTACGCCTATATAACTATGTTCTCATCCGAGAAAACCGACCGGTTCGTGCAATTTGCCATGGGGCGGATGAGGCATCGTTTGCTTGTAACGTTCGAGCCGTCGCGGAACCGGTACGATCTTTCTTCTTTTTTTATCGGACATAACCGTTCCTTCTGTCTGCTCTTGCAGCGCTGCGCCGAGACGTTTGCCCGGCTTGAACAAGAGCGGACAGCAGAAAAGTTAACTATAAAATACGGATTGGGTAAACATACCGATTGATGAAAACAGAGAACAAAGGTCATATGACAATTTCCCCCTTTCTTTGTTAGAATAAAAAGACGGAATATTTTCTGACGAAAAACGTCCGTCATCAAGCCGGATGCTTTGTATATCGAGGAAGGGAACGTGCGATGTTATGAAAGAAAGCCAATCCAAGGTGAGAGAAATGCTGGACACGATGGCGCGGAACGGATGGAGAGTGACCGAACAGCGAAGAACGCTGGCGCAAATTTTTGCCGATCATGAAGGTTATCTGTCGCCCAAAGATGTCTATGATCAAATGTCCATCCGTTATCCAAGCATGAGCCTGGACACAGTATACCGCAATCTCCGGATGTTAAGTGAGATGGGGGTATTGGAGCATTTCTACTTTATGGATGGCGGCTTGAAATTCAAGGAGAATTGTACGGCGCACCATCATCATCACTTGATTTGCGTTAATTGCGAAAAAACGCTTCCTTTTGATTATTGTCCGATGGACCATGGCCTTGAGTTGCCGGGGAACTACAAAGTGCTGCGGCATCGTTTTGAGGTTTACGGGATTTGCGAGGGATGCCAGATGCAGCAGAATGAAGAACCCATGGAGTAGAAGACAAGATACCTGCAACGTATCCATTTATCATTAAGCATGCGATCTCATCGGGAGAGCATGCTTTTTTTAAGATATCAGAAAGTATAAACTTCGTAGGGAAGGTTTCTGATATCGCAAGAAAAACTAACTCTAAAAGAGGTCAGTATCCTTTCGAAGATCAACACACGCTGCCCGGACGCTTTGCATGATTATCCCCTTTGATCAGATAGCAGAGAAATGGACAGGAGCTGGCCTCACTCCGGGCCCCTGGCCGCCCTGAACGAGAGGGATAATCGTGCAAAGATAGCCTGAGGGACACCAAGGCCCGAACCCTATAAGGGGTTGCCCGGATCGTACAGGAATTTCCCGGGATTTGGCCCAGCATGCTGATGGATAAAATTACTATTAAAATGTATTGATGTGCTAATGGAGGAATCGACGTCCAAGGAAACCGGGGAACGGGTGATGTTTCAATTTGCCTACAGGCAATTGGAACTGATTCCGATCCGGCCGCAAGGCCAGGTTCAAGACGTGGCCGTTTTTATCGGGGAGCATTTTTCAAAACAGGTTCTGCTCAGGAAGTTGGAGGAAGCCGTTAGTTCCGCATAAGCTGGTCAGAAAATAAAAAGAAGCGGCACGTTAGCGTGTCCGCTTCTTCTTTTATCATCAATCTGTGTTAGTCGGCTACGCAGGCGGCAAACTGCTTGTGGAACCATTTCTCGTCCAAATTCCGTCCGATGACCACGAATTCGCTGGTTGGCACCTCATCCGGTTTCCAATCCCGGTCCGGGTATGCGCCGAACAGCATGTGAATGCCCTGGAAGACCACTCTTTTTTTGCTGCCTTTGATATTGAGGACCCCTTTGTAGCGGAACGTGTTCACGCCATGTTCGATTAGCCACTCGTTAATGAAGCGTTCTACCTTTTTCAAATCGAGCGGGCGGGACTCGCGGAAAAACACGGAGAACACCTCGTCATCGTGATCGTGGTGCTCTTCTTCCAGAAACCCGGGTTCAAGCTCCAGTTTCTTCTCCAAATCAAAAGCGTTGATGCCCAGGATACGCTCGATTTCGATCTGCGATTGCTGCGTACGGTAAATCTTGGCCGCCTGGTTCATTGCGCGCAGGCGCCCTTCCAACTGCTCAAGCTCATCTTCGGAAACGAGGTCCGTTTTGTTCAAAAGCAGCACATCCGCAAAGGCGACCTGCTCCTGCGCTTCATGGCCCTCATCCAGATGCTGTCCGGCATGCTTGGCGTCCACTACCGCGACGATCGCGTCCAGTTTATAGAAATCGGCCACTTCGTCATCCACGAAAAAGGTTTGCGCCACCGGGGCGGGATCGGCCAAACCTGTGGTTTCGATCAGGACGCGGTCAAAATCGGCTTTCCGGCGACCGCCCATTCCGAGCTTCGCATTTTTCAAATCAGCGAGAATGCGGATAAGATCGCCCCGCACCGTACAGCAAATGCAGCCGTTGTTCATTTCAAATATTTCTTCGTCCGCGCCGACGACTAGCTGATTGTCGATCCCGACTTCTCCGAACTCGTTGACAATGACCGCAATTTTCTGGCCATGATTTGCGGTTAACACATGGTTAAGCAAGGTTGTTTTTCCTGCGCCGAGAAACCCGGTCAACACAGTGACGGGAATACGAGGATCTTGTAAAGTGGTCATCTTGTTCACTCCTTCACCTAGGGATACTGGTCATTTAATCGTAATTATTACTATTAAATTATAGAAGCTAATGAGCGGATTGTCAAATTCTGCATCGCACGAAACAACACGGAGTATTTTCCCTGAGGATAATTCGAGCAATTTATTCAGGCTGATGATGTTAAATAGACTTGTCATATAAGATTCATTAAGATATTATATTAATCGTAACAATTACGAAAAAGGGGTATTCACCATGAAATTTGATAGGTTCTTAAGAAATCACTTTCTGAAGTTTGGCATCTTATTGGCAAGTATCAGTTTGATTAGCGCATGTTCCCAGTCTTCTTCAGGCACTGAGGCCCAAAAACACATTCATTTTCTTTATAATTTCTCAACGAATTCTTTGGATCCTCATGTGGATTCAAGTTATGTTCCGTTGCGGGCAGGGATAACGGAAACGCTGATTCGCCTGGATGAAGAAAATCTATCCATTGCGCCTTGGCTGGCGGAAAGCTGGGAAGGTCAAGATGGGCAGCATTGGACGATTAAAGTGCGGGAAAACGTCACGTTCCATAACGGTAAGAAAATGGATGCTGAAGCGGTAAAAGCCTCCCTTGAACGCGCATTGAAGGAGAGTGTGGCGATTCAAAATGCGCTCAAAGTCGAAAAGATCGAAGCGGTAGACGATTACACGCTGAAAATAACAACCAAGGTGCCCTTTCCGGAGTTCGTATCCGAGCTTGTGAATCCGAATGTCTCCATTATTGATGTAACGGAAGAAGACATTGTCAACCATCCTGTAGGAACCGGCCCTTTCGTGTTAAAGTCGTTCTCGCCGGGGAGCAAGCTTGAGCTCGAGCGCTATGATGATTATTGGGATGGGGCTTCCAATCTGGATTCCGTAACGTTTGCTTTTAATGAGGATGCGAATGCCCGCTCGCTCGCACTGAAATCCGGGCAAGTGGATATCGTTTATCGTCCGGAGGTGGAAAGCTTGCAATCCTTGAAAGATCAGGATGGGATGAAAGTTGAATCCACCTCGACCTTCCGTGTACACCAAATGACCATGAATATGCAACGTAAAAGCTTGCAGGACGTCAATGTGCGCCGGGCGGTTGATGCGCTCATCAATCGGCAGAAGATTGTCGATACCATTTTGTTGGGCAACGCTGAACCTGCTCTCGGGCCGTTTTTGCCATCACTGCCGTTCGCGCCAACGTATGAACAGCATGAAACCGGAGCCGACATAGCGGTCAAGTACTTGGAAAAAGCAGGTTACTCCCTGGCAGACGGGAAAATGCAAAAAGACGGCGAACCGCTTAAATTTATCCTGTTAACCTATAGTGCAAGAGCCGATTTGCCGTTAATCGCGCAAGTTTTTCAGTCGGACGCCAAACAGATCGGAATCGAAGTCGACATTCGCCAGATTGATGTCCCTGAGGAATACATGGCATCCAACCGCGATTGGGATCTTGCGACGTATAGCAATCTAACCGCCCCGCGCGGAGATGCCGGGTATTACTTGAATGCGACTTATCACCCTACGGGCGCCCTTAACTTTAGCGGTGCTCAGGAGCCCGAACTGACGGCCATGATTGATCAACTCAATCAAACCGTCAGCCAGGAAGAACGTGCATTACTTGCCGAAGAAGTCGCTGATTATGTCCACGAACATATGATTAATTCGTTCATTCTGCATCCTTCGACCATTGTGGCCTATAACGAAAACAAAGTGAAAAATTGGGTGACGACCCGAAGCGAATATTATATGATCACCAACCGGTTGGATGTGAATTAAGTGATTCAAATTTTGGTGCGCAAATTTCTGGAAGTCCTGTTGTTTTTGTTATTCATTACGTTTGTCAGCTTTTTGTTTATTCGGCTTGCGCCTGGCGATCCGGTTTTAACCATTTTGAATGTGGATGAACTATCCGTTAGTCAAGTGCAAGTAGAGGCCCTGAGAGAGGAAATGGGATTCAACGAGCCGCTGCTTGTCCAATATGGACATTGGCTGCTTAAATTCATTCAGCTTGATTTCGGTACCTCTTATATGACCGGCCAACCCGTCATGGATGTCATTTTCAGGGGGGTACCCGCTACCCTGGAATTGGCGGTTGGCGCGCTTATCGTCATGTTGGTTGTGTCGATCCCGCTTGGTTCGCTATCCGCTCTTTACCGGAATAGCTGGATAGACCATGTAAGCAGAATCCTCTCCATTCTTGGAGCGGCCGTCCCCAGTTTTTGGCTTGGCCTGCTGTTCATTGATTTATTCGGTGTGCGGTTAAACTGGCTTCCCACTATGGGGAGAGACGGCCTGCTCACCTGGGTGTTACCGTCTCTGACGCTGGGCCTAGCGATCTCCAGCGTATATGTTCGTTTGCTTCGTTCCAGCTTGCTTGATTCGCTCAGCCAGGAATTTATCCGTGCGGCGAGGGCCCGCGGCTTATCCGAGCGAAGAATCTTTTTCGTTCATGCGTTCCGGCACAGTCTTCCTCCCGTCATTACCTTTTTCGGAGTCAGCCTGGGAAGCTTGATTGGCGGCGTGCTGGTCATTGAAGTATTGTTTGCGTATCCGGGGATCGGCAAACTTGTCGTGGATGCCATACGCGGGCGCGATTATCCCCTCATTCAGGGATACATTCTCATGATGGCGGTGATTGTTTTTGTTGTGAATACGTGCGTGGATTTGTCTTACCGGTATTTAAACCCTGAAATGAAGCTAAAAGAAAAGGCGGTGAGCGGATGAAGGAATGGTCTTTACCATGGCCGAAAGTAAAAAAGCGCAGATGGCTAGGGGGGATCGCATGGATGTGCGTACTCCTGACAGGGCTCGTCGTCATTTATGCCTTTTTTGTCTTGCGTCATGATCCAACATTAACGAATCTGGACAATCGCCTGCAGGGCGCAAGCCTGCAGCATCCGCTCGGGACCGATCAATTGGGTCGGGATGTGCTGACCAGGCTCTTGCTGGGGGGACAGCAAACCATCGGTTACAGCTTGCTGGCACTGATCGTTTCCCTCGTCATCGGGATCCCTTTTGGTCTTATCTCAGGGTTTAGACGCGGGCTGGTGGATCGGATTTTTATGCGCATTGCCGATGGATTTTTAGCCTTTCCGGATACGATCGTGGCCATTGTCCTGAGCGGCTTGCTTGGAGCGGGAATCGGCAATCTGGTGTTGGCGATTGTCATCGTAAAATGGGTCAGTTATGCCCGTCTTGTTCGCAGCACCGTTTTAGCGGAGTCCCAAAAAGACTATGTGCTCATTGCCCGAACAAACGGGCTGTCTCCCGGCAAGATCATGCGCAAGCATTTATTTCCTCATATTGTAGGGCATGTTCTCGTACTTGCCAGTCTCGATCTTGGAAAAGTGATTTTGCTCATTTCGGCCTTTTCATACATTGGGCTTGGAGCGCAGCCCCCCATTCCTGAATGGGGAGCCATGCTGAATGATTCTCGGCCTTATTTTCAGTCAAAACCCGAATTCATGATCTATCCCGGTTTGGCGATCGTGATTGCCGTGCTGCTGACGAATATGCTGGGGGATTATTTGCGCGATCTTTTTGATGTCAAGAAGGAGGTGCAATCGTGATGTTGTCGATCAGACAGGTATCGATTCGCAGCGGAGACAAGAAACTTGCCGACAACGTATCGCTCTCCATCCGCGAGGGAGATTGGTATGCCCTGGTCGGACAAAGCGGGAGCGGGAAAACGTTGCTCTCTCAAGCCATCGGCCGCATGCTTCCCCCTAATTTGCAGGCAGAGGGGAGCATTTTTTATAAGGGACGGGATTTATTTGTTCTATCGCCTGGACAGATGAGAACGATTCGCGGCTTAAAACTGTCCTATGTGTTTCAGGATTATCAGGGTTCTTTCACCCCCTTTAGAACGATTGCCCAGCACTTTGAAGAATACCAGAAAACTCACGGCAACGCCGATTCCCGGGCCCGGCAACGAAGCGCACTGGACGCGCTTGCTTCTGTCGGGTTGGATGAGACCGTGTACAAGCGGTATCCCTTTCAGTTGAGCGGGGGGCAGCTTCAGCGTGTCTCCATTGCGATGACGCTGTTGTTGTCGCCGGATTTATTAATCGCGGATGAAATCACCACGGCATTGGACAGTGTCTCCGGGCACAAGATTTTGGAATTGCTTGCAAAGAGACAGAAGGAAACCGGCTGTGCCATTCTGTTTATCACGCATGATTGGCGCCCTGTCAAACGTTATGCGAACCGCATCGCTGTCATGAAAGAAGGCCAAGTGGTTGAAGCAGGAGAGAAAGATCATGTGCTTGGCAACCCGCAGCATGCGTATACCAAACAATTAATCAACGCGGCTCCAACGCTTGATCGCATCCTTTCAACAAGTGTCCGTGAGGAGGCGGAGATCGTATGAAGTTGCTTACGGTGAAAAACCTGACCAAATCCTATCAAGGACAAAAAACGGCGATTCATCCTCTCTCTTTTGAACTGCATCAAGGCGAATGTCTTGGTCTTGTCGGTGAAAGCGGCTGCGGAAAAAGCACGCTCGCCCGCTGTTTGCTGCGCATCGAAACGATCGACGGAGGCTCGATTTATTTCAAGAATGAAGCGATTGAACGCCTGAATGAGCGCCGATTGCACGCTTACCGGCAAAAGATGCAGATTGTGCTGCAAAATCCATCGGCCGCGTTGAACCCGAAGCTGAAAATAGAAGATTCCCTAATCGATCCCTACGAACAGTATCGAAAACAGCTGAGTCTGCGGCATTTTTCCTATACCTCGAAGAAGGCCTTTGTGAAGCAGCTTCTTGATGCCGTCCAGCTGCCCGAGAGCCTGGCGGACCGGTATCCCCATGAATTAAGCGGGGGACAGCGCCAGCGGGTGACGATTGCCCGTGCGATCAGCATCGAACCGGAGCTTCTTGTATTGGATGAACCTACCGCAAGCCTGGATGTGATCTCGCAAGGGGCGATTCTTGCTTTATTGGCGGAGCTGCGCGTATCTTTGAATTTGTCTTACTTATTCATTTCGCACGATCTGGCCGCTGTTGCGCAAATGAGCGGGCGAATTCTGGTGATGAAAGAAGGGCGGCTTGTCGATCAATTCCATCGCGAACATTTGTTGTCAGATGAACGGCATCCGTATACCAAAGAGCTCATTTCAATTTTTTAGCAACTTAGAGGAGGAAGAGATGAACATTAGAACGGATGTTTCTGTGAATGAAGTTACGAATGAGCAAATTCCGGCTGCGATCGATTTTATGGCGGGCATACGCAGGGAAGTGTTTCCCATGCTCCAGAATGATCCATTACCAAAAGACATGTTGCATTTTGAACAGGTTTATTTGGAACCCGAGGATGCTTCATTTTTTGTAGCCGCCGCAGAAGATGGCCGAATAATCGGAACCATCGGCGTGCTGCGTTACAACGAGCGTATTGAAGCAATACGCGGTCGCTATAATCAAGAAAGCGTAGCGGAGATTGTCCGGTGTTTTGTCGGACCGGCAACCCGAAGAAGAGGGGTCGGCTCCCTTCTCTTTCGGGAAGCAGCAAACTTTGCCAAGGATGCCGGGTACTCGATGTTGTATTTGCACACTCATCATTTCTTAAACGGCGCGGTAGCGTTTTGGCAGCGTCAGGGATTTTCAATCTTCCTGGACCAACGGGACGATTGGGAAACGGTTCATATGGAAAGGTGCGAGTCGCTTTTATTCTTAGTAGAGTAGTTAGACGATACTTTCAATAATAAATATGATTAGTATAGATAAACCAAACAGGGGCATAAGTATACCTAGTATCAATAAGGTGAGTATAACTCCTATAGACCATGGTTTATTTATTCGTTTAGGCCTGTTTAAATCTCCAGGTTTTATTTTTTTCATCCATGAAAAGAATCCCATCGCTATGGCTGCAAGGAATGCGATGCAAACAAGCAAGTTTAGAATTTTATTAGCGATCCCAAATAAGTGTCCTTCATGAAGAGGAATTCCCCAAGTAAACCACTTTCCTATAATTCCATAATCATCATAGTTTATTCTGGCAATTAGTTTTCCGGAATATTGATCGAAATAGGCGGTTGTTTCTTCGTACGGGCTAACATCCAGCCCGGTGACGCCCGTGTTGCTTCATCTGTTACGGTATTGTGAAAAAATATTGAATACGGGAATTTATCCACGCAAACGCAAATAAGGCGGATCGATGATCATTCCAGTGAGCGTTCATTCCTTGACAGGAATATTCTGTTTTATGTATATTTTAAGCGATTGATGCAATAAATATTGAAGTAAGGAGGTAGCCATACAGTGCAATTTCGGGTACTGAAAGAAGCCTGAATGAGGTGACCACCGGTGAAATAACCCCTTTCTTATTTTAGGAAGAGAAGCGTGCTGTATGGGAAGCAAAATCATATGGACACAACGGTATTAAGCGCACTTGCGGAATCTAACCGTCTACACATTGTTGAATTACTGCGTGAAGGCCCCCTCACTGTCGGGGGAATAACCGAGCGGCTCGAGCTGCGGCAGCCTCAAGTATCCAAGCATCTCCGCGTGCTGCTTGATGCGGGAATCGTGGACATGCAGGCTGACGCCAATCGCCGAATTTATCGGCTGCGGCCGGAGCCATTTCAGGAGATGGACGAGTGGCTAGATTCCTATCGTCATATATGGAACGAGAGGTTCGACCGATTGGATTCTTACCTTCAAGATTTGATGAATCCCAAAACTAAACATTAGTAAAAGCAGAACTGGCGGCATCAGGGACGTTCCCTTTGCCGCCTGTTTTTCTTTAAGATTAGAAGTTGACAGACACTGAAAATTACTGTAAGTTGCGGCGGACGAGCTTGATGAGCTGATTTCCTGCTATTTGTCGGTTCTTAACGGGTTGATGGTTTTAAATATCCAGGAAGCCGGAGGTTACCGCATTCCACAGGTCGGCATGTTACTGCGGCTCATCGTTCCGCACCAATGAACGCCCCAAGTCAGCAATCTGTGAGAAACGCTCGAACGAGAGAGATGATATAGTATTTCGCAGATATTACTTTAAGTTGGGGAGTTGATCGCAACAGATGGGGAAGATCATTTTAACTATGCAGCTGTCGCTGGATAGCGTGGTATCGGATGAACACCTGTGGATGATGCTGAGCGAAGAGATTTTAGAGGATTACTTGGATTATTACAATACGGTAGACACAATCATGGTGGGGAAAAATAGTTACGCCTCACTGGCCGAGTATTGGCAGCAGGCGGAAAATTCGTCCAATGATCTGGAACGGGCGATAGCGCGGCGGATGAACGAAATTCCCAAAGTGGTCATCTCTCATTCCGAAGTGGATTTAGTATGGAGAAACTCGGAGCAGATCCTGGTCACAGACGAGGAAACGCTCGCCCGGGAACTGGAAGCGCTCAAAAACCGCGTAAATCAAATCTCCGTCGAGAGCGGGGCAAAGACATGGCAAACCTTCATCCAAAATGAACTATATGACGAGCTGTGGCTGCTCGTTCATCCGGTGATCGCTTCTCAAGGCGATAAACTGTTTGCTCTGGCCGATAAACAGCAATCCCTCCGGTTAATCGACAACAAAACGTACCAAAACGGTGTAATCGGATTGCATTATCAAAAATAATAGCAAGTTTGATTGAAACTTCACAGGCTTATCGCTAAAAAGATAAGCCTGTGTTATTTTTGGCATGCCTGATTAAGTCCGGTTGCATTCATTCAGTTTGGGCGCCGGTTTCCGCTCTGAAATATAGGAGCCGGCCAAGGTCAGCAAAGTTCCGATGATCGTGGCCCAGGTGATTTCTTCGTGTAAAAAAAGCGCTGAAGCTGCCACGGTGATCACGGGAACGATATAAATGTATACGCTCGTTTTCACCGCCCCAAGAATGCCGACCGCCAAGTTCCAGGTAACGAAGCACAAAGCGGACGCCCCCAGGCCCAAGAATAACAGGTTGGCAAGTACCGACAGATCCAGAAAACGCTGCATCCCAAACTTGAATTCGAGCGGTCTCAGCAAGGGCAGCATAAAGAGCAGGCCATAGAAAAAAACTTTACGCGTGGCGCCGATTGTGGGGTGCTTCAATTCGCTGATTTTCCGCATGATGACGGAATACACCGCCCAGACCGCCGAAGCGAGCAGAGCCAAAAGGTCGCCGATCGGATGTACCTGCAGCAGGAAACGGCCGTTGAACATGATGAATGCGATCCCCGTCAGGGCAATGCCGAAACCCGCTATAAATGGCCCGGTTAAGGGTTCGTCTTTTAACAAAAAGTGAGCCAATACCGCCGTAAAAAAAGGCACGATCGATACGATGACGCCGACATTGGCGGCCAGCGTATAGGTCAATGCGACGTTTTCCAGAAGGAAATATAATGTTACGCCGCAAAGTCCAGCCGCAACGAACAGCAGTTCCTCGCTCCAAGACTTGCTTTTGACGGGATACGGGTAGAGCAGGAGGAGAAAGACGAATCCAAGGGTAAAGCGGAAAAAAAGAATCTCTATGGGAAGAAAGTCGGTCAGCAAGATTTTAGTGGAGACAAAGGTGGTCCCCCAAATGATGATCGTTGCTGCCGACAGGAGATGTCCGAACGTCATCTTACGCTGACGCCTCATACCGGAACATCCTTTGCCTGCTGCGGTGCGGTTTCGTTGTCGAAGATACGCATATACTGCTTGGGCGTCAAACCGATCAGCCGTTTAAAGAATTTAGTGAAATGGCTCTGGTCGCTAAAACCGCATTTCAAGGCAGCTTCCATCGGAGATACTCCCCGCTCCAACAACCGTTTTGCCTGGTTGATGCGAATCGTCTCCAGGTAGCTGTATGGGGAAATCCCTTTTTGTTTGGTAAAAGATCGCAGCAAATGGTATTTGCTTAGTCCGGTCAGTTCACTGAGCCGATTTAGCGTGATGTTTTCAGGGAAGTGAGACTCCATATATTCGCATACCGTTCTGATTTCGGCACTCGGTTCATTGGCGGACAAACGGGGCGTGGCGTCCGAGTTATCCCGAAGCAGTTGCTCGATCAGAAGCAGGAGCATTTCTTCTTTATGAAAACCCGTCTCCCCTTCCATTAACAGTTGGTGCAAATCGTGCAGGTATCCGGCAAGTTCGCTGCGATAAAGAACCGTTTGGGAAAAGCGGGGCAAGTAGGCCGTTCCCGTAATTTCCTGCACATACTGGCGCATGACTTCCGGATCAATATTAATGCAACGGTAGTCCAGCGATCTTCCGTCAACCTGTTCGCAGGCGTGGGGTTCGCGAAGGTTAAAAATAACGACATCCCCGCTATTGATAATATACTCCTTCCGATTGCACGAGAGCAGACGTTTGCCCTGTTCTATAAAGCCGATAACGTAATAATCGTGAAAATGGTTAGGAAATTTCTGCATTATTCCCACAAAGCGGTAAGCTTCCACGTTTAAATCAGGATCGAAAACAACCGTCCTGATTTCGCGCACATTGCGTGTCAACTACGTTGCACCTTCTCTCTTTACGAATGATGCTGTCATTATAATACATGAATTGAAACGATTCTTGTATGATATTGCTGCAACAGCCCCGCTAAGAAAAGCCCTTTCTTCATCCCATACGAGCAGGAAGAGAAAGGGCCTTGCTATCTCCATGTTGGTTTATGTTATTCGCTTGCTTCCATTTGCAAGCTTTCGCTTTCCAACGGCCGTGGCTTGGCGGGCAGGTCGTACGCTTCGCGGATCAGCGAGAAGTAATGATCGCCGCGGACGATTTCATATTCCGGCCCCAGCGCTTCGCTCATCCGGACGACGTCCGACGGCGTCATACTCCAGGCGAGCAGGCCGAGGGAGACGAACAGCGGGGATTCGCCATCCCAGCCGGCCTTGGCCTCCCCCAGGATGCGCAGGCCGTCCTGGACCGTGCTGATGCCCTGGATCGTCGACACCGGTAGCGAATCGTTTAAGATCTCGACGCCGTGGCGATCTTCCCAGCTCAGGAACAGGCCGGGCGCTTTGTAATAGCGCTCGTAGGCGCGGGCGTAGGATTCGCCTAATGGGACGTTTTCGCCGTCAATCCGGTTCAGCACGTAAGAAAGGCCCATGCCGGTTTTTTGGAGATACTCGTAGGACCGCTTCAAATAATCGGCGAAGCTCGATTCCGGCCAGGCTTCCGGATAAAAGTAGCCTGCGCCGGAAGGCCCGGCGATAATCAGGTCGTTCTCCGTCGCCGTCTTCCGGTAATAATTCAACATCGCCGGAGCCGCATCATACAGCAGCGGGCTCGAGGTCCAGTTGATCGGCACCTTGCCGCGGGCCGGGTCGTCCCATAGATTCCGCATCCGGTGCTGGTTGTACTGGAAGTTGTCGCCCTCGCTGAACGTATAAGTAATATAGATTTTGTTCTCCAGCTTGGGCGTCCGGGGAGCTTTCGCTTTGACCGGCTGGACTTTGGTGCCGGAAAAAACGGTCAGATTACTAAACCAGTCGGCGGCCAGCACATATACCCCGTAATTGGACGTCACTTCCACCGAGCTGAATTCGCCGGCAACGTCGTTGCTGAACCAGCCAAGGTAAGGCGTGCCCGGCTCGACCTCGGACAGAATTCGCTCAAACAGCGCTCTCTGCTGCGGATCGTTCACTTCGAGCCAGAACACCATCGCCTTATTGGCAACGGCATAGTCGCGCAGGTAGCCGTAAGGCTCCTTCTGCTCGGAGGACGGCGGATCAACGTTCCCGGCGGATACCTTGTATTGGTTCCACATGACAACGGAGGCGGTCAGCTCGCGCGTGCCTTCCGGAGGATTAAACCGGTAGACGAAATAACGCCCGTTGTCGGCAAAACGGTGCCCGCCGTCTCCGGCGGAAACCTGCGAGTCCTGCCGGTCGTACAGGAACGGCTCTTCCTCCGGTGTG
Source organism: Paenibacillus sp. FSL R5-0527 (assembly GCF_038008055.1). Lineage (NCBI taxonomy): Bacteria > Bacillati > Bacillota > Bacilli > Caryophanales > Paenibacillaceae > Paenibacillus > Paenibacillus sp. FSL R5-0527. The sequence continues at coordinate 6,791,025 of NZ_JBBOYI010000001.1, read as the reverse complement.
CCCGGAATGAACTGCGCGATCATCTCCCCGTCCGCCTTAACGACAACCTCGTGAACGGCAGGACCCCAGCCGTCCTGGGGAAAGGCGTCGTCGAAACGCAGATAAACCGATTCATCCCCCAAAAATCCGGATAAATCAAAATCGTACGTTCCTTTGTTGCTGGCGTCGCGGATCTGCTCGGTCTCCTCCGCGATCACTTCAAACGATTCGGGCAGCCCCGGCGGGATGCTGATCGACGTGTTTGGGCTGAGCCCGATCAGCATGCGGTGCGTCGTTTTGCTCCATAAGTTTTCGTACTGCCACGTATACGCGTCCATGCGGTCCTTGAATTTGCCGCGAAGATCGTCGGCCACCTTCAAGTTATAAGGGGCCGCCTTAAGCAGCTCCGCCAGCTCGGGGCTGGCGACGACGGCGTCCTTTATTCCGGCCAAAGTTGTGGCGACGTTAATCGAGTCGGGCACCTTCGGGTCGTAGATGATCATGCCTTTGACTTCATTTTTGTATTTCCGAACAAGATTCCAATAATCGTCGTGCAGCGTGTAGGGTACCTGGAGATCGTTCAGCCAGGTCAGCTTGCCTTCTTCCTGGTTCTCCAGCAGGTAAATCCGCGGCTCCGTGCGGTTAACGACTCCTTGCAAGGTGGCCAGCAGCAGCCGGATATCGCCGGGAATTTGGTACACGTCAGCGACATCAAGCCGCTTTACCTTCGCAAAGGTTGGAAGCGCTTGCGATTTGGGCCAGCTGATGGTGTTCTTTTGCGGCTGCGCTGAGGATTGTGCATTGGCTGAGGTGGTGCCTAGGGTTAAGGACAACGTGCATAACAATACGAAACATGTCATCGTCAGCTTTCGAATCAAGCTCGTTCACCTCGGATCCTCATAATGTGGAGCCATCGTTGGCGGCCGGACGCTCCTTCCCTCCTTCTTCGGCTTTTTGCACGACAACACCTGAATAATATGTTAAATATATCTAATTATCCTTGTCAAGCAGCCAAACAACATAAATGCAATAAATGATACTTTCGAACGTCTTGATTAGACTTATGGAATTAGACATTGACTAAATGACATAAATGATATAAGTTTGGGAGTAGGAGAGATTAAAGATAGGAGAACCAACGATGCAAAATGAACGGATACCGTTATATATGCAAATCCAGCGGCATTTTAAAGATTTGATACAGCGGGGACAATTAAAGGAAAACGACAAAATCCCCTCCGAAAAAGAGCTGATGGAGCAGTTTGACGTCAGCCGGATCACCGTCGCCAACGCCCTGACGCAGCTGGCCAAGGACGGTTGGATTTACCGTATCCCGGGCAGAGGGAGCTTTGTCGGCGAAAATATCAACGAGCTGCTGGGCGGCTCCCATGTCCGTGAACCGGGTTCGGGTTCGGGGGCGCAGAACGGCCTGGGCAATGCGGGGAGCATAGACGAAGCGGTCAGTGCGGTCAGTGCGGGCGGGGAGAGCAGTGCGTCTAGCGCGTCCGATGCGTCCGGTGCGTCCAGTGCGGCCGGTACAAGCGAAGCGGTAAGTGTGGGCGGGGCTGTTGGTGGGGGCACGGCAACCGCCGGAGCGCCGGCGGACAAAATGCCGCCCGCCAAAGATATTCCGCCGCCCGGGGCTGGAGGAAGAAAGACGATCGGCCTCGTTATGCCGCTTCTCGTCGATTATTTTGGCATCCGCTTGATCCAGGGCATCAACAACGTCATCGAAAACAGCGGGTACAGCTTACAGATCGTGCTGACATACAACTCGATCGACCGCGAAAAAGAGGCGATTCAAGATCTGCTCCGCAAAGGGGCGGCGGGGCTGATCATTTTCCCGTGCGACGCGGAAACGTACAACGAGGAAATCCTGGCGCTAAAGCTCAGCGGTTTCCCGTTCGTGCTGCTCGACCGCTATTTGCCGGGGATCGCCACGAACGTGGCCCGCAGCGACGGCCTGATCGGCGGGCGGCTTGCCGTCGATTATTTGTGGGGCCTCGGGCACCGCGATATCGCCATCTGCTCCGATTCACCGCTGCCGACGATCACGGTCGAGGACCGGATCAACGGCTACATGGAGGCTTTGAAGCAAAAAGAGGCGATGATTAATCCGGCGCTCATCCTGACCGATTTCAACGTCGACTACAGCGGGATCGACAAAACGCATCCCCTGTACCGGTTTATCAAAAACCGGATCGCCACGGCCTACATTACGCTGAACGGACGGCTGGGGCTGCATATTCATTCGATTTGCAAAGAGCTGGGCCTTAAAATTCCGGAGGATGTATCGGTTCTTACCTTTGACGATCCTTCGCCGGGCCTGCATGAGTGGGGCTATTTTTCGCATATTTCCCAATCCGAAGTCGAAATGGGGGAGGCGGCCGCCAACATTTTGCTGCAAATTTTCGAAAATCCCGACAAAAAGGAACCGGGTTATGCCAAGGTTATTTTGCAGCCGAAATTGATCGAAAGCCGGTCCACCGGCCCGCTGATCCGCGAGAAGCGATAATCCAAACGGCCTGCGAACAATCCGGGCGTCTGCATGAACCATTATGGCAGGCGTCTTTTTTGTGCGGAAAATAGCGATAAATGATATATCTAATATCTTGACATAAATGACATGGTAAAATATATTTAATGATACAAATGACTAGTCAAATGTAAGCGCTTAAGTTGGGGCGGAATTCGGGTAAGGAGGTCAGAAGCAGGTATGGAAAAAACGGCAGAACGGGAGGGGAGTTCTTCTTTCCGGAGGGGGAGTCGGCGGGTATACGGCAGGCATAAGGACGCTTGGATCGCTGCGGTCATCCTAGTGCCGATGTTTTTGTTTTGGCTGATCGTCTCCGGTTTTCCGACGTTGTTCGGCTTTGGGCTCGGTTTTTTTGAATGGGTCGGTCTGGCGTCCTCGCCGAAATTCATCGGGTTCGATAATTTTATCAGCTTTTTCAACAACCCGGTGTATACCGAAGCTTTGTGGCGGTCGGTGTGGCTGGGCGGACTGGTCACGGTTATTACGCTGGCGGCGGGCTTTGGGGCCGCGCTGCTGATGAATATGCCGCTCATGGGCAAAGGCTTTTACCGCTCGATTTGGTATATCCCCGCCGTAACCGCGACCGTGGCGACGACGCAGGTGTTCAATATTTTTTTGGATTCGAACAACGGGGTCATCAACAATTTGCTGAAAGCGCTGGGCAAGGAACCGGTCGTTTGGCAGTATTCCGTATCCTGGGGCATTTTCTGGATCGTCGTTTATTCCGTCTGGAAAGGCGTCGGAGGAGCGGCGCTCATCTGGCTCGCCGGACTGCAGTCGGTCGACGTTTCGCTGTACGAGGCGGCGGAGATCGACGGGGCCGGACGGTGGGGAAAGCTGCGCTACGTCACGCTCCCCGGCTTGAAGCCGATCGCAACCTATATCGTGATCACCAACCTGATCGCGGCGATTCAGATCTACGAACAGGTGCTGTTCATTACGAACGGGGGGCCATATGGGCAAACCGAAGTGCTCGTCTTCCGCATTTACCGCGACGGATTCTGGGACTTCAATTTGGGCATGGCCGGCGCCTCGTCTTTGATTATGGCGGTCATCGTGATCGTCATCACCGTGCTGTATTACAACTGGTCGACCCGTACGGACAAACGGACGGCAATTCCGATCAAACCGGTTAAAAAGGGGGCGGGCAGCCATGCCGGAAACGTTAAGCGCGAAGTTTAAAAAGCAATGGAGTCCCGTATACCTGCTGGGCCATATCCTGCTGCTCGGCATCGGCCTGATTTTGCTCTATCCGCTGATTTTCATGGTGCTCGCCGGATTTTTTACGAAAACGGAGTTTACCTCTACCGTGCTGGGGATTTTCCCGCTTCCGAAAGCGCCGACGCTGGAAAATTTCAAGGCCCTGATCGTCGGATCGACCGACGCCGCCGTCACCACCTATTTGAAAAACTCAATCATCCGCACGGCCTACAACACGTTTTGGGCGATTCTGACTTCTTTTTTGGCCGGTTATGTATTTGCGCGGCTCCGGTTTAAAGGAAGGGATACGCTGTTTCTAATCCTGCTGGCGACGCAGATGATCCCGGGCACGCTGGCGATCATTCCGACGTACCTGGAATTTGCCCGCTTTCCGTTTGCCGGGGGCAACCATATTTTCACCGGAGGAACCGGCATTTTGGACTCGTGGTGGATTTATTTGATCGGCGGGCCCGCCATCAACATTATGGGCACGTTTTTGGTCAAGCAATCGCTCGAAAAAATTCCGCTGGAAATCGATGAAGCGGCGATCGTCGACGGCGCCGGGACGGTCCGCCTGATTTTTCAAATTCTATTCCCGCTGCAGCTTCCGATTATGGCTTTTATCGCCATTACGACGGCGCTCGGTACGTGGAACGATTTCATTACACCGTTTTTCTATACGACCAGCGATCATTTGCAAACGCTTCCGGCGGCGATTACGAGATTGTCCTCCGTCGGGGCCAGTCCGGGCGCGGTAATCAACTACCCGATGATCATCACGCTGAGCCTTGGCATTACGCTGCCCGCGCTGCTGATTTTTGCCTTCTTCCAGAAGTACATCGTCCAAGGGTTGGCCAACACGGGGATCAAAGGGTAGGTACATGCGGCCTGTCTGCTTTTTGGAGTGAACGTCGCTACACATGATTTCTTATAAATGGAGGGGTACGAATGCGGCTTAAAAAGATGAGCGCCATCGCGCTTACGCTTATGTTATCCATCGGTTTGGCAGCTTGTTCGTCAGGGGGGAGCGGGACGGCCGGAGGCAACGCGGGGACGGGCGAACCCGGCGCGGCGCAGTCGGAAGGCGGTGGCGCAAACACGCCGGAAACGGCGGGCGGCACGACGATCACTGTACTCAATGAAGGTGCGGTCGGTATCGGCGTTGGGGTGCTGAACGATTTGCTGGAGAAAAAGAAGCAGTCCCTCATTAAGGATGAAACGCAAAATCCGCGCATTGCGGAGGAGGACTTCTCGTATACTCCCGGCCAACCTTTGAAAAAAGCCGGCGTATTCCCGTATTATTACCAATCGATCATCATCGATAAGCTCAAGAGCAAGAACATTACCGTCAAAACGGAGGATTGGGGCTGGGGCGAGCCGCTGATCCAGAAGCAAACGGCCGGGTTTCTGGCGAAAAACATGCCCGACATCATCGTCGGCGAAACGCAAATGCCGGGCTTTGCCCAGCAGGGCCTGCTGGAGCCGTTCCCGGAGGAGATGGCCAAGGAAATTCGCGAAAAAACCGCCCCGGCGGCTTGGAAGCCGATGGAATACGACGGGCAAATTTACGGCTTCGCTTCCCAGCCGGGCGTCAGCAGCTTGTTTTGGAACAAGAAGCTGGTGCAGGAGGCTGGCCTCGATCCGAACCAAGCGCCGGCGACCTGGGAGGAGTTCGCCGCCAATGTGCAGAAGGTGACGGAAGCCGGGGGCGGCAAGTTTTACGGGGGCGGGGTGTACGCCGGGCCGAACGCGGGCGGATATTTGCGGTACGGCACGCTGCTTGTCATTAACGGCGGCGGTTTTGCCGACGATCAGGGCCAGCCGGTGTTCAACTCGGACGCCAACGTAGAAACGGTGCAGTTCCTGAAGCGGCTGAATGCGGGCCATCCGGCGGGGCTGATGGTCAATACGAACGAGGGCACCTATTTCGACGCCTTCAAAAAAGGGCAAATCGCTTACCTGATCGACGGCCCCTGGCGCGCGATCGAAAGCGCGCAGATCGGCATCGACTACGGGATGGCGCAAATTCCGCTGTCACCGGACGGCCAGCCCGGCAACATTACGATCGGCGCGGCGTTCCACGCCGTACCGAAGGACGCGAAAAACAAGGAGGCGGCGTTCGAATACATCCGCGCGATGTACAGCGGGGAAATTCAACAGCTGATCGCCGATACCGGAGTCCGCTCGCCGGTGCTGAAATCGATCGCCGAATCGGAAGGCTACAAGTCCGCCCATCCGGAGATGTACCAGCATTATCTGGCCATGTCCGGCAACGTGCAGGGGCTGCCGACGTTTGCGAAGGAAGATTCGAAGGTGTGGCAAATGTTCGGCGACGCGGTCACTAAATCGCTGATGACAAACGGGGACATCAGGTCGATTTTGGATGAAGCGCAGAAAAAAGCGGAGGCGGTTACGAAGTAAAACGGCGGTTAGGCGGATAGTTGGATAGGAGGACTGCAAGAGGCCAGTCCTCTTCTTTTGTAAATTTAAAGGAGAGAGTGATGCAGCATGCCGTATGAAACAAATCAGATCATGACGCAAAAGGCCAAACAGCGGCTTACCAAGCTGGAGAGCTACATATATCGTCCTGTGGAAACCTTGGCCGTGACGGCTTGGGTCACGCGGGAGCCGGTCCCTTACGCGGAGCGGAAAAGCGGAAAGCAGACGGAGCTCAAGGCCGGCGGCAAATGGGGAGAGCTGTGGGATTGCGCCTGGTTCCATTTTCGCGGGGAGGTTCCGGAGGCGCTTGCCGGCAGTAAGGTGGTGCTGCTGATCGACATTAGCGGAGAGCTATGCTTGGTGGATAAGGAGGGAGTTCCTTATCAGGGATTAACGAACGCCAGTTCCGGGTTCGACTACAGCTTGGGGCGTCCCGGCAAGCGGGTGGTGGACGTCAGTCCGGCGGCTAAAGGCGGGGAAACGATCGATTTGTGGGGGGACGGCGGCAACAACGACCTGTTCGGAGAGTTTCGGAGCGGTACCTTGCAGGAAGCTTGCATCGCCGTCTGCAACGAGGAAGCCCGGAGTTTGTATTACGACCTGGAGGTGTTGATCGAGCTGGCCGAGCAATTGCCGGAAACGAGCGCGAGAAAAGCGCGGGTGCTTCAAGCCGTATACGAAGCGGCGAACCTGCTGGCCGAAATCAACGACGAGACGGTGCGCCTGGCGAAGGAGCGGGTATCCGGCGAATTGGCGATGCGGGGCGGCGATCCCGTATTGACGGTCAGCGCGATCGGGCACGCGCATATCGATCTGGCCTGGCTGTGGCCGATCCGGGAAACGATCCGCAAAGGCGCGCGGACGTTTTCGACGGCGCTGCGCAATCTGGAAAAATACCCGGACTATGTGTTTGGCGCCAGCCAGCCCCAGCTCTACCAGTGGATGAAGGAGCATTATCCGCAGCTGTACGAGCGGGTGAAGGAGCGCGTGCGGGAAGGCCGCTGGGAGGCCCAGGGAGCGATGTGGGTCGAGCCGGACACGAATATTTCCGGGGGTGAGGCGCTGGTGCGGCAAATCCTGTACGGAAAACGGTTTTTCCGGGAGGAGTTCGGCCGGGAGATGAAGGTGCTGTGGCTGCCTGACGTGTTCGGCTATACGGGAAGCCTGCCGCAGCTATTGAAGAAATCCGGCGTCGATTACATGATGACGCAAAAATTGTCCTGGAGCACTTACAACACGCATCCGCATCACAGCTTTATGTGGGAGGGAATTGACGGGACGAAGGTGCTGACGCATCTTCCGCCGGAGGATACGTACAACAGCCCGGCCGCGCCGCGGTCGCTGGCGAAAATCGAGCGGAGCTACCTCGACCGGAACGTATCCGGGCACGCGCTGATGCTGTTCGGGATCGGCGACGGGGGCGGCGGCCCGGGCGAGGAGCATCTGGAGCGGCTGGCGCGGGAGAAGAACCTGCTCGGCCTGCCGCCGGTCGTTCAGGAGCCCGCGCTCGCGTTCTTCCGCCGCCTGGAGCAGGAGGCTGCGCGTTTCCACACCTACCGCGGCGAATTGTACCTGGAAAAACATCAGGGGACGCTGACGACGCAGGCCCGGAACAAATGGTACAACCGCAAGCTGGAGAAAGCGCTGCGCGAGCTGGAGTTTGCGGCTTCGCTGCTGTGGGCGCTGGGCGGAGGGGCGTATCCGGCGGGACGGCTGGAGGCGATTTGGAAGGAAGTACTGCTGTACCAGTTCCATGATATTTTGCCGGGGTCTTCGATCACGAGAGTTTACGACGAGTCTTTGGCGCGTTATGAGGCGCTGTTTGGCGAGGTTCGGCCGATGATCGAGGAAATGTACGGCAGGGTTGCCGTTTTGGCCGGGTTGGCGAATGAGCCGGTGTTGTTTAATTCGCTGCCGTGGGAGCGGCGGGAATGGGTGGAATACGGCGGCCGATGGCATTTTGTGAGCGTGCCGGGGATGGGCTGGCGGCCTTTGCGGGAGGCGAGTTCGGAAATGCTTGAGGTTCGCCCGGAACCGGGGGCGGGGGGTGAAGTGCTCGTAGCCGAGGAGCGGCGGCTGGAAAACGGGGGGCTGGCGATTCGCTTCCATGAGGACGGCAGCATCGCTTCGGTGTACGATAAGGCGGCCGCGCGGGAGGTGCTTCGAGACGGCGCCAGGGCCAATGTGTTTACGGTGTACCACGACGACGGCGATGCCTGGGATTTCCCGCGCGATTACCGCGAGACGGTCGCGGGAGCGATGAAGCTTGTGAAGGTGTCTCCTTTCGTGCAAGGGCCGAAGGCGGTCGTCAAGCAGGAATACCGGTTCGGAGACTCCGTGCTGACGCAAAAAATCAGCCTGTTTCAAGGCGGCGGCACGCTGCAGTTTGAAACGGAGGCCGATTGGCGGGAGTCGGCGAAAATGCTGCGGGTGGCTTTTCCGGTGAACGTCGTCAGCGAGCAGGCGAACTGCGAGATTCAATTCGGCGTCATCAAGCGGCCGACGAGCCGAAACAACCGGATCGAGTTCGCGCGGGACGAAATTTGCGCCCACCATTACATCGATCTGTCGCAGCCCGATTACGGCGTGGCGCTGCTGAACGACAGCAAATACGGGCACAGTGTGGACGGAAACGTGATCGATTTGAACCTGCTGCGCAGCCCGGGATATCCGGACCCGGCGGCCGACCGGGCGCAACACAAGTTTACGTATGCCTTGTACCCGCATGCGGGCGATCTCATCGAGGCCGGAGTCTACCGCAAAGGCTACGAACTGAACGTTCCGCTGACGGTGGTGGGGCCGGGGACGGTGGTGGACGGGGAGAATGCTGGGGAGAGCGGTGTCCGGACCGGCGGTGGAAATGCCGGCAACACCGGTGGCGGGACCGTCGGCAAGCACGCCGATAAGACCGTCAGCGAGCACGACGGCAAGATCGTTGGCGGGCACGACGGCAAGATCATTGGCGGGCACGACGGCAAGATCATTGGCGAGCACGACGGCAAGATCATTGGCGAGCACGACGACAAGATCGTTGGCGAGCATGACGGCAAGATCGTTGGCGGGCACGACGGCAAGATCGTCGGCGCGCATGGTGACAAGATCAATGGCGAACTGGTCCGGCTGCGGCAATTTGTGCAAATCGATCACCCGAACGTGATGGTGGAAGCCGTCAAAAAAGCGGAAGACAGCGACCATTTGATCGTCCGCTTGTACGAGACGGCCGGAGCCGGAGCGCGGGCCGGGCTGGCGTTTGGGTTCGAGTGCTCCGCCATTGAAGAGGCCGACTTGCTGGAAAATCCGCTCCGCTTGCTGGCGGAGGGGGAAAGTCGTATTAACCTGCAATTTACTCCTTTTGAAATCAAAACGATCCGCGTCCGTTTATAACGGGCGTTAAAAGAGAAGCGAAGGAGGAGCGGTGAATGCAGAGTCAGGGACGGGAAGAACCGCGGACGCAAAGGCGTGAGGAGGAGAGGTTTGCGAACACTCAAGGGCGCAAGGAGGAGTTTCTGGAGAATACCCGAGGGCGTGAGGAAGAACAGCAGGCGCACACTCCAGGCCGCGAGGAGGAGCGCACTGGCTTTCAGGAAGGAGGCGCGTACGGCCCTTCCTACGATCTCCAGACGGACTTTGTCATGGTCTACGGGATCGATGAATCGACGCCGCGGCGGATTCGCGAATGGACGGACCGGGGCTACCGGGTGCATTTGATGACCGGCGTGTCGTGGGGCGGCTATCAGGATTATTTGAACGGCAAAGTCGACGGGCGGTCCCATTGGGATGAAGCGCAAAAATACGAGGACGGCGAAACGATCATCCACGGCACTTCGGCCGACATCCCTTACATGGTGCCGACGATCGCCTACGCCGATTTCCTGGCCGGCCGAATTCGCCCGGCCGTCGATGCCGGGGTGGACGCAATCCATCTGGAGGAACCGGAATTTTGGGTCGAAGGCGGCTACTCCGAAGCGTTTAAGCGGGAGTGGCAAAACTTTTACAACGAGCCGTGGATCGCTCCGCATGCATCGGAGGACGCGCAGTACCGCGCCTCCAAGCTGAAGGCGTATTTGTACGCCCGCTGTCTGGACCGGATCTGCTCGGCGCTCAAGGAATATTCGCTCGTTCGCTGCAACCGGCCGCTGCGGTTTTTCGTGCCGACGCACAGCCTGATCAACTATGCGCAGTGGCGCATCGTCAGCCCGGAATCGAAGCTGCTGGATCTGCCCTCGATCAACGGCTATATCGCCCAGATCTGGACGGGAACCTCCCGCACGGCCAACGTGTACGAGGGAAAGCGGGCGGAACGCACGTTTGAGACGGCGTTTCTGGAATACGGTATCATGCAGGAGCTTGTTCGGGGAACGGACCGCCGCATGTGGTTTTTGCACGATCCGATTGAGGACGATCCGAAGCGGACCTGGGCCGATTACCGCGAAAATTACATCAAAACGCTGACCGCGTCGCTGCTTCATCCGGAGGTGTCGCGCTATGAGGCGGCTCCTTGGCCGAGGCGCGTTTTCGAGGGGCGTTATCCTTCCGAAGACGGCAGCGGGAAAGAGGGGATTCCGCGCGACTATGCCACGGTGCTGCTCACGGCGATGCATACGCTGCGCGACATGGAGCAGGCCGATGTAGAGGTGGACGGACCCGGCGTCTTGGCCGGCGTTTTCCTGGCGGATTCAGCCATGTATCAGCGCAAGCGCATCGGCGTGAAAACGGCCGGATTCCTGATGAAATACGACGGGACCAACGAAGTGGAGCTGACCGATGAGGACGCGGTGGAGCTGCTCTACTTCTCCGCTTTTTACGGCCTGACGCTGCCGCTGGTCAAGCACGGACTGCCGGTTAGGCCGGTGCAGCTTGACAACGTCCGGCGGTTTCCGGGGTATCTGGACGGGTATCGGCTGCTGGTGCTAAGCTACGAGTTTATGAAGCCGGAGTATCCGGATTTGCACAGCGCGCTGGCGCAGTGGGTCCGGGAAGGCGGGGCGCTCATCTATGTCGGCGACGACAGCGATCCGTACCATCGGGTGCGGGAATGGTGGAACCGCGGCAAGCGGAAATATGCTTCCCCGCGCGAGCATCTGTTCGAATGCCTCGGCCTGTCCGCCGATGCGCCGGAAGGGCTGACGCCGGTTGGGGACGGCTGCGTTTCCTATTTGCGCGTGCGTCCGGAGCGGTTTGCGGAAAGCGCCGAAGGGGCGGAACGGCTGCGGCGTGCCGTGAGGGAGGCGCTCGCGGCTCTGGATGGCGGCGAGTCCAGGGTTCGCTGGGAATCCGCGAATTATTTTAAAATCCGCCGGGGTCCGTACGTGATCGCATCCGTAATGACTGAATCCGTGAGCGATTCGCCGCTGGAGCTGAAAGGGCGGTTTGTGGATTTGCTGGATGCGGGGCTGCGCATCGCGGATCGAGTTATCGTACCACCGGGGAAACAGGCGCTGCTATACGATTTGGACTATGCGGGGGCGCTGATCAGTGAAAGGGGGGTGTCGATCGGTGAATTGAGGTTGCCGATCAGCGAAACGAGGTTGCCCATCAGCGGAACGAGGTTGCCGATCGGCAAAGCGAGAGTGCCGGACGGCGGGGAGGGAGCGACGGCTAACGAACCGGTAAACCCGGCTGACGGAGCGCGCGCGCCAAGCAGCGAAGCAGGAACACCGCGTTGCGGAGTGATCGCCGCTTCCTCGCGGATTGAAGATTACACCGAAGACGGCCGGACGATTTCGTTTACGGTCCGGGGGCCGCGGCCGCTGCAAGCGGTGGCCCGCGTTCGCTGCAAAGCGAAACCTGCGGCGGTGACCATGCAGGCGGGGGGCGGCGGAGATCAAGCGCCGGCGCAAGCCGGCATCCGGCTTCCCTTCGATTGGGATGCGGCGTCCCAAACGCTCCTGGTGCGTTATGAGCACGGCGAAGAGAAAACACGCATTATAATCCATAAAAGTGAGTGATCAAAAGCGGCCTTTTTGAACTACCTCTAAAAAACGGATTCCATGCAGGGAGGCAGATGACTATGAATAACGTTTTACGCCCGCCGGCCGTTCCATTGGTGACGATCGATCCTTACTTCAGCGTATGGTCGATGGCGGACCGTCTCACCGATGATTTTACGCGGCACTGGACCGGCAAACGAAACGCGCTTACCGGAATCATCCGGATCGACGGCGTCCCCTGGCGCTTCGCCGGGCTGCTTGAGCCAAACGCGGAAAACTACTACACAGAGCCGGAGGCGATCCCGCAAACCGGGCTTGAAGTGACTCCGCTCTCCAGCATTTATCGTTTTGAGGCGGCGGGAGTCCGGCTTGAGGTGAAATTTACGAGCCCGCTGCTTTTGGATGATCTTGAGCTGCTGTCGCGGCCCGCTTCCTACGTGCATTTCCGCGTATGTTCCGTGGACGGCCGGCCGCATTCCGTGCGGATCTATTTTGACGCGACCGGGGAATGGAGCGTAAACACCAGCGATCAAAGCATCGTGTGGCGGCAGGAAAAAACGGACGGCTTGACGCTGCTGCAGGCCGGCCATGCCGAGCAGAACTGCCTGAACGCTTCAGGAGACGACCGGCGGATCGATTGGGGCTACTTTTATTTGGCGGCGAGAGAAGGAGCCGATATCCGCACCTTTATGGACACCGCCGCGGCCCGCAAGGCATTTGCGAGAACCGGGGAAGCGGAGCTGGAGCCCGGCGGCATCGGAAAGAACCTGTCGCGAATGCCCCAGCCGCAGCCGGTGAGGGACTGTCAGTTCGTCATGGCCTGCGTGTGGGACTGCGGGGAAGTAGCCGAAGCGGAGAAGACGAATTTGATCGTGCTCGCTTACGACGATGTTTACGCGATCGAATATTTCGGCCAGAAGCTGGAGGCTTATTGGAAAAAAGGCGGCCAAACCGCTCCGGCGATGCTGGCGGAGGCGTACCGGGAGTATGCCGAAATCATGGAACGCTGCGGCTCATTCGACCGGCAGCTTCGGGCGGACGCGGCTGCCGCCGGCGGTGATAAATACGCCGACATTCTGGCTTTGTCCTACCGCCAGGCCATCGCCGCGCACAAACTGGTCACAGGCCCGGAAGGCGAGTTGCTGTTCATGTCCAAGGAATGCTTCAGCAACGGCTGCATCGCGACGGTGGACGTAAGTTATCCTTCGATCCCGCTGTTTTTGCTGTACCGGCCTGAGCTGGTGCGGGGAATGATGCGGCCGATTTTCCGCTATGCGGCAAGTGAAGCTTGGCCGTTTGATTTCGCGCCGCATGACGTCGGACAGTACCCGCTGGCGAACGGCCAGGTGTACGGGGGAAACGCCCTGGACGGACAAATGCCGGTCGAGGAATGCGGCAACATGCTCATCATGGCCGCCGCGGTCAGCTTGGCCGACCGGAACATGGAGTTCGTGCGGGAGCATCGGGAGCTGTTGAAAGGGTGGGCGGACTATTTGCTGGAACATGGGCTGGACCCGGAAAACCAGCTTTGCACGGATGATTTTGCCGGCCACTTGGCCCGCAACGCCAATCTTTCGGCGAAGGCGGTCATGGGGGTGGCCGGCTATTCGCTGCTGCTCGGTCTGCTTGACCAGCCGGAAGAAGCGGAGCGCTACAAGGCCGCGGCCAAAGAGATGGCCGTACGCTGGGCGGAACTGGCCGAGGAGCGGAGCGGCGGAAAAAATGGAGACAGCGGGGCTCACTGCCATACTGTGCTGGCGTTTGGCCAAGAGGGCACGTGGAGCCTGAAATACAATTTGATCTGGGACTTTTTGTTTGGCACCCGCTTATTTGACGAGGAGATCGTCCGGCGGGAAGCGGCCTGGTATGTGTCGCATGGGGACCGGTACGGCGTGCCGCTGGATAGCCGCGAGCATTACACGAAGGCCGATTGGCTCGTTTGGGCCGCTTCGCTGGCGGAGAACCGGGACGATTTCCTCCGGTTGATCGAGCCGCTTTGGGATTTCCTGAACGAAACGCGCGACCGCGTGCCTTTTTCGGATTGGTATGACACCCGGACGGCCCGGCAGATGAACTTTCAGCACCGCAGTGTGGTCGGCGGGATGTTTATCAAGCTGCTGCAGGAGAAAGGCTTAGGTTCGGCGGGAAAATAAACGGCATAACGAAGCCGATCTGCGTGCGGGTGCAGGTCGGCTTTGGTGTTTTACAAGCGGCCGGGCGGACAGATTGGAAATATCCAATAGAATCGGAGTTTTAGTGGTACATACAGTTGTTAGATTGGATATTTCCAATAGATTGGGCCTAAGCGGCCACTAGCGTTGCATTAACTTTCAATCTAGACAACTTGCAGCCCTGATACATGCCAGATTTCCTGGCATTCAGATTTCCTGGGATTCAGATTTCCTGGGATCCGGATTTTCTGGGGAAATGATCATGTTTTCAAGCCGATAATGCGCTCGCTGGAAATCTAACGGTTGTAGCAGCGGCTAATTTGCGAAAAAAGCCTTTTTCAAAACTCTAACGGTTGTGATCGCCGTTATTTGCCTGAATCTAAGCAAACTAAGCCGGATTTCAGTGAAATAAGCGCTACGGCAACCGTTACAATTTGAAATCAACGTTTTTGGAACAAATAACGCTTGTGGCAACCGTTAGAATATTGGTGCAGCTAGAAAATGTATCTTGTCAGATTTAATGCAATGCTAGTGCTAAGCGGCGGCCAAAACGGGGGATGGCAGCGAATTCTATTTGGATATCTTCCAAAATGAGAGCTCAGATGAGAGCTCAGAATGGCGCGCGCTTCCCGCCGATCGGTTGGAATTTTTCCAATGAGCCTTGAATGGTGGCGTACCTCCCCCTAATGGTACGCCGGCAGGGATACCGCCTCGATCCGGAGATCGCCGTACAGGCTGGTCTGCGCGGTTGAGCAGGAATAGGCCGTGCCGCCGGTGAGGTCGAGCAGGGTCAGCCGCTCGCCGTGTTTGGCCCCGGTGTCGATGCCGAGGCGTCCGGCGGCCTGCCAGATCGCGCCGGGTTTGGCGCCCAGTTTGTAGGTCGGCGTGTGGCCGAATACGACGGTGTATCCGCAGTCCGGCGCGGCGTTCCAAAAGTCTTCGCGAATCCCGGTAAGGTCTTCGGGGGATTGGCGTTCCAGGGAGCGGCCCGGACGGATACCCGCGTGCACGAACAGCCAAGGGCCTACGGTCGTATAAAAAGGCAGCCCGCTTAACCAATCCAGCCGGGCATGCGGGACAAGCGCCCCGGGAATTGGGCCGGCCTGTTTCAACAGGTTCATTTCCAAATTCCCGAGCAGAGCTGTCGCCCCGTCCAAGGCGAGCTGCTGGATCTGCTCCAGCGTTCCCCAGGTATCCGGGTCCGCGTTAATGTAATCGCCCAGCAGAATCAGGCGATCCCGCCGGGCATCGTAAGCGGAAGCGGCCAGCAGCAGCTTCAGTCCTTCCCCGTGGCCGTGAATGTCGGAGATCGCCAGCAAGCGCGATCGATGGGTGAGTGGGTTCATTTTGCCGTAACCTTTCGTTCTTCGTTTTGACGCGCAGCATAAATATACGCGTTTGCCTTGGGCAGCATGACGGTGTGCCGGGTGTTCACCGGAAGCGGCGACGCGCTTAGCACGTACAGCTTGTGCCCTGTGTCCGTTTCGGCCATGACCCGCCAGCGCGTCCCTTCGAAGGTGCAGTGAACCACGTTTACGGGCAGAAGGTTTTCTCCTTCCCGGCCCTCCGCGGCAACGCTGCCTTCGATCAGCCGCAATTGCTCCGGCCGGAACAGCAGCTCGGCTGCGGCGCCGTCCGGCAGACCGGAGCACTCCGGCCCCGCGGCGCCTTCGATACGGGTTGCACCTTCCGGGCGGGGAACGTCATTCCCGCTCCCCGCGCCGCCGATGCGGATCGCGTACCCGCCGCCGCGGCTTCGCTCCAGCCGCCCGGGCAGGCGGTTGATGGCGCCGAGCAGGGAGGCGACCCACGGGCTGGCCGGGCGGGTAAAGCACTCCTGCGGCGTTCCGATCTGGTCGATGGCGCCGCCGCGCAAAATGAGCAGCCTGTCGGCCATCGAAAAAGCCTCCTCCGGGTCGTGCGTGACGTGGAAGACGCTCATGCCCAGCTTGCGGAACAGATAGGCCATCTCCGCGCGCATTTCGATGCGCAGGCGCATATCGAGATTGGACAAAGGCTCGTCCAGCAAAATCAGCTTGGGGCGGGTGGCCAAGGCGCGGGCGATAGCGACCCGCTGCTGTTGTCCCCCCGACAGCTGTGGAGGCAAGCGGCGCTCCAGGCCCCCCAGATGCAGCAGTTCCAGCAGCTCGCCGACCCGCGCGGCCTTTTCCTCGCGCCCCAGCTTCCTCAGCCCGTAGGCCACATTGTCGAACACGTTCATATGCGGCCAGAGGGCGTAGTCCTGAAACACCATGTTGACGTTTCGTTTCTCGGGCGGGACCATCCCGCCAGGAGAAGCGATCGTTTCGCCCTTCAGGCGGATTTCCCCGTCATCGGGGCGGGACAATCCGGCGATCAGCTGCAGCAGCGTCGACTTTCCGCACCCGGAGGGGCCCAGCACACTGATAATTTCGCCTTCCTTCATATCGAAAGAGACGCCGCCAAGCGCCTGAAACGAACCGTACCGTTTCGTCAGCCCGCGAATTTCCAGCAACGTGCCGGCCGAGGGAGTTTCGGTCGAAAACGTTCCGTTTGAGGACGTCCCGATTGAGGACGTTCCAGCCGTGGACGTTCTAACCGAGGACATGCCGGCCGAGGACATGCCCGTCGCGGGCATGCCGATTGTGGATGGGCCCGCAGTTGTCTCTCTAGTAGTCATGACTTGACCTCCTTGCGCCGCAGAAGCACTTCCAGCAGCAAAATAATCAGGACGACAACGGTCCCGCCAAAAACGGTGGCCGCCGAGGCGTACCCGAACTTCATGTCTTCAAAAGCTTTGTTGACGGATACCGGAAACGTGATGAAATTCGGCGGGAACAAAATCGAGTTGACCGCCAAATCGAACACGCCGGACCCGAACGCCGCCAGTCCGGCGGACAGCAGCGCACCGTGGATCAGCGGAGCCAGTACGCGGCGGATCCGGCCCAGCCAGGTGTCCCCGTTCAACTGAGCGGCATGCAGCAGGCTGCCCGGCACCTTGGCCATCGCCCCGATCAGCACCCGCGTGATGACCGGGATCGCCCCGGCGATCGCCGCCAGCACGAGAATGGACGGTTTGCCGTAAAGCAGCAGCCCGATATTGTCCAACCAGCGCTGATTCCATACGAAGATGTAACCGATCCCTAGCACGACGCCGGGCACGGCGAGCGTGACGAGCGATAAAACCTCAATGCCGCGTTTGAGGCGGAACTGGGAATAGTTCAGCACGTAAGCCGCCATCAAGCCGATCAGCAGGCCAAGCGCGGCGGCAAGCAGCGCGATCGCAAGCGAACGTTCAAGCCCGACGAGCAGTTCGGAGCCGCTGTGAAACAGGGAGCGGTAGTGTTCCAGAGTCAGGTTCCCGGGCTGCAGACCGCCGGTCTGCGTTTTTAAAAAAGACAGCAGTACATTGGAACCGATCGGAATGCCGATGACAACCAGCAAAAAGGCCAGATTCAACGCGGCGAGCGGCCATTTGAGGCGCCCGGCCGGTTTCGGCACCGCAGGCACGGCGCGGGCCGACAAGAAGTCGAATCTGGAGCGGCGCAGCGCGTAAAACTGCACCAGCATCGCCGCGCCGATCAGCAGCACGAGGTAAAAGGACAACACCCCGGCCATGTCAAAACGGATCGGCGACGTATACAGCGCCGAGTAGATCGAATAAGGCAGCGTCGGGAACCGGTACACGGCCGCGATCGAAGCCGGAAGCCCGAAATCGCCGACCGTGTCCATAAACACGAGCGCCGCTCCGGCGAGGAAGGCAGGAAGCAGCAGCGGGGCCTGAATCGTGCGCCAGACCCGCCACGGGGAGGCGCCGCTGAGCCTCGCCGCCTCCGCCAGCTGCTCCACCTTCCACTCCATCGCCGAGCGCACGCTTAAATAAGCGAGCGGAAATTTGCTGAGCGTCATGACCGCGATCAGGCCGGCCGGCTGAAACACCGCCGGGGTGATCCAGGTCCAGCCCAGCAGCTTCGAGGCCAGGCCGCCGCCCGCCGAAAACATCACCCAGCCCTGGGCCAAAATGAAGGAGGGCATGATCAGCAAAATCCAGACGGCGGCGTCCAGCAGCCGGGCAGTCGGGAACTGCCGGCTGGAGCGGACCATCGCCAGTCCCCCGCCGAGCAGCGTAGCCAGAACGGTCGTTCCGCTGGCGAGAACGACCGAATTTTCCAATGATTTTTGCCATAATGGGCGGCGGAAGATTTCCAGCAGCAGGCTGAGATCCCCCCGTTCCCAGTTGCCGAAAAACACGCCAGGCAGCAGCACCTGGATGAACACGGCCAGCAGGGGATACAGCACGAGCACGAACAGGATCAGGCTGACGGACCACCCGAGACGGTCTTGCGTTTGTCGCAGCATAGGCCGGTTATTTTACCGCTTTATCGGCGAACCATTGTTTGATTTCCGCCTCATGCTCCGCGGCCCAGACGGCGTCGGCGGCAACCAGCTTGGCGTTCGGATCGCGGTCTTCCTTCGGTTTGGCCCCTGCGGCGGACGGCTCGAAATAAGCTTCATCGCCGCGGTCGACCAGTTCTTGCTGCGTTTTCGGATCGAGCAAAAACTCGATGAATGCTTTGGCGGCGTTCAGGTTTTTTGTATCCTTCTGAATCGCGGCCACCCGCACGGATGCCGGTGCGCCTTCTTCCGGCCAGACGATGCCGATCGGCTCGCCGGAGGCCAACATGCTGTAGGCGTTCGATTCCTGCAGGGCGGCGATTTTCACTTCGCCCGCGGTCAGGGCTTGTACGACCTGCGGATTTTTCGGATACACGCGGAGGCCGTTGTTAAACCAGGAGTCAAAAAACGTTTTCCCCCCGTCCATGCCTTCCTGCTCAAAGAAACGGGCGACGAACGGATAGGCCGGAGCGGCGATCGCCGGGTCCGCCGTGGCGATGATGTCCTTATATTCCGGTTTGGCGAAGTCCGCCCATGATTTTGGGGCCTGGTCTTCCGTAAAGCTGTTTTTGTTGTACACGATCACCCCGGCCGCGTGGGCGCCCGTCGGGTAGTAAGCTTGGTTTTCAGGCACGTAGCCGCGGTAGGTTTCCGTCAAGTTGGCGGCGTTGTCGGGCGTCCAGCCCGTAAGCAGCTGCCCCTGCTGGCCGAGCCCGTTGATCGACGGCATCATGTCCGCCCAAACGACGTCCCAATGCGGATTGCCTTTCTCCGCCTCGATGCGCGACATGATTTCCGCCCCGTTCCCGGTGACGAGATTCACCTTGTACCCGGTGCTCTTCTCAAACATTTCGGCGATAATATCGTCAAAATCGTTCAGGTAGACGGTAAGCGTTCCTTCGTCCTTGGCAGGTTCTTCCGTGGAATCGGCGTTGCCGCCGTCTGCGCCTTGCGCGGCTCCCGATCCATTTCCGGCGGCTTCCGCACCGGCGCCACCGGCCGTATTTTGCGCGCCGCCGCTTCCGTTTCCGCCCGCTCCTCCGCAGGCGGTCAATGCCAGCGACAACAGCAGCGTCAACAACAGTAAACCGATTCCCCGATTTCGTTTATTGTTCATCTCCATACTCCCTTCAAGGCGTATATTTCACGTCGGGGCCCTTGACGCACTTGCCCTTCGGCCTCCTCGCTGCTTCAAATTTAACAACCAACAATCAGCAACATGTTAACGCAGCGTACGATTTATGTTAAATAATATTTATATATATTGATATTAGTATAGATTTAATCTATATTTCTGCTCAGAAGGGGGAATCGCGACATGAACATACAACAGTTAAAAGTGCTGCAGGAGATCGGCTCGGGAAAAACGCTGCGGGAGGCGGCGGAAAAGTTAGGGTTAAAGCAGCCGACGGTAAGCTTTCATTTGCGGAAGCTGGAGGAGGAGCTCGGCCTGGAACTGACCCGCAAGTCGGCCCGCAAGTTGCGCCCGAGCGAGGCTGCCGCCGATCTGCTGCCTTATGTGCGGCGCATCGTGGCCCTGACCGCAGAGATGGAGGAGCGCGCCGCCGAACATCGGGAAGGAAGGGGAGGCAAGCTGCGGCTCGGGGCGAGTTATACGCCGGCCACTTATTTCCTGCCTCCTTACTTCGCGGGATTTCAGAAGCTGCACCCGGACGTCAGGCTGCTGCTGTCGGTCAAAAAAGCCGACACCGTGCTGGCGATGCTGCGCAATTACGAAGTCGACGCGGCGATCGTCTCCTTGCCGGATACGGACCCGCAGGACATGATCATCGTCCCGCTTGTCGCCGATGAGCTGCAGTTGGTGCTTGCGCCGGCGCACCCGCTGGCGCAGCAAACCGGGCTTACGGCCCGCGATTTACGGGTGGAGACGTTTTTGCTGCACGAGCCGGGATCGACTTCCCGCCGGTTAACCGAAGCGTGGGCGGCGGGGATCGGGCTGCGGTTCCATGCGGTGATGGAGCTTGGAGCGATCGAAACGATGAAGGAAGCGGTGAAATGCAACATCGGGATCGCCGTGCTGCCCCGGCGGAGCGTGGTGCGGGAAACCGCGTCCGGCGAGCTGATCTGCCGCGATCTGCCGGGGTACAGCAACAGCCGGCGGATATGCCTCGTGTACCGGGAGGAAAAGTCGCTGTCCCCCAGCGTTCGCAGATTTAACGAATACCTCCTGGAGCAGCTTCCGAAACATTGACCGAAAAAAGAAAACCCCTCCTCTGCAAAGAGGAGGGGCTATTGCAGCCGTATAAGGCATCAGAAGCGAAACGTTATTTTACCGTCCGCATCGTGGTCTCTGACGATCGCCCTTAAACGGAAAAGCTCCAGGCGGTTGCACTCGCACTCAAGTATGCCGTTTTCTTCCCCGTTTTCCGCCGGGAAGGTGCGGAAGGCGGCGCGGAGGTTTAAATACCGCTGCAAATCCGCCTGAATTTCCCGGTAATTCCGGCATTGGATCAGCACGGTGTAGGTAAATTTAAAGCCTTGAACCGGTATTTTTACCGCCTCAAAGGCGAGGATATATGCGATCACGGAATAGACCGCCTGATCGAAGCCAAAATGGAAGCCGGCTGCAATCAGGATCGTACAATTGAAGATCAGAATGATCCATTCCGGCGATATGATTCCAAAGCGCATAAACTCTGCGGCCTGTTCCGCGGTATCCAGGGCGCCGCCGAAACGAAGCGCCAGGCCGATGCCCATGCCGAGCGACAGCCCGCCGAGCAGTGCGGCAGGAAGCTGTTCGCCGGTCAGGGACGGGTAAGGGTGCAGTATGATCGTTCCCAGCGAGAAAACGAGCAGGCCCAACACGGTGAAAATTCCGAACGTGAAGTCGATTCTGTTACGTTGAAGCAGCAGAAAAGGGACGTTAAACAAGAAAAGAAACAATCCCAACCTCATTTCCGTTTTGAAAGCGAATAAAGCGGACAATCCGGTCATTCCGCCCACGACAATGCCATGGGGCATCAGGAATAATTCCAGCCCGATGGAAGCGAGCAAGGCTCCGGCGATCACGCCCAAACAGCGTATTGCCGTATGGCTCTGATGCCGCACGATGTTCATGGGGGAGCCGACGCTGCCCTTTTGTTTCAAATGAGCCCCTCCTTTCGACTAGCGTATCAACTGCCTCCACTCAATAGGATCTGTTTAATTTGCTGTTGGTGCAGCCGTTCGCCGAGAACGACAACCATCGCTTCCGCGGTCAGAAGCAAATCGGCGCCGGGGTTGACGTGTTTCGTATGGTTTTTCTCGATCACCGCGATAATGGTCGCCCCGGAGCGCTGCCGGATCCGCAGTTCGCCGATCGTTTTGCCGATCGCTTTATAGTGGGGTTCGAGTTTGTACCATTCAATGATGAGATCACCCAGGGCCACTTCGATATTTTCTAGTGCCGTCGGCTGATACGTTACCCCTCCGATGATGGATGACACGTATCTCGCTTCGTCGTCGTCGAGCGAAACCTTAGAGATGCTGGTATCGGGATCGTCATCGTCAAAATGATAAAGCTCGCGCCGGCCATCGTCGTGAATAATAATGGTCAGTTTTTCACCGCTACGGGTTTGGATCGCAAATTTTTTACCGATTCCCGGCAGAATGGTTTCTTTGAGATTCATTTGAGTCAAGCCTCCAGTTTTATGGTCGCTTTCTGATTTTGGGTATTGCAAAACAAGCCTGAAGCTGCGGGCCGTTTGGACCGGCTTAAGGACTTTGTAAAACCGAAAAAAATGTCAAGCCGTAAACATACTTGTGAATTTAATGGGCATTAGCAGCAGCCGTTTCAAAAACAGGCAAAACAACGGGCGGAATTGAACCCAGGCGGCGATCAATACCAGCACCACTTCGGCAGGCACTTTGAAGAAACCCTGCACGGTTCTGTCGATGAAAAGCTTGCCGTGAGGCGAGGAAGCGTTGAGACGCAAAGGTGTTTTGTGAGAATTGTGGTAATCCGTTTCAAACGCCTCCCTCTCCGTGGCCTCCGGAACGACCGGAGCCCAGGAGAAGGTAGGGAGGAATAAGGTCAACAACAACGAGAACAGCAGCAGCGGGGAAACCGCAAGTTTGCCCAGCCCATCGATCCGCGTTTTCATGATGCCCCCTCCTCTTCGTGTAAAATGGATTATTTTAAGGATAGCATATAAAGCGTATTTAATGAAAGGAAACAGCCCGTTTTAGATCAGGAAGTAACGGATCAGCACATATGCGGCGGAAAGCGCCACCGATAAAATCATAAGCGGAAAACCGTATTTCAAAAATTTCATAAACGTAATCGGTTCGCCCTCCTTGGCGGACATGCCGGCTGCGATCAGGTTCGCGCTGGCGCCGATCAGTGTGCCGTTGCCGCCCAGGCAGGCGCCCAGCGCCAAACTCCACCAGAGCGGCTCCAGGTTGGCGATGCCCATGCTCCCCATATCCTGAATCATCGGGATCATCGTGGCGACAAACGGGATGTTGTCGAGGAACGAGGAAGCGATGGCGCTAAGCCAGAGAATCAGCATGGACGTCAGCAGCGCATCTCCACCGGTCAGATGAATGGCCCATTCCGCCAGCCGCTTGATCGTGCCGGTATCGATCAGCCCTCCCACAAGCACGAACAGTCCGATAAAGAAAAAGATCGTCGGCCATTCGACAGTTTGAAACGCCCGTTCCATCACGTGCTCTCCGGTGATCAACAGCAGCAGGAACGCGCCGGCGAGGGCCACCGTGGCCGATTCCAGATGAAGCGTCTGATGCGTAAAGAACCCCAGCAGGGTGAACCCCAAGACGACAAGGCATTTGACGAGCAGCTTTTGATCCGTGATTAGGCCGTGCAGGCTGATGTTCATAATGCTCTGTTGATGTTCCGGCGCCGTTTGCAGGCTTTTGCGGAACATTAGGATGAAGATCGGCAGCGTCACGGCCATGATCAAAATCGCGATCGGGGTCAGGTTTTGCAGGAAAGCGGTGAAGGTCAGCTCTTTCACGGCGCTGCCGATCATAATGTTCGGCGGATCTCCGATCAGGGTGGCCGTGCCGCCGATATTCGAGGCGATGACCAGCGAAAACACATAAGGAAACGCCTTGACCTTCAACTGGCGGGTAATGCTGAAGGCGACCGGAACCATCAGAATGATGGTCGTCACGTTGTCCAGAAACGCGGAGCCGATCGCCGTGATCAAAGCGAGCAGCCACAGGATCGTAACCGGGTTTCCTTTGGCCTTGCGGGCCGTCCAGATCCCGATATATTTGAAAAGCCCCGTTTCCGCGGTCGTGTTCACGATGATCATCATGCCGATGAGCAGTCCCAGCGTGTTGAAGTCGATGTGATGAACCGCCGATTCCTGATCGACGATGCCAAGCGCGATCATCAGGACCGCACCGGCCATGGCCAGCAAGGTCCGATGGATTTTTTCCGAAATAATGAGTGCGTACGTCAGCAAAAAGATGCCGATCGCCCAGATGGCTTGTTGCTCCATAAAAACCCCTCCCAGACAGTTTGCCATGATCCGAGGTGCCCTTAGATTTCCATGCAGGGGCCGAATTATGCCTTACAGGTCCGAAAAAAGGCAAAAAGAGCCCGCAACGTGGCAGGCTCCTCCGATAACTGTCATTTTCTTTTGTATAGTTGTGCTTTTCCATTATATTATCTGCCTTTTGAATTGTAAAGACAAAACCGCCGCCGTTTGCCGGGCCGCTTTCTGCCCTATAGGCCGAAGCCTACCTCGACTTAGGTCCAGGATGAAAAACCGTCCCCGGTCCGTTTTGAAAAACCCCGGTTCCTCCTAGAATAGAGACATAAGGTTGATCAAATGAGAGGCGGTGATAATCAATGAGAACAAATCGACCGAACGGTTTCGCACTTTTACTGATTGCCCTGGGGGTTCTGATCTTGCTTGGGAAGCTTCCGCAAATTTTCGGATTCCTGACTCCCGTTCTGGGCAGCCTTTTAGGGCTTGTGATCGCGGCGCTGATGGTAGGGCTTGGGATTTACGGCATCCGCCAAGGGAATGCGTTTTTCGGATGGATCGTACTGATCATCGGCGTCATTTCCCTGATCTCCAAGCTGGCTTGGTTGATCGTCCCGGTGCTCGGCATCGGATTAATCGTATACGGCATTTCCTCCCTGCGGGGAAGAAGGGGTTACTGATACAGGGAATAAGCATTGTCACTTGAAAAACGGATGAACCGAAAGGTTAGGAGGGAAGGCAAGCATGAGTGTATTTCGTCGGGTACGGGATATCACGGTAGCCACATTAAACGAAAAATTGGAGCAATCTCAAGATCCGGTGCGGTTGATCGACCAGTTTCTGATTGAAACCCGCCAGGAAATCGCCGAGGCGGAGAAGCTGCATTATCAATACTCCGGACACGCCAAACAGCTCAAGCAGCAGGTGGATCAGGCGAAGGTGATGCGTGACAAGCGCGAGGAACAGGCGCTGCTCGCCCTTAAAGCAGGGGAGGAGCACCTGGCCAAGCTGGCGCTTCAGGAGAAGCTGCTGTATGAGGAAAAGATCGAACAGTATTCCGAATTGTACTCGCAAAGCCTGGAGTCATTGCAGGAGCTGGAAAGTCAGCTGCATGAGCTGAAAACCGAATATCAGGTTGTTTACAGCAAACGCCAGTATTATTTTGCCAGAATGGAGACGCTCCGTTTGCAGCAGCGGATGAACCAGCGGATGAGCGGGTACGGCGCGGCGGATGTGCCGAAAATGTTCAACCGTTTGGAGGACCGGGTTTCCGATATGGAATGGGAGGCCCGCAGCCTTCGCGAGTTGCGCAAAGCCGGCGAGGATTTTGCCAATCAGGCCGGGTCCATGATTCAGTCGACTCTGGAACAGGAGCTCTCCCGATTGAAGCAGAAGCTGAATAAGCCAAAAGGAGAGTAAGGCTATGAACAAATTGTACCGTTCCAGAAGAGACCGTTGGATCAGCGGTTTGCTCGGCGGACTCGGCGAGTATTTGGGCGTCAGTTCCTGGGTGCTTCGTCTGCTGATGCTGATCAGTATTCCGATTACGGGCGGAACGACGGTATTCATCTATTTTATCGCGGCCCTGGTCGTTTCCAAAGAGCCTTATGCACCGTACGATCCGTATTATAACGGCGGATGGCCGGGCGGAGGGTTCGGACCGTCTTACGGCCCCAGACGTCCCGATGATTTTAGAGATCCGCGTTTCCATGACCGTCCTCCCTATGGCGGAGGAAACGGAGGCGCCTACGGCAACCGGCCGCCGCAGTACGGTTCGGGAGCGCCGGGGGCGGGCTTTTCGGCCGGCGGGGCGTCCAACCTGGATTCGATGATGGAAGATATCGAGAAGAAAGCGATGCAAAAAGAACTGGAAGAGCTGCGCAAAAAGCTCTCCAACTACGAGAAGGGAGAAGTGTAAAACATGGGAGTATTTAAAAGAATTAAAGATATCACGAAAGCGTCGGTTAACGATTTGCTCGATAAGGTAGAAGATCCGATTGTGATGCTCAACCAATACTTGCGCGATATGGAGGCGGAAATCCGCGACGCCGAGGTGACGGTGGCGAAGCAGATGGCCAACGAGCGCAGAATGAAACAGCGTTTGGATGAGGCCGCCCGCATTTCCGCCCAGCGCGAAGCGCAGGCTGAACTGGCTCTCCGCAACGGCCAGGAGGAAGTGGCCCGCAAAATGCTGGAGGAGAAAATCCATTACGATCAAAAGCAGACCGAATTCGCCGAGCTGCACGCTCAGGCTGAAGCGCATGCCGCTGAACTGAAACAGCAACTGCACGATATGAAGGATGAATTCTACAAGCTGCGCAACAAACGCAACGAGCTGGTCAGCCGCGCGCAAATGGCCAAGGCTAGAAAGCAGATGTCGCAAATCAGCACCCTGCATTCGATCGAAAGCGGCAATGCCTCGCTTGGCTTCCACCGTATGGAGGAGAAGATCATGCAGATGGAAGCGGAGGCCGAAGTAGCCGGCGTCGCCTACCGGGGAACAACGCCTTCTACGTACATCAACCCGGCTGATGCCGAAAAACAGCTGAAGGTCGATGCCCAGCTTGATGCGCTGAAAGCCAAATTGAATGGCCTCGCAAAACCGGAGGAAAATAAGGAATAAGCTACACGTCGTTTGGGACTTGTGGTATGCTAAGTCATGGTAAAGCCATACGGCACGGATTCATGCCGTCATGGCTTTTCCGATTCTTTGAACCTGCGAAGGAGGTGCGGCATGGAAAAGCGGAAAAGGTTCTTGGCCATCGGACTTATTGGACTTGGGGTTCTGCTGATATTTGGAAAGTGGCTGAGTTTTTTTACCATCGCCGCCCTCTTCTTTTTGGTTTTTGGGATTTATTCAGTGCGCCGTGGTGAACGAGTGAAGACGGGGTATATATTCCTAGCGATCGGCGGCGGCATCATCCTGCTGGACAATTTTATGCTGGTTCTGGCGATCCTGATGATATCGCTCGGCTTCTATTATGCCAAAGTCCGCAAAACCCAGCCCCAGGGCAATTACGTGCAAAAACAAAACATTACGTCCAGCGTTCATTGGGACCGCGATCCTTGGAGTTTGCGGAACACCAGCATGTGGCATGTGCTCGGGGAGCTGGATATCGACTTGTCGCTCGCCATCGTGGAGGGGCAAAGCAATATTTTGATGTTCCAGGGGATCGTCGGCGACGTTGACCTGGTGGTGCCGGAAGATTACGGCGTCGAAATCGAAGCGTTTGTCCTGTTCGGACAAATCGACTTTGGTCCGGACAAAGAGACGGGGATGTTGAATCGGCTGTACTGGAAGTCGCCGAATTACGACGCCCGCGAACAAAAAGTGAAAATTATGATTTCCTACCTTGTAGGAGATGTTGATATACGGTTAACTTGAGACAGGAGGATCGCCCCGCATGAGAAAAAGAAAACCGAGCAATATGGTGTCCCGCGGCATGCGCGGAGGAATTCTCCTGTCCGTTATTATTGTGGCAGCCACTTTTTACGTGCTGTATACATACGGATATTTCAGGCCGCAGGCGTCCTGGCCGACGGGAATCCGGGCGGGCCTCACGCTGTTCTCGCTGCTGGTCGTGATCGGTGCCGCCTATGGCTTCTTTCAGGGGTACCGGCCGAAGCGGAAGATCGATGAGCTGCGCGACGCGCTGCTGCAATGGGAAAAGGGCAGCCAGGTCGGCATGGTTCCCCGGCTGGGCGAGGATGAAATAGGCAGGCTGGGGGAACAGCTGGAGCGTATCGGCAAACGTTGGGAAGAGCAGGTCTCTTCCCTGCAGCGGTTGTCGACGCATAACGCCCAGCTCGCCGAGCAGGCGCGGGTGTCGGCGATCGTCGAGGAGCGGCAGCGGCTGGCGCGGGAGCTGCATGACGCGGTGTCCCAGCAGCTGTTCGCCATATCGATGACCGCCACGGCCGTGAGCCGGACGCTGGAGAAGGATTTCGACAAGGCGCAGCGCCAGGTGGAGCTGATCGAGGAGATGGCCTCCGTGGCCCAGTCCGAGATGCGCGCGCTGCTGCTGCATCTGCGCCCGGTTTATTTGGAGGGCAAGGAGTTGTCCCAAGGTTTACGCGACCTTGTGCGGGAGCTGAAAACAAAGGTGCCGATGGATCTGACGCTGGAAATGGACGAAGACCTGAACCTGGGGAAAGGGATCGAAAACCACTTGTTCCGGATCATCCAGGAGGCCATGTCCAATACGCTCCGCCATGCCAAAGCGGATAAGATGGAGATTCGGATCCACCGGCGGGGCGAGGCGGTCAAGGTGACTTTGCGGGACAACGGGGTCGGTTTCCAAATGGACGACAAAAAGCAGGCTTCGTACGGTTTGTCGACGATGCAGGAGCGCGTGCACGAGGTCGGCGGCTCGATTCAGTTCATCACCGCGCCCGGCAAGGGAACGCGGATTGAGATCACGATACCTTTAATCCATGAAGAAAGCGGGGGGACGGACAGCGATGGAGCTGGACAATGAACAGGAAATCAAAGTGCTGCTGGTCGACGATCACGAGATGGTGAGAATCGGCCTGGCGGCTGTGCTGGGAACCGAAGAAGGGATTGAGGTCGTCGGAGAGGCGAGCAGCGGGGAAGAAGGCATCCGGCTGGCGCAGGAATACAAACCCGACGTCGTGCTGATGGATTTGGTCATGGAAGGGATGGACGGCATCGAGGCGACCCGGGAGCTGCTGAAAATGCACCCGGAATGCAAGGTGATCGTGCTGACCAGCTACCTTGACGACGAGAAGATGTATCCGGTGATCGAGGCGGGCGCGTTCAGCTATCTGCTTAAAACGTCGCGCGCGTCCGAAATCGCCGAAGCGATCCGCGCCGCGGCCCGCGGCCAATCCGTGCTCGAATCGCAGGTGGCCTCGAAAATGATGAACCGGTTCCGCCAGCCCAAGGTGGAGGCGCCGGCCCACGAGGAGCTGACCGAGCGGGAGATGGACGTGCTGCGTCTGCTGGCCCAGGGCAAATCCAACCAGGATATCGCCGACGAGCTGATCATCGGCGTCAAAACGGTGAAATTCCACGTGACAAACATATTGGCGAAGCTGGGGGTCGAGGACCGCACCCAAGCGGCCATTTACGCATACAAAAACGGCTTGGCGGAGTAATGGACTTCGCCGGGCCGTTTTTGCGGTTTGCCGGGGATCGATCTAGCCGATGAGGGAACACAATGCTGCAATACGCCATGTTATTACAGTTCGTAATACTGCAAACTGTAATACTGCAATATGCAATGGTGTACCATGGATGTTGTATCCACGGATGTTGAACCATGGATTCCCGGAAATTTAACGGTTGCAGCAGCGGCTATTTTCCGAAAAAAGACCTTTTCTAATTTCTAACGGTTGTAAGCGTCGTTATTTGCTTGAATCTAAGCCAAAATAGCCGGATTTCAGTGAAATAAGCGCTATGGCAACCGTTACAATTTGCAATCAACGTTTTTGGCACAAATAACGCTTGTGGCAACCGTTAGAATATTGGTGTGGCTAGAAAATGTATCTTGTCAGATTTAATGTAACGCTTGTGGGGAAATAAGCAAATAGCGCCATCTGGGTCCGCTAGAAAATAGAGGACAGGAATGGCAGGATAAACGGCTGAGGGCTGGCGAATCTGTATATTACTAGAAATGTATGTGGCCATTCGATGGCTAGGGAGGCGAAAATGATGCAGAACCGCAAGTTGTGGAGCTATAGCCTGGTCGTTATCGTTTGCGCGCTGCTGCTGCTTGGACTGCAGCGGTTTAAAAACGAACAATCCGATCTGGCCGGGGGAGGTGATCCGGTGTCTGCCGGCGATTCGCTGCAAGCTGCAGGCGGGCAATTGGAGAAGCTGCTTGCGATCGGGACGGCGTTGACGCCGGACCCTTACCTGGTAACGGTCAAGTGGCAGGGAAAGTGGAAAACGCAGCTTGCGGAGGAGGAAGCGGCCGGCGCGCTGGCCACTCGGCTGGGTCTGTCCGAACCTCAGGCGGAAAATGTTCAGGGTCACACCGTATACAAAGCGAACGGTTCCAGCGAAGGCGTTCGCCTGACGCTGGATGTTACGGCGCAGAGCGAGGGGCAGTATTACGTCGTGCTGCGGCTTGAAGGCGCCGGCGGCACGGCGGGGAGCGCGGAGCGTATGCTGGACGTTCAGCAGCTTGCCGGCGAATCCCTGGCCGATGAAGGCGTGCAGATCGCTTGGAACGCGGCCGTTCAGGGCATCGGCCTGGCAAGGGCGGGTGCGAGTACAGGGACGGAAAGCAAACCGGCAGAAAGGGAGCAGTCAGAGAGCGAACCGAGCGAACCGAGCGAGTCGAAGCTGGGTACGGCAAGCGAGTCCCCGCCGGAGGTAATGGGCGATTTGCCGTCGGGCGCAATGGGCAATTCCCCGCCGGGCGTAACGGGCAATTCCTCGTCGGGAGTAACGAGTGATTCGCCGCGGGATGCGCCAAGCGAACCTGCACCTGCACCGGCGGGGCGAACCGTTTCCGCAGTGCTTGCGGGATTGGAACAGCGGATCGAGGATGAGTTGGGCCAGAAGCTGGAACGCGTGGAAGGCTTTGAAGACGAGCTGACGGCAAGCCAATCTTACGCTGTGCCGGGGTTTCCGATTACGGCGCAAAGCGGCAAACGTCAGGTTGCGCTGCAGTTGGCCGTCCACCGCAATGCGGACACGGGCATGGACGAGATTGCGGTCGGGTCGCCGTTGTTGACGGTGGAGTATTAACGCCCGTAGCCTGTATTGGTGATGGGGTATAGAACAACTAAGTTGGCTGGAGTCCGTCAATAAGGCGGATTCTTTTTCGAATGTAGAGGGGCAAAGGAAGCATGAAAGAACTAAGCGGCAAGCATACAGCCAACTCGAAACTGGTTCAGCGGGAAAGTGAAGCTAGTCATTTCCCGGCCGACATTCCGGGCGATATTTCAGTTTATGAAACGGCGGAGCTGTACGGTGAGCGGGGGCGCTTTCGGGTGCTGCAGTTTGGTGACGGGGCTGTACAGGGAGCGATGGATATAAAGCGGCCGGAACGGATCATACTAGAATATCCGCGGGCGATGCTTCATTTGCTGGAGCATAATGTGCCGGATTGCGACAAAGTGTTTATGATCGGCCTCGGAGCGGGGACATTGGCGGCGCATTTTGAGGCAGCGGGCAAGCAGGTGCTCGTCGCGGAAATCGATGAGCGCGTTGTCGCTATCAGCCGCAGCCATTTTGGATATGCCGGGAGTTCCGTGCGGATCGGCGATGGGCGGCGGATTTTGGAGGAGCAGCAGGCCGCCGGTTTTGACGGAATGATTATTGACGCTTTTACGGAAAAAGGGACGCCGCGGCATCTTATTTCCTCGCCGTTTTTCAGGCTGTTGGCGGAGAAGCTTCGCCCCGAGGGAATCGTCCTGCTTAACGTGTTTGGCAGAGGGAAACGCGATGAACTAACGGCGGCGATCGCGGCGACGCTGCGGGAACATTTTGCTTATGTCCGAGTTTTTTCTCTGCCGGCGGAGCATACTCATGATAAGCGGAACATGGTCATTGCGGCCAGCCGCCAGCCGATAGGTTATGACCGCCGCCATCTGGCCGGGTTTGATGAGATCGAGCTTCAAGAAGGCTATATCATCAGAGATCGAAGCTGGTAGTCGGTTATGTTATCGAACAGGGTAGCTACATGAAAATTATATAAGTTGAACTAAAGAAAAGAGCAAGTTAGGCAAAAGTGTGAAATGATTCTGAAGAAACGGCAGTGGTCGCCTTTGTGAACGGATTTCTACATCATTCGAATTTAGTGGATTAAAGAAATCCGCGGGCAACAGCGATCGTAAGAACATTTCACACGGCTGCCCTATGCGCGTTCGATCAATAGTTCAACTTATATAGATGAAAATTAGATGAAGTTTTCTGAAAACTTAACAATTTTTGAAGCTTTTTGAGATTAAGGTGATGGCAACATTTTGCCGAATGTGCTAAAATAGCATCACATCTCGTGATGCCTTGTAAAGAGATATCCTTGATTGGGAATTGAATAAAAATACACTATATTACATAGAAAGAATGAGGAGCCATGGCTGAAAATCAACATCAACAATCACCTCAGGCACCTGGGGCGGTATTTTTTATTTTCGGAGCAACCGGCGACTTGGCACGCCGCAAGCTATTCCCCGCGATTTATTCGCTGTATCGTGAAGGCCGGCTGGCCGAGGATTTTGCCGTCATCGGTGTTGCCCGGCGTCCGCGTTCGCCGGAGGAGTTCCGCGAAGACTTGCACGCTTCGATTCAAGAGTTCTGCCGTTATAAAATCGAAGACACTGAGCAGTGGGCGCGGTTTGCCGATCATTTTGCATATAAATCGCTGGACATCAACAATGTGGACGGCTACCACGAGCTGCGCGAACTGACGGAATCGATGGAATCCCGATTTGGCATTCCCGGCAACCGCCTGTTCTATCTGGCGCTGGCTCCGGAACTGTTTGGCAGCGTGTCGTTAAACCTGAAGAAAGGCGGCATGCTGGACACCCAAGGCTGGTATCGCCTCGTCATCGAGAAGCCGTTCGGTTACGACTTGGAGTCGGCCCATAAGTTGAACGAAGAGTTGAACCAAGTGTTTAAGGAAGAGGAAATTTACCGGATCGACCACTACCTGGGCAAAGAGATGGTACAAAATATCGAAGTGATCCGCTTCGCTAACGCCTTTTTCGAGCCGCTGTGGAACAATAAGCATATCGCCAACGTCCAGATTACGCTGAGCGAAACGGTCGGCGTTGAAGAGCGCGGCGGTTATTACGACCATGCGGGCGCGCTGCGCGATATGGGACAAAACCATATGCTGCAAATGCTCACCATGATCGCCATGGAGCCGCCGAGCCGGCTTTACGCGGAGGATATCCGCGACGAGAAAGTGAAGGTGCTGCGTTCCCTGCGTCCATACGAAACGGCAGAGGAAGTCAAAGCGCACGTTGTGCGCGGCCAATACACCGCAGGGGAAGCGGGCGGCAAGAAATTGCCGGGGTATCGCGAGGAAGATAAAGTTGATCCGAACTCCAACACGGAAACGTATTTTGCGGCGAAAGTATTTGTCGACAACTTCCGTTGGGCCGGCGTTCCGTTCTATATCCGGACCGGTAAGCGGCTGCCCGTCAAAACGACGGAGGTGGTCGTTGAGTTCAAGCAGATGCCGACAAACGTGTATCTCGGCCAGAAGCATTCGCTGGAGCCGAACCTGCTCGTTATCCGCGTCAATCCGATGGAAGGCATCTACATCAAAATCAACGCCAAAAAGCCGGGTTCGGAATCGCAAATCGAACCGCTGGCGATGGAATTTTGCCAAAGCTGCCTGGTCGGCATCAACTCGCCGGAGGCTTATGAGCGCTTGCTGCACGATGCGGCGCAAGGCGATTCCACATACTTCACCCGTTGGGACGAAGTCGCCGCCGCTTGGGCGTTCATCGACCATATCGCCGCAGCCTGGGCGCAAAACCCTGCCGACGTCAGCCCTTATCCCGCCGGTTCCTGGGGACCGAAGGAAGCGGAAGAGCTGTTGGCTAAAGACGGCTTCCACTGGTGGCCGGTCAACGGTCAAGAGGAAGACAACGTCGTTTGGATCGCTCCCGATCAGAAGTAACCCTTTTGTAACGGCGGCGCATGTTTGCGGAATATGATATATTAACCTAAAACACCTTTATGTCCCTTGATGGGGTAAAGGTGTTTTTGCGTAAACAAGGAACAAAATATGTTACAATAAAAAACGTGAATTTGTGGACGAGAGGAATGTGAGCATGAGCAAAGCATTGGAACAAGTGCTGCAGCAGGAGGTCGACAAACGGCGCACGTTTGCGATCATCTCCCACCCGGACGCCGGGAAAACAACCTTAACGGAAAAACTGCTGCTGTTCGGCGGCGCGATTCGCCTTGCCGGTTCGGTCAAAGCGCGCAAAGCGAGCAAACACGCCACCAGCGACTGGATGGAAATCGAAAAGCAGCGGGGGATTTCCGTAACTTCCTCCGTCATGCAGTTTGATTATAACGGGCACCGGGTCAACATTTTGGATACGCCGGGCCACCAGGACTTCAGTGAAGACACGTACCGCACGCTGACCGCGGCGGACAGCGCCGTGATGCTGATCGACGTCGCCAAAGGCGTCGAGGCGCAGACGATCAAGCTGTTCCAGGTATGCGCCAAGCGGGGAATTCCGATTTTTACGTTTATCAACAAGCTCGACCGCGAAGGGCGGAATCCGTTTGAATTGATGGAAGAGATCGAGCAGGTGCTGGGTATCCGCTCCGTACCGATGAACTGGCCGATCGGGATGGGCCGGGAGCTGTCCGGGGTATACGACCGGATGAAAAACCAGGTGGAGCTGTTCCAGGGGGACGATCATTCCACCATTCAGGTGAAAAAAGTCGAGGACTACCGCGACCCGGTCATTCGTGAAATGGCTGGCGAATACCTCCATGAACAGCTGTGCCAGGACCTGGAGCTGCTGGACGTGGCGGGTGATCCGTTTGATCTGGAGAAGGTGAGACGGGGCGAATTGACCCCGGTATTTTTCGGCAGCGCGGTCAACAACTTCGGGGTGCAGACATTTCTGGAAAACTTCCTGCAGCTGGCGCCAAAGCCGGAGCCGCGCCGCAGCACGGCGGGGCTGGTCGAACCGACGAACGAGAAGTTCAGCGGATATGTTTTCAAAATCCAGGCGAACATGAACCCGGCGCACCGCGACCGGATCGCCTTCCTGCGCATCGTGTCGGGCAAATTTGAACGCGGGATGTCTGTGAAGCATGTACGGGCGGGCAAGGAGATCAAGCTGTCCCAGCCGCAGCAGTTTTTGGCGCAAGACCGGGACATTGTTACGGAAGCGTACCCGGGGGACATTATCGGGTTGTTTGACCCGGGCATTTTCCGGATCGGCGATTCACTCAGCCAAGGCAGCGAAATTGTGTTTGACGAGCTGCCGACGTTTTCGCCGGAAATTTTCGCGAAGGTCACGGTCAAAAATGCGCTCAAGCACAAGCAATATCAGAAAGGCATCGATCAGTTGACCGAAGAAGGCACGATTCAGGTATTTACGACGGTTGGCTTTGAGGATACGCTGCTTGGCGTGGTCGGCCAGCTGCAGTTCGAGGTGTTCGAATACCGGATGAAAGGGGAATACGGCGTCGACGTGATGCTGCAGCGGATGCCGTTCCAGTTCGCGCGCTGGATCGTGGCGGACAAAATCGATCCGTCCAAATTCCGCATCAACTCGACGCTGGTCAAGGACAAAAAGGGCAATTACGTCGCCTTGTTCGAAAACGAATATGCGATGCGGACGGCGATGGAGAAAAATCCGGATGCGCAGTTTCTTGAGACAGCGCCTTAATCCGTCCCGGACATTTACTGCAAACAAGCCTTCTTTCGGCCGGCATGGGCCAGAAGAAGGCTTGTTTGCTTCACCCCGCGGGCCTCGTTATCTCAAAGGCTTCAGATTCAAGGCGTCGACCTGTTGCTTTAGAACGGAAACGAGCTCGTTTTGCTTGGCGTCGTCGAGGTTTTTCCAGATCAATTCAAACACGACTCCCAAACCCGGCAGGGCCGCCTCCTGAACGTCGATCGAGCCCTCGATCATGTCCCGCAGCGCCGCCTCGTCCTTGCCGTTGATTTTGTGCATGATCGCTTCGCGCAAAGTGAGCGTAATGGCCGGCATAGCGATTCCTCCTTTATCGATGGTACCTGTCCAATGCTTAATGTGTCCTGTAAACCGGGGGAAAATTCAAGTTTGCCGGGGATTGTGGTATACTTAATCGAATGAAAAAATGCCCGGGTGGTGAAAATATGGCGCATGCGAACAAAAAACAATTTGCCGTGATCGGGATGGGCCGGTTCGGTTTAAGCGTAGCCACTGCGCTCAGCAATATGGGATTGGATGTGTTGGCAATTGATGCGGACGAGCACCGGACGCAATTGGTAGCCAATTTGGTCACGCACGCCGTTTCCGCGGATTCGACCGATGAAGAAGCGCTGCGGGCGCTAGGTATTCGCAATTTCGACGTCGTCGTGGTCGCGATCGGCGAAGACATACAAGCGAGCATTTTAACGACGCTGATTTTGAAGGACTTAGGCAGCCCGCTCATCGTGGTGAAAGCCCAAAACGAGCTGCACGGCAAAGTGTTGCAGAAGATCGGCGCGGATAAGGTGATTTATCCGGAGCGGGATATGGGCTTAAGGGTTGCCCATCATTTAACGTCACCGAATGTGCTGGATTATATCGAGCTGTCGGACGAGTACAGTATCGTGGAGATGCGCGTCTCTGCGGAGATGGTCGGCAAAAACCTGATTGAGCTCGATATTCGCGCCCGTTTCGGCTGCAACGTGATGGCGATCAAGCGGGGCGCCCGGATGAACATTTCTCCTTCGGCCGCGGAGCGGCTGACGGCCGACGATGTCCTGGTCATCGTCGGCGAGAAGAACGACCTGACCAAACTGGAACTGGCTTACGCGGAAGCTTAGCATGAACCTTTAGTATAAGGATGGCCTGATATTATGGAGATACTGTCTCCGCAGAATCCCCGCGTTAAGGAATGGGCGGGGCTGCTTGAGAAGAAAAACCGGGACAAGCAACATAAATATTTGATTGAAGGCGTTCATTTGGTGCAGGAGGCGCTTCTGGCAGGGGCCGAAATGGAATGCGTCTGCTACGATATCGACGGCGGCATTCCGGCGGACCTGCAGGCGGCGGCGTCCGCGCGCCTTGATGTGCAGTGGATCGGCGTGTCCTCCGCCGTGATCGGCAAATGCAGCGATACGAAGACGCCACAGCCGGTGTTCGCGGTCGTCCGCAAGGACCGCGGGGCGCTTGCTCCGCTCCTGGACAAGGAGCGGAGTTTGGTGGTGGTGCTGGACGGCGTGCAGGATCCCGGCAACGTCGGCACGATCATCCGCAGCGCCGACGCGGTCGGTGCGGACGGGGTGATCGTCGGCGCAGGCTGCGCCGACATTTACGGGCCCAAGGTGCTGCGCGCCACGATGGGCTCGATCTTTCACTTTCCGGTGGTGAGCGGCAAGCTGGAGGAGGTGCTGCCGCAGGCGAAGCGGCGCGGCATCCGGCTGGCCGGGACGAGCCTGCAGGCGGCGGCGAACTGCTACGCCTACGACTTCACCGGCCCGGTCTGGCTGCTGTTCGGCAGCGAAGGCGGGGGCCTTAGCGCTGAAGTCCGCGAACTGATGGACGACGGCCTGCTCATCCCGATGCGCGGCCGCGCGGAATCGCTGAACGTGGCGATGGCCGCATCCGTGCTGCTGCACGAGGCGATGCGGCAGCGGTATTTTTCGCAGCAATAATTCTCGTCCACAACCCTAAATAAGTGTTCAGGGATAAGCATAAAGCAAATAAAAAAGACGCTTACCTGGGCAAGTTCCCCAGCACAAGCGTCTCTTTTTATTGCAATTCAGTTATGCTGATACGGTGGCGCTTACTTTCAGGAAGCTCTTCCCCGTTAGAATTCAGTGTCCTACACCATGATGAATAGTAGTAATATCAAGCTTGGTCAGGTTTCCGATAGGAGTAAGAATTGTAACAACCGGGGGACTGCGAATATAAAATCACAGAACGCTACCAATAAAACCAGTTTCTTTTTAATTGTTTATACCGAATTTTTGCATCTTCATTTGCGTGATTTTGATATTGTTCAAACAGTCCTACACATTTAAGCATATCCTGTCCGCTGTGAATTTCAATAGCGTATGCTAAACAATCTAAGACGTAACTTAGCCCTCGATCATAGTCATTTTTCTTCAAATAATAGTATCCCAAACCCGATAACAAGCCTACAAATCGATCATCAGTATAATGCAAGCTCATTTTCCCGAGACGACATTGTTGTTCTTGATGCTTTAAAAAGGACTCATATTGTTCAAGTATAGAATCAATGTTAATATTGAACTTGTTAGCTGCAATCACGATTTCACATAAGGCTATAAATACTTCATTTTCTCTAGTTGAAATATAATTCAAGTATTCCGGCAGAACCTCGACCTTGCCGGACAATAATTGATAAGTGTAACGGTTGCCTTCAGCCCATTCCTGAAACTGGTGGATTACAGCCTTTTCTTCTTCATTCGGCTTCTTAACCCAGCTACAATCCGTATACAAAGAAACATAGTGCAATGCATCCTCATATCTGCCATATTCAAAATGGGTTACACCTAATATTAAATAAGCATACAGAATATAACCAATAATCGGCTTTTTGGTTTCTGGCGATTTCTTACTACCGTTCAGATCATAGTGAACCGTTGCCCTGATTTTTAATTTTTCCGCCAGTCCCGCTGTCTTATCCCAACGGCGAAATGAAGCAAACACATTGATTAATTCATTAAGCGCATCCAGTTGATACTGCTCTTCCAGCCGATCAACAAAATATTCAAAATGTGAGGCCAGTAATAAATTCTTATTTTGGTCTTTAGACAACTTTAAAGTAAATAATCGGTATTGGCAAAGTGCCAACCGCTCGGAATGCTGTTTCTGTTCACTTTCCGCAATCGATTCGTAAAGCAAGGCGGCCGCGTCCCGCTTCCCTTCTCGAAAAAACTGCTCAGCCAGATTAAACAACTGTGGAATGTAAGAAAGATTATCCAACATCAACCTAACCACTTGCTCGATACAATCGAGTTTGTTTAAACCGGCACAACGTTTTAGAAAAGGACCAAGCCTGCGCCAATCCGGGCTGGCCTGAAAAAAGCATTCATCGATGTATAACTCGTAAAAATACCCTTCGGGAAGTCCCATTCCTGCCGTGATCCGATCAAGCTGCCGCATGGCAATGGGCCGATGACCGTTGATAATGCCGCTTAACGTTCCGCAATTGATCTGCGTAAGTTCGGAAAATTGATTTAACGTAAAATTATTACCTCTCAAAAATTCTTCCAGCCGGCCACGGATAGTTTCCCTCTCTTTTTCCAACGTCTTCAATTGGACACCTCCTTTACTCATTTATGGAATATAAAACCATATATTAACTAAACGACGGTCAATAGAAAAAGAGGAAAAATGTGTAACAAATATCGAATAGGTTAAAAAATCTCTTTCCAGAATAATGATCACTTTAAACATTGAGGGCACTCCGACTTTGGGTGCCCTCTCTTGCTTAATTACTGCTAAAGTGATCTACAATTTGATAGTAAAGTCCTTCGATTCTTGCTTTCTCCGATTTAGGTAAACCAAGCGTCCGACTCTTTGTGCTGCACATCCAGCACGAGCAATGGATCTTGGCCTTCGACAGCCTGCCATATTGGTTGTTTTGTATACGCCACTGAAAGTGTTCGATTAGTTTTCTCTTACGATTAATAACTCTTGATGGTGTGGTTCTGTGTTGGGGACATCGTTTCACTCCTTGATTGAATTGTTAACACCTATTCCAGTTGTAATAATAGACGCTAGTTTTAAGATTTCATTTTTTGCTTATGATTGGGTTCATCCTGCTAATCCTTAATATTCTTTATTGCATTTGTTACTACTTTATTGCCATTTGATACTACATTTATGTTGAAACTAAATCCAAATAATGTTATCGTAATTCCATGAAACCATTATGTTAAGAGTGATGCGGATTGTTAAATCATTATAGCGTGAAAGAGGCAGCCTCCATTTTATCGTTGAATGAGGAAACGGTTCGACGATGGATTAGAGATGGCAAGCTGAAAGCGGAAGAAATCGGCGGCAGGGTAGGTTATAGAATTGCAGAAGATGAGTTGAAGAGATTTATTTTAGCGGAAAAAGGTGTAAATTCATTTACGGAAGAAGTAATCGCCAAATTAGGTGCACCAGACAATTTATTTAATAGTATGTTTGGCGGGTGCCATTATTTTCAGTCCATATTAAAACAGAAGCTGCGGAAAAATGATGATACAACTGTACAAACCGAAAACCGGTCCGAAAGTCAGTTGGAAATTATCAAAGAGGAGTTGGAACTGCAAACAAAGGCGACCTTTATTAAAAGTGAAATTGCCAAGTTACAGTTCCAATTAGAGCAGATTGAGCATGAAATTTTAGCGCTGAAGAAGCTTCAAGCATTAAATAAAGAGCAAAATAATTAAATCTCATACCGGGGGGGAAAGCGTATGCGCAAATTTAATTCCGAGAAATTAGGAGTAACCAAGGAGTATAAGAGGCAGCTTTACGTTGACTCGGCTAAGATGAATCGTTTTAAGCAGAGTCAATTTAACGGAAAAAAAACGCTCAAGGATCATTATACGGGCAATACTTTACACATCGATTCGGGCGCTGCTAAAAATAAACACGGTTTAAAAGCATATACCAGGCATACCGCCGACACCGATCATATAGTTCCAGTAGAGACTCTACATAGCCAATTAAAAAACAATCCTTATCTATCGGATAACGATGTCAAGGCAATTGCCAATATGAAGCAAAACCTTCGTGTGACGAGCGGAAAGTACAATAGAAGCAAGTCGGCGAAAAGTAATATCGAAGTGGCTTTAAACGGCAAAAGTGATATTAATTTAATGGGGAGAACAAAGGTTGTAGCGGACGATATTAAAGCGAGGACGGTCACGGGGGCGCTTACTTCCGCTTTAACAGTTAAAAATGTAAATACATTGTTTGCGGAAGGGATAAAGGGTTCATTGGAAGCTTCGGCAATTCCTTTAGCCATTATGGGGGTGCAAAACCTTGTACTGGTGGCAAAAGGCGAAAAAAAACTTGAAGACGCGATAAAGGATGTGGGAAAAGGGACTGCCTTAAGTGCCGCTACGGGCGGATTTATAAATGTTGCTTCCACCGGACTTTCGGCCTTAAGCAACAGTTCCGCCAAATGGTTGCAAACCATAGGGAGATCCAATGTCGCAGCGCAAACCGTTGCCGTGTCTATTCTCGTCAAAGATTCCTTAGTGAGCTATATCCATGGTGAGATCGATGGCAGGCAGTTTATGGAGCAGATTGGTGAGAAAGGCGTGAGCATGGTGGCCGGGGTTCAAGGAGCTATCATCGGGCAGATGCTAATCCCTGTCCCCTATGTGGGCGCTTTTGTCGGCTCGATGGTCGTTTCCGCAGTTTGTGTTGAAGTCTATAAATACGCGATTAAACTTAAAAAGGCGTATAAACCGCTCAAAAATTTAGAAGCGAAAATAGAAGCCCTCGCCATATCGGCCTTAGATGAGATGGAGGTGCAAAGGAATCATTTAAAGGATTGTATTGGACAGGAGTATGACAGGTGGGAAGATGAATTTAATTCAGCCTTTGATGCAATGATTTCTGCGGCATTAAATGATGATGTGAATGAGGTTACAAACTCATTTGATCAAATTTTATCCATATTCGGTGAAAACGTTGCATTCAAATCGTTTGAAGAATTCGAACAATTTTTCATGGATGAAAATGCCGTTTTGAAATTGTAGGGGGATGACCATGATTAGGTTCGTTAAAAACATGATGGAAGCGGATAAACTTAATGTTCTTGCCGAAAAGCGAAACGGGCAGGCCTTTGAAAAGCTTGCGGCGGCAGAAATGAAGATTGCTGGGCAGTACTCAAAAACATTAATGGCGTTGGAAAAGTTATCAAATCGAAAAAAGGGGATTCTGAGGACCTCAATCTATGATTTTATTGAAGTATACGAAAAAATCATGCGGATTGACTTTGTTGAGAGTGACGGAATCAAGCAATTGGATCTGAAAACCGTTGTTCCCGAAAATTTTAAGGCTAATGGTTTGGATCTTTATCTAGAGAATAAAGAACTGAGTACAGAGCAAATATTAAGCGCCTTTATCGTTAAAGGAGGAGTTTCCGGGGTCATTGCAAAAGAAGCGGAACTAAACGCGAGGCTCGCTTCGATAAGAAACAGCACGGCCGATGTTGTTTTATCGCAAGCGGATACGATTTGTGTCGCATTGGAAGGAATCGAAACCAGAGCGCATAAGATCTCGGATTTATTAGCCAAATTGAATATTTTGTTTAGAAAAACAACTGACACGACTTCAGCAATCATCAGTGAAAAGGGCATAAGCAGATTAAATTATACCAAACTAGATAAAGAGAAACTAATGACCTGCATAAATGCGGCTTCCACAATAAAGAAAATTCTAGATACGCCATTAATTGATACTAAGGGGAGAATTACCGAGGAGTCCATTGAGGCTATTCGGGTTGGCAATGATCACTTGGAGCAATTATCTATGAATATAGGGGAAAATAACATATGAAAAGAATTGTTGTATCCGAACATTGTGCGGCATGCGGATCTTGCACATTAGAAAGCGATTTATTAATCGAGCTGCCCGACGGCAAAGCGGCACCTGCCGGGACCGGGCTGATCTCCAACGATCAATACGCTTCGTTTATTAGGATTATGGAAAATTGTCCCGTTAAGGCCATTTCGGTTGTTGACGAAGAAATAACTCAGCTGCGCGGAACCGCGAGTATTGGAGAATTAAAGAATCTGATCGACCAAAAACTTAAGGGATTTGAAGTTGAATTACCCAGCTTTGATGATTTTGATTTTGTGGCAAAGGACTATTCTGTTCCATTAACAGTAGTAAGCAGTCATGTCTCTGATTATGAATATTCTACCTACGACAAAGCCAATAGCGAAGGATTTAAGGAATTTGAAAGAACTGCATACTCCCAGCGGAAAACGATGGTACAGGCGTTGTTGATCAGCTATAAAACCAAACAATTATCGAAGTTTACATATTATAGAAACGAAGGTGGAAACTATTATTACGAAATATGCAAAGAGTTGTCGGGGATTTTAAATGAGATCGAAGTGTTAGCCAAGGCGCTTACTCATGGAAAGATTAATCTGCCCGATGATTTTGCGGTGTTCGAGGCAGGTCCCGATTATGGTTACGACGGAGATCTTTATTGTTATAAATTAAGGAATATCGTGCAGCTTCCAGATTGGGAAAATGACTTTGAATCCGTTTCATATTATGAGACCTATATTGATTGTGAAGAATCAGATGGTAACTATAGATATAACCTTTACAAAGCTGAAGAAAAGTTTAAGGAACATGTGGCCTTCGAATTGTCCTTAAAAATCGGCAAATCCATGTATGAATGGATCGGTCAAGCGATAAAGCCATTTCAAGAAACGGTCAGGAAGCGAATCAACGATAAGGTCATTATTATTAAAACAGCACTAAAAGCTTGTAAAGTAAGCGATATGGATTCTGATGCAGACCCGTCGAGCGCCATTAAAAACGAGTTAATGGAATTAGTTGAAAAGATACAGGATGTGCGGCTTACTCAGGAATCAATATTTAAAAGTATTGATACCGATTATAATTCGGATTATCGGTTCAGCTCGGAAAGCGAGGCCAGAGAAGCGGCAAGGAACAGACTACTGAGATATTATGATAGCTGCAAAGATTACCTTTCTGCAGGTCATCTTCCCAATATTAGCGAAGATCTAAGCAAGAAGTATCAGTCTCAGATTGAAGCGATTTTTAGCGCATTTAAAACAAATGTGCAAGCCGTATTTGATAAGTATGAAGTGAACTACCCTCCTGTTTCGATCCAAGCCCGCTCGGACAAGCAAACGATTACAGTTCATCTGGCTTCATTTGAAGACTGTTCTTCAAATATGGGTTGGGAATTAAGA
This sequence comes from Paenibacillus sp. FSL R5-0527, assembly GCF_038008055.1. Lineage (NCBI taxonomy): Bacteria > Bacillati > Bacillota > Bacilli > Caryophanales > Paenibacillaceae > Paenibacillus > Paenibacillus sp. FSL R5-0527. Next base: position 6,747,360 of record NZ_JBBOYI010000001.1, on the reverse strand, counting down.
GATTTTATCGATGAAAAAATAATCGGATTCTCCGGTAAGGTCAAACATTACGATTATTTTAAATATGATGCAAGCGAAATTGATATTTTCAGTACCTCCGAATGGAAAAAAGGTTTTTTTGGAAACGTTGAAAAAAAGAAGTATAATTACTTGCTAAGCTTCGGATCGATAATGAACGGTTTTAATCGAGCTTGCGAAGCCTGCTGTGAATATACTTTTAATGACGGCTTTCTGCAGGCTTATTTAAATATACTCGTTGAAAACTTTATTGCGGAATTTAATAAAGAAGTAATTTCAAAGATTGCTTGGGTTGAAAAAACAAGATAAAAGATTATAGGGAACGGCTCTAAATAAGTGTAAAAAAATCCAAAAGACTGGATAAGGTTCGACATTCCATTCGATCCTTACCCCAGTCTTTTTTCATCCGTTAAGTAGCGAAATACAGGGGATATGGTCAAGTTGAATCTACCGCTCAACTGTTATTTGCCAAGATAGGTTGCGATATAATAGAAGTATATAAGTATACTATGCGCACGGTGAAATGAAAGGGAAGTAGAGGTAATGAGCAATCCGGAAGCTTTTTTTATACGAAAAAAACAAGAATTGGGCGTTGAACTTAATGAGGTACAGAAGCAAGCGGTGCTCCATACGGAAGGGCCGTTGCTTCTGCTCGCTTCGCCCGGGTCGGGCAAAACTACGACGATGATTATGCGGATAGGTTATCTTATCGAGGAGAAAAACGTGGATCCCCGCCGCATCAAGGCGGTTACTTTCAGCCGGGCGTCGGCGAACGATATGAAGGAGCGGTTTAAGCGCTTTTTTCCCCAGCTTCCGGCGGTTGATTTTTCGACGATCCACAGCTTTGCCTATGAGGTGATGCGGGAATATTTTCGGAAGACGAATAGGGCTTTTCGCATCATTGAGGGCAATTGGGATACGGAGGAGGAAGGAAAGTATGATCCGCATCGTCCGCCGCTGCACAAAAAAGTCATTTTGCGGAATTTGTTCGAATCCATCGTTGGCGAGAAGATGACCGACGATCAGATGGAGGAACTGACCACCTACATCAGCTACATCAAAAACAAAATGATTCCTGCGGACGAATGGTCTTCGGTGCGGGTGGATGTCCCCGAGGCGGAACGGATTTTGCGTGAATACGAGAGTTTGAAAAGGACGGGGTATGACGGGCTGCTGGTGGATTTTGACGATATGCTTGTGCTGGGAAACGAGGCTTTGCGGGAGGATACGGAGCTGCTGCGGCGGTATCAGGAACGTTTTCGGTATGTGTTAACGGACGAAAGCCAGGACACTTCCCAGGTACAACATGCCATTATCGAAAAATTAGTCCGGGAACACGGCAATTTATGCGTGGTCGCCGACGACGACCAGTCCATTTACAGCTGGCGCGGCGCGGAACCGGCCTATCTGCTGAACTTCAAGCAGGTATACCCGGATGCCGTCACTTTGTTCATGGAGCAAAATTACCGTTCCTCGCAGGACATTGTTGCCGTTGCAAATCAGTTTATCAAGCGGAACAAAAACCGCTACGACAAAAATATGTTCACGAGAAACCCGCCGGACAAGCCGATCAAGATCAGAAGTTTTTCGGATTACCGGGATCAATCGAAATATCTCGTGCGGGAAATCCAAAGATGCGAAAATCTCTCCGAAGTTGCCGTGCTTTACCGCAACAACTCGTCGTCCATCGCCTTGATGAATCAGTTTGACCGGGCGGGCATTCCTTTTTATATGAAGGATGCGGATCAGCGTTTTTTCTCGCATTGGGTCGTCGAGGATGTTTTAAATTTTATGCGGATGACGTTTACCGATAAACGGGCGGACATTCTGGAGAAGATTCACCTGAAATTGAACGGGTATATCAGCAAGCAGCAGATGGCCGCGTTAAAGCGGATCGACAATAATGAGTCGGTTTTCGACAATTTGCTGCGGCATGTCCCATTGCAGGATTATCAAGTAAAGCCGTTGCTGGAGAGCAAGGAAACTTTTCAGCAGATGAGAGGGATGCCGCCGCGGCCGGCCATTCGCGTCATTCGGGGTCGTTTGGGTTATGAAAAAGCGCTGGAAAAGCTCTGTCAGCGGCTTGGATTTCGCAAGGAATATTTGATCGGCATCCTGAATACGCTGGAAGACATTGCCGACGGGCTGGACACGATGGAGGCGTTCGCCGACCGGCTGAAGCATCTGGAGTCCGTACTAAAGCATGCCAAGTTTAGAAAAGACCAGAACGCCGTGACCTTTTCAACGTTTCATAGCGCCAAGGGACTTGAGTTTGAACGGGTGTATATGATTGACCTCGTGGAAGGCATCATTCCATCTTCCGATGATCTTGGCGCGGATGACATGATGGAAGAAGCCGTCCGCTTGTTCTATGTCGGCATGACCCGGGCGAAAAAACATCTTGAGCTGGCCGCGTATCGTAAGAGAGACGGTGAGGAAGCCGTGAAGTCGCGGTTTGTAACGGCCGTCAGGGACATCATGAATCCGCAAAAAGAAGAAAAAGCGGGGGACCACCGAAGTAAAGATAGCCGTGAAAAAGTTACAGGGAACAACTCTAAGGCAGGGGTTCCGTTCAATCCCAACGCGTTTCGCAACAAGGCGGATTTGACTCCGGAGATGTCCGTTCGCCACAGGGTATTCGGGTCAGGGACGATCATCAAGATCGATGAGGATCAAGACCGGATTCACATTCGTTTCGCTTCGCGGGAAAAAGAATTGTCCATAGCCACTTGTCTGGAAATGGGGCTGCTGGAGCCGGTATGATATTGTGAAAAAGCCCCGAAAACCATAAGCGCATGGTTTCCGAGGGCTTGCAGTTTGTTTCAGATACGGGCCTTTTCGGAGGCGGGGGTGAGATCGAGCGCTTTTTGATTCAGTTCGAGGTCCTTCAAATATTTACGGATTTTCGATTCAAGCTGATCGATGATCAGCCGCTGCATCTCCGGGATATGTTCTTCCATGCAAAACCCGGATACCGTCAGGGTGCCGTCGCAGTAAGATTTCGTCTCATGGACCGCCATGTTCAGCTTTTCTTTATACAGCCTTTTTACAGCGCCGTTGGCCGGTTTGATTTCATAGTAGCGGTTCGTTTCGATCAGCAGTTTCCAGGGCGTTACTTTAAAATTCAGTTGATCCCGCCGTAGATCTCCGGTGACCTGGTACAGTTGTTTTGAGCTGTTCATGATGAAATGTCCCCTTGAATGTTTATGCTGCAAAATGAATGCGTCATATGAAAAAAGAACTAAAAAGTGATACTAAAGAACTATAAAACAAATAAGAAGGAAAAACAAGTGTTAACTATTATCCTGGTTCTTTCCATGTCCTTCTTTTTTTGCCCTGTCCCGCATAACTTGTATAGAAGCTTTACCGGTGCAAGGGGGCTGGACAATGCGAATACGGCGCGGGTGGAAAAGCCGGAGAAGAAGACCGCGAAGCAGGCGGACGCTGTGGATCGTCATCTTGGCGATCGCCTTTTTTGCTGTGTTTGAATTTTTTCAATATGTCGAAAAGCATATGCGGGAGCCGATCATTCACTTGGCCCAAATCCGGGTCAAGCAAATTGCCACCGATTCGATTAATGACGCCATCGCCGCCCAGGTGGCGAGCGGGCAGCAGGTCGAAGACTTGATTGATTGGAAAACCGACGATTCCGGCAAAATCACTGGATTTATGTTAAATTATTCGGCGCACATGAAAATCACGTCCGAGACGATTCAGACGGTAAGGCGTACGCTGGAAGACGTGTCGAGGCTGTCGGAGCATATCCCTCTCGGCCAGGCGCTCGGCAGTCCCATTCTCGCTTCGTTTGGACCCAGCATTCCCATTAAAATCGAACCGAAGGGCGACGTCAAGGTGGACCTGAATACGCGCCGGCAGGATGCGGGGATCAACATGATTCTGGTGGAGGTGTTTTTGCGGGTGAAGACGGAGCTGGCCGTTGTCGTTCCCTTCGATATGCAATCGCAGGTCGTGGAAACGGAAATCCCGGTTTCCTACTTGCTCGTCGTCGGCGATGTCCCGATGTATTATTATGACAGCAAAGGCAATCCGGTCGGAGAAAGCCAGGCGAACGCGCCGAATATCGCTTTGCCGTCGCTGCCGGGAACGGAGGAGAAACTGGAGCGGCAGCTGCCGGACGGAATGAACTCCGAACCGGGGAATGGCGCGGCGCCGGAAGCCGATCCGGGCGAGCCGGACGCCGAACGGGAACCGGCGGAAAACGCGGGACAGAACGCAGGCGAACACGCGTCTTCTCCCTGATTCGGATAGGAAATGAAAAGGGCCGATCCATGTGTCAGGAGCCGGCCCTTTTATTTTTTTGTGCCGCTTCGGCGGTTTCCCATTTTTTGAGCAAAGGATACGGATCAAACGCCCAATCCGCACTGCCCGTATCGCGGTAGATGCCGTAATGGAGATGAGGGGGGAATTTGCCCGACGTGCCGGGCGGACCGTATCCGCTGCTGCCGACCCAACCGATCGTTTGCCCCGGTTCGACGATGTGGCCGACTTCAACGCCTTTGGCATAGCCTTGCAGGTGTGCGTAGTAATGATAGCGGTTGTAAATGTCGCGGATTCCGATACGCCAACCGCCATATGGGTTCCAGCCCTTCGTTTCCACGATGCCGTAGCAGACGCTGCGGACGGTCAGGCCCATCGGGGCGAACAGGTCGGTGCCTTCGTGGATCCTGTTCCCGCCCCATCCCCGCCGGTCTCCCCAGGTATCCCGGTATGTATAGTTGCTGTGAAGCGGCAGCGGGAAGGCGCTGTCCGACAGGTCCAGCCTGCCAAACGTTTTGTACAGCTTGGCGAACTGGCGGATCCGCTCCACGGCCGAATCGCTCTGATAATAACGCCATAACGCGATGCGGAAATCGTCTTCGTTGTAGCCGAAGCCAAGCAAATAGGAGGCCATGGTAAACAAAGCGTCCCGGTCGTTTTTCGGGTCGGCGGCTCCGTCGGACGTCGCGTCCTTGCCGATGCCTCCGAACAATCCGATCGTCGCCGGATTCCGGTCTTCCGGATCGGGGTTAAGCGGCCCGGCCCAAAAGGCTTCCTTAAAGCGAATTCCGGTCAGACGGTCTTCCTGCTGTTTTTTCCGCGGCGTGATGGTGCGTTCATATTGGTCCACCGCCGCCAGCCAATACCATGGGATTTGGGTCAAAATTTCCATTTCTTTGTAAAGGCTGCGGCGCAGCTCGTACACGTTTTTGGCGGAGCCGGCAGCGGCCGTACCCGGCGCTTCGGCATAAGCGGCTCCAAATCCGGGAATCGTCCACAAAGACGAAAGGATTGCCACGCAAATCAAGCATCGAGCATATTTGCTGAAGGAGATCGGATGAGACTTCACGTGATGATTCCTCCTTTACAGGTTTGTTGAACGTTCCTTAGCTTGAGGCAAATGCTGTGTTTTTATTCCATTTCATAGGTTTTTCTGGACGATTCATGGTATAATAAAGACCGCTACGGCTTATTTCAAGAGAAAGAAGGTCTGTTGCCTTGGCTAAACAACTCCAGCCTAAACCGGATTGGATCCGGATCAAGCTGACAACCGGCGACAATTATCAGGACATCAAAAATATGATGCGTTCCAAAACGTTACATACCGTGTGCGAGGAGGCGCGGTGTCCAAACATATACGAATGCTGGGCGAACCGCACCGCAACTTTTATGATTCTCGGGGATATTTGTACCCGGGCTTGCCGTTTCTGCGCGGTAAACACCGGCATGCCCACCGAGCTCGATCTGCAGGAACCGGAGCGGGTGGCCGAAGCGGCGGAGCAGATGAATCTGCGCCACTGCGTCGTCACCAGCGTAGCCCGTGACGATCTGCGCGACGGCGGGGCCGGCATTTTTGCCGGGACCATTGCGGCGATTCGCGCGCGCCTGCCGTTTTGCAGCGTGGAAGTGCTGATTCCCGATTTTCAGGGGGATGAAGAGGCGCTTCGCACTGTTATGGAAGCAAAGCCGGACATCCTAAATCACAACATTGAAACGGTGGAGCGGTTGTCCGACCGGGTGCGGGCAAAGGCGAAATATCGCCGTTCTCTCGAACTGTTGCAGCGTGCCAAAACGATGAAGCCGGATATTCCTACGAAATCGAGCATCATGCTCGGCGTCGGCGAGGAATGGGAGGAAATCCTGCAGGCGATGGACGATCTGCGCGCCGTCGATTGCGATATTTTGACGATCGGCCAATATTTGCAGCCTACCCCTCAGCATTTGCGGGTGGAGAAATACTATACGCCCGAACAATTTGCGGCCCTAAAGGAAGAGGGATTGAAACGGGGATTCAGCCACGTCGAATCCGGACCGCTTGTCCGCAGTTCCTATCATGCGCATGAGCAGGTGAAATCGGCCAAGAGCCGCAAGGAAGAAGGCGTTCCAACATCATCCTAATAGCTGATTTAAGGAGGAAACACCCTTGATTCAAATCGGCGGAAGAACCTACGAACTGATTCAGAACTACAAAAACGCCTGGGACCCTGAAGCCTTCAAGCAAAGATACAGCGAGGTTTTGGACCGTTACGATTACATTATCGGGGATTGGGGGTACGAGAAGCTCCGCCTGAAAGGTTTCCTGCGGGACAATCATCCGAAAGCGAACCGGGATACCGCTTTTTCCGGGATTACGGATTATATCAACGAATATTGCAATTTTGGCTGCGCCTACTTCGTGCTCCAGAAAGTCAAGGACAATCATAATCATGCGGAAACGGGGCACGCGGGCAGCAAATAGGTGTCTGGGCTTAGCGGCTGGCTGTCAGACCATGGGCAGCTGGCTGCTAGAACGGCCTGGGCTGCTGAACAACAGGCTGCTAGAACGGCCGTGGGCTGCTGAACACGGGCTGCTGGATGGTCTAGCTGCTGAACAACAGGCTGCTAAACTCGCGTGCGGGGTATGTACGTTCAATACATGGCGGTAAAAAAGGTGGTATCTTTTGTTCAAGATTTCGTTAAATGCGTTGGCTTTTGAATCGATACAGGTCGCCCGCCGGAAATCTAACGGTTGCAGCAGCCGCTATTTATCGAAAAAAGCCCTTTTCTAAATGCTAACGGTTGCGAGCGCCGTTATTTGCCTGACTCCAAGCAAAAATTGCCGGTTTTCAGTGAAATAAGCTCCATGGCAACCGTTACAATTTGAAATCAACCGTATTGGCACAAATAGCGCTTATGGCAACCGTTAGAATATTGGTATGCCCAGGAAATGTATCTACACGCCTTATCTCCTAGCTTGTTTGCTTCAGCTTCGCCCCCTGTTCTTCGGACAGCCCCGTAACTTTAGCAACCAGCGGTATCTCCATTCCCTCACGCAGCATATTAAGCGCCGCCTTTACTATCCCTTTCTCCAAACCTTCCTCCCTACCTTCCTTCAAACCTTCCTCGTACTCCCTACGACTCCACGCAGGCATCAGTTTCATAAGGGAGCACCTTCATGAATTCAAACCGCAAAATCGGTTGTAGCGGCGTGCTCATCTCCAGCGATCAGCATGGGAAAGCAATGCCTTCGATTGATAAGGCTATTTGCTATGTACTTTTTGATAAGATAAGGTAAAATCTAGCGGTGGTGTCATCTTATGCAACGGGAGAACAAGAGAAACGTCCCACAAGACAACCCAAGCTATGCTAGAGGCTGAATGAAATTGAATGTTTGTGATATATTTTGATTGATTTTTGCTGATTTTGTGATACTATAAGAAACGGATAGGTGATGAAAATGCTTACAGAAGAAAGATACGATTTGATTATGAAGCGCTTACAGGAGCAGGGCGTCGTTAAGCTTCAAGAGTTGGTCGAGCTGCTGGATGCTTCGGAATCAACGGTTCGCCGCGATCTTGTCGATCTTGAAAACCGGAATCTGCTCAAGCGGATTCACGGAGGAGCCACGCTGGCCAATCAGAAAAGCTGGGAGCCGGGCATTGAGGAAAAAACGTTCAAAAACATTCAAGAAAAGAACGTTATTGCCCGTTTGGCCGCCGAACAGCTTGTGGACGGGGAATGCATCTATCTGGACGCCGGAACGACAACGCTGGCGATGATTCCTTTTATTGAAGCCAAAGATGTCACGGTTGTTACGAACGGTTTGTCACATGTCGAAGCGCTCGTCAGCAAAAACATCAGAAGCTATCTATTGGGCGGGATGATGAAGGTGCATACTAAAGCCGTGATCGGCAGCATGGCGCTGCAAAACCTGGACAATTTCCGGTTTGACAAGTGCTTTCTGGGGACGAACGGAGTTGACGCGGGGATGGGTTATACAACGCCCGATCCGGAAGAGGCCATTATAAAAAGACGGGCTCATCAACTATCCGGACGCACCTACGTGCTGGCCGACTCCAGCAAAATCGGAGACATCACTTTTGCCAAATTATTCGATTTGGAGGAAGCGATTCTAATCACCGAGTCGCTGCCCGACGCTTGGCGCGGACCCATCACCGAGAAAACTAAAGTAATCGAGGGATAACCATGATCTATACTGTAACGCTTAACCCTTCCATCGATTATGTCGTGGAAGTGGAGGATTTGAAGCTGGGCGGTTTGAACCGGATGAGCCGGGATTTAAAGCTTCCCGGAGGAAAAGGAATCAACGTGTCGCGTGTGCTGAACCGGCTTGGCGCGGAGAATACGGCGATCGGCTTCCTTGGCGGGTTTACCGGCCGCCATATTGAAGATTTGCTGCGCGGGGAAGCGGTTCGTACCGATTTTGTGCATGTCGCCGACGATACACGGATTAACATTAAGCTGAAGCACGGAGAGGAAACGGAAATCAACGGCCAAGGTCCGAAGATTCGTCTGGAGGAAGAAGAAGCTTTGATGCGCAAGCTGTCGGCGTTAAAGCAAAACGATGTTGTGGTCCTGTCCGGCAGCATCCCCTCGTCACTCGCCGCCGATTTCTATCAGCGGATCATCGGCGTTTGCAGAGCGACCGGCACGGATTTCATTATCGATACGACCGGGGAGCCGTTAAAACAAGCGCTTGCCAGCCGGCCGCTGCTGATCAAACCGAATCATCATGAATTGGCCGATTTGTTTGGCGTGACGCTGGAATCCAGGGAACAGATTGTCGCTTACGGCCGAAAGCTGCTTCAGGAGGGCCCGCGCCACGTCTTGATATCGATGGCGGGCGACGGAGCTTTCTTCATCACCGGAGAGGAAGTTTACTACGCGAACGTTCCGTCCGGCCATGTCCGGAACTCGGTCGGAGCCGGAGACTCGATGGTCGCCGGGTTCGTCGGCACGCTCGCGCTGGGGGGGGACGCTCTTGAAGCGTTCCGCACGGGCGTCGCTTCGGGAAGCGCAACGGCGTTTTCCGATGACTTGGCGACGCGGGAGCGGATCGATGAGCTGCGGCCACAGGTGGAAATTTCCCGTTGGTCATGAGCCGAGGGTGAACGGGGATGTTTTAGGCCATCGGCATGTTTCGATACATGCATGTTTATATCGATTTTGAACTTGGTATATAAGTTGAACTTAAGCAGGAGTCTAACTTATATAGATTCTTATAGGGAGTGAGTACCATGAGAATTACGGATCTGATGATTAAAGAAACGATGATTATGGATTTACAGGCCTCCAGCAAAGAGGCGGCGATCGACGAGCTGATCGCCAGCCTCGCGGCCAGCGGCAGAATCAATGACCCGGCAAAATTCAAGGCAGCGATTCTGAAGCGCGAGGAGCAGGCGAGCACCGGGATCGGTGGGGGAATCGCTATGCCCCATGCCAAAACCGCTGCGGTGAACGAGCCGACCGTCGTGTTCGCCAAAAGCGGCCAAGGGGTCGATTATGACGCCCTGGACGGCGAACCCGCTTATTTGTTCTTTATGATCGCCGCTCCGGAAGGCGCGGGGAACACGCATCTTCGCACGCTCGCCGCGCTTTCGCGTCTGCTGATTGACAGCGGCTTCATCGCCAAATTGAAGGAAGCGAAAACGCCGGACGAAGTGGCGGCGCTGTTTGATGCCAAACAAGCCGAGGAAGAGGCGGCTAAAGAAGTGGAAAGCGCGGCTGGAACTAACGGTGGAACGGGCGGGAACAAGAGCGGCCCGAGCGCGAACAGAGCGAATACCAACGTGACCGGTGGGAATGCAGCGAAGAAGGAAGTGCCGGCAGCTGTCAGCGGCGGTCCGGCGGACGCGGAACCGTTCGTCGTCGCCGTTACCGCTTGCCCTACGGGGATTGCGCATACATTTATGGCTGAAGACGCGTTGAAGAAAAAAGCCCGCGAGATGGGGGTAGCCATCCGCGTTGAAACCAACGGCTCGGAGGGCGCGCAGAACGTGCTTACCGCCGATGAAATCCGCCGCGCCCAAGGCGTTATCGTAGCGGCGGACAAAAATGTGGAGATGGCCCGGTTTGAAGGGAAGCCGGTCCTGCAAAGACCGGTCTCCGACGGTATCCGCAAGCCCGAGGAGCTGATCCGGAAAGCGGTGAGCGGCGATGCGCCGATCTACCGCGGCGGCGGCGCCAAATCCGCTGAGAACGGAAACGAGGAGCGGAGCGGGCGCAGCAAAATTTACAAAGATTTGATGAGCGGGATTTCCCATATGCTGCCCTTTGTCGTCGGCGGCGGGATTTTGCTTGCTGTCTCGTTCCTGATCGAGCAGGTGGCCGGGGAGAACAGCCCGCTGTTCCAACTGCTGCAAACGATCGGCGGCGGAAACGGGGCTTTCCATTTCCTGATTCCGATTTTAGCCGGCTTCATCGCTTTCAGCATCGGCGACCGCCCGGCCCTGATGCCCGGGATGGTCGGGGGTCTGATGGCCGTCAACGCCAACGCCGGCTTCCTTGGCGGGCTTGCGGCAGGTTTCCTGGCCGGGTATGTCGTTATCTTGCTGCGTAAGGTTTTCGCCGGGCTGCCGAAAACGCTGGATGGACTCAAGCCTATTCTGCTGTATCCGATATTCGGCCTTTTGATCGCCGGCTCCATTATGTTCTACATTGTCGATCCGATCTTCAGTTGGATTAACACAGGGCTTATCGATGTGCTGAATCACCTGGGTACCGGAAACATGGTGATTCTCGGACTTATTCTCGGCGGTATGATGGCCATCGATATGGGCGGGCCTTTCAACAAAGCCGCTTACGCTTTCGCCATCGGGGTGTTTACGTCGAGCGGAAACACCAACGGAGCGATGATGGCCGCCGTTATGGCCGGCGGGATGGTTCCGCCGCTGGCGATCGCTTTGGCCACGACGTTTTTCAAAGGCAAATTTACGGAGCAAGAGCGTAAATCCGGGGTGACGAACTACGTGCTTGGTCTCTCCTTTATTACGGAAGGCGCCATTCCGTTTGCCGCGTCGGACCCGATGCGCGTTCTGACCTCATGCATTCTGGGCTCGGCGATCGCCGGCGGGCTGACACAGCTGTGGAAAATCAACGTTCCCGCGCCGCACGGCGGTATTTTCGTCGCCGTTCTCGCCAACCATGCCCTGCTGTTCCTGCTGGCGGTGCTGATCGGCTCGGTCGTTTCCGCACTGGTGCTCGGGATATGGAAAAAGACTTTGGCGGCGAATTAAAACGGGGAATCCCGTTATACCGAAAAGAACTGCCTTAGGGTATATTCAGCAAACGCAAAAACGCCTGCGGAACGGCAACGTCCGCAGGCGTTTTGCATTAAAATTTAGGATTTAACGGATAATTGCAGGATGCCTTGTTTGTAGCTCCATTTCAGGGCCGGGTATTTTTGCCGGAAGTCGTGCAGCTCCACATAAGACTCGCCATCGACGACTTTGACGCTTTTGGAAGCCGTGGAGAAACCGATCGTCTTGCCGCTGTCGTCCGTAATCGTCAGCTTCTGCGCAGCGGCGTTCCAGGCCGGCTCGCTTTGCACTAGCGCAGCCAGGACGCGAACCGGGGCGTATACTTTTTTACCGCTTTCCAGCACGTCGACATACCCGGAGAAGGATGCGCCGTTAATCGTCAGGGAAGACGGGCTTCCGCTCAGCTTGATTTTCCGCACCCCAGCCTGATGTAAACCGGCGATCAGTTGGGCTGCCGCACTGCCTTTCACTTCGATGTCCGGCTTGAGGCCGACGTGGTTGAAGTCTTCCCCTTTCGGCGTTAAGTAACGCTGAACGGTTAATTTCAGCGAGCCGCCGTTCGACAAGGAGAAAAGATTCTGGATTCGCGCTTTGCCGTACGTTTGCGTACCGACGACCTTGGCGATTCCGTTGTCGCGCAAAGCGCCCGTTAATATCTCCGAAGCGCTGGCCGTCAGCTCGTTGGTGAGCACGACGACGGGCATCCCGATATTTTCGCCGCCCTTGACCGTATACGGCTGCAGCGTCTCGCTTTGATCCGCCGTATACATCAGCACGCCTTCCTTCATAAAATGCTTGGCGATATTCGCCGCCGCTTCCACATAGCCGCCGAGATTGTCCCGCAAGTCGAGCACCAGCGCTCCTATGCCTTGTCCCCGCAGTTTGCTTAATTCATCGGCGAATTCTTTATCCACGTTTTCGGAAAAGGAAGAAATCGCGATATAGCCGACCCTGCTGGAAGGAATAAGCATCCCGGTCACGGACGGCAACGAGAAATGCCCCCGCTTGATCGGAAAGGTCAGCTTTTGCCCGTTGCGGTTCACCGTTATATTGACGATCGTGTTCTCCTGGCCTTGTATCCGGGCGATGTCTTCGCTGCCGGTTACCGCCTTCCCGTCAACCAGCGTGATGATGTCGCTGCGCTTCAGGCCGGCGTTCGCCGCCGGAGAGTCTTCGATCACATCGGTGATATACAGCTTGCTGCCGGTAAACCGAAACGTGGCCCCAATGCCGACATATTCCTGGTTCAGGCCTTCCTCAAAGCTCTGCAGCTCTTCCTTGGTGAAATAGTCGCTGTATGGGTCGTCAAGGGAATAAACCGCTCCCCGGATGGCATTTTCCAAAAACTGCTCCCTGTCCACCCCTTCGATGTTGTACGCATCCAAAAGATCCAACACTTCTTCAAGCACGACCAGATCGGAATTTTCGGCCGCTTCATTCGCTTCGTTCGCCGCAGCGCTGCTTTCCGCGGCGCCGGCCGCCTGCGGCAATCCTAACAGCGACAACGCTAAAAGCGGGATGATAACGTACTTGCGGAAATGGTTCTTCTTCATATTGGGTTCGTCCTTTGCTAAATTTTCTGGAGCCTTGTCCCAAGAATCAGCCTAGGAAAGCGTTGCGTACGCGGTCCCAAAAAGGGAACGGACGATAGCGCATGAAGCTGACCTTCTGGTCGGCCACCCGGCAGCGCACGGAGATCAGGTCGTCCATGGGCAGATTGATGTGGTCGACCGTAAGCAGCAGGTTTTGCTCTTTTTTGGAATAGATGTCGCAATGATGATGCTTCGGCAGCACAAGCGGCGAGCCCATCGTCCGGAACACCCGGTTGTTGATCGAGGCGATTTCGGTAATTTGCAGCGCTTCGATCGACGGGTGGATCATGGCTCCGCCCAGGCTTTTGTTGTAGGCGGTGCTTCCGCACGGAGTAGATACACAGATGCCGTCTCCCCGGAACATTTCGAACATTTGATCGTTGATGTCCACTTGAGCGACAACGGTGCCGTCCACGCCTTTCAGCGTAAATTCGTTCAGACATATGTAGGAGGAGGTTCCCGACTTCTTTTGAATCTCCAGTTCGATAAGCGGGTAACGAACCATCCGGGGCTTGGGGAATCCGGAGCCCGCGTGTCCGCCCATCATGCTGACGAGTTCGGGTATCTCGTCGGCCTTCCAGTCGGCGTAGAAACCGAGATGACCGGTATGAACTCCGACAAAAGCGATGGATGGAATCTGATCGATAAACGTATGGAAGGCGTGCAGCATCGTGCCGTCCCCTCCGATGGAAACGACGATGTCCGGGGATTTGGCGTCGAACTGCAGGCCCTGCTGGGCAGCCAGTTTATGAAAAGATTCGCTTAAATCGACAGATAACTGATCGCCACGGTCTAGCACATAATATCTCAAGATGACAAGCTCCTTTGAAGATCCTTTTGTAAAGATCATAATCAATTCCCCGGCAGAACACAATGTTTCGTTTCTTCCCCCATCCTATTCAAAAATTCAACTTAAATATTTCTTCGGCTTTGCAAGCCAGCGATGAATGATTCTCGACAGGACAGACAAAATAATCAGCGTCAAGACCAGCGCAAGCGCCAGCCGGAACGCCGCCGGAACCGACCGCCAGCCGGGAAGCCGCGCGGCTTCCGCGGGCGAAAACAGGCCGAAGGCCGGCGCGGCGCCCATGACGGGTTCCCAAATCAGGAGCAGCAAAGCCGCGGCAACCAGACCGTGTAGAAAGCGGGCGAACAGAAACGGTAAATAACGCAGATCGCTGCTGTTTAAGATGCTGGCCACCTGAGCATGCACCGAAAGCCCGCCCCAGGATAAAATAAACACCGCCGCCGCCGCTTTGTACATCAGCGGGATGCCTTCGGGAGCGGCGGAAGACTTGGCGCCGAGCGTAACTTCAAACAAGCCGCCGACGATCGCCTCGGCCAGCTCCGCGGGGAGCCCAACCGCGGGCAGCAGCCAACGCAGGGCGGCATACAGGACGTTCATGACGCCGGAGGCGGTCAGAATCTCCAGGATGACGGAGAAGAACACGACGAGTCCGCCGACGACGGTCATAAGCTGCAGGGACGAAACGACGGCCTGGCGCAGCAGTTCGCCGAGGCTCCGTCCGTCGCTGGTCCGGGCCTGGTGCATGGCCTGCAGCGCTTGCCTCAAACTCAGCCGCCGGGAGGAAGCCGCATCGGCGCGAACCTCGGTTCCGGGGGCGCCCGCCCGGTAAAACCGCATGATTCCTCCGATCAGCAGCGCCCCGCCGTAGTGGGCAAGCGCGAGCGCCCCGGCCAGCTTCGGGTTGCCGAAGAAACCGACCGAGACGGCGCCGATCAGAAAGATCGGGTCGGAGGAAGTGGTAAAGGCGACCAGGCGCTCGCCCTCTTCGCGGGTAACGAGGCGCTGCTCGCGCAGTTTGGCGGCTAGCTTGGCGCTGACGGGATACCCGGATGCGAATCCCATAGCCAGTACAAAGCCGCCGCTGCCGGGAATGCGGAAAAGCGGCTTCATCAGCGGATCGAGCAGCTTGCCCAAAAAGTGCACGATCCCGAATCCAAGCATGATTTCGGAGATTACAAAAAACGGGAACAGCGACGGAAACAGCACATCCCACCAAATCGCCAGCCCGCGGACGCCGGCTTGCCAGGACTGTTCCGGATAGCGCAGCATCAGCACGGCCAAGGCCGCTAAGGACATGAGCAGAAAAAAGGCAACCATTCGTTTTATGACCATAGTAACGCGCCTCCACATCGGATCATAGTGAAGTTTATGTATTCTGTGGGACAAACAGCACAAAAAAATAAACTAAACGGCCGCGGCAAATACTGATCTTTCGGTATTTTTGTGCTAGAATAAATTTAGATGATAAAATTGAAACTTTAGTACCAGCTTTCCTTACGATCATGGACTTCGCAGAAGTAAAATTTTGTGGATGGAGTGATGATAATGAGCATTGTTGCAGGTGTTCTCGTATGCGCTTTTGTGTACGTTATCCGGGCCTCTCTCGTCCATTCCGGTGAAGAGGACTGGAGCAGCTACTGATCGTTTTGATGTTTCATACCCACACGCAGAAGCTCCGATAGGAGCTTTTATTTTTTTTTGCTATAATAAAAAGAGTTGAAAAGCAGGCGGTGAGTATATGAATCCAACCTTAAGCCTCTATGACAATCTTGGCGGCGGCCCAACGCTGAGGCGGCTTGTGGAAGCCTTTTATCCCAAGGTACAGAAAGATCCGCTGCTTGGACCGCTGTTTCCTGAGGACATTACGCCGGTTATGGAGAAGCAGTACATGTTTTTGACGCAGTTTTTCGGCGGGCCGCCCTTGTATTCCGATGCGTTCGGCCACCCGATGATGCGGGCGCGGCATATGCCGTTCCCGGTGACGAGGGAGCGCGCCGAAGCCTGGCTGGCCTGCATGCGGGCCGCCCTGGAGGAGATCGGAATCGAGGAGCCGCTCCGTGGGTTCGTGCTTGAGCGCCTTTCCGGTCCCGCTTTCCATTTCGTAAACACACCTTAGGACAAGACGCCGGACATACGCCGAAGGCGGACTTTTGGAAAGGAAGTTGGAGCATTGGAACTAGAACCCCTTTATCAGATCAAAATTACCTGCGCTTACTGCGAACACGAGTTTTCGACGTCGCGCGTTAGGCCGAGCTTTAAGCGGGCCGTGCGGACGGATAGCGATTTCTGCGGATATTTTCAGAAGGAGAATCCCGATTATTACGTCGTCAGGGTATGCCCTTCCTGCGGATTTGCTTCCACGGAGAACTCCACAGACAGACTGAACGACAAGCAGCGGGCGCTGTTTCAGGAAGCGATCGGCAGCAAGTTCATCAAACGGGATTACGGCGGGCACCGCGACTGGGCCGCTGCTCTCGAGACATACAAGCTTGGGCTGCTGTGCGCGCAAACGATCGGGGAGAAGGAGCGGATTATCGCCAGCCTCTTGCATCATATCGCCTGGCTCTACCGCTACCGGAACAATGAACAGCAGGAGAAGCGTTTTCTGCAGTATTCGCTGGAATCTTACGTTCGCGTATATGAAACCGAGGGCGTGGGAGGAAGCGACGCCAGGCTGATGTATTTGATCGGCGAGTTGAACCGCCGCGTCGGTAATTACCACGATGCCGTCAAATGGTTCAGCCGCGTCATTAACGACAAGAAGATCATGGACGCTGCCATGATCCGGGCATCGCGGGAGCAGTGGGCGGTGCTGCGCGAGGAAATGCTTGGCGCCGGACACGAGCTTCCGGAGGAAATGCAGAGTTAACGCCGGATCACCGGAAGGAATATTGGATGCCTGCCGGATCAAATTATAAAGGGCCGTTCTTTGAATGAACGGCCCTAATTGCAGCGATAAGCGTTGCCTGCGAAAGCGTCTGGTGGGTTAGCGCCTTAACACCGTGTCGGTGAGCAAGTAGTCGTTGTCGCAGTCCAGCACATGGACCTTGTTTCCGCAGCAGGGGAACACCAGCAGCTTTTTTTTGCCTTCGCTGATGGATTTGAGGTCGCGCGGTTTTAACGGGAGCAGCACATTGCCGGCGCCGCAAAAAGGACAATCCTGTACATACACGTCTCCCATGACCACATCGTAAGGCCAAGACCGGTTAAACGGAATCATGAGCTTTGCTTCGGATCCCCGGGCTTCGAGTCGCCCGCCGGTTCGGACGCGGAAGGTTCCGCGCCGGCTTCGGCCGGTTTGCTTCCGGCTTCTTCCTTGGCGAGCTCGGCGATCTTTTGGAGTAAAATGTGCTGCGGCATATGCATCAGGTGCTCGAGCGGCACCTTTAATTTCGCTGCTAATTTAACGGCGGTGTCCGGTGAAATTTGTAGCGGCTTCATATGAATATCCCTCCTGTCGAGCTGGTAGCTATATAATAGCATACTTTTCAGCCTGCTTAGGCATCAATAATAAACGATTGAAGAAAGGATGAGACAATATCCATGACATTATTCAATGGACCCCTAGATCCGGCCTGGGAACTTGACTCGATTTTCCCGGGAGGCTCTTCTTCCGCGGCGTTCCGCGAATTTCTGGAGACGTTGGAACGCGATATTGCCGGTTACCACGCAGCGATCAAGGAGATGGGCGCGCCGGCCTCGGTTAAGGACACGGAAGCTTTTGACGGAATCATTGAAGGGCTGCAGGCGGCCTCCGCCAAACTGACGGAAGCGGGCAGCTTTGTATCCTGTTTGACGGCCCAGGATCAGCATGACAAGAAGGCGGTTCAACTGGACGCCAAAGTAACGTCGATTCGGGCCGCGTACAACAATGTGACGACCTTGTTCTGGAACGTGCTGCGCTTGACGAGCGACGAGGTGTGGGCGGACTGGATGAAGCGCGGCGAGATCGCGCCGCTTTCCTTCGTGCTCAGCGAAAAACGCGACGAAGCCCGCGAGAAGCTGCCGCCCGAGCTGGAGAGCCTGGCTTCGGACCTGGCTATCGACGGTTACCACGGCTGGGGACAGCATTACGACACGATCGTCGCCAAAGTAAACGTGCCGTTCCAGGAGCCGGGCGGCGAAGTGAAGATGCTGTCCGTAGGCCAAGCGGCCAACAAGCTGGACGATCCGGACCGCGGCGTCCGGGAGCGGGTATTTGCCAGCTGGGAGGAAGCCTGGAGCAATTCCGCCGATTATTGCGCGGACACGCTGAACCGGCTGGCGGGCTTCCGTTTGAAACTGTACGACAAGAGGGGCTGGGACGATATCCTGAAGGAGCCGCTGGCGATCAACCGCATGTCGGGCGCGACGCTGGATGCGATGTGGCGGGTGATCGAGGAGAACAAGCCGAAATTCGTCGCTTATTTGGAGCGCAAAGCGAAGCTGCTGGGACTCGATAAGCTGAACTGGGCCGATGTGGACGCACCGCTCGGCAAAGTGACGGAAGAAATCACGTACGACCAGGCCGCGCAAGATATCGTCAAGCAGTTCGGCGGCTTTAGTCCGAAATTGGCCGAATTTGCGGCCGAAGCGTTCCGCAAGCGCTGGATCGAAGCGGAGGACCGCTCCGGCAAACGGCCGGGCGGTTTCTGCACCGCGCTTCCGGTCAGCAAGCAAACGCGGATTTTCATGACGTTCGGGGGAACGCTTTCGAACGTGTCGACGCTGGCTCATGAGCTCGGTCACGCCTATCATCAGTATTTGATGGAGGAGCTGCCGGTGTTCAACCAGGATTACGCGATGAACGTCGCGGAAACCGCTTCGACCTTTGCGGAAATGATCGTGTCGGACGCCCTGGTGAAAAACGCGGCAAGCAAGGAAGCGAAAATCGTGCTGCTCGCCGACCAAATCCAGAGATCCATCGCCTTCTACATGAACATCCATGCCCGCTTCCTGTTCGAAACGCGCTTTTATGCGAAGCGCCGGCAAGGCTTGCTGGACGCCGGCGAATTGTCCGCGCTGATGGAGGAAGCGCAGCGGGAAGCGTACCGCGGGGCGCTGGGCAACTATCACCCGCACTTCTGGGCTTCCAAGCTGCATTTTTACATCACGGATGTACCGTTCTATAATTTCCCGTATACCTTCGGGTACATGTTCAGTACCGGCATTTACGCGATAGCGCAGCGGGAAGGCCAGGCGTTCGCGGAGAAATACGACGCGCTGTTGCGGGATACGGGCCGGATGACGGTGGAGGAGCTGGCCGCCAAACATCTGCAAGTTGACTTGACCAAGCCGGATTTCTGGCGCGAGGCGATGGCGTTATCCGTGGCTGACGTCGATGCGTTCCTGGAATTGACAAAATAAATCGTGTGATTGGGCCCCCGTCATATTGTGGCGGTGAGGGCCCGTTTTTTTTACGGCCACGCTCAATCATCACGAAGCTAACGGACCCCAGTGACGGTAGTCGTTCCAAATCAAGGAGAACATTGTTATAGGCCATCAGTCCGACCTAAATCAACTGCCAAACGAATTAAAGTATTAACACTCGCTGTCTGGGGACTTTGCACGATTATCCCGTTTGATCAGGTTGCAGGGAAACAAACAAGCTCGGGAGAAGAAAATAATTGGTGGAGAAACGGCTAGATTCGAGATATTTACTCCACCGCACCGTTCCGGCGTCTCGATCAAGCTTTCGCATCCGTACGCCTCGGCGGTCGTAGCCGGCTGCCCCGAATCAAGAATTTAAGAACACAAGTTCCATTTATTTCATCATACCAAACATGCGTTCTCTTATCAAGCCGAAAATCTCACCTGACCCGCCTCATTTATTCCTCATCTTTACTGTTTTTTCTTCTCTCTTTTTTTGGAACCCTTGCTCTAAGCCACCCCCTGCTCCCTGCTCCATGAACAAAAGGGATAATCGTGCAAAGGCAGGCAGCAGGCAGGGACACTAAGACACAAAGACCCTTTAGACAGCCCAATTACCTGGCGTCGATTTGTGACACTGCCCGAAACGGCTACGGTTCAAAAGGCTGTGTAATTAAAAGAAATTACAGTCATATTTTGCATAGTAATTATTAACCAAATTTGTTGTATATTGTTGAACGTTATATAATTATGACCTATAATGAGACATAAGCCCTATATAATGGGGACTTACATGGGAAGGGAGGGTGGATATGCTGAAAATCGATGAAATTTCACTCGCCAGACAAGTGGAAATGGCATTTAAGGAGCTGGAAGAGGAGCTTTCCGGATTAACGTCAGGCACCGTATTCATCCAAATCCGCAACAATACCATCGGAAAATTCGGAATCCGCCACAATCCGATTGCCGGACGGAACGGGCATCTCGCCGATGAGGGCGCAGGGCTGACCATGGAGCAGATGCAATGTTTTCGGAGGATGGCCCTCGAATCGTTAAAGTTCAAACGGTATTGGACTCACGGGGAAATCAGCTATGAATTTGCGCTTCGCCAAGGAACGATTGTCGTCGATGCCATATTGGAATCGAATTACAACATGGCCAATTTGTTGATCCAACGCTACTCGCGTAAAGATGCCATCCATACATACAAACAAGATAAGACCTCTTAAACCGCGGTAAACGGGGACTCATTAAAGGGGAACAGGCGACCTGCATATGCAGATCGCCTGTTCCCTATAGTGTTAAATGATAGGAGAATGCAAGTTACAGGTTCGAACGACCCGACAATTGCTGCTCCGCCAATTGAACCAGACGTTTCGTAATGTAACCCCCGAGGGAGCCGGTTTCACGGGATGTGTAGTTCCCGTAGTATCCGTCTTGCGGAATTTGGACGCCCAATTCTTGAGCTGCTTCAAATTTCAGTTGTTGCAGCGCGGCGTTGGCTTCACGAACGATAAGGTTGTTTCGGCTTCCGTTTCTACCTGCCATCGTTGTCACCTCCTTTGCCTTTGTGGTGTTAGTATGGTTCCTAGGGAGAAAAATATGCGGGTAGACTTCGATCTTTAGTAGTGGTAATTATTTCATTTCAGAAATCGGCGGCCAGCGGCGCAAAAAGGCCGTCCATCATCGCAGATGGATGATGGACGGCCGCTTGGTTTCGTATTGAGGCATGGCAAAAAAGGATCAGGAGTCGGTTTCGGGAGCGGATTCGCCCTCAGGGTAAACGATATCCAGGTTCAGGTTCAGCTCTACGGTTTGCTGCGGCTTTAAATCAATCAACCCGGTCTGCTCGGCAGGCAGCGGGGAATTTGGGGCATCCGGGAGCCAGGTGTAAGGTTCGATGCAGAAAAACCGGTCGGCTTCGCCCTTGGAATAGATAACCCAAAATTTAAAATGTTCCGGATCGGCGGAATAACGCAGCCCGTATCCGTCATCCCGGGTCAACTCGGCCACCGCGGGCTTGCCGCCGATGTTCAGCATCGTATCGCAATCTACGCCCTGCAGGTTCATCCCTTCGTTTAAAGCTTCCCAGGGACCTAAAGGAGCGATCTCACCCGTGGGGATCAGCTCTTCATCGGCTTTGAACAGCCCGCTAACCGGCAGCTTCAGGTTCCAGCGGCCAGGTTCGCCGTCGATGAGGAACCAGGTGTGAAGGCCCAAACCGAACGGTGCGGCTTTTTGCCCCAGGTGCGTGATTTTAAAGGTTTGCTTCAAAGAAGCGCCCTGCAGCCGCAAGGTCATTTCAAGTTTCAGCGGTTCGGGAAATTGCCGAATCCAATTCGGATCGTCCGAGGTGACGAACTCCGTGGTGATGGCGCAGCCTTCGTCGTCTTCCTCGATATCGCTGACGCGCCAGGGTTGCGTGCGGTGCAGCCCGTGGATATGGTTGTCGTTTGCCGTATTGCGGTCAAACTGATATTCCTGGCCCGCGTAAGTGAAGTGCCCCCTGCGGATCCGTCCCGGCGGAATCAGCAAAGGGATGCCGAAATGGTACGGCTTTTGCAAATAGAAATCCAGTTCGCTTTCGTCCGGGCACCGCAGCACATCGCGCTGCTGAACACGGTCCCATATGCGAATCACGTTATTGCCAAGGCGGGGTAGCAGCGTGACTTCAAGTTCGTGGCTATGTAAGATATACGTATCGTAACCGTTCCATTGCCCTTTGGTCACCTTTTTCATATCGTTGCTCCTTTTCCCACATAATTATCTGTTCCTTAAGCTAAAACTAATCATAACATTTTTTTGCGGTAGACGAAAAATGAATTTGACATGGACGGCAAACACTTTTATGATGATAATCAATAGAAGCGGGTTTCTGGAGGTCCGGGCGGCCTCAAGGATTCGCCATAGCGACAATGCGATGATGAGGGCAAGTAAGCGAAACGTTCGTCCTGCAGAAAGCCGGTGGTTGATGCGAACCGGAGGAGGAGCTTTGGCCGAATGGGCCTCGGAGCGCCGGACAGAACCGCGGGCAGGCGGGAAGCCTTGCTGCGATGCGAAGTATGCCGGACGGGTCGTTCCACGTTACGGAATCAGTAAGGCTGAATTTGGCCCAAGGTTGGCTTGCACAAAGGGTGGCTCTGTTGCAAGGACCTGGAGAATTCGGCGAATAAGGGTGGCACCACGGTCTCACGTCCCTTGCGGGAGTGAGGCCTTTTTTGCATTTAAATCGAGGAGGTCAATGAATGATGAAAAAAGTGCTTTCCGGCATCCAGCCAAGCGGAAAACTGACATTGGGAAATTACATCGGAGCGATCAAAAATTTCGTAACCCTGCAGCACGATTACGCCTGCAACTTTATGGTGGTCGATCTTCACGCCATCACGGTTCCACAGGAACCGGCCGCGTTGACGGAGCAGTCCGAGGCCGTTGCGGCGCTGTATATCGCGGCGGGCATCGATCCGAACAAAGCGAACGTTTATCTGCAATCCCATGTAATGCAGCATGCCCAGCTCGGATGGCTGTTGACCACGCTCACTTCGATGGGCGAGCTAGAGCGGATGACCCAGTTTAAAGACAAATCGGCGGGCAAAGAATCGGTTGGCGCGGGATTGTTCGTGTACCCGGCCTTGATGGCGGCGGACATCCTGGTTTATAATGCCGATTTGGTGCCGGTAGGTGAGGATCAGAAGCAGCATTTGGAGCTGACCCGGGATTTGGCGGGACGTTTCAACCACCGCTACGGCGACTATTTTACGATTCCGGAGCCGTATATTCCGGAGGTCGGCGCGCGGATCATGTCTTTGGACGATGCCTCGAAAAAAATGAGCAAAAGCAACCCGAACCCGGGCAGTTACATCGCTTTGCTGGACGAACCGGACGTTATCCGCAAAAAGATCAGCCGGGCGACGACCGACTCGGGCCGCGAGGTCAAATTCGATCCGGAGAACAAACCGGAAGTCAGCAACCTGATTACGATTTACAGCCAGTGCGCCGGTTTGACGATCGAAGAAGTGGAGAAGCGCTACGAAGGCCAAATGTACGGTCCGTTCAAAAAGGATTTGGCCGAGGCCGTCGTCAGCGTGATCGAGCCGCTGCAGCAGCGGTACCGCGAGATCCGCGAGTCGGGCGAGCTGCGTCAGATTTTGCGCCAGGGCGCGGAACGAGCGTCCGAAATGGCGGAAAAAACGCTGCAGGACGTACAGCGGCTGATGGGGTTTGTCGTTAAGTAAAAAAACTATAATTTAAAAACTAAGCTATCGCAGCAAAACATCGCAGACAAGCCTTGATATAGCTGGGTAAAGCAGGGAATCCATTGCCGGAGTTGACGCTGAATCAGAGGCGGACAGTGTCTTCCCGGCTTTTTGGGTTGCTTCGGTGATCAAGTTGAGCAACTATGGAAGCATGGAATCGTCAACGATGTAGAGGCGTCACGATCCGGTGGGTTCAGCGGATCTACCTTCTGCACCGTAGCCGTTTCGAGCAGTGTCACAAATCGACGCCAGGCGGGGGACTGTCTAAAGGGACTGTCTAAAGCGTGCGTGTCTTGGTGTCCCTGCCTGGCTGGCTGCCTTTGCACGATTATTCCCTTCGTTCAGGAGCAGGGAGCAGGGGGGGCTAGAGTAGGGCTCCAAAAAAGAGAGAAGAAAAAAACAAAAAAGATGAGGAAAAAATGAGGCGGTTCAGGTGAGATTTTTGACTTGATAAGGGAACGCGTGTTTTGTATAATGAAATAAATGGAATTTATGTTCGTATACTCTTGATTCGGGGGCGAGCGGATATGGAAGTCAATACGGTAACGGAACTTCAGCCATTCAGCAGCCGTTATAACAGCGAGCAGGCCTGCATGGAGGCGCTGATCGCGATGAAGTGGCCAAACGGCTTTGTCTGCCCGCGCTGCGCTCACACCCGGTGCAGCCGTCTGACCTCCCGGAATATCCCCTTATTTGAGTGCGGAAAGTGCAAGCATCAAACATCGCCTTTGGTCGGCACGATTTTTGAAGGAACGCATCTCCCCCTGGTGAAGTGGTTTCAGGCCCTGGAGTTGTTCCTGATGGAGGGCGGCATCTCGGCACTGCGGCTGCGCCAGGTGATCCGGGTCGCCTACAAGACCGCCTGGCTAGTGCTTCACAAAATACGTCATGCCGCCGGGGAGTTCGATGCCCGGGAGCTGCTCTCCGGAGACGTGAAGGTGAACAGCGATCAGTATGGGCGTAATCCGTCCCGGTGTCAGCTTTCGCATCCGTACGCCTCTGCGGTCGTAGCGGGCTGCACGGTCACGGAGTCGGGCGAGCCGGAGCAGGTCAAAATTCGCCTGGTGCCGCATAAGCGGGGAAGCGAAAAAAGGGCAAGCCGTCACGATCTAACCGCGTTTATTAGCGGGCATGTGGATGTCCGTACATCGACGGTGCAGTCCTTCCCTCAGGCCTTTCGGCTGTACACTCCCTTGCGGAAAGTGGTGAGAGAGGCGTGGGAATCGCTGAAGAGTACGTATGGAGCCTTGGGACTGAAGCATCTGCAGGCGTACCTGAACGAATACACCGTACGCCGCCGTCTGCGCCTGCAAGGAGGACTGCCCGAAGCGGAAGAAACGATGCGGCAGAAGTTGCTACAGATGTGTGTGGCGATTCCGGCAATCTCTTACCGCCGGCTGATCGCGCGCCAACCGAATCAGCCCCTTGCGGCTGCGGCCTGATCGAGACGCTGGAACGGTGGGGGTTACTTGATGCGGATCAACTTAATGGGTAGGGGTTAACATGAACTGTGCGGGCGTTGCTGCAGACGGAAGGGTTCAGACTACAGCAAAATCACGGTCTTTTCGTTTTCCTCGCGTCTTGTCCTTGATCCCCTATCTTGATCCCTTGTCTTGATCCCTTGTCTTGATCCCCTTCCGGTATGTTTTACTTCCTTTAAACCTGATTTCTTCTCCTAAGCCCGTCTAAATTATCTCGAGCCTACCTGCTTCTCCACCAAACATTTTTTTCTCCGAACTTGTCTTTCTCTCTGCTACCTGATTAAACGGGATAATCGTGCAAAGTCCCGGACGGCGAGTGTTGATCTGCCGCCCCCCAATTCCCAATTCCCAATCCTCAAGCTTTCGGATGCCCTTCCGCGTTTCTTGCCCACGATCGGTTTTCGACTTGACTGGCAAGCAAGGATTATAAGGTTGAGCCAGACACCTCTTCTGTCCGCCTATCTTAGATAATTGAACACCTTCAACTCAAGGACTCACGCTGATTTTTGCTCTGCGAAAGATGAGTTTATAAAGGCCGCTGGACAATCCCAGCGGCCTTTGTGTCACCAAATTGTCAAAATAACCACGCGATATTCCGATGATTGTCAAACACTTTCTTGGTTTGTTATGATAAAGTTTATAGCGAGAGCGAAATATTGCCGAATAATTTACGGATTTATAGATATAGCTTAGTCCAAACTCAATACTAATTTGTAGGAGGATGAATCGCGCGTGGACAAACCATTAAGATATCAGGCTTCTTCGGAATCCGCTGCGTTGTCCGTGAGACCTACTCCTCCGGGAGAGACGGCGACTTGGAGAGATTTCATCGCTTTGACCAAGCCGGGAATCCTGCGTTCGAACCTGATCGCGGCCTTCGCCGGTTTTTGGTTGGCTTCACATTGGCAACTGCAATACGGCAAGCTGGTTTTGATGCTGCTGGGAACGATGCTGGTCATGGCCTCTTCGTGTGTGTTTAACAACTATTTTGACCGGGAAATGGATATGAAGATGGCTCGCACGAAAAACCGCGCCCTTCCGACCGGGAAGGTAGCCCCGAAAACGGTGCTTTGGTACGCGGTTGTTTTGGGCATTTTGGGCCTTGCCGTTTTGTTTGCGTTTTCCGGTCCGCTGGCCGGCTTGTTCGGCGCAGTAGGCATGTTCGTTTATGTCGTTGTTTACACCCTTTGGCTGAAAAGAACTTCGACCTGGAGCACCTCCATCGGGGCGATTTCCGGAGCGATGCCGCCGGTCATCGGCTACGTCGCGGCGTCCGGTACCGTCGATCTGGGCGCGTGCCTGCTGTTTGCCATGTTGTTTTTGTGGCAACCTCCGCATTTCTGGGCGCTTGGCATCCGGCGGACGGAGGAATACCGCGCGGCCGGTTTTCCGCTGCTGCCCGTTGTGAAGGGCATTCCGCGGACGAAGCTGCAGATGATCCCGTATCTGGTGTTGCTCGTACCCATTCCGATTCTGATGTACGTTTATGACTATACGGGGATCTGGTTTTTGGTGATCGCGGAAATTTTGTCGGTCGCCTGGCTGCTGATGGCGCTGACGGGCTTCCGCACCAAGGACAACGATGCTTGGGCGAAAAAAGTATTTCTGTTCTCCGTAAACTATTTGACGGTGAACATGATCGTTATGATTCTCGATACCGTACGGTTGTGATGGAGGTCTAAGGGATGGCTGTTTTGAAAAAGTACAAGTGGACCTGGATTTTGCTGGCGATATGCGTTGTTTTGGCGGGATATCTGCTGTGGGACACGTATGCCGCCAAGCCGAAGCTTCCGGTCATCCGGCCGGTGGGCGAGTTCAGTATGCAAAATGTGGACGGCAAGACAGTCACCCTGGAGGACACGAACGGAAAGGTTAGATTGTTTTATTTCTTCTTTGCCAACTGTCCGGACGTTTGTCCGATCACGACGTTCCGGCTAAGCCAGGTGCAGGATATTTTGAAGGAAAAGGGCTTGTTCGGCAAAGACGCGTCCATTGTCTCGATCACCTTTGACCCGCAGCGGGATACGCTGGAGAACGTCAAAGCGTTCGGTGATAAATTCAAAGCCGATTATTCGGGCTGGTATTTCCTGCGCGGGGATGAGCAAAAAACGATCGATTTGGCGATGAACTCGTTTCAAATCCTGATCAACAAGGATAACGACGGAAACTTCGTGCATATGGACCTGATCGGGATGGTCGACCGCGAGGGACGTCTGCGCGAAATTTACCGCCCCGAGGCGACGCCCGAGGAAATCGCTCAAGGCGTGATCGACTTGGCCAAGGAGTAAGCCGGTCGTAAAGATTTGGAACAAGGACAGGGCCTGCCCGCGAACTTATTGGTTTACATGAACAGCTGGTTTACATGAACAGCTTAATACGAAGCCGGCGGAGGATATAGAATAAATTCCTCCAGTCCGGCTTTTTCCAATTGGGCGATTAAATATTCGTCAGGCGTTCCTTCTACTCCGGCGTACCCCCGTCTGGTATAGATTTGTTCGGCATCGGGAAAAGCGTCCCTGAGGACCGCGCGGATTCTTTTCCCGGACGGATCGTTGTCCAGAAACAGATAAAGCTCGTCGTCCCCCGCCTGCTTGCGCAGGGATTCCAGTTTTGCCGTGTTCAGTGTACCAAAGGTGCAAAGGATGCGCACCTCATCGCCCAGCAGGCGGCGCAGCTTGCTGCGGTCGTTTTTGCCTTCGACAATGATGCTGACGCTCAATCTAAAATCACCCCGGAAAGTATGATAGGATCGGTTTGGTATGCTTTTAGTTTATACCGGGCGGCGGGGGCGATGCAAAGTGGGCTGGGCTGATTTGCTGCGGGATGGATCATGACTCGCGGATCATGACCCGCGGATCGTGGCTTGCGGATCGTGGTTCGCGCCAACCGTTAAAGCAGGAAATGATCGGGAAATGAACGAATAAAGTCGTTTGAGTCCGTTGCTAGGGGAAAGTCCGTTAGGGGAACCGTTCTCTGTGAAGACAGCCGCCAGACGTTATGTTAATGTGTTAAAATAAGTCAATAACCCGCTCAGGTTAATACTGCGGAATATCGTTCAGGATAGAAAGGTGAATCGTAATCAAATGCTTGGGCTTGAGTTAAAGCGAAATGCCAGAATCGGAGGGGAAGGCGAAGCTTCTTCCCGCAGCCAATACTGCATCCGCAAGGTCCTTTCCGTCAGCGAGCTGGCGGTCGTGTATGCCGCGCGAAATGAAACGGACGGAAGCCGATGCGTTGTGAAGGAGTTTTGCCCGGGCCGGTTCGTGTACAGGAGCAAGGACGGAGCGACGCTGCGCCGCAAGGCCGGCACGGCGGCCGATAAATATGAAGTGCTCTGGAACGCTTTTCAGCAAGAAGGGGCACTGCTGGAGAAGCTCGACCACCCGGGCATTGTACGCTGCCTGGACCGTTTTGAACAGAACGGGACGGCGTATATCGTGATGGAATATTGCGAAGGCGTCACGCTCGACAAATACATAGCCGCTAACAAGGCGGCCATTGCCCCGCGTTTTTTCTACGAAACGATCCTTCCGTTCATCGACACGCTGGATTATTTGCACCGCTTCGGCATCATTCACCGGGATTTGAAGCCGGGCAATCTGATGATCGCAAGCGGGGGGGCCTGCAAGCTGCTTGATTTCGGCTCGGCGGCGGCAACGGGGGGAACGGAGGAGAGACGGCCGATTTTAACGACCGCGGGATACTCCCCGCTCGAGTTGTATTCCGAGCAGTCCCGCCAGGGGTCGGAGAGCGATATTTACAGCCTGGCCGCCGTGCTGTATTTCTGCTGCCGGGGCCACGCTCCCACCGATGTCCGCAAACGCTTGTTTGAGGAGCGGCAGGAGCTGGTCGACGCGGAGATGAAACGCGCCTGGCCGTTTTTGTCCCGGGCGATCGAACGCGGGCTGGCCGTGCCCGCGGACAAGCGCCGCATTTCGCTGGACCGGTTCAAAGCGGCCATCCGTCTCGAATGCAGGCTCAGCTGGCTGTATCGGCGCGGGTATAAATATTAGTGCTCGGTTTGATCGCTTTGTAGCGCAGCTCCAGTTCGGTAATCCCGTCCTCGAAGGTAATGTACAGCTTGTCGTTGTATTCGAGGGTTTCCCGCTTGTTGTTTGCCAGCGGCGTACGGCCCCGAACAAGCGAGCAGCGCGATTTGTTTTGTACGATCAGGGTGCCTCCCTTGCCCGCCGTAAAGAAAATGTTCCGCGCTTCCGGCAGCGGCTCGTTGACGTCAAGGCTTTGGAACAACTCGCCAAGGTTGACGGTTCGGCCGGGGAACGAGGTGAGCGGCCACGATTTGACCGGAACTTCGCTGCCGCTGGCCGTGGCCAGGAAATAGCCCTCCAGTTTGCCGGCAAAGGCCGGCTTGGGCCGCAGCCAGAAATACAGGGCAACGCCGATCAGCGCCAGCACAAGCCCGCCGGCGATGGACCATTTCAGCACCGTATATTTGGATTTGATTTTCAGCGCCAGATGCGCCGTGACCTGGGCGCCTTCCGGATCGGTGGCGGTAATCGTCAGCTCCGATCCGCCGGTCCGCAGCGGCGAAATGTTTAATTGATCGCCGGCCAGTTCGGCCCGGGCCGCCTTGCCGGCCGCATCCTGCAGCGCAAAGCTCAGCTTGTCCCCATTTTCATCCAGGAACAACGTGTTTAAATCAAGCTCCGTCGGCCCGTCCTCTTTCGTTAGCTGAAGCTGCTCTTTTCCTTGAACAACCGGGGCCAGGTTGACGATTTTCTGAACAGTTGCCGGTGTGTTCCGGAAAAAGGTATCTCCCTCCATTTTCACGTACCACTCGTATTCCCCGGATGCGCTGAACGTGTGCTCGGCATAAAACCTGGTTCCTTCGTTTTTCATTTCCACCACGTTTTCGGTGTTTGCGGTTTTATCCAGGACGACCAGTTCGGCGCTTAGTCCCTGATAAAGCTCCTTCTCCTGCAACGGCTCGTTCGAACTGGCGTCGATCAATAGCGCTTCGATTCCGGCGGGTTTACCTTTAATCGCTTTCCCGTCCGTCAGCCTGGCCTTCGCCTCCATGGCGTAGCTGCCGAGCAAGCTGATTTTTACCAAATCTCCCGAGCTTCCCTTGAATTTAAGCGTCGCGGTTCCCTTTTTCGGCGCGGTGATTTTCAGCAGAGTATAGCTGTTCGACTTGAACAAGCGAATATTTTTGGACTCGTAGAACAACTGCGCGTCCTTCAGCGGGCGCGCGGATAACAAAATGATGTTGGCTTCGCTCATGGAGGAGTTGGGGATCTCCACCTGAACCTCCTGCAATTTGCCGGAAGCGGTCACCCCGGCCACGGGCATCAGCACGGAGCGCATTTCTCTGGCGAAAATCTGATTGAAAATTTCCGGCAGATCATCCGCGCTGCTTGTCGTATAGAAAGCGCCTCCGGTACTCTGAGCGATCCGTTTCAGTTCATCGGGATTTACCGTACCGTCATGATTCAACCCGATCGTGTAAATGGGGTACCCGTGTTTTTGGGCCATTTTGATCGCGGCATCGCTGTCTTTCGCCGAATCTTCCTTGGTTCTGGATTGCCGGTATGGGCCGAAATCCGTTTCTCCGTCGGACAGCAGGATGAGAAACGGTTTGCGGCCTTCCGTTTGCTCATCGTTTGCGGAAGCCATCAGCAGCTTGCTGCCTGTGAGCAGGCCCAGACCCAGATCGGTGTAGCCCGTGCGGCGGAGTCCCTCGATCTGCCGCTTGATCTCGTCCCGTTTGGAGGCGACGGAGATGGGGGTAAGCGGCATGGACTTCACGATTTGATGATTGTAGGCGGCGAATCCGATGCGCGTCCGGCTGGCGTCGCTGATATCCATAAACATGCGGACGACCTCGCCCGCCATTTTGTCCGGATCGGCATGGTTCATCGAATAGCTCGTGTCGAGCACGAAAATGGCGTCAAAGGCTTCCTGATTTTGCGGTTTTTGCTGCTGTCCGGCGGCCTGAACGGGAACGGAAAACGAGCAGATCGTTACAGCCAAAAGCAAAAACAGGAACATAGTCCTAGAAATGATGAAAAATGCAAATGTTTGTCGATTCTTCTTTTGAACCATTATCCAATACCCACCTCAATTATCTAAAAATTTACAAAATAGATATATTACACTATCTTTCAACTATCTCCTTTATATCGGACCAGCCACTTTGAATTTGTATAGAGTTCCAAAAAATAGGCCTTTAATTGGATAATCATCCCTTTCATAGGTTTTTCTATAGGTCCAAAATCCTTATTTCGGGAGCAAATGCTACAGATTGACAATTTAGGCGGACGCTGTTTATGATTACCCCTAAAGGCCTGACCGGAAGGTGCCGGTTTTGAAAGAACCTAAATACAGAGCACTATTTTTAGGGGCCTGCAGCCGCATGAAATATGGGGTTTTTGGCATAGGCAATGCGTCTTTGAAGAAGCGGGAGGAGGACAAAAAGATCTATGGATATCATCAATCAAACCAACCGAACGATGCTGTTTGATGAGATCAATCCGGAGAAACTGGACTTGCTGACGATTGTGGGCGATGTTAAAGGGATCGACAGCTTAAGCGACGACAAGATCAAGGAGATCAACGAGCACCTGCTCGTGCGCAGCTTTGACGAATTTTTGACAAAGTTTTCGCCGTGCGTGTATTCGTTTTTCAACGCGGCGAACCAGAAAGTCGTTTATACGCTGAAAAAGCCCGAGGGCATTGCAGAGGATGCGATTTCGGAAATCCGGATCGACCAGAACAACGACTTTCTGAAAATGCTGTTTACGCTGATCGACACGAAGCGGAGCCAAGGCATGACCAATGTCGATTTCAAATTCGAGAATTTGCTCGATATGATTTCGCCGAAAAAGGTGATGGACGATATCCGGCAGGTGCGCAAAGAAATCCATTACTTGTACGGACAATATGAAAAGCTGGATGAAGAGGATCCGAAAAAGCTGGATTTGGGCGATAAGCTGAACGCTATGTTTGAAGAGGCAAGTGCAAATTATAACAATGTTATGGCGATGCTGCCGCTGGCGATCGAGGACATTAAAACGCGGCTTCTGCTGGGGGGCTCCAGTGAGGAAAAGGACGCCGAAGCGGTGCAGATCGGGATGCTGACGATCGGAGAAAGCGGCGAATTGAAAATCATCGAGGCGCCGAAGAGCGAAAGCACGGAGCTGGTGCTGCTCGACGAGAAGGGTTCCAACGGGTTGGCGCTCGTCTTCGAAGACGATTACAACTCGATTACGGAGGCTCCGTCCGGTTATGTTCGCGACTTGGTTGTACGTACCTTTAGCCCGTTACCGGCCGTGAGCACGGAAGTCAACGTGGAACAGGAAGTGCAAAATTACAACACGTATCTGGAATTTTACAAGACGGCCAAGGACGATTTTGTGAAAACGGTCAAGCCGCTTGTCGAGAAAATTTTGGGCGTGAAAATGTTTTTTGACCAATATGCCGTGAAGAACAGAGGGATGCAGCCGTCGATGCTCGTCACGAACAACAAGCTGGATATGACCGTCAAGAGCGCCAACATCCCGCGGCTGGAGACGTATCTGAACACCGTCAACGCGAAAAACGATTTCACCGATACGATCTGGTTCGGCATCGTGCCTTCGGTGGAGCTGGAAAGCGCGGGCAAGGTGAAGGTCAGCCGCGAGCGCTTCAAGGGCAACGAGAAAATCGTCAAGCAGGACGGCAACAACATGGAATCGCTGGCGATGCTGCTTACGGTCGTGAAGGAGTTCAAAGTGCAGGTTTTCTTCAGCTTCGAATCGGGCGAGGAGACGACGTTCAACAACATCGCCACTTCGGGAGTCGACAAATACATCGACAAATGCGCGCCGCTCATCCGCAAGGATTACAGCGAATTCGCCATCCCGTGCCTGCCGAACTTTACGGTTATCCCCAAGGAGAAATCGGGCGTGATCATCGACAGCCGCATGGTTCAAACCGAAGGCGGAGCGGCCCGGCTCTCCCGGGAGAAGGAAGACATCCTGAAGCTGTGGATCGAGGGCGTTTATGTGGGGGCGTCTTACGTCGCCGCCGGGATTGTGGCCGCTTATCAGTGTCCGGAATACCTGAGGGAATCGTTCAAGAACACGAGCAAGGAGTTTCCGGGCGTGCGCTTCGACATCGAAGCGGGCGACAACAGCCTGCGCGCCGTGACGACCATGGCCAAAGAAATCACCGGCTTCACGAATACGATCAAGGATTCGATCAACCGGAAAAATTTCGGCTTTGTGTTCTCCTCCGAAAACGCGCAGCTCCAGGGCAAGGACATTCGCCGCATCACCGTTTACAAAGCGAGAAGCCTGGCGGCGTCCGAGGACGGATTCGACTCGATTTACAAGACGCTGGTCAGCACGTATATTGAGCGGATTTTGCGCTTCCAGACCGCCGACTTCAAGCATGAAAATATCATCAAATTTTTCAGCAACAACCCGAGCAGTCAGAAGAGCCAATGGCTGGCCAAGCGGGGCTTCATCAACTCGATCATCTATGACGGGGACGATATGAATTACGTCATCGACGAGAAAAACAACCTCTGCCATATCGACTTGATCTACAACGGCAACGTGAAAAATCTCGAAGTGATGATCACCAAGGGCACAAGCCCTGTCAAAGCATGATGCAAGTAAATGACCGGGCGGTCAAGACGCGGGAAATCCGTTTTTGGCCGGCTCGGGGAATACGCAACTGTCGTATGTAGGAGGACCGGCCGCTATCCGGCGACTGACCTCGTTACATAAATTCCGGGGCGCTATATAGGTTGAGCTAAGAAGTAGGGCAAGGGTAAGCAAGAGGGGGAAATGATTCTGAAGAAGCTGAAAGCTTTCTGCAAGAAAGCTGCTTCGGAAGCATCAGCTTGAGTTCGCCTTTGTGATCGTAAGAACATTTCACCCGGCTGCCTTTTTCTGCAATATCATTAGCTCAAACAATAGCGCAACGCCCTGGAGCCATCATATTTTTACTCTAAGGAGGATGTATTTTATGGGATTCAGACTGAAAGTTGAAGGAGCCGAAACAATCGAGCTCGGGCTGGACAACATCCAGAAGGTGTACTACGACACCGATACGCCGGACGACTCCAACGCCAGATCCACGGACGTAGGCTCCACGCTGAGAATCATCGGCAAAATCATCACGGCGACCGACGGCGACAAGGCCGACGATACGCTGAAGCTGGCCCTGTGGTCGCTGGTTCCCGCGGAAAAAGCGGACTGCTACCGCAAGCTGACGCTGGAAGTTATCGCCGCCAACCAGG
The DNA here is from genome assembly GCF_038008055.1 of Paenibacillus sp. FSL R5-0527. Lineage (NCBI taxonomy): Bacteria > Bacillati > Bacillota > Bacilli > Caryophanales > Paenibacillaceae > Paenibacillus > Paenibacillus sp. FSL R5-0527. The sequence continues at coordinate 6,713,072 of NZ_JBBOYI010000001.1, read as the reverse complement.
TGGTGCGGGAGATCGTGTTCCCGAACGCATTTGTGGTTGACTACAAGGAAGCGTTTGGCGACACCGAAGGCGTAGGGCAATTCGAGCTTTATGTGAAGCAGAAAAAAGACAAGACCGAACTGGCCAAGCTCAATGGCGGCTATCCGGTCAACGACATCTAAGCTTGCGTCACCCGGGCGCGGGGCGCCCGCATTTCGTAAATCTCAAGAGGCCCCAGGCCTCTTGAGATTTACTGTACCTATCACGAATTCGAAAGTAGGGAAGCATTTGGCGGACTATTACGAACGGCTGGGCGTTTCCCGGAATGCGGAAGCCTCCGAGATCAAGGCCGCTTACCGCAAGCTGGCCAAGCGACATCATCCGGATGCGAACCGGGGAGACCCCCAGGCGGAACAACGGTTTAAAGACATCGTCGAAGCCTATGAAACGTTAAGCGACGCGGAGCGCCGGGCCGCTTACGATGAGCGCTTGCAGCGCGGGAACTTCGGCACGCCGGGGAAAAGCGGAAAGCCAGGGCCGGAAGCGCAGCGGCGGACCGGCGGCGGGGCGGCGGCAGCGGAACCTTTCGATCCCGCGCGGATGAGGGAGCAGTTTGAGCAGTTTTTTGCCATGCCGCGCAAAGGACAAAAGGACTCGGAACAAGGGAAGAGCGCCGAAGGGAAAAATCCGCTGGATACTTCCGCCTTGTTCAATAGTTTTTTCGGCTATCGCAAGAAATAGCAAATGAGCCTAAATTCATCTGACGGGGGTAGCTGCCTGTGAAGACGGAGAAATCCGCTTGGATCGGATACGTTGAACTAATGATTTATGCCATACTGGTCGGTTTGGTGATCTATGTATTGCTGCGGCCGGTTTATTATGTGGCGCAAATGGGCACGGTTGCGGTGTCCGCCGTGATCATCTCGGCAATTATCTGGACGGGGGGCGACCCGAAGCTGCGTCCGGACAGGAAGCCGCAGGAAGTGAGCAAAATCGTGCTGCTCGATGACGACGGAGAACGGGTGAAGGAATGGCTGATCAAAGGGGAGACGTCCGTATTGATCGGCAAGAAATCGGATCAAGGCGAAGTGGACATCGATTTGACGGATTGCGAGTACGCCTCGCTGGTCAGCCCGGAGCATGCCGTGCTGAACCGCGTCGGCGCCGAATGGTATATCGAGGACGCGGAATCTTACAGCGGGACGGGGATTCGCAAGGCGGGGCGCAGCGACGCGAATCGGCTCATTGCCGAAGAGCCGGTACGGGTCGGTGCGGGAGATATGATTTTTATCGCGAACACCAGGCTGTTGATTAAATAAGCGGTACTCCCACTTACATTTACATACGGAGGAATGAATCGAAAAATGAGCCTGACGAGATGTATGAACGGGCATATGTTTAGTTCGAGAAAGCACGGCAACACATGCCCCTACTGCAATACGACCGTGGAGCAGCCCGCCCGCGCGCCCAAAAACGCGCAGAGCCCTGCGGCCGCCGCGGACATGGACGAAAAAACGATGCCTTATCTGGGGGAAACGACCGGGATTCAGCCGGTAACCGGCTGGCTGGTGTGCGTTGAAGGTCCGCAAATGGGCCAAGACTACCGGATCATGGCGGAGAAAAACTTTATCGGCCGCGCCGAAGAGATGCATATCCGGATCATCGGCGACAACGCCGTGTCCAGACGCAATCATGCGGTCATTGTCTATGATCCGAAGAAGCGCAACTTTTACCTGCTGCCGGGCGATGCCTCGGGACTTGCTTATCACAATAATGAGGCGGTGTACTCTCCCGTGGAACTCAACGCCTACGATTTGATCCAGCTCGGGCACAGCAAGTTTGTGTTTGTGCCGTTATGCGGTCCGCATTTCGAGTGGGACAACGGTTAGGAGCCGGGATGATGGGGATGGATGATTGGTTCACTACTGATGTGCTCGTGGTCTATGCGGCGGTGCTTGTCGTCGTCGTTGTTTTGATCGTTGTACGCCAAAGGCTGCGCGCGGCCGTAACCGCGGGCCCGTCCCGGAAGGCGGCGCCTTCGCCGGAGCTCGCGAGCTCGGAGCAGCAGCCGGACCGGGAAATTTCGCTCGGCAATGCGCAGACGATCGGCCGGCGTACGGAGCAGGACGACTACTTCGCCAGCGCCGTGACCAAGGTGGGCACGCTGGCCGTGCTTGCCGACGGGATCAGCGGCGTGTCCAACGGGCGGATGGCCAGCACGCTGGCGGTCACGATGTTTTCGCGGGAGTTTCTGAAGCTGGATGATGCCGGGGATATCCCGGAATTTTTTCACAAGGCGTCGATTGTCAGCAACCGGGCCATAATGGAGCAGCTTGGCGGAGCGATTGGAGGCACGACGCTCGTCGCCGCCGTGATTTCGGATCACAGACTGCATTGGGGCGCGGTCGGGGACAGTCTGATTTTGCTGTTCCGGGACGGAGAGTTTCTGCCGGTGAATTCCAAGGATACGTTTGAGAGCGTGCTCGAAGCCAGGTATTTGGCGGGGGAGATCGGCCGGGAAGAGGTCAGCGGCAATCCGATGAAAAATCAACTGACCAATTATTTGGGCTACGGGGGCTTTATGAGCATGGAGATCGGCGAGCCGATCCCGCTGGAGCCGGGGGACATCGTTATCCTGTGCAGCGACGGCGTTTATGACGCGCTGACGGAAGTGGAGATGGAAGAGATCCTGATGCAAAGGATGCCGCCGCAGGATACGGCGGAGGAAATGATCGCTTGCGTGGAGCGGAAGAGCTACAAGCATCAGGATAATGCGACGGTCCTCATTCTGGAGCATTAATCATCACCCTCGCGTGTGTGCACGGGGGGGAACGGGGGAACGCATGAGGAAGGAGAACAGCGATTTCAAGACAGCATTCGTCTCCGAAGCGGGTTCGCATTTCGACAACCGGGATTATTTTGCTTTCGTGGAGCTTGACGACATGGCCTGCTATGTCATTGCGGACGGCCTCGACCTGGATAAGGAAGTGCGCAGCGCGCAGATGGCGGTTGAGGTGATTCTGGAAAGCTTTATGGAAAAGCCGTCGATGTCCCGCCGCAAAATCCGCCAGGATCTGGAGGCGGCGCACGAATGGCTGAAATTCGAAAGCCGCCGGGTCCGGCTGAAGGCAAGCGTGCTGGTCGTCGTCACGGATTATACGCGGATGGTGTGGGCGACCTGCGGGAACGCGCGGCTGTATCAATTCCGCGGCGGCCGGGTGAATTTGCGCTCCAAGGATCAGAGCCTGACGCAGCTGATGCTGGATCAGGGAAGGCTGGCCGAGGACCGCAACCACAATCACGAAGAGCGCGGCAATCTGCTCAATTACATGGGCAGGCCCGACCGCTTCGAGCCGTATGTTTCGGACAAAATGCCGCTGTCGGACGGCGATGTGCTGCTGCTGGCGACCCAGGGCGTCTGGGAGCAGGTGGATCTGCCGGAAATGCTGGACGCGCTCGCGGAAGCAAGCGATCCGGAGAACTTGACCGATACGCTGGAGGAGGTCGTGCTCAGCAAGCAGCAAAAGTCGGTCAATAATTATACGGCGGCCGCCGTGTATGTGAACAAGACGTTTACGGAAAAACCGAAAAACATCAAAAAGTGGATTTTGCGCGGCGCCATGCTGCTGCTGACGCTGGCGATTACCGGTGGCGGCGTCTGGTACGTCAAGGCGAAGCAGGCGGAAAAGCTGGCCCAGACGGCCGTCTTGATGGTCGAGAGCGAGGAGGACGGGGACCGGTACGCTTCCGCCGGCGACTACGCCAAAGCGCTGAAGTCCTACAGCGAGGCGAAGAACGCCGCCAGCAAGCTGAAGGACAAGCTGCATTTTCAGCTGCTGCGCGGCAAGCAGCAGGTGGCGCAGTTCCTGAGCGACGGCGACGGCTATGTGCAGGACGGCAGCTACGACATGGCGGTGGACAGCTACAACGATGCGCTGAAGCAAGCGGACAAATACAAGCCGTTTAAGGCGGAGGATATCAAAGCGAGGATTGAACGCGCCGGGGCGATTGAAGCCTTGTCCGAGGTGATCAAAGAAGGCGATAAGCTGTTTCAGGAGCAGGATTACAACGGAGCGCTCGCGGTTTTCCAAAAAGCGAATAAAGCGGCGATTGAAGCGGAATACGAGAGCGGGCAAAAGAAAGTGGAGGAGAAGATCGAGCAGACGCAGGCCAAGATCGACAACATTTACAAGGAAACGAGAACGCTGAAGGCGGACAATTTGGAGAAAAAAGGCGACCGCAGCCTCGCTGCCATGGATTACGCCGCGGCGATCGAGTCTTACAAGCTGGCGCAGGAAATTTATCAGGAAATCGACAAGCTGGAGCGGGTGCTGGCGATGGAGCGCAAAATCTCCCAAGCCGACGAGAAGCTGAATCCCGCCGTTCCGGCGGCAGGTTCATCCGGTGAGGCTGCCGGGGCGGGCGGCAGCGCCGCGGGCACTCTGAATCAGCAGCAGCAAGCTGCGGAGGATTCAGCAGGCGGCGGTCAAGCTGGGGGAAGCCAGCAGGCGTCCGGCGCGGCGGCGGGTTCGTCCGCTAAGGAGCCGTCCGGGACTCCTTCGGGCGGCGGCGAAAGCGCGGCCGGGGGAACCGGTACAGCCGGCACAACAAGCGGTAACGGCAAAGCTGGCGGAAACGGCAACGGCAAAGCTGGCAACGGCGGCAGCAAAGCTGGCGGCAACAGCGGGGAAGGCGGAACCAGCGGCAAAGGCGGGAATGACACAACCGGCGGGAATGGCGGCAACGGCACGAACGGTGGAAACGATGGAAACGGCTCGGCTGGCGGAAATGCCGGAGCCGGAAAGACCAGTGAAAACGCCGGAGATGGCGGTAACAAGCCGGATACGGGAGCCAAGGCCGGTAACGGTGCGGATAGTAAGGCAAATGAAAGTGCGGATGCCAAGTCCAATACCGATGCCGATGCCGATGCGGGCGCCAAATCCAATACCGATACGGGAACCAAGACCAATGCCGGTACGGATGCCAAATCCAATACCGGTACGGACACCAAATCCTATGCCGGTGCGGACACCAAATCCTATGCCGGTGCGGACACCAAATCCTATGCCGGTGCGGACACCACATCTAATACCGATGCGGAAGCGGTTTCGGCAAATGGCGGGGCGGCGAATGGGGCTTCCCCGGCAGGCCCGACTTCTTCCAAAGGAGGGAACGCTTCATGAAGGATATTATCATGGACCGCTTAAGCAAAATGGAGGATTTGCAGCAGCGCCGGCTGCTGCGCAATTTGATGAGCGGCGTGTTCCTGAATCTCGTGGAATACCAGGAAGAACTGAACCGGCAGCTGGAGCGCCGGGTGTTCGAGGAAGTGGGCGAATACGACGGAAAATACGACGTCTTCGTCTCCGCGTGCTCCAGAGAGGAATGGGACCCGCTGCATGAATATTTGTTCCCGATGATTCCGGAGGACACGGAAGCGGGCAAAATCGATCTGCGGACGGTGGTATCCGGCTTGCGCGGCGGTGAAGAGGTGCGGATCTGCACGCTTTTTCTGGAATGCAAGTACGCGGAAATTCAGCAGCTGCTGCTTAGCGGCCGCCGGTTCAAAGGGGAACTGGTCACGTCCCAAGGCCGCTATGCCGTGGAGTTCAAGCTGGAGCGGAATATGACATACATCCGGGAGATCGAGAAGCTGTATCATGTTTTCCTCAGCAACGGGCTGCCCTGGAAAACGGTCAATCATCCGTATGCCCATAAGTTTGTGGATGCGGTGCTGACCGAGGTGGACGGAGAACTCGGCGAGGAGGAAGAGGCGCTGGAGCTTACCGTTCATTTGGAGGAATATGAGCCGTACAAACGGGCGGATATGATTCCTTTGTGGAACATCCAGCGCCTTGAGCTGAAGACGGGTGGTTTTCCCGTGCCGGCCGCGGACCGCGTTAACTTTGAACACGTGCTGCCTTTACGGAAAACGGGCGTACAGCACGGTTACCTCGTGGACGTCGACGATGACAGCATCCGCTACGTCAAGCGCACGCCGGAAGAACTGACCGTCGTCTCGCCGCTGGAGAAGTCGGATATGTGGCGGGTGCTTATGCTGGTCGAGCCTTTTGAATCGGTGGTCAGCAGACCGGGATACGCGCTGCTCTCCAACCGGCAGAAGGAGGATTTCATCGGCAGCTACCGCCGCCGGCAGGGGCAGATCGTCCGCTCCCGGGGCGAGATTTTGCGGCTGGTGCATTCTTTTGCCGCGGCGGAGGCGCTGGAACTGACGGATGTGGAAATTCGTCCGCCGGGCGTGAGCCGGGCGATCACGTATGAGCTGAACCGGTTTATTACCGATGAAGTGCGGGTGGACAACGGGAAATGGCGAATGTGCCTGAAGTTTGGCGACCGCGGCTTCGCAAGCCGGCTTGCGTTTATGGCTGAGGATGTGATGAGTTTTCTCGTCTCGGAGGTCCAGCTTTTGTTCCCGGAATACCGCTGTGAAGGAGAATGGGCTTGAATTACATTTGGGATCTGCTCGTGCGGGCCGGAGAAGCCGGGATCGAAAAACGGCAAGTCAAGTTCCTGCCGGCCAAAGTGTATTCGCCGTATATGGAGCTGAGCCTGCACGAACTCAACGCGGGCGCGGGACAGCACGGTCTGGAGGTCGAGGTGAATCCCCATTACCGGTTCCCGGCTTTGTTCGGCGAACTGCTGGATATCAATCTGACGGAAGACCCCGAGTTCCGGAGCGTGCTGTTCGATATTTTGATGCATTTTTTGGCCGAGCTCGATTTGATGCAGGGTATGAACAAGCGGGAGTATTACATCCGGTTCGTGCTGCGCGATCTGAAGGCCGGGGCGTTCGGGGAGCGGGTAAAAGAACGCATGAGCCTGTTTGACCGCGACGAACAGGAATTTATCGCCGGCGCGATCCTGCGGATGTACGATACCGGCGAGCCGCTGCATCTGCTGAAAAGCGCGGTCGGCCGCGTGTTCCGCCGCTCCACGATCTACGTAAACAGCGAGGAGAAGGACGAAATGCTGTTCTATATCGGCCAGAAGCGGACGGAGCAGGGCCGCCTAAAGCTGGAGACGCTGATGGAGCTGTTCCTTCCGGTCCGCTACCGCACCGAGGTGTATTGGGACTGCCATGTCGGCATTATCGACGCGGAGGAGACGATGGTCCTGGACCGGATTGCGCTGTATTGATTTTCATGCTGCCCGCGAGACTCAAGCGAGAAAATAGAGGAAAAAAATACCACTATTCCGCCGCTATCCCCCATTTAAGAGAAATAGAGGAACTTTATGCCGCTATTTTTTCGAACCGCAAGGAAATGCCTGCGATCTGGACCATTCATAGGAAAATAAGGACAAAAAATTCCCCTATTGGGGATGAACAAGCCTGGCTCCGGAAAATAAGAACATTAAATTCCGCTATTTTTAAAAGGTCGAAGAATGGTCTGGGGAATTGAGGAGAAGCCGCTGCGGAAGACGCGAAAATGTTGCGGATCAACGGCGTCGTCGTCACGATACAGGAGGGAAAAAGCGCATGAGGGGATTTAAATTGTATACCGATTCCGCCGGCCGGGAGCGCGGGCGCGGACAAGCCCGTTACTCGCGGGAGGAACTCGCCGAAATGACCACGTTCCAGCTCCGGAACATCTGTTACCGGGAACGGCTTGTGGAAGGGCTAAGCCAGCGGCTGGACCGGGAAGAGACGATCCGCATCATATTGAAATATTTGGGCGTGGAGGAGCGTTTGTTGATCGGACCGCGCTGCGAGGGCGGAATCGAGCGGGTACAGACGGCGATGCGCAAGTATATGCAGGCTCCGCTGCAGGGAGACGGCGGCATTCGCGTTCCGGCCCGCATCGTTTTGTATCCCGGGATCGCCGTGGAGCGGGCGGACGGATACGAAGTGAAGGCGCCGGCGGGATATGCGGAGTCCAACGTGCTGCTCGTCAACGACCGGATGGAGCTATGCGGGATTTTCCATCTGCGCCGGGACGAGGAAAGGACGGGCGGCTATTATTTGGCCGCGCATCACGACGGCGAGTGGCGGCGTACGGCAAACCGCCAGTACAGCCTGCTGTTTCTGCGCCGGCAGGATTCGGATTATGTGTACAAGACCTATTACCAGGAGCGGGAACTTCCCCCAACCCATATCCACTATTACAAAATCCCGCTGGCCGATCTGGAAATTTGCGAGCTGCAGATAACGGACGCCGTGCTGGCAATCGATTTTGGAACCTGCAATACGACGGCGGGAGCCTACCTCTACCCCGGATATACCCAATTCCCGTCGGGTCCCGACCCGCTGAACGGGCAAATCCGGCTTGGCGAAATCAATTTCGTTAAATTCCCCGATCCGGACAGCCCGGAGCGGACGGAGGCCTTGCCGACGGCGGTTGGCGTGGCGGATTGCTCCGACCCCGGCGCGGTTAAGTATGTTTTTGGCCATGAGGCGCTGCAAAGCGGCCGGCGCAGCAGCTTCGGCAGCCGGGCCTCCGTGTTCCAGGGGCTGAAGCGCTGGGTGAACGATTACGGGAAAACGGTCGAAGTAATGGACAGCGAAGGCAATACCGCGCTCGTGACGCGGACCGAGCTGCTGCGCGCCTATCTAGAATACGTGATCCGCATGGCCGAGCATCAGTTCAAATGCAAATTCAAGCATCTGCATTTCACCGCGCCGGTGAAGATGAAGACGCCGTACCTCGATATGTTCGCGGAGCTTTTGCCGGATTACCGGATTGAACGGAAAAATGCGCTGGACGAAGGGATGGCCGTGCTGTACAACACGATTGCCGACGGGATCGAACGCAACATCTTTGACGAAGGGGCCGAATACAAGGCGCTTGTGATCGATTGCGGCGGCGGGACGACGGATTTGTCCTCGTGCGCCTTCCGGGTCGAAGACGGGCATATGTCGTACCGGATCGCCATCGAGGCGACCTATGAGAACGGGGACACCCATTTTGGCGGCAACAACATTACATACCGGATTATGCAATTTTTGAAAATCGTCTTCGCGGACTACTACACGGGCAAAAAAGGCCTGACGGATATCGACGCGCTGATCGCGTTTCCGGGCAACGATTTGTTCCGGGAGGTGGACGAACGGGGCGTCGACGCGGTTTACGCCGAGCTGGAGCGCAGGTACAAGGAGGCGGAGGCCGTGATTCCGACGGCGTTCGCGATGTACGAGAACCGCTCCCGCGAGGAGTACATGCGGGTGCGGAGCAATTTTTATTTTTTGTGGGATATTGCCGAGGAAATGAAGGAGCAGTTTTTCCGCAAAACGGGCGTGCTGATGAACCGCTTCCAGGCGGAGCATGGCGTGTCCGCTTCGGATGGACATGGGCTGCGTTACGGCGGCCGGACGGCGCTGCCGCAGGGAGATGGCGTGCTGGAGATGACCCGGGTGGAACGCTGGTTCTTGTCCGTGTTCCGGAGCGGCGATTTGAAGGACGAATATGAAATTCCCGACGTGGTGTTCAACATCCAGGAGATTACGCAGCTCATTAAGGCGGACATTTACGAGGTTGTGCGGCGGTTTCTTGAGGATTTTTACCGGGCGGGCGCGCTTGGGGAGTATTCGATCATTAAGCTGACCGGGCAGTCGTGCCGGATCGACGTGTTCCGCGAGGCGCTGAAGGAGTTTGTGCCGGGGCGCAGCATCGAGTTCCGGCAGAAGCCTGCGGAGGGGCGGGTGCCCGAGCTGAAGCTGGCCTGCCTGCGCGGGGCCATCCGTTATTTGAACGCGCGCAAAGCCGGGGAGATCGAAGCGAGCATCACGACCCGCTCGGCGGTGATCCCGTATACGGTGAGCGCGTTCACTCATAACCGCCGCGAGGTGGAGCTGATCAGCAGCCTGCGCCGCAGCGACAGCGCGCCGGGGGCGATCTCGCGTCCGTCGGACGTCGTCCAGCTGGACTTGTTCCTGCGCGGCAGCGACGGGACGCTGCGGCAGCAGTACAGCTACAACAACCGGTCGCAGGATTACAAGCCGGTGCTGTACGAGGACATTCGCGCGCAATACGGAGAGCGGATTCCGCAGGACGACACCGACTCGATCGTGAACGGGGAGACGAAGTTTTTCGTGTTCGCCGACGACAATCACTGGGGGTTCCACGTGCTGCCGGTCGCCCGCCGGGATGAAGGCCTGTTCCTGGGCCGCAAAGCGCTGTTCCCGTTTGAGACGGACAAATCGGAGCTGGATTTTTTTGATGGGATGAAATAAGGAGAGGGTCAGACATGAGGGGATTTTTTGTTCGTTTAGTGGTTCGTAATTTATTGGGAGAAACGTTTCGTCCGGCGGTGCGAGATATCTTCGGCGACATGATTTTAAAAAAATCGAAGTTTGTGTTCGTATGGTGCGTTATCGGTTTATTGGTGACATCGGCGGGTCTTGCGTTTTTACTGCTGGATGAAAGCCCGGAGATGAAGGAGTTCATGCCGATTGCTTGGCTGATCGGTTTCGCTGCGGTCTTGCTGCTGTTCCATGTCCTAAACCATCTGGTCTTCCGGGCCGAAGCCGGTGAAAATTCCATTAAGGTGCGCTCGCTGGGCGGCACTCGGACGCTTCGTTACGAGGAACTCAGGAGCGTGAGCTATAGCCGTTTCAACAGCGGGCAGTTTGTGCTGCAGGGCGCGGCCGGGACGGTTCGCATTCCGGCGGGAATCCGCGGGACGGCGGAGTTCGTCGCGCTCATTAGCGGGAAGATCGGCGAGGCCGCGTGTGCGGACGCGCTAAAGGCGCTGGACGTGCGGCGGGAAGATTTGAGGAAATGGGGCGAGGAAGCCTAAGAATGGGACAGATATACGCCGGTTTTTGGAAAAGATTCTGCGCTTATATTTTGGATTTGTTTGTCGTGAACATTATTGTCTTGGTAATAACACTTATTTTTTCGCTGATTGATAAGCTTTTCCTCCGTTTCCTCATGAGTTTTATCTCATTGGGTATAAAACAGTGGTTTTATTTTTTTGAATTCTATGAATGGATCGGATGGATCACCCGGCTGCTGCTTACTGCTTTTGGCGCATGGCTCTACTACGCAATTATGGAATCATCTAAATGGCAAGGGACTTTTGGAAAAATGGCGCTCGGAATCGTCGTGGTGAATAGGCGTTATGAGAGGATGTCTTTCCTGAGAGCCAGCGGAAGATTTTGGGGCAGATTTTTGTCGGTTCTTTCATTGTACATCGGGTTCATCATGGCCGGATTTACGGAGAAGAAGCAGGCGCTTCACGACAAAATCGCGCAAACCTATGTGGTCAATAAAAGCGCTTCAGTTGACGAAGAGCGGTTATAACGCACGGAGCCAATCTTTAGGGACTAATATTCCCGGGACCATCGGCAGTGTATAAGGTGCGTAATTAACCTGGAATGTACGAAGTGGGGGAAGTTTATGTACATGTATGACGTGTTATGGAGAAGGTACGGCGCCTGGGCCGTCGATCGGCTGATTGTCAGCATAGGCGCGTTGCTCATCAGTTTTATTTGGATTTCCCCGCGCGAGTTTTTCTCCGAATCTGCGGATACGCCGACCTTGGGGATACCGATGTTGATTACATTCGTCTGCCAATGGCTCTACTATACGATGCTGGAATCCTCCAAATATCAGGCGACTTTGGGAAAAAGACTCGTCGGCGTCGTGGTAGTTGATCGGAATCATCGAAGGTTATCCTACGGCCAGGCGAATGCTCGGTTTTGGGGGAAGCTTCTTTCAGCTCTCACTTGGGGAATTGGTTATTTGATGGCGATCTTCATGGAAAAGAAACAGGCGCTGCATGACCGAATTGCGGGCACGTATGTCGTCGATAAGGCCTTGCTCAGGGCACGGGAAATGCAAGGCGATGCGGATACGGAATTTTCTCGGCTGCATCAAGCAATTCGGGCGGACCGTTCGACAGGTTTTAATTGGCCCGATTGAGGTCGCGGTACGGGGATTATTGATTCGAAAGAGAGGGACGGATGTACGCGGGTTTTTGGAAAAGATTTTTTGCGAATCTGCTGGATTCGATCATTGTGTATTTTATTGCCTGGGTAATGATGCTTATTTCTTTGCTGTTATCTATGATTTTCGGGGTACTCGGTTACTATGTGTTGGAGAACTGGCCGGGAGTCTATCAAATTTATAATGCGTCCGGTCATATCATCGGAATACTGATCACCCCGTTAGCGGTATGGCTCTACTATGCGATTATGGAATCTTCCAAACTGCAAGGTACTGTAGGCAAAATGGCGCTGGGCATCATTGTGGTGAACGAGCGGTATGAACGGGTTTCGTTTTGGCGGGCGAGCGGCAGGTTTTGGAGCAGAATGGTTTCGCTTTTGACGATTTATATCGGTTATGTCATGGCCGGCTTTACGAAAAAGAAACAGGCGCTGCATGACAAGATTGCCAAGACCTATGTGGTCGATAAGAGGATGCTGGAGATGGCGGAGAACTATAATGCTCAAAACCCTCAGTTTCCAGGGGGCGAAAGTCCCGGAGCATTCGGCGGCGCGTAAGGGATCAAACTTGTGATGGATGAGGGGAATAAACGGATGTACGCGGGATTTTGGAAGAGGCTTGCTGCTTATCTTTTGGATTTTATCATTTCGTATTTTCTCGTTTTGGGGGTTAGACTGTTGGGCATGGCCATCCGAAGCATTTTTGGCTGGTGGCCGGCTTCCGATAGCGAGATTTCTCCATCCGATATAAATCCGGTTAATGTGCTCCTTAGCTTGGGACTCTCTTTTCTGTGGTTTTCCGTTATTAAATGGCTGTACTACGCGATTATGGAGTCTTCCAAACTGCAGGGGACGCTTGGGAAGATGGCTTTGGGCATTGCCGTGGTAGACGGGCAAAACGGGAGAGTTTCGTTCTGGCGGGCCAGCGGGAGATTTTGGGCGCAGTTCTTGTCGATTTTGACGGTGACGGTCGGTTACATGATGGCCGGATTTACGGAAAAGAAGCAAGCACTGCACGACAAGATCGCCAGGACCTATGTCGTCAACAAGAAGGCGCTTGAATACGGTCAGGGGCTAACCAGGCAGGGAAATCCAGCGGCGCACACTCACGCGAATGCCGCCGCATTGTTGGAAGCTTTTGAAGAAGTAAGACAAGCTCGTAACCGATAGAAACCGAAAGGAGGAGGATGCCTTTGTTTACCCACATCGCGCCGAAGTTTGAGAAGGGACGTATTTTGAAGACGGCGATGCTGGAGAATCTGCGGGACTTCCCGCGCGAATTCGCGGATATCTACTACCAGGATTATGCGGACGGCGTCGTGACGGGGGCGGAGGTCAAGGTTGGCCCGGACACGCTGACGATTCATCCCGGCATCGTAAAGCACAAAGGGCGTTTATACTCGCTGAGCGAACCGGCCGTGCTGGCGTATCAGACCACCGGTCGGGAGACCGCCGTCAAGGTTCGCTTCCTGGAGGGGAAGGAAGACAGCGACTGGAGTGTGTACCGGAGCGAAATTGTGCTGGACGAGCGGGTGGAAGCGGGGCCGGCGGAGCTGGAGTTGTGCCGGTTCAAACTCAAGGAAGGCGCCCGGCTGCGCCAGGATTACCAGAACTTCCGGGACCTCGCCACGGAATATAACACCGTCAACCTGCTGCATGTTCCCATCGCCGCTTACGGGCAAAGTACCGTCTCTCCGGTCGTGATGCGCTTGTTCGGCGACGAACTGCTGCGCCGGGGAAGCGCCGAACCGCAGGACCTTGCGTTTGCCATGATGTGCTTAAACGAAGGCACCCTCCACCGCGGCGTGATCCTGCACTACATCGCGGGCCGCCTCGGCATCGCGTACAAGGATTACGGCAACGCGGACATCCACAAATACCTGGCCCGCATCCTGGACAGCGCCCGCGGCGGCGGCCACCGGATGGGCATGAGCCCGGGCGGCGGGGGAAGGGTGATTGTGGATTAGGGGAAAGCAGGTTGTGAAAATAAACCCGATTGAGCAAAGGAGATGAGTTGAATGTCGTCATCATCTATTGTCGCCTACAATACACTGAAAATCGCTCCATTTGAAATCAGGCTCCACGAGGTAAAGCTGACTAAAACTATCGATGATCACGCGAGGCTAACCTTTACCGGGATTATCCCGGAAGAGAAAGAGGATCAGTATGTGAAAATGGCGGGCGAGCAGACGGATGTGGAGCTCCAATACACCGATGAAAACGGAAAGAACAAAACGCTGTTTCATGGCATGCTCTTAAAGCTGTTTGTAAGAGTGGATCGGGACGTTTATTGGCTGGAGGCCGAAGCGGTGTCTCATACCTATACGATGGATATCAAGCTGGAAAACCGCGCTTTTCAGAATAAGTCCTTGCTCATTGAGGATGTGATGAAGGAAGTCGGAGGGCGCTATGCCAAAGCCGATTTTAACAACACGTATACGGAAAAGCGCAAGCTGGGCGCATTTACGCTGCAGTATCAGGAAACCGATTGGCAGTTTCTGAAACGTTTGGCGTCACATTATCACGCCCCGCTTGTTCCGGTTTCAACTTACGATCATATTGCCGTGTACCTGGGAATACCGGAACACCGTGATGCCGGGCCAATTCAGGCCACCCACTACAAAGTATATAAGGATTTACTGGCCTATAAAAATGCCGGCGCCTCAGGGGAATCCGGACTTCACGAGTCCGACTTTATCTGTTATGAAGTCGTGCTTGATCTGGTGCTGGAGCTTGGAGATATGGTCACGTTCAACAAGCAGAAGCTGCATGTTTTTGAGGTCCATACGGAAATGACCCGCGGTGTCTTGACTCATAAATATGTCCTTTGCCGGAAAAAAGCCGGATACAAACGTAAAATGTACAATTCCAAAATCATCGGTGCGTCAATCCAAGGAAACGTCATGGCTGTAGTTCGGGACGAGGTCAAAGTGAAGCTGGACTGTGACCAGGGTTGGAGCATGGATACCGCCTGGTTATTCCCATACTCGACGATGTATGCTTCCGAAGACCAAACGGGCTGGTATGCTATGCCGGAGAAGGGCGATGATGTGCGGATTTATTTCCCCGGCTCGAACGAAGCCGAAGGCATCGCGCTTAGCAGCGTGCGCAAGAAGCTGCCGGCCGAAGCCATGGGCGGCGGAAAAAGCGGAGGCGGATCGGGCAATGTCACCACAACCGTCGTCAAACAGGAGACACTCCAGCCGATCATCCATTATGACAACGATTTAAAAAATTTAAAGGACGACTTGATGGCGGATCCGGATACCAAGTTCCTGCTTACCCCCACAGGACAGAAAATTATGTTTGAGAAAGACAAAATCACCATTGTCGGGGCGGGGGAAGGTGCCGCGATTACGTTAACGAACGACGGAACGATTATTTTGAACAGCAGCAACAAAATCACCCTTCAGACCGGGAAGCAGATTGAAATGGAGGGACAGAGCATTATGATGGTTGCCAATCAGATCGAGATGTCTACTGAAGGAGGTTTTGGCGGAATCAAGATTGACCAGGGACAGGTCGTTGTCAGGGGCGTCGAGGTTTTGATGGAAAAATAATAAACGGAAGCAGGGAAGCGGCATGAATTCACAAGAAGCGTGGGAACGGTTTGTCGAGGTAGATGCACTTCCACAGCGAACGGAAAGCCTACGGGCATTACACGATTACTTCTGTGAACATAAGGATCAGATCGCGCAGCAGTTGACGGAATGTTTTGATTCGTTTTGCCGGCATATTGCGGAGCAGCAAACGGCTGGCTCTATAGGGAAGTGCGCCAATATTCACCTCTCTCTTCTGCGAACCAGACTGCCGGAAGGCCATCTCGAGTATATGTTCGAAGCTTTTGACTCGTCGTCCGCCGATCAGATTAAGATCACGCCTTTCAGGTATCGAGCGGACTGGATCTATGAGTTTCTAAATACCTGGTCTCAATATTGTGAGGAACAGCGCAGAAAGTTTGCCATGCAAATTCCATTACCCTTGCTGGAAGCATGGATGCATGAGCAAATTCCCCTTTTCCATGAATATATGACCCATGCTATGCGTTATGCCATGGAGCGAGTCAGCGAGTTGTCCTCGTTTTGCAGCCTGCAAAAAGATGTTTCTTTTGAAGTGCGGGTAGGGGAGTTTCGAGATTCCAGGCAAACGGAATCGGTCTACCGTATCAACGAAATCCAGAGGTTATCCGTAAGCTGTAAAGGCTGGCTGGAAAGCTTAATTGAGCAGGGATATATTTACGAGCATATCCAGGGTGTGGATGTGTCAGGCGGAAATTTTGCCGGGATTAACCTGAACTATGCCCGGTTAGAACAGGTTAATTTCAGCCATTGTATCGTCCAAAACAGCTATTTGATCGGAACACGGTTCCAGCAATGCGATTGTCGAGGGTCCGATTTTCGCGGCTCCGTGATGATGGATGCGGATTTTCGTGATTGTGACCTGGAAGAAGCGTGGTTTGATCAAGTATACGCGGTTCGGGATTTAATGAATGAGGCCCGCGGCGTGATTTTCGGCGTTCACGGCGTATGTTTTCAGCGAGCTAATCTGACAAACGCCAGCTTTCGCGATGCCCAAGTGGCTGGGGACTTCACCTATGCTGAACTGGACGGCGTTGATTTTACCGGAGCGGACCTGACAGGCAGCCGTATGCTGCGGCGGGATGCTGAGCGGACAGCTTTAAGTGAAGAGCAGCGCAGCAGCATTTGTTGGGTAGAGGAATAGGTGATGGGTGAGAGGTGGTGAAGCAGTGGAGTATTTTGTCGTCGGTCATGACTCGCGTCTGGATGCGATGGGCGGGAATATTTTGTTCCCGGAGCGGGTATTAAGCGGGTTTGCGGCAGCTGAGGATTATGAAATGGCGTTTGTCCGGAAAGGGAGAAAACTGGAATACCGGAGTGTCATTGAACTTCCAGTGTTTCTCGTTTCCGCACAGGTACGCGAAATTTTGAGTCAATGTGAACCTAACTTAGCCTACAAAACCCTCGTGGTCACGGACCAGACAACCTATACCCAAGTGTATTTTTGCTTGATCGATGTCCCCAAGGTGGATTGTATCTCACAAACGCACTCGGTAATCGAGCGGGGAATGGTCAGAGAGGCCGTTTTGGAGGAGGAGAAAATAAGCGGACTTCGTATGTTTTGGGCAGCAGGATTGCCGTTCCCGGGTCTAATTGTGCGTCTGGATGTGGCGGAAGCTTTGTTAAGACATAACTTGTATGGACTAAACCTACGAAGAATATGTTCGAAAGCAGGTGAAGCGTAATGAGCGGTACTTATAATCAGGCTAAATTAATTATGTTAAGTAAAGCAAGGATTAACGAGTTGAACACAGCGTGGAGAGATACGGAAACCTATATCACAAGCGGGGCATATATGCAATGTTCTTGCGGGACACACGAAGAGGTACTTAATAGAGTCACTAATAATGGAGTATACATTAATAAAAATCCAATGATGACTGTCAGGGATTGTAAGGTATCTACATCGAGAATCAAAGAGGGGGACAAGGCATTAGAGGAACTTGAAGGAAATATTGACGGGAACTTGTATTCTTTTGGTTACTGTCGAAGTGACCGTCATCCTGCATTTATAAAAGGAGAACAAACCGCTCCCGGCGCATATAGAGGCGAAGTAGATTATGATGTTGATTCCAGGACTAATATACCAGGAAAATTTATTTATCCATGCATCCCGGAATTTGCCACAAGTCTATCTGGTCCTACTGCCGATAGCAGCATGTGTATACAACCGGAGTGGCAGAATGGCAGCAAAACCGTATCGATCGATGGTGTACCTGTCTTAACGAGCAAATCTTGCCTGACTTGTGTAAAAGGCGGGCAGATCACCTTTTTAACAAATGGAATGGACATGCCTCCTTTGGAATTTGTCAAGCATTACGTGAAGTGATGAAGGAAGGTGAAGGGGATGGAGGAATGGTTTGAGGGGGACGGCTTTCGCTTAAAGTGGCCGTATCCGATTCAAGCGGTTCGCAGCTTGCGAGTGGAGCAGAAGTTTAATGAGCATACCCGGTGTACTTTAACCGTTGCGATGACGGATGAACAAGCCGAGCGGTGCATGATCGAAGCGGGATTTGAAGATAGCCTGCTCATTTGCAAACCCGGAAACCCACAGGATGAACATTGGTTTGCCGGGGGGATCTCGAACCTGGAGATGACGATGGAGGACGGAATTCCGAGTGTCACCGTAGAGGCGCTCTCCCGATCTTACGAGATGGATGTGCGGCGGAAGAGCCGTTCGTATCAAAACAAACAAACCACATACACCCAAGTGATTAAGGGACTAACTGAAGGCTACCGGAAAGGGGATGCGCAGAACGAAGCGACGGAACCGGGGGCTGTGCTTGGCGAACTGGTTGTGCAGTACCAGGAAACAGACTGGCAGTTTATGAAGCGGCTCGCTTCCCGCCTGGGGACGGTGATTTTACCGGATACGACGATGGATGCGGCGCGGATTTATTTTGGCGTACCGGATTTTTCCTGGGGGAAGGATCTTAAAGCAACGCAGTACTCGATGGAGCAAAACCAGGAAAGCTACTTGAGGTATCGGGAACAAGCCGCGGAAAATGGGGCCAAAATTCCGTCTGAAGCAGACTGGATCAGTTACCGGGCAAGGTCGAACCAATACTTCAGAGTTGGGGAGAATGTCGGGTTCAAGCGTCAGATCTGGGTGATCGCCGGATCGGTCATTACCTACGATAAAGGAACCATTCAATATGAATACGTGCTGGTCAAGCGGCAAGCGCTTCGCCGCAAGTCCCGCTTAAACAAGGCGATCCAAGGCGTAGCGTTGGAAGGCCGCGTGTTGAAACGGGCTAACAACATGGTAAAGGTTCATCTGGACATCGATAAGGAGCACGACGAATCGGGGAACTGGTGGTTCCCGTATTCGCCGGAAGGGAATAACATCTTTCATTGCCTGCCGGATGAAGGGGCGAGGATTAAGGTTTATTTCCCAAGCGGCATTGAGAAACAAGCGATAGCCATTAACTCGGTTCGTGGCGGCAGCGAGGAAATGAAGACGCGAACGGTTTTCCAGAAACCGACGACCAAAGTCTTTCATATGCCCGGGGATGCCAAGATGGAACTGGGCGATGACGGGGTGCTGTTTGAGAAAAATACGGTAAGCCTCAAATTAGATGGTGAAAATATTCGTTTATCTGCGGAAGAGAACATTGTGCTGATCGCGGTCAATACCGTTGAGCTGACCAAGACGGAATCGGCGTCCAAATTGGAATCGATTCGGATGAAGGCCAAGAGTGTCATTACGCACATGACGAATAAGGAGCAATTCGTTGAAATCGCGGGCAACCGGGTGCTCATTCAAAACAAAAAGGTGAACTTCGAGAAGGTTGACATGAACATCTTGGACATGCTGACGGATGAAGAACTCGAGGAGACTTATATTGAATATTTGTTAGAGAATGGGGCTATGCTCGAAGCCTACGGAGAAGCATTAACGAATAACGAAATCGTATATGATGATTATGATGCCTATAAGAATTTTGGTAAGGAAACTAAAAAAGTAGACTTGTCGCGAGAAACTGTAAGAAAGAAATTAACTGAAAAGATACAAAGCGATCCCGATTCAAAGAACACCGTGCGTAATGCCCTGAAAGGTCTAAAGGAAGCCGAGGCCCAGTCATATTATCTAAAAACAAATCGCCCGCCGGCAACAGACGGCAAAGGGGAAGAGAGAACAAATGATGAGATAAAGCAGGCTCACCAGGAATACGAGGCTGCCTATAAAAACTACAACATGATGAAGCGGGTTCAATATGATCTGAAAAAAGAAGCAGAAGGGCCGCCATCCTTTATGCTGGCGGAGAAAGCTCCGCCAAAGCAACAATTTCCGGGAATATTGGATGTTACCAAGGTGGTCGAGGAGGAACAATCACCAGAATATGAAGCGCTGAAGGACGAAATGCGCAAAAAAATGAACGGGGAGACAGCAGAAAAATTGACCCCGCTCGCCCAAGCAATGAATGCGCTAGGCCAAGGCTTGGAAAATAGCGATTTCTGGCTGGAGAACGTCATTCCCAAGAAACCGGATTATTTCAGCAAAAGGGATGAAACGGTTACCTACCTCTCGCGACTGAACTTTCTAAATACGGTTACTGTTCCCCAGAAACAAGCCGCAGCGCTCGGCATATTATTCGGTGTTGTCGCCATCGTGTTGGCGCTCCCAACGATGGGGAGTTCCTTGTATATAGCAGCCATTGGAGCCGCAGAAATCGCAGTGGGTGCCATGCAGATTAAAATAAGTTCAGATAAACTACGTGATCTGAACGCAGGGAACAACTATAGCAGTCCGAAAGTATTCGGGCTGGATCAGGAAGCAGTGAATACGGCAGATATCGTGGTAAGTTTAGTTGGCTTATCCGTCTTGTTCAAACCCAACTTGAAAGCCGCCGATACATTTAAGGATAGCCAAAGACTAGCGGCCCTTAAAGAAACCGCAGGTAATAAATACGCAAACTTCAAGAATACAATGAAAGATGCTAATATTAATCTGAATCCGCGGAATTATAATCTGGAATGGGAAAAAGCACCAGCGTTGAATACCGGATATGGTTCAGTGGGTAGGGGATTTGGTAGATTCCGTCTTGATCGTGTTGCGGACGAGCCGTTTATTCAGTTTAGTAAGAGTGGCGGTGGGGGGACGGGTAGAACTGTTGATGATATTATTGAAGATGCAAGTAAGTTATCTGATCAAGATATAAAGAATATGTTGCTTTCTAAAACTGGTCACGCTTATGATCATCATATAGGTAAATCTTTTGAGGAAATAAAAAAAATTGCTGCTGATGATTCTAAGGCTTGTTCTACATTTTTTGATGAGGCTACAGCTATGAAAGCAATAAGAGAGTCGTTATCAAACCCAAGTAACGCAAAAAAAATTAAAGAGTGGCTTGAAAAAGAGAAACCAGCGAATTTGAAACTTGAGCAGTTCCATGGATATGAGTTGGGATTTGGAGTTAAGCCATCATCAATAACTAGAGTAAAGGGATTAAAAGTGTCTACTATATACTTACTAAAAGATACAACACAAAAAATTGGATTTAGAATTAACACCGCATTCCCCAAAATACAGTAAAGGATAACTACTTAGGCGCAACTCTGATATTGATCAATCAAGATATATTGCATATAGATAAAGATATAATGTTGATAAGGTTAATATTGGATTTTATATCTCTAATTGGATGTCAAATACTTCTTGATGGAACACAATATCTTGTGCAATATCCTATTTCTATATACATTGAAGTAGGTACTTGAGTAATTACAGTAAAGGAGAAAATAATGAACGAGCACGTGAGTTTGGAAACTTATAAATACTTTATTGATGCTTATTTTAATATGAGTTACAGATGGGCTGATCTTGAAATGACCATTAATGATTTTTTTGAACTTGAAAGTAAAGAAGAAGTGGAGAAATTATTGGAAGAAGTAAATTTTATAAAAAAAATGGATGATTGGGAATATTTAAGGAAAATAAATATTGAAACAACAGGAATTTACTATGATGAGGCTAGAAATAAAGAATTTATACAGATATTAATTGATAGATTAACAGAAAAATTAAAAGATTAGTGAATTGTGGTCATATCAATGGTTTAATCATTCAAGGTTTGTTCCAACTCTGTGAGTAGGAATGAGCCTTTCTTATTTGGGTTTAGAAAGGAAGAGCTAGTGTGATTAGCCCATGATTTAGGAAACAGTAGGAGGAGTTTGGTTTGGAAGAGATTAAGGAATATTGGAATCATAAATTTTTAAAATATGAGAAAAAAGAATTAGAAAAGTATGGATTTCAAGAAGATACAGTTGAGTTATTAATTATGATAATAGTTCTTTATTATTGCAGGCATATTCTGAAGATGAAATTTCTATAAATAATGAAAAAGTCTTTTTTAGTGAATGGGAAAAAGAAATGGGGGTAATAAAAGCAGTCTCTTATATCTAACTTAAGTTGATTGAATACTGAGTGCAAGATAATGCATGAATTTGTATCATAATAGTATAACGTTGAAGAGTAGATTATGGTTAGATACCACCATAATTAACCTTCTTTTGTTACAACTAGCGCTGTTATTTTTATTCTGTAATTGTACAGCTTGCCCGAACACACATTCTTGATTTTTTAAGGTTCACGTCCATTAAATAAAATAAAAAGCCGCTCAAAAGTGAGAGCCCTGCAAAAGCCTCGCTTAAATGGTAGTTAGGGCTCAAAACTGAAAAAAGATACGATGCTATGGAAAAAGCAGCTTCATCCTCACCCGAGGATATGGGCTGCTTTTGCTCTTTTAACTTCACCATCCGTTTTACGTTTACATCAAACGCGGTGAGGTAGGCTTGTACTCACATGCGGAAGAGACCATGGTAGCTGGCTGTATCCATACCGTGGAATCTCTTCATTTCCGCTTTCTTGTGTTCAATGATCGGTCTTCGCTTGATTCGTTCCTTGAATGTATCACTGAATTCGAACTCGAACTGTTCCTTATAGTGTTCAGCCATGATTCGAATCGAGTAAGTCTTGCTCTTGGCGCCCGGCTTGTAGCATCCTTCACGCAACGGACAGGTTTTTCATTTCTCGACGTCAAAGTAAAAGACGAGCGAACGGCTCTCTCCGCTGGTTTTGCTACCTTGAATCGCCTTGCGTTTACTTCGCTCTCCGGCCGGACAAACGACGAAATCGGCATCCTTGTTATATTCAACCCTTCCTGACTCTCGCCCCTTCGTGGACAGTAGGGTTTAATGGTACGACAGGCGAATGGTTTCCTTCTTCATTCTGGCCAGATTATCCTTACCGTCCTACATATTGTGTCAAGGGTACTTAACGAAACCTATCGGATGACTGATTGTGTTCGGTGTAAGCCCTGTTTTTCTAGCCAACTTGACATTTCTCTCTGTTCTTAAGTTTTCCCCGCTCGCCCAAGCAATGAATGCGCTAGGCCAAGGCTTGGAAAATAGCGATTTTTGGCTGGAGAACGTCATTCCCAAGAAACCGGATTATTTCAGCAAAAGGGATGAAACGGTTACCTATCTCTCGCGATTGAACTTTCTAAATACGGTTACTGTTCCCCAGAAACAAGCCGCAGTGCTCGGCATATTATTCGGTGTTGTCGCCATTGTGTTGGCGCTCCCAACGATGGGAAGTTCCTTGTATATAGCAGCCATTGGAGCCGCAGAAATCGCAGTGGGTGCCATGCAGATTAAAATAAGTTCAGATAAACTACGTGATCTGAACGCAGGGAACAACTATAGCAGTCCGAAAGTATTCGGGCTGGATCAGGAAGCAGTGAATACGGCAGATATCGCGGTAAGTGTAGTTGGATTATCCATCTTGTTCAAACCCAATAACTTAAAAGCCGCCGATCAATTTAAGGATAGCCAAAGACTAGCGGCCCTTAAAGAAACCGCAGGTAATAAATACGCAAACTTCAAGAATACAATGAAAGATGCTAATATTAATCTGAATCCACGGAATTATAGGGTAAGATGGAAAGAAGCACCAGCTTTGAATACCGGATATGGTTCAGTGGGTAGGGGATTTGGTAGATTCCGTCTTGATCGTGTTGCGGACGAGCCGTTTATTCAGTTTAGTAAGAGTGGCGGTGGGAGGGCACCTAGATCTCTTTCTGAGGGGACGCCAAAAGCTAATGGACAGTATTCAGGTGAATTGATAAAGGTCCCCAAGGAAGATGAAGCTGCGGACTTGTTAGCCCAAAGATTAGGTGGAGAATCCAGGGTGAAATTTAGTAATGATCCTAATGGACGAGAATTTGATACAGTTAGCAATCAGTATATTGCACAAACCAAGCCGCCACTGAAAAGTTTAGATAAGCAGTTCAGAAAACAGGCAAAAGCTACGATAGAAGCGGCTATTGAGACAGACAGGAAAGCTTATTTTCATTTTGAAGGTGTACCCGATGATAGAGTACTTCGGCAACTCAAAGAGTATGCTGAAAGATACGGAGTGGAGATAATTATTGATACCAAACCCTTAAAACCATGAGAGGACGGATAGAAATGTATGAATATCACGGATGGGTAACTATCAGAGAGAGCTCTTCATTTGAGGATGATGATCAAAAGTACTCGTTAATTATTCAAGAGATTCGGAAGTATTTCGATGAGTTAGAATGGACTTCTGGTGTTTTGGATTTAAGAGCGGTAAATGGTGATTTTCAAGTTTGGATTGCAGGTCTTAATAATCATAGGCCTGCGGGAAAACATAATCCAATTAACGTATTAAGACAGGTGGGAATATTGGCGCCAGGCTCCTATGGACTTTTATACGTAAGAGATAGTGATGACGAGGATTTTTTCAATGAGTTCAAGGTATACACATTAATTCGAGGAGAAGTAATGGAGCGTAATGATCCCTTCTTGTCTCCATTTATACCTAGAATTGAAGATGATTACGAGGATTAATACAGTCAGGGATTTTTCAACAATTAGGGTTTACAACTCCAACAGCAACCCATACAATACAAACAACAAACCAAACACTAAACAATTAACAAACACTTGATAAACTTTCAAAGCTCTTTCCCACTTGAATTAAGAGTAGGAATGAGCTTTTTTTGCATGCCCAAAATCAAAGGAGGACAAAACGAATGGTAAAAGAAGTACAGGCAGTAGCAGAGGAAACAGGATTAATTGCACAGGCTCAAGCAGAGTATGGAGCAATTAGAGTACAAATCGCGGAGCATTACCAGCAAACCAGAGAGTTAAGAAACCAAGCGGACAAGCTGAAATAGTCAGGACGAACCGATGCACAAGTGATGACAAAAGTAAATCAGTTGCTTGACCAAGTAGAACGGCTGACCTCGTTAGCAGACCAGCAATATGATCATGCTAGGCTGGAAGCGATTCGCAACATGAATGAACTTGAAATTGAAGCTTCTGTGTTGAAGGAGGAGATTGCCTATAACGAAAATATGTTGGCTCGATAACAAACGGTGGGGGGATGGGAAAAGTAAGATAAGAACCGAAGGAAAAAAATGATATATACGAATGAATTCGGTAATGACATAGGGGAAGTAGCAGTCGATGTAAAAAAAATTGGTCGTTTGCAGGGTACTGGCATACAGTTAAAAGTGCAAGATGGTACAATAGCAGGAGATATAGATGTTCTAACGGATTCTCACATTATTGAGGTTAAAAAGTCTCTAGGTGCATTAAGTAAAAAGCAAATTGATAAGTTGACTAATCTATTAAATGAAAAACTTTAATTATGATAACAGGGAAGTTATTGTTTATATTGAAGATGTTACAGTAAAAAATAAAACGCAAGCAGACCTAGTTAAGATGCTAGAGGATAAGGGAATCAAAATAATAAGTACATCAAGCGAATTATGGGAGGTATTGAGTAAGTGAGTTCTGTAATTATTCTAAAAAATATAGAAAACTATTCACCCGAACAAGCAGTGGAGGCTTCTAAGCAAGCAGCAAGAAGAGCAGGTATGTTTTGTTTTTTATTAAAGTTTAAATATAGTAACGGTAATTTTTTATCTGCAGAGGAAACGTTATCAGAAGTCGATGAAGTTACGTTTCAAAATACTGAAAATAAAGATAGTCTCAAGTATTTTACATTTAATGCAAATAACATTGAAGAAGACTCATACGATAGTTTTACATGGTTGACACAAAATAAATACTACTTTTGGGCTATAGATATAGAAAATATAAATCATGAGTACGAATTTATTTATAGTTTTGTAATAGAGTACTTTAAGGAAAACAGTGAGGATTATTTATGGTTTGATGATGATGATTGGTATTATACTGCTGATGATATACTTAAACTAAGTCACATGCCATATAACCATGAGTGGTGCAGTAAAAAAATTGTGTGAAATTTACTGGCTCTAAACCAAAAGTAGCACTTGACGATAAGTAAGGCGCAGCCCCGTAAGCGAGTTGTCATGCGTAATAATCCTTAGCTAATAGTGGATGTAATCGCAGAGTATCTATTAACGGTTTTGTGTAGATTAGGGCTTATTCCAACTTGTGAGTAGGAATAAGCCTTTTTTGCTATAACTAAGGATTATCGCTTAACTTACTTAATAATATAGGAGTTCCTTTTTGGAAATTTTGCTAATTGGACTGACGCTCCCGTTACCTTTATGCTTACGTTAGCCTATAGCTATATTTGTTTAGTCGTCTTCCATTACAAGAAGTTCGTGTAAGCTGATGTTGAGTGTTTTGCAAATCTGTTCCAGAGTGTCAAAATAGGCAGCATTGACTTTATCGGAGCAAAGATGACTAATCGTACTTGGTCGGATATTCATTCTGCGGGCGAGTTCTCGCTGACTCATTCCCCGTTCTTCTAAGATTTCTTTTAAACGAAGCCGTATTGGCATTGAATAATTTCCCCCATAACGTTTTTTCGTTTCAAGTATTAATACTTTCTTCATGATATCATGAAAATCCTCTTGAGTGTAACGGCGTACCGTGATACAATAAAAATACGATACGGAACACCGTTACACTACATAATAAATCAACTACTTATTGCGTAATTCTCTCCTTCAAGTAACACCAAAATCCCCCTGAAAGGAAGATGGAAATGAAAAGCATGCTGGAAGCATTATATTGTGGTGAATTTCGCCCGGAAGAGAAGATCGTCCCGAGAGATCCCGAGTTCCGTAGAATAAGAAGAGAGATATCCGAAGCCAAAGGAATGTGGAAAGGGAAGCTGTCTGCCGATAATTTCAACCAGCTTGAAACGCTGCTCGATTTGTACAGACAGACCGAGTCGATGCAGGCTACATCTTCTTTCGTAAACGGGTTTCAGCTTGGGGCGTTAATGATGATGGAAATATACGCGGCTAAGGAAGAACTTATTTATGGTTTAAGGTAATTTGCGGTAACACTTGGCACTTCTAAAAGCTTGTTTCTACTTTTATGGTGGGAGCAAGCTTTTTTAGCTATGAGGCAAAATTGGTTTAGGCTATTTATGTTCGGTTCTTTACCAAGTATTCAATGTTACCGTAATATTAAAGTTTGATTCCAAGGCTTGCATACTAGTATAATAATCTTATCGCAGTACATTAGGTAAGGTGAGAATATGAATTTACCGAACATTTCCAAAAACAGGAACACCCTGTCCGATCATGCTTATCAGGTTATCCGGGGGGCCATTGTTACGCTGCAGTTGGAACCCGGGCAGCTCGTATTTGAATCGGAGTTAGGCAGCACATTGGGAGTAAGCCGGACACCGATCAGGGAGGCTTTCCGCCGTTTGATGACAGAAGAGTTAATCGAGATCCTGCCGCAGCGCGGCGCCCGAATCGCATATATGTCCAAGAAGAAGATTGAGGAGGCTCGCTTTGTACGCGTAAGTCTTGAGGTGAGCGCTTTTAAAGAAGCGGCCAAGAAGTGGAACGCAAACGATGCTGCCTTCGAGAAGGGGTATCAGCAGATCAAGGGGATTTTGGAAGAGCATCGAAAAATCATTGATGAACAAAACTTCGATAGGTTCCTTGAGCTTGATGAGAGCTTCCACAGTGCGGTATTGGAGCTTACGGGAAATTCCACGTTGATATCGATCATCAATCAAATGCGCGGCCATTTAAACCGCATGCGGTATTTAGAGCTGTTGGAAACGAAGCATATGAATCAGCTTGTGAGTGAACACGAGGCTATATTCGAAGCCATAACCGTTAATGATGAAGAGAAAACGGAACGACTGCTCAGAGAGCACATTACGTCGCTTGAATATTGCACACCGGATTTGGTTAAGAAGTACTCGCATTATTTTCAAAGCGTAGAATGAAAAAAAGAACCGAAAGCGATAGGCGCTCGGTTCTTTTTCTTTAACCTCAGGTTCCAAAGCATCTTCCGCTTCAGACTCTCACTGATAATTCACTTCTTCCGCGAAGTAAATCTCCTTCAAACGATCCTTTATGCGTTGAATTTCCTCTGCTGTTAACGGAGCCGTAGGATTTAGCTTGAAGTTCCTTCCGGTGACGTAGCTTACATCCGTGTCCTTATTCAAGTTGTAGGGTGTCTTTGGAACCGGAACGCGGGTATAGTCGGTGAAATCAATAATAGACCATGCTTCGTCTCCATCTTCCTTGGATAAAATAATCCGCTGTGAGGCGTTTTCCGTCCACAAATAGCGCAGATTGGCCGGTGAATTATTGGAGTCCATAGCCGTCTTAATGCCGGAGCCTCTGAACATGAGCGTAAATTCCGCATGATCATTATTCGATCCGGCTGATGATTCATAAATCTGTTTCAGTCCGTCCACGCCTACAATCTCAACCTCGCGGTGGGCAGGGAAGTGATTCACAAAGTTCTCCCAGATTTGCGACATGTTATGGTTGCTGGCAAGCCAGTTGATGTCCAAAATAATGGACATGTAGTTTACCGTATTTATACGTTGAAACGGATTGTCCAAATATTGTTGTGCTATATACAGTTGTGGTGCCGCATCCGTTTCATTCACATAGGGGTCGCCCGGATGGAGCGTCCAGCGTGAGGAATCTTGGGTATAGCGTGATCCAATCGGATCAATCGTAATCGAGTTCATGAATACGGTACCGCTATTATCTGTAAATCCCTGCGCGGGGACCATCGGATTGTCCTTATTGGACCAGTAAGGCATCAAAGGTGAACCCTCACCATACATGCCGTTCACATTATATTGTGTAGCCGACCACCCCATCGCGGAAGTGATCTTAAAGTGATCTTTAAGCCATTGGGTTTGCTCGGGATTCACCGTAAAGCTGGTCAATGATTTAGGCAGATACTTCCGATATTGGTCCGTATCCATGCTTTCAAACACCGAAGGCGACCCCAACGTACCGGATTGGTGCAGCTCATTGAGCGCATTATAACGATACATATACAACCACTCGTTCATCCGCAATTCCCAAAAAGGGAGCTCATACAGGTTATTCGGATACCCGTCCAAAATACCGACTTCATCACCATACTGATCGACGTATTCCAACACCTTTTTAAGCTGCGGACGATTCGTTTCCACAAAAACAAATCGATTTTCCATAGCCCAAGTTACTTTTATGTTAGGGCCAAAGCGGTCCATCAGCAATTGACGAGCCTGCTCGATTTGCTCTACCGTGGTCGTACTGCCCGGATCTTGTCCCTGCAGCATTAGCGAGACAGCAAAATATTGCTTTTGGCGTTCTCCGGGTACTACCGTTAATTCGGCATCGGATATGAAGTGAATTCCCTGGGATGGCGATTCAACTTCGATCTTGAACGGAATGACGGAGTTCACTGCAGGAATCAGATGCAGGTTGGCGATGTGCCCATCCTCGTCAAATATTCCCCTGGAATCCTCAATCCGAAGCTTCAAGTCCGACGGTAACTGACTTGCTGGTATAACCTCTCCCTTAGCATTCTGAAATACATAGGGCATACTCCAGGCTGCAGGGTCTAGAGTAGGGGACTGCGGAATGGTATACGTGGCCAAGTATACGGACTTGATTACACTCGGGTCCTCTACTGGAGGAGTTTTTCCTTTTACGATCACTTTGGTCTGTGCTGTAAGTACCTGATAGGGCTTGGCAACGATGATTTTTATCCCTACAGGAATGAAGCTGTCAGCCGCCGGAATAAGCTCGGCATGGGCGATTTTCCCTTGTTCATCAAAAACCCCTAATTCATCGCTAAATGCATAAGTAACATTTGTGACGCTGGCCGCGGGAATGCTTACCGGCCGCCCCTCCTTGTAGAGCTGAAAGGACAGCTGATACGAAGGATACGTTTCCGGTTGATTTACCAGCTCCGGCGCCTTGATGACGACCTCATCCGCCACAAAATCCACAGGAGGGTCACCTACTGGAAGCACCGGTGGTTTTGGCGGAGTTGTTGGTGGTGTCACAGGCGGTGTTACTGGTGGTTTGGGATCAGAACCTGGTGGTAACATCGGCTGTTCCGGCTTCGGTTCTGTTGGCGTTACCGGATCTGTTGGCGTTACCGGTTCTGTTGGTGTTACTGGCTCTGTTGGCGTTACCGGGCCTGCTGGAGGATCCGGTCTAGGACTGTGGCTTCTGGGCTCCGCGATTTGCGGATTCGCACGCCGGCCGCTAATTTCCGGCGCCAGATCGACCGCTGCCTTATTCGGTTCTGGCGGGCTGGCCGGCTGATTCGCCATTGCAGCTTCATTTCCCGATAAATCCAGTAAACGCTTGGCGCGATCTCTCAGATCGTCACCGCCGAGCCATACCCGATAAGCAACCAGCGTAGCGTCCTGCCGTGTCACAAAATGTTTGGGATGGAAATAATGATTCGTATCTCCCTCTATCAGCTCTAATTGCTCCATCAGCCACACGCTCGTTTGCGCATAGTCCGATATATCGGACCGGTCCACAAAGCTGGATATAACGGGGGATGAGATATCTTCAGAAACCCCGAAATACCTGGCGTACCATACGGCCATATCCTGGCGAGTCAGATTGCGCTTGGCGCCGAATAATTGGCCGCCGATTCCTTTAGTGATGCTCTCTTCCTGCAAAACCCGCACATAAGGGAGAGCCCATGGGGACACATCGCGAAAAGAAGCTAGCTCTTTGTTATTCGGTATTCGCTTTAAGGTTTTAGCGAAAATGCTTGCCCATTCCTGCCGCGAAATCAATTGCAAAGGCCGAAAGCTCCCATCCTTATAACCGGTAACGTAACCTTTGGCAGCCATGGCCTCGATCGCATCAGCCGCATAGGAATGTTCAATATCGTTAAAGGTTCTGTCCGCAAAAGCGGGAACACTATGCATACAGAACAGCCACACCGCCAGTAGACCAGCCAGGTAACGCCTAATTCGGTTTGATTTTTTTTCACACTTCATTATTTCAGATCATTGCACCTCCTCTACGAGACAATACCGAATTACTCTTCGGCTGCACCCCCATGTCAATTGTGAAAATTAGCACTTTTTTTCAAACGAGTTTTCATTTCCATTACAAAAAACACCAAACTGTATATACTTGGATTATCGGAAGAATCTCCCTGGGAGTGAATAAAACCAGTAAAAAAAGTGGTTTTAGAAACATACCTTTTAAAGCCATAATTCCCTATCACTTAACAATGGTTTTCATTGGTAATTGAGTGTTTGAGAACCCTTATAAACGTAATAATAGCCGTTTGAAATTCCATCTTGCGGATAAGCCGCAGGATCTTCGCTTGTTACTTGACCTACAAGCTCTCGATTTATAAACGCAGGTTCTCCTTCCTCGATGAACGCTTCAGCGGACATTCCACTGATCGGCCTTACCGTACTGGACCAGAACGTAACCAAATAAACATCGTCAGCATTAAACTGATATCGTCCTTCACTTGGTGTCCCCTCATAAAACAGCTCTGCCAAAGCAGCCGCTTCCGACCCTCTCATGAAAATGCGAATATCATCGGTTCCGTTCCAGCGGTGGGGGATCCCGCCCCTTGGATTGACGTATTCTACAATTTCCGGCTCCACATCGCGAATAAAATCAACAACCGTATATTTATAAACCCCGTCCGTTACACTCACGGTTGCAACCCCAGTTGTTTTCCCTGTTCTATAGCCGGTGTACCCTCCGTATACATTTGGGGTTTCGCTGATCGCGGCAAAAAACGTTTTCTGATCCATAGATCCTGCTCTTCCGGGTACTGCGGTGAGTCTATAGGTCCTGACTTCCGTGCCCTTATACTTATCCCAAGCGTATTCTGCAGCCGCATAAGATACTCCGTTATTCCAGCCCGCAGAGACCGCCATGAGAATGCCAATCATCAAAAATAATCGCCATTTTTTCAACATCTTTTTCTCTCCTTTTTTTTCTCTAAATCCACGCAAATGATCATTAGCATTATAGCGTTTCAATAATTCCACTAACAGTTAAATTTTAGAAGAAAATAGGAGTAGGGGGGGCAAAAGAACTATTTTTCGGGGAGTGACAAAATGATCACAAACTTCAACTTGTATACTAGCATAATGTATGCTAGTATTTCACTTAAGGCTGGCCTTAAGAAATCTGTACAGATGAAGCAGTTATAAGAAAGCGCTTTATGTTAATTGGAAAAAGCAATTTGTGCGGCGAAGGCGGCGATCGGCAATCTCACCCCATGGCTGGCCGTACATATTGACGGCGGATTTATGGTTTGCTCGGGCGTTTAATAAGCGAGTGGCGACAAAATTCCATCATTGAAAGGAGTCGACAGCTCATGTTTTCTAAAGGGCGTGGCATCGTTCTGGTTTTGCTGTTTTTGGCGGGAGTTATTAATTACTTGGATCGCTCGGCTTTCTCCGTCGCAGCTCCATTTATTCAGAAAAATTTTCAGCTCAATGCGGCTCAAATGGGCCTATTATTTAGCAGCTTCTTTATTGGTTACGCTCTCTTTAACTTTATAGGCGGTTTCTTGTCCGACAAGTTCGGCCCGAAAAAGGTGCTCGGTTATTCCATGACATTCTGGTCGCTTTTTGCCGGTTTAACCGCCGCTACCTTCAACTTTGTCTCTTTGTTTATTGCGCGCGTATTGTTTGGGATGGGGGAAGGTCCGCTCTCCTCCTCGCAAAGCAAAATGGTCAATAACTGGTTTCCGAAGAAATACCGGGCCAGAGCTTTATCGATCTCCATGGCCGGAACCTCGCTTGGCGGAGCCATTTCGGGTCCTATCGTCGGGATTATTGCTTTGACTTGGGGCTGGAAAGTATCCTTTGTCCTGATTACGATTATAGGTCTGATTTGGACGGCGTTCTGGCTCAAATGCGTGAAGGATGCTCCGAAGGACGTTGAAGACGATGAAGCTGATGATGAAAAAGAGGTACAGCCTGCTCCGGCCGGCAAAACCAAAACCCCGCTCTCTTTTTATTTGAAACATCCGACGGTTTTGTTTACGTCGGTAGCGTTTTTTGCCTACAACTATATCTTGTTTTTCTTCCTAACCTGGTTCCCGAGTTATTTGATTCAGGCCAGGGGCCTGGACATCAAAGAGATGAGCTTTGCCACGATGATTCCGTGGACGGTTGGGTTTCTCGGCTTTGCTTTGGGCGGCTTCATTATCGATTTTCTTTACAAAAAGACAGGCAATGCCATGTTCTCCCGCAAAGTCGTATTGGTCACATGTTTGCTTGGCGCGGCGGTCAGTATCGGCTTTGCCGGTCTGGTCAACACCACGGCTGCCGCAGTTTCATTGATGGCAGCGGCGGTATTCTTCCTGTATCTTACAGCGATTACGTACTGGGCGATTATTCAAGATACGGTTGAAAAAGAGCGGGTGGGCGGCGTCGGCGGCTTCATGCATTTTCTTGCGAATACATCCGGCATCATCGGCCCGACGGCTACCGGAATGCTCGTGCAAACGACAGGTCATTTTACAAGCGCTTTCATTCTGGCAGGCGGGCTGGCGGTGATCGGGGCGTTGTGTGTCGCTTTTTTCGTAAAGCCCATTAAGGATAAAAAAGTGAAGCTTGCCACGGAACGGACGATTGCTTAAATAAACCTAAATTATAAGGGAACGGAGTGAGTGGATTGAAAGCGATACAAGTTGTGGAACCGGGGAAAATGAGACTGATCGAAAAAGAAATGCCGCGGATTATTCACGGTAACGAGGTGCTGATTAAGGTTCGCATGGTAGGCATATGCGGCTCCGACATGCACATTTATCATGGGACTTCGCCGGTAGCCACTTACCCGCGCGTTATCGGCCACGAGATGGCAGGGGAAATCGTAGAAATCGGCGCGGATGTCAGCCGGCTGTCGCCTGGAGATAAGGTGGTGATGGAGCCGATCGAAACCTGCGGACAATGTTATGCCTGTAAAGCCGGCCGTAAAAATGTGTGCGCCAAGCTGCAGGTGTACGGAGTTCACAAGGACGGCTCTTTCCAGGATTATATCGTTCTTCCCGAGCATTTAGTGCATAAAGTGGACCATCGTTTGGCATGGGAGGAGGCGGTTTTGGTCGAACCGTTCACGATCGGCGCCCAAGCGAACTGGCGTGGCGATGTCCGGGCCGGAGATTTTGTTTTTATTATGGGAGCGGGTCCGATCGGTTTGTGTGCGCTGCAGGTCGCCAAACTCAAAGGCGCGGTGTGCATGATTTCCGACTTAAGCGATGAGAAGCTGGCATATGCTAAGGAAGTTGGCGCCGACTATACTTTGAATCCGCTTACCGATAATGTGGCCGACGAGATTAAGCGCATAACGGGCGGATTAGGTCCGAACGTAACGATTGATGCGGTTTGTACGGAAAAAACCTTCGAACAGGCGGTGGAAATGACCTCAGTGGCCGGACGGGTTGTCGTTCTCGGCTTTGGCGAGACCCCTTCGCAAATACCGCAGCTGCCCATTACTAAGAAAGAAGTAACCATCGCGGGCTCCCGTTTGCAATCGGGCAAGTTTCCTGAAGTGATAGAATGGTTTAACAGCGGAAGGATCGCGGTGAATTCTTTTGTCACGCATCGTTTTGCGTTGGAGGATTTCCGTGCAGCGATCGAGCTCATCGAAACCCATCCTAACCAAGTTCGGAAAGTAGTCCTGGAGCTCCATACGAAATAGAGATAGGATCGCCAACCACCGGGCCAAGCGGACCGAAGGCTTAGGAGAAACATCTGTCATATCCTGTTGTTATTTCTTATAACAGTGCGGGATTTACAGATGTTTTTTGTTTTTGTCCGCGTTCATGATTTTCCCATCCCCTATTCAAATCCGCCGCTTCCAGCCGATATAGATAAAGGTGCGGGGAGACTCGAGATTACGACAAAAAAGGGAGAGAACGTAGTGAAGAAAGTTGTAAATTTGTTTTTGTGTATGATGTTGATCACGATAGCGGCAACGGCATGCAGCCTGCCGGCAGCAGGGAAACTTACGGGGGCGGCCGGTGGAGACGAGGTGAAGGATACGCTTAAGTATAACGATTACATTGACCTTAGCAATCAGATTAACGGTGGGATGTATGACCTTGTTTTCACCAGGTATGTGGAGGAGTTCGGTCCGGAGAAGGAAATTTACATCGATGACAGGTTTGACGGGTACAGCACAACGCCGTTTATTCCGACCGTGATCGAGAGTGCCGGTAAAACATTGGATTTTGCCTCCGCCGAACCGTCTTATGGTGCAACGGATGAGAAAGTAAAAGAGTTAATGCCGATTATCATAGATTTGATGAAAACGAATAATGACATTCAAAACTACTACACGGCGAAAACCTATGTCGATGACGACTTTAAACAAGGCCGCGAACTACATACGCGTTTTATTTCTTTGTTTGAGAAGTACATAGAGGTGGGGCAGCAATTCAACGAAGCATTTGCGGAGATCACGAATGAGCGCAAGTATGCGGATGCGGAGAAGCTGAAGGATGAAGATATGCTGATACGCTACTACGCGATGAGCATCGTATTGCGGGCACAGGAGATTCAGGAAGCTTTTTACAATAAGGGAGTCGGGGACGAAAACGTTTTGGATTTCGATGTTAAGGAATATGAGGAATTGTATCAATTGCTGACCGAGGATATCGAGCATTATTTTGAGTATTCCAAGGATGCCGAGCGGCGGAAGAAAGAGGGATGGTCAAATCTCGAAATATTCCCGACAAGCATAGAAGGGGTAAAAGTAACGGCAACCGATATTCTCAGAATTTTGCAGGAACAGGATCCGGAGATTAACAGCGACACGGAAGGCAAAGTGACGACAGGCGGGCCTAATGCGATTTTGTCGACGTTTGACCGCAAGGTCTCAATCCTCGTGGATGCCTACAATACCACCAGCAGTTTAGCGGGCTTGAATTAATTCGATGAAAAGCGTGAGATCAAGGTGGGACGTTGTTGTATCTTTAAGCCTTCTGGCTGTACTGCTCTCGTCCTGCCAGTCGCCGCTGGAGCTGGTGAAGATCATCCGGCCGGAAGGAACAAAGCCGGCTGCCTCCACCCAGGAGGAAAATCCCGGAACGGAAGCGGCGGCACGGAAATATGCCGGCTATAGCGCCCTGGATATTTATATCCATGGCGAAATAGCCGATGTTCTGGAGCGGTACGGAGAACGGTTCGGACATAAGGAAAAATTCGCTCTGCGCAAAGAGGCTCATCTGGAGTGGGGCGTAAATCTGGAGCTTAAAGAGACCTATAAACTGGCGGAGTATACGGAATTGGCCGCTAAACAGCCTGCCTTGCCTGAGGTCGATGACGCCGTAACGAAGCTTGCTCCGAAGCTGGAGGATCTGGTCAAGACGCTTGGCGAAATCGATACCTATTACAGGTTCAAATTTTACGTCGATGACAATTTTGCGAAGGGGAAAACGCTGCATGAACAGCTACAGATTCTGCTGAAGGAATGGGAGCCGCTTGCGGAAGACTTCACGGTTAATCTGCATCAGTCGCTATTGGAGCAGCGAGAGCTAGATCTCGCCGATTTCAAGGCAAACGATCAGATGATCCGGTACCGTGCGCTTGCATCGATCATGGCAGCGGAAGCGATTGAAGACGAACTGATCAGGCAGGGCGTGACATCGGAGACATTAAACGGCCTCGATGCCGCATCCTACCGGGTTCTGTACGATCGGCTTACAGAAGAAGTAGCCCAGTATATCGCCTTGGCTGACGATCCGGAGCGGGTAAAGCAAGAAGGGCTGGAGACCTATAATTCGTATGGAAACATGCTGAAACATAAAACCATGCTGGTGAAAGCCTCCGCCACCGATTTGCTGCAGCGGGCCGAGCAATCGCGGACGTTCGATGAACACAACAAAGACGGCACGCCCAAAGACTATAAGAAGAAGCTGCAGGAGGCCATTTTGGAATATTATGTGTTTGTTATTGGACCTGAATAAGGGTTGATTCTAAGAAAGGAAGTTTTTTCATGACATAATAGATGCCCGGCTGCCGCTGGCTTTTGTGTTCATCGTGTCGGGAGTGATTGTCTGGTATATAGGAAAAGCGCTTAACGCCGATGCGGGCAAAGTGCTGGTTGATATGGAAACGGGGCAACGCTACCAAATGGGATTCCAGCATAGTCTGTTTTTTATCCCTATGCATTATTGGGGGCCGATCGGCCTAGTGATAGGATTTATTCTGATTGTTGCAACGATATTTACGTAGGGTTAACTTTGCATAACATGAGCAATTCTTTGAACACCACACTACGAGCCAGATGCTCCTATTGCGGTGTTTTTCTTTTAACGGTGAGTAGAGTCATCAGAGCGTCCTACAAGGTAATCAAGGCTTACATCAAAATAATCAGCCAGAGCGCAAGCAACTTCTAAACTAGGAGTTCGCGTCCCTCTTTCCCAATGACTTACAATAGTTCTGTCAACTCATAAGGAAGCGGCAATGTCTTGCTGTGAGATTGACTTTACAAGGCGTAAATTTTTAAAACGCTCCGCAAATATTTCTCGATTAAACATAAAACAGCTCCTTGACCCGTGACCATAAGTCACAAGTTAACATGGATTCTCAAATTTATAGGTACGGATTTACGTAGGCTCATGCTCGTATATTTTGACGAAAGATCTTAGAAATATTCTTGGCGTCATCGATTCCTCTATGATGTGTCCCATCCAAGGGTAAATCAAGCATCTTTAGCGCCCTTTCCATGCCGACTCCCTTTTCTGTGCCAATCAATTTGAGGAGGTTTCCATAATTATCTATAATGGGCCTTGGATGCATGATTAAGAAGGAGACAAAAGAACAAATAATGAAAAAAGACGACTTTGGCAACCGGATGAAGGGGTATGAGAATATTTTCAGACAAACGCTTCCTCAGCGGCTCCCCGTGATCCTTCGAATCGATGGCTCTCATTTTCACTCCTTTACGCGGGATATGAAAAAACCGTTCGATGAAGCGTTAATTCAAGCGTTTTGGGAGACCTGCAAGTACCTGGCCCAGAATATGATGGGCTGCAAGTTGATTTATCATCAAAGTGACGAGATATCGATTCTTTTGACCAATTATGATAAGCTGACAACGCAATCCTGGTTTGAAAATAATCTGCAAAAGATGGTTTCGGTTTCGGCCTCAATGGCTACCGCAAAGTTCAATGAGGTCATTAAAGAAGCCTATCCGGATAAACCTCTGGCTACTTTTGATAGCCGGGCCTGGGTGCTTCCTCATGATGAAGTCACTAATTATTTTCTCTGGAGACAACAAGACGCGACTAAAAACAGTATTTCGATGGTGGCTCAGGCCAACTTTCCTCACGAGAAGCTGCAGGGGTTGGATGGGGGAAAACTTCAGGATAAGCTGTTCTTGGAGAAAGGCATCAATTGGAACGACTTGCCCGTTTGGCAGAAACGCGGGGCATGCATTACCAAGCAGTTCTATAAAAAAGGGGAAGCGATACGCAGCAAATGGGATGTTGACCTCAATACGCCGATTTTTAGTCAGGATAGAGAGTACGTAAACCAATACGTGTATTTATCGAAGGATGAATGATTATGGAATGTGTTATTTTCATCGGAATTCAGGCTTCCGGGAAATCAACATTTTACAAGGAAAAATTTTTTAAAACCCACATGAGAATAAACCTCGACATGTTGAGGTCCAGGCATCGGGAAAATGTTTTTCTGGAAGCCTCCCTTCGCACCAGCCTGCCCTTTGTGGTGGATAATACAAATCCTACCTTGGAGGACCGAAAAAAATATATCGAATTAGCCAAAAAACATAAATTTAAAATCGTCGGTTATTATTTTGAACCCAATTATGATTTATCGTATGAGCGAAACGAACAGAGGCAAGGGAAAGAAAAGGTCGCGGAAATAGGGATCAGAAGCACATTAAAAAAATTGCAGATACCTTCATACGATGAGGGATTTGATGAACTGTATCTAGTGAGATCCCATAGCGGTAAGTTTGCGATTGAAAAGATGACAAAGGATTGAAAGTAGGGAAGACTGCTGAATATAAGTATGATTACGATGATTTATTCCATCTCGGGGTAAGTCCGCATAATGCCGATGTTATGACCAGGATTAGTGTACCGGGCCAACTTGGTGATTTTGAATTCTATGAAAAAGATCGTTTTCAAAAAACATTTATTGAAGGCGTGGCCTACATCCAAATCGGTCATTACGGATATGGGGAGTATGGGCTTTACGTCAAAGAAGGCGGGGACGAGGTTTGCGTAGACTCCGTTTTTCATCAACCCTCAATCTATACGCTTAATAAAAACCTCAGAACGTTTTTCTTGTTTCATTTAATTAGGCATGAATTGCTAATGACCATGAGACGGCAAGGTCAATATACTTCCTATAAATATGCGGGTGAGCTGCGTAAAATGTACGAGCAAATAGACCCTGTAGCTATGCGGGATGTTGAGGGTTATTGGTCACATCTGGTAGAAGACTATAAAACAGGATTATGAAACCGGCCAGAGAGAGAAGTATAATCTGAGGTGAGGCAAGCTATGAAAACTAGACAAGAAGCCATTAACTATTGCTTGAGTTTGGGCCATGCGTATGAAGATACTCCTTTTCGTGATAAGAATTGGACCGTAATGCGGCATGTGAAAAACAATAAGGTATTTGCGTGGATCTTTGAAAAAGCAGGCCATATCTGGATCAATGTAAAATGTGAACCGGGGGCCTTGGAATTCTGGCGCCAGGCATACGCTTCGGTAGTCCCGGCTTTTCATCTGAATAAAGACCATTGGAATTCCATCATTCTTGACGGTACCGTTCCGGAGGAAGAAGTACACGAAATGATAAGCCAGAGCTATGTGTTAACTAAGCAGAAATAAATAGCTACAGGGGGAGAGTGTGAAATGAAAAAGACCAACCTGCCAGATGTATTAATCATATCCATGTTTCCTTCTGTCTCTTTAAATCATGAAAGAGTAATCATGAAATGGTTGATTTATTCGGAAAAGAAGTGATCAACAGCACCCCGGTTGTTGTAAAAGACCTAAACTGGGGAGGGACCCGGTTCGATATCGTTGATAACCTTTGGGAGGCAAGCCCAGACCAACTCCTGGATTCGTGGATCAAGGCTATGGAGCATCTCCAAAGTAGTGAAATCCTAGCCACCCCAAGTTTTAATTTAGATGACAAGAGAACCGTTAATTTTAACATAAGTAATGGATGGAAAGAATTTATTGCCAGGTTATAGAAAGGTTAACTAAACGCAGGAGCCAAGGATATGGATTTGTTGGAAGAAGGAGACTAGTCGAATGCTCAATCCGAAAAAACTCAATATAGCGTACAAAAGATACCGTAAAAACTTCGTAAATGGGATTAAATTTGAAGATGTCCAAAAGCGGTATGAACAGAAGAAAAATAAAGTTATTGAAATAGTTGAATCAAATCATACAGAAAAGGATCATATTTTGCTGATCGATTTAGACTCCATAGCTTCCTATTACCTGTCCCAATGGAAAAACGATGTATTGATTACCGGCGGGAAGCGGCCGGAAGGTTTAAAGCACATGCAAATGGTCGTTTTCTATCAATGCATGGCCCAGGATCTTTATAAGGTCCGGTATCCAAAGATGATGCTGGAGTATACGTTTAGAGAAGTTATCGCCGCGTTAATTCATTTTACAATGTTTGGGTGGGAGAAAGAAGAAAGTATACTCTTTGATTTCATAGTAAACCGTCTGGGCGGGAACATTCTGGACGCCGATGATCCGAACACACACGTGTGGTTTTTGATGGAGTTGTATTTGCAATATAGAAAAAAGACCGTCGCAGGAACCGATCAACACGTACATACCGTTGTGAATCAAAAGTTGAAGGAGGCCGGACTGCCGTACGATTCGATACCGGATGACCTGGAGGTGTATCGGCACGTATTGGATCGATGGTCGACATCCGACCCAACGGAGATCGTGCAATTGATCGGCAGCATGTCATTATTCCATTCGGTGCAGGCTTCTGAAATAGGGAATTTTCATGAGTTTGGCGATTATCGATACGGATTTTATCCCTATGAAATCTTGTTCCTGCTCCATGTGCGGAGAATGCAAGGCTTGCCGATTCCCGAGCACTTTGAAGATTTTTTAATGAACAACCCGGAAGCCAAAATGGAGATCAGCAACCCTGAACCTTACCCGGAGTGGGACCCGATGCTGCGTCTGATCGATCATTTCTACCGCAAGAATTACCCCGAGTATATCCCTAACCAACATGGGGAGCTGTTTCGATAATTATAGTAATCATCCTACATAACCCACCAGGAGGACTTCAAAATGTCAGAAGAAGCGCTCATCCCCCTTATTTTCGAAGAAGATCAAGACTTGTTAAATAACCCGGAGATACTGGACAAGTACTCGGATTTAGTGGATTACGGATTTGCTACGAAGCGATTTCTCTATCTCGATCATCGAGGCGAAGAGAATCAAGAGATTGTGAACTATATTTTGGATTATGAATTCGCTCATGACCTCGAATTGGCTTCCGAGGAGGAGCTTGAGCAACTAGGGGAATTTGAGTATGAATATGTGCCTGAAAAGATCAAAGAAGTCAACAAGCTCATTTCGCCAAAAGGCTATGGTCTATTCTATTATCCAACCGGCGGCGACTTCTGCGCCCTGTTTATATCTAAATTGGAGCATAAATCCAAATTGCTGGAAGTTGAAATCGTGGACGATGAATGGACGCCTATCCAGGAAAGATATATTCAGTATTTTGAATATGTTTTGGACGGCAGAAGGTCTGAATAGATTTTGAGCAGAGCTTTTGAACTGTATCTATTATTATGAGGATCGGAATAAAGAGTTTATCCAAATATTGATCGACAAATTGTCAGAAAAACTAAAGTCTGTTTAGGTTGTACGATTGAGTCTTTTAAGGAGAAGAGAACCAGATGAAAGAAGTTGTCGTGCGCGAAGAAAATTTAAATCGTTTTGTGAATATCCCCTGGTTTGTGAACTGTGGTAAAAGATCGAACATTGAATTATTGTGTTTGGTTCAGTTTGTAGAGAGCTGGGAAGAAGCGGAAGCGTTGGATGAGAAGGAAGACTGGGAGAATGTAATCTCCAGCGGCCGGGAGAACCTGGCCGAATTTGTCTGGAAATTAGGTTACAGTGTGAGGGACTTCAACTCCGTCGTGGCTGCGGTAAGAGATTCAGCTCAGTATACATCGGCAGTTTCAGAAATGTATGAAGCCATCGAAGAGCAGAACATCAAAGAGGGGTTCGGCGATACTATAGGCTGGCTAATGCTTAATGCGGGCATAGAGGAAGTATTTAAGGATTACAAAGGCTGTCCGAAATTTTTCAGGGAAATGCTGGAGGTTCTTAAATATGGGCACTGTCCTTGCGGTTGGTATGGAAGATGGCCGAAAGGCACGCTTTATGTGTATTAATCCGGAAGCGAAAGAAGGCAGAGCGTTTTTTGAGTTGCAGATTTCACCGGGCAATAATATTCGATTTTTGGTAGCCGCCCCTTTTTACAACGAGGAAGTTAGCTTTTTACACCGTTATGGGTTCAATGATTTTCTGGACAAGCTGGATCAGGCTGGTTTCAGCGATGTATTGGATTTAGAGCGAGAAAACATGTGCCGATAGGAGCGTCAAACCATGGAGCATAAAGCATTTCTATTTAATACAAAAGGT
Source organism: Paenibacillus sp. FSL R5-0527 (assembly GCF_038008055.1). Classification (NCBI taxonomy): domain Bacteria; kingdom Bacillati; phylum Bacillota; class Bacilli; order Caryophanales; family Paenibacillaceae; genus Paenibacillus; species Paenibacillus sp. FSL R5-0527. Next base: position 6,670,676 of record NZ_JBBOYI010000001.1, on the reverse strand, counting down.
TTTGAGCAGGAGCTTTGCCGCCTCATCATCGCTTGCGGCGAAAAAAACGACCCCGAGCCACTACGCGAGTTCATTACGAACCGCATGGGGCGGGTTCGCTCGGTATATACGGGGGAACTGCTGGATCATGATTGGGAAGATGAATTAGAGGTCGGAAATGTGCAGGAACTCGCCGACTTTTCGATGACTTGTTTTTACGACCCGGAAGAGGACCACGGACTTGCGTATGCCTGGGACGATTTACTGGAGAACTTAAAAGAACTTCCTGCAAGCTTCGACCATGAGTACGTTCTGCTTGGCCGCCCGGTTGGGGCGGGAACGTTTCAACTGGATCCGGGAGGCATGGGCATGGGATTTGTTCAGGCGGATGATGTTCCATCATTACTCAAGGGCCTGATTGAATGCAGAAGCACTTTTGCGGAAAAAGGGATGTCTTCGGATGGAGCTTTGAATATGTCCGGCTTTTCCGAGTTGATTGAAGCTTACGACGAGTTAATTCTTTTGTATAAAAAAGCGGCGGAGCACCAGTTCGGACTACTGTTTACTTTTTGAAAAGTTTACCTGCGTGCGTGACTATACAATCACCACTTCCGGCTCGGGGACAAAATCGTAGTGTTTATAAATTTCCTCCTGCACCAGTTTTATCAGGTCCAATACATCCTGTGCCTTCGCGCCTCCGCGGTTTTGAATGACGTTGCCGTGGGTGGGGGAAATGATTGCTTTGCCGCGTTCCGTTCCTTTGAGGCCCAGACTTTCCACGAGTTTGCCGATCGGCTGCCCGATGGTGTAATTGTTTTTGAAGACCGAACCGCAGGATGGAAAAGAAAAGTGATGTTTTCCCGTCCGATCCGCGATGATTCCTTTTAACGCGGCTGAAGCCGTGGCGGAAGGGTTCGGTTTCTGTGCAAATTGCCGGATAAAATAAGCCGAGAATTCCGCCAGGCTTGAAATGCTCAGCGACGGTGCGGCCAGTTGCTTGCGGCAAGCGGCGATAGTGGCGGGGGCGACCGGGCGGGAGGTCATTAAATCGGCGCCGACAATCACCCAGGGATGACGCTGAAAAATCGATTTTTTGTAGGCAAACTCGCAGTCTTGCCCCGCAATCGCCTGAATTCCCCGGCCAATCGCCGTCAGGTCGATGTAGTATACCGTATCCAGGACATCGCAGATCTGGCGGTCAAAATACTTGGCATTCATGTAGATTCCGCCTCCCAGCGTGCCGGGCAGCAAAAAAGTAAACTCGAAATCTGGAATCCCTGCGTGCAATCCCAGCAACGCCAAAAGTGACATCGGCGTACCGGCGGAAACATACAGCCGTTCTCCTTTTATATGGAAATCCACCTGCTCCCGCAGGGAAATAAATAACATTTCTTTGCTTGGCTGGTCCGGAAAGAGCAGATTGGAGCCCATGCCGAACAAAAACGGCAACAAACCGCTGGCCGAAGCTTGCTCTAAAGCGGTCAGCACTTCTTCGGCCGTCTTCGGAGCGGCCAACCAGCGGGCGTCACCGCCGATATCATAAGTCGAGAAGGAAGCCAAATTTATATTTGAAACAAACAGTTCCGATTTCATTTGCACGTGAAGATTTCTCCTTTGGGTCAACAATAAAGAATCGCATACCATTATATTACGGCCCGCCCCAGGATTAAAGCATTTAACGAGAAATTTTCCGCTACCTAAGCCGCCTGATGGCTGCTCTAATGAAACAAGTCGCCGCAAGGAGGAGAGCGGCCGCTCCGAATAGCGCGTATTTTTGGCCGAAGCTGCCCTGGGACATGGAGAACAGATACAGTTTACCGGCATATTTGTCCCCCGCCGTGTTCAAAACGTAAAAAATAAGCGGAATCATATAGCCAATCACGGGAACATAGCTGATTCCATAAGCGAACAGACCAAGCGCCCCGAGAAACAGCGCGCCGCAGAACGTGCCGGCAACATAGCGGACCAAAGGAAACTCGCTGCCGCTTAAAGCCATGGCGCAAGCAAAGCCGGCGATGATCCCCAGCATGAGCAGGACGGCGGTCAACAGCCGGACGAGTAAAATGCCGGTTTGCGAGACGGGCTTCGTCTCCGTCAGATCCCGGATGTCCTTGTCCTGTTCCGGTGCAAAAATCGGGACAAGCAGTACGATGCCGATCAACGCGATGAATCGCTCCAGCCGGATCGCGGCCGCCGCCGCGTCCAGATACGAAATGCCGAACAGGGCAGGCGCGAGCGCCGGAACGAGCAGGGCGATGAGCAGATGGGGCAGCACGTTACGCTTCAGATTGGACCTTGCGATGTACGAATAGGTTTGCCGGACCGAAGTTTTTTCCATGCAGCTTCCCCTTTCTTTTGAGCTCGTAGATTCGGCTTGCTGCCGCGACCAGCGCAAGCGCCAACAGCGTATAACCGATCCGGTTGACCACCAAGACGCCGATATTCGCCAAGAAAACCTCCGTATTGCCGATCGTATTATGGCGAATCATTAGGTCGGCCCCGTATCCGCCTTCCATATGCGTTAGTCCGCTGTTAAGCGCGATTATCCACCACAGCGCTTGTACGGCGATCGCGACGGGCGAGTCCGTCAGCTCGGTCAGCAAAACGCCGACGGCGGCCGCCACCATCAAGGTCGGCAGCAACCAGCCGAGGCTGTATTTGATGAAGGCGAGCCGATCGATGGCGTATCCGGCGTAATCGCCCGCCGTCAGCACCGTGGCGTATCCGGCAAGGGCGAGCACAGGCAGGAACATCACCGCCACCATTGCCGCATAACGGACGAACACAATCGCCATGGAAGAAGTTCGTCTCGAATAGACGAGTTCCCGCATACGGGCCCGGCGGTCCTGCATGCCCAGCGCAACCGCCACGAAAACGGGGAAAAACGCCAGCACGATGCCGAGATAATCGGAGAACAGCCGCGCGAGCGCGCCGGTTATCCGGTCTTTTTCCATGATGACGTTGAACTCGGCCAGCGCATCTTCATATGTTTTGCTCGTTTGGCCGAACTGGATTAAGTCCAATACAGCGTATTTCGAGCCGCCGCCGATAAGCTTGTCCGCCTTTTTCATCAGCTCTTTAAACCGCTCGTAGGTCGGCTGGCCGTCCGTCAATTGCGAAACAATCGCCTTCATTTCCGCTTGTTTGGCGTCCCCGAGTTTCACGTTCTTATAAAAACGGAAAGGAGGAGGATACGCAATATACGCGTTCGCCGCGAATTCCCCGGTCAAGGAAGCGGCCGCGCCGTCCATGATCAGCCCCGGGTCGTCGACGTATTTCATGCCGTAGCTTTCGCGCCCCGGCTGGGGCGGCTCGATTTTGGCCAGCTCCGTGCCAAGCTGCGTATATCCAAACAAGAGCAGTACCGCGACATAGATCCAGAACGTCCAAGTTTTCAACGTCTTTTTACATTCCTTCCTGAACATAAGCCGTCCCTCCCTGATCCGTTTGGGCCCCGTGGTCGCGCATGAGCAGCATGTAGCCGTCCTCCAGGTCCGGCTCGCACGCCACCGCGTTCGCGGTCGGCTTCCGGTCGGCCAACAGCCGGACGCTGGTCTGTCCATCGAACATAGACATGCCCGTGACGACGAACGTTTCCCTTAGCCGCTCCAGTTCCGGCCGTGGTACTACCGCATTGTACACTTTGCCCGCCGCGCTGCCTGCGAGCGCCTTCACCGTTCCCCGGTACAGCAGCTGGCCGGCTTCCAGGACGGCGATCTCCTCGCAAGCCGCTTCGATGTCGCCGATGATATGCGTCGACAGCAGGATGATCCTCTCCCCGGCCAGCTCGCTCAGCAGATTGCGGAAGCGGATGCGCTCTTCCGGATCGAGCCCGGCCGTCGGCTCGTCGACGATCAGCACCTTCGGCTCGTGCAAAATCGCCTGGGCGATGCCCAGCCGTCTTTTCATGCCGCCGGACAGCGCCTTTACTTTCGTATGGCAGATGTTAATCAAATTCACCCGCTCCAGCAGCAGCGGGATTCTCTTTTTACGGGTTTCGCGGGTTAGCCCCGATAAAACGCCGAGATAATCCATTGCCTCGTACACGCTCATATTCCCGTACATGGAAAAATCCTGCGGCAAATAGCCGATAATGCGGCGGATTTCCTTGGCGTTTTCAAGCGGGATGCCGCATACCGTCACCTCTCCGCTCTTTTTGCGAAGGAGCGTAGCCAGTGTCTTCATCAGCGTTGTTTTGCCTGCGCCGTTGCGGCCGAGCAGACCGAACATGCCTTGTCCGATTGTCAGGCTTATATTTTGCAGCGCCTGTTTTTGGCCATAATCCTTGTTCAAATTGTGAATTTCGATGGTCATTTTCTCCACAAAAAAACTCTCCTTCCATTAGCTTCAAGGAGAGTATATAAAATGCGTATCAACTTTTTATCAACTTTCGTTAGCGGTGAGAAAACTGGCTGTCACCCTGCTTCCCCCTTGCGCTCCGTTGCACCAGACTAGCTGGCCTCCGTGTCTTTCGCACAGCGTTTTGCAAATATAAAGGCCAAGGCCGAAATGGACGCGACCGGGCTCCACCGCCCCTTCCCGGTAATACGGCCTGGCCGCTTCCCGCAGCGCCTCCGGCGTAAAGCCATCCCCGTCGTCGGCAACCTCAATGATGAGGTTGCCACTTTCCAGGCTTAGTACGATTTCCACCCTTTGGCGGGCAAAACGGAGGGCATTGGCCAGCAAATTTTCCACCACCCGGAGAACGACCTGGGCATCCGCGCAGACATACTCCACGCTTGTCCGGTTCACGACGCTGATCTCAACGGCGGACTGGGCCTTTAGCGCTTCAGCCGTGGAAGCGATCTGCCCGGTCAGATCGGAGACGCGGATCTTCTTCGCCCTAATCTCCACATCCTCCAATTTGTTCGTCTCGCTCATCGTTTGAACATAGTTTTCCAGCCGCTGCGTATGCCTTGAGATGGAGGATAACGTGGCAAGAAGCTTCTCCTGCCCGACTTTTCCTTCGGGAACGTATTGGCAGAGGAAATCCGCATAACCCCGCAGCACGGTAAGGGGCGTGCGCAAATCGTGGGCAAAGGCGGCGTTCAGGCGCTTGCGCTCCTCCATCATCCGCCACATGCTGCGATTGTTCTCCTCCAGCGCCTGACGCATCGTTTCCAGCGAAGCGCACAGCTTGCCCATTTCGTCTTTTGAGTCGTAACGCAGGGAGAAATCCAGATCGGACTCCGCTATTTTGCGCGCTGACCGGTTAATTAGCGCGATCGGCTTTTTCAGTTTGTTGCGGTAAAACAAAAACGCGGCCAAAAGAATGCCGCCCCCGAAATATACGGGGATGGTTGCGATTTGGGCAATGTGAACGACCACTAGTTTGGCCTGATCTTGCAGGGTATATTCTTCGACCAGATCGGGGACGCCGATGGACATCGGTACTTCTCTGCCGGCATCGTCTCTGAACACGGTGTATTCGGTTTTATCGTAGCGGCGGGTAATGTCACCCTCCGTTTTAGACAGGAGTCCCAATGTTACAGCAGTCAAGAACGTAGCCAGCAGCATAAAAAAAATCGTATAGATGACCAGCACTGTCCGGATCGAAAGGTTATTCCAGAAACGTTTTACCCGATCCATTTGTATCCGACCCCCCATACCGTTTCGATGCAGCCGGGACATTCGGCCGAAGCCAGCTTAGCGCGGATTCTGCGGATATGCTCGGCGACCACGGCGCTGTCTCCCTCGCTGTCGAAGCCCCACAGACGCTCATAGATCCGCTCCTTATCGAACACCTGACCGGCATGTTGGGATAAAAAAGCGACGATTTCAAATTCTTTTTTGGCCAACGGAACCGGTTTATTGCGGTAAAAAACGGCTCGTTCGCCATAGTCGATCACAAGATCGCCCGCGAACTTCGCCTTGGAACGGGAGTGGCTCCGCTCCTCCCGCCGCAGATGCGCGGCGACTCTGGCCCCAAGCTCCTCGATGGAGAACGGTTTGACGATGTAATCGTCTCCACCCGTGCGAAATCCGATGATCTTATCGGCATCTTCCGCCTTCGCCGTTAAAAACAGGATCGGACAAGCGGCGAACCGGCGGATTTTTGCGCATACCGCAAGCCCGTCCATTCCCGGCATGTTGATGTCCAGCAGCACCAGATCGGGGGATTTTTCCATTTGTTTTAACGCCTCGCCACCGTTGCCCGCGGTCAGTACGGAATAACCGCCCAATTCAAAATAATCCTTCAGCAGTTCGACGATATCCGCTTCATCGTCAACGATTAGCAGTGTATGGCTCATCTTGTCCACCTCGCACCATTAAGCATACCACCAATTCATCAACTTTTTATCCATTCACGGGAGCGGTCTTCTTTCTTTTCATCAATTTGTGGTAGGCAAACGTGCCTTGAATGCCTTGCCAATAGGCAACTAAGAAAATGAAGCTAAACACGAGCGTCCTGGTAGCTTCCTCTGGGCTTGCCAAAAATATAACCAATTTAGAGAATAGGAAAAAACAGCATAATGAAATGGCGCATACCCTGCTTTTTCTGTAGATACCAAAGGTTAGAGCAAGGCCAATCAAGATATCCGCATAAGTCCATATATCCATCGCGTCATAGCCCAGAAACATAAAGTTAAATGCAAGGGTCATTATACAGGAAATAAGGCCGGCTGCTACGCAACGTGTGATTTTAGCCTCGGCCTGTTTAAGATCATGGTTAAACAATTTTGTGCTCCCCTCTTATTTTAATTTCTAGGATAAAGCGATTCTCTCAAATTCGGCTTCGTTAAGTTCATCAGACCGATCGGCTTCGATAAAAATAACGGTTTGGTCCAAAAAGATGTAGCAGTATTGTTACCTCTAATTCCGAATAGTAATTTCGCTGCGAATTCATCTTGTCCAGGAATTTCTGCCGCTCTTCGGCCAGAACGGTCCTTTGAAGGTTCGTAACCCCTTCGCCCGCGGGAACGGGGAACACGCCCCCCTTGTTGTAAAGTTCCATGACGCCAACTTGTTTCGCCAGCTTCCAGCCCGTCGGCAAATCCAGCGAATAGTAGGTATCCGCCTCGGAAGAGTTGCTCGCCCATTGGAACGAGGTCAACATGTTCAATATTTCACTTTCAATGAGATTAAATTGTTCCTCCGGGGCGGCGGCCTGAATTTGTCCATCTTTTCAACATTTTGGTATCGGATTAGAGAGATACTTCTTCAATATCGGAAAGTAGAGTTCAGGTTTTGATAGGATTTGATTTTCTAGGAGGCTGCCACCCACAAACGAATCCCTGTGTACGTAAAGGGGGGAGGGCTGATTGGGTAGTGTACAGTTTTCCGTCGAAGAAAGCGATGAGATCAAGGGCCTTTTCCCAGCATAGTACCCAAATAGACACTAGCGTTGCATTAACTTCTTTTGCTCAAGATTTCCCGTAAAAGCTGCCCGAAAATCTAACGGTTGTAACAGCGGCTATTTTCCGAAAAAAGCCCTTTTCTAAATTCTAACGGTTGTAAGCGCCGTTATTTGCCTGAATCTAAGCAAAAATAGCCCGGTTTAAGTGAAATAAGCCCCATGGCAACCGTTAGAATTTGAAATCAACCATATTGGAACAAATAGCGCTTGTGGCAACCGTTAGAATAGTTGTGTGGTTAGAAAATGTATCTTGTCAGATTTGATGTAACACTAGTGCTGAATAGCAGCTTAAACTACCTCTATTTCCGGCGGAGGGGGGGATTTTGCACAACTCGCGGCCGATATTCTAGGCACAATAAGCTCAATATGCTACCCATTTGCCTAACTCCCGCTTTTCCTTAGTTCAACCTATGTGTTACTGGCCCGCTCACCGTATAATTTTGCAAATAGCCTGGGGACAATAATTGCGCTGTTTTATGCAAAACGCCTTGCGTATAATGATCTGCAAAGAGAGAGACTTTCTATAGCTAGAGTGAACTACATCTATAAGTTCGAGGTTCAAAAAGTCAGGTTTTCAGCACCGAGAAGGTTGGATGAAGCTAGGGACGAAAGGAGCGGAGCGTACGTTTTGGGTACGTGAGCAACGGAAGGTCCGGCTGAATTCAAGATTCGACGCCCGATCCACTGCATGACCCTGCTTCGTGATAAGAAAAATATTTATCGATGTACCTTCTCGGAAGCCAGACCGCCTAAAGGGTAATTTATTCTTGCGATATAAGGAAGCCGACACTGAGATGTTACTTCTTTCTTATATCTTCAAAAGATGACTTTTTGAACAACCTCATAGGAAAGCGGGTGGTGAAGCATACTTGACGAACGCAGTTCTTCGATCCTTGCCTTGCTTCAGAAGACCAAAGCGTATATGCCGGTTCAAGAATTGATGGATAAATTCCATGTCTCCAAGCGTACCGTTTACTACGATATGGATAAAATCAACGACTGGCTGCGCGAAAGCGGGCTGGCCCCCGTAGAATACGTTCGCGGAACGGGGTTTCTGCTACCCGACGCGTCGCGGTCGCAGCTTCCGGCCAAAGCGCAAACCGTGCAGCCGCAGCAATACTATTTGTCCCGCAGCGAACGCAAAGCCTTGCTTTGTTTGCAGCTGATTTACCGGAGCGGGCCGATGTTTCTGCACGATATGGAAGAATTGCTGAAGGTTAGTCGGGGCACCGCCCATGCCGAACTGAAACGGCTAAAAGCCGAACTTGCCGGATACGGGCTGACCCTCGAATTTGACCGCAAGCAGGGCTACTTGATCCAAGGCAATGAAAAAGACCTCAGAGCCGCTATGTCTCATTTTCTGTTTGAGCTGCTGCCGTATGGCGACTGGAATAACCTCTCCGCGACCATTGACGGATTGATCCACGCGGACCTGTTCAAAAGACATTTCCCGGCATTCCGGGAAGAGCAGATGGCTTCGGTATACGGCACGATCGTTTCCGGCGAACAATTGATCGGTATGGAGCTGACGGATGAGACGATCCTCCACCTGACGATCCGGCTCTGGCTTTCCGCCACCAGGCTCACGCAAGGCAACGCGGTCAAGATGGACAAAGAAGAAAAAGCGGCTCTGCAGGAAACGCTTCAATACAAAGCAGCCGCGCAAATTGCCGAAAAGCTTGGGGAGATTTTCCGCGTCGGCATTCCCGAAGATGAAATCTGCTACATTACCGTGTACCTGCTCGCCGCCAAGGTGAACCGGGTGGAGGTGGAGTCCGACACGCTGGAGGCCAAGCGGTTGCGCCAGGCGACAGAGGAGATGATCGGCCTTTTCGAAACAAACGGCTGCGTTTACTTCCAAGACCGGGAAGCGCTCAAGAAGCAATTGTTTCTGCATGTCAAATCGGTTTTTTATCGGACCAAATACGGACTGAACATCGAGAATCCGCTGACGGAGACGATGATGAAAGAGTACCGGGAAGTGTACGAGTTAACCCAAAAATCGATTCAGCCGTTGGAAAAGGTATTCGAAAAACCGATCAGCCGGCACGAGATAGCTTACTTGTCGATGCACTTCGGCGGGTGGCTGCGGCGGGAGCAGGCCGAGCCCGTTCCGCGGAAAAGGGCGGCGGTCGTTTGCGTCAGCGGGATTTCGGCATCACGGATGCTAAAAAATCAGCTGGAGCAGCTGTTCCCCTCGATCGACCTAACCGCCGTTCTTTCGCTCCGCGAATATGAGAAGTTCAAGGGCAAGGTTGATTTTCTGTTTTCCACCGTGCCGCTGCCCGGGAGCCCGGTTCCGGTGTTTATCTTGAACGCGATTATGAGCGATGCGGAGAAAGCGCATCTGCTGGGGCAAGTTGCCCCTTACCTTGAGCACAGAGCCGGGCAGCAGCCAGGGCTTTCCGCGCAAGCGATCGTCGAACTGGTTGGCAAACACGCAAAAATTACCGATAAGGAAGCATTGCTTGAGGATATACAACGTTATTTGACGGCGGCCAAAGGACCGCCGGCGCCGAAAGAATTCAAGCCAGCGCTGGGCGAGCTGTTGACTCCTGCGCGGATCACGATCCGGGAAGAAGTTTCCCACTGGCGGCTGGCGATCCGGGTGGCGGCCAAGCCCTTGCTGCAGGACGGCTCGATCACCGACAGGTACGTGCAGGCCATGATCGACAAGATGAATCAATACGGCCCTTATATCGTCGCCGCGCCCGGTGTGGCCATCGCCCACGCTAGGCCGGAGGACGGGGCCGCCAGAGCTTCCATGGCGTTGCTGACCATCCGCAAAGGGGTGGCGTTCAGCAGCCAGGCCAGGCATCTCGTGAAACTGCTGGTCGTCGTTGTCGGGATGGATGGGGAATCCCATCTGAAGGCACTTTCGCAGCTGGTAAACATGCTCGTTGACGAACAGAACAGGCAGGTATTGGGGAATACTGATAAAAAAGCGGAAATCACCCGGATGATTTTACAATATTCCGCGACTTGATGGATAACCTAAGGAGGAGTTTTTGAACATGCATTTTATGGAAAAGGGCCTCATATCGCTTGATATCGAGGCAGAGGACGCGGAGCAGGCGATCCGCGCGGCCGGGCAGCTGCTGGTTGACAGCGGCGCCGCGGAAGGCAGCTACGTTGAGGCGATGGTGTCGGCATACCGCAATAACGGCCCGTATATCGTCATTGCGCCGCATATCGCTTTACCGCATGCCAAGGCGGAAAACGGCGTCCGGGAAGCTTCGGTTTCCTTCGTCCGGCTGCGGCGCCCGGTTGTGTTCGGGCATCCCGAGAACGATCCGGTGGAGCTTGTGTTCGCGCTCGGCTCTTCTTCCAGCTCGGACCACATTGCCTTGCTGCGCAGACTGACCACCCTGCTCAATGATCCGGCTAACGTAGAAGCGCTTAAAGAAGCCAAAACCGCCGAGGAAATCGAGTCTATCATCCAATGATAACGACCGGAAGTCCGGCAGCGGAAGAAACTATATTACGGGAGGAATCAGCATGAAAATTTTATGTGTTTGCGGGTTAGGGCAAGGAACGAGTTTGATTTTGCGGATGAACGTGGAGTCGGTTTTAAAAGAGATGGGCGTCCAGGCGGATGTGGAGCATACCGACGTATCCACCGCTTCCGGCATGCCGGCCGATTACATTATCACCAGCAATGAGCTGGCGCAAAGCCTGCAGGGGCACGCGGCCAAAATCGTGATCGTCAACAATTACTTTGATTTGAAGGAAATTGAACAAAACTTGAAAGAAGCCATGTAAAAATGAGCCTATGCTTCCGAAGCGGGTTTTGTCCGAAGTTTGTAAGGAAGTAACGCTCACAAAACTTTTAGGGGGATGGCTCCATGAACGTTATTTTTTGGATAGCCAACAATATTTTCGGAACGCCGGCGATTCTTCTTGGATTCATCGTGCTGATCGGTCTGCTGCTGCAGAAAAAAACGACCAGCCAGGTAATCAGCGGCACGTTTAAAGCGGTGATCGGCTTTCTGATCATTTCGGCCGGCTCCGGCGTCATCGTCGGCGCGCTAAACGTGTTTGAACCGATGTGGAAGGAAGTTTTCGGTCTGCAATCGGTCAGTCTCGGGCAATTTCTCGGCCAGGAGGCGTTTAACGCCAAATTCGGCAGCTCCGTGACCATGGCGATGCTGCTCGGTTTTCTGATTAACGTGCTGCTGGCCCGGTTCACCAGATTCAAGTACATTTACCTGACCGGGCACATGATGTTCTGGACCGCCACCATTTTTGCCGGGATCGTCGTCCATACGGCGGGAGGAGCGGTTCCTCAATGGAAGCTCGTGCTTTTTCTGGCGGTTATCCTGGGGCTCTACTGGACGTTCCAACCGGCGCTGACGCAGCCGTTTATGCGCAAAATCACCGGCAACGACAATATCGCCCTCGGTCACACCTCGGCTTCGGTTGCATTGCTGGGCGCCTTGTTCGGCAAATGGTTCGGCAACAGAGAGAACGATTCGGAAAAAATCAAAGTGCCGAAAGGGCTTGAATTTCTGCGCGATTCCAACGTCATTACGGCGCTTAGCATGGGTGTCCTGTTCTTTATCGGCGCGATCATCATCTCCATAAAAGGGACGCCCGGGGCCCAGGAATTGATCGCCAAGGCGGGAGAACAAAACTTCATCATGTACTCGATCATTCAGTCGCTCACGTTTGCCGGCGGGATTGCGATCGTGCTGCTGGGGGTACGGATGTTCATCGGGGAACTGGTTCCGGCGTTTAACGGGATCGCGACCAAAATCGTACCCGGCGCCAAACCGGCGCTCGATTCTCCCGTCACCTATCCTTATGCGCCCAACGCGGTCATTCTCGGCTTTATCGGAGCTTTTGCCGGCGCGTTGATCTGGCTCGTTGTGCTTGGCAATACCGTGGCTTATATTTTCGTGCCGACGATGATCGTTCTGTTCTTCCACGGCGCCACCGCGGGCGTGTTCGGCAACTCGACCGGCGGGGTGCGCGGCGCGCTGATGGCCGGATTTATCACGGCGACCATCGTCGCCTGGGGCCAATTCATCATGGTCCGCTATCTGATCTCCTCGACCGTACCGGATACGGCGATGTGGGCGGCCGATTCCGACATGTTCATTCTTGGACCGATCATTCGGCTGTTGGCCGGGCTGCTGTTCTAAAGATTACACATAAATTGGGAGGAACATCACCATGACTTTCGTACGAACGCTTGACGCGGACATCGCCCCGGAACAGATGGGGTTCACCTATTCCCACGAGCATATCGTGTGCCGCCCGGCCCATTGGTCGGAGCGCGGCGAGGACGACTTATTGCTGGAAGATCCGGAAAAATCCAAACTCGATGTGCTCGATTTTAAAAAACACGGCGGCCAGACGATCGTCGACGCGACGGCGGTCGATTACGGCCGGGATGTGCCGGCGGTCCACCATATTATGAAGGAAACCGGGGTGCGCATCATCGGCACCGCCGGCTTCAACAAAAGCTTTCTCTGGGACGCGAAGGTCAAAGACGAACTGAAGCCGATCATCGGTAACTATGAGACCTACTATGAATGGATCGAAGCCAAGAGCATCAACGAGCTTACCGATTTTGTCGTCCGCGAGGTGGAGGAAGGGCTCGAGGGCACGCCGTTCAAAGCCGGCCAGGTCAAATTCGGCACGGGTTACAACCGGATTACACCGCTGGAGGAAAAAACGCTGCGCGCCGTCGCCCGCGCCCACCACGAGACCAAGGCGCCGATCCATTCGCATACCGAGGTCGGGACGATGGGGCTGGAGCAAATCGAGCTTTTGCGCAGCGAAAACATAAACTTAAGCTACCTTAGCCTGGGCCATATGGACCGCAATCCGGATCCGTACTACCATGAACAAATTGCCAAAACCGGCGCCTTCCTGTCCTTCGACGGCATCGCCAAAATCAAATACGCGCCCGAAAGCACGCGGATCAGCCTGATTCTCGAGCTCGTCAAAAAAGGTTATGAGGACCAGATTCTGGTCAGCGGGGACACGGCCCGCAAAACCTACTACAAGCATTACGACTACGGGCCGGGGCTGGAATATATTATCGCCAAGTGGGTGCCGCGGTTTATTGATGAAGCCGACCGGGCCGGCTTTGACGGGCAGCAGCTGATCCATAAGTTTTTCGTGGCGAATCCGGCAAGATGTTTTGCCTTTAAAAAGTAGGGGGGCGCGACAGGATGATTTTTCAAGACGAAAACGCCTTCGACATCGCGGAAAAAATCAAGCGCATGCCCTGCGCCATCCTGCCGATCGGGGCGGTAGAGGCGCATGGCCCCCATCTGCCTTTGGGCACGGACAATCTGCTGGCCGAGCGGCTCGCTCGCCGGCTGGCGGAGCGGACGGAGAGCTTCGTGCTCCCTACGCTTCCTTACGGCCAGGTATGGAGCCTGCAAAATTTTCCCGGCAGCATCAACGTCTCCAACGAAGCGCTGATCCGGATGCTGTATGACATCGGGGAAAGCCTGTACCGCCAGGGCCTGCGCATTTACGTGATGCTGAACGGGCATCTCGGCAACGCGGTGGCGCTGAAGGAGGCGGCCCGTCTGCTCTACAAAGATTACCCGGAGCTGAAAGTGTATTATTTCTTTTATCCTGGGTCAAAGCAGGCGATCGAGCGGGTGCGGGAAACCCCGTCTTCACATGCTTCCTATTTTCACGCCTGCGAGCTGGAAACTTCGTATATGCTTTATTTGGCCGGCGAGTATGTGAACATGGACAAGGCGCTGAACGACGTTCCGAACATCGGGATCGAGGCCGATTGCACCCCGACGCCATGGGAGGAATTCACCGCGACGGCCGTGCTCGGCAACGCGGCGATCGCCACCAAGGAAAAAGGCGAAGCGGTCATTGAAGCGACTTTGAACACGATGACGGCTATGATCGAGGGCGCCAAGCAGCGATTACAAAGCGGGAAGGAGCAGTGATTGCCGATGCTGCATACTTATTTTGACCATATCCGCCGCATTTTGCAGCAAGTCGAGGAGCGCGAAGCGGAGCAAATCAACCAGGCAGCCCGCAGGACCGCGGAAACGATTATGGACGGCGGCATCATCCATCTGTTTGGCTGCGGGCATTCGCATATTTTGACCGAGGAAGTGTTCTACCGGGCCGGCGGGCTGGTGCCGATTCACCCGATTTTCGTGGAAAAGCTGATGCTGCATGAGGGAGCGGTCCGTTCCTCCGAGCTGGAGCGTCAGAACGGGCTGGCCGAGGAGTTTATGCACGGGCAGGATATCCGGCCGGGCGAGGTGATGTTCGTGCTGTCGACCTCCGGCCGCAATCCGGTTCCGGTCGACGCGGCGCAAATCGCCAAGCAGAAGGGCGCGTTCACGATTGGCATCACCTCGCTGGAATATTCGCAAAGCCAGCCGTCCCGGCACGTGAGCGGCAAGCATTTGTTCAATTCCGTCGATCTCGTCATCGACAATTATTCGGCCAAAGGCGACGCGGTGCTGACCCACCCGGACTTGGCGACGCCGTTCACGCCGACGTCGACGGTGATCGGAGCGGCGATCCTCAACGGCATCTTCGCCGAGGCGATTCCATATATGATCGAGCGGGGCTACGAGCCGCCCGTTTATTTAAGCGGCAATATCGACGGCGCCGACGATCACAACCGGCGGCTGATCGAGCGCTACCGGGACAGAATCCCGCTGCTTTCCTAAGCGGGGATACACAGGACGCAAAATATCCTTTACCAAAGGGCTTGTTTCTACTTGATAGTTAAGTAGGCAAGCCTTTTCCTATCGGGCTGCTGCAGCAAGGTTCGTGTTTTTTTGGTAGTTGTTGATATATATTTACAATTATGCTATATATTATTTATGACACTCCCAAATTCTACTCTATTGACCTCCCAACCGTAATTTTCAAAACAAACTTCTACCTTACTTGCTAAATCTACTCCCGCAAACGGCATTAACGGCATCATGTTCTCGATTTAACGTCTTTCATCATCGGATTAAATGTGATATGTTTCACAAATTTAGATGAGGTGACGAAAATGAGTGTACAGAGCCTAAAGGTTGGAAACGTATTCAGTAAGGAATTGGCGAAAGAATGGGAAAAGAAAGGGAACCACATCAAGGAAGTGCAAGGCTGCGACAACCCGATGATGAAAGAACTGGAATTCGAATTAGGCAATGGAAAGGAGATTTTGGAGATTGGGTGCGGATCGGGCAAACTGCTCGAACATATCGCTGCGCATTATGACCGCTGCCGCATCGTCGGACTTGACATCAGCAAGGATATGATCGAGGCCGCCAAGGCAAAAATAGACCGGCTGGGTAATCATAACAATATCGTTCAATACGTTGTAGGGGATATAGAGGACGGTATTTTTAGACAAGCCAGTTTTGATGTCATTATCCTAAAGCAGGTACTGCATCATTTGCATGACCCCGTCTTTGTATTAAGAAAGATTAGGGAATACCTGAAACCCGAGGGAATCGTCATTTTAATGGTGCCTGGAGGACAATACCAAAGCGAAATATTTCCATTCCATGAGAATGGGAAAGATGTGCTGGGGCGGTTTTCGCTGGATGGTTTGGAAGAGGTCCTAAGCGAAGGAGGTCTTTTTCCCTATCGTATTTGGAAGGAACGTTTTATTTTTAAATTTGCGAATTTCTACGATTATATCACCTTCATGAAAGATATAGGCGGACTGCAAAAACTGTTTGATTACAACCAGGAAAAATATTCCGAGGCCTTCGCTCTGCTGAAACTGTACGAGAAAATGTTGGTTTTTACGCGTAATTTCGACGTTTCCGGGGAATATGTCGTGGCCGTATGCCAAAGGCGGGAAGTATGGGGGAAGTATAGCTCCTTAATCGAACGGAGGGAGGATGCTTATCATGATTCGGAAGTATTACATGAAACGGGTTTACAAAGCGTTCAATAGCTGGGCGCCGCAATATGAAAATGAAGTTGTGCCCAAATTGATTAAAAGAGGTTACTCTTACCCGGAGCTGGCGGAGTTAATCGTCAATACCCTTGAGTTGCGGGAAGGCCGGAGGGCCATAGAATTGGGGGTTGGTACCGGCGTGCTCGGAAAAGAGGTCAGGAATAGATCCAACGCCAGCTTGATCGGCGTGGACATTTCGCGTGAAATGTTAAACATCGCCGCCCAAAAGAACGTATATGATTATTTGATCAATTCTTCCGCCGAGGAAATTCATTTGGACGGGCAGTGCGTTGATGCGATCTTTTCCGCTTTTATGTTTCATAGCGTCTATAACCAGAAGCAAGCTTTATATGAAATTGGTAGATTGTTAAGCAAGAAGGGAAAAGCGGTGATTGTCGATTTGTTTCCGTCGGACCATTCCCCCGCGCTCCAAAAATTGTTCCGCGGATATTTTCATTCCATCAAATACGAGTATGGGGCGCCGGCGAACTATAAATCCATTGAGAGCGTACACAAAATGCTGAAGCGTTCAGGTTTCTCCATATTGGCTCATGGTCAGCTTGGAGAGGATAAAAATTATATTCACTATTATTTTTCTATTGAAAGAGGGGATTAGTATGGGAGTTAGTACAAAAAGCAAAAACCTGTTCGATTTGGTTGTATGCAAAAACGGCCATTCCGAAATGGAGTTCAGGGAAGCAGGGCCAGATGTTCAGGGCGGATTGCTGAAATGCAGTGTTTGCGGGAACGAGTATCTGGTATTGAATAACGTTATTTTGACGAGTGAAGAACTGATGAGCGAAGAGGATAAGCAGATCCTGCGGCAGTTGAGAAAGGAGGGAGCGGACTTTGAATGATCTATTGGAAGCTGTACGGGAACTTCATGAGCGGCATAATTTTAAAAACAATGGGGGAGAGGACGCTCTGTTTCGCATGAATTTGATTATGGAGGAAGTAGGCGAAATCTGTTCCTGCCTCACAAAACATAAAGGGAATTTAGCGGAGGAACATGCCGATTTGCTCATTTTGCTGCTTGGCAACTGCGTTGCCTTTAATATCGACATCGAAACTGAATTTTGGAAAAAGATGGACAAGCTTAAATCCTATTCGACGATTGCCGCGAATGGGCATACGAGAATTACTTCTAAAGGGGAGTAGAAGCTGGTATGGTCAAGAACATATGCGTGATCGGCAAATGGAAGGATGAAACCCCGGAAACCTTGAGGCTTGCGGAGCAAGTAGGAGAAATGATCGCCGCAAGGGGATCGCGCCTGGTCACCGGCGGAGGGCCGGGAGTGATGGAGGCGGCATGCAAGGGAGCTAAACGCCACAACGGATTAACGATCGGATTTCTGGCTACGCGGGATATTGAACAGGAAGCCAATCCCTATTTGGATATCATTATTCCCACGGGGATGGGGTACGATGTCAGAAGCTCGCTCGCCATCAGATCCAGCGACGCCGTGATTATGGTGGGAGGAGGAAACGGAACATTGGGGGAAGCCTCGGTGGCTTACTTGGAACAGGTACCCCTCATTGTGCTTTTGGGTACGGGAGGTTGGGCGGATAAGCTGCCTGGCTTTTTGTACGAAGGCAAATATTTTGACGAACGCAGGAATATGGAAGTTAAGTTTGCTTCTTCGCCTGCGGAAGCCGCCGAATTGGCGATGGCGGCGGAGCGTGTAAAGGCAAGCGAACCGGCCAAGTACGCCATTTGATTTCATCATTGCGATCATCGCGGATAAGGTTGTGATACCTGTGAAAAAAATGAAAATTTTAACGGGCGCCGGCGCTTGGGGATACGGGCCTTGCGCTACCTTGCGTTTGCTGCTTCGGGAAATCGGAGTTTTTGCCGAAGTGGATTTTGTCGGGGAGTCCGTTGCGCTTGATTTTGCTTTACGGCATAAGACGCAATTTCATCGGGTGTTCGATAGCTATCCTACCATACAAGAAAACTATGACCTGGTGATCAGCGTGATGGAGCCTGATATTTTGTTATGGGCTTATAAGCAGGATATTCCCTCCGTCAGCATAGACAATTTGTATTGGATGTGGGAGTGGGAAGAACCGTTGCTGCAATCTTCGGTTTCGGTGATCGACAAAGAGGAGAGCTTCGGCGAGATTCGCAATAAACTCCAACATTTCGGCGAGTATTTTGATTACAGCGTGATGTATACCCTTGCTCAAAAAGTGTTTCTTCAGCAGTTTGATCAGGGGCTTCCCGCTAGTCTGGAAGGTTTTGCGGACAAAATTCAGTTCGTGGATCCCATGGTGGATTTATCTTATCGGAAGGCTTTGCCGCATAGGAACACGATTTTAATTTCATTTTCCGGCATGATCAATCCCTATGTGACCGAATTGGATTTGATCGTTTATCTCTTTGTCGTTCGTTCCATTTTAAGAGAAGGGCTGGACCGATATGGAACTGGGCATGAGATCGTTTACGCCGTGCATGAGTCGCTGGCCGATACGGTAAAAAAAGTATTCCGGACGGAGAACGTCTACGCCTTGACTCATCCGGAGTTTTTGCAGCGGCTTGATGATTGTCTGCTGGTCATTGCACCCGCGGGGATGGCGACGATGTTTGAATGTCTGGCCTATGAAGTTCCGCTCTTGGTGCTCCCCGAACAGCATGACGGCAATTATACCAACTATATGACCTTATATCGCAACGGAGTATCCGACGCGGCCGATTGGGAGGCGTTCCCCGAGCTGATGTTATCCACCAGAGTTCCGGAGGCCCGGCAATTTAAGATCGAAGATTTTTACCGGCGATACATGGACGAGCTGACCGGAGCAGCTTCGCCCCTTCTGCGTGAGCTTTCAGCGCTTGCGGGCAAAACTTTAGGGGAGATCGCGACGGCTGACGCCAGCCGGGATTTCGCCCGGGCCCAAACCGCGAAATTGTCCCATGTCGTAGGTGAATTTAAAGGCGTGCAGCAGATTGCCGAAGCCATAAAAGGGCTTGTGCAAAAGTCAGGTTTTTAGCACCGAAGCGTATGCTTACGATGTGCGTTTTTTCAAAACGCTTTAGGTCGGATGAAGCTAGGGACTGAGTAGCGGAGCGTAGGTGAGTCTATGTGAGCAACGGAAGGCCCGGCTGAATTCAAGATTCGACGTCGAATCCACTTTCGTGACCTGCTTCGTGATAAAAAGATGACAGGGGTGTTAGCAGTGTTGAAACTAACTATCTACCCGCCAACGAGCCGCATGATCAATGACTTTTTTATAGAACAGCTGGAAGAAGAGGCGGAATGGACTGATTTGCAGCAATCCGATGTGGTTTTGCTAATCGTGGACCATCACACCGCAGAGGTATTCCAACAAAATTATTGTTCCTTCTACGGCAAAAAAGTCGTCGCTTACGTCGTTGAGTTAAACTATCAAACCATCCCGCTCATTAAATTGGCGGATTACGTTATTTACCAGAATGAACAACAGCGGCGGTTGGTTGAACTCACTATGGGGTATGAGATACCGTCCGATATTCTGCCGATACCGCGGTTTGAGTTTTCGGAGTGCAACCTGGATCATAGCTGGAGCTCCCATGCGGTCATTTATTCGGATTATTTGCTGAATGAAGATGTGGTTATCGAACATTTGCAAAAGTCGGGTTATCCGCTTATTCCATCAGAAATGAACATTCTGTTTGTCTCTCTGTCTCCGCAAAAACCAAAGGTTAACCCCGCTTCGCTGGAGTATGCGGATATGAGCGCGATGCGGCCGGACGAACTTCCCCGCGAAGCCCGGTTTATGGTTCTGGACGATGCGTTTAAAAGCGAAGATTTGAGTAGACGGGCGAGCCGCGGGGATAAGACGGGGCTGTTCTATTCCAGCAATGGATGTTCGGTTGAGATCTTGCGTTACTTCATGGTTCGCAGGGCCAATCCCTTGATTGGGAATCAGCCTACGATGAATATGTTCCGGCAGCGGTTAGAACAAGTGCTAAACCAGGTTTCCCGCATCATTAAGACGCCTGTTATCCCCGACTCGCTGAACCAACTAAACGTAATTGCCGGTAAACCTCTGATGAATCGGTTCGTCTTCACCATTTGCTGCAGAAATCAGCGGCATAAGCTGCTGCGGTGCGTCGCTTCGATCTGCGAGCAGAACGGACGGCACGATATTGGGGTGGCGGTTATTGACGATGCTTCGGAATATGACGTCCTGGATGAAGTGGAATCGATTCTGCACAAGCACAAGGTGGACTACTGCTTGGTTAAAAACTTGTCCAGAAAATATGCGGCCAGAAACTTCTATAACATGATTCATCTGCTGGTGCCAAACAACGATTCATTTCTGATCGAGCTCGACGGTGACGATTACCTGTTTGACAAAGACGCGCTGAATATTTTAAGTTCCGCGATAGAGCAGGGGGCGCTTAAAACGAGGGGCAATCTGGTGGTCGATACGGGAAGTGAAATTAAACGGAACGTGTTTTTGCAAGAGAAAGAAAACTGTAATGCTGGATATCCGCGAAACATGACGAAATGTTCCGGGTGGTATCACTTAAGAATGACGCAAAGAGTTGTTTTAAACCGAGTAGAAATTGAACATTTTTTAGAAAAAGGAAATAATTGGCTCATTTCTACTCACGATCTTTCAGTTCATTCGCGAGCGTTTGAACTTGCCCGCTCCCGCATTACCCAGATTGATGCCGAAATATATGCCTATGATTTGTCCGGAGACCAGCATGATTCGATTATTTTGGATGAGGGTGAGATGCCGGATTCATGGGAATACGGGACCTATCTGTTACAGGATGATTACTTGTTTAAAATGTATATTCCTTTATTTGAAGAGCCGCGCTTTGTTCCGTCCGCGCGGATTGGAGAAGGTTTGATCCAGGAAATATTTTAAAGGGGGGCAACAGCCTGATGACTTACGATGTTCCGTATCTTCAAATCGAGCCGACAACCAAATGCAACTTTACCTGCGGTTTTTGTGTAGGAAGAACCATGGATCAAGGGATCATGCCGCTAGACACATTTCATAAAATTATAACCAGTGTGTCCAACGTTAAGCATATTCAGCTTCAAGGCGAGGGTGAACCCTTTACCCACCCCGACTTATTCGCCATGCTCGACCTTATCGCACAATACCATCCCGCAGCGAAAGTTTCGATTACAACCAACGGTACCTTCCTCACTTCCCAAAATGCGGACAGATTATTAGACAATCCTAATGTATACAGTATTTTAGTTTCGATAGAGTCGCCAAATCCCGATAGATTCAGGTCTATCCGCGGCGGGAATCTGCCGAAAATCATCGATAATATGCTGGGGTTTATGGATAAAAAACAAAAGAGAGGAAGGGCTCGCCCCGTATTGGGTTTTGCCGTTACCTTGCTGAATTCAACATTTCACGAATTTAAGGATATCGTCCGTTTATATCGGCAATTATCGCTTGACGGCGAGTTTACGATTCAATATTTGCAGAATATGGACACCTATACCGAAGCTTACAACGATGGCATGATGAAAGAGATACCTTCGGTCGAAACGATCAAGCAATTTCAGTCGGGATTGGAAAAGGACGCCGAGATTCAAGAGCTTCTTAACGGGATCAAGGTTAGAGGTTTTTTTGACGAACTGTACGATAAGGATTGCGAAGCTAAATGCACATGGCTCAAACAAGGGATTTTTATCAATCACCGGGGTTTTGCCTCGGGATGCTCCTATATAAAAAAAACGGATTATGCTTTTGGGAATGTCGGGCAACAATCCATGGATTATATATTAAACCAGCGAAACGGAGTACTGGAGAAACTTGATCAGGAGACACCGGCCTCTTGTGCGAATTGTCCCGATCTGATGTTATCTTAAGGAGCGCTGCGACCGTGAAAACCAAACCGCTTATAAGCGTCATCATCCCGAGCTATAATCGGGCGCTTTTGTTGCCGAGAGCTATACAATCCGTTTTGAATCAAACGTATTCAAATTGGGAAATGATCATTTCAGATGATGGCAGCAGCGATAATACCTCCGAAATCGTATCGCGTTTTATGGAAATGGACAAGAGAATCAAATTTACAGCTTCTTCCGAGAATTTAGGGGTGAGTTCGGCAAGAAATCGAGGGATTGCCCAAGCCGAAGGAGAGTATATTGCATTCCTGGATTCTGACGATGAGTGGTTAAGCCATCATCTTGAAGAATGCGCCGCGATTTTAACGGAAAATAAGGTCGGGGCGGTTTTGTCTCTGTGGTACGAGGAAAGGCAAAACAAGCGGTTAAAAGTTGACGAACCTTATGAAGGGGAAGATTATTTTCAAAACGCTGTCGATGAGTTGAAGCCGGAGATTCAAGGGAATCGCTACTTCTTTCGGCAACGTTTCTATGAGTATTCTTTGCTGGAATACTTTTATTTCTACCATATTAACACCGCCGTAATTCGAAAAAGTGTAGTTGTACAGGTCGGCGGTTTTAACGAAAGCTTGATGGCTTGTGAGGATACGGAGTTTTTACTGAAGGTGTTTCAAAACAGCGATATTTGCTTTATCAAAGATTACCATTTTATATATCATCATGGTGAAGATAATCTGTACGCTTTTCTTGATCGGCAAAAACTCGACTTGGAACAGCTTGCTCTAAACCGTGAGTTGTTGGATAAATGGACGAAAATTGAATTGTGTAAAATAAGAGTTCGTAATAAAGAGAAGAAAAAGAAGTTCTGGAATAAGAAGGATCCATTTCATCGGCAATGCCTTGACGCGTTAGGGGCAAATATTGCGGAGAAATATTTTACGTTGGGTTACGCAAATAGGTACTTGCATAAACTTAGAGCGCTGAAGTTTTATATTCGCTCCCTGGAATCCGGGCAAAGGGCAGCCAAACTGGTTTATATGGGGAAAATTGTTTTTCCTGGATTATTTGATAAAATTAAAGTTGAACAGCCTAACTTAAATATATGGTGAACCGCAGGTGAGCGAAGTTGATTATTAGCGCCAGCAGAAGAACGGATATCCCGGCCTTTTTCGGAGATTGGTTTATGCGCAGAATTGCCGAAGGGTATTTTCACCGGGTGAATCCGTTTAATTACAAGCAGGTAACGGCCTTTAGCTTATTGCCCGAAGATGTGGACGGCATGGTGTTTTGGACTAAAAATCCCAAGCCGTTCATGAGGCACTTGTCACAATTGGACGATAAAGGCTACATGTACTATTTTCAATACACACTAAATGATTACCCGGAAATTTTTGAGCCTAATTTGCCCCTCGCTGCGAGCCGCGTGGACTATTTCCGTGAGTTAAGCGAGCGGCTTGGGGCAAACCGGGTTATCTGGAGGTACGATCCGATCATCATCAGCAATATCACCCCGGTGGGGTACCATCTTGAACGTATGGAACGTTTAGCCGCCCAACTTGAGGGGTACACCTATCGATTGGTGATAAGTTTTATGGATTATTACGGGAAAACGGTGGCGAGATTCAAGAAACTGCAGCAAAACCATGCGGTGTTATGTACCGATATTACTTTGCCCGATTATAGAGAACAACTGGACGAATTTGCCGCGAACATAAGCCGCATTGGAGCCGCTCGCGGTATTTCAGTAGAGACTTGCTCGGAAGCCGCCGATTTGGATCACTGCGGAATTCGTCACGGCAGCTGTATTGACGCCCGGCTCCTTTCAAGCATCATCGGGCGGGATCTGGCCTATGCCAAAGATAAGAATCAGCGGGATACCTGTCTTTGCACCGCAGCGGTAGACGTGGGCGTGTACAATACGTGCAGGTTTAACTGCCAGTACTGTTACGCGGTTCAAAGCGAAAATACCGTAGCCAAAACTTTGCAAAATCATATCATAGACAGCCCGTCTTTAATTTATAAATACAGTGGGGATTTAAAAATTCATAAGAAAAAGAATTAGGCAAAGAAGGTTCCGGCATGTATCATAAATCCTTTTATTATTTATGGAGTACGCAAACCGTCTCCAACATGGCCGATTTGTTATATACGCTAGCTTTAACGATATTGGTGTTGGATACTAGCGGCTCGATTATTGTGACTACGTTAATCCCGTTTATCACGGTCATTTCGCGTCTGATCAGCGGTTTTTTTGCCCCGCTTTTGATCAACCGATTCAGGTTGCCTGCTTTGTTGTTCATCTCGCAAATGGGGCAGTTTGTTCTTTTCGCTTGCCTGACGGTATATCTATGGTTTGATCAATCCAGTGGACCGAACCTGATTTTTATCCTCATTATTGTTTTGCTTTTATCATTTCTTGACGGCTGGTCAACACCGTCACGCAATGCTTTGGTTCCCCGGTTGGTGGATGACAGCGGGTTGATGAAGGCGAATACGCTGATTTCCACATCCGATCAAGTCGTCCAGTTTGCCGGTTGGGCCTTTGGCGGAATTCTGCTGTCCTTTGTCGGACCGCTCACCGTTATTGGAATCGTAGCGGTTTGTTATGGATTAGCTATGATATTCACTATTTTTGTTACGGATCCAACCGAGACTTTGCGAACGTCCGTATGGAGCATGAGAAGCGGGCGGAAGCATAACGTTGCCGAGTCCTCGGATTGGCGGGCGCTGAAGGAAGGTTGGGTGCTCCTTTGGGAATCGAGAAGGCTCCGCTCACTGCTGATTATGGATGCCACCGAACAATTTGGAGGGGCGGTCTGGGCCGGTTCCTTTATGCTCGTCTTCGTGATCGATGTCTTAAAACAAGGCGAACGGTGGTGGGGTTATATCAACGCGAGTTATTTTGGCGGGTCGGTACTAGGCGGCATTGTCCTAATCATGTTGGTAAAACGGTTGGAAAATAAAATAGTTGCAGCCTTGCTTTTTGGAACTTTCGGTTACGCGGCAATTACAGCATTATACGCCGTTAATACCGTGCCTATCATAGCTCTGCTCATTATGTTTCTGACCGGCCCGATGACAGAGATGTCCAATATCTGCAGAAGAACGTTGGCGCAAAGGAGTGTTGACCCGCTGTTGTTGCCCAAAGTGTTCAGCGCGCAGTACACGGTTTTAAGTTTAATTTACGGAATCTCCTTAATGGCGATGAGTATCGTTGCGGATCTCTTTGGCGTGGCGTCGATATATCTATTGGCGGCTGCGGTTAGCGCAATTGCTGTTGTTGTGGGGTGGACGAATCGCAAAGCGTTTGAACCCGCACCAGTGGCGGAGAATGTCCCATTGTCCAATTAATGACCCCAAAAAATCCAATAATGCGATGGAGAAATTGCCACAGCCTTTTCGCTTCCCGTATGGGGCGGAAGGGCTGTTATTTTTGCTGGAGTCCGTATTGGTCATATACAATATAAAAATACAGAAAGGAGATTTTGAAGTGATCATAGACGACCCGATTTTTGGCGAGCTCGAATTTAATTATATTTGGTCAAAAGACATGACTATTGATTTTTTGGGGAAACAAACCGAAATAGCCCTTATAGTTGATGGAGATGAGGATGGTAAGTTTGGGGAAGAACAATATGAGGTCTATACCTTGCTTATGCGTGACTGGGAGAACATACAACACCGCGTGTTGCAGCCGATTTTGGACTATTACATAGAAAGAAGACAAGAGCTTGGTTATGATGTTGGATTTAATGAAGATTACCCTTTACTAGAAACAACTGATCAACTTCTTGAGAAAATAACTTTAGATGGAATTATCGTTAAATACCCCGAACTATTTGAATTCTACGAAATCGGACTAACGTTTAATTGTACTTGGGATGAAGAAAATGGGGTAGGTGTGCGGCTCATGAAAGGAAATGTCATTGAAGTGGGATTTCAGGATGTAGTGATGTGAAAATTAGCATATATTAAGAAAGAGGTTTAAACCGGATGAAATACAAATTAATATGCGGTTTGTTTTTGCTAATATTGTTGATTGCATGTGATGCAGACCGAAGCAAAGAAAATATGGTTGTTGAGCCCAAAGCTCCGGCAAAAATAGAATTGCAAAATTATCAGGGATCATGGACGGATAAAGATTTTAATCAATATACGTGCAGTGATTGTCTAAATAGCATTGATATATCCATGAATGAAAATCGCGAAAATGAAGGGACTATTAGTATATTCTTATATAATCCTGGCAGAGTGACGGATTCAACGGCTGATTTTCAGTTGGTGGACAACAAGGCTGATTTTATATTTGATGATGACGCGGGAAAGGGGAAGGGAACCGTTACATTTTTAGAAAATGAAATACATATTCGGCTAAGCTTGGAGCAAGCGATTGATGAGTTGAATGAAGTATATGATAAGGAGAGAATACTCGTTAGGGATCCTTATCAGGGATTAAAACGATACGATCCTCTCGAGCTTACCAAGGATTATTTGCATTTGAAGGATACGAGACTTCTAGAGCTTAACAGCAGTGCGGAATGGAACGAAGAACTAGCAGCCGGCCCGGAAGTCGAGATCGTGAATAGAAAAGACGAAGCGGGTAAGGTAATAGAAATGTACCAAGTGAATACGTTGAATAAAAAAATTGAAGAGCTAGGGATGTGAATTTTTGTGCAGGAAGCCGGTGGCCCCCGGCTCTTTTAGCATATCGCACCGCATACCTCAATTATACGAACAAAAATAAGCAGTCTTAATGGAGATTTATTCCGCCATCGTCTTTTTCACTAGTTGATCGGCCAACCGGGTCGTTTCCGGCAAACGGTATTTGGGCGCCAGCTTTAAGATCCACTCGCAAGCTGTACTTAAGGATATCCGGTGGCCAACCGATACGAAGATCGGTTTGATATTGCGCTGCGTTCTGAGGACATGTCCGATCACTTCACGCCCGTCCGTGAGCGGGGAGAAGGCGCCTCTGTGCAATTCCGGCTCCGTATAATCGCCGCAAAGTCTGGTCTTCCCGCATCCGATCGCGGGGAGATCGTACAGCACGCCTAAATGGCAGGCCAATCCGAACCGTCTGGGGTGGGCCAACCCCTGGCCGTCGCATACGACTAGCTGCGGGGGAGTGACGATCCGCTCAAATGCCTTGATGATTGGTGGAAGCTCCCGGAAGGAAAACAGCCCCGGCACATAAGGAAAGTGAACGGTATCTTCAACGACTGCAGATTCCACAGGCTTCAGAGTATCTGCTTCCAAAATGACAACCGCAGCGATTAAGCGGTCGTTTTGTTCGCTATAAGCTACGTCTACACCGGCAATGTAACGGATTGGTTCAGAAAATGCATCCTGCCGTATTACTTTTGCGGCCAGTTCCCGCTGCAGTTGAATGGCTTCCGTTTCCGTCAAATCCCAGCGATGTTCCCGAAGTATTTTCAATTTCGACTCCCCTATCATTTCTCTGTATACTAAACTTATTGTAGCAGATTCTAGTTTGATTTCGACATTGGCGCCGGTATATATTGGTATATCTGAAAGGGAGGGCTTCGACTTGTTAAAACAAGCAGAACGGTTATGGAGTTTGATTATTGAAAAGGGAACGGCTAAGGATGCCGGTTTTCAGGAAGCGCTAAAGCTGCGGCCCGGGGCCGGCGAAGCGGAGTTCGAGAATGCCGAGAAGGCGCTTGGTTTGAAGCTTCCCGAAGAAATGAAAGCTTTCTATCTAGTACATAATGGGCAGGGCTGGGATCTGGAATCTGAACCGTTCGTGAGGAATTTGACGCTCAGCCCGCTTGAGGAAATTGTGGAAAATTGGAACTTCCTGCGGGAAGAGTTTGATCCGGATGAAATGGAGCCGGACATTGGGCAAGAAATCAAGCCGCTGTTATGGAATGACAAGTGGATTCCGATCGCGTCGAACGGCGGCGGGGACTATCTGTGCCTGGACATGGACCCGGCGGAAGCGGGCCGTCCTGGACAGGTGCTCTACTTCTGGCATGATTGGGGGAACCGTTCCGTGGAAGCGGACAGTCTGTTTTCTTTTATCCAAAGCTGTCTGGAAGAAGAGGACGAGTAGACGAGCGGTACAGCACGCGGCCGGGCCGCTTATTCTAATAAATCGCAATTCTGAAAGGAGAACGATGATGTCCGAAGAGAAGCCGATGGAAGGGAAGCTGCAGGCTTTTGCCGCAGCGAGCCAGGAGCAGCGCCAAGAGCGGAAAGAGAGGCTGGTTGAAGAGATGCTCGCGTCCGGCGAAGCGCAAGGCGCGGTTCTCTGGATCGCGGATCGTTTGGCAGGGGCCGGGCAGATCGATGGAAGCTCGGGTTTTATCGCCGAATTAAAGGACTCCGAGCTTACGGCCGACCTGTTGGAAGTGGCTTATGAAAGCTTGCGGGCGGACGGCGTTGCTTTCGTGGCGTATATTGTCCCTGCGGCGCGTCTCATGCATATCGCGAAAAAGGCAGCCGACAAAACGGACACCGAACTTTATGTTCAGTTCCGGGCCGCCGCGCTCGTGGATGAACTGCTCGCTATAGGCGTTGCTTTGCCTGAGGAAGCGCTGAAGCTGATACTGTCCCAATTTTACAGCGATACGCAAACGGAAGAACTGAAATGCCGCATCTGGTGGAGGTTGGCGGAGCGGGGGATCGACATTTCCGGACGAATCAACGCGCTGCTGACGATTTTTCATAATTATAAAACCCCCGAACTGGCCGGCAACAGTTTGCTGGCTTTATGGGCGGCCTTGCGAAAGGGCTTTTTTGACTCCCCGATCCCGGACAGCGACAAAACCTGCCGGATCTGGCTGTGGCATTTAGTGACGGACCTTGTGTTCAAGCTGAAACCGAAATATGACGAAAATACTCGTTTAGGGAGCGTCGGCTGCCTGCTTGAGGCCGCAAGCATGTACCCGCAGACGCAGCGGCTGATTCTGGAGTGCATGGAAAACTGGGGGATCAAGGAGCCGAAACGGCCGCGCGGCGATTTTCAGCTGGATCTTAAGGAGCTTTACGGCCGCTGCCGCAATCATCTTGGTACCACCTGCCTGCCCGATAATTACGTGATTACGAAAAAAGGAATTATGATGACGGCGCGCCAGTAAATAAACTTGGAAACAGCGGTTCTCCAATCACGGGGGAATTGCTGCTTTACTGTCTTCTTGTGCGCTCGCGCAGAGTCCGCTCGGCCTGCTTCTTGAACTGCAGCGGAGTCTGCTGTTCATATTTGAAGAAGACACGCGAGAAATAGGCCGCGTCCGAGAACCCCAGATCAATCGCCACCCGGTAGACCGGCAGGTTGCTGTTTAGCAGCATATCCTTGGCCCGGTTGATCTTCTGCACGGAGACGTATTCGGTAAAGGTGACCCCGGTGCGGCTTTTGAACAGGCGGCTGAAATATTGCGGATTCAGGTGAATGAAGGCGGCAACCTCAGACAAAGTCAGTTCGCTGGTAATGTGCCGTTCAATATATCGCAGTGCCGTCTTAATCAGATCTTCGTCCGGCTTGGGAGCGGCAGGGATAGTCTCTGCGTCCATAGCTTCGCCCTGATTCAAGGACAGGATCGCCTTATCGAGCGCAGATTTGAGCTGGTGGGGCGGCACTGGCTTCAGGAGATAGTCAATAACCCCACACTGCAGTGCTTCGCGGGCATATTGGAAATCGCTGTAGGCCGTCAGAATAATCGTCTTCGTCTGTGGGAATCTGTGGATAATCTGCTGCTGGGCCTCCAGCCCGTTTTTCTCGGGCATGCGGATATCCATCAGCAGAATTTGCGGCCCCAACAGCTGTACCTTGTGGACCGCCTCCTCGCCGTTGAGCGCATCCTCCACCACCTCCAGGTCCAGCGGCAGCCTTTGAATGATTTTGCGCAGCGCCATTCGCTCCAGTGGCTCATCCTCAACAATCATCAGTTTAATCACAAATGTTCATCCTCCATTCGGATCGGCAGATGTTCCCTCAAGCAGGGCAGGGTGATATGGACCAAGGTGCTGACATCCGGCTCGCTGCGGATACTTAGGCCGTACGATTTGCCGAAATAGCCGCGCAGCCGTTCATGCGTGTTGAACAGTCCGATCCCCGTATGTGTGCCTTTGTCCTTATCCCAGTTGGCGAACGCACGCAGAATATCCGGATTAAAGCCTCTCCCGTTATCCGCAACGGTGATGACAATCCGGTTATCCGGCGTTCGGCAGCCGCTGATCCGCACGGTGCCGCCGTCGCGCTTCTGCTCCAGTCCGTGTATGAAGGCATTCTCCACCAAAGGCTGCAGCACCATCGACGGGATGCGGTAATCCATAATCTCAGGATCGACTTTAATCTCATATTGAATCCGGTCGCTGTAGCGCAGGGTCTGAATGTAGAGATATTTTTTAATCGACTCGATTTCCGCGCGGATCTTGGGGAATTCCTCCACATTCTTCAGATTGTAGTGCAGCAGGTCGCAGAGGTTGTAGATCAGTTCTTCGGTTTCCGGGGCATTTTCGATCAGGGCCATACGGGCGATCGTGTTCAGTGTGTTGAACAGAAAATGCGGATTAATCTGTGCCTGAAGCTGCTTCAACTCCATCGTTTTGGCTTTCCGCTCCAGCAGCAGATTCTCGCGGCTTTCCTTGAGAAATTGCTCCTGCACCATTTTTTTCATACTGATCTCGGCTATATAGTTTGCAACAAAGGTGTCGAAATTGACCGAATCCTCCAGGTATTGGCGGCTGACGAGCGGAATCTGCCCAATCGCCTCCCGTACCTTCTGCAGCGGCAGCCCGAATTCAACGGAGATGCGCTCGGCGTCAATTTTCGCACGGTCCGCTTCATCCGTCAGCACTTGCCCGCCCAGCACCGCCCCCAGAAAATAACCTTCGGCAATGATCGGCGCCACACAGTCCTGCAAACCCAGATGACAGCGGTAGATTTGCGGTTTGCGGTGTTTCATCGCCAGCTTCCCTGCCTCATAGTCGCAGCTGATACATCTCCGCTCTCCTTCGCTGGAAGAACGCACCAGCTTGCAGAACGGGGAGAAATTGCTCCACGCGCCCATCGGATTACCTTCTGCATCGATCGTAATAACGGGAAACATCACGATTTTGGCCAGCTTCTCCTGTATGCTCTTGAATGCTTCCACTTCGATAATGTCGGCAAGTTGAATCACTTCGGACATGGTATCGCCATTCCTTTCAAAGGTTTGAACACGCGCTTTCACCGAACCTGCTCCTCCGGCAAGGGGGCAGCTATCAAGATAGTGGGATTATGCCACAGCTTATTTGTAAGCGCAATCAATTATTGCATATTAACTACATGTAATTTTTTGCCATGTCATTAAAGTACAAAGCAGCGAGTCGTAATAATCCTGTTTCGCGTGGTTAAAGTCAAATATTTGCGGCCCCGTTCTTCGTACAATGGAGATGAAAACGCAAGTTCAAATATCTATGGAGGTGCGCAAAATTATGCGGCAGGAAGCACTCGGACTTATTGAAACAAAAGGGCTGGTCAGCGCAATCGAAGCAGCCGATTCAATGGTAAAGGCTGCGAATGTGACCTTGATCGGCTATGAAAAAATCGGCTCCGGTCTGGTAACCGTTATGGTCAGAGGAGATGTAGGCGCTGTCAAGGCGGCAACGGATGCGGGAGTAGCTTCCGCGAAACGGGTAGGCGAGGTCATTTCGGTACATGTGATTCCAAGACCGCATATGGACGTTGAGAAAATTTTGCCAAAGCTGTCTGAACAATAAAATCGGGGTGAGCGTATGGATGAAGCGATTCTGAAGCAGGTGATTGAAGCGGTCGCCCAGGCAAGCCCCGGGGGTGTGCCTTCCGCCCCGGCAGCCGGTGCTGCCGCAGGCCTTCCGCTGAACAACCAACAGTATACGGAAAAGAGGGAACAAGACGTGACAAGCCAGTATAACGCGATAACGGAATATGTCGGCTCAGCCATGGGGGATACCGTGGGCCTGGTGATCGCCAATCTGGACCGCCATCTGCATGAGAGCATGGGCCTGGACCCGAGATACCGTTCTATCGGCATCATCAGCTCGCGCACCGGGGCAGGCCCGCAAATTATGGCTGCCGACGAAGCGGTGAAGGCGACCAACACGGAAGTGGTCTCGATTGAGTTGGCGCGGGACACCAAGGGCGGGGCCGGACACGGCTGCACCATTATTTTTGCCTCGGAGGATGTCTCCGACTCCCGCCGGGCGGTGGAAGTGGCGCTCAAAGAGCTGCCGCGCACCTTCGGCGATGTCTACCCTTGCGATGCCGGGCATGTGGAGCTCCATTATACAGCACGTGCGAGTCTGGCGTTGGAGAAAGCTTTTGGCGCACCGGCGGGCAAATCCTTCGGCATTCTGGTTGGTGCTCCGGCTGCGATCGGCCTGCTGATGGCCGACACCGCGCTCAAAACAGCCAATGTGGAGATTGTAACCTATGCCAGCCCGGATAAAGGCACAGCCCGCTCGAATGAAATTATCGCCACGATTACAGGCGATTCCGGCGCGGTCCGCCAAGCGGTGATCTCCGCCCGCGATGTGGGCGTAAGCGTACTGAGATCGATGGGCCACAATCCGGTATCGATGACACAGTCCAATCTGTAGGGCAGCACAAGCATACATGTAAAACGTTGAAGGAGTGGCTACTGTGAATGGGAATGCCCTTGGTCTGATTGAGGTGGTCGGTTATCCGGCGGCGCTGGAGGCTGCCGATACCTGTGTGAAATCGTCCCATGTCAAGCTGCTGGGCTACGAGAAAGCGCGGGACGGGCGGATCGTGGTCAAAATTACCGGAGATGTGGGTGCGGTCAAAGCTGCGGTCGAGGGAGCGAAGAGCAGCGCCGGCAAGCTGGGGGCGGTTATAGCGGCGATGGTCATTGCCCGCCCGGCGGAAGGGATCAGCCGGCTGGTCCATTCTCCTGAAACCGTATTCACCGAGCCGGGAGCGGAACAGAAGCCTGTAGAGCCGCTGGAGGAAACGGCGTGCGGGGAGAAAGAGACAGCAGAGTCTGCTGCCGGTCGGCGTGACAGCCCTGTTGCAGAGGAAGAAGTAACCAAATTTAACGAGTCTGATGCTGAAGAACCCAATGCGGATGAGTCTGCAGGCGGGGAAACTGTAGCGAATCCGGAAACGGAACAGGCGCCATGGGGCGAAGCTGCGGATCGGGAGTTGCAGCAGGAACCGCAGTCAGAGCCGCCAGTACCACAGCAAGAGCAGCAAGCGGAGCGATTAGAGCGGACTGCGGTCAGCTGCAATCTGTGCGGCGATCCGCTATGCGGGAGAATGAAAGGCCAGCCGGCCGCTCTCTGTCTGCACCACCGGCCGCGCCCAGTCAAAAGAAACAAGGATGGTCAACCATAATGGACATGAATAATCAGCTGGTACAAAGTCTTGCGGCGGAAATCGCGAGTACGCTTAAAGTAAAGGACCGCAGCTATAGCATTCCGGTTGGAATCTCCGCCCGCCATATCCATCTGGACCGCCAGGATATGGAGGTGCTGTTTGGAGCCGGCCACGAGCTGACGGTCAAAAGCAATCTGAAGCAGCCCGGTCAATTCGCCGCTTCGGAAACTGTCTGTATCGCCGGACCCAAAGGTTGCTTTCCGTGCGTTCGTGTGCTGGGGCCGCTGCGGCCGTCCAGCCAGATCGAAATCTCGCGCAGCGATGCTTTTGCGCTCGGAATCAACCCTCCTGTCCGCGACTCGGGAGATACGGCAGGCTCTGCGAGCTTGTGTGTGATAGGACCCAAAGGCATGCTGGTGATGAACAGTAAGACGATCTGCGCCAAACGCCATATTCATATGAGCGAAGAGGATGCAGCCCGGTTTGGGGTGAAGAACGGCGATTCAGTCACTGTAGAGTCGGCGGACTCAGGCAAGAAAATTATGTTTCATGATGTACGTATCCGCGCGGGCCGCGAGTTCGTGCTGGAGATGCATATCGATACCGACGAGGCAAATGCGGCGGAGGTGAAGAACGGAGACACCGTTCGGATCACCGCAGTGCGGCAAGGGTGAAGCCTATGGGCGCTGAGCACGGCATGGAGCGGGTCAATCTACTGGTTCGTGAAATGGAGCTGGCGATGGACGGTTCACGGCCTTTTGAAGATAAAGTTTTTAAGCTGCCCTATAAGGTCGGCGTAGACCTGGGCACCTCGAATGTCGTGATAACGGTGCTTGACCAGGAAGACCGGCCGGTAGGCGGGGCTTTGGAGAAAGCCCATGTGGTGAGAGATGGAATTGTGGTTGAATACGTTCGTGCGGTTACGCTGCTGCAAGAAATGAAGAAGCGTCTGGAGCGGCGCCTCGGCACGGTGCTGCACGAAGCGGCTACGGCTATTCCGCCGGGAATATCGCCCGGCAACGTGAAGGTGATTACGAATGTGGTCGAGGCTGCCGGCTTCCGGTTGATTCAAGTGATTGATGAGCCTGAGGCGGCAGCGAAGGTGCTGCGGGTAAGAAGTGGCGCAGTGGTGGACATCGGGGGCGGCACAACCGGCATCTCCATTATCAGGAACGGCGAGGTAGCGGCTTCCGCCGATGAACCCACAGGCGGCGTGCATATGACGCTGGTGATCTCCGGGAACCTGAATGTGGATTTCGCCACGGCGGAGCAGTTGAAGCATGACCCTGAGCAGCACCGCATGCTCTCCCCCATCGTGCAGCCGGTGATTGAGAAAATGGCCAATATTGCGATGAGCTACATTCCGCAGGATATCGAAACGGTCTATCTGGCAGGAGGCAGCTGCTGCCTGCAGGGGATCGAGAAGGTTTTCGCCAAATACACCTCACTCAGCGTAAGGAAGCCGGACAATCCGCTGCTGGTTACCCCGATCGGCATCGCCATGAGTGCGAAAGGAGACGGCCTATGTTGCCCGCCGAAGCCTTAATCCGCCGGATGCTGGAGTCGCTGCTGCCCGCACTGAGCAGGAGAGTCGTTGTGTTCCTCAGCGGAGGCACAGTGAACGAAGGTTGTGTAGCCAGGATACTGGCGGATTATCCGCTGTACCGCTACAGTCTCGTCATCGATGACAGCCCCGGCCTGCCCCCGCTGGATGAGACGCTGCTGTCCCGGTTGTCCGCGCGCAGATTAAGCGGGCTGGCCGAAATCG
The DNA here is from genome assembly GCF_038008055.1 of Paenibacillus sp. FSL R5-0527. Classification (NCBI taxonomy): domain Bacteria; kingdom Bacillati; phylum Bacillota; class Bacilli; order Caryophanales; family Paenibacillaceae; genus Paenibacillus; species Paenibacillus sp. FSL R5-0527. The sequence goes on along the minus strand of NZ_JBBOYI010000001.1, from coordinate 6,635,543 downwards.
AGCAAGCCTTGCGCGAGGCGGAGCTGGTGCTGATTCCGCTCGCCACCCGGGGCACATTAAGCAAGATCGCGCTTGGCATCGCCGACAGCCCGCTTACCGCCGGCATCGCCGCGGCGATCATGCAGCGCAAGGAGATCGTCGCGGTCCGTGACGGCTATGATCCGCTACATACCGTGCAGGCCGCTGCTGGGCTGGGCGGAAACGGGGCGTACAACAGGATGCTGCTGGGTTATGAGCGTACATTGCAGGACTTTGGCGTCAAGGTAGTCACACTCGCGGAGTTCCGTGAAACGCTGATCACGCATGGACTGCAGTCGGAGGGAGCCCCTGCAGCCGGCATTTCGCCAGGCAGCGGAAGGCCAGCCGATCTGAATCCGCCGAACGCCATCCATCTGCCGGATTCGGTCATTACTCTGGCCGATGTGCAACATATTCCAGGGGGGACGCTGAGCGCACGGGAGGATGCTATCATCACACCGCTGGCCCGTGAGCTGCTGGAAGCTCGCAGGATAGAGCTCCGTTTTCTGAAAAAGTAAGTGAGCAACAAGCATAAGAAGCAGGAGGAAACGGCAATGAAGATTCTGGATCATGATCTACAATCCATACAGGAGGTTCGCGTCATTCTCGCAGCCGCCAAGCAAGCCCAGAAGGTTCTGCAAAGCTACAGTCAGGAGCAAATTGATCACATTGTAGCGCAGGTGGCCGCGGCTGCGGAACAGTCCGCCGTCAAGCTCGCCCAAATGGCCCACGAGGAGACCGGATTTGGCCGCTGGGAAGACAAGGTCATTAAGAATACATTCGCCAGCAGACAGCTGTACCGGCATATTAAGGACATGAAGACCGTCGGTGTAATTGCCATCCATGAAACCGATCAGATCGTGGATATCGCCGTACCGGTCGGTGTGATCGCCGGGCTGATTCCATCGACCAATCCAACTTCGACGGTGATTTACAAAAGCTTGCTGGCACTGAAGACAGGCAACGCTATCGTCTTTTCGCCTCATCCGTCCGCACGCCGCTGCATTAGCGAGACGGTGGCCCTTCTCTCCTCTGCGGCGGTGCAGGCGGGAGCGCCTGAAGGCATTCTGGGCTGCCTGTCTATTCTCAGCATGCCGGGCACCAACGAGCTGATGAAGCACCGCGACACCTCGCTTATCCTGGCCACCGGCGGGGAAGCGATGGTGAAGGCGGCTTACAGCTCCGGCACGCCTGCCATCGGTGTCGGCCCGGGCAATGGCCCGGCCTTCATAGAGCGGTCGGCGGATATCCCGCGCGCGGTTAAGCAGATTATCGACAGCAAGACGTTTGATTACGGGGTTATCTGCGCTTCCGAGCAATCGATTGTGGTGGAGAAGGAGAGCAGACAGCAGGTTGTACAAGAACTGCTGCGGCAAGGAGCCTACTTCCTGAACAGCGAGCAATCGGCCCAGTTGGGCTCCTTCCTGCTGCGGGGCAATGGCACGATTAATCCGCAGGCGGTCGGCAAGTCGCCGGAGAGGCTGGCGGCGATGGCCGGCTTTAGCATTCCGGCCGGAAGCCGGGTGCTGATCTCGGAACAGACGACCGTTTCCCGCAGCAATCCTTATTCCCGTGAGAAACTGGCGCCTGTGCTGGCTTTTTATGAGGCAGAAGATTGGAAATCGGCCTGCGAGCGCTGCATGGAGCTGTTGGAAGGGGAGGGCAAAGGCCATACCATGACGATTCATTCGCGCAATGAAGCCGTGATCCAGGAGTTTGCGCTCCACAAGCAGGTGTCACGCCTGCTTGTTAATACTCCGGCAGCGCTGGGCGGCATTGGAGCAACCACGAATCTTCCTCCGGCCATGACATTGGGTTGCGGTGCGGTTGGCGGCAGCTCCACATCGGATAACATTGGCCCAATGAACCTGCTGAACATCCGCCGCTTAGCCTATGGTGTGCGCGAGATGGAGGATTTGCGGGAGCCTGTGCCGGTGTGCGCGGCAAAGCAGGTGACGGCTGAGGCAGCGGCGGTATCGGCAGCACCGGCGGCGCCGACAGCGCCGACAGCAATGAATGAGGCCCAACTGGAAGCGATCGTACAACAGCTGCTGCGGCAACTGATGGGATAAGGGAGGAATCACGGCATGCATCTGGCTACAGTCATCGGCAAGATCGTCTCTACCCAGAAATGCGAGAAGCTGGTCGGCGCCAAGCTGCTTATGATCAAATCAGTGGACGAAAAGCGCAGAATTACTAGTGATGATGTGTTCGTCGCCATTGATATGGTTGGCGCGGGAATCGGTGACCTGGTACTGATTGACTGGGGCAGTTCCATGTATGAGGACATCCGCTTATCCGCAGATATGTCCATTGTCGGGATTGTGGACGATTTGCAGACCGATGAATGACGTGGAACGGAGGCAGAGGAATGAACCGTTTTTGTGTAAAGACGGAAGTCTATTTTGATTCAGGCGCGCTTGAATATTTAACGCTGCTCGATAACCGCCGGGCGCTGGTCATTACCGATCCTTTTATGGTGCAGGCCGGGTTCGCGGATACAGTAATTCATATTCTGAAGACCAGTGTGGAGGATTACCGGCTCTTCACCGGCGTACAGCCTGATCCGCCTGTTGAGGTGGTGGCCGCCGGAGTGAAGGAATACCAGGCCTTCCGTCCCGACCTGATTATTGCCCTAGGCGGAGGTTCTACCATTGACGCGGCCAAAAGCATTCTGCTGTTCGCCCGCACGTTTGCCGGAAATGCGGATGACGGCGGCAAGCCGTTGTTCATCGCCATTCCGACGACAAGCGGCACCGGATCGGAAGTGACCTCCTATTCGGTCATGACGCTCGGCGACACGAAGATTCCGCTCGTCTCACAGGATATCATCCCGGATGTGGCGATCCTGGACGCCGCCTTTCTGAGAACCGTGCCGCCGCAGATTACCGCCGATACCGCCATCGATGCGCTCACGCATGCCATCGAAGCTTATGTATCGAGCGAGCATTCCGATTATACGGATGCGCTCTGCGAGAAGACCGTCGAGCTGATCTTTGATTATCTGCTGCGCGCCTATCGCAGCGGCGACGATCTGGAGGCGCGGGAGCGCCTGCACAATGCCTCCTGTTTGGCAGGCATGGCGTTTACGAACGCGGCGCTGGGCATTACCCACAGCATGGCACATACGCTGGGCGGGCTTTTTCATCTGCCGCATGGACGGGCGAACGCCGTGCTGCTGCCCTACATTATCGAATATAACGCTGACCTGGAGAGCGGCGGTGAGAGCCGGACGGCGGCGCGCTATTGCAAGCTGGCCCATCGCCTGCACCTCCCGGCGGCAACGGTGGCGGAGGGAGTGGCCAGCCTGATTTCGGCGGTGCGGGCGCTGCAGAAGCTGACCGGCACACCGGCGTCGCTGGAAGCGGCCGGCATCGACCGGGACGCTTATGAAGCGCTCCTGCCCGCGCTGATCCAGACGGCGCTGAAGGATAAATGCACCGCGACCAATCCGCGCGAGGTCAATGTTCAGCAACTGGAGCAACTGTTTCGTACAGTGTATTAGCGCTTAGTAAGGCGAGTTTTACCGAAGTCTGTTCAATGAGAGTTTTGCCATAGTGATGATAAGAAGTGATGCTAACAAAACTTGTATACAATGAAGGTTCAAAAAGTCAGGTTTGGAGCACCGAGAAGGTTGGATGAAGCTAGGGACTGAGTAGCGGAGCTACGTTATGGGTACGTGAGCAACGGAAGGCCCGGCTGAATTCAAGATTCGACGCCGGATAAGCTCCCTTGTTACTGCTTCGTGATCGAAAGATGACTTTTTGAACGACCTATAGGAGAGTGAGCCATGAAAAAGACGCTGCTCGGCGAATGCCTCGCGGAGTTCATTGGAACCTTCATCTTTCTGTTTATCGGCCTCGCGGCTGTGGTCTCGCTGGTTGCCGGGGGTTCGGACATCACCTGGGCGGAACTGACGCTAACCTGGGGGTTCGCGGTCATGCTCGGTGTTTATATCGCCGGTCATATCTCGGGTGCGCACCTCAATCCGGCGGTGACGATCAGTCTGGCCGTCTGGAGCGGATTTCGGCGCAGCAAAGTGATTCCTTATATTGCGGCGCAGATCCTCGGCGCATTTGCCGGGGCAGCGACTGTGTATGCGATCTACCGCAATATGATCCTTGCTTATGAGCAGGGGGCGGGGATTGTTCGTAGTACGGCCAGCGGCCGGGCCACGGCCGGTATGTTCAGTACCTTCCCGCAAAGCGGGCTGTCCCTGCTGCAAGCCGGTCTGATCGAACTCATCATTACCGCCGTTCTTATGCTGGTGATCCTGGCCGTAACCGACGGCCGCAATAGCGCCGCACCCCGGGCGGGACTGGCCGCTGTGTCCATCGGGCTGACTGTGGCCGTTCTGGGTATCGGCTTCGGGCACCTCACCGGCTTCGCGATGAACCCGGCGCGTGACCTGGGTCCGCGCTTGTTGCTGCTGCTCTCCGGCTGGGGAACGAACGCCCTCGGTTCGAATCTTTACGGACTGATCGTGCCGGTATTTGGCCCGATTGCGGGCGCACTGGCCGGCGGGGCGGTGTATCATAAGCTGATCGCGCCCTTTTATCCGGCGATGCCGGCCGTGGTGCTGTCAGCGAAGGATCAGGACCAGCCGGCATCCTAACCGGGTGTTTCATGAACAGCTTATCAAGCATTATGAAAGCAAACTGAAGGGGGAAGCTATACGATGACAAAAGTGTATGATATGCCCAAATCAGCACCAGTGACCGGCCGGATCGGCCATCTGATCGACAACCTGATGTCCGGCACGCCGGAGATCGAAGCCGAAAGAGCGGTCCTGATAACGGAATCTTTTAAGCAAACCGAGCACCTTCCGATGATTATCCGCCGCGCCAAAGCGCTGGAGCATATTTTGCGGAACATGACGCTGGTGATCCGGGACAAAGAGCTGATCGTGGGCAATTTGACCGTCAAACCAAGAGGCTGCCAGATCTTTCCCGAATTTTCGAACCGTTGGCTGCTGAGCGAATTCGACACGGTGGCCCGCAGAACGGGCGACGTGTTTACGATCTCGGATGATACGGTCGGCAAGCTGAAGCAATCCTTTGAATATTGGAACGGCCGCACGGTGCAGGAACTGGCAACCTCCTTCATGTCTCCCGAAGCGCTGACGGCGTTGGATGCGGAAGTTTTTACGGTAGGCAATTATTATAATAACGGCGTTGGCCATATTTCTGTGGATTATGGAAAGGTGCTGTCCAAGGGCTTCAAGGGCATCATCGAGGAGGCGCAGCAGGCCAAAGCGGAGGCGGACCGTTCGTTGCCGGATTATATCAAAAAAGAACAGTTTCTGAACGCGGTGATCATCTCGGCGGAAGCGGCCATCCAGTTCGGTAAACGGTTCGCGGAGCTGGCCAAGAATCAGGCCGCAGCCTGCAGCGACGGTGTCCGCCAGCGGGAACTGCTGCAGATTGCCCGCAATTGTGAGCGGGTTCCGGCGAATCCGGCATCCAGCTTCAGCGAAGCGGTACAGTGCTTCTGGTTCGTGCACATGCTGATCCAGGTGGAATCCAACGGGCACTCCGTGTCTCCGATGCGTTTTGACCAATACATGTATCCGTATTACAAACAGGATATCGAGCGCGGTACCCTTCGCCATGAAGAAGCCCAGGAACTGCTGGACTGCCTGTGGGTGAAGCTGAACGAGGTTAACAAAATCCGCGACGAAGCCTCAAGCAAAGCTTTTGGCGGATACCCGATGTTTCAGAATCTGGTGGTCGGCGGTCAGAATGAGGAGGGGCTGGACGCCACCAACGAGCTGTCCTTCGCCTGCTTGGAGGCGACGGCCCATGTGAGGCTGCCGCAGCCTTCCGTCTCGATCCGCGTCTGGAACCGCACGCCGGATGAGCTGCTGCTGAAGGCAGCGGAGGTCAGCCGTCTGGGGCTTGGACTCCCGGCTTATTACAACGATGAGGTCATCATCCCCGCGCTGGTCAGCCGTTCCGTAAGTCTGGCGGATGCGCGCGACTACGGCCTTATCGGCTGCGTCGAGCCGCAAAAGGGCGGAAAAACCGAAGGCTGGCATGACGCCGCATTTTTCAATCTGCCGAAGGTGATGGAGTTTGTCATCGGCAACGGTACCGTCAATGGCAAAAAAGCCGGGATCACCACCGGAGACTTCACCTCCTTCACCTCCCTGGATGAGATTATGGAGGCTTACCGCAAGCAGATGGAACATTTCGTCAATCTATTGGCTCAAGCGGATAACGCGGTGGACTATGCTCATGCGGAAAGAGCGCCGCTGCCGTTCCTGTCCTCCATGGTGTATGACTGCATCGGCAGAGGCAAATCGCTGCAGGAAGGCGGCGCCTTTTATAACTTCACCGGACCGCAGGGCGTAGGTATTGCCAATGTAGCAGATGCCATGTACGCCATCCAGAAGGTGGTTTTCGAAGAGCGCAAAACAACGTTGTCGGAGCTGAAGGCAGCGCTTGAACGCAATTTTGGCCTGGCCCGGCCGGCGGCTGCTACAGCCCCCGCTCCCGTCTCGCCGGATACGTTGACCCAGGAGCATATTGTTGAACTGATCAAAAAGTTCCTCCTGGAAGGCAACCAAATATCGTTAGCCCAGTTGGGCGCGCAAGCGGATGTAAAGGTGGATCTCGGCAACAGCCGGAGCCAGGGCCAAGGCAATGACGCCCGCCTGCGCGAGTGGCTGATCGCCGCGCCGAAATACGGCAACGACATTGAAGAGGTCGATGAATTGGCCCGCCAGGTAGGACTTGTCTACTGCCGTGAAGTGCAGAAGCATGTCAATCCGCGCGGCGGCACCTTCCAGCCCGGACTGTATCCGGCCTCGGCCAATGTGCCGCTGGGAGCCGCTACCGGTGCAACGGCGGACGGACGGCTGGCGGGCGAACCGCTGGCCGATGGCGTATCGCCGGTATCCGGCCGGGATACCAGCGGACCTACGGCTTCGGCCAACTCGGTGGCGAAGTTGGATCATCACATCGCCTCCAACGGTACGCTGTTCAATCAGAAGTTCCATCCGTCCGCGCTGAGCGGGCCGGCGGGACTGGAGAAGCTGGCGGCGTTGGTCAGAGGATTTTTTGACCAGAAGGGAATGCATGTGCAGTTTAATGTGATCAGCCGCGATACACTGCTGGAGGCTCAGCGCAATCCCGAGAAATACAAGAACCTCGTCGTCCGTGTGGCTGGCTATAGCGCCCATTTCACCACACTCGACAAGAAACTGCAGGATGACATTATTAACCGGACGGAGCAGACGATGTAACTATATAGATCAGGAGGCCCACCATGAATGAAGTCATTTGGGAAGCCAGGGGGATGGTCAGCGAAATCCAGCGCTTCTCGCTCCATGACGGTCCAGGTATCCGCACAATCGTATTTCTGAAGGGCTGCCCGCTGCGCTGCAACTGGTGCAGCAATCCCGAAACCCAGGCTCCCGGCAGCCAGTTGATGGTGCAGGAGGACAACTGCGTCAGCTGCGGACGCTGCGCCAATGTCTGTCCAGCGGGGGCCATCAGCTATCAGCCGAAGGTGACGGTTAACCGCCTAAGCTGCGTATCCTGCGGACTTTGCAGCGCCGAATGCGGCAGCGGGGCGCTGACTATGAACGGCAAAGAGATGAGCACCTCTGAGATTGTGTCCATTCTGCGCAAGGACGAGGCTTATTACCGGCGTTCCGGCGGGGGGATTACCCTCTCCGGCGGTGAACCGCTCTATCAGAGCGACTTTGCTCTGAACCTGCTGCGCGCCTGCAAGGATCAAGGCTGGAACACAGCGATTGAAACCACGGCCTTCTGTAATCCGGCCGTGCTGGATAACGTGCTGCCGCTGCTCGATACGGTTTTGCTGGACATCAAGCACGTGGAGAACAGCAAACATTATGAATATGTGCAGCAGTCCAACTCGCTGATTCTGGAGAACGCCCGGCGGATTGCCGGGCAGGGGGCGCAGATGATCATTCGCGTTCCCGTCGTTCCGGGCTTCAACGACACCATCCATGAGATCGCCGCCATCGCCTCGTTCGCCGCGGAACTGCCGGGGGTGCGGGAACTGCATCTGCTGCCTTTTCACCGGCTGGGCGAGAATAAATACACCTATCTGGGTACGGAATACCATATGAAGCATCAGACGCCACCTCCAAGCGACGAGATGGAGAGTCTGCGCCATGTGGCGGAAGGCTATGGCTTGCGCTGCCAAATCGGAGGTTGAATTAAAAAAGAAGTACGTATGAAAGGAAGAGCCGTTTATGAAGGTGCTGGTCATTAACAGCGGCAGCTCGTCCTTGAAATATCAGCTGTTTGATATGAAGGATGAATCGGTGCTTGCGAAGGGAATTATTGAAGAGATTGGAACGGAGCAGGCGATTCATCGTCAGGATAATACACCGTCGCTGCCTCCGCAGACCGATCTGCGGGTCCTGGAGCATAAGGAGGCCATCACCCATATGCTTGCGGCGCTGACGGATCCGGGCAACGGGTGCATCGCCTCGGTGCGGGAAATCGCGGCAGTAGGGCACCGGATTGCCCATGGCGGCGAATTCTTTTCGGATTCGGCACTGGTGGACGATGAGGTGCTGCAGGCGGTGAGGCGCAATATCGAGCTGGCGCCGCTGCACAATCCGGCCAATCAGAAGGGGATCGAAGCGTTCCGCCAGCTGCTGGGCGAGGAGACGCCGATGGTGTGCGTGTTCGATACCGCTTTTCACCAGACGATGCCGCAGGAGAGCTACATGTATCCACTGCCAAGAGTCTTGTATGACCGCCATAAAATCAGAAGATACGGGTTCCACGGAACCTCGCATAAATATGTCAGCTTGCGCCTTGGCGAAATTACCGACCGCCCCCTCCAGGGAACCCGTGTAATCTCCTGCCATATCGGCAACGGAGCCAGCATTACCGCCATTCGGGACGGGAAGTCTGTAGATACCAGTATGGGCATGACCCCGCTGGAAGGTCTGATGATGGGAACCCGCTGCGGCGATATCGACCCGGCGATCATTCCCTTTGTGATGGCCAAAGAGAATCTGGGTCTTGGTGAGATCAACTCGCTGCTGAACAAGCATAGCGGGCTGGCCGGCGTCTCCGGCCAGGGCTCCGATTTGCGCGAGATCATCCGCTGCGCCGATGAAGGCCATGAGGAGGCCAGGCTGGCGCTGAATATGTATGTACAGCGCATTCGCAAATACATCGGCTCCTACTGCGCCGTGCTGAACGGTCTGGATACGCTGATCTTTACCGGCGGGGTCGGCGAGAATTCCGATTATATTCGGGCTAAGGTGTGCGAGAGTCTGACCTATCTGGGGCTGGAGCTGGACCCGGAACTGAACCGGTCCCGCTCGCCCGGCGAGCGCAAGATCAGCACCCCCGCCTCCCGTGTGGCGGTGCATATCATCCCCACCAACGAAGAGCTGATGATTGCGCGCGATACACAGCGGCTCGTCCAACTGCGTGCTGCTTCTGCGGCAGTGCACCGGTCTGTTCCAATGTGATGCGGCCATTGTCAAAAAACCTTGTCATAACGGTTGTTTGCCGGTATGACAAGGTTTTTTGGATACTAGAATTTATAACTTAACTTTCGCAGCAAAAAATCGCAGACAAGCCTTGATGTAGCAGGGTAAAGCAGGGAATCCATTGCCGGAGTTGACGCTGAATCAGAGGCGGACAGTGTCTTCCCGGCTTTTGGGGCTGCTTCGTTGAGGAAGCGTCAACGATGTAGAGGCGTCACGATCCGGCGGGGGCGGTGTATCTACCTTTTGCTCCGTAGCCGTTTCGAACAGTGCCACAAATCGACGGCAGGCGAGGGGTCTGTCTAAAGGGTTCGTGTGTTGGTGTTCGTGTCTTGGTGCCCCTGCCTGGCTGGCTGCCTTTGCACGATTATCCCCTTCGTTCAGGAGCAGGGAGCAGGGGGGGCTAGAGCAAGGGTTCCAAAAAAAAGAGAGAAAAAAAACAAAAAAGATGAGGAAAAAATGAGGCGGTTCAGGTGAGATTTTCGGCTTGATAAGAGAACGTACGTTTGGTATAATGAAGTAAATGGAACCTATGTTCGTATATTCTTGATTCGGGGGGCGAGCGAATATGGAAGTCAATACGGGAACGGAACTTCAACCATTCAGCAGCCGTTTTAACAGCGAGCAGGACTGCATGGAGGCGCTGATCGCGATGAAGTGGCCAAACGGCTTTGTCTGCCCGCGCTGCGCTCACACCCGGTGCAGCCGTTTGACCTCCCGGCATATCCCCTTGTTCGAGTGCGGAAAGTGTAAGCATCAAACATCGCCTTTGGTCGGTACGATTTTTGAAGGAACGCATCTCCCCTTGCTCAAGTGGTTCAAGGCCCTGGATTTGTTCCTGCTTGAGGACGGCATCTCGGCGCTGCGGCTGAGCAAGGTGATCCGGGTCACCTACAAGACCGCGTGGTCGATACTGCAAAAAATACGTCATGCCGTGGGGGAGTTCGATGCCCGGGAGCTGCTCTCCGGAGATGTGAAGGTGAACAGCGATCAGTATGGGCGTAATCCGTCCCGGTGTCAGGTTTCGCATCCGTACGCCTCGGCGGTCGTAGTCGGCTGCACGGTCACGGAGTCGGGCGAGCCGGAGCAGGTCAAAATCCGCCTGGTGCCGCATAAGCGGGGAAGCGAAAAGAGGGCAAACCGTCACGATCTAACCGCGTTCATCAATGAGCATGTGGATGTCCGTACATCGGCGGTGCAGTCCTTCCCTCAGGCTTTTCGGCTGTATGCGCCCTTGCGGAAAGTGGTGAGAGAGGCGTGGGAATCGCTGAAGAGTACGTATGGAGCCTTAGGACTAAAACATCTACAGGCGTACCTGAACGAGTACACCGGACGCCGCTGGCTGCACCTACCCGGAGGACTGCCCGGAGCGGAAGAAACGATGCGGCAGAAGTTGCTGCAAATGTGTGTGGCGATTCCGGCGATCCCTTACCGCCGGCTGATCGCGCGCCAACCGAACCAGCCCCTTGCGGCTGCGGCCTGATCGAGAGCTGGAAACGGTGGGGGGAGTTTGATGCAGATCAACTTAATGGGTCCTTGATCTCCTGCCTTGATCTCTTGTCCGGTCTATTTCACCTACCCTAAACCTGATTTCTTCTCCTAAGCCGTCTAAATTATCTCGAACCTATCTGCTTCTCCGCCAAATATTTTTTTCTCCCGAGCTCGTCTTTCTCTCTGCTACCTGATCAAACGGGATAATCGTGCAAAGTCCCCGGACAGCTTGTGTTGATCTGCCGCCCCTCCCCTCTACTTCCCTATCCTCAAGCTTTCAACGTCCTTCCGTGTTTCTTGCCGCGATCGGTTTTCGACTTGACTGGCAAGCAAGGATTATAAGGTTGAGTCAGACACCTCTTCTGTCCGCCTATCTTAATTCCTTGAACACCTTCAGCTCAAGGGCTCAAGCTGATTTTTGCTCTGCGAAAGTTGAGTTGTAGATTTTGCGGCGGGGCAAAGGACGATGCCCAGGTAGAGCGGGGAAGAGAAGAGGAATCTGGAGTTTAAGGGACACCAGAGCCGTTATTTGCGGAAAAACGAAGGTTAGCAGAATGTAAACACGAGGGACGGACACAGCTGCCCTTATTTACCTCAAATCGGCCCAGATGAACACGTTTAGAGCGAACATTTTTCCGGAACCGTTTACCTGCCCGCAACCCGCAATCTATCTTTTTTGATAGAAAAATTTTTTAAAAATTTTTATCAACAACTTGTCCCCCGTCGGGCCCTGGTATGATGCGGGATTGCATCGATTTTCCACATTATCCACAGGGGATTCGGGTGCGGTTTGGGACGTTTACCAGGTTGACAACACAATATATAGGTATTAAATTAAACAAGTACACCAATATGTTGTTGTGAAGCGAATTTTGGTGTTTATCTCATTATATCAAATACTTACCGGGTAATAGAAGAAAAGTGGGGGAGTAACAATGCTGATTGCCTATGATTCCAAAACCGGAAACGTGAAACGGTTCATCCAGAAGCTCGATTTGCCCGCCGTGCAAATTGACGAGAATATGACGCTGGAGGAGCCGTTTGTGCTGATTACATATACGACGGGGTTTGGACAGGTGCCGGCAAAGGTCTCCGCTTTTCTCGAGCATAACCATCAGCGGCTGCTCGGTGTAGCGGCCAGCGGAAACCGCAACTGGGGCGAGCGTTTTGCCCTGAGCGCCGATTTGATCGCCCAGCGCTACCATGTTCCCGTGGTGGCCAAATTCGAGCTGTCGGGCACGAAACAGGATGCGGAAAGATTTAAGCAGGAGGTGAGCCGGGTTGCGGCATATTGAACTGAACAACATGTTGATGAAGCGGGACGAGAGCGGGTTCTTCCAACTGGAGAAGGACCGGGAAGCCGTCGCCGAATTTATGCAAGAAGTCGAACGCAAAAGCGTGACCTTTTCGAGTACGACCGATAAAGTGCGGTACATGATCGAAAACGATTATTACGAGAACGTGTACGAGAAGTATACGGAAGCCGAGGTCGAATGCGTATATGCCATTACCCACGGCTATCATTTTGAGTTTCCGTCTTATATGGCGGCGTCGAAGTTTTATACCGACTACGCGCTGAAGACGAACGATAAGTCCAAGTATCTGGAGCATTATCCGGACCGGGTAGCGGCGGTGGCGCTGCACCTCGGCCGCGGCAACGCGGAGACCGCCAGCCTGCTGGCCCGTTCCATGATGGAGCAGCGGCTGCAGCCGGCGACGCCGACGTTCCTGAACGCGGGCAAAAGCCGGCGCGGCGAGATGGTGTCCTGCTTCCTGCTGGAAATGGACGACTCGCTAAACTCGATCAACTACGTGCTGAACACCTGCATGCAGCTGTCCAAAATCGGCGGCGGCGTAGCGGTAAACCTGTCGAAGCTGCGCGGACGCGGCGAGCCGATCAAAGGCGTGGAAGGCGCGGCCAAGGGCATTATGCCGGTGCTGAAGCTGATGGAGGACGCTTTTTCCTATGCCGACCAGATGGGGCAGCGCAAAGGATCGGGCGCGGGGTATTACAACATTTTCGGCTGGGACGTCGCGGAGTTTCTGGACAGCAAAAAAATCAACGCCGACGAACGGATTCGCTTGAAAACCTTGTCGATCGGGCTGATCGTGCCGAACCGTTTTTATCAACTGGCCAAGGACAACGAACCGCTTTACGTGTTCGGTCCTTACAGTGTATATAAAGCTTACGGCACCCATTTGGACGACATGGATCTGGACGTGATGTACGACAAACTGCTCGCCGACGAGCGGGTTAAGAAAAGAAAGCTGATGAGCGCGCGCGACATGTTGACCAAGATCGCCACGGTCCAGCTGGAATCCGGTTACCCGTACATCATGAACAAGAGCAACGCCAACAACCAGCATGCGCTGAACAAGGTCGGGAAGATCAAAATGTCCAATCTGTGCACGGAAATCTTCCAATTGCAGGAGACGTCGGAAATCGCCGATTACGGGCAAGCGGATGCGATTCGCCGCGACATCAGCTGCAACCTGGCTTCCCTGAACATCGTGAACGTGATGGAGCGGAAGATGATCCGTGAATCCGTGCACGAAGGCATGGTGGCGCTCACTTCCGTCAGCGATATGACCAACATTTCCAACGCTCCCGGCGTTGCCAAAGCGAACCGGGAAATGCATTCCGTCGGGCTCGGCGTGATGAATCTGCACGGATTTTTCGCCAAGAACAAAATCGCCTACGAAAGCGAAGAGGCGCGCGATTTTGCCCGTACGTTCTTTATGATGATGAACTATTATTCCCTGGAAAAGAGCATGGAGATCGCCGTTCAAACCGGAGAAACCTTCGCCGGATTCGAACAATCCGACTACGCTACAGGGGAGTATTTCGAACGGTATCTGAATACGGACTACCGTCCGCGCACCGGCAAAGCGGCCGCTCTGTTCGAAGGCATGCACATCCCGTCCCCGCAGGACTGGGCCGAACTGAAGCAGCAGGTGATGAAAAACGGTTTGTACCATGCTTACCGTCTGGCGATTGCGCCGACCGCCAGCATTTCGTACATTCAGAACGCCACCTCGAGCGTGATGCCGGTCGTGGAGCAAATCGAAACCCGGACCTACGCGAACTCGACGACGTATTATCCGATGCCGTATCTTAGCCGGGAAAATATTTTCTTCTATAAATCCGCTTATCAGATGGACCAGTTCAAGGTGATCGACCTGATCGCGGAAATCGTGCCGCATGTCGACCAGGGCATCTCGACGATCCTTCACGTCAACAGCAACGTGACGACCCGCCAGCTGGCGCGTTACTATTTGTACGCCGCGCATAAAGGGCTGAAGTCGCTGTATTATACCCGGACGAAGAAGCTGTCCGTGGAAGAATGCCTGACCTGCTCGGTATAAGAGGTCTTTTTGAACTTGCACTATAACGAAAGACTTAGAAAGGGATGAAGGATCGGCGATGTGCGCATTACGAGCTGTAAACTGGAACCGTCCGGACGACGATTTTACGATGATGTTCTGGAACCAGAACATCATGCAGTTCTGGACGGACGACGAAATCCCGTTGTCCGACGACAAAATGTCCTGGATGACGTTAAACGATGATGAAAAAGACGCATATATGAAGGTCCTCGGCGGTTTGACGCTGCTTGATACGGTACAGGGCGGCGTCGGCATGCCGCAGATCATGGAGCATGTGGAGGGCCTGCAGCGCAAAGCCGTGCTCGGCTTTATGGGCATGATGGAACAGATCCATGCCAAATCGTACAGCAGCATTTTCACTACGCTCGCTTCCAATGAGGAGATTGACGAGATCTTCCGCTGGGTGGAGCAGAACCCGATGCTGCAGACGAAAGCGGAGACGATCCGCCAGTACTACACCAACATCCGCTCCCCGAGAGAGCTGTATTTGGCGATGGCGGCCTCCGTCCTGCTGGAGAGCTACTTGTTCTATAGCGGATTCTTCTACCCGCTGTATTTGGCCGGTCAGGGCAAAATGACCTGCAGCGGCGAAATCATCGACCTGATTCTGCGCGATGAGAGCATTCACGGCGTGTACGTGGGCGTGCTGGCCCAGGAAATCTACGCGCAAATGAGCGAAGACGAGCAAAAAGACGTATACGAAACGCTGGAAGGGCTGCTGCACTACCTGCACGCCAACGAAGAGCGGTATACGGAGCAGATTTACACGAAAATCGGACTGGTGGACGAAGTGAAAGTCTTCCTGCGGTATAACGCCAACAAGGCGTTTATGAACCTCGGCTTTGAGCCGCCGTTCGAGGAGGAAGAGGTTAACCCGATCGTGTTCAACGGGATCCGTACCGACACGAAGCAGCACGACTTTTTCTCCAAAAAAGGCAACGGCTACGTACGGGCGCTGAACGTCGAGCCGCTGACCGACGAAGATTTCAATTTCTAAGCCGACCGGCTTTTTAAATAAGAACAGGGTGTTTGCTCCCGGAAACGATCTTACAGCGGGAGACGCCCTGTTTTTTGCTTGCAAGCGTAAGCTGTCTGAAAGTTAAGCTACCTGACTTGAGGAGTGAAAGTTACTTTTGACAACGATTTGGAGTATATTGGGCATCGAACCGACGCAAGACAAGCAGCAGATCAAGAAGGCCTATGCCAAGAAACTGCGGACGGCTCACCCGGAGGACGACCCAAGAGGCTATCAGCGGCTCAGGGAGGCTTTTGACGCGGCCATGAAGCAGGCCGGCATGCCGGAGGAGCATGATTTTCCCGGATACGGCCGGGACCTGGAGACCGGAGTCGCGATCGAGATGAAGCAGGAGGGGGAACCGGCCCCCGATTCGTTGGCGCTTTTTGAACAACACCTGCATGAACTTTACACGGATTTCAAGCGCCGCGTCGATCCGCAGGAATGGAAAATGCTAGCTAACCAGGATTACATATGGGACGTAGGAGCGCAAGGAGAGCGATTCGACGCGCTGATCCGGTTTCTGGGCGAACATCGGCATATGCCGGCGAGCGTGTGGAAAGTATTGGATGAATTGTTTTTGATCAGAGAAAATTTTGAGCACGGGTATGACTACTTTGACGATGAATTGATGGAATTTGTGACCGGACAGATTAGCGGAGGCCTGGCGATGGGCTACGAATGCTTCCTGAACCGGGAGCTGGCGATCGACTTGGAGGAATATCTCGGCTTAAGACAAGAGGCGCAGCTCAGTCTGACGGATGGCCGGCTGGAAGACGCCGGGCGGGAGCTTGCCGCCGCCCATGCGCTGTTCCGGGAGGACCCGGACCTGGAGTTAATGCGGGCCAAGCATGCTATTATGGCCGGGGATTCCGGCGCAGCGCTGGCTGTTCTCCATCAGGTCGTCCGTTTGAACCCGGAGGCGCGGGAAGCTTATCTGCTGCGCGGGAGATTGTTATTTGATCGGCGGCAGTACCGTGAAGCGCTGCAGGATGCGGAGTATTTGCTGCAGTTTTCTCCCACGCCGCAGGATGCGTACTGCTTGGCTTTGGAATGCCGGGAGGTTCTCGGTCAGGTTGAACAGGCCTGGGAGGACGGCAGGAAGCGCTGGGAGTTTGAGCGGAACTCTATACACTATCGTTTCTATGCGGTGTGGTCGCGTTTTAAAAACCGGCATCTATTCCCCCAAAAATATAGCAGGCTGCCGTTCAAGGTTCGGCTGCGGATGTGGCAGTTTGAACTCCTAATGATGCTGTTTCTGTTCCTGGGGCTGAATTGGCTGTACATTCTGCTCTATCTCGTCTGCCGGTTTACGTTTGGCGCCGGTTCCGCTATCGCCGCGATTTGGCTGGCAGTCATGTTGTGGAACACCTGGAAGACGGCCAAAATCGCCTGGATGCGGCGCAACTGACCGAAGGAGGGCGTTTTTAGATGTTATCCAAGTACAGTTTTTTTAGGCGCAGACGGCTGAATCAGTACTTTCGCTGTCTGTCGGCTAATTGCTTTGATGGGATTATGGCAGATTATTTTAATTTTTATGAATTCACCTGGCTTAACCGCTGGTTACGTAAAGGTGAGATAACCCTATCTCTCAAAAAAAATGAGGTTGCCAATGCGGAACAGTTGAAGGACAGGATTCGTTCGCTGCTGGATGCGGATGCCGACCTTTACCGGGAATACCGCCGGATTCATAGAATCCTGTTCGTTTTACCGGAGGCGGCGCGCAGCAAATATATCGAAGCCCGGCAAGGCGGCGGCGATCATGCCAAGCTGGTGCTGGTGAATAACTGTCTGCACCAACTGCCCTCGGGCAACATTTCCGGGTATGGAGCCGCCTGGGCGGTCGCCTTAAGCCGAATCGGCCGGGCCAAAGGCTGGCTGACGGCTGAGGAAGCCTGGCAGTACAAGCTCGCGGCGGCCCGCTTTGCCCAAAGCTGCTACGATAGCTGGGGAGAGTTCTTTATCGCTCACTCCATCGGTGCTCTCTTTTCTCAGCCTAATCCGAAGCTTAAAGAAACATTGCTGGTGACAGGCATGGTTTCTCTGATGGAGGGAAGCTCGCTGCTTTACAGGAAGGCCAAGTGGGATATGAACCTGGAGCCGGATTGAGCGGGCGGTTCATCCTCCGTCTTAATATGCATTCCGCCGTTATTGTAGCGCCGGGGTGTTCCTGTCGGATCGAAAGTCCGTTAAGCCGGAAGCAACCGGTCCAGCAGTTTATCGAATTTATTGACGCTCAAGATTTCATGCGTGACGAACTTCCCGTCATAGTACAGGGCAAAGGTTGTCCAAACCGCGGGGGACTGCTGGGCCTGTTCTTTGGACGTAATGCGGTAGGCCCGAAACGGGACGCCTTTGGCGCGGGCCGCTTCCCGCAGCTCCTCAAGCATGCCGGTCGCAAACGGGCATTGGACCGTGTAATAGATCGAAATTCCTTCTTCCGGAACGGATGCCTGCTTGACGTGCGGTTTGAACGCAGGAGAAGCGGCGGTTTCGTTCCAGGTTAAAGCCAGCAACTGAAAATAAGGCTCGGCCTCATCCGCCACTATAAACCCCATATGCTCAAAAAAAGCCTTGTCGCTCAGATAAGGCAGCTTTTTGCTTCCGGCGATATGCACAATGCCGTCCATGCCCCGGGCCGCCGCGTCCTCCTTGCACCGCTCCAGCAGCTTTGCGGCATGCCCCTGCCCCTTATGCCTGCCCGACACCCAAAGACAATTGATGAACATATAATTGGGAGCATCGATGGGGACCCAGGCCTGATCGGCCGGCAAATATTCGATGAAAACTTTGGCCCGGTCGTCCAGACGGTAAAAAACGAGGCCCTCGTCCATTCGTTCCTTCAGCCAGTGCTTTTTCTCATTGACGGCCGCTTCATACTGCTTGGCGCCCAATGCGCAGCAAATGTGTTGTTCGTCGATATTTTGCTTCGTAATTTGCAAATATGCCAAGTGGACCAGCCCTTTCCGCGGATATCTTGTCTGGTTTTTTCTATCCAGTATAAGCTTTGCCGTTCGTTAAATCTATGAAAAAAAACAGCCTGCCGCACGGCAGACTGTTTGGCTTGCGGTTATTGGCAAAGCCCATTAATGAAAAGTAGAGCGAAGAATGATCACCAGCAAAATGTACAATACGAGAATCGTGCCTGTTGACGTCCAGAAGCCGTAAAGGCCATGAACAGGTGCAACATGGACCGGTGCAATATGGACGGGCGCGACATTAACAGGCGCAACATTGACGGGTCCAACATTAGCGGGACCGATATTAGCGGGACCAATATTGGCGGGTCCAACCGCGCCGGGCCAAACATTGTTTAAGGAGCTCATTTTTGGTTCACCTCGATATATTTGGTTATCAGCTGATTTCACGTTATCTTATGTCGGGCGTTCGTCTCTGTCCTGTGCGGCGGCCCAGAGGGCGAAAAAACTATAAAATGGGCTTACGGCCGGCCGGCTTCGGCGCCGATCGGCGGCGTAAATACGCCGGGATGTTTTCTCGGCGGCGCCAAAATGAGCGCCAGCATCAGCAGGAAAAAGGCCAGGAAGTAGGGAGAATACGACCCGTGCATCGCCCCGGCGGCGATCGGCCCGATAAAGGAACCTAGCGACGTCGCGATCGACTGAAGGGAAAATACGGTGCCAAGCCTTTGCCCCCCGCTCAGGTCGATAAACAGGGAAGAGAGCGCCGGAAAAACGATGCCTTTGGCCATGCCCAGGACGAACAGAATCGCCGGCAGCGGGATGAAATCGAGCGCGGCCAGCGCAAAAAAACAGAGCGCAACACCCAGGATGCCGAAGCTTGCCCGTTTGTAAGGCGACAGTTTGCTAAGAAACAGCATTGAAAGGGTGACAAGCGCCCCCAGGCTGATGATCGAAAAATAGAGGCCGGTGTGCATGATTTCGGAAGCCCCGCCGGTTTGCAGCGGCAGTTCGAAAAACAGAATACCCTGGGAGCAGGCGACGGCCAGCGACAGAAGGTAGTAGCGGAGCGGAATGACGTTGAGCTTGAGCGGGATGCCGGAGGGTGCTGCTTTCGGCTCCAGAGCGGCTGGTTTGCTCGTTTTCGCGGGCTCGTGAATAGTGATCATGGCGATGACGCTTGTTGTGATGAGCAGCCAGCCCAGCATTTGAAACGCGAGCGAGAAGCCCGACTGGGCCACAAGGAAGGCACCGACCGCCGGCGAGACGACGGAAGCGATCGTGTGCATCACCCCGTGGCCGGCCATCAGTTTCCCCTGCTGCACCGGATTATTGGACAACGAAGCAAGCATCGCCAGGCAGGCCGGCGACAAAAAGGCCAGCACAAAGCCGCTGATCGAGCGTATGACGAGCAGCTGCCACGGCTCCGTCACATGCGCCTGAAGCAGTAACAGCACACCGGCGGTAAGCAAGCTGAAAATCATGTATCTCCGGCTGCCGTGCCGGTCTACGCCTTGGCCGGCGATCAGGTTGCCGGGCAAATGCGTCAAGGAGTAGATCCCCATCATCCAGCCGATAAACGTCGGCGCCGCGCCGAGGGACAACGCAAACGGGGTCAGAATCGGATACTGGGCGTGCAGGTCGAAGAACGCGAGAAACATAAAGAAATACAGCCAGAACGCGATTTTCATGCGTTAGCCCTCCTCTCATGGATAGTAACGATGCTCTACTTGTACTACTTGTACGCCTGAAGGGATGAAGTTATGTCTAAATGGCGGAAAGCCCCCTGACTTTGACAGCGGCTTTATGAATCAGTTTCAGCAGCAGCTCGTTTTTCATGGGAAGAAGGACGGCTCGATGGATCAAATGCAAAAGTACATCTGAATTTCTGCAAATTTCTGCTTTTGAGCGGCTGAAGTGCAAAAATACATCTCATTTGCGACTATTGGATAAAAAAGTAGCTTATTATCGGAAATGAACTGCATATTTGCAGTTGAACCACCCATTTCGAGGAATTTCGACGAAAATCGCATGCACTTTTGCATTTCGTGGGACTTTCCCCCTCTTCTTTTTTTCAAGCCCCGCATTCCATCGCTGTCAGCGGAGCCGAGCAATTCTATAATCGCAAGAAAAACTACCGCTAAACGCGGTCTGGCTTCCCAGATTGTACGTCGATAGACGTTTTTCTTATGTTCGTTAGCTGCCCGGAAACGGGATAAGGTTATAAGCCGAAGGATAGAATTACCGGAACGACCAACCGGAACGACGAACCGTCGTCCTTCAAATAACGGCACTTTATGTACTTAATATCCGGAGCCAGGCATGTTCATCCCCATTAACGGCATTTTTGGTCCTTATTTTCTTATGATGGGTCCGGAACGCGGGCATTTCCTTGCGACGGGGGAAAATAGCTGCATAAAATGCCTCTATTTCTCTCAAATGGATGGATATCGCCGGAATAACGACATTTTTTGTTCTTATGTTTTTCGCTGGAGTTCCTCCTCATTCGTCCTGCCAGCGTGTTGGCAGGACGAACGGGTTAGGAGGTAGATGTACGCCTGATTGTTCTCCCTGTATAAACATGTACGGCCCCACAGGGACTAAAGGCACGTCTTCTTCAGCCCCTGTATTATGATGGCAAAGGGGTTAAGCTGACACCGGCCTGGGCCATCATGTATAATGGTAAGGCAACCGTGTTGTTGCCGAAATAACCGGGCCGGCTAGGGAAGAACTCCGCCGGCAAAAACGTGTAGGAGTGTTTGCAAATGATGGACGTGCAAGTATGGACCGAATTTTTGAAAGAGAACTGGCTGGTCATCGTCGTGGCCCTGGTCATTCTTTTTCTGGTGCTGAATTTCGTCAGAACCGTCGTCAAATGGGCGCTTGTATTGGTGATCGCGGCTTTTATCATTATTTACAGCGGCATTTCCCTTAAGGACATCGGCAACGCGGTAGCCACTGTGAAGGAACAGGCCGTGAATATCAGCCAAAGCGAAGTTTTGAATATGATGAAAAAAGAAGCCAAGGAAGCCAAGCTGACGCAAAACTCGGACGGATCGTTTACGATTTCCACGCCGAATTTGGAAGTGACTGGCACCGAGGGGAGCGATAAAGTGAAGGTTTCGTTCCACGGCGTGTCCATGGGAGAATGGTCGGTGAACGATACGCTGAAGGCGTTTATTCAAGAGGCGCAGCGCAATTCCAAGTAAGCGGCGGTTCGAATTGCATCTGCATTTTTCGGAAAATTTATCGTTAATATATATGCCGCGCCGGCAAATCATCAGGATCGGGGGGTGACATGATGGAGGATTTGCTGCAAAGTGTGCGGGAATACAACTTCATATCGTTGCTGCTGCTGTTCATCCTGCTGGGATCGATACTTCAGGGCCTGCTGCGCGGGGCATCGCGGTCGGCCGGCCGCTTGTTTTCGCTGCTCAGCGGGGGCGTGCTGTCGCTGCTCGGGATTGCCGCCGCCATCCCGCTTACGTTGTGGATTTCTCCCAAGGTGCAGGAGTGGCTGTCTATGCTGGCGATACCGCAGCGTGAGCTGGCGCTTTGGGAGCAGGTGTTTTATACGTTCATCATGGCGGTAAGGGACTTTCCGCTGATGCGGTTTGCTGTCGTGTTCATCCTGATGTATTGGCTGATCCGGACGATTGCCGGGCTGGCTGCCGTGTTTTTCGGCGGGGGCTCCTGGTTCGGGCGGCTGTTCTCGGGCGAAGACCGCCCTGCTTCGCTGCTGAGCCGTTTGGCCGGAGCTTGCATCGGCGGCGTGATCGGGGCGGCGCGCTGCCTGATGGTTATCGCCGTGCTTTTTATCGCCGTGACGCTGTTTCCGAACAGCAGCTTCAGCCGTTACGTCGAGGCATCGCCGGTATACCAGCAGGGAGCCCGCACTATCATCGAACCGCTGACCGGCAGCCTGATCAAGGAGAAGCTGCCGGTGTTCACCCGCAGCGTGGAAGCGGAGCTCAGCGGTATTTTGCAGCAAAAATACGAGCTGATCGACGCCCATATCCCGCAGGATATCGAGCTGGCGGCGGCCGAGATTACGAAAGGCGCGGATAGCGACGAGGAGAAGGCCCGCCGGTTGTACGACTGGATCGGCACGAGAGTCAGCTACGATTACGATAAAGTGAAGGACTATGAGGAGAAGGGGATCTGGCACGAACAGACGCCGCAAATGACGTTTGAGACGAAAAAAGGCGTCTGCATCGATTACGCCCGCCTGTACGCGGTGATGGCGAGGTCGCAGGGCCTGGACGTCAAGGTCATCACCGGGCTCGGTTATGACGGGCAGGGCGGATACGGCCCGCATGCCTGGAACGAGGTGTTTTTGTCTGCGCAAAACGCCTGGATTCCGCTCGACGCGACCTGGGCCCAAAGCGGGGACTGGTTTAATCCTCCGGCCTTCAGCGAAACCCATATCCCAGATAAATTAATCTAATAGGAAGAACGCATCTAAAATGTTTCAAGAGGCGGGCGAAAAAAGTTGGAACCGGGCCGTAACTTCGCCGGGCCCTATTTCGTTAAAGTTATATAATAATAAGTTTCCGGCGGAGCCAAACAATTCTATAATCGTGGAGAAAAACTACCGTTAAACGCGGTCTGCCTTCCCAGAAAATACATCGATAGACGTTTTTCTTATGCAAGTATAGAAGACTGTAGACTTATCGATCCGATTTTTGAAAGGAAGAAGGTAGGGGAAACGCAATGAAAAGTGTCTACATGGACGATCCGCGCAAGCAAGAAGCGGCGATGCAGAGACATTTTAATATTCGCCTAAACCTGTTTTTCTTTAGCGCTTTTGCGATTTTTACCGTGATTATCGTTCGCCTGGCGATTCTGCAGTTCGTGGAAGGCCCGACGTTGTCCAGGCAGGAAAGCAATCTGCGGGTAAAGGATGTGCCAATGCCTCCGATGAGAGGTTCTATATTGGCTGCCGGTGGAGAAAAGCTGGCTTATTCGACACCGGTTCAATCTTTGTATTTGACTTTGCAAAAGAGCAGCTACAGCCAGGACAGTGAATCGGGAAAGAAAAATTACGAGGAAGCGGTGGCTTTAGCCCGGAAATTGAAAAATGCGTTTGCCAGATACGGAGCCCCGGACAAGGCCATGTCCGAAGAGGACATCCTTAAAGCGATGGACCTTAATTTCCAGACCAATAACGGTTTTGTTCCAAGGCGAATCAAAGTGGAATTGACCCCTAAAGAAGTAGCGTACTTTATTGAACGCAAAAGCGAATTTTCGGGAATTGACATCGTCGAGGAGAGCATCCGCCACTACGACAAGGACAGAGTAGCCGTGCAAACGATCGGTTATCTTAAAAAGTTTCAATCAACAAGGGATTTGGATTGGTATGACCCGATCAGGGAAGCGAAAAATGAGGATCCTTCCCTGCAGTATACGGAGGAAGAGCTTGTCGGTTTCGACGGCTTGGAATTGTACTATCAAAATGAATTGCGGGGCAAAAACGGATTTAAGAGCGTCCCGATCGATCCGCGCAATATGGCAAACGGGATTCCGGAGCATACAACGATCAATAAAAATGTACAACTCGCCGCCCAGCAAGCCATCATGGACCAAATCAAATGGGTACACACGCACACGGTTTCCGGAAAAGTGCATCCCCATGCCAAAACCGGTTATGCCGTAGCGATGGAAGTGGATACCGGCAATGTGGTGGCGATGGCCAGCATGCCGGATTACGATACGAACTTATGGCAGTCGGGCGGGGTTTCGACGGAAGATTGGAACAAAATTATGGATAATTACAGAAACGGGACGATAACGCCAAACAGTTCGGGACGTTCGGGACATAATTTCGACTCCACCGTTTATCTTGGTTCGACGATCAAACCTTTGTCCGTGTTAGTTGGCTTAAACGAAGGCCTGTTTACGACGAGTGATCGATACAACGATACGGGGATTGCCTATTTCGGGAGAAATGATTCGTCAAGCGTGCGAAATTCCTCAAGACACGTGTACGGCCGAATTACCCCTAGAGAGGCGATCATTAAATCCTCCAATACGTTTATGGTCGATATGGTGGGAGAAAAGCTGTGGAAGAAATACCACGACAAAGGAATTGGCATTTGGGACGGCTATATGAAGCAGTTTGGCCTTGGCGTACCCACGGGCGTGGATCTGCCTGATGAATTCCGGGGCAGGCTGGATTATACCGACGAGTCGGAAACCTCCTTGGCGCGGTTGGTGTATTCTTCCTTTGGGCAGCAAGCCAAATACACCACATTGCAGCTTGCCCAGTATACGACCACGCTTGCCACCCGGGGGAAGCGGATGGAGCCGCACCTGGTCAGCAAAATTACCGATTCCGAAGGAAATGTCGTCAAGGAGATCAAACCGAAGGTGCTAAACGAGGTGAAATTTAATGATGCATACTGGAAAGAAGTTATTGCCGGGATGAGCACCAACGTGTCGTCCGCTTTTTCCGGCTTCCCGTATGACTTTGCCCGTAAAACGGGGACCTCGGAGCAAGTGGGGGGCAAAGAAAAGAGAGATAACGGCGTATTCATTGCCTTTGCCCCGCGCGAAAATCCGAAGCTTGCCGTCGCCGTCGTCATTCCGGAAGGCGGTTTTGGCGCAAACAGCGCCGCGCCGGTGGCCCGCAAAATTTTCGACGCTTACGATCGGGAATACGGCCTCGACGGGGTGCCGAAGAAAGCGGAAAATCAAACAAGCAAATAAGAGCTGGTAAAAAAGAAATCATGCTGTAACTTCGCTACGATTCTTGCGTTATGTTAATATAGATAAGGCTAACGGTTGCCTCGATCATGCCGATAAACGACTCATCAGGGGAAGAAAGTAGGGGAATCGCAGTGAAACGCGTCTACAGTGAAGATCCGCGCGAACAAGAAGCGTCGATGCAGAGACATTTTAATATACGGCTGAACATGTTTTTCTTCAGCGCATTTGCCATTTTTACCGTCATTATTGTGCGGCTGGCGATTTTGCAGTTTGTGGAAGGCCCAACCCTGTCCAAGCAGGAAAGCAGCCTGCGGGTGAAGGATGTGCCGCTGGCGCCCACGCGGGGCACGATCTATGCGGCCGGCGGGGAGAAGCTGGCGTATTCCACGCCCGTCCAGTCTCTCTATATTACTTTGCAGAAGGATTACAGCAATACGACGGACAAGGGGAAAAAGAACCGTCCGGAAGCGCTGGCCTTGGCGGATAAATTAAAAGAAGTGTTCGACAAGTACGGCAAAGCGGATTCCAAGATGACGAAGGACGCCATCATCGAAGCCATGGACCTGGATTACCGGAAGCAAAACGGATTTTCGCCGCGCCGGATCAAAATGGATTTGACCAAGGAAGAGGTCGCTTATTTTCTGGAGCGGAAGGATCAGTTCCCGGGGATTGATATCGTCGAAGAGAGCATCCGGCATTACGATCCGGATACGGTAGCCGTGCAGACGATCGGGTATATCCGGAAGTACTCCAATGCCTCGACGAACCTTGATTTTTATAAACAGATCCGCGCGCAAAAAGATACGCCGCCGGATATGCAGTACACGGAAAACGAGGACGTCGGTTACGACGGGCTGGAATTGTATTATCAGAGCGAGCTGCGCGGCAAAAACGGGTACAAAAGCGTCCCGATCGATCCGCGGAACATGGCCACGGGCATTCCGGAGATCACGCCGCCGGTGAAAGGAAACGACCTGCACACGACCATCAACAAAAACATTCAGCTTGTGGCCGAACAAGCGATTTTGGACCAAATTGCGTGGGTGCATACGCACCCGGTGTCCGGTGAAGTTCATCCCAACGCCAAAACCGGGTATGCCGTAGCTATGGAAGTGGATACCGGAAACGTGGTGGCGATGGCCAGCATGCCGGATTACGATACGAACGTCTGGCAGTCGGGCGGTGTTTCGCCTGATGATTGGAAGAAGATTTCAAGCAATTATATGAATGGGACAATTACCCCATTTAGTTCGGGACGGTCGGGACATGATTTCGAATCTACCGTCTTGCTTGGATCCACGATTAAACCGTTGTCCGTGTTGATCGGCTTAAACGAAGGCTTGTTTACGACGAGTGATCGATACAACGATACGGGGATTGCCTATTTCGGGAAAAACAATTCGTCGAGCGTCAAAAATTCACATAGAAGCGCATACGGCTTAATTGATCCGCGAGCGGCAATCAAGCATTCCTCCAACACTTTTATGGTCAACATGGTTGGGGAGAGACTTTACAATAAGTACCGCGCCAAAGGAATCGATGTTTGGGACAGCTATATGAAGCAGTTTGGCCTTGGCGTATCCACGGGCGTGGATCTTCCGCAGGAGTATCTGGGCAAGCTGGAGTATATGAACGATAAGGAAACCGCCTTGTCCCGGCTGGCGTATGCTTCCTTTGGGCAGCAGGGGAAATATACCACGCTGCAGCTGGCGCAGTATACGGCGACGCTTGCCACCAGAGGCAAGCGGATGGAACCCCATCTGGTCAGTAAAATTACCGATTCCGCAGGAAATGTTGTTCAGGAATTTGCACCGAAAGTACTCAACGAAGTTAAATTTAATAATGCATATTGGAAAGAAGTTATCGCTGGGATGAGCACTGACGTGAATTTCGCATTTTCCGGCTTCCCGTATGACTTTGCCAGAAAAACAGGAACCTCGGAGCAATGGGGTGCCGGAAGAAATAGAGATAACGGCGTATTTATCGCCTTTGCGCCGCGCGAAAATCCGAAGCTTGCTGTCGCTGTAGTGATACCGGAAGGCGGCTTTGGCGCTTACAGCGCCGCGCCGGTGGCCCGTAAAATTTTCGATGCCTACGATCAGGAATATGGCCTCGACGGCGTGCCGAAGAAGGCGAAAAACCAGCAAACGAACGGCCAGGCCGCTGAGAATAACAAGGCGGAGTAAGAACCCTAAAATTGAACAATACATGGATCAGCGATCTTTTCACAACATCGTTTGGGAGCAGGTCGCTGATTTTTTTTGCATGCTTAGGAGTGTATCCGGAAGATGGATCAATATTCTTAGAATTTACAATCTCGATACAAGTCTTCTGAAATCCGAAACAAGATCCCTCTATAATAAATCCAACGAAACAAAAAGCGTTGAGGAGAAAATCATGCGTAGAAATCATCTTTTGTTTAGACTCCTAGTTTTGGCCGGATTTGTAATTGCTCTGATCTATGCGGCTATTCCCGCCCACTTGTCCGGCAAATCAACAGTAGAAACTGCCGTTCCTTCTTTAGTGGCCAATCCTATAGAACAAAAACAACCTGTTTACCTGCCGGTTCCTGCTCCTGCTTCGGCTCCCAAATCCAAAAAAGTAGTGGCCTTGACCTTTGATGACGGACCGGACGGAAAATATACCGGAAAAGTACTTGATATTTTAAGAGAACAAAAAGTAAAAGGTACATTTTTTGTTATAGGTGAAAGAGTCGAGCAATATCCTGAGGTCTTAGAGCGCATCGTTAGTGAAGGGCATGCCCTGGGCAACCATTCCTGGAGTCACCGGAATTTAGCCAAGATCAGTGAAAAAGAAATGCGTGAGGAAATTACAAAAACGGATGAAGCCATTCATGAGGTTGTCGGATTTGTACCGGTGCTTATGCGCCCTCCTTATGGAGCCAAGTCGGATCGAGTAGAGGAGGAGATCGCCCTATTGGGGCATGCCATGGCCTTATGGAATGTCGATCCGCGTGATTGGGACGGCGCCTCCGCCTCTGACATACTTGAGACCGTCAAGTCCGGTCCTGAGGGGGAGGTCACTATCCTGATGCATTCTTCAGGGGGGAGAGGCGGAGACCTGAGTAACACGATCAAGGCGCTTCCAGAGATTATCGATTACTATAAATCAAATGGCTATATCTTTGTCACTGTGCCCGAACTAAAGGGCTTGGAGAGTCAGGCGATTAGAAAGAACGAGTAATGCTATGGACATTCAAGATATATTTCATAGCTATCTACAATTATAAGTACCCGTCAAAAACCTTGATTTTACAAGGCTTTTGACGGGTTTTAGTTTCCGTTCCGCTACAAATCTTATTCATAACGCAGGGCATCAATCGGTTTGAGCTTGGAGGCCTTCAGTGCCGGATATACTCCAAAGACTATCCCGACCAGCACACTGCTGGTGAAGGAATAGATAATCGGCTCATAGGAGAATTCTATCGGCATACCCGCGAACTTCTCCAGCAGTTTGGCTCCGCCGATTCCAACGAAAATGCCGATGATTCCGCCAATCAGACTGATGAATACCGATTCGGTCAGGAATTGGGTCAAAATATTGCTGCGCTGAGCGCCAATCGCTTTGCGGATTCCAATCTCCCGCGTCCGTTCGGTTACCGAGACGAGCATAATGTTCATAATGCCGACCCCGCCGATGATGAGAGAAATTATGGCAACCCCGAGCAGGAGCAGATTCATAGTATCATTCACTCCGGTGGACATTTGCATAATCTCGGATTGGGTCATGATTTGGAAATCATCCTGATCCGCGGGTTTCAGCTTGTGACTGCTGCGCAGAAGCTGCTGAATCCCCGCCCGAGCCTGATCTATTTTATCAAATGTTACGGCAGACGCGTTTATTTCCTGAATATTCATTTGCCCGAACATATTCATCCCCGTCGTGATCGGGATATAAATCTGTTTGTTCGTGTAGCTGCGCATCGCATCCGCGGGACTCATAATCCCTATGACCTTAAACGGGATATCCTTGATTTGGATGGTCTCTCCTATGGTCTTGGCCGATGACTGGCCAAAAAGAGTTTGAGCCGCATCGGAGCCGAGAATGGCCACGTTAACACGGTTGTCTTCCTCATAAGATGTGAAAGTACGCCCATAGGCCAGCGATTGCTTTTTGACGCGGTAAAAGGCTCCCGAGGTCCCCTCAATCTGTGCATTGAGCACCTGCCGATTCCACGTGGCTTTCGCTGAACTCATGGCACTGGGTGCTACATCGGCGACAGAGGGGAGCTTCTTCATGGCTTTCACGTCCTCCAGCGTGAAATCCTTCGGCTGGGCCATCGTCATCCAATTGTCCTCATCATAAGGTATATATGGGTAAATCATGAGCAGGTTACTGCCCAAGCCGTTAATTTCTTTCGTGATGCTGGCGGTCGTTCCGCTGCCAATCGCCATAATAGAAATGACGGCCCCAATCCCGATGATAATCCCTAGCATCGTCAGGATCGTACGGAGCAGATTGCCGCGCAGACTGCTCAGCGCTACACGAATCGTCTCCAGCATATTCATTCCTCCGCCACTTCCCTTCGCGCGATTCTCCGGTTCTCCACCGGATGATCCTGTTCTATTTGGCCGTCGCGAAAGTGAATCAGCCGCTTGGCGTACTCCGACACCTCAATATCATGGGTAACCAGTACGATCGTCTTGCCGTTGTCATTCAGATCCTGAAAGATCTCCATAATTTCTTGGCTGGTCCGCGAGTCCAGCGCCCCTGTCGGTTCATCCGCCAGCAGGATCACGGGATTGGTGACAAGCGCTCTGGCAATAGAAACACGCTGCTGCTGTCCGCCTGACAGCTCGTTTGGCTTATTGTACATCCGCTCTGCCAATCCGACATTCACCAGCGCCTCCATCGCACGTTCACGCCGCTCCCGGGCTGGCACGCCCGCATAGAGCATGGGTAATTCTACATTAGCGAGCGCCGTAGATCGCGGGAGCAGATGGAATTTTTGGAATACGAAGCCGATCTTCTCATTGCGGATGTAGGCCAGCTCACTTTCACGAGCGTCCAGAATGGAGTATCCGTCCAGATAGAACTCGCCGGAGGTAGGCGAATCCAGGCAGCCCATCACATTCATCATGCTGGATTTGCCTGAACCCGACGGACCCATGACAGCGACGAATTCTCCTTCCGTAATGGACAGACTAACGTCCCGGAGCGCATGAATTTCCTGATCGCCTACATGATAGATCTTTTTCAGATTTTTAATCTCCATTACATAATTCATGGGAAGACAGCTCCTCCCGAGGCATTCATCATTCCGGCGCCTCCCGGAGCAGGGATGACAACGGTGTCGCCCTCATTGACCCCCGACTTCAGCTCTACGCGGTCTGTAGTGTAGAGTCCCAGCTCGACAGGCTTAAATTCAAAGACAGACGTATTGGAAGGATCGGCGGCGACATAGACTCCGTCTGCTCCCCCGTCCGATTGGATGGCGGTCACGGGGACAAACAAGACATTTTCACGCTTGCTGAGCTCGATGGCGATATTCATAATCATTCCCGTCTTCAGCTTGTTGTCCAAATTAGAGATTGATATCTCCGCCGGATAGGCATTTACACCCTCCTCTGTAGCGACTTCGGGAGAGATGAAGGTGACGGTGCCCGCGAATTCCTCGCCAGGATAAGCCGTAGTAGTCAGAATGGCTTTCTGTCCGGTTTTCACCTTAACAATGTCACTCTGGTTGATCTTGGTCGCAATCTTCAGGTCATTGGAATTGGAGTTGTTCATTACGATGAACGGAGCCGTGGGGCTTGTCCCCACGTCGCCATTGACCTTGAGGATGACTCCATCCCAGGGAGCTGTAATCTGAAGTTTGTTCAGCTCACTGCGCTTTTGCTCCAGATCGGTCTCAGCCCGGCTAATGTCGATGCGCAGATTCTCCAGTGTATCCGCCTCCGGCGGGGCCTTGAGCTTTTTAAGCTCTAATTGGGCGCTACGGTAGGACAACTCTGCATCCTCAATGCTGCTCTCGATCTGATCGCGGGTCTTGCGTACTTGCAGCTCCGTAGCGTCATAACTGGCTTGCGCCTTCTCCCACGCTTGCTCCGCTTCCGCCATCTCCTTGGTGGAGACGGCCCCGGACTCGTTTAGGAATTTTTGATCTTCATAGGTTTTCCTTGCCAGTTCCAGATCGCTTTTGGCCGTCTTGAGCCGCTCCTCGGCCTCCTGAAGATCATAGCTTTTCTTGGCATTTTCCAGTGCTTTCGCGGCCTTTTGTACATTCAATTCCTGCAGTTCCACCTCGGTTTCCTTTGGTCCTTTGGTCGCCTCGGCCAACTTGGAACGGGCCATACGCAGCGTGTCCTCGGCATTCTGAATTTGCAGCTTTGCTTCCGTATCGTTCAACCGGGCCAGGAGTTGTCCCTTTTTCACCTGATCTCCGACCTTGACATTCACCTCGGCCAGCTTGTCCGTGCTGGTGCTGTTGAAGTTCAGATTCACCTCTTTGGAGGCTTTGACTGTTCCGGTGACGGACAGCGTCTCGGTGATGTCCCCGCGCTTCACGACGATCGCTTCGTTAGGGATCGCTGCCATCTCTGGCGCGGATTTATGCATTGAGCTATATACGGCAGCTCCGCCGCCACCGAGCGCGAGCAGCACGACGAGGCTGATTATCCATTTTTTGCGGCGTTTCTTGCGTAATTGCTGTAGCGCGTTGTTCATTTGGTTCTGCGACATGTAACTTCCTCCTGAAAGTTTTGTGAGCGTTGCTTCCTGAATGGGCTTCGTACAAAACTCGCATCGGAAGCATAGACTTAGTTTTGTGAGCGTTGCTTCCTGAATGGGCTTCGTACAAAACTCGCATCGGAAGCATAGACTCAGTTTTGTGAGCGTTGCTTCCTGAATGGGCTTCGTACAAAACTCGCTTCGGAAGCATTGGCTAACTGCTCCAAGGTTTGTTCAAGGTATAATTGGACTGGATCAGTCTCGTGGCCAGCTCGCTAATTTGCTGCTTCAATTGATCGACGCTCAGGCGAGCTTTGATCAACTCTAGTTCTACGATCAGGCCGCGTTCCCACTTCTTCTGAGCCAGTTCTAGGTCAGCCTGGGCGATCTTCAGATCTTCGTGCAGTTGTACGTATTTTTTCTGTTCTTCTTGCAGCGCGGTATAGAGAGATCTTACCGATTCGGCAAATTCGTCCTTGCCGTTGGTCAGCGCCTCATTGGCATTTTTCAAATCCAGCTTGACCATTTCATAATCTTCGGATGTTCCTTGGAAATTATAATAATGCAGACTGATCTTTGCATTTTTGACAGCGTCCTGCAGCTGCCAGATGGTTGGATTGTTTTGGAGCAAGCCTGTAATATGCGCCTCGATATTCATGGGCTCGGGCTCCTGGTAAACCGGGTAATCCACAAGCTGAAAGACCGTCCCCTTCGGCTTGTTCATCAAGGTGTTCAGCTCGTCCCTGGCCTGTTGCAGATCGGTTTTGCGTTCCTCCAATGTCCGCTCGGCATCCGAGCGCGCCTTCGTGCTTTCGATCTTGCCCTTCTCCGAGATGAGTCCCCGGGATAGCTTGGCGATCGCAATGCGCTCCTCCAGCTTGGCGATTTGAGCGGACTCCTGAGCGACATTGACCTGATTCTCGGCTGTGATAATGGCGTAATAGGCTTTCATGGTCTGAAAATAAACCTTATCTTTGGCAAATTCAGTCTGCTTCTTGGCGGACAGGTAGGACAGGTTAGCGGAGGTGTAGTCTCTCCAAGCAGCGTTGCTGGCTGTGGAATCCGATTCTTCCAGATTAGATGGAAGTTGTAAGGCTCCCAGGGCATTGGTGCTCTTTTTTAGCTCCAGATCTTTGCGTTCGAGGTCCTGAGCGGCTGTCTTCAAGGTGTAGCTGTTGGCCTGAGCCCATGCGTTGGCTTGGTCGAGAGTAAGCTCCTGCTGCTGAGCGCTGTTGCTTATATTGGCTGCCTGTGCTATATCTTCTGGCGCAGCAACCTTGGCATCCGACGGTGTCGCCCGATCAGTTGCCGAACCGCCCGGAACGGTAGACGCAGCAGCTGACGGCGCACTAAAGACAGCGGACAACGACAGAAACAGCACGGCTGCGGCTGCTTGATGTTTCATGGAGATGCTCCTTTCAAAATGGAGAAGTATAAGAGGTTGAACTTGCATTATAACCTAAAATATTATAATTGGCAGTTGTATCCGTCTCGGTCACAATTGTATCCAAGTTGTAAAATATGAGTATGTTATGCCGTGTTACCAGGCGCGGAACGTGAAGCGGTAAATCTCGCTTTTTTCCATAGAGCTGCTCACAACAAAGAGATTGTCGCCGTTCCATTTCAGATTGACAAAATTATCGATATTACGATACACCACCGTGTCCGACAATAACTTGTCGCCGTCAAGATAAGCCATGTGCAGCTCATTTTTTTGGTTTTCAAGCGCCTTAAAATAAGCAATCCGGGATTCATCTTCATTTAGATCGAAGCTCCAGATGTTGCCTTTCATCAGAAGATCGAACCGCTTTGAGGCGGCTTGGTATATGAATAGCCCCGGCACCTTGTTCACAGTGCCCTGAACCAGTATATCGCCGTTCTTGAGCACTCTGAATTGCTGTATTTCCTCCGCGGGGGTGCACGCAACTGGATTGTTCCGCCCATTCACGGGAAAGCGGTATACTATGGTCGTGTTATTCCAGCCGACAAGAGTATAAAAGTACTGCAAATCCCGGCTGAACTCAATATTGAAGAGAATCCACACGTCATCCGGATTCGGGATATGATTCTCCTTGGCAACCAGCTTTATGATTTCTTCATCGCTGTATATTAAGCGTTTCTTGTCTGAATTTAAATCGATCATTTTGAATACGAGATTATCGTGCCCGATGTATGCGTCGTTGCCGATATACTCCCGGTAAAAGGAATTGTCATCAGCCAGTTTCCGCCGCTGCCCGGATTTCATATCGTACTCATAGGTTGTTTGCTGTGCCTGCGGTGAGCGATATTCGGAAAAGATCATCTTCTTCCGATCGGGGCTCAAGACTACGCCGTAACCGGTGTTCGTCGCAAGATCCCTCACATGGTTGTCATCCAGTTTAAGCATGGAAATTTTGATGCCGGTATAAGAGTTTTCCGGCCGGTTCAGGATCAAGGTGTTTTGATCAGCGACTTCAAAATCGTAGATGGCAAAATCATTGGGCAGCTTGATCGCGGCCTCAATCTGAACCGTACTGTTTGGCGGAGGGGCGAGACGGCTGCTGAATTGCGCTTCCGGGAGAATGACCGTCCTCAGTTTGGAACCGTTCATGTCGAACAAAGCTCCGACCCCGAATATGCCGCCGACAAAGGCGGCCAGCAAAATGGTCAATAGGAGCACATCGCGATGTTTTGTCCAGAATTCCCGGTTCTTCATGCCGGCCATTCTCCCGGAAGATGGATGTGTACCTGTGTCCCTAGGTTCACTGCACTTAACATTTGGATGGTTCCTCCATGCTGTTCTATTGTATTTTTTACGATGGACAAGCCGAGGCCGGCGCTTCCTCTCTCTTTTCTGTTCACCCCGTTCACCCGGTAAAACGGCTCAAGCACATGTTTCAGCGCCTCTTCACTGATGCCTTCCCCCTGATCGCTGATCACGATATAAGCCGAATTGCCCGACCGGAACGACCGGACTTCGATCATCGAATTAACATATCCGTACTTAACCGAGTTATCGAGCACATTTAGGAACGCTTCCTTGAGCTTATGACGATCGCCCCGGATATGGAGGTTCTCCTCCAGTTCATAATGGATGGCGATATTATATTTGCCCGCCTTGATCGCCATGTCCTCGCAGGCCTCCCGAACGACCTTCGACACATCGATCCGTTCGAACCGATAGGCCTGCATCGCGGCGGACGCTACGGAAAATTCCAAAATATCCGCAACCATCACGTTCAGGCGCCTGCTTTCATTAATAATGTAGTCCAAGCCCTTGTCGAAAAACGCTTTGTCCGTAAATCCATTATCCCGCAATATTTGGGCATACCCCAGAATGGTGGTCAACGGCGTTTTTAATTCATGGGTCACATTGTCAAAAAATAATTTGCTGCGCGCCTGCACCTGTTTTACCTCATCTCGTTCACGTTCAATCACGTCGATCTGCTCCCGCACGCGGTTGATCATGACATTGAAGCTGGAAGCCAGTTCGCCGATCTCGTCTTTCGTGGAGATGTTCACGTCCGCATTCAGGTTGCCCTGCGCCACTTGTACCGAGCGTTTAGTGAGCACGCGGACCGGTCTGGTAATTTGCCGGGAAATGAAGACGGATGCGATAAATACAAATACAAAAATGACCGCCGCCAAATATTTGACCGTATTTTGAAAGCGTAAATGCCGTTTGAACAGCTCCGTATAATTTTTCTCCAATTGAATAATGCCGATGACTTGCCGGCCGGACATGACGGGAAAGGACAGGCTGGAGATGAGTTTACCTTTCTGCATCGATGTGGAGTACGCGATCTGCGAATTGGCGGCAGACTGTATATCCGGCCGTTCGGAGGCAATTACGGCAGGGCTGGAAGACGCATTATACGGAGAAGCATCCGGGTGATAAAGCGTAACCTTACCGCCCGCCGCGGCCCCGATCTGCTCCTCCAGGTCCCGGCTTCCCGCCTCCAGCGACTTTTCGTTCAATCGTTTGTTGTGAATCAGGAAATATTGATTGAGCGCAATGTCCAGATTTTTTTTGACCTGAATCATGTCTTCATGCACTTCCCGGTACATATTCTCTTCGCCCACTTTGTTTGAAAGGATGAGCAGGGAAGAGAAGCCGATAAATACGATGACCGAAAAAAGGGATACCATTTTGAACTGGATCGTCCACTTCATGTCCGCACCTGGGTGTCCAATCTGTAACCAACGCCGAACACCGTCTCGATAATGGAAGCTCCCTGACCGTCGCCGTCCAGTTTCTTGCGGATCCGCTGCACGTGTATATCCACTGTACGGGTGTCGCCGGCAAAGTCGTATCCCCATACTTTGTCCAGCAGTTCGGATCGCGTAAACACCTTGCGGTTATGGCTTGCGAGAAAGAGCAGTAAATCGTACTCCTTGTTTGTCAGTCCTGTGCGTTTTCCGTCCTTCCAAACCTCCCGCTCGTCCTTGCGAATCTCGATGTGCTTCCCCAAGCGAATAACCTCGAACGATTCAATTTCCAGCGTCTCGCTGATCAGATCGATTCGGCGGAATATCGCCCGGATACGCGCCACGACCTCCCGAATATCGAACGGTTTGGTGATGTAATCGTCTGCTCCCAGCTCCATGCCCAGCACCTTGTCCAGCATATCCGACTTGGCCGTAATCATAATGACCGGCGTTTTCGCATCGGCTGACAGATGCCTGCAAATATCGAACCCGCTCATATCGGGCAGCATCAAATCCAGCAGCACCAGGTCGGGATTGAGCCGGCTTAACATTTCAAGCCCTTCCGTCCCCGTCGCCGCTTCGTGGATCACGAACCCTTCCTTTCGCAAAGAATAAGACAATATGTCACGGATGGAATCTTCGTCCTCAATGATTAATAATTGCTTATGTCTCATATTCCTTTTAAATCTCCCCTGCTCCTGCAATTCGTCTTCTTATATATTTTGAAGCCAAGGCAAACAATTGAACAGAGGTCAGAGCAAAAATTTACAACTTCGATACAAATGCCGTGAGTTTCGAAACATCGATCCTGTATACTCAATTAATTTAGGCAGAAAACAACGATTCATTTAAACCGAAAAGCAAGAGGAAAAATCCTCTTGCTTTTTTGTATGCGCTGCGTGTAAAATTTGCACTAGGGAAACATTTTTATATTCAACTAAAAAGAAGGCATTAGATAAACAAGTGTTCACTGGGGAAACAACTAATCCAAAATAAGGAGATGAATTGGGGAAATGAGCGAAAAGGACGAATGGAAGATCAAAAAAAGCCCGTTTCAGCGGGCCAAAATGACGCTGGGGATGCTGGCTTTAATCATTCTGGCGGCATGTTCGAAAGTAGAGGGGCAAGCCGATCTGACGCATCGGCACGATGACGGGACGCCGATTCAGGTCGTGTCGACGATCGGGATGATAACCGATGTGGTTCGGGAGGTCGGCGGGGAGGAAGTGGACGCAGCCGGGCTGATGGGCCCGGGCGTCGACCCCCACTTATATAAAGCGTCGCAGGGTGACGTGAAGAAGCTGGATGAGGCGGAGATTATTTTTTACGGCGGGCTGCACCTGGAAGGGAAAATGACGGAGATTTTCGAGAAGCTGGAGCAAAAGAAGCGGACGGTCGCCGTTTCTCAAAATATCGACCCTGCGCTGCTTAGATCGGGCGAGGATGCGGGGGGCTCGCAATACGATCCGCATATCTGGTTCAACGTCCAGCACTGGATAACCGCGACTGAAACGATCCGCGACACGCTGATGGAGTACGATCCAAAGCATGCCGAGGTATACCGGCAGAACGCGGAGGCCTACATAGGGGAGCTGGAGCAGCTGGATGCCGAGGTTAAACAACGGATCGCGGAAATCCCCGAACAGGACCGGGTCCTGGTGACGGCGCACGACGCGTTCGGGTACTTCGGGGACGCTTACGGGATTAAGGTGATGGGGCTGCAGGGCATCAGCACGGCGGCGGAATACGGTTCGAGGGATGTCAGCAAGCTGCGGGATTTTTTGGTGGAGAATCAAATTAAAGCGGTGTTCGTGGAATCGAGCATTCCGACCAAATCGATGGAAGCCGTGATCGCCGGCGCCAAGGAAAAAGGGCATACGGTGAAGATCGGCGGGGAATTGTACTCCGATTCGCTGGGCGAACCCGGCGGCGAGGCGGATACGTACATCAAGATGGTCCGCCACAACGTAAACACCATCGTGGAAGCGTTGAAATAAGAAACGTCAACCGGACGGCATATTTATTTCAAATGAAGCGGCGGCAGCGCTGCCCGAAGAAACGAGGCGATTAAAATGAAAGTGGTTCCGCTTGAAGTTGATCAACTAACGATCGCTTATCAGAAGAAACCGGTGTTAAGATCGGTATCGTTTCAGATTCCCGAGGGGAAGCTGATCGGTGTGCTGGGCCCGAACGGAGCGGGCAAGTCAACCCTGCTCAAAGCGGTGCTCGGGCTTATCCCGAAAGTGCAGGGGGAAGTGAGCATTTACGGCAAACCTTACCGGGAGCAGCGGAAAATCGTAGGGTACGTGCCCCAGCGGGAATCGGTGGATTGGGATTTTCCGACGAACGCGCTGGATGTGGTGATGATGGGCCGCTATGGTCATTTGGGCTGGTTCCGCCGGCCCGGCGCGAAAGAGCGGCAGATCGCCATGGAGTGTCTGGCAAAGGTCGGCATGGCCGACTACGCCGGCCGGCAAATCAGCCAGCTGTCCGGCGGGCAGCAGCAGCGGGTGTTCCTCGCCCGGGCGCTGGCGCAAAACGCGCAGCTTTATTTTATGGATGAGCCGTTTGCCGGGGTGGACGCCACGACCGAAAAAGCGATTATCGGCCTTTTGCATGAATTAAAGGAACAGGGCAAAACCGTGCTCGTCGTGCATCATGATTTGGCCACGGTGAGGGAATATTTCGACCACGTGCTGCTGCTGAACGGCGAGCTGATCGCCGCCGGCCCGACCGCGGAGACATTCACCCCGGAAAATTTGCAAAAAACGTACGGCGGACGGATCGCCATGCTGCAGGATCTCGCGGCCGTACCGGCGGGGACGGTGTGATGAACATGCTGGTGAACCTGATCTCTTGGATCACGGATCCGAACATGCGGTGGATTTTGGCCGGATCGCTGCTGCTGGGGCTCGGGAGCGGTGTGATCGGATCGTTTGCTTATCTGCGCAAGCAAAGCCTGCTGGGCGACGCGCTGGCCCATGCCGCGCTGCCCGGCATCTGCATCGCCTTCATGCTGAGCGGCGTCAAATCGGTGGGCTTGTTCATCATCGGAGCGGCCCTGGCCGGGATGCTGGCGACGTTCGGCATCTCCGCGATCACCCGGTATTCGCGCATTAAGCAGGACGCGGCGCTCGGCATCGTGTTGTCGGTCTTTTTCGGGATCGGCATCGTCATGCTGACGAAGATCCAGCACAGCGGCAACGGCAACCAAAGCGGGCTGGATAAATATATGTTCGGCCAGGCGGCTTCCATGATGCTGTCCGATGTGTATATGATGGGGGCGGTGGCAGTGCTCTTGATCCTCGTCAGCACCTTGTTGTTCAAGGAGTTCAAGCTGGTCAGCTTCGATCCCGGCTTCGCCCGGGGGATGGGGATGAACGCGGCTTTTCTGGAACAGCTGCTGCTGTTCATGACCGTGGTGGCCGTCGTCATCGGCATCCAGGCGGTAGGCGTCGTGCTCGTGGCGGCTCTCTTGATCACCCCGGCCGTGGCCGCCAGGTATTGGACGGATGCCCTGGGCTTCATGGTAATATTGGCCGGATTGTTTGGAGCGCTGT
This sequence comes from Paenibacillus sp. FSL R5-0527, assembly GCF_038008055.1. NCBI lineage: Bacteria > Bacillati > Bacillota > Bacilli > Caryophanales > Paenibacillaceae > Paenibacillus > Paenibacillus sp. FSL R5-0527. Next base: position 6,596,081 of record NZ_JBBOYI010000001.1, on the reverse strand, counting down.
CGGGCGTAACGGGGACGCTGATCAGCGGGGCGTTGTCCAACCTGCCGACCGGGCCGGTGACGGTGCTGGCCGCCACCTCGCTGTTTTTGGTCTCGGCGCTGTTCGCGCCAAACCGCGGGCTGCTGGCAAAATGGGTCCGGCACTGGCGGAACCGCAGCGAAGTACGGCAGCACGTGGAAGGGGCGGTTATCCGCCAAAGCGCAGGCGCTGTGGAAAGGGGGGCGGAGTAATATGGCCGATGTATGGATTATTGTGACCGGCACGCTGGTCGCCGCTGCCTGCGGCATGCTGGGATGTTTTCTGATTTTACGCAAAATGGCGATGGTGGGCGATGCGATCAGCCACTCCGTGTTGCCGGGGATCGCGATCGCGTTTCTGGTGAGCAGCTCGCGGGATTCGCTGCTGATGCTGATCGGGGCGGCCGCGCTCGGCCTGATTACCGTTTTCCTGATTCAGGCGCTTCAGCACAGCGGACTGCAGTCGGACGCCTCGATCGGCATCGTGTTTACGGCGCTGTTCGCGGTGGGCGTCATTCTCATCAGCCGCAACGCCGCCCATATCGACCTCGATCTCGACTGCGTGCTGTTTGGCGAAATCGCCTACGTGCAGTGGGACACCTGGGTCTGGAACGGCTACGACATGGGGCCGGCCGCCGTGTGGATGCTGGGCGGCACGCTGCTCGTCGTGCTGGCGGCGATCCTGCTGTTCTACAAGCAGTTCAAGCTGTGCGCGTTCGACCCGGCGCTTGCGGCCGCCGTGGGCATTCCGGTGGCGCTGTTCCATTATCTGCTGATGGGCCTGGTATCCTTGTCCACGGTCGCTTCGTTCGAAAGCGTCGGGGCGATCCTGGTCGTCGGCATGCTGATCGTCCCGGCTTCGGCGGCTTATTTGCTGACCGACCGGCTCAGCGTGATGCTGCTCCTCAGCGTGCTGATCGGCGCGGCCAGCGCCGCCGGCGGATATTACGCCGCCAAATGGCTGGACGCTTCGATCGCCGGCTGCATGGTCGCCGTGGCCGGGCTGCTGTTCGTGCTGGCGTTTCTGTGTTCGCCGTCGCACGGCCTTGCGGCCCGGCTGAGCCGGCGCCGGCGGTTGAAATCGGCCGCGGCCGCTTAGGATGGCGGCGCCCCCCGAGCTTTCGCGCGCCGTCAACGCCAACAACCACCTTCCATCTCTTTAAGAGAGAACGGAGGTGGTTGTTGGCGTTCATATTGGCGCGGGTTTGCACGGGCCACGAGATTAACGGTAAAAAAGGGTTCTATTTTGGACGCAAGCGGTATTTTGGCCTAAATAAGGGAATTTTTTACCCCTATGCTCGACAGGTGGGGGCAGATGTACACTTTTTCCAAGGCCGGCAACAAAATAAGTACATAAAATTCCGCTATTCCTCCAACGTGAGGGAGAATATCGAAGATAGCGGTAAAAATGACCGCTATCTTCGGTGAAGGCGGCGCTAACCGCGTTCTATCTCCGTTAAAGGACGCCGTCAGGCATTTTCTCCCGGCTGGACTTACCGGATGTTCGGCGTGGACTCCCGAATGACCGGTTTGGTGTAGATATGGGACACCTGGTAGGGCTGATTCGGGTCCTTGATGCGCGAAAGCAGCATTTCGGCGGCTTTGACGCCCATTTCGTTGCTGAAAATATGGACTGTCGTCAAATGCGGTTCGACGATCACGGACTCGGGGCCGTTGTCGAAACCGCAGATGACGATATCCTGGGGAATCGACAGGTTGCGGTTTTTCAGCGCTTTCATTACGCTAACGGCAATGTAATCGTTGGCGCAGACGAAAACGGAAGGAAGCTCCCGAATCGCGGCCAATCGCTCGTCCATCCACTCGGGTTCGGAGAAGAACAGCCGGTCGTCGTCGACGATGGACTGGGACAAGTCAAGGGCGATGCCGGCTTCGGACAAGGCGCGGTTAAATCCGGCCCATCTTTCGTTGAAGCTGCGGCAATGGTTGTAGTCGCCGATAAAGCCGAAGCTTTTGTAACCGCCATCAATTAATTTCTTGGTAAGCTGATAGGTGCTGTGGTCGTTCTCCATCAGCAGCACGTCGGCTTGAAATTCCGGGTAGCAAACGTAAGCCGAGCAATCGATAAAGATAGTCGGGATGCCGAGCCCGGTGATAAGCTTGCTGTATTCCAGATCAAACAGCTCGATGCAGATGATGCCGTCGACATTGGACGCGTCGAAGTTGTTCGGCAGCGACAGCGATTTTTGCTCGATGTCCCTGACGATATGAATGGACAGGTTGTAGCCTTCGGCGCTGATTCTTTTTTCCAGGCCGCTGATCAGGGTTGAACCGAAATGGGAGGTGTTCGGCAAATTCTCCGTCAGCAAAGCGATGTTGCCCGAACTTTTCGACAAAAAGCTGTCGCTGTCCATAAAGGCAAATTGCTTGTATTTCAGCTCAATGGCTTTTCTGATTACTTTATTGCGCGTTTCCGCCGGGATGCTTTCGCTTCCGTTCAGCGCTTTGGAGGCCGTGTTGCGGGAGATGCCCAAAGCGTCGGCGATATCCTGAATCGTTACTTTTTCCTTCGCCATCATTTCACCTCTATAAGATCCTCGGGTCACGATGCATAAAAAGCGAGTATTTGCAAAGATTTCCTATCTCAAATGTATAATAAATCGAGAAAAATAGCAACATCAACTTTACAAATGAACAATTGATATTTACAATTTTATATGATTACATTTGTCAAATTATTATACTAATTTGTTAATCGAATTAAAACATATGTGATCCGGAAAAATGCTGTTTTGTGCCGCTCATTTAACCGAGATTGTTTGATTCTAGAGTGTTCTGTACGGTTTGAAATAAGTTTTTGTGCAAATTTCAGAAATATTTCTTAACAAATGCACAAAAATAATTTTACAAAATATATTGACTATGAAAGTTTCGTTTGTTAAATTGTAAATGCAACAGGGTGCAGACAATAAAGGATTAGTGTTAGTGAAAGCCCTTACTTCACAAGAAATTGTAAACTCAACGGGAGAACGGAGGTAACAAAATTGCAAAGCACTATAAAAGCCGGACAAAGAGAAACGGCGCTCAGGAGATCCCATAGACAAAGCCCCTTCGAATATTTGCGGAAATACGGCTTCCTCTACCTGCTGCTTGCCCCGGCCCTGATCCTCACCTTGATCTTCAAATACGGGCCGATGTACGGGGCGGTGATTGCGTTTAAGGATTTCAGTCCGATCAAAGGCATCCTCGGCAGCGATTGGGTGGGGCTCAAAAATTTCGACAAGTTTCTGTCCTCGCCCAATTTTGAAGTCATCTTTATGAATACGCTTAAATTGAGCTTGCTTGGGCTTGTGCTCAGCTTTCCCGTGCCGATCTTGCTGGCGCTGATGCTCAATCAGATCCGCCGGGCCGGCGTGAAAAAGAACATCCAGTTGTTTCTGTACGCCCCCAACTTCATTTCCGTCGTGGTCGTCGTCGGGATGCTGTTCATCTTCCTGTCGCCGACAGGGCCCGTCAACCAGCTGTTCGTCTGGTTTACGGATGAGCCGATCATGTTCATGTCCCGCCCCGAGTACTTCAGGTGGATTTATATTTTGTCGGATATTTGGACGGGAGCGGGCTGGTCCTCGATCATCTATGTGGCCGCGCTGGCCAACGTGGACCCGGAGCTGCACCATGCGGCCCACCTGGACGGCGCCAACCTGCTGCAGCGGATTCGCCACATCGATCTGCCGACGATCCGCCCGATTATGGCGATCGTGTTCATTCTTGCCGCCGGCGGGATCATGTCGATCGGCTTCGAGAAGGCTTACTTGATGCAGACGGCCATGAACCTGCCGACCTCGGAGATCATTCCGACCTACGTGTACAAAATCGGCTTGCAGTCCGGAGACTACGCTTACTCCGCCGCCGTCGGGCTGTTCAACTCCGTCATCAACGTCATCCTGCTTGTGACCGTGAATTTTGTGGTCAAGAAGCTAAACGAGGGCGAAGGCCTCTATTAAGTCATCTTTTGAAGATATAAGAAAGAGTTGACTACTAAGGACCGGCTTCCTTATATCGCAAGAAAAACTACCGCTAAACGCGGTCTGTCTTCCTTGAAGATACGTCGATAAAGTTATTCTTATCACGAAGCAGGTCAAGAAGCGGATTCGGCATCGAATCTTGAATTCAGCCGGGCCTTCCGTTGCTCACGTACCCAAAACGTACGCTCCGCTACTCAGTCCCTAGCTTCATTCAACCTTCTCGGTGCTGAAAACCTGACTTATTGAACTCGCAATTGTATTGAAAGGAGCAAAACTGCCATGCCCATCAAACATTCGAAATTCGACCGCTTTCTGCTGGTTTTAAACGCCATCGGGCTAGCGTTCGCCGTCTTGATCGTGGTCGTCCCGCTGATTTATGTCGTCGTGGCCTCGTTTATGGACCCCTCCGTACTGCTTAGCCGCGGCTTGTCCTTCAACGTCAAGGATTGGACCCTGGACGGTTACGAGAAAATCCTGACGAATCCGGCGATGGTCCGGGGGTTCGGCAACGCGGTGCTGTACTCGACTTCTTTTGCCCTGATCACCGTGACGGTGTCGGTTTTCGCGGGCTACGCCCTGTCGGATCATAGGCTTGTCGGCCGCCGCATTTTTATGACCTTGTTTTTGATCACGATGTTTTTCGGCGGCGGGCTGGTGCCGACTTACCTGCTGGTCAAAGAGCTCGGCATGATCGATACGGTCTGGGCGGTGATCATTCCCGGCGCGGTCAACGTATGGAACATCATCTTGTCGCGGACGTTTTTCAAAGGCGTGCCGAACGAGCTGAGGGAGGCCGCCAACGTCGACGGCGCTTCCGAAGCGATGATTTTCTTCCGCATCGTGCTGCCGCTGTCCAAACCGATCGTTTTCGTGTTGGCGCTGTACGCTTTCGTCGGCCAATGGAACGCCTATTTCGACGCGATGATTTACCTGGACAATCCGAACTTGCACCCGCTGCAGCTCGTGCTCCGGTCGATTCTGATCCAGAACCAGGTCGATCCCAGCATGATCGCCGATCAACTGGCCATGGCGGAAATGAAGCGGCTGTCCGAGATGATCAAATACGCGGCGATCGTGATTTCGAGCCTGCCGCTCGTCGTGATGTATCCGTTTTTTCAGAAATATTTCGAGAAAGGTGTCATGGTCGGCTCCCTGAAATAACGCCGGCTGCACATAAATGCTTTGCCTAAAGCACAAACCTGGGAGGTCAAAAGACAATGGAAAAAAGCCAAAAAGTGAAATTCGCCTGCAAAGCCGTATCCGTCTCCGTACTTGCTTCCGCGCTTCTGCTGTCCGCCTGCGGCAACGGGGGCAGCAAAAATTCGGCCGCCAACGAACAGGATCCGAGCGGGAAGATCACGCTGAACATGATGACGCAAAGCTCGCCGCTGGCGCCCGCGGATCCCAACGACAAGCTGATTTTCAAACGGCTGGAGGAAAAAACGAACGTCCATATCAATTGGAAGAATTTCACCAAGGACGTGTTCGTGGAAAAAAGAAATCTCGCCATGGCCAGCGGCGATCTTCCCGACGCCATCTTCGACGCCGGTTACACCGATTACGAGCTGCTCAAGCTGGCCAAGGACGGGGCGATCATTCCGCTGAACGATCTGATCGAGCAGTATATGCCGAATTTCAAAAAGGTGCTGGAGGAAGCGCCGGAATACAAGGCGATGATTACCGCGCCGGACGGCAATATCTACGCTTTTCCGTGGATCGAAGAGCTCGGTACGGGGAAAGAGCGGATTCAATCCGTCGACGCCGTTCCGTGGATCAATGTGGAATGGCTGAATAAGCTCGGTCTGGAGATGCCGAAAACGACGGAGGAATTAAAGCAGGTGCTGATCGCCTTCAAAACCCAGGATCCCAACGGAAACGGGCAGGCCGACGAAATTCCGCTGTCTTTTATCAACAAGCCGGGGGCCGAGGATTTGGTGTTCCTGTTCGCCGCGTTTGGCTTAGGGGAAAATCCCGATCACGCGGTAGTTGCGAACGACGGTAAAGTCGTGTTTGCGCCTGCCGAAGAAGGCTACAAAAACGCCGTCAAATATATCAACGAGTTATACAAGGAAGGACTCATCGATGTCGAAGCGTACACACAGGATTGGAGCACGTATCTGGCCAAAGGCAAGGACCATAGATACGGCCTGTATTTCACCTGGGACAAGAGCAACATTACGGGCGCTAATGACAGCTATGAGGTCATGCCGCCGGTAGCCGGGCCGGACGGTGAAATCAATGTGGCCCAAACGAACGCGCTGGGCTTCCATCGCGGCCGGATGGTCGTTACGAGCACCAACAAAAAGCTGGAAGCGACGGCGAAATGGGTGGATCAGATGTACGATCCGATCCAATCCGTGCAGAACAATTGGGGCACTTACGGCGATGAGTCGCAGCAAAACATCTTCGAATACGACGAAGCGAGCAACAGCCTGAAGCACCTGCCGCTGAACGGAACCGCACCGGTCGAACTGCGCGAAAAAACGAGCGTTGGCGGCCCGCTGGCGATTCTGGACAGCTATTTCGGCAAATACACCACCGTGCCGGACGACGCCAAGGAAAGAATGCAAATCGTCAAGGAGGTCATGGCTCCTCATATGAAGGCGGAGCAGGCAATGCCCAACGTATTCCATTCGATCGATGAACTGGACCGGCTGACGACGATCGAAACGGACCTATTCGCTTATGTGCTGAGAAAGCGCACCGAGTGGTATCAGAACGGCAAAATCGATGAAGAGTGGAGCGGCTATTTGCAGGAGCTGGATCGGCTCGGGCTGCAGGAATGGCTGAAAATCAAGCAGGACGGTTATGACCGGGCCATGAAGAAGTAATCGGGAAGCAAAGCGGCATCGCACGAAGCATCCGCATTCAACGAAAAATCCGAGAAATAGAAAACGATAGGTACTTATAGAGATAGCCGATTTTATTACGGAGGCAAAAAGGAGAGACGCTGGAATGTCGACAATCGCCAAGCAAAACTACAAAGGCAGGTATCATTTCTCGCCGGAGAAGAACTGGATGAACGATCCGAACGGATTGGTTTATTTTGCCGGAGAATATCATCTATTCTATCAATATTATCCTCACGGAACGACCCACGGGCCGATGCACTGGGGCCACGCCGTAAGCGAAGACCTGGTTCATTGGGAGGAGCTTGACATTGCGCTCTTCCCCGACGAGAACGGCACGATTTTCTCGGGAAGTGCGGTAGTGGACTGGGGCAATACGACCGGCTTTTTCGGGGAGGAACCGGGGCTGGTCGCGATTTTCACCCATCACCTCGAAGCGGAAGGAAAACCTCCCGTGCAGACGCAAAGCATCGCCTACAGCAAGGACAAAGGCAGAACTTGGACGAAATACGCGGGAAATCCGGTGTTGAGACATGAACGCTTCGTTGATTTTCGCGATCCCAAGGTGTTTTGGCATGAAGGCACCCGGCGCTGGGTTATGATCCTCGCTTGCGGGCAGACGGTATGCCTGTATCATTCTCCCGATTTAAAAACATGGACGTTCGCCAGCGAGTTCGGCAGCGGAATCGGCTTCCATGAGGCGGTTTGGGAGTGTCCCGATTTGTTCCGGCTGGCGGTCGATGGCGATGCCTCCCGGCAAAAATGGGTGATGCTGGTCAGCGTGGGCGATCATCCCGCTTATGCGGAAGGGTCGAGAACGCAGTATTTTACCGGGGAATTCGACGGCGTGACGTTCACGCCCGATGAAGACTCACGCGCGGTCCGCTGGCTGGATTATGGCCGGGACAATTACGCGGGCGTCAGTTGGTCCGATATTCCGGCGGAGGATGGCAGACGGCTGCTGATCGGCTGGATGAGCAACTGGAAGTATGCGCAGCTTACGCCGGCGGAAGAGTTTCGCGGCGCGATGACGGTACCACGGGAACTTGCTCTGGAATCCCGGAACGGTGCGACCGTTCTGACGCAGAGACCGGCGCGGGAACTGGCGCGTGTGCGCCGGCCGGTGCTCAGCCTGGCGAATGTCACCGCCGGGGAAGCGGAAGCCGCGCTGCGTTCCCTTAGGCTGGACAGCTGCGAGCTGGTTGCGGAAGCCGCGCCCGGCGCGTCCTTTGCCTTTAAGGTCAGAACGGGGGCCGGTCAGGAGACGGTTGTCGGCGTGAACGCGGCTTCCGGGGAGGTCTATGTGGACCGCACGAAGTCGGGGCAGCATGAGTTCCACGAGCAGTTCCGCGGCGTGCACGCGGCCAAGCTGCATTCCGCGGGGGAAAAGCTCGAGCTGCGCATTTTCGTGGACCGCGCCTCCGTCGAAGTGTTTGCCAATGACGGGGAAGCGGTTATTACCGATCTGATCTTCCCCGGCCCGGAGGCCACCGGCCTATCCCTCGCGGCGGAAACGGACTTGGCGCTGAAGTCGCTGACGATTTATGAGCTGGCGCCGTAATTTAGATGGAGGCAGCAATGCCTGGGACGTTGTAAGATACATTTTCTAACCGCACCAATATTCTAACGGTTGCCACAAGCGTTAATTGCGCCAAAAACGTTGATTTCAAATTGTAACGGTTGCCATAGCGCTTATTTCACTAAAATCCGGCTTAGTTTGCTTAGATTCAGGCAAATAACGGCGATCACAACCGTTAGAGTTTTGAAAAAGGCTTTGTTCGCAAATTAGGCGTTGCTGCAACCGTTAGATTTCCGGCGGGCGTATGATCGGCTTGAAAACATGATCATTTCCCCAGAAAATCTGGATTCCAGGAAATCTGAATCCCAGGAAATCTGGCATGTATCAAGCTGCAAGTTGTCTAGATTGAAAGTTAATGCGCTAGTGTTGCCGAAACGCACGCTGAAATGCCAAATAAGGTCTGTGGTGACCGTTACGATATGCAAACTGCTGTTTTTTTGGCGAAATAACGCCGCTGGTGTCCGTTAGGGTCGGCGATGCGGCCGATGAATACAGCCGATGAATGCGGCCATGAATACGGCCATAAATGCGGCTATGAATGCGGCCATGAATGCGGCCGATGAATACAAGATGCGGGACCGCCTTGGACTGTATCGAAAAAAGGAGATCATCAACATGCGCATAGGAGCGATTGAAGCCGGCGGGACGAAATTCGTCTGCGGCATCGGCGATGAGCACGGCGTGATTGAGGACAGCATCAGTTTTCCGACGGAAAGTCCGGAGATTACGCTTGGCAAAGCGATTGCTTATTTGAAGGACAAACGGGTGGAGGCGATTGGGGTCGGTTCATTTGGCCCCATCGATCTTCGGCAAGACAGCCCCACCTACGGCTATGTGACCACAACGCCGAAACCCGGTTGGAGCCGGTTCGATTTCCTCGGCGCGCTGCGCCGCGAATTCCCGGTCCCCTTGGGCTGGGATACCGACGTGAATGCGGCCGCGCTGGGGGAAGCGGCGTGGGGGGCCGCCCGGGGCCTGAACAGCTGCCTGTATTATACGGTGGGAACGGGCGTTGGGATCGGCGTCTATCTGGAAGGCCGGCTGGTGCATGGGCTGGTTCATCCGGAGGGCGGCCATGTGCCGGTAAGGCGGCACCCGGACGATGATTTCGCGGGCCGCTGCCCGTATCACGGCGATTGCCTGGAAGGCATGGCGGCGGGGCCGGCGATCGAAGCCCGCTGGAAAGTCAAAGGGCATGAGCTGCCAGGGAATCATCCCGCTTGGGAAATCGAGGCGTTTTATCTTGCCCAGTCGATTACGGGGGCGGTGCTCTTGGTCTCGCCGGAAAAGGTCATCCTGGGCGGCGGGGTCATGCAGCAGCCCCAACTGTTCCCGTTGATCCGGGAGGCGGTGCGCCGAAATCTGAACGGATACATAAACGCCGGCGAGATTTTGGAGCGCATGGAGGAGTATATCGTGCCTCCCGGCCTTGGGCAGCAAGCAGGGCTTTGCGGCGCTTTGGCATTGGGGCTGAAGGCGTTAACCGGGCCGCTTCTTTCTTCTTAAGCGCAAGCGAAGAAAGCGAAGAAAGCGGCGAAGAGAGCGTGCCGGAGGGAGGCGGTGGCCGTGATCCATGGCCTCCTGCGCCGGAAGCCAAAACAAGTTTGTATCTCTTACAGGAAAAGAGGGTGTATCATGGGCAAAGGAAAATCCGTATTATCCATCCTTTTGTCCTCCGCGCTTATTTTTGCCGGGCTTGATGCAGGGATGGTCCGGGCGGCAGGCGCGGAGACGGAAACGGGAAAGGAGGCTAACGCCATTTTTGAAAGCGCAACCAAATTGGAGACGAATTTGACCGGCTGGCGAATCGAGGGAAAAGGCCGAATGGAGACGGTGGAGCAGGGGCTTCTGCTCGTCTCGGAGCCAAGGGAGAACGTGATGGCCCTGACGGAAACCCGGGCGGCCGATTTTATCTATGAAGCTGACGTCATGGTAACGGAGAGACAGGCGGACGCCACATTGGTATTCCGCTCCAATGAGGACGGGTGGTCCTCCTACATGCTTCAGCTCGTGCCGAACGCAGGGCTGATCCGGCTAAAGGATGCAAGCGAAGACGGCAAGCTGCGGGAAGAACGGCGGGTGGACTTGGCCGAGAGGGAAATCTATCATCTGAAAGTCAAAGCCGAAGGAACCCGGCTTCAGGTATTTTGGGGGGACCGCTTCCAACCGTTGATCGACGTCCATGACGGGGCTTATGCTTCCGGGTATTTGGGCCTCAACGTCTGGGACGGCTCCGCGCTGTTTCAGAATGTGAAGGTCAGCGAACTGAACAGCAATTTAGGCGCGGCGATCGCGAGTTCGGGAGTCTGGCAGCCGGACCTGCGGGGGGAGCTGGGAACGGCGGACGGTACCCGGCGGGCGCTGCGGCTTTATCAGGGGGCTGAGCGGGATCTCGTGCTGGAAGGAAACGTGTCTTTTGCCGCCGATCAGGGGGATGCCGGTTTGCGGTTTAGAGCGAACGGGCAGGGGACGGAAGGCTACGAGGCGGCTTTGCGAAAAGACGGCGGCCAGGTTTGGGCGGAGCTGAGAAAAGCGGACGGCCGCGTCATCGCGGCCTCGGAACGTGCTTACCCGTCGGCTGCCAAAGCAAGGCACCATCTGGAAATCCATGCGCTTGGGAGCCGGATTCAGGTCTATGTGGACGGATACGCTGAACCCGCCGTGGATGCCGTTGACAATAGCTACGCGGACGGTCACGCGGGATTTGCGGTATCCGGGGGAACGGCGTATTTTCAGGACGTCTATTTGACCGCGGCCAACGATTATTATACGGAAAAATACCGCCCCGACTACCATTATTCGCCTGCCCGCGGGTCGGCAAGCGATCCGAACGGACTGGTCCATTACGAAGGGGAATACCATCTGTTTCATCAGGACGGCGGAACTTGGGCGCACGCGGTCAGCACCGATCTCGTTCATTGGAAGCGGTTGCCCATCGCTTTGCCCTGGAACGATCTGGGCCATGTCTGGTCGGGTTCGGCCGTCGCCGATCTCCATAATGCCTCCGGCTTGTTCGCGGATTCCGGGGGAAAAGGCCTGATCGCCTATTATACTTCCTATAATCCGGACCGCCCGAACGGCAACCAGCGCATCGGACTGGCGTACAGCAAGGATCGCGGCCGCACCTGGGAATACGCCGCAGAGCGCCCGATCGTGATCGAAAATCCGGGCAAGCAGGGGGACGATCCGGGAGGATGGGATTTTCGCGATCCCAAGGTCGTGCGGGACGAAGAGCATAACCGCTGGGTTATGGTTGTGTCCGGCGGCGACCATATCCGCTTTTTCACTTCGACCAACCTGATCGACTGGACGCTGACCGACAATTTCGGATACGGGGCTTATGTCCGCGGCGGCGTGTGGGAGTGCCCCGATTTGTTCCAACTGGCCGTGGACGGTACGGTCAAGAAAAAATGGGTGCTCATGATCAGCACGGGTGCCAACCCGAATACGCAGGGTTCGGCGGCGGAGTATTTTATTGGGGAGCTTACTCCCGAAGGCAAGTTCGTTAACGACAACCCTGCCGGCAAGGTGCTGGCGACCGATTACGGAAAAGAGTACTACGCCTCTATGTCTTTTGCCGGTATGCCGGACGGACGCAGGGTAATGCTGGCCTGGATGACGAACTGGGATTACCCGTTTGCTTTTCCGACCGAGGGTTGGAAGGGGGTTCTAAGCATTCCGCGCGAGTTAACGCTGCAGAAGACGAACGAGGGAATCCGCCTGGCGCAGGCGCCGATCCGTGAGCTGGAATCGCTGCGCGGCCAGCAGCTGTTTGCGGCGTCGGACCGCCGCGTCCAAGCGGATAGGGAGAATTTACTGAAAGGCGTGTCCTCCGGAGCCTATGAAATTGAAGCCGAAATTGAAATTCCGCAGGCCAGCCGCGTGAGCGAATTCGGTTTCCGCCTCCGCGAGGGGAACGGCAAGCGGACGGTCGTCGGCTACAAAACAAAAGAGAACGAGATGTATGTGGATCGCTCTCTTTCCGGCGACACCGGCTTCTCCGACCGGTTCAGCACGCTTCATCAGGCGCCGCTTCAGCCGGACAACCGGCGCGTGAAGCTGCGGATTTTCGTGGACGATTCCTCGCTGGAGGTATTCGGAGGGGATGGCCGCGTAGTATTTTCGGAGGTGATTTTTCCCGATCCTGCGCACCGTGAAATGAGCCTTTTTACTGTAGGTGGAGAGGTGAACGTGGTTTCCTTGAAAGTACACGCACTAACAAACGTATGGAACGAGGCGGCGGAGAGCCAAACCTCCATCGTGATGGACACGAGCCCGCAGCAAATGGAGCTGGGGGACACCCGGACCTTGTATGCGGCGGTGAACGGCGGCGCGAAAGGCGGGCGCAGCGGCGGTTCGGACGTCAACCGAAATCAGCCGATCCGCTGGGAGACAAGCGATCCGCAAGTCGTGGCCATCGCCTCGTCCGATCAGCGGCAGGCGGTGATTCGCGCGGCCGGCCAAGGAGAGGCGGTGATCACCGCCTCCACCCCGAACGGGAAGACGTCGGCGAGCGTTCCGGTGAAGGTGTTCGCCGGGGAGTTCCATACGAATCTGACCGGTTGGGCTCCCGATTTGGCGGCATCCTCCTGGGTGGCGACGGAGCGGGGCATCCGCGGCAGCTACGGGAGCGACGCTCACTATGTAGCGGAGGAGACGGCCGGAGATTTTGTGTATGAGGCCGAAATGACGCTGGACGAAAAGGGCGGAGCGGGCTCAGTTCTGTTCCGGGCGAGCCGGGACGGGCGCAGCGGGTACTATTTTAATATCGATCCGAATATGAAAGCCTTCCGCTTGTTTTACAAAATCGATGGCGCATTTGCCGAACGCCAGGTGCTGGCGAATGTGCCGGCATTCATCCAGCCGGGGAAGAAATACGCCATCGTTATCGAAGCGGACGGGCCGCGTATCCGGATTTCCGTGGACGGCGCCGGGATCATTGACATTACCGACGGAACGTTTGCGGAAGGGCATTTCGGCGTTCACGTCTTTGGCGGCGCGGCGTATTACCAAAACGTCAACGCCAGCCGGGTGGAGCAGGCCAAGCTGCGGAAGACAAGCTTCGTTAACGCCGGCGCGAACGCGTCGCTGTATGCAGCGAAAGCGGAAAACGGCGAGCCGGTCGCGCTGCTCCCGTCCGGAGATGGGGAGGCGTCCTCCCAGACTTGGGTTTTGGTGCCGACCGGAGACGAGTCGGGCTCCTATTCGATCCGCACCGCCGCGGGAGGCAAAGCTTTGGACCTCGATACCGGCCAAAACAAACTCCAGCTGTACGATTATCTCGGCTACGACAATCAGCGCTGGCTGCTTCGCGACAATGGCGACGGCACGGCAGCCATTCTGTCGCTTCACAACCAGCAAGCGCTTGAAGCTTCGGCGGACGGCGGCTCCTTGTACTTGAACGAACCGGATCCGGCGCTGGACCGGCAAAAATGGCAAGTGGCGGACACCGGCGCGCCGTGATGCTCTGGTTTTTAAAGTTCTAGCGGCCGGGTTGGTTAATAATGAAGGGTTCCCAAATCGCGGAGAAGGTTTCTTCCGCTTGGGAGCTCTTTTTTTGTTTGGATATTTGCGAGTAATGATATAGTTTATACTATATAAATCATCTTTCGGTGCGACCAACATGAAATTGGCAATTAAGCGAAGCAGTTGTTGCAAAAAGCGATCGCCCCACCCGAGCGTACCTGCTTCACTCTCCAGCTTTCTTGGTCCATTGTTGAATGGAATAGTTGCAGAATGCACAGTTACTTATCGGGAAATGCTGCCACAGCACCTGAATAAGTGTAAAACCTGCAATTACTCCGCTGCCTTTCGAAGAAGAGACATAGAAACGAGGAAATAGATGTATGAAATACAATTAAACAGATGATTGGTAAATAGATGTAAAGTTAGTTGTATGATTTGCAATTAATGGTCAGAGGGGGGCCGGTCAAGCACACTTTTGCCCGCCATCCGACCAGGCGAAATAAATTAGGCAACGGTGTACTCTGTCTGTACAGCATCGGCAGTTAAGCCGATTTTGGTTCTGCGAAAGTTGAGTGTATAAGCTGAACTAAAGAAATGCGGAAGTCAGGCAAAAGGATTTCTACAACATCTGAATTTAATTGAATTTGAGATATGTTTCAAAAAAAGAACGGGAAGGGAAGAAAATGAGCGATACATCCGATAAACTCGTGGTGACGGAAGAGGAAGTTCGTTACATGCTTCATGCCGCCGGCAGCATCGCCGGGCGCGTGGGAAGGACGATTCTGGCCAAATATTGAAAGGTTCCCGCGACAAAAAGCTGTTGGCGCTAGGGCTGAAGCGATAGTATAGCATACGGATATTATCGGCAGCTGACGATCGCGAACATCACCGAGCGCGTAGACTGGATGATTAAAAACGATTTTCCGGCATTCAGTTGGGTTGGCGAAATGCCGGTGCTGGTATTTACGGAGCGGGGGCGGGAAATCCAGCGGGAGCAGTTGGCGGACCTGCTGCTGTCGCAGTGGAAGGCTTGGGTGGAAGCCGGGATTCCCGTCGTGGATATGACCTACCTCAAGGACCACGACCGGAGCATGATCTTACTGTTTTTGCAAAAAATCGCGAATTCGCGGGACGCCCGCTGCATTCCTTTGCTGAAACAGTGGGAGCTTGTGGATTACAGGAAGGTGCGGCATGCCATTGGCCAAGTTATCGTCCACCTGCAGCAAGGGACAAGCCAACCGCTTGTGCTGAAAGGCGCGCCGGTGGATGCAGGGGTGGGCGCAGGAAAGCTGATTATCGGGGAACGGAAGAGCGAACGATTGAAATGCCGGGACTGCGGCGCGCGTTTTGACTGGACCGTCGAAGAGCAGGACAGTTTCCGCATGAGAGGGTGGGATCCGCCCAAAAGATGCCGGGGATGCCGGAAGGAGCGCAGCATCACAAGAGTCTTTGACTTTGATGGCTGGATATGATGCAATAACGGCTCGCAAGCTGCCACCGGGGAGTCTCCGGTCAGCCTGCCTGCTTTTGCCGAAGCTTTGTTGGGATTCCGGGATTATGGTAAAATGGCGGTGTGCTATTATAGGATGACCCGAAGATGGGAGGAGCTTTTTTTTGAAGTACAAATTGTTGGCGCTCGATATGGACGGAACGTTGTTGAACGATGAGCAGCAAATTACGCCGGAAACGGAAAAATGGATTCGCAAGGCGGCGGCGGCCGGGGTACATGTCTGCCTGTCGACGGGGCGGGGATATCATGAGGCGATCGCGTATGGGGAGCAGCTTGATCTGGGCACGCCGATGATCACCGTGAACGGGAGCGAAATATGGAGAACGCCGAAAGAGCTGCACAGCCGGGTATTGCTTGACCGGTCGCTTGTCGCCCGGATGCATGCCATTGCCGAGGAAAAGAAGGTATGGTTTTGGGCCTACTCGGTGGAAGGCAGCTACAATGAAACGAATTGGGTCCCTGAGGTGCTGGAGCGCAATCAGTGGATGAAATTCGGCTATTTTACCAAGGACGACGAGGCGCGCCAGGATATCAAGCGGCAGCTCCAGGAGCTGGGCGGTCTGGAAGTCACCAATTCGTCGCCGTACAATTTGGAGATCAATCCCGCGGGGATCAGCAAAGCGAGCGGCATTCGCACCGTTTGCGATTGGTTTGGCCTCGATTTGTCCGAAGTCGTGGCGGTTGGGGACAGCCTGAACGACCTCGCCGCGATCGAAGCGGCCGGGCTCGGCGTCGCTATGGGCAACGCCCAGGAAGCCGTAAAGGCCAAGGCGGACGTGGTAACGGCCACGAACAACGAGGACGGCATCGCGCTGATTATCCGCGATTATATTTTAACGGGAGAGTGAAGTTGTCGTGATGACCATGACCGTGCTCGGATGGATTTTGGTGATATTGCTGTTTGCCATCGGTATGGCGGGGGCGGTATATCCCGTGCTTCCCGGCGTCATCGCCATCTATTTCGCCTTTTTTGTGTACGGCTGGTTTTTCTCCTTCGAGCCGTTTGGGCCGCTTTTCTGGATCGTGCAGACGTTGATCGTCGTTGTGCTGCTGGTCGCGGACTATGCGGTCGGAGCCTGGGGCGTGAAAAAATTCGGCGGCAGCAAGCTGTCCGTCTGGCTCAGCACGATCGGCATCATCATCGGACCGTTTGTCATCCCGGCGTTTGGGCTTGTGCTCGGGCCGCTGCTCGGGGCGATGCTCGGGGAGATTATTCGCGGCGAGTCGCTTTCCAAGGCGTTTAAAGTCGGGATCGGCTCAGTCGTCGGCCTGTTCAGCAGCATCGTCGTCAAGGTGATTTTGCAGTTGGTCATGATCGCCGCGTTTATTATCTGGATCATAGCGGCTTAGCTTTGCGCGGCGGATAGGCCGGTGCCAGGCTCTTGCTTTTAGAGCGTTATAATCATCGCAGAAATGGACTTATTCAGGGTAGCGAAAGAAGGAATCGTTGTTGTCCAAAAAAGAATCGTTTATTAAAGGCACTTTGATTTTGGCGGGGGCGGCGCTGATCGCGAGGGTGCTCGGATTGTTTCAGCGCGTGCCGCTGGAGCACATTCTCGGCAGCGTCGGGAATGCCTCCTATTCGCAGGCGAACAATGCTTATTTCATGCTGCTCACCTTGGCCACGGCCGGCATTCCCAGCACGTTAAGCAAAATGGTTTCCGAACGCCACGCCTTAAACCGGCCAGAGGAGGCCCGCCGCGTGTATCACGCCGCGCTGATCTTTGCCGCAGCCGCCGGCGTCATCATGTTTGCGCTGCTGTTTGCTATGGCGCCTTATTATGCGCAAGCTTCCGGTGTTCCTGAGTCGGTGGTGGCGATTCGGGCGCTTGCCCCGGCGCTGCTGCTGTTTCCGCTGATCGCCATCATCCGCGGTTATTTGCAGGGGCGGAACATTATGATCGCCGGCGGCATCTCTCAAGTCATTGAGCAAATCGTTCGTGTGACGACAGGCATTGTTCTGGCGTTTATGCTATACAACTGGGGGTTTTCCGGAAAGGATATCGCCGCAGGGGCGACCTTCGGCGCGGTGCTTGGCGGCGTGGCCGCTTTGATCGTTATGCTGTATTTCAGCGTAAAAATGCTGCGGCAGGACCGGACCGAACGGGCACAGGATGCCAAACCGGAAGAAAAGCTGCCGTTTAAGCGGATTTATGCGGAAATTTTCAAATTGTCGATCCCGATCGTGTTGACTTCGCTGGCGGTTTCGGCCGTCAATTTTATCGATAGCTCAATTGTGGAGCCGTTGTTAAGAGGCCAAATCGGTTCTGAACAAGCCACCTATATCCTGGGGATATTGGGTACCCGGGCGCAAATGATCGCCGGCATTCCGCCGATTTTGGCCATTGCGCTTAGCCAATCGCTGGTGCCGATTATTTCCGCGGCCTACGCCCGGAAAGACCAGGAGCATTTGCAGCGCCAGGTTACACTGGCGATGCGGATTTCGGTGCTGACCGGCATGCCGATCATCGTCGCGCTCGGTTCAGCGGCTTATTCCGTGAACGGCTTGCTGTTCAGTACGCGGGACGGCAGCGGTATCGTGGCCTTGCTGACGTTTATGACGATTTTTCAAATTACGATGATGACCAGCAACTCGATCCTGCTCGGCGTGGGCAAAGCGAACCAGTCGATGATTCACGTCGCGATCGGGGTTGCCTTGAAGCTGGCGGCCAGCTATATCCTCGCGCAGTTTTGGGGAATTTACGGCATCGTTACGGCGACAGGACTATGTTTCCTGGTCATTACACTGCTCAATGTACGGGCGATGAAGCGGATCGTTCCGTTCTCGCTGATGGGCGGCCGTTGGCCGGGTTTTCTGGCGACGGTGGCTGTGCTGTCCGGCGTGGGCTACGGCCTGAATCAGGCCGGCATCCAAATGGAGGCGCTGATGCCGGCGCGGATCGCCTTCTTCCTGACCTGCTGCATCGTCGGAGCGGCTGTGGTCGCTTTGTACCCGGTCATGCTGATCCTGCTGCGGGTGGTCCGCAAGGACGAACTGGCCGGTTATCCGAAGCCGCTGCGGAAACTGCTGTCCCCGCTCATGCGCCTACAGCGCGGCGGCGAAACCGCCGTGGGGAAATAAGTAGTGGCGGCGGGCAGGGTTCGGGCGCTGTTAACGCGCCTTTTCCAGGTGCGCGTTCCCGTGCTGCAGGGGGGATGGTTAGACCGTGTGCTGCCTTTGGACAAACTTTTTACCACCTGGCGGTGCGAGGCAGCATTGAACGCGGCCGCGCTGGAACGGACCGACCTGCGGCCGCATTGCTGACCTGCGGCCGAACCCGGGCGCCTCGCCAGCCGAACCTGGGCGTCCCGCTAGCCGAACCTCGTCTTGCTAGCCGAACCTTGTCCTGCTAGCCGAACCTGGGCGTCCCGCTAGCCGAACCTCGTCCTGCTAGCCGAACCTCGTCCCGCTAGCGGTAAAAAAGGGCGCTATTGATAGAGTTTTGCGTATTAACAGGAAGTTAGCGGAATTTTTGGGCGTTATTTTTGTGGGATTGGCTATGAAAGGACCTGTTTAACAGGCGGCCCCTCAAATAACGCCTTTTTATTCCGCTATTTCCTTATGGGGGTAAATGTTGGCGGAATAAGACCATAATTTACCGCTATTTAATAGCGAATTATTTGGACTTAAGCGTGTTAGTGTGGAACCTGCGACTTTTGTGATCTCGAGCGTCTTGGTGTGCAACCTGCGACTATGGTGTACTCGAACGTGTTGGTGTACGGCCTGCGACTATGGTGATTTCGGGCAACTGGGCAGGTGTAAATCACCTATGTCGCGTTTAGGAGCCATGCCCGATAGTTTTGTTCACGATAGTTTTGTTTACGATAGAAGTGTTGCGCGCAGTTGGGAGTTTTGTCCATCTTAACGAGCCGCGCCGGCTTTTAGGAGTCGCCCAGCGCATCGTGGAGCAGCGCCGTTTCGAGGATGCCGCTGCGGTGCTCGCGGCTGATGTCGCACAGGAACGGCCGCTTCGGCGCGCTGATGCCGTTCAGCGCGCTGTGGTCCTTGAGCCAATCCTCCCGGGATATTGGCTCATAGGGCGTATCGCCCCAAGCGCTCAGCAGCTTGGGGCTGTAGAGACGCTCGCCCGCCGGCAGCGTCTCGCTTTGAAGAAGCTCTGACCCCTGCCTTGCGGCGGTCAGAGCTTCTTCCTTATTGGCCGTGAACAAGCCCGGCCAATAATCCGCCCGCGAGCCGCTGTGCGGCACGCTTGCGGCGAACCGCTCCGCGCCGCAGCGTACGGCGCGGTAGCCCATCAGCATCGCGTATAGGCTTTTGCCTAACGCGATGCGGGCGGGCAGGCTGCCGAAGTCGGAGACGACGCGCCCCGCAAGGCGGCGCACCTCCCACCCGGCAACCGGCCCCGGCTGCGGCGCGGCGCCTTGCGCTTCCGCAGCGCCGCTCCCCGCGCCGGCGCGTCCAGGCAAAGCCGCGCCTTCCGCACTGTCCCCGCCGGAACAGCGCGCTTGCGGAGCGCCCTCGCCGGCGTTGGAACAGTACGCTGCCGCTCCGCCCTCGCCACCGGCGTCCGTCCCGTATCCCGCGGCGGAAGTATTCGCGCCGGCCCCACCCGACGTGGCCCCACCAGCACCAGAACCCCTCAGAGCGGTGTTTCCGGCTTCTCCGTCGCCTTCGCCTCGGCTGGCTTCGGCCTTCGCTCCGCGTACGGCAGCCGCTCCCTCAGCCGCACCAGCGACCTGCCCCAGGTTTTCTCCGGCGATCTCGCCCTGAACTGTTCCGGCCTCCTTCGCTCCGCGTGCGGCAGCCGCTCCCTCAGCCGCACCAGCGACCTGCCCCAGGTTTTCTCCGGCGATCTCGCCCTGAACTGTTCCGGCCTCCTTCGCTCCGCGTACGGCAGCCGCTCCCTCAGCCGCACCAGCGACCTGCCCCAGGTTTTCTCCGGCGATCTCGCCCTGAACTGTTCCGGCCTCCTTCGCTCCGCGTACGGCAGCCGCTCCCTCAGTCGCTCCAGCATCCGGCTCCAGGCTTTCTTCGGCGATCTCGCCCTGAACTGTTCCGGCCTCCTTCGCTCCGCGAACGGCAGCCGCTCCCTCAGTCGCTCCAGCATCCGGCTCCAGGCTTTCTTCGGCGGTCTCGCACGCAACTGTTCCGGCCTCCTTCGCTCCGCATGCGGCAGCCGCTCCTTCAGCCGCTCCCTCAGCCGCTTCAGCGTCCGGCCCCGGGCCTTCTTCGGCGGTTTCACCCCGAGCTAGTCCGGCCTTCGCTCCGGCAGCGGCGGGCGCAGCCACAGGCCCGCCCTCCTGAGCACCGGAAGCCGTTCCGGCGGTCTCAGCCGCGCCACCATTCCAGCCACCATTCCCTCCTTCTTCCCGTTCCAGCAGCGGAAACACGACTTGATTCAACCCGGCCAGGCTAAACAGATGAAACTTGGTTTTGCCCGTCACGTACTTTTGAAAATACGGATGGCGCACAACCCGCTTTTCGATGTAATTTTGCTCGTTGATGATCAGTCCGACGGTGAGCAAAGCGCTGCCCCGGTCAATCCAAAAACGCTCCCAAAACGGCCGCATAAACCGCGATACATGAAAATACGGAAGCAGATGGAAGTGGCTGGCCCCGCGTTCCCGGCTCTTCATATAAAGCAGCAGTTGGGGGTAAGCGTCCTGGAAAATAAGCGCATTGTTTCTCTCCAAAAACCGGTAGTTCAACCGTATCTCCTCGGCATCGATGATGTCGGCCATGCGGCTGCCGCTTAAATCGGTCATATTCCATCCCGCATTGCGGGATACCATATGGGCGAGGAACGCCCAATGCAATTCGGGATACGCCTCATAGCAGGCCAGGTATGCCGCGGTGCGGGTGATATTGCTGACACCGGCCCGGCTCGTCTCGGCGGCGATCTCCTCGGCCAAAGCCAGATCCTCGGGGCTCCAAAACGGCTTCTCCGCCGGCCGGGAGGTTACGCCGCGCCGCAGCATGTCCTCGATGTCGGCGATGACGGTGCGGGCGGCCGACTCGTTCCAGTCCAAAGCCAGCGCTTCTTCGCGCATCCGTGAGGAATCGGCGAATTGGGCGGTTTTATTTTTGACGAGGCTTTTGACGATCGCGGGCAGCCGGTTGATCAGCTTTTTGGCGCTTTCGGGCAACGCGTTGTGGCGGCGAGGCTGTGAACTCATGGCGGAGGACTCCCTCCCCTTATTTCAAATTTATTCATCCGGTATCCGGACTTCTGACGAAAACGCTGGACTGCGGGCCGCAGCAGCGGCTAAGGATAGTCGGAGTTACTGATCATCCCCATAACCCGCTCCGTTCCTCCACCCCTCATTGGAAAAATCCAATAGATTGACCGACATCGACCGCAATATTGAGCTCTCACCCGCAAAAATCCAATAGAATTCGCTCAAATCTCCGTTTTGCACCCTACCGCGCCTATTCTATTGGAAATATCCAATCAAGCTGCCGCATTTGCTGCCCCATTTCCATTCTATTGGATATTTCCAATCAGAACGTGCTGCCTGACGTGATACACAACCGGGTACCCGACGTGTTGCCTGACGTACTGCCCGACGTGATACACACGAGCGGGTATCCGACCTGACACCCGCTGTGTTGCCTAAAGTGTTACCTAATGTGTTATCCGACATTTTACCTAATGTGTTATCCGACATTTTGCCTGACGTGTTACCCGACCTGGTGCCCAGCGTGGAATCCCGTCACCCGTTTATTTTCGGCTTGATTTAAGCAATTTGACTGGATAAATCCAATGGAATGAGCGAAAATAATCCTAATCCTAATCCTAATCCTAAGCCTAAGCCGAGCGCGTCATGGCGTTAATCTGTTCCGGCGCAGCAGCATAGTCCCATGGAGGTTGGTCGCTTAGTTCAACTATATAGTCATATCGTGTTTCTCCATAGCCATATCGTATTTCGCCTTAGTAATATCGTGTTTCGCCGCTTCCGGCTTCATTACCGGAGCGCCCAGCCAGACAATCGTTATTTACTTGCAAGTATGCCCAAAAAATTGACTTCCACTCCCGGATTTGGTTGACTTAAGGGGAGAGAGGAACAGAAAGGAAGGGAAGCTAAATGAAAAAAGTTACGTCTCCCGGAGAATTTCAGGTCAGCATTCAATCCAGCAGCCTGGTGGTCGCGGTTTTTAAAGCGGACTGGTGCGGAGATTGCAAATTCATAGATCCTTTTATGCCGGAGGTCGAGGAAAAATACGCGGACCGGCTGACCTTCATCGAAGTGGATGTGGATCAGGTCGGCGAGGTGAGCCAGGAGCAAAACATCCTCGGTATTCCGAGCTTTGTGGCCTATACCGACGGACGCGAGCTGGTGCGTTTTGTCAATAAGCTGCGCAAATCGCGCGAGGAGATCGAGCAGTTCCTCGGGCGGGCGCTGGACGTTTACCATACGCTGCATGATACGCCGGAGAGAAGGGATCTGTGAGGAAGTAAAATCGCCTTCAAAACCGCCTTTAAAGCAGCACGCCTGTCGCATACGTGCTCATCAAGCCGCCGCCCCGGCCAGCCGGGGCGGTGGTTTCTTTTTTGTAACTTTTTACACAGGCCGCCTATGAAAGAGGTTGCTTTATCGGTTATAATGAAAAGGATATGTCAACCGAATGAGTATCAATTAGGATCAGAAGGTGTGAACCGTTTGAATACGAAACAATTGAAGTGGCTCAGTTATATTTCTTGCTTTGTGATGTTTCTGGCTACCTTGGGGGGCAGCGTCGTCACCAAAACGGAGTCCGGGCTGGGCTGCGGCAATGAGTGGCCGCTTTGTCACGGCAAATTCGTGCCTGCCCATACGATCGCTTCGCTGATCGAGTATTCGCACCGGGCCGTGAGCGGAGCCGCCGGGCTGTTGTCGCTGGCGGTGTTCGTCGCTTTTTGGCTGTACCGGAAAAACCGCAGGGATCTCCAGCTCTTTTCTCTCCTGGCTTTGATTTTCGTGATGGTGCAGGCGTTCATGGGAGCGATGGCCGTCATCTATCCGACCTCCTCCTACGTAATGGCGCTGCATTTCGGTTTTTCGCTGATCGCTTTCGCCAGCTCAATCATGCTGGTGCTGGGCATCCGCCAGGAGGAACGCAGGCAGGCGGGATTCGCGCCAAAGGCCAGGGTGTCCAAAGCTTTCCGCAACCTGACATGGATCGCAACCGGTTACACCTATATCGTCGTTTATCTCGGCGCCTACGTCAGCCATACCGATTCGGCGGGAGGCTGCAGCGGCTGGCCGTTATGCAACGGACAGCTGATCCCGGGGCTCGCGGGGGGAGAGGGGATCGCTTTTACCCACCGGGTGGCCGCCGGCCTGCTGCTGCTCGTCATCGCCGCGCTTGGACATTTGGCCTTCTGGAAGCATCCCGATCTTCCCGAGATACGCAAGCTGGGGCTGGCCGCGACGCTGCTGGTCATCGTTCAAGTGCTCACCGGGGCGAGCATCGTGTTTACGCTGAACAACTATCATGTCTACTTGTTTACTTCGCTGGCGCACATCATCGTGCTGGCTGCGTTGTTCGGTGTGCTTTGTTACCTTAGCGTCCGCACTTGGCAGCTAAGCGGGAGGAACTCGGCCCTGGCCGATGCGCGCAAAGCGGTATAGGAGGATTGATCAACCATGAGTTATAAGAACTTGCGTCAATGGATCGATGCGCTGAAAAAAGAAAACCAGCTGGCGGTTATCGATGTTCCGGTCGATCCTTATCTGGAGCTGGCGGAAATCCACCGCCGGGTCATTGAGGAAGGCGGTCCGGCGCTGCTGTTCACCAACGTAAAAGGAACCCCGTTCCCGGTGGCGACCAATTTGTTCGGCACGGTGCGCCGCGTGGAAATGGCGTTTGGCACCCGTCCGGAAATGCTGGCGAACCGGCTGGTCGACGCGATACATAAGCTTTTGCCGCCTTCGCCGAAGGCGCTGTGGAATGAGCGGGGATTAATCCGGGAAGTGCTAAAAGTAGGGATGAAAACCGTCACCAAAAGCGATGCCCCGATTTTGGAGGTGTGCCGGACCGAAGCTCCGCTCAAGGATTTGCCGAAGGTGACCAGTTGGCAGGAGGATGGCGGCCCTTTCATCACTTTACCGCTCGTATATACGGAGAACCCGCTGCAGCCTAAGGAGAACAACCTCGGCATGTACCGGATTCAGCTGTACGACGATCAGACGACAGGGGTGCACTGGCAAATTCAAAAAGGCGGCGGATTCCATTACCATGAGGCCGAGAAACGGGGCGAGCCGCTTCCGGTTTCGGTGTTTCTGGGCGGCCCGCCGGCGATGATCGCTTCGGCGATTTCCCCGGTGCCCGAGCATTTGTCGGAGCTGCTGGTCGCCTCGTTTATTCTCGGCGAAAAGCTGCCGATGGTCGACAATCCGCTCGGCGGCCACCGGATTCCGGCGGAATCCGAATTCGCCATCACCGGGCTGGTGCCGCCGCATGAGCGCCGGCTGGAAGGCCCGTTCGGCGATCATTTCGGGTATTATTCCCTGCAGCATGAATTTCCGGTGCTGCACGTAAACCATATGTGGCACCGCAAGGACGCGATTTATCCGGCGACGATCGTCGGCAAGCCGCGACAGGAAGATTATTATTTGGGCGACTTTCTGCAAAAGCTGCTGTCCCCGGCTTTCCCGATCGTCATGCCGGGCGTCCGCTCGCTCTGGACCTATGCGGAAAGCGGATTTCACGCGCTCAGCTCGGCGGTCGTCCGGGAGAGCTATTCCCGCGAAGCGCTTGTCTCGGCGCTGCGGATTTTGGGGGAAGGGCAGCTGTCGCTGACGAAGATTTTGATGCTGACGGACAAGCCGGTGGATCTGGCCGATTTCCGCCTGCTGCTGAAGACGGTGCTGGAGCGCTTCGATCCGCGTACGGACTTGTTTATCCTAAACAATACCTCGCATGATACGCTGGATTATACCGGGCGCAAGCTGAACCACGGCAGCAAGGCGATTCTGATCGGGGTCGGAGACCCGGTGCGCGAGCTGCCGCAGGCTTACGACGAGGGCGAGATTGCCGAGATCGAGCGGATCCGCGTTTTTCATGACGGATGCCTGGTCGTGTCCGGGGCGTCTTACGAGAAGGAGCCTAAGCTTGCGGAACGGCTGCTTGGCCGGCTGCGCGAACGCGGCACGAGCTGGCCGCTGGTCGTCCTGGTCGATGATGCCGACACGGCGACCCGGAACCAGACCGCCTTTTTATGGACGGTGTTTACGCGCTTTAATCCGGCGGACGATATATTTGCCGCGGCCGAGGTGCGCCAGCATCATCTGGCCTATACGCTGCCGCTGGTCGTCGATGCCCGGATGAAGCCGGGGTATCCCGACGAACTGTTTCCGCGGGAAGATATCGTGTCTTTGGTGGATGAGCGCTGGAAATCTTATTTTTCGTGAAACGGGGACTAACGAATGCTGCGAAGCTTACTTGGCGAACCGCCGAGACGAAATGAAGGCCGGCTGGCCGAGACGTTGGGCGCGATGGCGCAAACCGTGAAGCTGCTGCAGAGGGAAATGAAGCGGCATCAGGATCCAACCCATGATTTCCGCAAGCTGGAAGTTTGGATGCACGGCCTGATTACCTCGTTGGACGAGTTGGAACAGTGCCTGTTTGCCGCGGCTTTTTTCCGCAAAAAAGTGCGGACCGGTTTCGTGGACGATATGGGCTCCGACGAACGGGAGAATTACGCGCGGTACGTCTTTTTTTACAAGGACGGGTTTATTCGGGTGTTTTCCTCTCTGGACAAGCTGGGCACGGTGCTGAACGAGCTGTTCGAATTGAACACGTCCAAGGTCAAGACGCATTTTTCCTACTTCACGGTGCTGCGCCAATTTGCTCATCTAAAGGTACATCCCGAGCTGGGCGGCAAGCTGACGGCGATCAAGGAGGAGTACGGCGAGGTGCTGGGGGTGCTGCGGCGCCGGAGGAACACGGAAATCCATTACATGAACTCGGAAATGAAGGACGATCTGTGGCAGCGGCACCAGGCCCTTTACGGGAAGATCGAACTGGAGGATCTCGACCGGCATCTGCGGGATTTGGAGCAGGGTTACCGCATGGTTTGCGAAACCTTTTGGACCGTTTTCGATTATACGAACCGGCGGTGGAAAAAGGTCGCAACAAGCTGACTTCCAATGAGCTATTTTTCCTTTGACAAAATGCGAGAAAGTCTTTATACTCAACAATAGTTTCAGAAAGCGTGAAATAGTTTCAGCCAATTTAATATTTTCTTATCGAGAGAGGCGGAGGGAAAGGCCCGATGAAGCCCAGCAACCGATTCGACCAAGGTGTTTTCGCGGGTACCCGCGAAGCTTGGCGGATGTCATGGTGCTAATTCCTTCAAAACCGATGGCTGCAGTGGCAGATTGGTTTTGGCAGATGAGAAGGCATTGTCTTTACGTAAAGAGAGCCCTTTGATTCTGTCAGGGGCTCTTTATTTATATAAGTGCGTGTTCAAAAAGTCGGGTTTTCAGGACCGAAGCGTATGCTTCCGAAGTGCGTTTTTTCAAAACGCTTGAGTTGGATGAAGCCAGGGACTGAGTAGCGGAGCGTAGACAGATCTACGTGAGTCAAATGTTTCCGAAGGAAACATGCTTCGGAAGCATCCGCTTGGAAGGCCCGGCTGAATTCAAGATTCGACGCCCGATCCACTCCCTGAACTACTTCGTCATGGAAAGACGACTTTTTGAACAACCTCTATAAGCGGAAACGGTATGGAAAAGGGGGTTAGGAGCTTGATTGAACTCAAAGGCATCACCAAAATTTACAGCGGCAAAAAAACGTCGACCACCGCGTTGTCGGGCCTCAATATGAGCGTGCAAAAAGGGGAAATCTTCGGCGTCATCGGCCACTCGGGCGCCGGCAAAAGCACGCTGATCCGCTGCATCAATTTGCTGGAACGTCCGACGCAAGGCGAGGTATGGGTCGGCGGCGTAGAGCTGACGAAGCTGGGCAAACGCGAGTTGCAGCAGCAGCGGCGCAAAATCGGCATGATTTTTCAGCATTTTAACCTGCTGTCGTCGGCTACCGTTTATGATAACATCGCTTTTCCACTGACGCTGATCGGAACGCCGAAGGCGGTCATTGCGGAAAAGGTGAACAGCTTGCTAACATTGGTCGGTCTGGAAGAGCACCGCCATAAATATCCGGCGCAGCTGTCCGGGGGCCAGAAGCAGCGGGTCGGCATCGCCCGGGCGCTGGCGAGCGACCCCGATGTCCTGCTTTGCGACGAAGCGACCTCGGCGCTCGATCCGCAAACGACGGATTCGATTTTAAAGCTGCTGCTGGACATCAATAAGAAGTTCCATTTAACGATTTTGCTCATTACGCACGAGATGCACGTCATTCAAAGCATCTGCGACCGGGTGGCGGTCATTCATGAGGGCGGCATCGTCGAGGAAGGGCCGGTGACCGAGGTGTTCCTGAAGCCGAAGCATCCGGTCACGCGCGAGTTTATTCACCGGGACGCCGCCGGGGAGGAAGGTGTCAAGCTGGGTGCTTCAGTGCCGCGTCCGGAATGGTCCCGGCTGGTGAAAATTACGTTCCTCGGGGCGAAGACGTATGAGTCGGTATTGTCCCAGGTCGTCCGGGAGACCGGCGTGAATTTCGCCATCCTGCAGGGGACGATCTCGACGATCAAGGAAGTGCCGTACGGGCAGCTTACCGTTTCGTTTGAAGGCGCGGACGCCGATGTCGACCGGACGCTGGCGCTCTTAAAAGCGCGGGATCTTGATGTGGAGGTGATCGGATAATGTGGAACGTGGATTTCGCCGGGTTGGATTGGCCCGAAATGGGCACGGCCACGATCGATACGCTGAAGATGCTGGGATATGCCTCCCTGTTCACGTTTTTGATCGGGCTTCCGCTTGGGGTGCTGCTGTTTACCTGTTCCCGTTCGTCGTCCGCAGTGCTCGCTTGGATTTACCGGATTGTCTCGTTTATCGTTAATATCCTGCGCTCGGTGCCGTTTATCATTTTGATCGTCGCTTTGATTCCGGTGACCCGGGCGATCATGGGCGTTTCGACCGGCGTGGAAGGAACGATTCCGCCGTTGGTCATTGCAGCCGCTCCATTTTTTGCCCGTTTGGTGGAAACGGCGCTGCGCGAAGTTGATCGCGGGGTGATTGAAGCGTCCCAGGCGATGGGCGCCTCGCCCGTTCAAATCATCCGCAAGGTGCTGCTGCCGGAATCGCTGCCCGGCCTGATCGCGGGGATGACAATCACCGTCGTAACGCTCGTGTCCTACACGGCAATGTCGGGCATGGTCGGGGGTGGCGGACTTGGCGACCTGGCCATCCGTTACGGCTACCAACGTTACGAGACGGGAGTCATGCTTGTCTCTGTCGTATTCATGGTTATTCTGGTGCAAGTGTTGCAAATGCTGGGCGACCGGCTGGTTATCTTTTTTACGCGGAAATAAGGAATGACTCAAATAGATATGAATCCTTATTCAAAACACATTTTAAGGGGGAAGAACTGCAATGAAAAAATGGACTTTATCTTTGCTTACATTGGCGCTTGTATTGGTGCTTGCCGCTTGCGGCAGCAACAGCGCGGCCAATAGCGGTGCGGGCAGCGCCGCTGGCGGTAACTCCGGCGGGGCGAATGCCGGGGCTGCTGAAGGCAGTTCGGAAGGCGGAGACACGAATACTGCGGCTGAACCGGTGAAGCTGGTGGTAGGCGCAACGTCGCCTCACGCCGACATTTTAAAATTTATCGCTCCGAAATTGAAAGAGGAAGGCGTTGAGCTTGAAGTTAAAGAGTTCACTGACTATGTGCAGCCTAACGTACAGCTATTCGAAAAAGAACTCGATGCGAATTATTTCCAGCATCAGCCTTATCTTGACGAGCAAAACAAGCAAAACGGCTTTAACCTCGTTCCGGTGGTAGGCGTTCACGTTGAGCCGTTTGGCGCTTACTCGAACAAATACAAATCCGTGAACGAAATTCCGGACGGCGCGAAAGTGGCCATCCCGAACGACCCGACGAACGGCGGACGCGCGCTGCTGCTGCTGCAGAAACAAGGCTTGATCAAGCTGAAAGAGGGCGCGGGCATTACCGCCACGAAAAAGGACATTGCGGAAAATCCGAAAAACCTGGAGATCACAGAGAACGAGGCCGCTATGTTGCCTCGCCTGCTGCCTGAAGTCGATCTGGCGCTGATCAACACAAACTATGCGCTGAAAGCCGATCTGAACCCGACGAAGGACGCTTTGTTCATTGAGGACAAAGACTCGCCGTACACCAACCTTTTGGTAGCCCGCCCGGACAACAAAGATTCCGAGGCGATCCAAAAGCTGGCCAAAGCGCTGACTTCCGACGAGGTCAGAACGTTCATCAACGATACGTACAAAGGCGCGCTTGTGCCGGTATTTTAAGCCATTGTTATAGTTATCCCGCTGCGAGAGCAGCGGGATTTTTCTGTTATTGGTGACTCCTGCACGTACCTGTCTGGTACATTGTTGAATAATTGTAGAATGCACACTTATTTACTAGGATATCTGGTTATACGAGTGTTAAATGCAAATCCTGCACTTAAATCTGTGTAATCCGAAGGGATGACGGAATTGTTTGGGTGTAGTTGCATGATATGCAATTAAAGCATATGATTCAGTAACTTTAGTTAAATCTAGTTGTAACTTTTACAACTAACCGTTCAAATACGCCACAAGCTCAAAACGATGTAATGTCTTTGGCCGTTTGTGGGAACACGCCAAATCTTTTATACTGGAAGTAAACGTGCAGTTTGGGAGGAGGAGTAGGAACGTTGCTGGGTAAGGTTGCCCTAATCACCGGGAGCGCCAAAGGTCTCGGAAAAAAGACGGCGCTGACGCTGGCCGCGCAAGGCTGCAATATCGCGCTGAATTACGTACATAGCGAATCGGAAGCGCTCTCCCTTCGTTCCGAAATCGAGCGGATGGGCGTGCGCTGCATCGCGGTGCAGGCGGACATATCGCACGGAGAGCAAATCGAAGATCTGGCCCGGCAGGTGAACGAAAGCTTGGGGACGATCGACATCCTCGTCAACAACGCCGGTCCTTTCATCCGGGAACGCAAGCTGTTCGCCGAATACAGCCAGGGGGAAATTCTGGAGATGGTCAACGGCAATCTTGTCGGAACGATGCTGCTGGATCATCAGGTGCTAAAGGGCATGCGAGAAAAAAGCTGGGGACGGATCATTCACTTCGGCTTCGGGCACGCGGCGGAATCCCGGGCCTGGCCGCACCGCGCGGTGTATGCCGCCGCCAAAACGGGACTCGTCTCCTTTACGAAGACGCTCGCCGTCGAAGAAGCGCCGTACGGGATTACCGTCAATATGGTATGCCCCGGCGACATTCGCGGGCGGAACAAGGAGATTTCGATCCGCGAGGCGAGGGAGAAGCAGGACGGCGAAACGCCGCTCGGCCGGCCCGGCAGCGGCGAAGATATCGCCCGTGTCATCGCTTTTTTGTGCCATCCGGATTCCGATTTCATCACCGGGAACATTATGGACATCTCCGGCGGGCTGGACCCGATCCGCCCGTGGATCAAACCTACTTAATCACCGGATACTAAATAAAAGAGAGCCCCAAAGATCCTGCTCATACGGAGGATTTTTGGGGCTTTTCGCTTTGTTTCCTTTAGCCTTAAAAAGGCATTCCGTTCATAATCCGGCTGCGGGTCGACATGTTGAAAGTTTTGACGATGCGCCGGGCCCCCTCGGTATCTCCAGCCTTCAGCGCTTCCAGAATAGAGCGGTTCAGGTGATTGGCCGAATAGTGCTTCACATAGGGCGTTCTTAAATAGTTAATATATGCGGCCATCGCCAGCTTGTCGGCGTAACCCTCCATGACTTCAATCATGGCTCGGTTGTTGATTGACGAGATCACCGCTTTAAAAAACGACATGGAATTTTTCATATAGGACAGATAATCATCCGTTTTTTCCGCAGCGATCTGCTGCTGCACGAACTCCTCCAGCCGCTCGATGTTTAAGCGGATGCCCAACTCTTGGGTCATGTCCAAGGCGTAGGCCAGCATCGCCATCGTCGTCTCAAACATATCCATCGTTTCTTTCCCGGATATTTCTTTGACCAGGATGCCCCGGTTTTTGAGCGACTGGACGAGGCCTTCCGCCTCCAGGCGGGTAACGGCGTTACGGACCGGCGTCCGGCTCATCTGCAGCTCTTCGGCCAGCTCGTTCTCGGACAGCAAGGTTCCCGGCATCAGGCTGCCGCACACAATCCGCTCCTTCAGAACCTGGTAAGCCGTTTGGACCAGCGATCGGGAGTTCATAGCGAAAATTCCTTTCCAAAAGAGAATTAAACCGGCTTCGAACAAAGTGCAGCCTTATCTTAGCAGGATTGCTATCTGTTCGCAACCTCATTTACAGTTTAACAAAACTTGCGATTTACGAAAATAAAATCCTTACACTCAACTTGTATTCTAGTTGTATACAAGAAAGGAGGTAGTATTGTGTTAAAAAAAGGAAAGTGGGTCATAGCGTTGCTTATTTCGGCCGTGTTGCTGGCGCTGGCGGGCTGCGGGGGCAAAGAAGGCGCAAGTGCCGGAAGCGGCGGCGATGTGCCGGCAGGCTGGCCGTCCGTGCTACGCGTTGGCAGCCTGCCGATGGAGGATGGCGAATTAAGCCGCACGTCGGATCAATTTGCCAAAGATCTTGGCGAGTACTTGGGGATTAAGGTAGAGACGTTTCAAGGCGAGGATTACAACATGATGATCGAAGCAATGCGCTCGAAAAAGATCGACCTGACGACTTACGGGCCCTTCGGTTACATCATCGCGGCGGAACGAAGCGGGGCCAAGCTGCTGGCCTCCATGGGCAACGGCCCGGGTTCGGAAGGGACAAGCGTGATCATCGTGCCGAAGGATTCCCCGGTTCAGACCGTGCAGGACTTGAAAGGGAAGGACTTCCTGTTTGCAGATCCGGCTTCGACGACCGGGCATTTGTACCCTCGGGCCACTTTGATGAAGCTGCTTGGGCTTAAAAACGATGAAATTCCGGAGTTCTTCGGGAACGTTTCTTTTTCCGGCGGGCATGACAAGTCGCTGCTGGCAATCGCCAACGGGGACGCCGACGCGGCGGCCACCTGCAGCCAGTGCATCGAGATGTTTGCGGGTAGCGGGCTGTTCAACCCCGAGGATATCCGCGTGATCGCTGAGTCCGATCCGATCAAGGGCGGAGGCGCGCTCGCCTATCGCGGCGATTTACCGCGGGATTTGGTGGACAAGATGCGCGAGTTCGCTTTGGGTTACGGGGAGGAACATCCCGAATATTTCCAGGCGATGGGGGCTAAAGGCTTCTTTCCGGCGGAAGATTCCGATTTTGACGGCGTGCGCGAAGTAGCGGAAATGCTGGAGATGTCCCCGGAGGAAATGCTGAGTCAATAATCCGATAGAAATAAAACCTAAATAGAGACGGAGGGGTTGAAAAAAATGCCATTGCTGCAGGTGGAAGGTTTGCGGAAAGTATACGCGGACGGAACTGTAGGGCTGGGCGGCATCGATATCCAGGTAGAGGCGGGCGAATTTGTCGCGGTCATCGGACCGAGCGGAGCGGGCAAAAGTACGCTACTCCGCTGCCTGAACCGGATCGTTGAGCCAACGTCGGGCAGCATCCGTTTTCAGGGAGAACAGACCGTGGGAGCCAGCGGCCGGAAGCTGAGACGGCTGCGCCGGGAAATCAGCATGATCTTCCAGGGCTTCAATCTGGTGGAGCGCTTGTCCGTTCTGACCAATGTCCTGCACGGCCGGCTTGGCTATATGAGCTGGTGGCGCGGCGCGTTGGGTTTGTTCTCCAAGCGGGACATTCAGGAGGCCGAGCGCCTGCTCGAGCGCGTCGGTTTGGGAGAGCAGATCTATAAGCGGGCCGATGAGCTGAGCGGCGGCCAGCAGCAGCGGGTCGGCATTGCCCGGGCGCTCGCCCAGAAGCCGAAGCTAATTTTGGCCGACGAGCCGATCGCCAGTCTGGACCCGGCTTCCTCCGAGACGGTGATGAGCAGTTTGCACCGGTTTTGCAAGGAGGACGGCATCGCTTGTCTGTGCAACTTGCATCAAGTCGATATGGCCCGAAAATACGCGACCCGCATCATCGGTATCCACAAGGGGACGAAAGTTTTCGACGGTACGCCGGAGGAGCTGACGGATGAGCTTATCGCCAAAATCTACGCCCGGGAACCCAAGGACGCTTCATTTAGCGAGCCGGAGCCCCGGCAGGCGGCGGAGGTGGTCGTATGAAGCGGGATTGCCGCGGGCTGCGTCATATCCGGCAAACCAAACGCAATCAGTTGCTTCTTTTTGCCGTCCTGCTGATAGGGTTGACCGTGTGGTCGGCGATTGGCACAAACTTCAATCCTGCAGCGCTTTCAGGCGGACTCGGCAACGGGGCGAGGTTTCTGTTCGTCGATTTGCTGCCGCCGGATACCGCCAAGTTTCCCGGTCTGATCGATCCGGCGTTGGATACGATTTACATGAGCTTTGTCGCCATGGTCGTCGGCTCGCTGATCGCCGGCTTCCTGGCGCTGTTCGCGGCGGCCACGACCTCGCCGAATTCGGCGCTGCGCGTCGTTGTTCGGGGGTTTTCCGCCTTGCTCCGTAACATCCCGGTGATGATTTGGACGATTTTGTTCGTCGCTTCCTTTGGGCTGGGCAATCTGGTGGGCATCTTATCCCTGGTCCTTGTCTCGGTCGGCATGCTCGTACGCTGTTACGCCGATTCGCTGGAGGAGATCGATATGGGCCAGGTCGAGGCGCTGCGGGCAACCGGAGCGGGTTACTGGGCCGTGCTGACGCAAGCCGTGCTGCCGCAGTTTCTGCCCAGTTTTATCGGCTGGTCGCTGTTCAATCTGGAAATCAACGTGCGGGCCTCCACCATCGTCGGTATGGTCGGCGGAGGCGGGCTGGGCTTTGCGATCCAATCCGGTATCAAACTATTCCAGTACAAGGAAGTCAGCATGGCGATCATTCTCGTGCTGATCATTGTCCTGGGCACGGAATTCTTGACCGGCCGAATCAGAAGGAGGCTAATTTGAATGAACGAACATACTCCAAACGTTACGGCCGTAAATGGGCGATTGCGGCTGGCCAAACGGCACGCGGTCAGGCGCAAGCTGGCGTTCTCCGGGTATGGAGCCGTTGCGGCCGCCTTTTTCGTATTTTGTCTGATCCAGCTTGATCTCGATTACGGCCGGCTGCTGGAAGGAGCGGCGAAATTCGCCGGCACGGCGAGCAAAATGTTTCCCCCGGACATCTCGCAATGGAACTATGTGTTGTCTGCGGCGGCGGAGTCCATTCAGGTGGCCGTACTGGGCACGGTGCTGGCGATTGTCATCTCCTTTTTCCTCGCTTTTCTGGCCGCCGACAATATTACGCCGCATCCGGCGGTCGCCTGGCTTGTTCGCGGCGTCGCTTCCTTGCTGCGTGCAATCCCGACGCTGGTGTGGGCGTTGATCTTCATTGTGGCGGTCGGCATGGGGCCATTGCCCGGCGTGCTGGCGATTATGATCGGCGCTGTCGGAAGCCTGATCAAAGTGTTCGCCCAGTCGCTGGAAGAAGTGGACGAAGGCGTCATCGAAGCGCTGCGGGCCACGGGCGCGGGCTGGTTTGCGATCGTTTTGCAAGGAGTGCTGCCCTGCGCGGTGTCGGCGCTGCTGGCATGGTGCGTCATGCGGTTCGAGGGGGATTTGGCGGAATCGACCATCCTGGGCGCGGTGGGCGCCGGCGGCATCGGATACGAGTTGTCCCACGCGATGCGGAGCTACAAGTTTGATCAGGCATTATTCGTCGGGTTTGTTATTTTTGCCATGGTGTTCAGCGTCGAGCTCATTTCCAATCGGTTGAAGCTGAGTTTCCGCAAAAAATCGTAACCAAACGTTCAAATGGGAAGGGGCTAATTTATAATGACCAGAAAAATCGAAACAGCCGGCTTGCAAGGTGAGCGGGTTAGACTGGAGCGGACGGAAGTGGGGGAACTGCGTTTGTCCTGGCTGCGGGAAGAAGCGAACCTGCCGGTGCAAATCTATTGGAGTTCGCAGCCGCAATTCGAGGAACGGGAGGCCAAACTGATCGCGGAAACATTGGGCCCGTCCGCGTGCGCTTTTCCCGATCCGCAGCCGGAAGGGCGCAGCTATTATCATATCCGGCTGGGCGATGAGCTGCTGCCGCCGGTGGCGGAGCGGATCGTTCCCTTGCAGCGTGTTCCGAACTTCCGGGATATGGGCGGTTATGCGGCGGCTGAGGGCCGGCGCGTGCAGTGGGGCAAGCTGTACCGTTCGGCGGAACTCGCCCGCATGACGGAGTGGGACAGGCAATATGCCCGCAGTCTGGGCATTGTCTGGATCTGCGACCTGCGCACGCCGGGGGAAGTCCGCCGCTATCCGAGCCCGCGCATCAGCGGCGAATTGAACGAGAATCTCTCCTTTATGGCTTCGGCCGATCCTGGGGAGATGGCCTCCGTCAGCGCGGACGGCATGACGATAAACATGCTGGCCGATGCGAACCGGATGATGGTCGGTAATACTGAGCTGGCGGCCCTTTTCCTGCGGCGGCTGCTCGATCAGGGGGGAGCGCCGGTTCTGTTCCACTGCGCGGCGGGCAAGGACCGCACCGGCTTCGTCGGTTCGTTGATTTTACAGGCGCTTGGCGTCGATCGCAAAGATATCTTAAGCGATTATGCGCTGACGAACCGGTTTGCGGAGCGCCTGAACGGCGAAGTCGGCGGCGGGGGCGACCCGGCTTGGGCGGAAGCGATGAAGCACTTGCCGGAGGAAGTGCGGTCCGCGCTGATCGAAGCCAGACCTGCCTACCTGCAAGCGGCTTTTGACGAGATTGACCGCAAGTACGGCGGCTTCGAAACGTATTGGACGATTGGACTGGGCTTGAGCCTGGAAGAGCTGCGCCGGCTTCGCGATTTTTATTTGCAGTAGAGATTCAGCCAAACAAAAAAACTCGGCCCCGCCGGCTAAAACCGGTCGGGCCGAGTTTATTATTGCATCATGATGGTCTTAGAATACTTGGACTACCTCTTCCACGCCTTCCACTTCTTCAAACAGGGCGCGTTCGATCCCCGCTTTGAGCGTGATGGTGGAGCTTGGGCAGCTGCCGCAGGCACCCATCAGTTTCAGTTTGACGATGCCGTCCTCCACGTCGACCAATTCCACGTCGCCGCCATCGCGTTGCAGGAAAGGACGCAGCTTGTCGAGCACTTCGGAAACTTCGTCATACAATCTATCTTGTACATTTTCGCTCATCTATGTTCAACTCCTTTCTTGACTTATTATAATACAGAATAGATAAAATTTAAATGCTTCTTAAGCGGGAGGCCGAAAAGTGAAGCCGATTATTGAATTTTGTGCAAACAATGCCGGGTTCGGGACCGGCGAGGCGATCCGAAAAGTGCGCGAGCAGCAGGAGTGCGACGTATACGAATACGGCTGCCTGACCAACTGCGGCACCTGCTTTATGTTCCCATACGTGCTGGTCGACGGGGAGCCGGTGGAGGCGGAAAACGCCGACCGGCTGTATGAGCGGATTCTGCTGAAAATTAAGGAATCCGCGTCCGCGGACTAACGCAAATTAAATCAGGCACATTCCGAGTTTATCCAATATGATGCTTGGACATCCACAGCACGCCGCTTTTGAGCAGGCGCGGGACGCGGCCCTTCACCTGCGTTTTGCCCATGAGGCCGAAACCGGCTTTTTTGCCCAAAGAACCCAGCGTCCCTTTCAGTTTGATCGGGTGCAGCCGGGGCTGTTCACCGAGCCACAATGCGGAGGCGACTTGAGCGATTTGATGGCCTTGCCCTTCGGCCGCCTGCGCGCTGGGCGAAAACGGCAGGCTGGCGCAGTCGCCGCACACGAATACTTCCGGATGCTCCGGAATTTGATGGTATTCGTTCAGCAGCACGCGGCCCTGGCGATCCTTGGCCACATCCAGCGCCTGTACGATGTCGACGGGGCGGATGCCGGCCGTCCAGACGGTGACATCGGAAAGGATGTCGCCTTGTTCATGGTGAATGACCCCGGGTTCGAGGGATTGAATCGCTATATGGGACAGCGTTTCAACCTCATGCTCATGGAACCATTTCTCCACGTATTCCGATAGCTTCGGCGGAAAAGCGGAGAGCACGCGCGAACCGTGGTCAATGATGGCGATGTTCAGGTCCGGCCGGCTTTCCCGCAGCTCGGCGGCGACTTCGACGCCGCTGAGTCCGCCGCCGACGATGTTGATTTTACTGTACGGCTTCGCGTTGTTCAGCCGCAAATACGTTTCGCGAACCGCAGCGAACGACTGGATGGTGCAAGAATACTCCGCCGCTCCGGGAATCCCGTGGAAATTGTCGGTGCATCCCAGGGCGATCACCAACTGGTCATATTCCAACGGATCGCCGTCCTGAAATAAAATGCGCCGCTGCTCCAGCTCCACCGAGGCGACTTCCCCGTATTTGATCGTAAGCCCGGGATAATCGGGAAAAGAAACCCGCAATTCGTGGTCCGAGGCGGTTCCTGCCGCCAGGGCGTAGTATTCGGTTTTTAAGCTTTGAAAGGGCATTCGATCAACGAGGACGACTTGTATGTCCGAAGGGATGCGGCGGCCTTTGAACAGCTCGTGAATCACGGTCGTTCCGCCGTACCCTCCGCCAAGAACAACGAACTGCTTCTTCATTCGAATTCCCCTTTTGCCGGAACTTTAGGCGCAAGGCTTGATCCGGTCTTTATTCGTAAACTTTGATTTCGTTGTAGAACGTGTCCCGCTCGACCGGGATGCGCCCGGCCCCTTTGACAAGCCAGATCAGCTCTTTCAGCGTGAGCCCTTCCGGCGTTTGCGCTCCGGCCGCGTGGCTGATTTGCTCCTTCAAAATCGTACCGTGCACGTCGGAGGCTCCGAACGTGAGGGCGACTTGGGTCAGCTGCACGCCGATATTGATGAAATACGCCTTGATATGCTGGATATTGTCGAGCATCAGCCGGCTGATCGCGATCGTTTTGAGATCCTCGTACGCAGAATTCCGCCGCATGATGCTGGCGTTTTTGTTGCGCGGCTGCATGGACAGCGGAATAAACACGCTAAATCCGCCGGTCTCGTCCTGGAGTTCGCGGATTTGAAGCATGTGGCGAACCCGGTCCTCATACGATTCGATCGAGCCGTACAGCATCGTGGTCGGCGTTTTCATGCCTAGCTCGTGAGCGGTCCGGTGAACGTCCAAATACTGCTGGACATTCGCTTTTTCCACCTTCATTTTTTCCCGGTATTGATCGGACAAAATTTCCGCGCCGCCGCCGGTTAACGACTGCAGGCCGGCTTTTTGCAGCTCCACCAGCACTTCTTTGGTGCTGAGGCCGCTAAGCCGGGTGAAAAACTCGATTTCCGCCGCCGTATACGCCTTGAGCGTCACATGCGGAAAACGCTCCTTCAGCGCTTTCAGCGAATCCACATAATATTGAAAAGGGACATGATTATTATGCCCGCCTACGATATGGAATTCTCGAACGCCGGGGGTAATGTGCTGCTCCACGAAAGCAACCATTTCCTCGCCGGACAATGTGTACGCTCCTTCTTCGCCCTGATCTTTGCGGAAGCTGCAGAACGCGCAGTGCGACTCGCACACATTCGTAAAGTACAAGCTCATATTTTCGATAAAATAAACCTTTTTCCCATTTTTCCGCAAATTGACCTCATTGGCTAATTGCCCAATTGTCAATATATCGTCGCTTTCATATAGATAGACCCCGTCCTCCAGAGTGAGGCGTTCCCCGCGGCGTACTTTATCGGCAATTTCCGCCATTTTTTGCTCCGTGTTGGGGGTGACGACTGTGGACATGACATTCCCTCCGTTTCCAACGATTCTGACAATGAAACCACCATCCTATTATAAACCTCACTTTTTAAGGGGGCAATAAGCCTACCCCTTGGAAAATGATCCGGCAATGAGAAATATCGCTTTTTTCGGATTTATCGGATTTGTTGAGCGGATTCGGGTTGTGGAGTATAATTTCTTATAAAGGAGTGTGAAAAACATGATTACAATTACCGATAGCGCGCTGGCGCGAATTAAAGATATGCTCGCTGAGGAGGAAACGCCGAACATGTTCCTTCGCGTCGGGGTCAATCCCGGCGGCTGCAGCGGTTTTTCATATGGCATGGGACTTGACGATCAGGAGAGCGAAGACGACGTTTACATGGACGTCAAAGGGCTTAAAGTGGTGGTTGAAAAGGAGAGCATCCGTTATCTGAACGGGCTGGAGATCGATTTCAAGGAATCCGGCATGAGCGGCGGCTTCACCATCCACAACCCGAACGCCATCGCCACCTGCGGCTGCGGACAGTCGTTCCGGTTTAAAGATGAAGAAGGCGCGCCGCAGCCTTGTGATTGAGGAGGGGCGTAGCTCGCGGTTTCCATTTGTTGATCCAAGCGCAAGCCGAAACGGAAACCATTGCTCAAATGAACGTTTGGGGATGCGGCTCGCGCTGCTAAATTGAGCCTTATCGACCCCGATTAACTCTGTACATTAACAACCCCGAAATCAGTGTTTTAGGGTTGAAGATCACGGCCTCTACTGCGTAAATACACGCTTTGGAGGTCGTTTTATTATGTCGTTAAAAAAACGGGAGAGATGCGTTCCCAGGGGCCTGGACAGCCGCGAGTACCCACGAATCACCTGGACTTGCTGGACCTTTCGGCCTATTTTACATGATCGTCAACATTCGGCTACAGACGCTCAATAGTCGCGTGCGTTACGTATAAGCTGGAAGAGGGAGCCGCCGACGCGAATGCAGGCACGGAAGTAAGGGGCGGGAATATCGCGACGGCGCGAACGCGAATAGTGGCAGAAATGAAATATAGCGAAATAAAATAACTAGCACAGGCTTGCCGGAGCGTTCCCTTGGGCCTGCGCTGTTCAGAACAAATGTCTTGTGGGAAATTGTTCCTATTTGTCGTATTATTATATTAGTCCTATCCTCCAAGGAGAGTTAGGATAATAATATGCAAGGCGGAGCAGAATTATGTCGGATTACATACAGTTTCCCAGACTTGTTTTTCATGCAACGCTCTTAAAATACCTAGACTCCATAAAAGATAGAATTTTGATTCATCGGGAAGACGCCCTAATAAATCTTGATTTCGGTAAAGGCTTTTATACAACTACTAGTTATCAACAGGCCGCAGAAAGGGCAAAACTGCTGCAAGAAAGGGAACGCTCCCCTAAGAATGGAGCGTTGAGACGCGAAGACCGAGGAATTATAATTTCGTTTGAATTGGATTCACAGCTACTGTATACTGTTCCTAAGGAGCAAAGAAAAGTTTTCCATCAGTTGGATAGTGAGTGGGCAAATTATATAGTATTTAATCGTATGTATCGCACTTTAGATACGCCTCATGATTTTAAATGGACATACGGTTCACTTGCTGACGGTAGGGCTATCGGGTATCTGTGTAAACAGTATGTATCTGGTGAAATATCTGTAGAACAATTGATTCATGGATATACTCAAGATGGATATGATTATAAAGGTATCGCTCCTTACTCGGAGAGGTACAACCAACTCTCATTCCATGAGGATGAGGAACTAGTGAACTTATCTCTCAAATTTAATAAATTTGACATAATCGATCAATATAATAGGACAAAACAAGTGAGGTGGTAAGCATGATTAATAATTTAGATATGGCGGATATGTGGTTGATTACCGAAATCACAAAAGAAATCTGCTGGAAATTTGGTGTAAGTGAAAGTGCAGCGAAGAAAATGATTAAAGAATCGAACTTCATGTCACTATTGCAATCTATGCCGGAACAGGTACATCATGAGTCCCCTCAATCTTGGGCTATGTCAATTTCTAAACAGTCTGGATTACACGAATTAGTCTAAAAGTGTTAAAATTTAACTAATGCCAGCTTTGCGGAATCTCTTCGCGAGCTGGCGTTTTTATTAGTGTCAAAATAACACTCAATCTTACCACCCTGTCACTTCTCCTCCGGGCTGGAAAAATCGGCCAATTCCATTTAAAGATAAAAAAGCAAACTCAACAGTCGGCGGCCGGTATGCTATTCTTCTGGTGCAAAGTCGATCAATTCTCTGATATCTGTAATTTCCAACGCATGAGCAATTTTTGCTAACATTTCGAGATTCACTTCTTGTCGGTCAGGACTGCAAAGTTTTGAAATGCGAGCCTGTGCAATTCCTGTTCGCTCTTCCAGCTCCTTTTGAGTTATACCCTTCTCCTTTAATAACCCCTTGAGTTTGACTCTAATTTTCAACAAAATAGAAACCCTCCTTGACTAAATATGACCATAGGCGTATATTATAAATATAACCTCAAGCGTATAGTCGCGAAGGCAAGTATACCATCTTTTTTCGGAAAAATATAGTTTTTCCGCTAATTTGTTGCACCCATTTTTAGATTTAGGAGGCGAAGACCATGTATCGTGGAGGCCGACGGATAAACGGGCGGCTATATGTCCGGACACGCGGCGGAAACTGGATTGATTTACGGTTAATTATTTCAAATTTAAGCAGGATGTAGCGGCATTGGAGGGATGATTCGAGTGAACCTCGTAAAAGTAACGGAGATTTGCGAAGACCCCGACGGTTTAGGCGAAACGAGCGTACTTGTCTACGATGGGGTCAAATTAAGCGGAAATATCGCGGCCTACGTGGATCGATCCGGCACAGGCACGTATCTCGTTGTTGAGAGAGTCATTGAAACGGAGAGCGGGCTGCGGACGGTCAGCGATCCCGGCAGCGTATTGTTTGACGCCAATCTGCCGAAAAAGCTAACGATTCTGGAAATCGCTGCTATGACCGCGCTCGAATTATTGGAGGTGCTTGCACATGCCGGAAACCCTTGATCTTGAACGCGTCTTGGTCGTCGACGGCTATTTCTGCGGCGATCCGCTCGATTATGATCTGCACCGGGCGTGGCTAATCCGCGACGACCTGGCGCTATATTTTAGCGGTAACTATCTCGTTTTGCGCTGTGTCATACGCTATGCCGACACCGCAAACCATCCGCGCCTTTACATTTCACGCGAGATCAAGTATTCCGTTCGGGTCGCGAAGGGGATCGAGCAGACGGACGAGATTGTCGCGGAGGTGGCCTCCTGCCTGCTGCGGATGTCGGCGCTCGACTTTCTTGTCGAATGTGTTATAAACGATCCGGACGCCGGGGAAGAGTTCAGAGTTGTACGATAGGGCTGCGCTACCCGAAGAACCTACGCGGCTGCAACGGCTCAAGGTGCGCCAACACCGCAAGGGACCTTTTAGGAATATTTATCCACCATTTTAAGTAAATAATTTCGAAATTCTTCAACATATGATTTGGGTTCTACGATTTCTAGATTTGTACCGAAACTTGCTAAAAATTGAAATCCAATACTGTTTTGAGGAACATGGATGGTTGCCAAAAAAAGTTCAGAACTATAGTTTTCAATACTCTTTCGACCATACCTTTCCATGAAATGATCTTTTATGCTGGGCGAAATCAACGCTTTTACAGCGACTAGTTCCGGTTGATAACTGGCTTCATGTTCCTGTTCTAATGAATAATCTCTAGGGTTAAATGTTTTTTCATCCATTTGAAGATGATCGATCCGAGATAATTTAAATGTTCTATACCTCATACGATGTAAACAGAATCCTTTCAAATACCAACTCGTTTCGCTAAAATGAAGCTGGCATGGCTCGACCATTCTATTCGTTTTTATACCATTTTTATCAATATAATCAAATAAAATTAACCTTCTCGCTAGTATTGCTTCTTGACACTTCTTCAAGGTTTGACGAATTTCAGACCGGCCCTCCCAATCATAAAATGACAGTTGGATTGAACCCTTCGGAGACAAGGGGCTAACCATGGTTTCTATTTTTTTAATAGTCACTGCAACTTTTTCGCTAATTAGAATTTGTTCTAATCCGCCGAGCGCAGTCAATATATTCTCCAAGTCGGAGCTGCTTAAAAGACGCTTATCAAGCTTGTATTCATCCATAATACTGTAGCCACCATGAACTCCATTGATGGAATAGATGGGGATGTTTGATAAGCTCAGTGTTTCTATATCACGAAGAATCGTTCTTTTGGAAACGTTAAATAATTGTGTGAATTCTTTGGTTGAAACAACATCCTTTTTCAGCAAGATCATGATGATGGATATTAGTCGCTCAACCT
This sequence comes from Paenibacillus sp. FSL R5-0527, assembly GCF_038008055.1. Classification (NCBI taxonomy): domain Bacteria; kingdom Bacillati; phylum Bacillota; class Bacilli; order Caryophanales; family Paenibacillaceae; genus Paenibacillus; species Paenibacillus sp. FSL R5-0527. The sequence continues at coordinate 6,552,557 of NZ_JBBOYI010000001.1, read as the reverse complement.
TTTCCATATGTTCTCCTTCTTTTTTGGCTCAAAACCGAGATAAGGGCCTTGACAAAATAAATTATGATAGCGTTCGTGTCCTGGTATCCCTGCGTACTGCTTTTCACGATTATTCCTTTTGTTCAGGGGGGAGAGGGTGGGAGCTTATCACGGTCCTTTCAATTTTCCATGTGCCTTGCCCCATTCCTCCCGTCAGGTCTGCTTCACTTCGCTTAAACCTCCTTCCACAAACCTGTCTACCGATCTCGAAGATGTTCCCCCAAACATATTTTCTTTTTCTGATTTTATGTTCCTCTATGCTTCCGGATCAAACGGGATAATCGTGCAAAGCGTCCGGACAGCGGATGTTGAACTGCCGATATTTCTTACCATGATTGGTTACCGGCTTGACTGTCAAGCGCTGAGTATTAGGTTGAGCCTCTTTTTTTGTACTTTATTTATAAATGGTGACATACATATGTCACCTCTTATTCATTATACTACATTCATAACAAGAAGGAGGTTTTGCTTTATGTCGGCTATTGTATATTTAAACTTTTCTGGAGTTGCAGAACAAGCGATTGATTTTTATTCGAAGGCTTTAAATGCGAAAGAAGTTAAAAAAGTAAAATTTAAGGATTTCCCGCAAGATCCAAACTACCCATTGCCGGAAAATGAATTAAATATGATCATGGAGTCTTCAGTCGAATTTGCAGGCGGAAAAATCATGATATCGGATATTTTACCTTCCATGATGGCGGTAACAGGGGAACTGGTGAAAGGAAATAATGTACTTATTAGTCTGGTCAATGATGATAAACAATCATTGGAAGAATACTTTAAACAGTTGTCTGTTGGCGGCCATGTTGTAATGCCGTTATCCAATACGCCTTGGTCTTCGTGTTTTGGAATGCTGGTTGATCAGTTCGGAGTTTCCTGGAAATTTAATAGCGACGCGGATCGGTTTCTTGATAACGTAATTTCAAACAAACAGTAACTCATTCTAAAAAAATGGTCTTGCAACTGAAGACCATTTTTTTAATGTACCCATTAACTTAAACAGGTATATATGGATCATTAAATTAGAAAGGAAAAGGGACTTTTAATCATGGAAATTGAAAATTTAATTCAAGTAAAATCGAGAGGGGATTTAAGGATTTGGCTGCAGGAAAATTGCAAGATTGAAAAGTTCTGCTGGGTGTTGGTTAGTATGAAGCCCACCCCTGATATGTTGTTATATTTGGACGCCGTAGAGGAAGCGTTGTGCTTTGGATGGATTGATGGGGTCAAAAAGAAAATATCTGAAACGGAGCTGGCTCAGAGACTGTCTCCTAGAAGTAAAAAAAGTTCATGGACTGAATTAAATAAAGAACGTGTCCGCCGCCTTGAAAAGTTGGGGGTAATGAGAGATGAGGGAAGAAAGGTTCTTCCTGATATGAATCCGGATTCTTTTAGAATAGATAAGGGGATAGAGCAAAGGCTAAAAGAGGAAATGCAAGTATATGAGAACTTTATGGCTTTTCCGGATCTTTATATAAGAGTGCGGATCGACACAATCCAGAGCGTTAAAAATCAGCCGGAATTATTTAAGAGTAGATTAGACAAATTCATAACAAACACGAGAGAAAATAAAATGTACGGTCAATGGAATGATAATGGCCGTTTACTGGATTATTAAAAATTGGCGATCTGCTGAGGGGAAAGCTTTAGCGGTGGAAACGGCTGCGCAGAGTACATATAATTCGTTTTAGGAACGGTAAAACAAAATGCAGGCTTGCGGAGTAATTCCGTTGGGCCTGGGCTTTCTTGCGTCTTCGACTATATATAGTCGTGCGCGCTTGGGCTTGCTGCGGTATGTCCGCTTAGGTATAATTGGGGTATCGATATTCACCATCCGTTGATCTAAATGGAAGCCATTATGGAACAATTTTTTGTAGATACAGATCGTGCCCTCTATACGCATAATCTTGCGATTACTACGTATTGGGGGCGGTTTTTATGTCGTGAACGACGCATCCGAAACAGAGCCCAAATGCTCCGCGAAATCTTATATGGTTAATTCCTAATGAAAGGACGTAGTAGCATGGAAGAAACACTGAAAGAAATGGTAGCTATACTCCACGCATTACGTGAAGGACAAGAGGTGACAAACGCAAAACTAGACGGAATGGAGCAACGCCTATCCCTGGTTGAAGGCGAGGTTAAGGGTGTTAAGGAGAGCGTCGATTTTCTTGTTCACAAGATGGGCGAGCACGACCGTGACTTATATGTACTTAAAACAAAACATGGGTAAATCACTAACGTCATGTAACAGCAGCGTTATCATCGCGTAACCAAGCTGTCCAACCCGTGTGACTCTGTTAAATTGAGAAGTTTCAATTGGGATAAGGAGCTTAACTAGTAATGTGAAATGTTAAACGCAGAAAAGCGCCGCGATTAAACGGCGCTTTCTTTATGTCGCAATATACGCGAGACAACACCGGCTCCAATCGCCTGCATGGCCGATTTTACGAGGTACTGGCCGAGAATGGCTGCCGGAACCGCGGACCACGGAAGGATTCCGGCCCCCAGCGGAGAGAGTCCGACGATGACAAAAACCGCACTATCGACCGCGCCGCCAACCAGACCGCTGTATAGCACACGTTTTGCCAGGCTGGCTTTCAGACGCGTAAATATCTCGGTATCAATCGTTTCGGATAGCGCAAAAGTAATCGCGCTGGCCACGGTAATAAGCAGCGTGTCGCCAAGCAGGGCCGACGAGATTGCGGACAAGACTAGAGCTGCTAAAATTACCAAGTATGTTGCGCGGCGTCCGATCCGTTTTTGCACCAGGTCCCGAAGAATAAACGTCGCACCTATCAGAAACGTCCCCATCGGAACGATAAACGGCCCCCAAGCCAGAGGAGAAAAGGCCGCCGTTATTACGTTTGCACTGATAATGGCCAATAAATACAAGATGACCCGGATCAAGCGGCCTCACCTAACCTTTCGTATTTTTTTCGTGCATAGCCAAGTATACCATCTTCTTTATGCTCCGTCTCCGCCGTTTCGGCATGCGGCTGAATAACTAAAGTAAAGGCGTGGGTTCTCTAGCCTGAGAACACCGCGCCTTTTGACTTAATAGTATTCGCCTGGTCTATACACCGCAACTGCTTCAAATTTAAACCCAACAATTCTTCGGCCAGACACAACGTTCTGATTGGAATTATCCAATTGATTAAGAAAATGATTTGTAAGCCATCCGTCTGATTGGATATTTCCAATAGATTGGGTTCGGCAGTGAGCAAAACAGGCGGGTTGAGCGAATTCTATTGGATTTTTCCAATGGGAGTTCAAGCTTGCGGGCGATTTCCTCCAATCTATTGGATATTTCCAATGAGAGGTAGAGCCAATGAGAGGTAGAGCCAATGAGAAGTGGAACCGCTGAAGCGACGGCCTTTGAGAAGTGTAGCCACTAGAGCGGCGGCCTTGCTGCGGCTTCCGCTGCGTTTTGGCGTTGGACACTTTTGTTTTTTGCCAATCCCGTTCACCAACCCGCCTATTTCACTTCCTCCAGCAACTCGGGCGAATCGTTCCGGACGTTGCCGACCTTCGGCGAGACCGGATAGGCTCGCATTTGGTCGGCATCGTAGGGCCGGAGCAAGCGGAGCAGGGCAGGGACGTCCGCATGGTCGCGGGCCAGCCACTCGGCCTCGTCTTCCCGTTGGAGGATGACCGGCATACGGTTATGAATTTCGGCCATCAGCGCATTGGGCTCCGTAATGATGATCGTGCAGGTGGCGAGTTTGTTCCCGTCCGCGTCCGCCCAAATGTCGTAAAGCCCGGCCAGGGAGAACGGGCCGCCGTCCTGCAGGACGATCCGGTACGGCTGCTTGATGCCCTCCCGCTGCTGCCATTCGTAAAAACCGTCGGCCGGGATGATGCAGCGGCGGGAAGCCAGCAGGCGGGCGAAGGAAGGCTTTTCGGTTAACGTCTCGGCCCGGGCATTGATCATTTTGCTGCCGATTTTATCGTCCTTCGCCCAGGAAGGCACCAGCCCCCAGCGCAGTTCCCCCAGCCGGTTGCCCGTTTTGCCCTGGATGATCGCGGGGATAAACTGCATGGGAGCGGCATTGTACCTCGGCATATAATTGAAGATTGCCGATTCCTGGATAAGGTAATGCAGCATTAATTCATCGATCGGCAGTGTAATCGTAAAGCGCCCGCACATATCGAATCCCTCCCGCAGGACTATTCTTTGGATGATCCGTTTACGCTTTCCGCATGACCCGCGGCCGCGGCGTCCGCCTCCGGCTCGTACAGCCCCGAACGCCGTTCGAACCATTGGAACAGATGCGTGCAAATGACCTTGAGCACGGCGTATCCCGGGACGGCCAAAATGATGCCGAGCACCCCGAACAGATTGCCGGCGGTCAGGATAACGAAAATGATCGTAATCGGATGGATTTTCAGCGACTTGCCCATAATTTGCGGCGAAATAAACTTGCCTTCGATCAACTGCACAACCGTCCAGACGACAATCAGCTTCACCAGCATGATCGGCGACGTGACGAGGGCGATGATCAATGCGGGCGTAATCGCAATCGCCGGCCCCAGGTACGGCACGATGCTCGTAAACGCGGCGATGATGGCCAGCACAAGCGAATAGTCGAGCCCGATAATCAGGAAGCCGACGTACATCAGCGCCCCGATGCAGAAGCTGACGATAATTTGCCCGCGGATGTAGGAGCTGATCTGGCCGTTCATTTCCGTCATGACATGGTGGGTTTGCTGGCGCAAACGGACGGGTACGAATCGTAAAATAAAATGCGGCAGTTTTTTGCCGTCCTTCAGCAGGTAGAACAAAATAAAGGGTACGGTAACGATCGCCAGAACGACGTTTTTGACCGCTCCGATAAAGCCGCCGATGCCGGACCAGGCGCTATTGAACAGCGCGGTAGCCCGTTCGGATAACGTGTTGCCGAGATCGTTCGGGTTGAATCCCGTCGATTCCTGGAGCTGATAAAAGAAATCGCCCCCGATCAGCTCCTCAAATTGCCCCTGAATTTCGGTGCTGTATTGCGGAATATTTTCAATCAGGCCGGTCACCTGCTGCTTCACCAGAGGAACGACGCTCATGATGACCACCGTGATGATCCCCGCGATGAAAAGATATAAGGCGGTAATGGTGTAAACCCGCCGGACTCTTTTGCCCTCCAGCCAATCCACAAGCGGATTCAGCAGGTAGTAGATCGCCCCTGTCAGCAGGATCGGCAGCAGGACGGTTTTGAGCAGCACCGTGAGCGGTGTGAACACAAACGAGATTTTGGTGAATACGAAAATATTCAAGCCAATAAGCAGCAAAATCAGCAGAAACAGCACAAAACGATTGTTGATGAATAACTTTTTGAACCGTTCGCTCCAAAGCTGAGTGGCTCCCATGCAATTTTAACCCCCTGTAATCCTGACTCAAACTAACATTAAAATTTTATTTATGTAGAGTAATACGTATCAGAACGATTTGGTTCCAAAAAAAATGGCGCCGGTAACGTTCCGAATCCATGATCCGCGGCCGGGGGGCCAGCTTGCATGCTAGAAAAATTGACGGTTAACCATCATTACGATCATGCCGGCGGCGACCAGCGAAAAGACGATGCAGCCGATGCCCAGTCCTTTGCGCGAGCTTTTGATCATTTTGAACCCGGTCAGGAACAAGGCGACGGTAATCGCCGCCAGGATCAGCGACATCGCGATCATCGCAAACCAGTACAATACTTGAAAAAATTTAGCCTCAAACGATTGCCCCGCATTCAAAACTTTCATTCTCCTCTCTTGATAGGGTGTAATCCATTGTTTTCCTCATCATATACGCTAATTCCCCAAAATTGCAAAAAATGCTTCCGCAAGCGGCTACCCGCACGCCTCTGAAGGGCGGACGGGAAAAGAGGCGGGAAGCCTCGGACAAACATCCAAGAACATCTCTCTTTCTTTGAGTAGTATATCGTATAGTGCGAGAAAGGGGATGGTGTAATGGCGGGAAGACAGCTGGCCAATAAATGGCTGAAAACCGAGGCGCTACTTAGCAACGCGGACGTGGCCCCCCACATACCGCTTACCCGATTGTACAGCGCCGACTCCCTGAAGCAAATGCTGCATCAGTTTGGCATGGTCGTGATCAAACCGATTCGCGGCGGCGGGGGATACGGCGTAATCAAGGTCACTTATGCAGGTGGGATTTACGCTTTTACCTATATGTCAAAGCGGAGAGCATTCTCCAGTTTCGAGGCGATGTTCCGGGCGCTAAACCGCGCCAAAGTCGGGCGGAAATATATCATTCAGCAAGGCATTCATCTGGCCACGATCTCCGGACGGCCGATCGACTACCGGGTCAAAGTCGTCAAAAGCAACGGAACTTGGGTTTATCGCGCCATGGTGGGACGCCTCGCCAGACCGGGACTGTTTGTCACCAATCTCTGCAAAGGCGGAACGATGCTGAGCGCGCATGCAGGGCTGGTACGGTCGTTGGGCCGGAAAGCCTCCATCCGCAAACGCCGGGAAATGCGATCGCTGACCAATACCTGTGTGCGCATTTTGGAAAATACTTTTCCGGGCATCGGGTCGCTCGGGTTTGATTACGGCCTGGACCACAGCGGAAAGATATGGATTTTTGAGGTGAATACACGACCGCAGTAAGAAATGAATCGAAAATCTATGATTCTCAAAAAAAATTTTTGGTAGAAAAGACGGTGCGGCCATCCTGTGAATAACTTTTATCCACATTATCCCAATACATTTTTCAACGCTTTTCGCCGATTAATAACATGTTATTCACAGGATTTCCACAAGCTTTTGTGGATAACAGGAACACTTGTTCTACTAAACTTTTCCTGTTATGATGAGGAAAAATATAGAAAGGATGTGTGACTAATGGCGCTGTTAACGGATGAGCTGCTCCTGGAATCCTACCAAAAAGCGACGGAGTTGCAGTTGGATCGGGAGTTTATCGCATTGCTGTTAGCAGAAATCCACAAACGCGAATTGGAGCTGGCCGTGTCGTCCATCGTGCATTAAAAATGGGACAACTTATTCACAGCTTGGATGTACCCCGAGTTATCCACAACTTTTAAGGCGCTTGCCAAGCGTTCACATGATAAATATAAGCTTCATGACAATGCGGACATTGAACGACATGTTCGCAGCCGGACGGAATGCTCGCGGAAATCGCGGAGGTGTATTGATCCGCCGAACCGTAAGGGCTGTAAGGCCCGACGTAGTCTTCTTTCCGTCCGGCGTTCTCCAGTACGTGTCCGCAATCGGGACAGGTGGCGGTTAATGGCGCCAAGCCGTTGCATAGCGGGCATATAAATGGCAAAGGGTATCTCTCCTTTACGGCAGAATATTCCGTATAGGTAAGATACCCTTTTGTTTGCAATCTCATGTACGGATTACAATTTCATGTTGCTGCTGTGGCCTGGAGACAGTTTGGCGTCCGGGTCGATATACACCTTGGCGTTGTTGACCGCGGTTGGCGCTTCGCCGAAGCCGACGGCGATCAGATCGAGTTTGCCGGGATATGTCGTAATGTCTCCGGCGGCAAAAATACCGGGAATCGAGCTTTCCATCCGCGAATCGACGACGATTGCGTTGCTTTCGATGTCGAGCCCCCATTCGGCGATCGGTCCGAGCGAGGAAACGAAGCCGAAATTGACGATGACGTCATCGACGGCGATCTCCTGGGTTTCCTTGGTTTTGACGTCGGCCAGAGTGACGCGTTCGATACGCTCTCCGCCGTGCAGCGCGGCGATTTCCGTCGGCGTGATCACATGCACGCGGGAGTTCATTAGCTGCTCCACGCTGTGTTCATGAGCGCGGAATTTGTCCCGGCGGTGAATGAGCGTCACTTGCTCGGCGATCGGTTCAAGCATGAGCGCCCAGTCCACGGCGGAGTCGCCGCCCCCGCTGATCAGCACTTTTTTGCCGCGGAACCGGTTCATGTCGCTGACGAAATAATGAAGGTTCGTTTTCTCGAACGCTTCGGCGTTTTCGAGCTCCAGCCGGCGCGGTTCGAAGGCGCCGACGCCAGCGGTAATAATGATGGCGCGCGCCTGATGCACGTCTTTATCGGTCGTTACCACGAAATGGCGTTCGTCCTTCTTTTCGATTTGCAGCACTTTCTCCTCCAGCCGGATATCCGGCTGAAACAGCTTGAGCTGTTCGTTCAGGTTGTTGATCAGCTCCTGACCGGTGATCTTGGGGAAACCGGCGATATCATAAATATATTTCTCAGGGTAAAGGGCAGCAACCTGCCCCCCCAGTTGAGGCATACTTTCGATAAGTTTGACGGAAGCCTTTCTCATTCCTCCGTAAAAGGCGGCGAACATGCCTGCAGGACCCCCGCCGATGATCAGCAGGTCGGTAAAATCACCGCTATTGCTTTGGGATGACACGGATCAAACACCTCCAGATGGTTTCTCTTTTATAAATGTCATTTCTACTTTATTATAAACGCCCCGCTTCGACTTGCAAAGGAAAGGGCGGGCAGGCCGAAAAACGTCAAGAAAAAGGCGGAAAGTCCCGCAATGGCGCGCAAATTAAGACTTGATCTTTTATGTAAAAGCCGATATTATTCAAATGTATGTACATTTATATGTGACGAAAAAAGTACATTTATGAAAAATACTGCTCCATTGTTTTGATATTCATACAGACAACGTTTAAACTTATTGTGACAAATGTCGCAAAATTTACAAATAAAACGGCCAAAATTAGATAGAGGCTATTTTTTTATTTGAATATACGTGGATAGAAGCTTTTCTTATGTGTGAATTTTCACATTAACATCATTGGGTTAATAAACAAATATAGAGTGCTTACATTTGGAAGGAGAACAAGTTCATGAGTACCATACCGAAGATCGTGATTCTTGGGGCGGGTTACGGCGGTATTCTAACCGCGCAGCGTCTGCAGAAGGAATTGAACTATAACGAAGCGGACGTTACCCTGGTCAACCGTCACGATTATCATTATTTTACGACCCATCTGCATATGCCCGCGGCGGGAACCGATTCGATCGATCGCACCCGCGTGGCGATTTCCAAGCTGATCGATGAATTCAAAATCGATTTGGTGAAATCCAATGTTCAGGAAATCCGCCTGGCCGATAAGAAAGTCGTGCTTCAGGACGGCACGTTGTCATACGATTACCTTATTATTGCGCTTGGCGGCGAACCGGAATCGTTTGGCATTCCGGGGCTGACGGAATACGCGATGACGATCCGCAGCATCAACTCCGTACGGTTGATCCGGCAGCATATCGAATACCAGTTTGCGCTGTACAAATTGGATGAAACCCGCACCGACCGCTTGAATTTCGTGGTGGGCGGCGCCGGGTTCAGCGGCATCGAATTCGTGGCCGAGCTGGCCGACCGCATCCCGCGGCTGTGCAAAGAATACGACGTCGATCCGAACCTGGTCAATGTATACAATGTGGAGGCGGCGCCGACGGCGCTTCCCGGGTTTGATCCCGAACTGGTCGATTACGCGATGGAAGTGCTCCGCAAAAAAGGCGTCCAGTTCAAAATCGGCGTGGCGATCAAGGAATGCACGCAAGACGGCGTGGTTCTGGCCACGGGCGAAGAGATCAAGTCGGCCACGGTGGTTTGGACCGGCGGGATCCGCGGCAACCGGCTGATTGAAGCGGCAGGCTTCGAAACGGCCCGCGGGCGCGTAAAAGTCGACGAGTATTTGCGGGCGCCGGGACATGACAACATTTATATTATCGGCGACAACTCGCTGTTTTTTAATCCGGAGGGCCGGCCGTATCCTCCGACGGCGCAAATCGCCATGCAGCAGGGCGTCACTTGCGCGCAAAACGTCGTAGCTTCGATCCGCGGCAAGGAGATGAAGAAATTCGTATTCAGCCACAAAGGAACGGTGGCTTCCCTCGGCAAAGGCGAAGCGATCGCTTCGGCGTTCGGCAAGAAATATAAAGGCTGGGTGGCGGCCCAGTTGAAGAAACTGGTGGATATGCGTTACCTGTTTATTATCGGCGGCATTCCGCTCGTGCTGAGAAAAGGCAGATTTTTCTAAAATGCGCCACTGCAGCGTGCAGGTGCGCGGACTATTGACCCGGGAGGAGCTGGACCGGTACAATGCGCTGATGGAGGTCGGCTCCTTCCTCGAGTCGCAGCAGCGCTACGACTTGTCGTATACGATCCAGAAGGAAGTCGATATCCTGATCCTTCCGGCGATCGAGCGGCTGAAGGAGAAAAGCCGGGACCGCGACCGGGCGACGGCGGAATTTCTCGAATCGCTGAAATCCGGGGATGAAGATGCATAGAAGGAGGGCGTGCTCGTGATGTTAAAGGGCGCGCCTTTTTTTTCGTCCGGGACTTTTTGAGCGGCCTCTTTTTTATGTTTGGACGACGAAATGCAAAGGTGCATTTCATTTGGCCGAATCCCCCTTTCGGAGGCTAACGGACTGCAAAAGTGCAGTTGAAAAGCACGAAATTGTAAAAATATGGTCGTGTAGGCGGAGATGAACTGCATTTTTGCATTTGATCGGCTATTTTGCGTATTTTTGGTGAGAAGGGACTGCACTTTTGCAGTTCTTAGTGGCAATGGAGGGAGCTAGCGGCTGGTACGACGAGGATAAAGGAAAAGGGATATGGGACGTAACGGTGAAACCGCCCGGAAAGCCCCATATCCCCCAGTATTCCTTTTTATAAATTACTTGTTACATCTTCAGCATTTCGTCAAGCAGTTCGGCGTTGAGCAGGTTGCCGACGAAAAAGCTGCCGAATTCGCCGAAGCGTGCGCTCACTTCGTCGAAGCGCATCTCGTACACCAGCTTTTTGAACTGCAGCGGGTCATCGGAGAACAGCGTAACGCCCCATTCCCAATCATCGAAGCCGACGGAGCCGGTGATGATCTGCTTCACTTTGCCGGCGTAACCTCGCCCGATCATGCCGTGGCTGCGCATCATGGCACGGCGCTCCTCCATCGACAGCATGTACCAGTTATCGCTGAGGTCGCGTTTTTTGTTCATCGGATAGAAGCAAATATGCTTCGCTTTGGGCAGAATCGGCTGCAGGCGGGCCATCACTTCCGGATTGGCTTTAGGGTCGCCGTCGCCGGAGCCCAAATAGTTGCTGAGCTCGACGACGCTGACGTAGGAATAAGCCTTTGTCGTATATTCCGCGAACGTCGTTTTATTAAAGGCCGTTTCCAGCGCGTTCAGCTCCTCCATCGTTTCCCGGAGATGCATAAACACGATGTCCGCTTTCTGGCCGACGATCGAGTAGACCGCGGTGCTGCCCGTTTTATTTTGCTCCATGTCGTTCCATTCCTGCAGAAAGTGATGCAGTTCCTCCAGGGCGCCGGCGCGTTCTTCGTCGTCCGCCGCTTTCCAGGCTTTCCAGTCGATCGTGCGGAAATCGTGGAGGGCATACCAACCATCCAGGGTTAATGCCGCTTCGTTCATTTATAATCACTCCCAGATCAATTTCTAAACGCTATCAAAAGTATGGAAATTACACTCCCCTTATTGTAGCGCATGGTTGGCGGACGGGGCAAATCAGTTCATCAATATTTCATCCAAAGTTCATTGCTTCGTTACATTTTTTCTAGTAAACTAACTACTAGCTTGAATTCGTGTGATTTATTTTATAGTTCGCATTTTGAACTACCGTTTCAATAAAGGTTCAAACAGTCAGGTTTGGAGCACCGAGAAGGTTGGATGAAGGAGGGAGTGAGTAGCGGAGCGTAGGAGGACCTACGTGAGCAACGGAGCGACCGACTGAATTCAAGATTCGACGTCGAATAGGCTCCCTGTTATTGCTTCGTGATCGAAAGATGACTTTTTGAACTACCTCTTAGAAGGGTGGGAGAACGATGGGCTGGCTCATCGTATTAATTCTGATGGTTTTGTTTTTCGTCATGATGTTCGGCATCGGTTTTATCTTGAACATGCTGATGAAAACGACGTGGTTTCCCGCATATATTTTCATTTTGGTCATTTTGCCGATCGTCGTGTACACCTTGTGGAACCATGATAAAAGCTTCGGCGTTTATTTGGCCTCGTTCCGGCTGGTCGATTACTTGACGGCGCTGGCCGGGCTTGGCGGAGCCATCCTCAGCGGGTGGACGATCCGCAAGCTGCGGCAGGCCGGATATAAGATGTTTTAAGGCAAGAAAAACTACCTCTAAACGCGGGCCGGGCTTCCTTGAAAAGTATGGCGGACGATACGCAGGAGAGAGGGGAAGAGGAATCCGCAGGTAAGGGACACCAGAGCCGTTATTTGCGGAAAAACGGAGGTTTGCAAAATATAAACGGACACAGCTGTACACAGCTGACCTTATTTACCTCACTAGCGTTGCATTAACTTTTGCTAAAGATTTCCCAAAAAAAGCTACCCGGAAATTTAACGGTTGCAGCAGCGGCTATTTTCCGAAAAAAGACCTTTTCTAAATTCTAACGGTTGTAAGCGTCGTTATTTGCCTGAATCTAAGCCAAAATAGCCGGATATCAGTGGAATAAGCGCTATGGCAACCGTCCCTCGTATTTAAGAAGTTTTCTCACGAATACTCACTTATTCGCAGGATTTCGCTACCTTGAAAAGCGAAGAGATGGGGGAGCTCCGGACAAAAAGCCGTGGTTTCTTGCAAAAGGGTGTGCAGGAACAGAAGTCGTGCATCTTTGCACTTCTCCAAAAAATGGTTTCCTGCACCCTCCACTCGGCCCCTGGAGGTTCACCCTCCCATGTCTCTACGGGTCTTCGCCCTTACATTCCTTCGTTGTACCTGTCCAAGGCGTGGAGACCGATTGCGTTTAAAAGATGGGTCATTTGCCCTTACGGTTGCGAAACTCGGTTCTGTGTTGCTTTCTTTGTTCGAATCCTGCGAACGAGTCAATCTTCGTATGACGACGGATTATCAGCCAGGCTCGGTTACGTCAATAGATTTAGGCTAGGCGACTCGGTGGACCGCTATCTCGGAGCGATACGGTTCCCCCTTCTGAACCATGCCAATGAGGATTCGAGCGAGTTTGCCGATTAACTTGGTGATTGAAGCCATCTTCTTCATTCCTTTCTTCAGGTTGTACTCATGCCATCGCTTAAAGTCCGGATGTTGGCCAACCAAGCCCAGCACGCCCAGGTAGAGATACTTGCGAAGCATGCTGTCCCCGCGCTTGGAGAGCTTGATCTGTCCTTTGAACTTGCCCGAAGTACGTTCCGCTAGATTCAGACCGGCCCGGCGCAGCAGTTGACGCCCATGGGCATAGTTACGCAAATCTCCGGCACAAGCCAGAAGGGCCGCGATCGTTATGGTTCCAAGGCCTTTAATACTTCGCAACTGCCCAGCTAGCGGAATACAGCCTAGTAACTTCTTGACTTCCTGCTCGATCTCCTCAAGCGACTTGACGGCATATTCATACGCATCCAGCAAACGCTGCAGGTCACGCCGCGCTTCTTCAAGTGCCTGTATATCGCCGATACTATGTGCAGCCACCAGAAGAAGCCGGGCGGCCTTCGCTTTGCCACTTACTCCGCCCGCACGTTTCATCCCTTGCTCACGCCAAGCTTCGATCACGTCATCCGTACGAAGACCCTGCAAGTCGGACGGCAACGGAAAGGCGCGGAGCGACGCCAGAGAACGCAAAACTGTCCAATCCGGGAAGACCGAACGGAATTCCGGAAACTTCAGATCGATCCAGCGGATAATGCGATTTCCCAGGCTCACCTGCTGCTTGACCCAAAATTCTCGATCACTCATAACCGCCTTGAGTCGTTTGAAAACAGCCGCCTCTGGCGTATAGTCCGTGTAGAAGCCTCGGCTAACTACGTCGGCAATGTTCAATGCATCCTTGGGATCGTTCTTGGACGGGCAATTGTCGCGATTTTCCTTATTACGATGCACTGTTACCGGGTTCACCAGTACCACCGTGATCCCTTGCTCCCGTAACCAATTCGCGAGATTGAACCAATAGTGGCCTGTGGGCTCCATGCCGACGATGAGTGAGGATAGATGGTGTTTGTCCTGTACGTCACACGTCCAGCGCAGAAGCTTCTCAAAGCCTTCCCGCGTGTTTGCGAACGACAGATGGCGTGGTGTCAGGACACGCCCCCGAAAATCGGTCACTTGGGCGGCATGAACATCCTTGGCGATGTCAATCCCGATGATCGCATGCTGCATGGTAATTCGTTCAATCCGTTGATTTGTGGTTTGAATTCGAGTAGACTTCATAGTAAGCGCCTCCTGATAGGTTTTAAGGGCTTTTGACCCGTCGACACCCCTATCATACGAGGCGCTCCTGTTTTTTTCAAAGACGAAATCTTAACCTACACAGGAATGTTTACAATTTGAAATCAACGTTTTTGGAACAAAATAACGCTTGTGGCAACCGTTAGAGCGTCCGTCCAAAGTTTAGAAGGTGGAGCCGAAATTCTCGATGCTTCTACTGATGGCTGATGGATGATAAAAGGAGGGAAGGGTTCTCGGGGTAAAAACCGAAAAGGGGGATGGATGTGGGGTGAAACCCCATACCCATTCCCCTCGCGAATCCAACGTATGGGATTGCGCAAGCAAAGGACCTCGCCGGCAGTGAGGTTTTTTTGCGCTTTTTGCGCTGGCCGTTAGTTCTTTTGTCCCATTTTCCATTTCTGGTATTCGAGGAAGTCCTTGAACTCTTTTTTGCTGACGCCCGAAGTCATCGCTTCCTGCACCAGCTCCCACCATTCCGGGTCAAGCAAGTCCTCCGCAGGGCGGTCGCCGTACAAGAGCAGGTGGATCGAAACGTTTAAAGCATCGGCGATCTTCTCGATGAAGGAAATGGAAGGATTCGTTTGAATATTTCGTTCGACATTGCTCAGGTAGGATTTTGCTACATCCGCTTTATCCGCAAGCTCGGACAAGGAATATCCCCGATCCTGGCGGATTTTCTGAATGCGCTCGCCAATACGTTCTGCCATGTAGCCGTCGCCCTTCTATCAGAATAATTTGATGCCATTATATCAAAATATACGTGATAGGACAAAGGCGTATAGTCGGAATTGCGTTAATTAAAGAACACCTTAACCCGAGAAGCGGGCCAAGGTGTTCTGCTTCGGTTTGACGGCTGAATTATTTGATTTCTCCTGCCCCCTGCTTCGCTTCGAACGTCCATTTCAGGTTCAAAGCGTCACCTTGGAATTCGTTTTGATCCTGGCCGTTATCCTTGAATTCGAAGTTGACGATCAGGTCGTCGGTATCGCCGGCTTTCAAGCCCCCATGCTCTTCGAACCAGGCCACCCATTTGTTTTCCACGGCGTCAGGGGCTTGATTTTGCAGGTCATACAGCGTGGTTTGGTAAATGACGGTTTCCTTTTTGTCGATGTTCTTCAAAAATCTAACGACGATATGTTTGCCGAAGTCATCCGTGTTTTCAGGAGCCCCCGGCTTATTCACAACCGTATAGGTCGTTTTCAGCAATACCTTGGCGATGTCGAGCGTGCCGTCGTTTTTCAGCTTGAACGTACGGGTGGCGGTATCCCCCGGCTTGAGGTTGCCCACGTCGATGATCGCCGTCGGATCGGCGTTGAGATCCAAGGTGCCTGCGGCGAACGTACCGGTCGTTTCCACGGAATCGCTAAAATAAGCGAACGTTCCTCCGCCGATCAAAGTCAATCCAAGCGCTGCAGTGGCTACTCCGAAACCCAATGTTTTTTTGATACCCATACAAAATTCCTCCCTTATTTTAATTGATTTTTTATATTGCATCCTTATGAAGTCATAAGGAGAGCAACCGAAAGTTAGAAACAAGCGACTTACTGTGTTATGGGGCCTTGGCGTCCGGTTGGGATGCGTTCGGGTCCGGCTTCTTGTCTTCCAGCGCCGAAATGGCTTTCCATAAGGAGGCTAAGGCATACAGGAACAAAAGGGCCCCCGGGACGATCAACAGCGTGACATTCCCCAATTTCGTCCCGGCGAAATTGAGAACGTATCCTGCATAAGGGACGTTAAAGCCGGTGTAAACGCCGGTGACATTGGCCGGATCAACCGGCTCCAGGTCGGGGGCATCGTTGTTGTCTCCTTTGGTCCGGTAAAGGACCTGACCGGTTAGCTCATTGCGGGCGACTTCGACGATGCGGTGGGTGATCAGTTTCTGTTCGTCCGCCCGGAAGGTGATAACATCGCCGGCGGCCAATCGGGTCATGTCGCCTCCGGGCTTAATGGCCACGATGGAACCGGTGGGTATGGAGGGTTCCATTGAGCCGGACAGTACCGTTTTCAACTGATAACCGTAGAAATTCGGTTCGTTGCCGGACATTTTCGACATGACGGCTGAGCCGGCCACGGTAAAAAAGGCAGCCGCCATCAGAACCGTCAGCGCATTTGCCAACCATTTTCGAATCCGCATGACTCATCCACCGCCTTTCTGATCATTTGCGGGAGAGGGAGAGGCGTCGGCACCGGCATCGGCA
Organism: Paenibacillus sp. FSL R5-0527; assembly: GCF_038008055.1. NCBI lineage: Bacteria > Bacillati > Bacillota > Bacilli > Caryophanales > Paenibacillaceae > Paenibacillus > Paenibacillus sp. FSL R5-0527. The sequence goes on along the minus strand of NZ_JBBOYI010000001.1, from coordinate 6,536,139 downwards.
TCTGCGGAATCCGCCTGGCCAGGCCCATCTTGATCCAAATTTTGGCCGCCGGGTTGCCCGCCTTCGGCCGGCGCGCCATCTTCGGAAGCCTGAGCTTCTTCGGGCTGCGCAGGACTTGGGCCGGCGGCAGACTGTTCCGGTTGAGGCGGCGATGATTTGTTCGCATGCGAATCGTTAGGATCGGCGGATTGTTCAGCGGAGGAGGGAGGTTCGTCCCCGTCGCCGCCTTCGCTATCCGCAGGAATCCGTACATCCCCGTTGCCGCTCTCTTCAGCCGTCGGAGTCTTCTCGTTGCTGGCCTCTCCAGCCGGCGGAGTCTCCCCATCGCCGGTCTCGCTAACCGTTGGGATATCCCCCTCGGCCGGCGTTTCATCTTTTACCGCTTGTTTGTCTCCCGGCGGAGGCGTTTCGCCATCGCTCGGGTTCCCGGACCCGTCCGGGGCGGCCGGTTCCTCCTCTCCGGCTTGCTCTTCTTGTTTGGCCTGCTCTTCCTGCAGCTGCTTCTGCCGCTCGATTTCCGCCGGCCGCTGCGCTTCCGCCTCCGCCAACAGCTGAGCTCTCTGTGCCTCCAAACTGGAGATGTCGGCGGTCAGACCGGCTATGGCCGACTGCAGGGAAGCTTGTACGCTTTCAAAATAAGCGAGCAACTCTTCTCCGGCGGGATCCCCATCGATAGCGATCCGGCCATCGAAAAAGGCAGCGGTTGCATAGCTATCGGCCGCAAAGCCGCCGGACGTCAGCGATCCTAATTGGTGGACGGAACGCAAGTAGCTTAGGATTTCTTGCAGCGTCCCGCTTAACGAGCCTGAATGTAATCCACTGCGCTCCAAAAGGTCGGTGATCCGGTCCAGCAGCGTCGTTTGCGGCAGTTCGGCGCAATTCGGCTCCAGCTCGTTCAGCGAGGTTAGCAGTTCATGAACCGGCGCGGAGGCGGCGGCAAGTTCCCGCTGCAGCTCCTGCCAAATGGAGTGATTCAAGGCCTTTTGCTGCTCCAACTGCTGAATCATGGCGTTCAGTTCGCCGATTCGCGCCGACAGGCCGGCCGCGGCCGCCTCCAACCGGCTGCCGGCCTCGAATTCGTTTGTTCCTTCGCCGCCATCGTAAACCAAATCGGTAGCGGATGGATTATAGGCAGGAGAGGTCACGGCAGAGCCTAGCAATCTTCCTTTTAACGAAGCGGCCCGTTCAAGGTGTTCAGCCAACAGCGACAGTTGGTTTTCAATTTGGCTGGGGAATACCCGGCATGCCTTAATTTCCGAATGATCCTCGCGTACGCTGGTGAATTCCCCGAAGGTGGTGCCGACTTGCTGGGAGGTCCACAATAGCAAGGTAGAAAAAATCAATCCGGATTGCAGCGATTTCACCATCTTTTGTTTCTTCCGGTTTTTGCGCCGTTTGCGGATCGCGCCGGTTCGGGATCTTCGCAGAAAAGGTTCCTCCTTTCCAAGGGGGTCGGCTCGTTCGTTAATATGTTCTTTATTAAGAACGAATTCCGTGACTCAAATATACACGAAATTCCCAAAGAAAGGAAACCCGCGAATTTGCTCGATTGTTCTCAATAATGAACAACTATCTTGAATTATCTTGGTATTATGCCCGTTTACGTTTATTATTTATAAATTTCGTTCTTTGTTAAGAACAAAACTTTGTTTTGATACTTGCATCAGTGAATTTACTGAAATTGACAACAAATGTAACGATTAAACAATAAAATATAGCTTTTTCCATCAAATTTACGTGCTTGGCCTACGCGGAACGACATACTTTTCAGATCGGGGACATTATAATAAGAACTAAGGAAGCTTTCTGGCTGAAAGCCCGTAATCCATTGGCACAAAGTCTCAGATCTAAGGTAGAGACACTAAAATGGCTGGTCTGTCCGGGGACAAGCCTAAATAATGATCTTAGGAGGGGATTGTTGTTGAAAAAATCCGCCCAGGTTATTGTTCGTGACCGGTGCCCCGGGGAAATCGACCCTGAATGGGTGGTTCTGCTCGCCATGGCCAAGGATGCGGGGATATCCATCGAGGAGGTTCGGCGCTTTTTGTCGGGGGAACGATCAAATTATGCACAATGGCATTTATATCATAAATAGCTCCGAATAGAGAGCTGGAGAATCGTCCCCCGAGCGGAGCGGGACGGTTCTTTTTTTCGGCGATTTTTGTTCGGAGGCAAAAAGGGGCGTAAAACGCGGCGCCAGCGCGGTGCGAGGGGAAAAACGGCGATTTTTGTATGCCAAGGGCGATTCAGGGCGAAGCCTTTTATGCTAAAATAGATAAAGTCTATTTGTGCGTGAGAGGGAAGGGGCGATAAAGCCGTGCGCATGAACAACATGCTGCATTTTACCGAAAATCACCGTTACTGCGTATACCGCGACTTCAGTCTCAGCCCGGTGGACGGAAAGATGCTGGCCATGATCTACCAGCCGATGGTCGGGGCGTTTGCCGTGGCGTTGTACCGGCTGCTGGCGGAACAGGTTCCGCTGGAGCAGGTCGGTTATTCCAGGGTCGAGCAGCAGCGGAGGCTGTTCCTGACGCTGGGGGTGGACCCGAGCGAAAAGGGGAGGAAGTTCCTGATCGAGCAGGCTTCCAAGCTGGAGGCGGTCGGCTTGCTGCAGACCAGCCGCCTGTACGTACCGGACAGCGACGATTATATGTACGAATATGAGCTGCAGGCGCCGCTATCGCCTGCGGAGTTTTTCAGGACCCAGCATCTGACGCTGCTGCTGCGCGACAAAATCGGCAAATTTGCCGTTCTGGCGCTGCGGGAACAGCTGTTCAGCAATGAACCGGAGGCTTGGGCAGGCGTAACTTATAACAAAGAAAATATTTCCGTGCCGTTTTACGATATTTTTGAGCTGAATACGCACTCGATCGATTACGAGCTGGAGCAGGCGATCGCCGAGACGTCGATCGCCCGGCAGCCGGGCGTGCTGCTGGGGCCGGAGGAAGAGGCGATCAATTACGCCGACATTATTCTCCGGTTTCCCCGGGAGTCGCGCAACCGCCCGTTTGTGGAGGCGCTGCGCTTTGACCCGGAAGGCATGGGGATCGTGAATTACATCGCCCGCAAGTACGATTTAGGCGTGCAGGACATCTGCCGGCTGCTCGACGAGGACGGCGTGTTTGATCCGGCCGGAGCCATCCTGCTGGACGAATTGCAGTACAGGGCCAATTTGCAGTTCCGGCAGGGAAAACGGCGCAAGGAGGCGCGTGAGGTTGCGTACGGCAAAATCGTCTCGCTGCGCGGGGGAGAAGCGGCGGGTTCGGCGGCCCAGTCCATCAGCCATCCGGAAGAGGTGGCGGTGCAGATGGAGTATTACGTGGATGTTCCGCCGCAGTTCCAGAGCAAATGCGATGTTCATCAATACAATATGATGCTGCGCAACGAGCCGTATACCCGGCTATTGAAGACGTTTTTTCCGGGGACGGTGCCGGACAACCTGCTCGATATTTTTGAAAAAGTCGATTTGAACTATAAGCTGCCCGGCGAAGTGATCAACGTACTTATCCATTATTTGATGTCGCTGTTAACCTCCGGCGGGGAGCAGCGGATCAACCGCAATTTCATCGATGCGATCGCGGCGAATATGCTGTTGAAGCAGGTCGACACTTATGAGAAGGCGGTTCAATATATCAGGGACCAGGCCAAGGTCAAGGACAAAGCGGCCGGCAATGCGGCGGCGGCCGGGGGCGCCAAACGGGGAAGATCCTACGCCGGCCGGAGCGCGAAGCCGAAGCCGGAGATTCCGATCGTACAGCAGTCCGGGGATGACCAGGCTTTGTCCGAAGAGGAATTTGCCGAGCTGATCAAGATGGCGGAGCAGATGCAAGCCAAAAAGCAAAAAGGGATATGAATCATAACGGGGCCATGGGGGCCGGGGAAGGTGAATGCGACATGGAATCGCTGGGGGAACTGCTGTCGCAAATGAAAAGCTCGCAGCTAAGGCAGCGCTCGGAGGAACTGGCCGCGAGACTCTTGAACGATCCGCTGGTCTGGGAGCTGCGCAGCAGCCATCCGGAGCTTGAACAGCAGCAGCTGATGCGCGGCATGGCCAAGCTGTATCAATATGTGAACGACCGCCGGCACTGCGAAAACTGCCCCGGGCTCGCGAACTGCCCGAACGATTTTCCCGGGCATTATACGAAGCTGGCGGTGGAGCAGCTGGGCGGCAAGCCGGAGCTGGTGGATCTGCAGGTGCCCTGCGGCAAGCAGCTGCAGTATGAGCGGGAACTTTCCGTGAAAAAGCGGATCCACAGTTTTTATGTGGATGAACGGGCGCTGGAGGAAGGCTACAGCGAAGTGGAAATTATGTCGAAGGACAGCTTGCGGGCTCCGGCCGTTGCCCAAGTGTTCCGTTACATCAACGAGATTAGGGAACAAGGCCTGAAGCCTAGGGGGCTGTACCTGGAAGGGCATTTTGGCACGGGCAAAACGTTCCTGATGTGCTATCTTTTGCACGAGCTCGCCAAAGAGGGATATTCCGGGGCGATTGTGTATATGCCCGAATTCGTGGAAGAGCTGAAGTCGATGCTGCAGGACAGCGACAAGCTGCGTGAAACGGTGGAGATGATGAAGCAGGTGGATCTGCTCATTTTTGACGATATCGGGGCGGAAAATTTGAACCCTTGGGTGCGCGATCATGTTCTGGGTTCGATTTTGAATTACCGGATGAACCGCAAGCCGACCTTTTACACGTCGAACTATTCGCTGAACGCGCTGGAGAAGCATTTAAGCTTCACGAGCAAGGACGGGGAAGAGGCCCATAAAGGCCAGCGGCTGATGGACCGGATCGCGCCGTTCGTGGAGGTCGTCCAGGTTCGCGGGACGAATAAGCGCGGGCGGTCTTGACGGGAAGCTTGGCAGGGGACGCGGATTAAACGACCGCGGCTCGGGGCCGAGCGTTAGGTGAACGGCCGCATCTTGGCCGCATCTGGCGAATTTTGGCCGCATCCTGGCCACATCCATGGAGGTAGCCTTGTCGACCCCGGACCGGATGCCTGCCGCTAAGCGCCGGACGAGCCATAAAACGACTGGGGCTTCCATCCGCCAAAGTGCACTTAGCTTACCGCCGCCGTGGGATGCGGTCCACGTTTGCTGAGGCCGCGGAGCTAACGGTAAAAAAGGGCGCTATTTTCGCCAAGGTAAGGGCTTGGCATAAAATAGCGGAATTTTTTTCCTCTATTTTTGCCGGATGGGGGGAGAAAGGCGTTTTTTTCAAGCCCAATTAGAAAATAGGGACCGAAAGTTCCGCTATTTTCTAAGCGAGCGGCAGCACCGCAGAAATAACGACATAAATTACCGCTATTTCCGGGAGGGGCCGGTGCCTTCCCGAACATCGGCAAAAAACCGGACTTCCTTCGGGAAGTCCGGTTTTTTGCCGCCGTGCCGTGCCGTAGCGAGCGTCAATGCCGGAGGTATGTAGACGCTTCAATTAACCGGCAATAAATTTAATGATAACCATCCCGAAAAAGATCACAATCATAAACGTCAGCATGCCGAAGAAACCGTTCATCAAATCGAACAGGTCGTTGCGCGGTTCTTCGTTAATATGCTGCCGTGGGTCGTTCGCATGCGTGTTTGCATCCATAGCGACGGGGCCTCCTCGCGAAATTATCGTGTCTTCAATAACATTTGTCATAGACAATTCGGTTTCAGGTTATTCTTAGTATAACCAATCGCTTTTCACTTTGTAAAGAAGAAGGGCTGGGCCGAGCACTTTCTTTTTTTTAGTGGGATGTGGTATAATTGGTTCGGCAGTTGTCGCTCATCAGGGAAGATTCCTGAAAATGTTCATCTTGGAACATTTTGCGGGTGAGCGGTCTGCAACATTCTCACATTCAATCCAATTGCTGGGCTGCGGCAGCAGATATTTGACGCGCTCCCAAGCAAACCTATAAGGAGGAGAATATCATGGCCATTGTTAATGTATCCGATCAGTCTTTCAATAGCGAAATTGAAGGGCAAGGTCCGGTTCTTGTTGATTTCTGGGCTCCCTGGTGCGGTCCCTGCAAAATGATCGCTCCGATCTTGGAGGAGCTGTCGGCAGAAGTGGGGGACTCGGTGAAAATCGCCAAGCTCAACGTGGATGACAATCCGGAAACGGCTTCCCGTTTTGGCGTAATGAGCATTCCTACCCTGATCCTGTTCAAAGACGGTCAACCGGTCGACAAAATCGTCGGGTTGAACTCGAAAGACACGCTGAAAAACCTGATCGCCAAGCATCAATAAGACAGGGATAAGGCGATAGGGACTTTTGCTGCGCGCCTTGGATTACGCCTCCGGTTTTGTCCGGGGGCGTTTTCTGTGTAAGCGGTGTACGCGCTTCAGGCGGTGCGGGCGTTTTGTGATATTTTATGCGGGAGGAGGATGAAGGGCGTGGACTCATTTGTCAACGAAGCGCAGGGGCAGGAGCAGGAGAAGGCGTTGGAGGCGATTCGCCACAAGCTGGCGTTGCTGCCGGATTTGCCGGGCTGTTATTTGATGAAAAACAAAGACGGCAAAATCATCTATGTCGGCAAAGCCAAAGTGCTGAAAAACCGGGTCCGTTCGTATTTTACCGGCAGCCATAACGGAAAAACTCAGCGGCTGGTCTCGGAAATCCGCGATTTCGAATATATCGTAACCGGAAGCAACATGGAGGCGCTCATTTTGGAGTGCAACCTCATTAAGCAGCATCACCCGCGTTATAACGTGCTTTTGAAGGACGACAAAACCTTCCCTTATATCAAAATTACGAATGAACCGCATCCTCGGCTCGAGGTGACCCGGCGGGTGCTTAAAGATAAAGCGAAATATTTCGGTCCGTACCCGAACGCGTATGCGGCCCAGCAAACGAAAAAGCTGCTCGACCGCATGTATCCGCTGCGCAAATGCAACGTGATGCCCAAAGAGGTGTGCCTTTATTACCATATGGGGCAATGCCTGGCGCCATGCGTGCAGGAGGTTCCGCAATCGACCTACGACGATATGACTCAGGAAATAACGTCGTTTCTGAGCGGCGGGCACGAGGAGATCAAAAAAGAGCTGGAGCGCAAAATGCATGAGGCGGCCGAGGAGCTGCAATTCGAGCGGGCCAAGGAACTGCGCGACCAGATCATCAATATCAACGCGCTGATGGAGAAGCAGAAGATCACGATGAAAGACGCCAAAGACCGCGACGTCTTCGGCTTTGCCGTCGACAAAGGCTGGATGTGCGTGCAGATCCTGTACATGCGGCAGGGGAAAATGATCGAGCGGCATGCGTCGGTATTCCCGTTTTACGGCGATGCATACGGGGATTTTCTGTCGTTCGTCACGCAGTATTACAGTGAAAATCCGGCCTTGCCGCAGGAGATTTTGCTGCCGGAGATGAAGGAGGATGCGGAGGCTGAGGCCGCCGGGGCTGAGGGGGATCCGAAGCGCGGAGCTGAGCCGGCCGGGGCTGAGCGTCGCGGCGAAGACGGAGCGGAGCCAGCGCCGGTAAGCCTGGGGCCGGAGGCCGCGGCTGGGCAAGCTGCGGAGCAGGAAGGCGCGGATGGGGCGGTACCGGCGCTGGCTGCACTGGCGGGGCTGGCTCCGGCAACGGAAGGCGCGGATAGTCCGGTACCGGTGCCGGGAGTCCGGGCCGTGCCGGCCCCAGCGCCGGAAGGCGAGAACGGCCCGGTGCCGACGCCAGGGGCGCAAGCGGGGGAAGCCATGCAACTGGAAGGCGAGGCTGGCCCGGCACCAACGCTGCCTGGCGAGAACGGCTCGGAAGCTCAAGCCGGCCCGGAAACCCGGGCCGCAGACCAGCCGGCGGCGCTGGATTCGGCCTCCGGCGCGGCGGCGCTGCAGGAATGGCTTGGCGTCAAGACGCTGGTGCCGCAGCGCGGCCTGAAGAAGCAGATGGTGACGATGGCCTTGGAAAATGCGCGCGTGGCGCTCGACGAGAAATTCCGCCTGATCGAACGGGATGAGGAGCGGACTTCGAAGGCGGCGGAAAACCTCGCGCGGGCGATCGGCCTGGAGAAGGCGTCGCGCATCGAGGCGTTCGACAACTCCAACATCCAAGGGACGAACCCGGTATCGGCGATGGTCGTGTTTATCGACGGCAAGCCGGCCAAGAAGGAGTACCGCAAATACAAGGTGCGGACCGTACAGGGACCGGACGACTACGAAACGATGCGCGAGGTGATCCGCCGCAGGTACGAACGGGTGCTGAAAGAAAATCTGCCGCTCCCCGACGTGGTCGTAGTCGACGGGGGCAAAGGGCAGATCTCCGCTGCGACCGACGTATTGGAAAACGAGCTGGGCCTCTATATCCCGGTGTGCGGCCTGGTCAAGGACGCCAAGCATAAAACGGCGCAGCTGATGGCCTTCGACCCGCCCGAGCCGATTCATCTGCCGCGCGACAGCCAGGAGTTCTACCTGCTGCAGCGGATTCAGGATGAGGTGCACCGCTTCGCCATCACGTTCCACCGCGAGCAGCGCGGCAAGTCGATGGTCGTTTCGCGGCTCGACGCGATCCCTGGCATCGGGGAGAAACGGCGCAAGGCGCTGCTGAAGCATTTCGGCTCGCTGAAAAAAATCAAAGAGGCTTCAGTCGAAGACTTCCGGCCGCTTTCGATCGGCGACAAGCTCGCCCGCCAAATTATCGACGCCCTGCGGGACGAGGACGTGCCGGAAGAATTGTAAACTACGGCCAGTTTCGGAGCCATGGCTTACCATGATCGCTAGGAGCGGGAGCGCAGGCTGGAATAGAGGATTTTTTTGCCGTTATTTTAGAAAGATGGGGGCAAAAAGGCTCCTTTTCCAAGCTTGATTTCCAAATAGGGACCCAAAGTCACTGGCGGCGTTGCATTAACTTTTGCTCAAGCTTTCCCGTAAAAGCTATCCGAAATCTAACGGTTGCAGCAGCGGCTATTTGCCGAAAAAAGACCTTTTCTTCTAAATTCTAACGGTTGCGAGCGCCGTTATTTGCCTGAATCCAAGCAAAAATTACCGGTTTTCAGCGAAATAAGATCCATGGCAACCGTTACAATTTGAAATCAACGGGATTGGAACAAATAGCGCTTGTGGCAACCGTTAGAATATTGGTGTGCCCAGAAAGGAATCTTTCCGCAGATTTAAATGCAGCGCTAGTGCCAATTGCCGCTATTTTGCGGAAACAAATACAACGCTCATTCCCTCTCTGCTCCTTAAACCAAAAAACCGTCGAAGCAAAAATTGCTCCGACGGTTTTTTGCGTTCTGCAGGATCTACCCTCTTCATAGCCGCCTAAGGCTGCTGCAGCAGCTGCGGAGATTGCGGGGGCTCCGGCTGCTGCGGCTGCAGCGGATGCAGCGGCGGCGGACCCTGCGGTGGACCCTGCCGCTCCTTGCCCGGCGGGTTGAACAGATAGATGACGTAAGCGACGATCGCTGGCAGGGCGATGTAGACCAGACCGGCGGCGATGTTCACCGCTCCGCCCATAAACATCAGGCTCAGCGCCATAAGGATGCTGTCAAAGATCACGTGCGAGAAAACGACGGTCGGAAAGCCGTAGCGCAGGAAAATGAAGCTGAACAGCAGTCCGATAAAGGTCAACTCGATCGGCCGTGAAATGACCGGATAGATCGGATACAGCGTATGGCCGAAAGCCCAGATCAAGGTCGTCAAAAGACTGGCGACGAACGTGCTGCGGAACAGCTTCTTCAGCATCGGAATGCCGAACAGCCGGTAAACGGCTTCCTCGCCGATCCCGGCCACCCAGGCGAGCAGCGGGAACAGGAGCGGGTAGACCATGTTGTACGGCGATTGTGTCGCATCGGTCGTCGACCAGGTATGAATCGTTCTTTCCAGAATGAAGAAGACAACCGACTGCACCCCGAGCAAAATTAAAGCCCACGCATAACCGTCGGCCACCGCGGTCAGCACATGGCGGCCGTAACCTTCCTCCCTGGACCGCGCCCACAGATTGATGCCGTTTTTCCGCCACAGTCCGTCCCCGCCGACGAGCGAGAAATATACCGAGGCGGCAAGAATCAGGGTGACCAGCCCTTGAATCACGAACCCTACCGTCAGCACGATCGGATCGAGCCCGTCCTTTTCAAACACAGGCAGCATGTTGACCGTCCCGATGACGGACAAGACGAAGTAGGCGCCGGCCAGAAAAATCCCGCGTTTAAAAGTGGTATGCGCCCGCGTCAGCGCGCTGTATACGATGGCCAGGATGCCGAGCACAAACGTGAACAGGGCGTATCCGGCAAAGGTAAGCCAGTTGGCCAGCCGCGTCTGCCCGGCGACGTAATCGGCATGCGTCTCGGGAACGGAGAAGTAGCTTTCGAATGACGATACGGCGCCGTATTCGTAGCGGATATCGATCGTCGCTTGCGACTCCCCGAGCTCATCCCCCTTGATGTGATAGAGCAGACCGACATCGCCCTCGCCCGACACGCGCTCAAGGCGGGCCGGATCAAAGCCGAACGTGGCCAGATAAGGCGCGGCCAGCCGCTCCTTCTCCTCCAGCGTCAAGTCGCCTTCCCAGGCGCGCAGCGAGTCTGGCGTCTCGGTACCGTAGTCCAGCATCATCTGCTTTTTCGCATTGCTCGCGGAAACGATTTCCTCGAACCCGACCACTTTGCCGGTGGTCATGTGAACGTCGACGGTCAAAGCGCTAAACCCATCGTTTGGTTCGTTGAAACGGACGCGAAAAACGTCGTACGGAAATTGCTTGTCATACGTCTTCAGGAAAGGGGCGAGCAAATCCGCCTTCGTTAAATAACCGTACAGATCGGAGCGCGATTCATAGGTAACGAGCGCTTTTTCGGGATGACCGGCCAACTCGAAGTTCAGCACCGACTTTGCAAATTCGATAGCTTTCGTTCTGGCCTGCGATTTGGCGATGACGTCATCCGACTGCTCCATTTGCAGCGTGTCGGAAGCGGTTGTCGGAAAAATCTGGACGATGAAGAAAATGACCAACCCGATCAGGGCCATCAGCCAAAGCGTTTTTGTCTTCAGCCTGCGGCTGAACGGTTTCATAGGTGAAAACATTACAAAACTCCTTTAAAATTTTTTGTTCTCAAGTATGATTTTGCGCGAAGTACATCACAGTAAAGATAACATAGTGGAATTTCCAACGCCAGTTGAAGGCAAAAATGATGAAAAGATGCAATAATCCCGTTATACCCTAGCATGGCTCAGATTGGACGGCAAGAAGATCGGCGATTTGCCGTTTCCAGCCTTTTTTCACCGTTTTTAATCAAAAAGAACCTTTGTAGTGGAAGCCAATAAGGTTTATAATCCATTTGACGAAAACGGAATGAAAACATTTGAAAAATAATAAGGCCTAATTTCGATTTCGAAAACGGGGGAACCGATTTTTTTTGGGGTGAATTTCGCGCGATTGTGGCGGCAGCGGCATGGCTGCCTTGGTCGGGCGATTAGGGCAACTGTGCATGCCCGAATCCGTCAGCTAACCTCGTAGGCCTCCTGCAACAGGAACCAAACACCGAAAGGCATTGGATTTCCAGTGCTTTTTTCTTTTGTTCTTTTTTCACGACAACAATGGGGTGAATGAATTGTCTTTCAAAAAAATCAGCTTTTCCCCGCCGCAAATTTTGGTGTTGGGTTTTGCGCTCATCATTTTGCTGGGATCGCTGCTGCTGATGCTGCCGATTTCCAGTGCGGCCGGGGAGATGCTGCCGTTCGTCGACGCGCTGTTTACGGCGACTTCGGCGACATGCGTAACGGGACTGGTCGTCGTCGATACCGGGACCTATTTTTCCACGTTTGGCCAAATCGTAATCATGCTGCTGATTCAGGTCGGCGGACTTGGGTTCATGACTATGGCCACCTTGTTTTCGCTCGTGTTGAAACGGAAAATCTCGCTGAAGGACCGGCTGATCCTGCAGGAGGCGATGAACCAGAACACGATGGAGGGCATCGTCCGGCTGATCCGCAAGGTGCTGCTGTATTCGCTGGTCATTGAATCCTGCGCGGCGCTGCTGTTCGCGATTCGCTGGGCGTTTGACATGCCGCTGGGCCGGGCGCTGTACTTTGGCGTTTTTCACGCGGTATCCATGTTTAACAACGCCGGGTTCGACCTGTTTGGCGAATACCGGAGCTTGACGTTGTACGTGGCCGATCCGCTCGTCAACTTCGTGGCGATGTTTCTCATCGTGTCCGGGGGCATCGGGTTTATCGTGCTGTCGGACATCATTGATTTCCGGCGCCGCCGCAAGCTGTCGCTGCATTCCAAGGTGGTGCTGTCGATGACGTCGGCGCTGATCGTGGTCGGGGCCCTGGTCATATTTATATTCGAATTCACCAATCCGCGGACGCTAGCCCCGCTCGGCTGGGGCGGGAAATTTTGGGCCGCGCTGTTCCAGTCGGTGACGCCGCGGACGGCAGGGGCCAACACGGTCGATATCGGCGCGCTGCGGCAGGCTTCGCAATTTTTTATGATCATCCTGATGTTTATCGGGGCTTCGCCCAGCTCGACCGGCGGCGGGATCAAAACGACGACCTTCACCATTCTCGTGGGCGCGGTCATCTCCATGATCCGCGGGCAGTCGGACCTCGTCCTGTTCCGCTACCGGATGGCCCAGGAACGTATTTTCAAAGCGGTCACCATCACGATGCTCGCTTTATTTCTTGTGGTGGCCGTCGCCATGGTGCTGTCCACGACCGAGGACGCCAGCTTCCTGAGCATTCTGTTCGAGACGACCTCCGCGTTTGGCACCGTCGGCCTATCGATGGGGCTTACCGGGAAACTAACGGTAATCGGCAAAATCCTCATCAGCTTTACGATGTTTGCCGGAAGACTTGGGCTGCTTACGCTGGCTTATGCGCTTGGACCGAAGAAGGGCAAAGAACTGTACCGCCATCCGGAAGGCAAAATGATTATAGGATAAAGATAAGGGGACTTGAGATTAAACATGAAAATGCAGCAGTTTGTAGTCATCGGATTGGGGCGGTTCGGCTCCAGCCTGGCTCTGGAGTTAATGGACCTCGGGTACGAGGTGCTCGGGATCGACCGGGACGAAGAGGTGGTAAACGAATTGAGCGACCAGCTGACGCATGCCGTCGTGGCGGACGCCACGGACGAGGAAGTGCTGAAATCGCTGGGCGTCCGTAACTTCGACTGCGGGATCGTCGCGATCGGCAGCGATATTCAGATGAGCATTTTGGCGGCGATTTTGCTCAAGGACTTGGGGATCAAGACCGTGGTTGCCAAGGCGATCTCCGTCTTGCACGGCCGCGCGCTGCAAAAGCTTGGCGTGGACCGGGTTATTTTTCCGGAACGGGATATGGGCGTCCGCGTGGCGCATCAGCTCGTGACTCCAAATCTGCTGGATTACATCGAATTGTCCAAGGAATACAGCATCGTGGAAATGAACGTTCCCGCTTGCCTTGACCGGAAAAACCTGGGCGACATTAACCCGCGCGCCCGTTTCGGCTGCAGCATCGTGGCCATTCATCGCGACGGAAGCATCCTGGTGGCGCCTACCGCCATGGATCAGCTGCAAGAAGGGGACATTATGGTCATCATCGGATCGAAGAAAAATATCGAAGAGTTCGAGGAAGTCATTAACGAGTAATTATTACCGGGTTATTAAGAAAAAAGAGTTGGTTCACTTTTGATGGTTGGGATGTGGCGGTATGGAATCGGCTGTAACCGAAGCGATACATCATTTTCTGATCTTAATTTTATTCGTCATCAGCGTTGGCGTAGTATCGGGCAAACTGGCGGCATGGCTAAGGCTGCCGGATGTGGCGGTGTTCATCGCCGTCGGGATGCTGCTCGGCCCGGGGCTTGGGCTGATTCATGAACAAAGCGGATCGCTGATCAATCAATTGATATTAACGGTCGGGTCGGCGCTGATTTTGTTTGACGGCGGGCGGAATTTGCGGCTGAGCGGGCTTCGCAACGTATGGATTACGTTATCGCTGCTCAGCGTGCCGGGTGTGGTGATTTCGACGATCGTCGTGGGCGTGGGTGTTCATTACTTGTTCGGCGTTGACTGGATTTTTGCTTTTTTGGCCGCGGCGGTCATCGCCTCCACCGATCCGGCTTCGATCATTCCGGTATTCAAGCAGGTAAAAATCAAGGAGCGGGTCCGCGAGACGGTGGAGAGCGAATCGGCGTTTAACGACGCTACCGGCTCGATTTTGACGTTTTCGCTGCTGGCCGCGGTGGCCGGCGGCGGGGCGCTGGACGTTGGCGCTATGTCCTGGGAGTTTGTCAAAACCGCGCTCGGCGGAATTCTTGCCGGACTGATGATCTCGGGCATACTGACTTATTTGGCGGGACATGCCCGCCACGGCTATTTTCGCGACTATTCCACAATCGTCATGACGGTCTGCGCGTTATCCTCATACTTGATCGCCGATTTGCTGCATGTCAGCGGGTTTATGGCTACGTTTGTCGCCGGGGTGATCTGGGGTAATGCCGAAACGTTCGGTTTGTCCCTGAAAGACAATCATGTGGAAATGAGCTCTTTCGCTGAAAATATGACGGTTATGATGCGCATGCTGATCTTTGTGTTGCTGGGCAGCCAAGTGAATTTTGCCACGCTCGGGCAATTTTTCTGGCCAAGCCTGGCGGCGGTGCTGATCCTGATGTTTGTGGCCCGCCCGCTGTCGGTGCTGGCGTGCGCCTGGCCCGACCGCAAGGTGAAGTGGACGTGGCGCGAACTGCTGTTCATGTGCTGGGTGCGCGAAACCGGGGTGATCCCGGCCGCCTTGTCCGGCATGATTGCGGGGATGGGAATCGCTCATTCCAACGTGATTACCGGGCTGGCTTTTATGGCGATTGTGCTGACGATCATCATTCAAGCGAGCACCACCGGCTGGGTCGCCAAAAAACTCGGTTTGGAAGTCAAAGAAACCGCCACCGGAAAGCCGTAAGGCTTGGGTGGCGGTTTTAGTTTTCAATAGTCTAACTTGAAGGCTCTAAATTAGCTCGTCAGATTCAGCTATCCCAGATTCAGCTATCCCAGATTCAGCTATTCCAAATTCAGCTTATCCAACACCCGCTTGATCATTACCGTCGCTTGTGAGCGTGTTGCGTTCCCTTGAGGCTGGAAGGTATTTGCCGTCACCCCCTGGATAACGCCGGCCCTAACTGTTTTGGCTACAGCTTCTTGATAACGAATCTTGGAGGCATCCTTAAACTTCGTCAAAGCCTGTGCCGGTGTGCCGTTTAAGGTAGGCTCATATTTGCCATAATTCAGGGCACGCACCATCATCAAAGCCATTTCCTCACGGGTAATATACTGATCCGGCCTGAATTTCCCGTCCGGGTAACCCGTAATGATTCCGGCTTTGCTGGCAGCGCCTATGTAGCCCCCGCGCGTATCGAGCTTCACGTCCGGATAAACCTGCGCTTCCTTTATATCTGTGCCTAATCCCAGCGCTTTGGCAATGTACTCCGCGAACTCTGCACGCGTAATATTCTGGTCAGGCTCAAATGCGTTAGAATCGCTTTTACGTGGACTGACCACAAATTTTGCGGTCAGCTCATCAATATCCGCTTTTGCCCAATGCTTCCCGGTGTCCCCATAATTAGCAGCACCTGATGCTAGGCCAACGATCAGGCCGTCTGAAGCTGCTGACCCTGCCTCCACATTGGATGATCCTGCCCCTGAGCTTGTCGAGCCTTCATCTGCTCCTGACCCTGTTCCCGTTTGTCCAGATGCCAATCCAGCCCCGGATGCCCCGGCTCCGCTATTCGCTGTATTGCCGCCAGGTTTTCCGCTAAATACCAGCGTCCCGTTGCTTCCGGAAATCTTAGACGGAATTGGAATGATCGTCTTGCTGACTGTGTCGTATTTCACTAACGTTGCATTTGCAGATGTCACCTTACTGCCGGTAATGCGCAAATAAAGCTTCCCTACATGAGAAATATTAAACAAATGGGTAGCCGCGTTAAGATTAGACGCATCTGATTCAGAAACCACAATGATTCTAATGCGTATAGGATCGCTTGCCTGGTTCACGTAAACCCCATTTATAGTCATCGGTATGGAAATCTGGTCAGGCGAAACAAATTCCAGTTGAATAATCAAGTACAGCGTGTTTAAAGAATCTACACTTAGTGTCCCGTTATTCAAGGACTTGGCAATTTGCGCAAACGGAATCTCCTCGACCGGCAGCTCATACATCGTTTCATTGTATTTAATTGAAAATGAAACAGGCTTACCGCGATTGTAACCTTCATACAGTGCGCCAAGCGGGATAGCCACCTCAGCGGCTTTCTCCGTCGTCGGCACCTCAAAAATTAACGGCTCGCGTTTGCTTTTATTCGTATTTACGGAGATCAAAAATTTAATGGCTTCTTGCAGTTGTGCTGCGCCGATCGTATATCTTGAGATATTTTGCCCGCCAACCGATACACTGCTTGATGACTTAGCCGTACTTAGATTTAGCAGATAACCGCCAAGTCCGAAGTTAGAGCTGGAAATCGCCGTTACAAAGGATGGCCTGCCCTGTGCAGCTGGTGGTTCTGATAATGTTGACTTACTGCCGGTGTTGCTCACCTTATAGCTGCTGATTTCCGCAAGCGCCTGCCCAGAGCTAAGGACTAGCTTATTACTCGCTTTCGGGGTGTACGATAATTCCACCAAATCACTTGCTTCAATAGCTGTCACCAATTCGATATACAGATAGCTCCCGGAAGAGTATACCTTGGAAATTTCTCTTTCCCGCTGGTTAACCACCACCTTGAAGCCTGTCGTTGCGATGCTATTATTTGTGCCAAGCGGCTTGCTATATTTTAAAATAATCGTATTATTCGTAATCTCCCCACTTTGAAGGACAGGAGCCTCGCTACTATTCTTGTCCGTCTCCGTCTCGTATAAACCCTCCCAGCCGTTCATATATACAGCCCCTGTCTGAGCATCCGCTGCGGCACCCGCACCAATGTACAGATAATACCTGTCGCCCTTGTCCAACTCATGAACAGGCTTTATAAACAAACCTGAACCGGAGGCTCTAACCTGAACAGCCAGTTGCGCATCATTTTCTTTTTTCTTAAAAACAATGGCGGATTCGTTATTAATCTTAATGTTGCGATTAAAAATCATCGTAAACTCGGTATTCACGGGAATGTTCGTGCTTCCCCCAAGTGGTGTCACACCTAACATTTGCAATGGCGAAGTCTCTTCCGCCGCACCAGCATTGACGGCATTGTTAGTACTGCCGGCGGCTGTCTCGGTTTTTGTTGTGAAAAAATACTGAATAGCAGGGGAGGCAATGCTCCGGTTCTCCGCATCCACAAAATTGCCTTCTTCAGCTTGTACAACGTATGTCGTGTTATACTTTAACTGCGGCAGCAGCAGTGTAACTTCATTCGTACCCTTCCCCGGGCTCCCATCACTAAGGACCGTCTCGATATTGGACAAGGGTTCCTTACCTTTTTCGGACACTTTAAGCGAATCCTTATTGATCTGTACCTTGCGGTCAAATTGCAGCTTAATAGATTTAGTTGCGGCAGGGTCAACATTGCTGGCCCCATTTTGCGGATTCATCGTAATCCGAATTCCGTTAGTACTGCTGGCGGCGTGTATCATTGATGTCGGCGCCGCGACCCCAAGCAGTAAATTCAGTACTAAGATGGCAATGATCCCCGTTGAAAGCTTTCTCTTCATTTTGCGTTTCTCCTCTCAAAAATAACCTGCACTCTTTAATATCGGCTATTTGCTCTTCCTTGTTGCGAAGTATTTGAAATTTTGTGCACTTGTTAATTCTCCGCATAAAATTACAGCGACAGCTCCTCCACCAGACTTTCGCGAATTTGCGTAAACCACTCTTTCGTTTCGCTGGTCAGCTCCGATTTCTCTCCGTAAATCAGGCAAGTTTCTCTGCGGGTCTGCTCCAGTTCGGGGATCGGCACGGACACCAGCCCGTTGTCCCGCAGCAGCGGCCTGCGCAGGTACGATCTGGGGAGCAGAGAAGCCGCTTTGCAGATCGGCAGCAGCCGGACGATCGCCTCGAAAGAGTCGATCTCCATGCGGACGTCGGGGACGATGCCGTAGCGGCCGAACAGGTCGTCGACCAGCCGGCGGTACCAGGTTCCTTTGGAGAAAATAATCATGGACCGGCCGTTCAGATCGTCCATCGAGGGATGGCCGTCTTGGGTTGGGGATGCGAGTTCATGTCCCTTGGGGACCACTAGCTCCAGGTGGTCCTGAAACAGCGGGATGCATTTTAACCCGGCTTCGCTGATCGAGGAGGCGACGACGCCGATGTCCACTTTTTTGTCGCGGACGTGGGAGACGATCTCATGCGTTTTCCCGGTGACGAGCTTCAGCTCGATGTCCGGGAATTTGTCCATCATCGCCTTGACCAGCGGGGGCAGCGTTGTCTGGATGGTCGTCAGGCTGGCGCCCAGCGTAACGACGGTGCGTTCCGCCTTTTTGAAACGGGAGACGGCCTGCAGAAAGTTTTGATGGCGCTGCCGCTGTTCCAGGGCATACAAATAAGCCTCTTGGCCGACACGGGTCAACTCCAGGCGTTTTCCTTTGCGGTGAAACAGCGCAACCCCCCATTCTTCCTCCAATTTTGCGATTTTTCGGGAAAGTGCGGGCTGGGACAAATTGAGCAGCTTCGACGCTTTGTTTAAACTGGATTGCTCCACGACGGTGGTAAATACAAGCAGTTCTTCTAACATGGGGTAACCTCCTTTTTTCGGGAAGAAAAAAATAGGGCTGGATAATTGGCGCGGATTATTGATGGACAAGTGATCGGACTATACCGGGCTATATGTGAAAAGCTGCTTATGTGTTTTTTGTATAACTATTAATAACTATATTGCAATTCCATTATAAGATAAAAAGGAGTAACATGAAAAGTGACACAAGATGTTCACATGTTACTTTTGTAACATAGTAAAATAGCCTTAATGTTGTGGGATATATCATATCCAAACTGAAGGGCTGTATTAATCGATTTGTCGATTATTGTTGAAAATGCGCAAGTTCAAGGGAAGATGGAAACTAGAAAGGGGTACGCGCACTTATGAAAGGGTTTTATTCCAGAAAACTTCATTCGCTGCTCGGAGTCATTCCGCTGGGGTTTTTCATTCTGGAACACATGATCACCAACTTTTCGGCGGTGGAAGGCGGAAGCCAGGGATTTAAGGAAAGCGTGGCTTTCCTGAACAGCCTGCCGCTCGTGCCGGTGCTGGAGATCTTCGGCATCTGGCTGCCGCTGCTGTACCACGGTGTCTACGGATTGTATATCGCCTTCCAGGCGAAGCCGAATAACGGGCGGTTCCCGACGGAACGGAATCTGCGGTATTTGCTCCAGCGGATTTCGGGTGTAATCGTCTTTGCCTTCGTGATTTGGCATTTGTGGGAAACCCGCGTTCAAGTGGCGCTGGGCAATGTCACTCATGAAGAGCTTGGCGGGGTTATGCACAGCATCGTTACCCAGCCGGTTTTCTTCCTATTGTATCTGATTTCGGTCGTGGCGGCGTCCTTCCATTTCGCCAACGGGTTATGGTCGTTTATGGTCAGCTGGGGCATCACCGTCGGCCCGCGCGCGCAGCGCGTTTCCTCGTACATCTGCATGGGGCTGTTCGTGATCGTCGCGCTGATGTTCGTCGGCTCGCTGTTCGCTTTCCGCGGGGCCGAATTCCAGGCGGAAGGAACGGCTTTGCTGGAGTCAGCGAAGGCGCTGCTGGCGTAAGGATGAAGATTATGATTTTTGGCGGCGATATCGCGATATTTTGGGGAGCATAAAGAGAAATGAGCATTGGAAAAATCCAATAGGTTGACGGATACCGGGCGACGTTTTGAAGTTACGTTGGAAATATCCAATATAAATTCGCTTAAATTGTCCATTTTGCGTCCAGCCAAACCGAATCAATTGGAAATATCCAATCAAACTGCTGTATCTGCTACGCATCTTTGAGTTCTATTGGATATTTCCAATCAGAATGTTTATCGAGTGTAGATTTAATAAGAAACGCTACACAACTATCCGAAGCGAGTTTTGCTCGCCGATACTCAAAGTCGTAACGCTCACAAAACTAAGCGGATGCTTCCGAAGTGAGTTTTGTACGAAGCAATTCAATGACGCAACGCTATACAAAACTTTTAGGAGTTGAAATACAATGGCTAAACAAAGCGTAATTGTCGTTGGCGGCGGTCTGGCCGGGCTGATGGCTACGATCAAATCGGCCGAGGCGGGCGTGCCGGTGCATCTGTTTTCGCTTGTGCCGGTGAAACGTTCCCACTCGGTGTGCGCGCAGGGCGGTATTAACGGGGCCGTGAACACGAAAGGCGAAGGCGACTCCCCATGGGAGCATTTCGACGATACGGTATACGGCGGAGACTTTCTGGCCAACCAGCCGCCGGTCAAAGCGATGTGCGAAGCGGCGCCCGGCATCATTCACCTGATGGACCGGATGGGCGTCATGTTCAACCGCACGCCGGAAGGCTTGCTGGATTTCCGCCGGTTCGGCGGGACCAAGCATCACCGGACCGCTTTTGCCGGAGCGACGACGGGACAGCAGCTGCTGTACGCCCTCGACGAGCAGGTGCGCCGTCATGAAGCGGCGGGGCTGGTCACGAAATACGAGAACTGGGAATTCCTTTCGGTCGTGCTGGACGATGATGGCGTATGCCGCGGCATTACCGCGCAAAACCTGCGTTCCATGGAAATCGTAACGTTCGCTTCCGACGCGGTGATTTTGGCGACGGGCGGACCGGGGATTATTTTCGGCAAAACGACCAACTCGGTGATCAACACCGGTACGGCCGCCAGCGCGGTATACCAGCAGGGTGTCCACTATGCCAACGGCGAGTTCATCCAAATCCACCCGACGGCGATTCCGGGGGACGACAAGCTGCGGCTGATGTCGGAGTCGGCGCGCGGCGAAGGCGGACGGATTTGGACGTACAAGGACGGCAAACCGTGGTACTTCCTCGAGGAAAAATACCCGGCTTACGGCAACCTGGTGCCCCGCGACATCGCCACCCGGGAAATTTTCCACGTTTGCGTTGATCAGAAGCTGGGCATTAACGGGGAAAACATGGTGTATCTCGATTTGTCGCATAAGGACCCGAAGGAACTGGACGTCAAGCTCGGCGGCATCATCGAAATCTATGAAAAATTCATGGGCGACGATCCGCGCAAAATTCCGATGAAAATCTTCCCGGCGGTCCATTACTCGATGGGCGGCATGTGGGTCGATTACAATCAAATGACCAACATACCCGGGTTGTTTGCGGCAGGGGAATGCGAATATCAATACCACGGCGCGAACCGGCTCGGGGCCAATTCGCTGGTCTCCGCCATCTACGGCGGCATGGTGGCCGGACCGAAAGCGGTGGAATATATCCGCGGCTTGAAAAAATCGGCCGACGACATCCGTCCGGACGTGTTCGATCGCTATCGCAAAGCGCAGGAGGACAAATTCGAAGGCCTGCTGAACATGAACGGCACGGAGAACGCCTATGTTCTTCATAAAGAGCTGGGCGAATGGATGACGGACAACATGACGGTCGTCCGTTACAACGACCGGCTCGAAGCGACGATCAACAAGATTAAGGAACTGAAGGAACGCTACAAGAAAATCAACATCAACGATACGTCCCGCTGGAACAACGCCGGGGCCGCGTTCACCCGTCAGCTGTGGAACATGCTGGAGCTGGCCGAAGCGATGACGCTGGGAGCGCTGCTCCGCAACGAAAGCCGGGGCGCGCATTATAAACCGGATTTCCCGAACCGGAACGACGAGGAATTTTTGAAGACGACGAAAGCGACATGGACGCCGGACGGCCCGCAAATCTCGTATGAGGACGTGGACGTCTCTCTGATCCCGCCGCGGATTCGCGATTACTCGAAGGATAAATAGGAGGGGATAGCGATGGCGGAAACGGAAGCAGCCGCAAAACAAAAGTCAGGCAAAAAAGTCAAATTCATCATTACGCGCCAGGACGACCCGAACTCCCAGCCTTATACCGAGGAGTTCGAGCTGGACTATCGGCCGAACATGAACGTGATCAGCGCTTTGATGGAAATTCAGCGCAACCCGGTAAACCAGAAGGGCGAGCACACCGCTCCGGTATGCTGGGAGTCGAACTGTCTGGAGGAGGTTTGCGGCGCCTGCTCGATGGTCATCAACGGCAAACCGCGCCAGGCATGCGCGGCGCTGATCGATCAACTGGAGCAGCCGGTGCGCATCGAACCGATGCGGACGTTCCCGGTCGTGCGCGATTTGGTGATCGACCGCAGCCGGATGTTTAACGCTCTGAAGCGGGTGAAAGCGTGGATTCCAATCGACGGTACGTACGATTTGGGTCCGGGTCCGCGCATGCCGGAGAAAAAACGCCAATGGGCGTATGAGCTGTCGAAGTGCATGACCTGCGGCGTCTGCCTGGAGGCTTGCCCGAACGTCAACGAGAAAACGGACTTCATCGGCCCGGCGGCCATTTCCCAAGTGCGCCTGTTCAACGCGCACCCGACCGGCGCCATGAACGCCGACGAGCGTTTGGACGCGCTGATGGAAGACGGCGGCATCGAAGGCTGCGGCAACTCGCAAAACTGCGTTCGGGCCTGCCCGAAAGGCATCCCGCTGACCACTTCGATCGCCGAGATGAACCGGGACACCACGAAGCGTATGTTTAAGCGTTGGCTGACGGAATAGGGGAATTATTTATAGGTATTATAAGGTATTATAATAAAGCAGGGGAGCCATGAGAGTGGTTCCCCTGCTTTATTATTAATAATATTTTCAAGATTTCCGGGAAGCTTTCCCGTAAAAGCACCCCGGAAATCTAACGGTTGCAGCAGCGGCTATTTTCCGAAAAAAGACCCTTTCTAAATTCTAACGGTTATGAGCGTCGTTATTTGCCTAAATCTAAGCAAAAATAGCCGGATTTCAGTGAAATAAGCACGATGGCAACCGTTACAATTTGAAATCCGCGTTTTTGGAACAAATAGCGCTTGTGGCATCCGTTAGATGATTGGTGTGGCTAGAAACTATATCTTGTCAGAACAGACTTGATGCAACGCTAGTGCCGTTAGCGTCCGCAGATTTGGCCGGATGGCTGGTAAAAGTGTGCTTGACCGCTTGGCAGTGACCACTAATTGCAAATCATCAGACTGTTGAGTGGTGACTCTCGCCTTCGCAAAGAAAAATCGATTTAAAACGATCTTAGGACTAAGTTTTAAACAAAACTTTCGAATTTTGGTTCAGCCTAATCATCATTGCTTGACAGTCAAGCCGGCAGCAGACCGTAGCCTGGAGCTAGATTCGTTATCCGGAGGCTTTTCACGATTATCCCGTTTGACCAGGGGACTTGGCTTCCTGAACCATAGGGATGATTGTGCAAAGTGGTTTGGAGAGACAACACCATCCATGTCATCATTTATTTTGTCAAGCACTGATTTTGGTCTTGATCCCGAATTTAGTGTTCAAATTTTAAAAAATGGACTTTCTCAACAGTCTGAGGTTTTACACTTAATCAAGTGCTGTGGCAGCATTTCCGGATAAGTAAATGTACATTTTGCAGCCATTCCATTCAACAATGGACAAAGAAAGCCGGAGCAGGCAGCAGGTACGCTCGGGTGGGGAGACCCCTTTACTATAACTACTGAACGAGATGAATTTTCAGCGTAACCGAACAATTTTATCATAAGGCGTTTTTCGTATTTCAATCTGTATATTTACAAAACCTATGAATACATTTCATATTCAGCTTACCTTTCGCCGTTAGTCTTTATTAGGATAAAGACTAACAAGGAGGAACTCATGAAAAAGAAGGTGATAGCCGCTGTTTTAGCGTGCGGCATGCTGATGTCCAGCTTTAACTTTACCGGTATCATTGTGCCGGCGAAGGCGGATGCATCAGATGAAATGAAAATATTTATCTCCGAGATTTACCCGGATGACAAATCCAATCAGAATGCAATTGAGGGAGCGGGCGGTGCGGACCTGTTCGAGTATGTAGAGATCTACAATCACTCCGGTCAGCCTCTGGCCTTCAACGAGGAATATGCAATTCGGTATAACTACAACAGCGGCGTCAAAAATCTGACGGTAACCGATACGGTATACGATGATCCGAATACCGTAGTTATTCCGGCAGATAGCCCGGCGGTACTGTGGGTCAAGCGGACAAGCTCCTCCATTACCGGGGCAGCCGCCAATCTGGGCGAAGCCGATTTCAGGCAGTATCATTCCGTGCCGGATAACGTGCCGGTTTATGTGCTCAAGGGGCAGGACGGATTAAACAATACGGACCGGGGATTTCTCATTACCCGCAAAGGGGATGCTTCCGCAGTTATTAGTGAGTATTACTACACCGCCGACGATGTCGGTGACGGAAAGAGCGTGCATCTGCAGCTTCCTTCGAGCGGAACGGCGATGGTCCCGTTTGCCCGGGAAGCGGCTCCATCGGCCGGCCGGGTCGAGCCTGCGCAGCTCACGGCAACAAACAATCGCATTCCCCAAATCGCTCATACTCCAATCGCAACGGCGGACCGGTCCCGGCCCTTAACCGTGACGGCCGGCGTGTACGATGAGGATGGGGATTCGCTTACCGTCAAGCTGTATTATAAAACGTCGGCGAACGGCTCTTACAGCGAGCTGCCGATGGAAGACCGGGGGGGCGGCTTGTTTGCCGGCGAAATTCCTTCCGCCCGCCTTGGAGGGGACAAGCTGTACTATGTGCTGGAGGCGGGCGACGGCATCGAGTGGGCCAGATCTCCGGAGTATGAGACCGTGCTTACCGGAGAGGTGTCCGATGCGGATATTCCCCGCATTTTGATCACCGAGCTTCTGCCGAATCCTGCCGGCGATTACCGGTATGGAAGCGGGAACCAGTACGAGTATCTGGAATTATACAATAATTCCGCTCAAACTCTTGACTTGAAAGATTACACGCTATGGTACCTTTATCCGGGAACGACGGCTCCGAAGAAATGGGTCATTCCGCAGCACACCAGCATTGAGCCCTACAGCGCGGCCGTCATCTGGTTTGCCAAGGAAGCGGTGGCCAACGGCAAAGGCTATACCACAACCGCCGATTTCAACCTGCATTTCAACAGTACGCTGGCGGACAGCGACATTATTTTTTACGACAATTCGCAGCCTTCGGACTTCAATCTTCCGAACGCTACGCATCGCGGGCTGGCCCTGTCATCCCCGGACGCTCCGGACCAGTACATAGTGGAAGCCTGGTATGATTCAACCGGCACCGGCAGCCCGGACCGTCTTGTAAACGATGTCCGCAATGCGGTGATCCGCTATGCGTACCCGTTAACCGGAACGGCTATGGTGAGGCTGGATAACCGGATGTACGCCAATCCCGGCAGCATTGATCCCGGTCAAGTGCCGGCCGTGGACGGGGTGGATATGGTTGCGCCTACGCTGCAGCACGAGCAGACCGTATACAATCTGGGAAAAGGCCAGACCTACAACGTTACGGTAACGAGCGACGAACCGCTGGCTTCCGCCCAAATCTTGTATGGAGCGTCAACGGAGGAGCCGATGCTGTTCACGGGCACGCAGCCTCTTACGCTGACAGGAGAGGACGGAGGCAAGTATATCTATCAAGGCAGTCTGTCGTTCGATGAGCCGGGCGTTTACCGTTATATCATCGATGCGGCGGATGCCGCGGGCAACCGGACAAGAGTGCCTTATAATTCCAGAGGCGGCATGCTGACCGTAAATGAGAGCGGGACAGGCACTGAGCTTCCGGACCCGGGCTTATCCATAGAGGGCGGAAGCATGCTGAAAGGAAAAGCCTCCTTCTATGCATACGGCCGTCAGGCTGCCGAGAGCATCGAGGTCCTTTTTAACGGCCAGCCGGTGTCCCTGCGCAAAACATTGCCGGGCAAAGCAAGCCTGGGCATGCAGACCCGCGGCGTCGACCAAATCTATCAGGCTTCGGTCAGCGCGCTGGACCCGGCAGGGGAACCGAGCTTTTTCAGCCGCATTCTGCCGAAATACACCAATGACGCCTGGTCCATGTTCGACATGCCGGCGGATCTGTTTGTGACCGGCACCGTCGTTTCGGTGCATACCGGCAACGAAAATGCGCCTTATCAATTAAAGGATCATGACAAGGTGTTCGGCAGCAACAATCATGATGACTTTGAGGTGAAAAATGTTCACCTGGTGCTGCCGGACGGCAGCGTTGTTAAGCCCGATAAGGTATTGAACTATCTGGGGAACCTGACGCAAACCACCGTGGATTACAGAGAAGACACGTATTACGGCTTCGGCGACGCGGAGTACGGGAGCAACCCCAACAAACCGATGATCAGCGATTTTCATTTCCCGGTCCCGGACGACAAATTCACGGCGCGGTATGCCGAATTGGACACTGCAGCCGTCCAGGACGGAGTTTATCCGTTGACGATGACGATCGGCGGACAGGAGATCGACGCTGTTCAGGTTATGGTGGACAACACGGCGCCGGTTATCGAAGGAATCTCTTACGGTGACGGACAGCTGCTGGAAAACTCCATGTTTCTCAAAGGGCCGTTTACGCTGAATGTGCTGGCTTCGGACAATTTGAGCGGCGTAGGCAAAATTGAAGCCGAACTTGACGGAAAAGCCGTTGAATTGCCGTACGATTCATCCTCGACTCTGCTGAGCGCAGGCGAGCACCGGCTGAAGGTGACCGTCTACGACGGAGCGGGGAACACGGCCGTCCTGGAGGAATCGTTCCAAATCGAGGACGAGAAGCCGCTTGCGCCCGGCGAGGTATCGCCGGCCGATTTCGCGGACAAAGTGCCGGTGAACCCCAAACTCCGGGCCAATGTCAGCGATCCTGGCGGCGATGCCATGGATGTCCGCTTCCTTCAAGGAGATAAATACGACTTTGCCAGACCGGAGGGAATCAGCGGCTATACCGATATTGCGGACCGTGAACCTCCGTTGGTCCTGAACCCGGACGGCGAGGGCGAAATCGGAGCAGCCGAGGCCGGTAAGATCGCCTTTGCGGACGGAGAGTATCTTGTGACGGACACCGACTCCGGATTTCCGTACCACCGCTTTGAAATTGAATTGAAGGAAGAGATTCAACCCGCGGACAAGGTGGAGGTCTATTGGAAGGGCCGGACTCTGCCCGGACGCATTGTAACCTTGTATGCCTGGGATTATGATGCGGGCAAGTGGACTGCGCTGAAAGCGGAGACCGGCCAGAACGCCGAGGCCGATATCATCCTGATCGCCGAAATCGAGGCCGGACGGTATGTCCGTGACGGGCGGATTCAGGCCATGGTGCAGGATGAGGTCAAGGGCGCCAACGATCCTTTTACGATTTTGTGGTTTACGGATACGCAGTATTATGCCGAGTCTTACCCCGAAATTTTTGACAGGCTGGGCGACTGGATTTCCGAAGAGTATAAAAAAGGCACTTTTGCTTACGCCATTCATACGGGCGATATCGTCAACGTTGCGAACGATGAGCGGCAGTGGGCGGTAGCCGACCGCAACCTGAAAAAGCTGGATGACGCCGGCGTGCCGTACGGAGTGCTGGCAGGCAATCACGATGTCATTATCGATGGAGTCAATTACTCTTACTTCGGCAAATATGCAGGCGCGGACCGGTACAAGGATAATCCTTGGTACGGCGGGGAAATGGACAACAACCGGAATCACTATGACCTGTTTTCGTTCGGCGGCCATGATTTTATTTTCCTTTACATTGGCTTTGGCTTGGAAGATACGCCGGAGACCGTGGCGTGGGCCAACGAAGTGCTGCGAAAGCATGCGGACCGGATTGCGGTCGTTGGCATGCACGCTTATCTGGAATCCAACGGTACCTTATCCAATATGGCGCAAAATGTATTCGATCAGGTGATCGCGCCCAATAAAAATGTACAGCTTGTGCTGAGCGGACATTATCATGCGGCTAAACGGGTCGTGAAGACGGTGACGCATCCGGACGGTACAAGCAGACAGGTGATCGAGATGCTGGCGGACTATCAGGGAGGTCCAAACGGCGGCAACGGCTATCTCCGGCTTCTGAAGTTTGATCCGGCAGCGGGCACGTTGGATGTGGATACCTACTCGCCGTATCTGGATGACTATAATTTCTTCGATGATGCGACCGAGGACTTTACGGAGCCATTTGCGTTCAGGGATATCCAAAAACGGGTGGCTACCGATTATTTTGCGGTTAATGTGTACAAAGATGCGCTGATCGGGGAGCAAAAAGGAGTAATCTCCGGCGATGTTGCTTCCGTACCGTGGAACGGGCTTGCGCCAGGCAAAACCTACTATTGGTACATGGACATTACGGACGAATACGGCGCCTCGACGCGCAGCCCGATTTACCGCTTTACAACAGCCAATAATGGAACTACCCCAACGGTTCCGGGCGACAACAGCGACGATGATGACAACAGAGGCAACGGCGGTAGTGGAAACGGAAATCACGGAAAAAGTTCCGGAAGCACGGGCAGCGGTGGGGCCGTTAGCTCAGCGGGCAATGTCAAGCCTGCTCCATCCGGCTCCGGCACGATCACGGCTCAAGCGGTCATCAGCGGAAACAAGGCCGCTGTCTCCATCGCTGAAGAGGAACTCAGCGCCGCCTTTTCCAACGTGAGCTCTGACAAGAGAGGCGTTAAAAAGGTGTCCGTCGTACTGGACGACAGCGGGAATCGTTTCGACGGGGAATTTATCATCCAGCTCCCGGCCGCATTCTTTAATGACAAGGATGGACGAAGCCGGATTGAGCTTGTTACTCCGCATGCCCGTGTGACTCTGCCCGCGGGGATGCTGAACCGCACCGGTACAACCGGCCCCATCGTGGAACTGGTTGTCCGGCCCGGCGTTCCGGCCGGATTATCGCCGGAAATGCTGGGGCTGATCGGCGGCAGACCGGCCATCGAGCTGGCGCTGCGCATGGATGGCAAGGACATCGACTGGCAAGGGAGCGTGGCGGATGTTGCGGTGTCCGTTCCTTATACTCCTGGTCAAACCGAGCAGACCGACGCTCTCGCGGTTTGGTCCATAGACGCGGGCAGCCCTGCAAAAGCGGTGCTGAACAGCCATTACAACAAGGATTTGCAGGCGGTGGTATTTCATACCGGCCGGTTGGGCCATTTTGTCCTTGGGGGCAAGACGGTATCCTATCAGGATGTGAGCCCTTCAAGCTGGTATGCCCAAGCCGTTAATTACCTGTCGGCAAGGGACGTCGTCAAGGGAAGCGGGGAAGGACGTTTTCTGCCGCGAAGCGACATTAGCCGCGCGGAGTTTCTCGTGATGACCATGAATGCTTTCGGAATGGAGCCGGCGGCAGGCGAGAACGCAAGCAATTTCGCGGACGCAGGCAACCGGTATTACAGCCCGTATTTGGCGGCTGCCAAGAGCATGGGACTGGTTAAGGGAACAGGGGATAACCGGTTCAGGCCGGAAGCGAAAATTACCCGCCAGGATATGGCCGTGATTCTTCATTCTATCATGGAAGCGGCGGGAACCGAGCTGCCGGCGGATAACCCAAGTACGGCTCAGAGCTTTAGCGATGCCGGAGATATTGCCGATTATGCGCAATCAGCCATCAACGATATGCTGGGGACCGGCCTGATGCAGGGAACCGGCGACGGCCGTCTTTCTCCGCAGCGCTTTACTAACCGGGCGATGGCGGCGCAAGTCATTTATAATTATCTTATTAAAAGCAGAGAAGCCCTTTCATGGGAATAACTCTTTTCCAGTGGAAGAAACGCCCTGCAGGCCAGTAGCTTGCGGGGCGTCTCCTTTTTTTTTCAGGGGCAGATACGGGTGGATTATTCCCCGGAAAGCAGGCGGTATCCGATACCCGGCTCCGTAACGATTAACTTCGGCTGGGTCGAATCTTCTTCCAGTTTCTTGCGCAAATGTCCGATATAGATTCTTAGGTAGTGACTTTCGGACTCATCATGATGGCTGCCCCATACTTCTTGAAGCAGCTGCCGCTGCGTTACGATCCTCCCGGCGTTCGAGGCGAGGACTTTCAGCAGGTCATATTCTGTTGGGGTCAATTTTACCCGCTCTCCATTCATTTCCACAATCCGTTGTGCCAAATCGATGGTTAGTCCACCAATCCGAAGCACAGGTTCGTTTGCCGATTTGGCGGCATGGCGCAGCGCCACGCGAATTCTGGCCACCAGTTCTCCCATGCTAAACGGTTTGGTAACATAATCGTCGGCACCGCTGTCCAAGGCCGCGATCTTGTCTTCTTCCCTGTCTTTAGCCGTTAGTACAATGATCGGCACGTTTGACCAGTCCCGTATGCGATTCAATACCTCCATACCGGAGATGTCCGGTAATCCGAGATCCAGCACGATCAGGTCCGGATGAATCAATGAGGCTTGCAGCACTCCTTCCTCCCCCGAGGTCGCTTCATAAGTTGAATATTGATGAGCCAGTAAAGTCACCGTCAGCAGCTTGCGAATTTGGGGTTCGTCATCGACAATTAGGATACGAGCTCCAAGCTTACTTATGGTCATCCTCCTCCATTTCTTCAAAATGCCCTTCGCGCGGCTTGCTTAGGGGAAGTGTAATTGTAATGACGGTGCCTTGCGGCTGATTCGGCTTGGCCGTAATGGTTCCATTGTGCAGCTCCACGATTCCCTTGCAAATGGCAAGTCCCAATCCCGTGCCCGTCACTTGCTTGGCGGCAGCTGAACGGTAAAATTTTTCGAAGATCCGGCCGTAATCGTCACCGGCAAGTCCGATTCCCGTATCGGAAACAAGGATAACAAGCTTGTCGTCCTCAGGCCTTACCGTTATGAAAATCTCGCTGTAATCCGGACTGTATTTGATCGCGTTGCTGACCACATTAACCAGCACTTGCTCGAGCAAAACTTCATCCCCCATTACCATAGGAACGGACGCCGGAAGGTTTACCCGCAACTTTCGATGCTGTTGAAAATCTTTGACCTGAGCCAAGGTGACGCCGATCAGATCTTCCACATCGCACCAATTTTTTCTAAGACGCAGCATGCCGCTTTCCAATTGCACCATGCTGAGCAGGTTTTTGACCAACCGATTCATACGGAGGGCACCGTCCCGAATGGTAAGCAGCAATTCCATGCGATCCTCCGACGAAAAAAGAGAATTGCCTTCAATAAGGCTGGTCGCCGAGCCGATAATAGCCGCTAACGGAGTACGCAACTCATGAGAAACAGAATCTAGAATCGCGGTGCGAAGCCGTTCCGATTCGGCCGTCAAATGAGCGATTTTGGCTTCCTCCGCCAGCTTCATGCGGGCGATGGCGGTGGCCGCCAAACCGCCCAGGGCGTCCAGCATCCGCTGTTGCTCGGTGGTGAGCCCGCTTTTCCGATCCTGCAGATTGAGCGCCAATACCCCATGCACGCGGTCCTCGGTTCTGAGCGGCAGGTAATGGGCTGGAGAGTCTCTTAAGGTACGGGTTCCATTGCCGACCGCTTCGCCATGATCAAACGCCAGCTTCGCCATCACTTTTTCCGTTTCGCCTTGTCCCCAATCGCTATGAACCGAAGAGCAGTGGGCTAGCACTAAAGTATTCCGTTGATCCGGCAAAAAAATCGCAATTTCCGTACCGATGGTTTGCGAAACTTGCCGGGAAACATTACTGAGCAGGGAGTGAATGTCCGCGATATCGCTCATTTGCCGGCTGAGCACGTAGAGCGCGGCGGTATGCTCCTCCCTTTGCTTGGCGTATAGCAACTGCCGTTTCAGCTTTACCGCCAGGCTGGCCGTTAACGCGGCTACCGCCAAAAAAACGCCGAACGAGATCAGATAGCGCAAGTCCGCGATCGTAAAACTCAGAATTGGAGAAACGAAAAAGAAATCAAAAGCCAGGACCCCCATCATTGCTGCATAAAGAGCAGGGCGCAGGCCCCAGACGACGGAACTCCAAAGCACGGGCAGCAGATAGAGAAGTGCTATATTGACCGAATCAAACGCTAGTCCGAACGGGTGCATGGCGGCGGTCATGAAGGCGATGAGCAAAGTGATGCTTGCATAAGGCTTCCATAGCATCCACATCGATTTCAACTTATCCATTAAACCACTCCTGTCCGTCTATGCTCCCGTTACTACTATAGTTCAGGGTAATGTAAAAAAGGAATAAAATAAACCGTTTATAGGCGTAAAAATTCCGTAAAAATCCACGAAATGCCATATAATCACGAGTATTTGCGAGGAAAATGAAGCTCTAATATTTTGAGAGCGCTAACTTCATCTTAAAGTTTCTTTTTTTTACGGATATGCCGGCTGCGTCGTTTTACAACCATTTAGCTAAGGAGTAAGATACGATCCATGAATTGAATGGCCATTCGATTCTAAATGGATATGCCGATCGACGAAACCAACGTGCCGAAGCTTGTGTGAGAGCAGAACGATCGGAACGGTTGGAGCGGAATCATCGGTCTTATAACGCTGAATCCTTGAAAGACACAAGGAACGGGGGAACCAACGGAAGCCGCAACCCGGCTTCATGGGGTGAATCACCCGGCACTTTCAAATGCCGGGCGTAGGGCGACTCTCACGCCCGAATCCGTCAGCTAACCTCGTAAGCGTGTGGAGAGGCAACATTTTTGTCGCGGACCGGTCGGGACGACTGCAAGAAGCCGCGGAAAAGGTTCCTCTTTTCCAAGGCTTCTTTTTTGCTGCCTTCTTCCTTGATCCGGGGGAACAGTTTATGGAGAAAAGCGACCGATTAACCGTTGGAGGAGTGTCGTGATGCTGGATATTTGGATGGTACTAACGTTGACCGTCGCCTTCGCGCTTATAGTTGGATTTGTCATTTGGTGCGGTAAAACGGTGGAGGATACGGGGGGCGAACAAGAATGACCATTGTGTTGATTTTTACGCTTGGATTGCTGATCTATCTAATCTATGCGTTGCTTCATCCGGAAAGGTTTTAACGAGTTTTGATTATGGTGCAAGTTCAAAAAGTCGAGTTTTGTTTATAGTGCAAGTTCAAAAAGTCAGGTTTTTAGGACCGAGAAGGTTGGATGAAGCTAGGGACGTAAGGAGCGGAGCGTACGTTTTGGGTACGTGAGCAACGGAAGGCCCGGCTGAATTCAAGATTCGATGTCGAGTCCTCTTCTTTGAACGGCTTCGTCATGGAAAGATGACTATTTGAACAACCTCTAATAGTGGGAGGAACGGTCATGGATATATTGCAAATCGCAATCGTAATCGGTGTTTTGATGCTGATCGCCAAGCCGCTCGGTAATTATTTGTATCACGTTTTCTCTAACGAACCCAACCGCACGGATAAAATATTCGGGTGGGCCGAGAAACCCATTTATGCGGTCATCGGGCTGAAGCATCGCGCGGGCATGAGCTGGAAGCGGTACGCGATCAGCTTTATCGCAACCAACCTTATGCTCGTCGCGGTAAGTTATTTGCTGCTGCGGGTGCAGAGCGGCTTGCCGTTGAATCCGAACGGTATCGGCAATATGGAGCCGACGCTGGTGATGAACACGGCAATCAGCTTTATTACGAATACAAATCTGCAGCATTACAGCGGCGAGACGGGGCTTTCGTACTTCTCGCAAATGGCCGTGATCATGATGATGATGTTTACGTCGGCGGCTACGGGCCTTTCGGTCGCGGTCGCGTTTGTCCGGGGCGTTACGAGCAAGGGAAAAAGCTTGGGCAACTTCTTTGAGGATTTCGTCAAGGCGCATACGCGGATTTTCTTTCCGCTGGCGTTGATCGTCACGCTCGTGCTGGTCGCGCTGCAGGTGCCGCAGACGCTTGGGTCTACGCTCTCGGTAACGACCTTGCAAGGGGCGACGCAGCAGATTGCGATCGGGCCTGTCGCTTCGCTGGAGTCGATCAAGCATCTGGGCACCAACGGCGGCGGCTTTTTCGGCGCCAACTCGGCGCATCCGTTTGAGAATCCGAGCCCGCTGACCAATGTGATCGAGATCCTGTCGATGTGGTCATTGTCCGCGGCGCTGCCCTTTATGTACGGCAGATTCGCGAAGAGCCGCAAGCAGGGTTGGGTTATATTTTCAGCGATGATGGTCTTGTTCCTTGTGTTCCTTACCGTTGCCTACACCGCCGAGAAGAGCGGCAATCCGGTGCTGAACGTACTTGGCATCGATGCTTCGCAGGGCAGCATGGAGGGGAAAGAGGTGCGCTTCGGCATCGCGCAATCCGCGCTGTTCACTACCGTGACGACGGCGGCGACGACCGGCACGGTCAACAATATGCACGATACGCTGACCCCGCTCGGCGGTCTGGTACCGCTGGCGGAGATGATGCTGAACGTCGTATTCGGCGGAAAAGGCGTCGGGCTGATCAATATGCTGATGTACGCCATACTCGCTGTGTTTATCTGCGGACTGATGGTCGGCCGTACGCCGGAGTTCCTTGGCCGCAAGATCGAGCCGCGCGAGATGAAGCTGATCGCGATTGCGATTCTGGCGCACCCGTTCATAATCCTGGCGCCGACGGCGATCGCCTTCTTGACCGATCTAGGCAAGGGAGCGATTTCGAATCCCGGCTTCCACGGCATCACGCAGGTGCTGTACGAATATACGTCGGCAGCCGCCAACAACGGTTCCGGCTTCGAGGGGCTGGCGGACAATACGCCGTTTTGGAACATGACGACCGGCCTGGTGATGTTTTTCGGACGGTATATATCGATGATTGCGATGCTCGCCGTCGCCGGATCGTTGACGCGCAAGCAATGGGTGCCGGAGACAATCGGCACGTTCCGTACGGACAATGCGCTGTTCAGCTTCCTGCTGATCGGCACCGTCATTTTGATCGGCGCGTTGACTTTCCTGCCGGTGATTGTTCTGGGGCCGGTCGCTGAGCATCTAACGATTCGTTAAGTAAGGAATGGGGTGAAGTTGCCATGAACGATAAACGTAAAAAAAGCATGTTCTCCGGTCCGCTTGTCGCACAAGCTTTGAAGGCCAGCGTCATCAAGCTGAATCCGGCCGTTATGATGAAAAATCCGGTGATGTTCGTCGTTGAGGTTGGCACGGTCATCGTACTGCTGATGACGGTGTTTCCCGGTTACTTCGACGCGGAGGGCCGCATCGGCTTTAATCTCACCGTGTTTGTGATCTTGTTGTTTACGGTATTGTTCGCCAATTTCGCCGAAGCCTTGGCGGAGGGCAGGGGCAAGGCGCAAGCCGATACGTTGAAGCGAACGAAGAAAGAGATTACCGCGAACAAAGTGGTTGGCAATGGCGTTAAAACGGTGCCTTCGACGGAGCTGCGTAAGGGGGATATCGTCGTCGTTTCCCAAGGGGAGATGATTCCCGGCGACGGCGAAGTGATCGAAGGGCTCGCCTCCGTCGACGAGTCGGCGATTACCGGCGAATCGGCGCCGGTGATCAAGGAAGCGGGCGGCGATTTCAATTCGGTCACCGGCGGAACGCGCGTGATCAGCGACCGGATTAAGGTGAGAATTACCAGCGATCCCGGCGAGACGTTCATCGACCGGATGATCGCGCTTGTCGAAGGCGCGAAACGGCAGAAGACGCCGAATGAAATCGCCCTAAATACGCTGTTGATCAGCCTGACGCTTATTTTTCTGATCGTCGTCGTGACGCTTGGGCCGATCGCTTCTTATGCGGATATTAACTTGGAGATTCCGGTACTGATCGCCTTGCTTGTTTGTTTGATCCCGACGACGATCGGGGGCCTGCTGTCGGCCATCGGCATTGCTGGCATGGACCGGGTGACGCAGTTCAATGTGCTGGCGATGTCCGGTAAAGCGGTTGAGGCTGCGGGCGATATCAACACGATGATTCTCGACAAAACCGGAACGATTACCTTCGGGAACCGGATGGCCAGCGAGATCATACCGGTTGGAGGCGCGGGCATCGATGAGGCGGCTGCCTGGGCGGCGGTATCTTCCGTGCAGGACGAAACCCCGGAAGGCCGCTCGGTGCTGGAATGGATGAAGAAAAACGGGAAGTCCTATGACGCCTTGCTCGGCGAGGGTGGCAGCTTTGTTGAATTCAAGGCGGAAACGCGGATGAGCGGCGTCGATCTGAAAGACGGCCGCCAAGTGCGCAAAGGGGCGGTTGACGCCATTCGCAAATGGGTGGCTTCCCAAGGCGGATTGATTCCGGAGGAGTTGGAGAGACAGGCCCATCGCATCGCCTCGGAGGGCGGAACGCCGTTGGCTGTGGCGGTCGACAAACAAGTATTCGGCGTCATTTATTTGAAGGACACGGTGAAGCCCGGCATGCGGGAACGGTTCGATCAGCTGCGGGCGATGGGCATCAAGACGATCATGTGCACCGGCGACAATCCGCTGACGGCAGCGACCATCGCCCGGGAGGCGGGCGTCGACGATTTTATCGCCGAGAGCAAGCCGGAGGATAAAATCGCCGTGATCCGCCGCGAGCAGGCCGAAGGCAAGCTGGTCGCAATGACCGGCGACGGCACGAACGATGCGCCGGCATTGGCGCAAGCGGATGTCGGGCTGGCGATGAACAGCGGCACAACCGCGGCTAAGGAAGCGGCCAATATGGTCGATCTCGATTCCGACCCGTCAAAGATTATCGAGGTGGTGGCGATCGGCAAGCAGCTGCTCATGACGCGCGGCGCTTTAACCACGTTCAGCATCGCCAACGACATCGCCAAATATTTTGCGATCATTCCGGCGATGTTCATGCTGGCCATTCCGGAAATGGCCGCCTTGAACATCATGAAGCTTGGCTCGCCGCTTTCGGCGGTGTTATCGGCTTTAATCTTTAATGCCGTTATCATCCCGCTGCTGGTTCCGCTGGCGATGAAGGGCGTCGCTTACCGGCCGATGAGCGCCTCGCGCCTGCTTAGCCGCAACTTGCTCGTCTATGGCTTAGGCGGTGTTATTGCCCCGTTCATCGGCATCAAGTTGATTGATTTGCTCGTTCATTTGTGGATTTGAGATGGCTTTTTGAACAACATCTTGAAAGTAGAAAGAAGGAACCGGCTATGAATAATATTGCGCAAGAGGGGCGGGACGGGCGCTCCGGGGGAGCGGTTTTCTGGATTGCCCTGCGCGCCAGTCTATTGTTCATTATCCTTTGCGGTATCGTGTACCCGCTTGTCAGCACAGGCCTCGCGCAACTGCTGTTCCCACATCAGGCGAATGGCAGTTTATTAAAAGATAAGGACGGCAACGTGGTCGGCTCCGAATTGATCGGACAGTCGTTCACCGACCCAAGCTATTTCCAGGGGCGCGTATCGAGCATTGATTACAAGGCGGAGGCGTCCGGTTCCAACAACTACGCGCCTTCCAATCCGGATATGCTTGCGCGGACGCAAGCGTCAATCGAGCAGTGGCGCCGGGACAACCCGGATGTACCGATCGATCAATTGCCGATTGCCCTTATCACCAACTCGGGTTCGGGACTTGATCCGCACATTACGCCGCAATCAGCGCTGGTGCAGGTGCCGCGAATCAGCAAGCTAACGGGCATTTCCGCGGCTGAACTAGAAACGCTGGTAGACAAATATACGGAGAATCGCGACCTGGGAGTATTCGGTGATAGCCGGGTCAACGTGCTTAAACTTAATTTGGCTTTGAAAGAAATGCT
Source organism: Paenibacillus sp. FSL R5-0527 (assembly GCF_038008055.1). Taxonomy (NCBI): domain Bacteria; kingdom Bacillati; phylum Bacillota; class Bacilli; order Caryophanales; family Paenibacillaceae; genus Paenibacillus; species Paenibacillus sp. FSL R5-0527. The sequence goes on along the minus strand of NZ_JBBOYI010000001.1, from coordinate 6,498,699 downwards.
GGAGAAATAACGATACCACAGAGGATTAATTGATGGCGGAGCGGTCGTTGATCCCAGCTTGGGAGGTGGCCAATGAGTGAGCGGGTTTAGGCGAAAATCGCCGGAAGAAATTTTACGATCAATTTCGCAGCTGCGGAAGGGACGGCTCAAAATCATAATCGGTCCGGTTAGCGGTTCGGGCAAAACGTATCATATGCTGAACGAAGGCAAGCTGTTAAAACAGCAGGGGCTCGATGTGGTTATTTGCGCGATATCGACCATGCAGCGATCGGAAACCGTGCAACAGACGATGGAACTGGAGCGTGTGCCGAGCATCCACTGGCGTAAGGACGGCAAGGAGTTCAAGGATTTGCCGCTTGAAGCGATCCTGGCCCGCAATCCGGAAGTGCTGCTGGTTGACGGCCTCGCTCATCGCAATCGCAAGGAAGCGAAGTTTAAGACGCGCCTGGAAGACATTCGCTACTTGATGGAGCGCGGGATCAGCATTATTACGACGATTAACGTATATGAGCTGGATGGAGTGGACGAGATTGTTTATAAGCGGACGGGAATTCGGGCGGAAGGAACGGTGCCTGCGGATACGCTGGAACTGGCTGATGAAGTGCGGCTTATCGATGTTTCGCCGGAGACGATGTTGAAGCGGATTGACGAGGGGGTGCTTGGCGATCAAACGCTTCCGGCGCTGGCCCGGCGCGGCAATCTCGGCATCTTGCGGGAAATTTCGCTGCGGCTGATGGCGGAAGGGGTTAACGATTCGCTTGAGAAGCATCGCCAGGAGCTCGGGTTGGTTGGTCCGTCGGGGGCGGCGGAGCGGATCCTTGTTTCGGCGCAATACCACTGGAACGGATCGCTTTATGTGCGCAGAGGGCAGCAAATCGCCAAACGCTTGAATGGCGACTTGCTTGTAGTTACGTTTGTTTTGTCCGGACGGAAATTATCGAAGGATCAGCAAATGTTCAAGCGTTCGATCCGGAAGCTGGCGGAGAAGATAGACGCCGGATGCGAAGAGCTTCCCCTGCCGCATCTGCGCAAGCTTCCATCCATGCTCGTACGCTATGCCATCCAAAATAACGTCACGCGAATTGTGATGGGGCATTCCCAGAAAAGCCGCCGGCAGGAGCGCTGGCAAGGTTCCATCGCAGGCAGGGTGCTGAGAGAGATGCGGAATGTGGACGTGTTTTTAATGGCGGATCGCGCTAAGCATGAGGGAGAGCGGATACTGCCGATCAAAGCGAAATCAAGCGGCGGGGCTGAGCCGTTCCGCAGACTTAGCTCCAAAGAGATAGAGAGGAAAATTGAAACGATCCGCCGCGGCACGTTTAAAATATATCTCGGTGCTGCTCCAGGTGCGGGCAAGACCTATAAAATGCTGCAAGAAGGCAACAGTTTGCAATGCAAAGGAATCGACGTTGTCATCGGCTTATTGGAGACGCACGGCCGAAAAGAAACAGCGGAACAGATAGGTGAATTGCCGCTTATGCCAAGGGCGAAAATCGCCTATCGGTCGGCGCAATTGGAGGAGATGGACACGGAAGCCGTGATCGCCCGCCATCCCGAAGTCGTGCTGGTCGATGAACTGGCGCATACGAACGTACCGGGCAGCCGCAACAAGAAAAGATACGAGGATGTCATCCGTATATTGGAAAGTGGTATTTCCGTTATTTCTACGCTTAACGTGCAGCATCTGGAAAGCCTGAACGACGCGGTGGAGCAGTTGACCGGCGTCCGCGTGCGGGAGACGGTGCCGGACGCGATACTGAAAATGGCGGATGAGGTCGAACTGATCGATGTGACGCCGCAAATGCTGCAACAACGCATGCGGGACGGGAAAATCTATGCTTTCGAAAAAGTGGATCTGGCGCTGGGGGCGTTTTTTAAAATCGGCAATTTGATTGCCTTGCGTGAACTGGCGCTCCGGGAAATCGCCGACGATGTAGACGAACGTTTAGAATCATGGGATCGCAACACCTCGCAGCGCGGACCGGGGCATAGGCAGGAGGTCATCTTCGTCTGTGTAGACACTGGTCCAAGAGCTGAACGATTAATTCGCCGCGGCTTCCGCATCGCCCATCGGCTCAAGGCGGAATGGTACGTCCATCATGTACATCGTGGCGCGGCCATATCCGATGCCGATGGCCGGAGGTTGGAGACGCTGCGCCATTTATGCGAACGGCTTGGCGGAAGGATGGAGGTGTCCGCGTTTGGGAGGCATAGAAATATCGGTGAAGCGTTGTTGCAACGAATGGTTGAAGTGCGCGCCACCCAACTGATCATCGGGCAATCCCGCAGGCCCCTATGGTATTCGCTGGTTAAGGAAACGGTTGTTCATTTCATGCTTCGCCGTGCCCGCTGGATCGATATGTTGATCGTGGCTGATTTTGAGCGGGCGGTTTCCGAGGAAGGGCTTCAATAACGAGTAGCTGATAAACAGCAGGCGATTACGGCTGCCAAACAAAAGGCGGACGGAGTCGCCTGTTGCCTTATAGCGCACAGAATTTGCAGCGCTTACATTTTTGCGGATTGAAGTTGCAAAAAGATGTACTAAACTTTTTTAATGCAAAAAACTATAATCAAAATACGAAAGGGGTTACATTTCATGAAGGAACGTACACAACGAATATTTGCGAGATTTTTAAGAGTAAATACACCTTTGACTTTTGAGGACTTGAGCAAAGAATTCCGGATTAGTGAACGTACTTTACGAAACGAACTGGCGCTGATTAATGAATTTTTGGCTGAACATCATTATCCAATGGTTACTACTGCCAGAGGTAAAGGGATGAAACTGGTCCTGCCTGCGCAGGAATCCGAAAAGTTATTGGCGCAAGTCGGCGGCAACAGGGAAAAAGATTATTACCGGCCGGATGAACGTTTCCTTGCCTTGCTTTTGGATATTGCGGATACCGCAAAAACTACACTTTTATATGAAATGGAAGAGAAGTTGCAGGTATCCAAAAGCACGTTGGATGAGGATATGCGCAAACTTCGTCAATATTTAAAACGATATGCCATTTCAGTAGTGAGTTTGCCGAAGCAAGGTATAGTATTGCAAGGGGATGAGCGGTCCGTACGATCTATGCTGTACGATGTGATTAATCGTATGACGGATATTGACCAACTGATGCGGTATAAAGAGACAGACGCCGTAAATAAATTTGTATTGGATTATTTGGACAAAAGGGTATTGCGGATTCTTGGGGAGCATTATGATGAAGTGTTGAAAAAGTCCAGAGTGGAGATTAATCATCTGTACCGTAACCAGATCATTTTATTTTTAGGGATATGGGTAAGACGTGTGCGGGAAGGAAGTACCGTTAGTGAATTAACAAAAGCAAGAGCGGAAATCGAAGCAGGTCCGGTAAGAAATTTCGTAGATGCGATTTGTACGGATTTTCCATTAAATCCATCGTTAAATGAAATTAAATATATTACATTCACGATCGAATCGTTTAATCCCAAAGATATGAATAGTTCATTGGATTGGGTTGCAGCACAATTGTTAACGATCCAATTAATAGAGCATGTGGAGAAAGTAACGGGCATTCCTTTTTCTCAGGAAGAAGAAGATTTGTATGAAGGGTTGTATAAGCACATCACAGGCTTGTTAAGCCGGGCAAAAAATGATTTACAGGTCGTTAATCCATTAAAAGACACGATTAAAGAGTCTTACGCGGTCATTTATAATGCAGTAGCTTGCTTTAGCAAGCGCATAGAGGATTATACCAAGAAAACATTATCGGAAGACGAGATCGGCTTTTTGACGGTATACTTTTCCACTTCGGCAAGCCGGATGAACCAGGAAGAACAATATGTTTATCAGGCGGTCGTCATTTGCAATCATGGAATTTCAACCGGAAAGTTGTTGGCCGCGAATTTAAAAAAGCAATTCAATATCGAGATTGTAGCGGTTTTGAGTTCGTATGAAATAGCTTTTATTGACAAGTTGGATGTAGATTTGATCTTTACTTCGATTCCGATTGAGTATCCCAAAAAACCGGTTTTGCTGCTGAACCCGATTTTAAGGGAAAGTGACAAAAAAGAAGTGAAAGCGTTTTTATTTGAATATAAGGATAAAAAAAGAACATTTTCCAACAAACTGGATGCAACGAAGCTGATGCAGGATGTTCTGGAGTTGATTGTAGACAGCGGCGGCACGATAACTCCTGAAAGCTATCAGAAAGTAGAAGAAACATTTAAACAACATTATTTGAAAATTAATACAAGGGAGATACAACCAATGCTGCAGGATGTTTTGAAGGATTCCAACATCTTATTAAATCAAGAAGGCAAAGACTGGAAGGAGGTGATTACGAAGGTTGCATTGCCTCTAGTTAAAGAGGAGGTCATCGAAGAGCGATATATAACCGCCATGATCAAGTCTATTGAAGAATTCGGGCCCTATATCGTGGTAGGGAAGCACTTAGCGTTAGCCCACGCGCGGCCGGAAGACGGGGTGAATAAATTAGGCATCAGCGTCATGACGTTAAAGGAACCGGTGAATTTCGGCCATCCGGATAATGACCCTGTGAAAATCGTTTTTTGCTTAGCCGCAGTGAATTCTCATTCGCATATAAAAGTGATGAAAAGTTTGGTTGAGTTGATTGACGATACAGAAAAATTAGATAAGTTATTTGCCGCAAAAGATGTGAAGACATTTAATCAGGCGCTGCATGGGGATACCCCAATTCAGGATATACAGCAGCTTAAATGATTTGAAAAAAAGGGGAGAGCGGAATGCAAAAAGTAAATATTTTGTTTGTCTGTGGAGCAGGCTTGGGAAGCAGTTTTGCTTGTCAAATGGCGGCTGAGGACGTTTTAAAAAAGTTGGGTGTTGACGCCAAGCTGGATCATAGCGATATCTCGTCCGCCGTATCGATGAAACCGGATATTATCATGACCGCGCAAAACTTCCAAACTCAATTTGAGAAATTCTCCATTGATCCTAAACAGACGACAATTATTTATTTGAAAAATATTGTATCCAAACAGGAAATTGAAGAAAAAATCACCCCGGTATTACAGGAAAAGGGTGCTTTAGCTTAATCCATTCCAATAAGAAGGAGGGGGAATATGGGAGTAGTCAACTTTATTATCCAGAATATTTTGACACAAGCATCCATCACCGTGGCGTTGATTGCCATGTTAGGGTTGATTTTGCAAAAGAAGTCGGTAGGACAAGTGATTTCAGGTTCGTTAAAGACGTTGTTAGGGTTTATGGTACTGTCAGCGGGTTCCAGCATTATCGTCGTAAGCTTAACCTATTTTGGCAAGATTTTTACCAAAGGCTTCCACATGCAAGGGATAATTCCTTCGATTGAAGCGATTAACGGTCAAGCGATGAATGAATTAGGCCTAGGCCGGGATATCGCATTAACTTTTTTGGCGATCTTTGTATTTAACATTTTAATTGCCCGGTTTACGAAATGGAAATATATCTTTTTAACCGGCCAGGCGATTCTTTGGATGTCGACGATGACAACGGTGTTTGGTTACTTTGCAGGTTTGCGTGGCGCCGTATTGATATTGGTCGGCGGCTTCATTGGGGGCGTCTTTGCCGTAGCTATGCCGGCGATCGCACAACCGTTTGTTCGCAAAATTACCGGGATGGATGAAATTGCTCTGGGGCATTTTTGTACGATTGGTTATGTACTGGAAGCCGGTGTAGCGAAACTATTCGGTGAAAAAGGCGAAAACAAAAAATCGGTTGAAGATTTGAAATTACCTGCGCAATTCGAGTTTTTGCAAGACACGTATCTGTCATTGATGGTAGTGATGGTTCCTCTTTATATCATTACGGCAGCGTTTGCGGGTCAAGAATTTGGTTCTACTTTATCGGGAAGTACCAACTATCTCATGTTTGCGTTCTTACAGTCCATTCAGTTCGTAGTAGGGGTGTATGTCTTATTAGCCGGGGTTCGCTTATTGCTGGGTGAAATTGTTCCGGCATTTAGAGGGATCGCCATGCGCCTGGTTTCCAATGCGGTGCCTGCGCTGGATTGCCCGGTATTGTTTCCATACAGCCCTAATGCAGTCATTGTAGGGTTCATTACAACTACGATAGGTTCAATTATTGCCATGTTCGTATTGCCTGTCTTTGGTTGGGCTATGATCTTGCCGGGTATACTAACGAACTTCTTCGCGGGCGGTACCGCCGGGATCTTCGGCAACTTAAGCGGCGGACGCCGCGGGGCGATTATTGGCGGTATTGTCCATGGTTTCTTCATTACGCTGCTGCCGGCGCTGTTGGTTACCATTTTCAATAATATGGGCTTTGTCAATGCAACGGCGACAGATGTGGATACCGTAGCGGCTGCTTTACTATATGCCTGGATTATTGGTCCGATTCTAAAAGCATTCTAGGATTCGAGCAAGAGATAGCGGGAGGTTTGCGTGATGTTTGGATTTGGCAAGAAGAAGGATAAAGAACCGAAAAAAGCAGTGGCGGCAGAAGCGGTATTAACCGCAGAACGTAAGGAAGAATTATTGCGCACTATCTCCTTGAAGGAGGAAGAAGTCAATCAAATCACCGGAGAGCAACAAGCAAAAGTTTATGAAGAGATCGGCTTAGCCTTTCATGAGCTTGGTGAAGAGGATCAGGCGATGGATGCGTTTGAAAAAAGTTTGCAAGCGAAAAAATCGGTTGGAGACGGTTATAAGATTTTATTGAAGCTATATAACAAGAAACGTGCGGAAGCGGCAAAAGCAAATGATGAAGCATCGTTGCAGATCTATTTAAAGAAGATGGATCAAATGATGCAGCTTTCCAAAGATGTTGCGCGCGGTTTGCGATAAGATTAGGGAGGGAAACGATTTATGTATATCACATTAAAAGAAGCGACACGCAGAGCGGAAACATTAAATTACACGGTTGGCGCATTTAACGCCCATAATTTAGAGATGTTGCCCGATATGATCCGTGCGGCTAAAGAGCAAGGGGCCCCTATTATTATTCAAACCAGCATAGATACCGCGAAATATGTCGGTCATGAAAATTTCGTTGCCGTATGCAAGTCCATGGCCACAACAGAAATGGTGGATGTGGTGCTGCACTTGGACCACGCAAGAGATTTCAATGATATTAAAGAGGCTATTGACAAAGGGTATACATCGGTGATGTACGATGGTTCTCATTTGCCCTTTAAAGAGAATATTATGAAGACCAGGGCGGTAGTGGATTATGCGCACCGATATGGTGTGTCGGTAGAGGGTGAATTAGGGACGATTGGCGGTACTGAAGAAGGAATCCATGTAGATGAAGATAAGCGGATTTATACGGATCCCAAAGATGCCGCAGAGTTTGTTAAAGCAACAGGGGTAGATGCCTTGGCCATTGCCATCGGTACTAATCACGGTCAATATAAATCCAAAACCGAAGTAAATATACCGCTGTTAAAAGAGATCAATGCGGTGGTCGATGTGCCACTGGTTATTCATGGAGGGACGGGGGTTGACGAAAAGGATATTCACGAATTAATCGATAATGGAATCCGTAAATTTAATGTAGGTACCGAATTGTTGGTAACATGGACGCAAACGGCAAAGGAAACTTTTAGAGACACGAAAGTCAATAAATCATTGCGTCACAATATTATCCCGTGCAATCAGGCGGTGAAAGAAATTGTAAAACATAAAATAGGTATCTTTATGAATAAAGAGGGTCATCTCAATACAATGAGGTGATCGGTATGGATAGGGTTCTGATCTTGTTGGCGGGACTGCCGGGAACGGGAAAAACCTATCTCAGCCATATCTTGCAAAATTTCTTTGGTTCATTTTATCTGCTTTCTCAGGATAGTCTGAAAGAATATTATTCCGATTTGCTTGGCTTTCATAATTTAGAAGAAAAGCGGGAAGTAGAACGGACAGCCTGGGCAAACTACTATGAAATCATGGAACAGCAAATGCAAGCAGGAAGCAATATCATCTCTGATTATCCTTTTAGCCAGAAGCAGAAACCCCATATTCAGAAATTGGCGGAAGGATACGGTTACAGGGTGCTGACCATTCGATTGACTGCCGATCTGGATGTTTTGTATGAACGCCAAAAAAAGCGTGACTTGGACCCGGCCAGGCATTTAAGCCATATTGTAACTTCATACAAAAAGGGGCAGCATCTAGCCGATAGAAGCAAAGCGGATCATTTATTGACTTACGAAGAATTTATAAAAAGATGTACAACAAGAGGATATGACGCGTTTGAACTAGGGAAGTTATATGAAGTAGACGTAACGGATTATACGAAAGTGAATTATTCTAAGTTGCTGGAAGATATAAAACGGTGGGAAGAGTCCGATAGAAGCTTTAATTAAGGCACGTACAAAGGTACGTGTCCTTTTTGTAATTGGCTGGCTGGAGAAAAAAAGCCCGCTGCTTTTTAAAACATCAACCCATTAATCTTTTGTGAATATTTACATGACCGGAGAAAAAGATTCGCGACGAAGACCCGAAACGGCTCGGCTTATTGTACCTCTCCACTTTGCAGGGACTGGCCGCGACCTTGCATCTGTTCGGCCAGCCGATCCGCGATTATTTTCCGGATGCGGACGCCGTTTATCGGCTGCTGGAAGCGTAATTTCGGGGACGAATGACGAGCGGAAACAGATGTTCAATCCGTTTTTCATTCTTATCAGGTTCTTCGAGTACAATTTTCAAGTATAATCATAGAAGAAACTCGGACAACAAGCGCCCCAACCTAGGATAAAAGCTATCTGAAGGTTGGGGCGTTTTGCAAATACTGAACGTGGGGGAGACTAATAAACATTTGGAGGAATGAAAAGTGGGTTATTTTGGATAGATTTTATTAGTGAAATATCAAGATCATTCATGGGGGATTCCCGGGGGTTTGATAGAACTTGGAGAATCAGTTGAAGAGTGTCTAAGAAGAGAAATAAAAAAAGAGATAGGTTTAGATCTGGGATCGATTCAACTCTTTGGAGTATTTTCGGGGGATGAACTTTATACAAAACTAAGGAATGGCCATGAATATTTTAATGTAGTTGTAGCTTATATTTGTACGGAATTTAACGGGGAGATTAAACCGGATGGAGAGGAAGTATTAGAAGCAGACTTTTTCCATTTATTCGACTTGCCGGAAAGTACTCAATCTTATTTTAAAGAGAAAATACAAGAATTAGGACCAGGGCTAGAACAGTTTTTGAAAGCAGATCGATGACACTCCCGACCAAAAGCAATTACCAATCCCATACATCCGAACAGCTCTGCCGATCTCAGTATTAATGAAGAGACCAATCGAAGATACAATGTCAGTATTAAACACCGAAATTGCACAGCCAGTGTCAAGGAGGACATTTTCTAGAATAATAGTGTTAGATTTGTAGCGTAATTCAAGGGTGACAAGCGGCAGGCCATTCTTCATGTTAATCTTCATTGTAAGCCATGCACTCCAGTAAAGGGTTGCTCAATAATCTCAAGATTCTCATGAGAGGTGTGGTAAATGTAATATTCTCGACTGGGGTCGCGGAGATAGCTTCAAATAATACCCAACGATCAGGAAACTGCTTTCGAACCTTAGACCATTTCATCAATAACACCTCAGATCCTTTCCAGATGTTATTATTGTACTATAACAAACATGAAGATGAAACCAATTGACAGTAGCTATGAATGGCGGGAAAGTTCATGGGAGTAATAAACATAAAAAGACTATCCACTAGAGAAGAAGCCGATCTATTAGATCATAAATTCTCCGAAAAATACAGATGGTACCAGCAAGGCGATTATTTCAGGCAATGCCTTGAAGAGAATGTTGTATACAGCCCTCGGATCCTGTACTAGAGAGAAATCAGGCTTTATTTGATCACTGGCGTGAAATGTTAGAAGATCAGAATATGAACATTCTAGTAGTTGAACATAAAGGGAGGATCGTAGCGTCTTGAGTCCTGGTTATTATTAAGAATTTGACCAGAAGCGCAAGACCTTATGGTCTAATTGAAAATGTCGTGACGCACGAAGAATATAGACGAAATGGATTCGGTTTACTGGTATTAGAAAAGGCTAAAGAAATTGCCGGAAAAATGAACTGCTATAAAGTGATGCTAATGACCAGTTCTCAGAAGGATGAGGTACATAAATTTTATGAAAAGGCAGGTTTTATAAAAGGTAAGAAAACGGGATTTATAATAAATATGTAAAGACTAATGAGGAGTAAAGAGATATTTACACGGCTTCGTGAAGCAGGGCAATTATTGAAAATCTCGGCAAATATCCAGAAACAAATGGATTAGACTTGGGCCTTGCTATTAGACGGAGTCATTGTCGGTATACCGTTAGGAATAATCTCTTTTATTATTACTGGTGGAGCCAATCACAAGAATATATAACCAATATATTATCCTTTTTATATTCACTGCATGGGATTTCACCGGCCACATTGTTATGAAATTGTTTATGAACTTGTATTTGAAAAGGGGAAGCTTGTTAGAATGAATGATTTTACAGAGGAGGTTGAGAAAATACGAGAACGAATTAAAGAAGTGAGGAAATCCGGAACTCAGACTATTTCAAGAATGGAAATAGAAGAGTTTGTTCGACAGTCATTTTCATTGACGTACGAGGATAAGTGGAGAATATAAAAAAACAATGGAGCGGATTGATATGGCAGGATTTGATGCATTTACAAAGAAGAGGCTGGAAAAAATTCTCGATCGTTATATTGAAGGGAAAATTCCCAAGCACCTTAGGGATGAATTTAAAATCATTTATAAATTTAGAGGAAACACAGTCACTCTTACACAAGATAGACCCTCGTATAGGCCAGGACAACGCGTTGAGCTGCCGATTGCTCAATTTAGATTTGAAGAAAACAAGTGGAAGATCTATTGGAAGGACAGTAAAGATAAGTGGCATTTCGTGGAAGATATAAAACCGATAGAAGACTTTGAAAAGCAATTAAGTATGCTTGATCGAAATGAATATGGATATTTTTGGATGTGAATAAAACTATGTCCGAAACTTTATTTTGGTTATTTATTTAAATCGGAGCATTAAAGGCCGCACGGAATTGCTCACTTATTTTCATGATAAGGATTTTGAAAGTGTGCTGGTTCATTTTGATCTGCCTGACTACATTCTTCAAGAGCGCGTTCATGCGAGTCAGCGTAGTAAATCTATATTTCGAACTGCCTCAAACTTTATAGAAGTACTTAACAGACAAACTGCGGAATCTGAACAAGGAAGCATTTCTGATCCCAGAGAGGGAGAGGCTGATTATTTATTTGTAATCAGAGATTCGAATGAAGTTCAGTCTGTCATACAAAACATAGTGGCGCTGAGTCTTTAGAAATCGGAAAATGAAAGACAAAATGAAATACAGCTGCGGCAATTCACATCTATTAAGCGCTATATTGCAGAAGGCAACCAGTGTGGACACTGTGGATTTTGCCTGAAAGCCCTTATTTTCACAACTGGGCATTCGTGATTTTCATTGGCATCATGATGCTCAAGGAATTGCAATAGGCGGCTTTAGTTTGACAATGAAGATAGAGGATATGCTGAGATTCGGATTATTGTATTTAAATAAAGGAAAACGGAATTCAAGCCAAGTCATCCCCGCTGATTGGATTGAGAAGTCAACAAATGTTGCTACATTAGACGGTCCGGCATATGGATATCATTGGTGGGTGTTGAACTCGGATACTACTGATACGGTAAACAAAACATTTTACGCTATGGGTAAGGGGAGCGGCAGGTAAACACTCGTTGTCCGGAGACTTTACACGATTATCTCGTTTGATCAGGTAGCAGAGAGAAAGACAAGCTCGAGAGAAAAAATATTTGATGGGAAAGCAGATGGGCTCGAGATAATTTAGACGGGCTTAGGAGAAGGAATCAGGTTTAGGGGAGGTGAAACAGACCGGACAAGAGATCAAGACAGGAGATCAAGGACTCATTAAGTTGATCCGCATCAAGTAACCCCCACCGTTCAAACATCACGATCAGGCCGCAGCCGCAAGGGGCTGGTTCGGTTGGCGCGCGATCAGCCGGCGGTAAGGGATCGCCGGAATCGCCACAGACATTTGCAGCAACTTCTGCTGCATCGTTTCTTCCGCTCCGAATAGGCGCAGCCGACGGCGTACAGTGTATTCGTTTAGGTACGCCTGCAGATGCTTTAGTCCCAAGGCTCCATACGTACTCTTCAGCGATTCCCACGCCTCTCTCACCACTTTCCGCAAGGGTGCATACAGCCGAAAGGCCTGAGGAACGACTGAACCGCCGATGTACGGACATCCACATGCTCGTTGATGAACGCAGCGAGTTCGTGACGGTTTGCCCTTTCTTCGCTTCCCCGCTTATGCGGCACTAGGCGGATTTTGACCTGCTCCGGCTCGCCCGACTCCGTGACCGTGCAGCCCGCTACGACCGCCGAGGCTTACGGATGCTTTCCTTCTCTCTTTTTTTGACCCCTTTGCTCTAGCCCCCCTGCTCCCTGAACGAAAGGAATAATCGTGCAAAGGCAGGCAGCAGGCAGGGACACCACGACACAACCCCTTTAGACAACTCCCTCACTGGCGTCGATTTGTGACACGGCTCGAAACGGCTACGGTGCAAAAGGTAGATACGCTGACCCCGCCGGATCGTGGCGCCTCTACATCGTTGACGCTTCCTCAACGAAGCAGCCCAAAAAAGCCGGGAAGACACTGTCCGCCTTTGATTCAGCGTCAACTCCGGCAATGGATTGCTGCTTTACCCAGCTACATCAAGGCTTGTCTGCCGATTTTTTGCTGCGAAAGTTGAGTTATAAGTTCGAAGAAAAATATTCTTTAGTAATTAAGGAAGATGCCGTTGTTTAGGAATGCACAACATGCGTGAACTGAGCCCCCTCTCTTTTTTTCAGGGCAAGTTTTTTCATATATCAGCGCTGCTAGCAACCGGCGAGCGATGCGGTCTCTCGGTTTCAGGAAGCATTAAGGTGAAGACGGCCGCTCCGGCCAAAAGAACGAGCGAAAGATAGAACGACGGACTGTAATTTCCCGTTTCGCTATAAAACAATCCAGGCAAATAAGCTCCCAGGGCAGAGCCGATTTGGTGGCTCAGGAATAACCAGCCAAGAATAAGGCCGACGGAATAATTTTTAAAATACTTCGTGGCCAAGAGTTGTGTCGGAGCGACGGTCGCAAAATCAACCAATCCAAACAAGACGGCAAATATGAGCAGCAGCACCGTGTTATGGCTAAACAAGAGTATACCAATCGATATTGCCCGTACGGCATATAAGATGAACAGCATTTTGCGGCTGCTCCAGTGATCGGCGACTACGCCGGATATCAAAATACCGATGATGTTAAAGCCCGCGAGTATACTGACGGCAGCGCTTGTAACAGTCGTTGAAAATCCGTGATCATGAGCGATCGGAATCAGATGGGTGTCCATCAAGCCTGTTGTAGTAAAACCGCAGATGGCAAACGGCAAAATCAGCAGCCAAAACTTCCTCATCCGGAAAGCCGTCCATATGGAAAAGGAGGCGAAAGGCTTGTTTTCATCGGCTGCGCCTTCTTCTTTCTCCGATCCGCCAAGCGGGGTCATCCCTTTCTCTTGGGGACGGTTCCGCAAGAACAGACCTACTGTGGGGAAGACAACAATGACTAAAAATGCCCCCAGAATGATGACGGTCGACTTCCAATCCAACCAATCAATCAGCATCAGCGAACCAGGGACAAGCAGCATCTGACCGGCCCCGAAGCCTGCTTCCATCAATCCGAAAGCAAACCCCCGTTTTTCATTGAACCAATTCGTCACGACGACCGTTGCCGCCACATTGGACGCTCCCCCTACACCAACGGAGATCAAGCCGTACAGAACAAACAGCTGCCATGAATATTGGATAAAAGCGGTGAGGAAGATGCAGATTCCAACAAGGAAAGTGCTGACGGACAAAATCATCCGGGCGCCCCAGCGATCGATCAGCTTGCCAGCGATGGGTTGGGATGCTCCATAAATAATAAAGCTTAGAGTAGATATAAGCGAGACGGTTCCCCGATCCATCGAAAAGTCCTGCTCCCAAGGTTCAATAAAAGCGCCAAAGGACAGGCGGACCCCCTGTACGGCCAATAATGTTAAAAATGTGATCGAGACGATGACCCACGCATAGTGGATTTGTAGTTTCGGCTTCATAGCAAACTCCTTTACGGCAGCGTTTTTATATAAAGTCGGTTCCTGCGCTTTTCGAACTTTTCATGAACTTCCATTTGAAGTACCAATCTTTCCACAAATCGCTGGTTTATCCATAATATAAAATATATAGTTGACTTGGTCAACTATTATTTCGGAAGTTGAACTTAGAAACTTGATAAAACTCATTTAACGTCCGTTTCACCGTAATAAGCGCCACGAAGACGCTTGTTACTTATCGATATGTAATTTCGGTGAAAATAACCATAGGCGGTTTGAAAAGGCTTAGGGCCTAGAAAAAGCGACCTAGGGCCTTTGTTGCGTTAAATAAATCCGGCAGCCTTGGACGATAAATAAGTCCTAGGCTGCCGCTGGTTTAGCAGACTATCGTTTCCTCATTTACAAAAGACCATATTATTTAGCCTATTGTCTAATAATAAGAATGTCGCGAGGCGGTCTTCCAGTTCTTTGAATTTGAGATATTTCGGTGTTAGTAAGATTGCGGCCTACCAAAATTAGAGAAGATGTGACGTTGTTAAAATTGAAATTACCCAAGTTAGCCACATTTTGACTGCCACGGAACACTCGGAATGACCCCTGAAAGTTAATTCCCGAAAACAGTACAAGTGTTACTTGGGTGCTTTGCACAACATTTCTGAGCCGGAAGCTTGAAAGCGCATTGTCAAACCGAAACGCTCCAAGATCACGAACCGCAACCCCCCCACGTCTGAAGAGGATCCGGCGGCCAGAAAAATTGGTACCTGACCAAAGTGCAAGGCGTACATCACTGTTTGCCAACTATATCACTCCTTTTCTGAGGTTGATATAGTGTATTGCAATTTTTAAGAATGGTATAGACAAATAGAGCAGGGGAGTAGTTTGAATTTTACCAACTCAACGTGAATCTAAATCTAGCCTTTCGTTAATTGCCGTGTGGTAGATGCGTATCGAAGGGGGAGGGAACCTCCCCTTAAAAATGAGGAGTCAAACATTATAAATCATAAGTATCGAATTCGAGAGGGCGCTCCTATAATTAAATTAAGCTTATGAAAGCGAATACAAAATGCCGGTGGCTTCCAAAACAACGTGCTATAATAAGTAGCGGCTCTGAGCGGTCAGCCGGTTATGATCGCCTCCGGCGAGCTGCCGCAGGTGCTGGCGAGCTGCGGCAATGATTTATACCAAATGTTAAAAGCGTTTACAGAGCAGGACCCCGACAAAAACGGCAAAAACGATACCGTTGGGGTGACGATCATGATCAGCAATAACAGTATCTCCTTTGACCTTAGCTCAGCTTTCGGCGCGCCCAACAATTGGAGCGAAACGGCCGGGAAATTCGTAAAGGCGGAGGAGACGCCGGAATACCTGGAATATCTCAAATTTATGAAAAAGCTCTACGAAGGGTATGCCGCCGCATTGGCCACATCGAAATAGCCGCATGCGGACCGTTATGAATCGCCGGATACGTGCCCGGACGAATTGCTGCTGTTTTTCCACCATGTTCCGTATACCCATAAGCTGCATTCCGGCAAAACGGTTATTCAACATATTTACGACACGCATTTTGCCGGGGCGGAGCAGGCGGCGGGCTTTCTGGAATCGTGGCTGACCCTGGAACGAAGCATGGACGCCCGGCAGTTCGAGAATGTGCGCGGCCGTCTTCAGCAACAAGCACAGCACGCCTTGGAATGGCGGGATCAAATCAATACGTATTTTTTCCGTAAATCCGGTATTGCCGATGAACACGGGCGTACGATCTATTAGAAGTTGTTCAAAAAGTCGTCTTCCCAGGACGAAGCTGTTCGAGGAGTGGAATCGGCGTCGAATCTTGAATTCAGCCGGACCTTCCGGTGCTCACGTACCCAAAACGTACGCTCCGCTCCTCAGTCCCTAGCTTCATCCAACCTTCTCGGTCCTGAAAACCCGACTTTTTGAACTCACACTATTATTAGGAACGGAAAAGAGGCGAGAGGCGATGAATAAGAAGATACGGTTTAACGACGGTTGGGAATTTGCCAAAAGCGGTCTGGAGACCGCAAGTCCGGGCGAACTGAGCTTTGAACCGGTCGATATTCCTCATGACTGGCTGATCTACAATACGCTGGATCTGTACGAAAACAGCATCGGCTGGTATAGGAAAACGTTCACGTATACAGGCAGCGATGAGCAGGTATTGTTGGCCTTCGACGGGGTTTACATGGACTCTACTTTGTATGTGAACGGGCAGCAGATCGGGGAGTGGAAATACGGCTATTCCTCCTTCGAGCATGAAATCACGGAGGCGCTGGCAGCCGGGGAAAACGAAATTGTGCTCAAGGTTGTGTTTCAAAGTCCCAACAGCAGGTGGTATTCCGGCGCCGGGATTTACCGCAATGTGTGGCTGAAAACGCGGGGCCGCAGCCATATTGTCACGGATGGGATCTATGTTTCGGCCGCGCGGGACGGGGACGCATGGCAGGCGGATATCGAAACCGAGTTAAAGCTTGATCGGGATGCGGTGCTGACTCATACGCTTTTGTACAAAGGGGAGATCATTCAGTCCAGTGCGGAACAGGTCTCGCCAAGGGCAGGACACAACGATTCCGCCGTCATTCTGAACCTGCAAAAGCTGACGGTTCCTGACCCGCAGCTTTGGAGCACGGAAGCGCCGCATTTGTATACGCTCGTGACCGAGCTGCGGCCGGCTGCGGCGGGAGCGGGCGGCTCCGCCGGCGGCCCGGTTATTGAAACCGTTACCCAATCCGTCGGATTCCGGGAGATCCGCCTTGATCCGAACGCAGGTTTCTTTTTGAACGGGAAACACATGAAGTTAAATGGCGTCTGCGAACACCACGATCTCGGCGCTTTGGGAGCGGCGTTCAACAAAGAGGCCTTGCGGCGGAGATTGCGGATTTTGCGGGAGATGGGCGTGAATGCGATCCGGACGGCCCACAATATGCCGGCGCCCGAGCTGATGGATTTGGCGGATGAGATGGGATTGCTGGTCGTGTCCGAAGCTTTTGACATGTGGGAAAGACCAAAAACCGCTTACGATTACGCACGCTTTTTCAAAGATTGGGCCGCTGTGGATGTAAAGAGCTGGGTCAGACGTGACCGCAACCACCCCAGCCTTTTGCTGTGGAGCATCGGGAATGAAATCTACGACACCCACGCGGATGAAAGAGGGCAGGAAATCACCAGGCTGCTGATGGCGGAAGTGCGCAAATCCGATCCGAAGCAGAACGCCCGGGTGACGATCGGCTCCAATTACATGCCTTGGGAAAATGCCCGGAAATGCGCGGATCTCGTCAAGGTCGCAGGCTACAATTATGCGGAAAAATACTACCGCCAGCATCATGCCGAGCATCCGGACTGGATCATCTACGGCAGTGAAACGGCTTCGGTTGTGCAGAGCCGGGGCGTGTACCATTTCCCGTTCGAGCAGTCCATTCTGGCCGATGACGATGAGCAGTGCTCGGCGCTCGGGAACAGCTCCACCAGCTGGGGGGCGAAGTCGGCGGAAGCTTGCATTTTGGCGGAAAGGGATACCCCGTTCTCCTTGGGGCAGTTCATTTGGACCGGGTTTGACTATATCGGGGAGCCGACCCCGTATCATACGAAAAACGCTTATTTCGGTCAGATTGACACGGCGACGTTCCCCAAAGACTCGTATTACATCTATCAGGCGGAGTGGACGAATTACAGAGAGCAGCCGATGATTCATCTTTTTCCGTACTGGGATTTCAATCCCGGGCAAATGATCGATGTCCGCGTTTGCTCGAACGCTCCTCGGGTGGAGCTGATTTGTAACGGCGTGACCGTCGGAAGCCATGAGATCGATCACAAGCATGGGCAGGAGCTGGTCGGCTGGTGGAAGATTCCTTATCGGGAAGGGGAAATCAAAGCCATCGCTTATGACGAGAACGGCCGGGTGATTGCGGCCGATGTCCGCACCTCCTTCAAAGACGCGACACAAATCAAACTGACGCCGGATAAGGAGTCGCTGATCGCAAACGGAACGGATCTCATCTTTGTGGAAATTACGATGGAGGATGAGGACGGACGGCCCGTGGAGAACGCAAATAACCGGGTGTTCGTAGAAGTGACGGGAGCGGGACGGCTGGTGGGGCTCGATAACGGGGACAGCACGGATAACGATCCGTACAAAGGCTTAAGCCGAAGATTGTTCAGCGGAAAATTGATGGCAATCGTTGCGGCCGGTACTGAGCCGGGCACAATCCGGATGAAGGTGAGTTCAATCGGCATGGACAGCCGGACGCTGGAGTTTGCCGCCCTGCCTTGTGCGGCAGAAGAACTGCAGGGAATCTCCGCTCAACAGAGTAATCGGGAACTGCCTATCGTTATGGGAAACCCGGACGAAATTCCGCTGCGCAAAATCGAATTGCTCAGCCGCTCGGGACAGCATTTGGACGATACGAAATCAATGGTTGAGGTTGAAGCGAAACTGTACCCTCACAACACTTCCTATACGGAAGTGGAATGGAGCGTGGTCAACGATGCCGGCATTCCTTCCAATCTGGCGCAAATGGAGGACAATGGCCATATGGCGCGAATTACGGCGTTAGGGGATGGACATTTTCGCGTTCGGTGCACCAGCAAAAACGGCAGCGGCAAAATCAAGCTGATCTCCGAGCTGGAATTTGCGGCCTCCGGACTAGGCATGGCGGGCAAGGACCCCTACGGCTTTATCTCCGCCGGGCTGTACGATTACAGCCAAGGCGAACTCGGCAACGGCAACGAAAGAGGCGTAGCCACCAGCAGGGATGGGGAAACCCGGGTCGGATTCCGGAATCTCGATTTCGGTTCCCATGGCTCGAATGAGATTACCATCCCCATCTTTGCCTTAACCAGCGAACCTTACCCGCTGCAGATTTGGGAAGGCATGCCGGGCGAAGCGGGCAGCGAGCTGCTGGCCGATGCCGTGTACCAAAAAGAAACGAAATGGAACGTGTACCAGGAGGAAACGTTCCGCCTAAACAAGCGGCTCCGCGGCATTACTTCGATTTGTTTTGTGCTCAGGCAGAAGGTTCATATCAAAGGTTTTTATTTTACCCGTCAGAATCGGGCCTTTGCGCAAAACGCCGCAGCAGACTGTGATCACATCTATGGCGATTCCTTCAAGATCGTGGACAGCCGCGTCGAAGGCATCGGCAATAATGTCTCCCTGGAGATCAAGGAGATGGACTTTACGGCGGAAGGCGCCGCAAAGCTGGCCGTTTACGGACATTCGCCGATCGATAAAAATACCATTCACGTGCGGTTCTCCGGTCAAGACGGTGAAAGCCGGCAGCAGATGATTGAGTTTGCGCGCACCGATGGTTACGAGGTGAAGGAGTTTCCTTTGAACAAGGTGACCGGCGTGCAGAATGTGACGTTTATCTTTTTGCCGGGGAGTCGTTTCGACTTTGGCTGGTTCCGGTTTGAACGGTAATTCGGAGAGGAGAGAGCTCCAAAAATGAAGACGATTGTTAACCCGATCTTGTCCGGTTTTAATCCCGATCCTTCGATCGTCCGCGCCGGTGACGATTATTATATCGCCACGTCAACGTTTGAATGGTTTCCCGGCGTCCGGATTCACCATTCGTATGAATTGGCCGGCGAGGTGGTGGAAGTAGGCGTTAACGTAACGAATGTAGCGGTGGGCGACCGGGTGGCGGTGGAGCCGGGGGTGGCCTGCGGCCATTGCGATTATTGCAAAAGCGGTGATGATCTATCCGAATATGTCTTAAGTGCACTGGCGTTGCATTAATGCCTACACAAAATCTCCGGTGCACCTTGCCCACTATTTCATTTGAGATCACGCCAGAAATCTAACGGTTGTAATTAGTCGCTATTTTGCCAAAAAGACCCTTTCTAAATTTTAACGGTTGTGAGCGGTGTTATCTGCTCAAATCAGAGCCCAAATCGCCGGGTTTTAGCTAAATAAGCGCTATGGCAACCGTTAGAATTTGAAAATGGTGATATTGGAGCAAATAAGTATTTGCGGCATCGGCTTCAGCAGGAGGAGGAAACCTCAGAGTATTTCGACCTGGAGAAGTGGAACCGGGAAAAGGCGTTTGTCCGGGAAAAAGCGGTGGAAAAATTTAAGTTTATGCCGATCGAAGACGCATTTGAGTATGTGCAAAAAGTGCGCTCCAAGCGCGAAAAGCAGATTGTCCTGAAAACCGCGGACGGGCTGGGGATTGTTCCGTTAAAAAAGAGCGGGACTGGCTCATCCCCTCCCCACCCTTGGTACATGCAGCAAATCCCGCTTCATGAGCTGGACGGGATGAAAGCATTTATTGATCATGCTGAAGCGGAAACCTTGCTTTCATTCATTCGCGACTGCCAGGAGCAGGGGGCAATCAACGCTGAACTCATGCAACGGTTGCAAATGGCTCTGGAACGGCATGGGTTTTACCGGGAATCCAAACGATTGCTGCAATGTATGCACGTTTTGATTCATTACAACTTGAATATGTCTGACCGTTAAAGCAAAGCATCCACCGAAAAAAATTGCGCCTCATCGGACTTGTTGCTATACTTTGCGTATGAAATGTGATTGGGGGTAATACCGATGGCAATGCTGAATTGCTCATTAGCTAGGAAGTCCTCATGCAAAGCCTGATCTAGGGCGATACTTTGCGTGGGGTGCGATAGGATATTTCGATCGCCCAAACTTAACTTTATCGTTTCTAATAACAGGCTTTGCACCTTATTGAGTATCTTTCAAAACAAATAAGGGGCTGAAAGCTATGAGTACACCATTTATTAGAAACCACCAATTTAACGTGATTAAGAAACAAGCGGAATTCCTTCAGAAAACGTTGCGGACCGTTGCGGATCGGAGCGTTCTGGAAACCGTAAGGTTTAGAGCCGAAGAGAGCATTGTTGAAGCATTTCCGGTTCTGACGGAGGAGCAGCAGAAGATGCTGGGACAAATCTCGACCTTCGAGACGGCCTATGATTTCCAGAGATATCTTAGCGCCCTGGAAGCATACGTGGAGCCTTTTCCGCCGATTACGCCGAAGCAAATTCAGAAGCTATTCCCTAAAAATAAGAAGCTGAAAGTGCCGGATTTACAGTCCATCGACTTTCGATTTGTGACGTATCTGAGTTGGGTGGATATCGCCACGAACAAGTTATTCATTGTATATCCGTTCGAAGGACGGTTCGTCGGCATCGAGGGGAGAATTACGCCGATCAATAAGAAGGGGTACTGCCTGTTCTGCAATCGGCATCAGGAGCTTGCCTTCTTTTCGGTCAAAACCAAGCCTGCCAACGCTTCGCCGGATAATATTTCGCTTATGGGCAACTACGTATGTATGGACAACCAGGCATGCAATCACAGTATTACCGATACAGGATCATTGGAAAAGTTCATTCTCCCTGTATGTAAATAAAGCTACAACCGGAAATAGGCTGCCGTTTAAGGCAGCCTGTTTTAGGTTCGCCTAAGCGGCTTGCCGGCTAAGGAGATCTTATTATTTTTTATTTGTATGATAGAAAATACGCGCTTATGGCATCAGTATGTTGTGGACACGAAAGGAGTGGGCGAATTGCGGGCTTCACATCACGGGATGCAGGAAGCTGAAATTGAACTGTCGGCGGACAAACGGGTGAAAGCGGTGCCGGCGCTTCGATCAGGCTTCCGTTATGAGCCTGCTGCCAACGAGGGCGGGCGTTCGGAGCCTGTGAGCGAGAAGGAATTGGTTGAACAAGCGAGAAGCGGGGATCCTGATGCATTCGGTGAATTGGTACGCCGTCATCGAGCCAAAGCGTTTGGGATCGCGCATTCGCTTACGCAGGATCACCACTTGGCGGAAGATGTCGTTCAAGATGCCCTTGTTCGTGCGTTTCTTCATCTCGGCACCCTGATTGACGCCGCCCGCTTCTCGCCTTGGCTGGCGAAAATCATTCGCAACGAGGCGTATATGAAGTTGCGCCGGGGCGGTCCGAACTGGAAGGAACGGCCGTTCACAAGCCTGGAAGGCGTTATTTCCCCGGAAATCGGCGCCGGCGATTGGCATGACATCGACCGCGTCCTCTTCCAGTTGAGCCGCTCCGCGCTGGAATCCGCGCGGCAGGCGTCCGACCCGTCCGCCGCTCTATTGCGCAAAGAGCTGATCGACAACATTCATACCATGCTGCGGTGTCTAAGCCCCAGAGAGAAGCGGATTTTCGAAGCCTATTTCTTTGAACAGCTTCCCCCGCAAGAAATCGCCGCCCTGCTGGACACCGCGATTGCAAACGTGTACAACAGCATCTCCCGGGCGCGCGGCAAGATCCAGCAGGAGCGGATCCGCGTCCACATCAGCATGTACGTGCAGCAACGCAAGAAAATGGGTAAACCGGCCAAAAGGCTGCTTGTCCCGCCTTCATTTAAACCGTTATGGAAGGGTTGAGTTCGGATGGGGAAAAGAACAAGGGATGATTTTACATGGAGCCAGAATACGGATACGATCGCGATTCACAGTATGCTGGAATACACCGGCAAAGCAGGCATGTCGTTGGTCGACGTTATGGGCTACACCGCCCATGCGTTCCGTATCATTATTGACCGGGAAGCGGTCGAAGTAGGCAGCTATTCCGCTTTCGATTGGCCGCTTCATCATACGGAGCAGCTGCAAAATCTCGGCTTTACGGTGCAAACCGCAGGCAGGCCGAACCATATTCCGCCGACGCCGGCAGAACTGGAGGAAGCGCTCGGCTTCATTCAGGATAGCCTTGACAAGGGAGTCCCAGCGCTCGGCTGGGATCTGTTTATCCCCGAATGGGGCGTGATTTACGGCTATGACGACGAGAAAAAAACGCTTCGCTGCCGCGATGCCCGGAAGGACGGCGAGCTTCCTTACGAGAAGCTTGGCCGCGGAGAAGCGACGGAGCTGTATGTGCTTGCGATCACGGGTTCCTTCCCTGTAGATAAGCGCAGCATGTTGAAAGGCGCGCTTAAGCTCGCCGTGAAGCATGCCCGCCGGCAATGTTTGGGGCACGAGCGCGGCAACTACCGCAATGGCTTGGCCGCTTATGACGCCTGGATCGAGGCGTTCACGAAACGGACCGTCGATCCGTTCGGAAACGGTGTCAACACCGGAAAAGTGTGGGACACGCGGGAGTTTGCCGCCCAATTCCTGCTTGAGCTTTCCCGGAACTGGGAGGGAAGCTCCCTGCAGGACGGCCGGCTTCGCACCTTAGCCGGGGAAGCAGCGGAGCGCTACGCCGCCGTTGCCGAACGGCTTGGCGAAATGCGCGACATGTTCCCCTTCCCGCATGGCGGCGAACCGAACGCCGACGCGCAAGCCGAGCGTGCACTGACGTTGCTTAGGGAGGCTAAAGCAGCGGAGACGTCAGGTGTTACGTTGCTCGAACGCATGCTGGAACTTTTAGAATAGCGGAAGTAGCCGCGAGCAACGCCATATCAGCCTTGGTCTGGCCGAGTCCCGGAATCAATAGGAAACCGGGGCTTGGCCTTTTTTGCATGGAAGCCGGCTCATCGGGCCGGCGGGGTTATCTCTCCGGCGCTTTATCGAATTGCAGCGGAGCGGCGGAGAACGTTTCATGCATTTGATCGAGCTTGCGGTCCCAGGCCTTCATCCGCTTTTTGCCCAGCGCGATGAACGGTTTTTCAATCGTGTAGTAGAGCACCGTGGATACCGCAAACAAGACCGCCAGATAGACGCCCAGCGCCACCAGCGCGGTGTCGAGTTTGCTTAGCGAAGTATAATGAATCACGCCCGTGACGACGACGGGGAAGAGAATCAGGTGAATCAAATACATCGAATACGAGAGGTTCGCGCCGAAGGCGGAGAGCCGGTTGCCGAACAGCCAACGTACCCCGGCCAACCATTTGTAGACAGCACCGGGGATGATTTTTTTCTGCTTCAAAGGCTCCAGGAACAAGAACAGCGTAATCACCAGCACCATCACAATCGATAACCTCTGCTGCACCAGCAGGACGGTCAGAAGGCTGGCGAACAAGTATCTGGCTTTGACTTTTCCCAAACCGACCGCAGCCAGCAGCATGCCGTATAAGAATAAATGAAGCTTATAGAATAGGATCGACGGCACGGGGAAATGGTTGAACAGGCCTGCGGTCCCATAAATGCCGAATAGCTTGGGCATCGCGTAGGCCAGCACGAACGCGGCCGGAATAAGCAATCCGACCCATCTGATCCGCCGCTCAGCGGCGAAAAAGCAGGCGTAAAGAAACGGAAAGACGAAATAAAACTGCATTTCCAGGGACAAGCTCCAGGCCGGGTCCAGAAATCCGACGGCAAATTCGGCGTAGAAACCGTGCGTAAACGCCAGGTTGCTCAGCAGGTTTTTAAGGCCGGGCTGGTAGTGGCCATAAGGCATATTGAAGCCGGTGATCACGTCGCCCGTGAAAAATTTCAAAATTTCATGTTTGGCGGCCACAAGCTGATCGTTGAAAATAAAGGCGGCCAGAATGGCGATGACATACAGCGGATACAGCCGATACAATCTCCGCAGCCAAAATTTCCAGATCGTCGGAGGATAATGATAGGGCTCCTGCGCCTGTCTCTGCACGTAGTGATACATCATCAGAAATCCGGTAATCGTGATAAAGCCGTCCACAGGAACCGCCCCGTTTAATAGAGTCCAGCTGTAGGGAAAAGAAAAGAAATTGTTGCCTCCCAGGAAAGCGTAAAAATGATCCAAAACGACCCACATGGCGAACCAAAACCGGAGTCCATCCAAATATTTTGTATTTAATTTAACAGCTTCCCCCACTGCATTTCCCTCTTCTTTCTGCAAGATATTTCCTTGAATCAATTTCTGCGTATTACTATGCCATCCCGATCAGAAAAAAGCAACACCTCACAAAAAAAGAATCAGAAAATTCGGATTATTCATTTTTTTGACAGATTCTTGTCTAGTTTTTGTATAGTTTTTGTTTAGTTCTTGTCTAGACGGTGAATCTATACTCTTGCATGTAAATTTTTTTGAAAATTTTCATGTGTTTACGAGGTTCAACTTATAAAAGCAGAGGGACTGAATGGTTATGGTGAGCAAGAGAAAACGAGCGCTGATTATGGCCTCGATGGTCGTTATGACCATCTATTTATTTTGGCGAGTATTTTATACGCTGCCTTCGGGATGGTCCTTGATCTTGGGGCTGATGTTGCTTTTTGTTGAGGCGATATCCATTTTCCAGGCTTTCTTTTTCCATTTGATTATTTCCAAGCCTACGAAGCGAACGCCGGCCCCCTTGCCCGCACAGCCGTTTACCGTCGATGTCACGATCGCTACTTACAATGAGCCGATGGCGATTATCCGCAAGACCGTGCTGGCTTGCCTCAACCTGGATTACCCGAAGGAATATTTGAAGATCTGGGTATGCGACGACGGCAGGCGGGACGAAATCAGGCGGATGGCCGGGGATTTGGGCGTCATGTACCTGACCCGGCCGACGGGCGAGCATGCGAAAGCCGGCAATTTGAACAATGCGCTGCGTTATTTAAACGGCGAGTTAATGCTGACCCTGGATGCGGATATGATGCCTCTTCCGGATTTTTTGAAGCGGACCGCCGGTTTTTTCGCGGAAAACAAGAAGCTCGCTTTCGTTCAGACTCCCCAGGTTTTTTATAACGAGGACATCTTTCAGTACAACTATTATCAAGGCAGAAACATCCCCAACGAACAGGATATGTTCATGAGGCTGATCCAGAGCGGCCGGGACCGCTACAACGCGACGATCTTCGTGGGGAGCAACGCGGTGTTCCGCCGCAGCGCGCTGCTGGACGTCGGCGGTTTCGTGACGGGAACGGTGACGGAGGACCTGGCCACGGGGATGATTATTCAGGCCAAGGGCTACGATACCTACGCTTTGAATGAAGTGCTGGCTCTGGGGCTGTCGTCCGAGTCAATTTCGGACCAGGTTAAACAAAGAAGCCGCTGGGCCCGGGGCACGATTCAAACGATGCGCAAGTGGAATCCCTTGACGATTCGCGGTTTGTCTTTCATGCAGCGGATGCTCTACTTATCGAATCTGCTGTACTGGTATTTCGGGTTTACAAGAATGGTATTTATACTCGCGCCGGTCTGCTTTTTCATCTTCGGAACGACAAGCGTTGAAACGAATCTGTGGCAGCTCATGGCCTTTTGGCTCCCCTATTTCCTGCTCTCCATGACTATGCTTCCGATGATCACCGGGAAAAAGATAAATGTGCTGTGGAATGCCATCTACGAGAATGCGATGGCGCCGACGATTTTTTTCGCGGCCATGGTCGAAACCTTTTCGAAACGGGAGATTCCGTTCCAGGTTACGCCCAAGGGAGTAATCCGGGACAAAACGACGATCAACTACTCGTTCATTCTCCCGCATTTTGTGCTGTTGGCCGTTTCGGCCGTACTGCTGGCTTTTAACGTGCACCGCGTGGCCGACCCCGATCCGATCGAACAGCAGCGGGTCTTCGTCAACGGGTTTTGGGTTCTGTACAACATTGTTGTCCTCTTTTTGACCATTCTGCTCGGTTTCGAGCGGCCGCGGATGCGCAATATCGAACGTTTCAGCAAAGAGTTCAGGATCGGGCTAACGTTTGCGGACGCCCGCGGCGTTCGTCAGCGGTACGAATTAAGCACCTTGGATATCAGCGACCAGGGAGTGCGGATATCGCTGCCCGAAATGATCGCCTTGCCCGAGACGGTCGACCTGGAGCTTTATGGGGACGACGGGCCGATTCCCGTGCTGGGCGAAAAGGTATTTTACGATAAGCAGCAAGACATGTTCCAGGCCGGCTTCAAGGTTCAATTTCCGTCGCTTGCGGAGGAGCGCCGCTGGCTGCGGACGGTTTACGGTTCCGTGGATCAGTTTGTGACCGGGTCTTTCCAATGGCCCGCTTATAAATCGCTGCTGCAGTACATCTCCAAGTTCCAATTCAAATACAGGACGATGAACCGGAAGCATCCGCGCGTAGAAACCAACCTGAATGCCTGGCTCGACACCGGGCAGGACGGCAGGCGCAAGGTCAAAATCATGGACTTGAGCATCAACGGATGTCTGCTCGAAGCCGACGGCGATGCGGATGTGCAAAATGACGAGCCCGCTTTGTTGTCCTTCCCGGGAATCGATTTTAAATTTTCCGGGAAGCTGGTCAGAGTCGGGCCGAAAGACGGAAAGCCGAGAAGATTCGGAGTCGTTTTCGACGAGGAGGCTTCTCCGTCCGCCGTCCGGATGATTCAATCCTTAAGCGAATTCGCGGGGCCTGCCCGGACAGTTGAGACGGGACGTACGGATATGAAGACAACATCGATCAACTAAGTACCCGAGGAGATTAGTACATGGATATTCAGCAACTGGTTAGTTTTGTTTTCCGCAAAATATGGATCATCTTGGCCTGCGCCCTGATTTTTGCCGCCTTCGGGTGGGAGTACAGCGCTTCGGCGGTTCCCAAGTACCGGGCGTCGGTGGACCTGCTTGTATCCTCGGAGACCGATAGCGGAACCTATGTCTCCATCCAGGGAAGCATCAAGCTGATGGATACCTATAACGTGCTGCTGAAGAACCGCTTTATTTTGGATAAACTGATCGCCAGTTTGAAGCTGCCTTTGGATTACAAAGAGCTTGCGGACAAAATTACGGTTCATTCCGTAGATATGTCGCAAATCATCAGGGTGACCGTGACGGACACCAATCCGAAAATGGCGGCGGAGACCGTTAACGGACTGGCCGAGATTTTTCAAAAGGAAAGCAAGAAATTGTTCAATCTCAACAATGTTTATATTTTGCATGCCGTGGACGACTTTGGGCAGTTGGAGCCCGAATATCCCAGCAAACCTTTCTATGCTCTGATCGGGTTGGTCGGAGGGGGAGTTCTTTCCCTGGCCGTTCTGCTGCTCGGATATCTGTTATCTCCGCATGTCAATAGCCGGCAGGAGCTCGGCGGGATCTTCAAGGGCGCGGTCGTGGATGCGGTGCCGGGCGGCCATTCCCGGAGGGCGAAAATAAAGCTCCGCTATATGAAAGCATACCGGGAAAAATGGCGGACCGGCAGGCTGGCGTGGAGCATCGGGCTCAAATATAAGATCGACACCCGCTCCATCGCGGCTTTGTCAATGTTCGGCGTGCAGCGAACCGGCGGCCAGGCGGAGTTGATACGTTCGCTGGCCGGCGAATTGTCCGGCGGGATCAAAACGGCTGTGGTGTCGATCGTGACGAAGCCGCGCTCCGCCAAGGAGCCGCCGGCGAAGGAGCTGCCGGAAGCGGAGCTTCCCGGCTGGCAGGCGACGGTGGCGGAGCGGCACGAAAAGCTGGCGGAAATCCGGCTTTATCCCCGGGAAGGGGGCGCCGTTTCTTTGGCCGACCCGGAGCTGCTGCGGTTTTTGACTATAAAGCTGAAGGAACGATATGCACTTCTGCTGTTCGATCTGCCGCCGCTTGACAGCCGGCCGGACGCCCAATGGATTTTGCGGGCATCCGATCATGCCGTCCTGGTGGTGGATCAGGGACGCACGCCGCGTTCGAAATTAAACGATTGGCAACTAAGACTCGCGGAACTCGATATCGATGTCGGGAGCGTTGTTTTCCTGGAAGATTAAAAAAAACTTTTGAGGAGAGATGGAAATGAAGAAAGTGACGAAAGCCGTCATTCCGGCGGCGGGGCTCGGAACGCGCTTTCTGCCCGCGACGAAAGCTTTGCCGAAGGAAATGCTGCCGATTCTCGACAAGCCGACGATCCAGTATATCGTGGAAGAGGCCGTTCAGTCCGGCATCGAAGATATTCTGATCGTTACGGGCAAGGGCAAGCGGGCGATCGAAGACCACTTTGACAGCGCGTTTGAGCTCGAGGCCAACCTGACCGCCAACGAGAAATACGAGCTGTTGGACAAAGTCCGCGAAATCCCGAATGTCGAAATTCACTACACGCGGCAAAAAGAGCCGCAAGGTCTCGGACACGCGGTTTGGTGCGCGCGTAAATTTATCGGCAATGAGCCGTTCGCGGTACTGCTCGGCGATGACATCGTCCGCGGGGAGAAGCCCTGCACCAAGCAGTTGATGGAGATCTACGAGCAAACGGGCAAGTCCGTGATCGGGGTGCAGCAGGTTTCCGACAAAGAAACTTCCAGATACGGAATTATCGCTCCATCCGGACGGCAAGGGAATTTAATCGGGGTGGACGGACTGGTGGAGAAGCCGAAGCCGGGCACGGCGCCGTCCAATTATGCCATTATGGGCAGATATATTCTTACGCCGGCTATTTTCGATCTGCTGGGCAAGCAGGAGCGGGGCACCGGGCGCGAAATCCAGCTGACCGACTCCCTGCAATCCCTGAACCGGATTGAAGGGATGACGGCGTGCTTGTTTGAAGGCACGCGTTACGATGTGGGGGAAATCCCCGGGTTTATTTTGACGAATGTGGAATTCGCGCTGCAGCGGGAAGATTTGGCGGACGATATTATCGCTTCTTTGGAATTTATTTTAAGTCGTGCAAAAAGCGGGGTTTTCCAATGAAAAAAATAACGATTATAGGTACAGGTTATGTGGGATTGGTATCGGGCACCGGATTTGCGGACATCGGCCACCAGGTCATCTGCGCGGACATTGATGAAGAAAAGATCGCCAAGCTGAACAACGGGATCATTCCGATCTATGAACCGGGCCTTGAGGAATTGGTTCAGCGCAACCGGGAAGCCGGCCGGCTGCATTTTACCAACGACATGACGGAAGCGATCCAGTCCTCCGATATTTTGTTCATCGCCGTCGGCACGCCGATGCTGCCTTCGGGCGAGGCCGATTTAAGTTATGTCCGGTCCGTCGCCGAGATGATCGGGGAAGCGATCAACGGGTATAAAATCGTGGTCAATAAAAGCACGGTTCCGGTAGGAACGGGCAAGCTCGTGCGCGAGATCATTCAGCGCAAAGCGGGCGAGAAAGGCATCGCTTTCGACGTCGTTTCCAACCCCGAGTTTCTGCGCGAGGGCACGGCGATCGCCGATTTCTTCAAGATGGAACGGGTCGTCATCGGCTCGGAATCCCCGGCGGCGATCCGGGAACTCGCCGATGTGCACGAACCACTGCAGACGACGGTGGTCGAGACGGACCTGGAGACGGCGGAAATGATCAAATACGCCAGCAATGCGTTTCTGGCGATGAAAATATCGTTTATCAACGATATCTCCAATATTTGCGAAAAAGTCGGAGCGAACGTCGTCGATCTGTCCTACGGTTTGGGGCTGGATTCCCGGATCGGGTCCAAATTTCTGAATCCGGGCATCGGCTTCGGCGGCTCCTGTTTCCCCAAAGATACGGAAGCGCTGCTGTCCATCGCCAAAAAGGCGGGCCATCCTTTCAAGCTGATGGAGTCGGTGATCGAAACCAACAAGCAGCAGCCGCTGCTGTTCGTGAAAAAAATCGAAGAGGAGCTGCGGACGCTCGCTTCGCGGAAAATCGCCGTGCTGGGGCTGGCTTTCAAGCCGGGAACGGACGACATGCGCTCCGCGCCTTCGATCCAGATCATCCGGAATTTGGCGCTGCGAAAAGCGCAGGTCCAAGCGTTCGATCCCGTGGCGATCGACAACGCCAAGCCGTATTTTAGCGATCTGCCGGGCATTCGATATTCGACCGATCTTTATGAAACGCTCGAGGGCTGCGACGCCTGCGTGATTTTGACGGAATGGCAGGAGATCGCCTCGATCGATCTGGCCAGATTGAAACGGGCGCTGGCCCGCCCGATCGTCATCGACGGCCGGAACATTTTCGATTTGGCCGAGATGGAAGCGCACGGGTTCGTCTACGTTTCGATGGGCAGACCCAAGGTTAACGCCGGTACGGTCAACTATGTCTAACGACGCCGCAGGTCTGCGCCGGAAAACGCGTTCCGGGTTTCTCTGGGCTTTTGCGGGGGCGGGAGCCCAAAACATCCTGCAGTTCGTTGTGCTGCTGGTGCTGGCCAGATATTTGTCCGCGGACGAATTCGGGGTCGTCAACCTGTCCCTGATTATCGTCGGGTTTTCGGCCCTGTTCTCCAACATGGGGGCAGGTCCGGCCATCGTCCAGCGCTATACCTTGACCAGCGGGCATATCAAAGCGGCTTTTATCGTGTCCTCTGTGCTGGGAGCGGCGGTCGGCGCCGTTTTATGGGGATTGTCGGACGTTCTGGCTCATTTTTTCCGCATGGAGGAGCTGCGGAGCGTGGTGCAAATCTTTGCCCTGATCTTCCCTTTGGGCGGTCTGACGGTCGTGCCGGAAGCTTTGTTGCAAAGAGAGATGCGGTTTAAGTATTTATCGGCGCTCCAGGTCGCTTCTTACGCCGCCGGCTACGGCGTGGCGGGAATCGGGCTGGCGATTCTGGATTTCGGGATCTGGTCATTGGTGGGCGCGCATCTCGTACAGACGGCGATCCGTACGATCGGGCTCTGGAGCGCTTATCCGCCTTTGCGTTTGCTTCGCCAGCCGGGGCGTATCGGCAAACGGACGGTTTTCGAAATGCTGCGTTTCGGCGGGGGGGCTTCCCTGGATCAACTCGGGAATTACGCCGCTCTGCAAGGCGATAATGTGCTGATCGGAAGATGGCTGGGAGCGGATGCCTTGGGGATTTACGGGCGGGCCTACCAATTGGCGGTGCTGCCGGCCACGCTGCTCGGCCAGGTGCTCGACAAGGTGCTGTTTTCCTCCATGTCCAAAGTCCAGCAAGATATGGCGGCGTTTCGGGCTTCTTATGTCAGAAACCTGGCCTATGTCAACGGATTCGTCGTCCCGCTGACCGTCTATTGCATCGCGTTTGCCCCGAATATCATCGAATGGGTGCTCGGCGGGGCCTGGTCGGCGGCTGTCCGGCCGTTTCAAATCCTTTGTCTGGGCATGATGTTCCGTACGGGATACAAAGTCAGCAATTCCGCCGCATTGGCGCTGGGACTGGTGTACCAACGCGCCTTGCGCCAATGGATTTACGTGGCCCTGGTGATCGCCGGCACGCTGGCCGGGCTGCGCTGGGGACTGCCGGGCGCGGCGTTCGGCGTATTGGCGGCGATCGCCATCCATTATTGGAATATGATGGCGCTGTGCCGACGCGGCCTTGGGCTGGGCTGGCGGGAACTCATCCGCCTTCATTATCCGGCGCTGGCCGCCGCCGTCTGGCTGGGCTTCGGCATGTGGCTGGGCCTAATGCTGCTCGCGCGCATCCAGGCCGGCAGCTTCCTCGAGTTGGTGCTGGGCGGAGGGATGCTTGTATCGCTGTATGCCGCGCTTGTCTGGCTGGTTCCGGAATTTATGCTTGGCATCGATCGCGAAGGAATTAAGCGCATGTTAACGCGTATTACGAAGTTTGCCCGCGCCGGCAATCGCGGAGTCCGGCGGGCAGAAAGCGGTGAACAACCATGAATCGAGAAGTGAGCGTCGTCCATCTGACCACGGTTCATCATCCGATGGATACGAGAATTTTTCATAAGGAGTGCGGCTCCCTGGCCGCGGCGGGCTTCCGCGTCACCTTGATCGCGACGGAGCATCCCGATCTGGCCGCGGCGAAGCCGGCGTTCGAGGTGCTCCGCCTGTCTCCCGCCCGCAACCGCTGGGCGCGGATGACCCGGAATTGCTGGCAGGCGTACAAATTGGCGAAACGCTTAAACGCCGATATTTATCATTTTCACGATCCGGAGCTCATTTGGGTGGGCTGGCTGCTGAAAAACAAGCGCAACCAGGTGGTGTACGACATCCACGAAGATTACGAAACGGGCATCCGGCAGAAAAAATATTTGCCCCGTTTCGCCCGCCGTTTGCTGGCCGGCGCGTACAGGCTCGCCGAGCGCTTGTGCATCGGCCGGTTCGAGCTGGTGCTGGCGGAGAAATATTACTACGACAAATACGGGCGGGGCACGGCCGTGTTGAATTATCCGCTCCTCGGACCGGCCATTGAAAGCGGCGAACGCCCATCTGCGGATGAGGGCGAGGACCAGCCCCGGGAGCAGGATCAAATCCGGCTGCTTTACACGGGGAATATTACGCTGGACCGGGGAGCGCTTGTTCATGCCAGAGCGGTGAAATTGGACCCGCGTATCCGGCTTTATATGATCGGGAAGTGCCCGCGCCCGCTGTCGGAGCAGATGCTCGGCGAGGCGGGCGGCCATAAGGAACGGCTTCACATCGAGGGAATTGACGCGTTTATTTCGCGGGAGACGATCGACGGCTATTATCGCGCGGGCGGCTGGACGGCCGGCCTGGCGCTGTTCCCGCCGACGGATCATTACATGCAGAAAGAACTGACGAAATTTTTCGAATACATGAACGCGGGTTTGCCGATCGTCTGCTCGGATTTTCCCAGCTGGAAGGCGTTTGTCGAGAAGCATCGCTGCGGCATCGCGGTGAATCCTTACGACGATAAGGCGATTTTGGAAGCCTTGACGTATTTGCACGAGCATCCGGACGAGGCCCAGCAAATGGGTCGAAACGGTCAGCGGGCGGTAAGAAGCGAATTGAATTGGGAGCATGAGCAAGAGAAGCTGATTTCCATGTATATAGAAGGCAAGAAAGGTTCGTCATTGCAGTGTTAGCAAATGGGACGGAGGATCGGGAGAAACGATGTGGAAACGAAAACTATTGATGTTATTGTTAGATATGATTTTAATCTCTGTCATATCCGCTTTGTGCATCATCCTTATTGAAGGAGAGCTCTCCCCCCATTGGTCCGATTGGATCGAGCTTTCGGGTTCTTTAATCATTCCGATCGTCGGATTTATGATGAGCTACAACTTATACAGCCGGCTTTGGAAATATTCGAGCATCGGTGAATTGGTGTCCATTTTCAAGGCCGTTACTTTCGGGACGATCGCGGGGGCCGTGATTTATTTCTTCTTCACGAGCAGCGAGCATCAGGCGATGGTCATCTTTATGTGCTACCAGTCGATGCTGCTGTTCCTGGGGGGCAGCCGGTTTGTTTACAGGCTGTTCAGCGACAACTATCACCGCAAGGGAACGAACGAAACCAGAGTGCTGGTGATCGGCGCCGGAGACTGCGGCATTATGGTCGCCAAAGAAATCAAGCAGAACAAGTACCTTAACAACAGCTACCTGGTCGGCTTTATCGACGACGATCCGCAAAAAAAGCTAAACAGGGTGGTCGGCATCCGGGTGCTTGGCGACAGAAACGACATCCATCAGGTCGTGAAAAAACACGCGGTGAATCATATTATCATCGCCATGCCTTCGGCGAGCCGCAAAGATATTTCCGAGATTGCCAACATTTGCAAAGAGACGAACTGCGAGCTGAAGATCACGCCCAAGCTGGACGATATCCTGCAGGGAAAAATTACGGCTTCCGCCGTGCGCGATGTGGATGTCGAGGATTTGCTGGGCAGAGCGCCCGTGCAGATCGATTTGGAAGGCATAGCCAATTATGTGGAAAATAAGATCGTCCTAATCACGGGCGCCGGCGGTTCCATCGGTTCCGAGCTTTGCCGGCAGATCGCTCCGTTTAAACCGAAATTGCTGTTGCTGCTGGGCCATGGCGAAAACAGCATCTATCTGATCGAATCGGAGCTGCAGAAGCGTTTTCCGGAGCTGAAGCGCGAGCCGCTGATCGCGGATGTGCAAAATATGGAGTCGGTCATGCGGATTTTCCGGGAGTACCGCCCGCAAGTCATCTTTCACGCCGCGGCCCACAAGCATGTGCCGCTGATGGAGAAGAACAGCTACCAGGCGGTGCTCAACAATATCATCGGCACGAAAAATGTGGCCGAGGCCGCCTATCTGAACGGGGCGGAGCGTTTTGTGCTGATCTCGACGGACAAAGCGGTCAACCCCACCAGCGTCATGGGCGCGACCAAGCGGATCGCGGAAATTCTCGTGCAATGCTTCAGCCGCAGAAGCGCGGGCACGAAGTTCGCCGCGGTGCGCTTCGGCAATGTGCTGGGCAGCCGCGGCAGCGTCATTCCGCGGTTCAAAGAACAAATATCCGAAGGGGGACCCGTGACGGTTACGCATCCCGAGATGATCCGCTATTTTATGACGATTCCCGAGGCGTCGCAGCTGGTGATCCAGGCGGGCGCTTACGCGACCGGCGGCGAGGTGTTCATACTGGACATGGATAAGCCGGTGAAAATCTTCGATCTGGCCAAAGACCTGATCCGGCTGTCGGGTTTCGAGCCGTTCAAGGATATCGATATTGTGTTTACCGGCATGCGGCCCGGGGAGAAAATGTTCGAGGAGCTGCTGACGGACGAAGAGGGGATGTCCGCGACGAAGAACAACCGGATTTTTATCGGCAAGCCGATGTCGGCCGAAGCGCAGGAAATCAATGAAGAAATCGGACAGCTGGAGCGGATTATCCGCGTCGATTTAACCGAAATCAAAGCGTTTATCCGCGAGCTGCTGGAGGAAAAACCGCAGTTGTCGCACACATCATAGGGAGGTGGATTCGTGGTTCCGTTTGTCAGCTTGGTGCTCCCCGCCAAAAATGAAGAAGCGTTTATCGGCGAATGCATGAGCACGCTTTTGGCCCAGCAGTACCCGCAGGACCGCTATGAAATCATCGTCGTGGACGGCAATTCCGCCGACCGGACGGTGGAGATCGTAAACGGCTTTAGGCAAGAGGGAGGGCCGGCGATCGTTACGCTTTCCAACCCCAAGTCGATCGTGCCGATCTCGATGAATATGGGGATTAAGGCCGCAAAAGGCCGATATATCGTCAGAATCGACGCCCACTCCACCTACCGGAGCGACTATATTCAAAAAGCGGTGGAATTTCTGGAGAAGACCGGTGCCGCCAATGTCGGCGGACCGATGATCGCGAAAGGCACCTCCTTTGTCGGAAAGGCCATTTCTTACATACACCATTCGCCGTTTGGGCTGGGCGGCGGGAAGTTTCACGACAGCAAGTATTCGGGTTACGTCGATACGGTATACCTTGGCGCTTTCCGCAAAGAGATTTTCGACAAGGTCGGGTTATATGA
Organism: Paenibacillus sp. FSL R5-0527; assembly: GCF_038008055.1. Taxonomy (NCBI): domain Bacteria; kingdom Bacillati; phylum Bacillota; class Bacilli; order Caryophanales; family Paenibacillaceae; genus Paenibacillus; species Paenibacillus sp. FSL R5-0527. The sequence goes on along the minus strand of NZ_JBBOYI010000001.1, from coordinate 6,462,690 downwards.
CGAACGGTTGGCGCGCAACCAAGACATTGAATTAAACGCGCGCATCCGGGGGCACGGGTACAAAATCTTTTTGACGCCGGAAATCCAATCGACCTACTACAACCGCGGCAGCATCGGGGGATTATGGAAACAGAATTATAAAAACGGCTACTGGAACGTGATTACGAAGGCGCTGAATCCCGCCGCCCTGTCCTTGCGCCACTTCATCCCGGCGGTGTTTGTGCTGGCGGTGCTCATCGGCCTGATTTTGTCCTTCTCCTGGATCGGACGTTTGTTGTTGGCGGGGGCGCTCGGGTCCTATGCGCTGGCGAATATTCTTTTCTCATTGCAGCTTGGCCGCAAACACGGCTGGCGCTACGTTCCGGTCGCGGCGGTTTGTTTTGCGGCGCTTCATTTCAGCTATGGCTTCGGCACCTTGATCAGCCTGTTGAAGGGAAATCTGTTCAAACCGGCGGGCTTTTAAAGTACGAGTTTACTCTCTTAATAATGAAAGGAAAGGATTTGGCGGTGATGAACCAACAAGATACCATAAGTCCTCTATCCGCAAGGCAGCGCTTCGTGAAACATGCGTTTGACTTTGGGGTGGCCTTGATCGGTTTCGTTCTGACGTGGTGGATCATGGTGTTGGCGGTCGTCATCGCGTCGGCCGACACCCGTTCCTTCGGGCTGTTCGCCCAAACCAGAATCGGCGCGGGCGGGAAGAAGTTTACCATCTATAAAGTGAAAACGATGCGCGCCGGCACGCAGGTCACGACGACGGTGACGGCGCGGAACGATCCCCGAGTGACCGCAACCGGGAAATGGATGAGAAAATTGAAAATCGACGAGCTTCCCCAACTGCTGAACATTTTGCTGGGCCAGATGAGCTTTGTCGGCCCCCGGCCCGACGTCGCAGGCTTTATGGACCGGCTGGAAGGCGGCGACCGGATCATCCTCACGCTCCGTCCGGGGATTACCGGCCCGGCGACGATCAAGTACCGCCATGAAGAGGCCATTCTCGCCTCCGTGCCCGACCCTGAAACATACAACAGAGAAGTGATCTTTCCGGACAAGGTGCGGATCAACAAGGAGTACATCCGGAACTATACATTTGCCGGCGATATCCGCTATATTCTGCAAACCGTCTTTCCCGGCCGCGTTCCGTCCGATGCCGAATCGGACATGAATATCTCAGTTTAGAATTAGGGAGTGAAGTTATGAAACGTATTTATTTGTCCCCTCCTCACCTGGGAAACATGGAGTTCGAATTTGTGCAAGAAGCTTTCCGCAGCAATTGGATTTCGACGGTCGGACCGCATATTGAAGCTTTTGAAGCGGAAATCGCCCGGTATGCGGGGACGAAGGGAGCGATCGTGGTCAGCTCGGGCACGGCGGGGCTTCATCTGGCGCTGCGCGTCCACGGCGTCGGCCCCGGGGATACGGTGTTTGTGTCGACGCTGACCTTCATCGCTTCCGTCAATCCGATTATTTATCAGGGCGCGGAGCCGGTGTTCATCGATTCGGAGCCGGACAGCTGGAATATGTCGCCCGCCGCTCTGGAGCGGGCGCTCGCCGACGCCGCGCGGAAGAACCGGCTGCCCAAAGCGGTCATCGCCGTCAACCTGTACGGACAGAGTGCCAAGTATGACGAGATCAAGGCGCTTTGCGCTCCTTACGGCATTCCGGTCATCGAGGACGCGGCCGAATCTTTGGGGGCCGAGTACAAAGGCAGACGCAGCGGGTCCATCGGCGATATCGGGGTGTACTCTTTTAACGGGAACAAAATCATTACGACTTCGGGCGGCGGGGCCGTTGTATCCGACAATCTCGAACACCTGCAAATCATGAAGCATTGGTCGACGCAGGCCCGTATGCCGGAAATTCATTATCAGCATGAAGAAATCGGCTATAATTACCGGATGAGCAATATTCTTGCCGGGATCGGGCGGGGGCAGCTGCTGGAACTGGACGGGCGCGTGGCCGCAAGAAGGAAAGTATTCGCCAATTACCGGGAGCGCCTGGGCGCCATCGAAGGCATCTCGTTTATGCCGGAGTTGGCCGAAGGCTTCTCCACCCGCTGGCTGACCGCCATGACGGTGGATCCGTCCCAATGTCCGGTGCCGGTTTCGCGGATTATCGCCGCTTTGCAGGAAAATGAGATCGAGAGCCGGCCGGTATGGAAGCCGATGCATCTGCAGCCTTGCTTCGCAGGGAAGGAGATATACGCGCACTCCCCGGAGTTGAACGTTGCGGAGCAATTGTTTGCATGCGGGATTTGTTTGCCGTCCGGCTCAAATTTGACGGAAGAGGAGCAAAGCAGAGTCATGGACATCATTGAGGAAGTCATCCATAAACAAAGCGTGAGTTTGTAGCCGATGAACATGCCGAACTACCTACGGGCTCCGGTCAGCGGCGAGTTCTGGATAGCTGTGTTTATTCTCTCCGGTTTTATCAAAGGGCAGTTTACTTTTCTGCCGGTCGATTTGACGCAACTGCTGCTGGCGGTGACCGTCCTGATCGCTTTTACGCGCATGCTCAGGAAGCCGGAGATTTCGCGCGGGAAGCTGATTCCGATCATGCTGTATCTAGTTTTGTTCGGATATATGTGCATCAGTTTGATCTACTCGCCCAGCAAGGCCTATGCGTTCGACAAAACTTTGTCGTTTCTGCTCTTGACGGGCTGGTCGTTCATAGGGCCGATCCTGCTGGTCAAGGACGATCAGGGCTTAACCCGGTTTTTGATCGGCGTGATATTCGTCTCGTGCCTTATGACGTTTTATGGCTTCCAGCTTTTTATCGAGCATCTTCGCGCCGGGGAATACATCGGGCAGATCAACGCCATGGGCGCGGACTATCTGTCCTTCGGGAGAACGAACGGAATCGCCGTTCTCGCTTTGATCTGCGGCTTTCTCTACCATCCGAAGCTGAAGGCTCCGGCCAAGACGCCCGCCGTTATCTTGCTCCTGATCACGATCGTATCGTTATGCATCAGCGGCGCGAGAATGCCGCTGCTTTCCCTGGCGGCGGTGATTCTCCTCATCGCGGCGATTTCCTTCCGGCTGAAGGAAGGCAGGCTCAGCGCCCGCAAAGGCACCGGATACTTGCTCGCCGTGCTGGCGATATTCTCCATCATTCTTGTGCCGCTCATGGCCTCGGGATTTCTGGACACCTTTATCTACAGAATGTCGGTGCTGTTCACCGAATCCGGAGGCGGGCATTCCGCGGAAGGCCGGGTGGACCGGTTCAAAATCGCCTTTGATATGATCCGGCACGCCTTCTGGGCCGGACATGGCATCGGAAGCTTCACGATTTATTACGCCGGGGAGGATGTTTCCAACTACCCGCACAATATCTTTTTTGAATTATGGAGCGAGCTCGGCTTCGCGGGGGTTGTGTTGTTCTGCGCCGTAGCCTCCGCAGCCTTCGCGGCGGCCGTTAAGGCGGTGATCGGCAAAGCCCGCGATCATCTTACTTTGGTCACCTCGATGACCTTCCTTTATTTATTTTTGAATGCCAACGTATCGGGAGATTTGAACCAAAACCGGGTAATGTTCGCTTACATCGGTTTATGTTGGGTGGTCTCGCGTTTCGGCGAAAACCAGAATACGAGCGAAGAGAGGTAAAGCATGAACATGTGGTTTGGAAAAAATCGACGGGTATCTCTATTGGCCATCTTGCTTCTGATCACGACGGGATTGTTGATCATCAGCCTGGTCAAGCCTGTAAATCTCTTCTCCCCAAACGCCCGTGATTTCGGCGAGCGCGCCGAAAGTTCGGTCGTATCCGCCGCCGCGAGCAAATCGGCGCTCGTGAACGTCGCCGATTTCGGCGCCGCGGGAGACGGGAAGACGGACGATTACAAAGGGATCGTCAGAGCGGTCAGCCGGGCGGCCGCCCTTAAAAACGACGGGCTGGAAACCGCGCTGCTGTTCCCCGAAGCGACGGCGTACGCCTCTTCCGGAACGATCGAAATCCCCGCCAATATTTCGGTGATCCAGAAGGCTCCGCTGATTTACACGGGGAATGAGCCGAAGCCTTTTCTTGTTCTTGGCAGCGAGGACGAAACTTCGACCGCGACTTACAGCGGGTTGTCCGTGATCAAGCGTACAAGCACGGATTGGAAAAAGGACGGCAAGGAAACGGGGATCGGGATCTCGATCATCAATGCGAGCAATTCCCGGATCGAGGTCGCCCACGCCGAGAATTTTACGATCGGGGTGCAAACCGCCGGCATCGGCAAAGGGTTCGTTTACAACAAAGTGGAACTCGGAAAGATCTCATCCAATAAAATCGGCCTGAAAATTACGAATAAAACGAACGGTTCCGGAGCTAAAGGCTGGAACAACGAAAACATCTACTTGAACGGCAACTTTGCCGTGTGGTCGAATGTGAACGAGGGCGAGAGCCGTTACGGCGTGCTCATCACCAGCGAAGACGGAAGTTACTTGAACAACAATAACAACGTTTTTCTTAAACCCAGCTTCGAGCTGAACGACAAGAGCTTGACAAGCGCCAAAGCGGAAAGCATACCGATCGTGATCGAGCACGGACTGAACAACAGTTTTGAATATGTCAGAAATGAAGGCAACGGGACGTATGTGGCGCGGGTGATGAACAACAGCAACAATAACGTCATTTCCGTCGCATACGGTGACGCGGCGATCGAAGATGTATCGGAGTTCGGCAACCAGGTGCTGCGCGATGTGAACGATCAGTTTTTGGCGCAATTTCAGCTGGCTTACTCCTTTCCTTTGTTGGAACGTTACACAGCGCAAAATCAAACCCGGGCTTTTCGCGGCATGACGTTTCTGGACGAAAACGGGAAAGAGCTGAGCTCGACCACGGGCGATTGCATCGGTTTGGATGGGGGATTTGTCTCGTTGGGCCGGGGCTGTGTGGCCCTGGGGGTAAAACTGGATACCTCGTCCGTCAAGCAGTTCGTGATCAAAAGGGCAGCTAGCGATGACATGGGCGGGCGCGTCGCCGTCAAAGGCTTCGACGCCCAAGGGCGGCAAGTGGATGGCCGAACCGCGCCGTGGATCAGAGGGACAAGCAAAAACTCCTTCTTCTACTCGGAGAATTTCGGAGGCGTGTATTTATCGGGAGCCGACAGCTCCGTCCCGGTGTATTTCGATGTGAACGACAAAATTAAATCGATTTGGGTGGGTGTGGCTTCCGGCACGAACACCGCCAAAATCAACAGCATCGGCATCTTTACGAAGCAAACGGATTATCCGGCTCTATTGAGCGGTTTGGAATAAAGGATGAGCGCGATGAAATGGGTTGTAAAGGCACTGGCGGCGTTTTTTGCGGCTTTGCTGCTCTGGGAGGGCATACTGCAGCTTACGACCATTCGATCCACCGGGTACAAGTATGATCCCGTGCTGGGCAAAATCGCCAATGAAGGGACGTATATCAACGGGCAGGAAGGCTACGGATGGACGCGCATTTATGCCGACGGGGCGATCGGCAGGCCGTATCCCGACGCATCGGCGAAGCGCGCGAAGTCATCGGATGAGCGGCGCATTCTGTTTATCGGGGATTCGTTCACGGAAGCGAATCAGGTGATGACCGCGGTGAAGTTTCCTTATCAGGTCGAGCGCAAATGGGCGCAGGCCGGGAACGGGCGGATCGAGTCGTTCGATGCCGGGAGAAGCTCGGGATCGCCCGCCTACTATATTCATCTGGCGGATTATTACCGCGAGCGGATCGATCCCGATTATGTCGTCGTGCAAATCAATGAGAACGATTTGAAGGATGTCAAGAATGACGGCGCCAATTTCTATATCGGCGAAGAGAACGGCCGTTACCGGACCGTCTTTAACGAGAGCTTCCGGAGCGGAAACGCGGTCGCGGCAAAACTGGCGGGCTTGTATCGCCTGTTGGAGTTTTCCGCCGTGCGGGTGGCGTCGGAGAAGCTGCAGAACCTGTTGGCGGATGAAGCCGTGGAGCCGGCGGACAACCGCGATCCCGCGGGGGATCTGGCGCTGACGGAATGGATGCTGGCCGAGCTGCGGCTGAAATATCCGCACCTGGTGGTGCTGTTTCTGCCGGAGCTCGATTTTCGCGGCGATCTGAACGAGCAAGGGTACTTTGAACAGCTTGTCGTTCAGGCGGCGAAGGATCAGAAGGTCGATTTGATCAATATGCGCGCCCCGTTTGCCGGCTTGTACCAGCGTCAGCACAAAATACCGTACGGATTTGCCAATACGCAGTATGGAACGGGACATATGAACTCTTACGGTCACGATCTTACCAGCGATGTGCTTGTCGATTATTTTAGGGAGAAGTTGATCAAATGATTTTTACAAGCGTACAGTATCTTGGCTTTTTTGCCATCATCCTGTTTCTCCTCCGCGTCATTCCCGTAAATAAATACAAAAAAATGCTGCTGCTCGGGGCCAGCTACCTTTTTTATTCATTCTGGGATTACCGTTTTGTGGCCTTGATCGTCGCCATGACGCTGATAAATCACGCGGCGTCCGCGATGATCAGCCGGTCGGACGATAACCGGGTGCGCAAGCTGTGGCTGGCGATCAGCGTGATCGCCAATCTGAGCGTGCTGGGCTTCTTTAAGTATTACAACTTTTTTGTCGAATCGGCGAATGTGTTCCTGGATCAATGGGGGCTCGGCTTTCCCCTGCTGGACATCATCCTGCCGGTGGGCATCTCCTTTGTGACCTTTGAAGTGATGAGCTACACGATCGATATTTACCGCAAAGAGATCAAATCCCATTCGTTCTGGGACTTCTCCTTGCTGGTCGTGTTTTTCCCGCATCTGGTGGCGGGACCGATTCTGAAGCCGCGGCTTTTTTTGCCGCAACTGGAGAAAGACATCGTTATCCGGCGGGACAACGTCGTCAGCGGGATGCAAATCTTCATCTTCGGCGTGGTCAAAAAAGTTGTGATCGCCGACAACATCGCGCATTTTGTCGACCCGGTGTTCGCCGATCCGGGCATGTACGACTCGCTTACGGTGTGGTGCGCCGTGCTTGGCTATGCGGTTCAAATTTACTGCGACTTCTCCGGTTATTCCGATATGGCCATCGGGTCGGCCAGATGTATGGGACTCACGATTCCGCGCAACTTCAACATGCCGTACCTGTCGCTGAATGTTACGGAATTTTGGCGGAGATGGCATATTTCGCTGTCGACCTGGCTGCGCGAGTACCTGTATTTCTCCCTCGGCGGAAACCGCAAAGGAAAGCTCCGGCAATACATCAATTTGACGATCGTCATGCTGTTGGGCGGCTTATGGCACGGGGCCAGCTGGAATTTTGTGGTGTGGGGCCTGCTGCACGGTATCGGGCTGGCCGTTCACAAAGCGTACTTTGATTTTGTCTTAAAGAAGAAAGCCGTCGTGTCCCGGGTTTATCGTTTTTGCTCCTGGGTCGTCACGTTTGTTTTTGTTTGCGTCACCTGGGTGTTCTTTCGTTCGCCGAGTTTCGCGACAAGCGGAGAAATCCTGGCCAAGATGTTCAGCTTCGGCAGTCCCGGCGTCTTCTGGTTTTATCCGCTATGGGGAGTATGCTTGGCGCTGGTCATTGCCGCGCATTTCGCGGGCATGAAGCTAAGCGACTATCCGCAAGTCGATGTCAGGAGCTTTCGGGGACTGTTCATTATTTTCTTCGTCCTGCTGGGGATCTTGTTCTTCATGCCGGTAAATTCATCGCCATTCATTTATTTCCAATTCTAAATGGGAGCCGATCGGTCTATGCCGCAAGCCGCTGTTATCGTCAATACAAGGAAAAAACGCAAACTCGGGATCATCGTCATTGTCTTGCTCCTGGCGGGATTATGCGGCTTCCTGTGCGCCGGCCGTTGTTTGGTCATTACCCCCAATCCGGCCGCCTCGCAAGCGATTGTCGTGCTAAGCGGCGAAACGGGACGTTTGGCCAAGGGGCTGGAATTGTACCGGCGGTACGGGGCCGATTTTTTGATTGTCTCCAACGCGGACGACCGGGATATGGCGGAGGAAATGGCCCGGCTTTCGCTGCCTGAAGGCCGCGTTCTGGAGGAAGTCCGGGCGAAAAGCACGCTGGAAAACGCGGCGTATGTCAAAGAAATCATGAAGGAGAAGGATATCCGCTCCGCGATTGTCGTCACGTCCAATTACCATTCCCGCAGAACCAAATACCTGTTCGATCAAGTGTTTAGGGGGGAGGGGATTCGGCTATCTTACGACTATTACGTCAGCGGCCAATTCCGGCCCGATGGCTGGTGGAGCACGAAGCTGAGCTTTATGATCACCGCGGACGAATACGTGAAGCTGCTCGGGAACTCGTTGGGCTTGGAGGGCGAGGGGGCCAAGCGGATCTTGCGGAAAATCAACAATCTGTTTTTTTGAGTGCGAAGGCAAAAATAAGGCGGTCAGGGGGGCTAAAGCGGGTGACAAGAAAAAGCTTAATCGCAGCGGTCCTGCTTTGTTTGGTTTTGCTGCAACTTAACGGCTGCTCCCCCCTGGGAGCGGATTCGGGTCCGGGTTCGAAGGCGAATGAAGCTGCGGCCGTGAATCCGGCCAAAGACTGGAAAAAAGCGGCCAACGCGCAAATCGAGCGGCTGCGCAAGCGGAATGCGGAGATTCTGGTCGTCGGTCTTAACGGAAAACCGCTGCCCGGCGCGACCGTGCGCGCGGTTCAGCGTACGCATCAATTCGGTTTCGGCACCGCCATCAACCGCACGGCGCTGACCGATCCCGTGTACGCTGATTTTGTGAAACATCATTTTGAATGGGTGACCTTCGAGAACGAGTCCAAATGGCTGTGGAACGAATCCAGTCCGGGGAACGTCTCCTACCGGGAGGCCGATCAATTGCTGGAATTCGCGGCGCAAAACGGGCTGAAGGTTCGGGGGCACAACCTGTTCTGGGAGGCGGAGCAATTTCAGCCGCAATGGGTGAAAAGTCTGACGGGTCCCGAGCTAAAAGCGGCGGTCGACAACCGTCTTAACAGCGCCGTGCCGCATTTCAAGGGCAAATTTGTCCATTGGGACGTCAACAACGAGATGTTCCACGGCAGTTTCTTCAAGGACCGGCTGGGGGAATCCATCTGGTCTTATATGTACAGCCGCACCCGGGAGCTGGACCCGGACGCCAAGCTTTTTATCAACGATTACAATTTGATCGAATACCCGCCGGAAAGGGATTACAACAAGGAAATCCAAGCATGGATCGACCAAGGTGTTCCGATTGACGGAATCGGCGCGCAGGGGCATTTTAACGGCACGGTGAACCCTGTATTCGTCAAGGGAAGATTGGACAAATTGGCCGAATTGAAACGCCCGATCTGGATCACCGAGTTCGATTCCGTCAACGCGAACGAGAATGTAAGGGCGGACAATCTGGAAGCGATGTACCGGGTGGCGTTTGCCCATCCGGCGGTCGAAGGAATTGTGATGTGGGGGTTTTGGGCGGGTTCGCAATGGAAGGGCGCGGCCGCTTCGATCGTAAATGAAGACTGGACCTTGAACGCGGCGGGGCGGCGGTATCTGCAGCTGATGGATGAGTGGACGACGAACGTTCAGGGAACCACCGGCAAGGACGGGAAATTCAAGTTCCGGGGCTTTCAGGGAACCTACGATATCATTGTCGATTATCCCGATGCGGCGGCGGTGAAACAAACTCTGACGCTTACGCCCGGTTCGACCGTTATGCGGCTCAAAATTCCCTTTGACGTCCACAACAAGTCCGTACCGGAGCAGCCTGCGGAGCTCAGCGCCGTGGCGGCGGATTCGCGGGTTATTCTCAGCTGGGACGAGGCCGAAGGGGCGACGGGTTAAACGGTAAAAAGCGCGGCCAGTCCCGGCGGTCCGTATACGACGGTTGCCGATCATTTGACTTCCGCGACATTCACGCACACGGGGTTGGCCAACCGGAACGATTATTATTACGTTGTGAGCGCCAGCAACCGTGTGGGCGAGGGCCCGGACTCCGCGCAGGTTCAGGCTGCGCCCGCTGCGGCGGACGCAAGTCAGGTTCAGCTTGCGTTGCAGTATCGTTCCGCCGATACCGCGGATAACGACCGGCAGATCCAGCCTCAGTTCAATATCAGGAATACGGGAAAAACGCCCGTTTCTTTAAGCGATCTGAAGCTTCGCTATTATTTTACGGCGGAGGGGACAGGGACGGTGGAGGCCAAGATCGACTGGGCCCAGTTCGGGATTGAAAATGTACAAGCTTCGGTCGTTCAACACGCGGGTTCCGATAAGAGCGCATATGTCGAGGTCGGCTTTTTGGAGGCGGCGGGAACGATCCGGCCCGATACCACGGCAGGCAATATTCAATTGCGGATTGTCCATAGCGACGGCTCCGCGTTCGATAAAACGAACGATTACTCCTTCGACCCGGCGAAAACTTCTTACACGGAATGGGATAAAATCACGCTTTATCTAAACGGGGAGCTTGTCTGGGGAATCGAGCCGGAGGCCAGCAAACCGTGGCCTTCTGAGTGATTGGCAGGTAAACAGTTGCAAAAGAACAGGCGATTATAGGGATGAGGAGGAACAGGCTGCCGTTCAAGGCAGCCTGTTTTGCGCTGTACTCCATTCGAAAGATATCCTACAGGCGGACAGTGAAATGAATTGGCCATGCGTAAATCTGACGCGTTAGAGGTATTGCGTAGCGGGATGTATAGTAAGTCCCTTGAATATGACGAGCTAACATTGAAATTTTTGGGAAAATCGGCTGAAGGACATTTAATGGCTCAACCTAATAATCAGATCAATATCCACTGTCCGGACGCTTTGCACAATTATCCCGTTTGATCCGGAAGCAGGAAGGAGGGTAAGTTCAGGAGAATAGGTTTGGGAGAAGCAGACATGTTCGAGATCGTTAAACAGGTTTGTGAGAAGGAGGTTTAGGAGAAGTGAAGCAGACCTGACGGAAGGAATGGGGCAAGACACACCGCGAAAAATGAAAGGACCGTGATTAGCCCCCACCCTCTCACCCCCTGAACAAGAGGGATAATCGTGCAAAGCAGCATGCAGGGATACCAAGACACAAACGCTATAGACAGCCACCTTTAGAGCCAAAGTCATAATTTATTTTCAAATCATTTCTAAACAACTCATTGGGATCAAATGCAAAAGTATATAGTCTTTGCATCGGGCTATTCTCCTTTAGTGATCAGATGTATAATTATGGAACATGAATATTAAAAAGAGGTGTAACAATGGAGATAGCTTCTGAAGTGATCGAGAGTATGTTAGTCAAATTTAAATCTGAACAGAAATGGACTCTTCAGGCGATTGCGCAACTGTCAGAAGAAGATATTAATTGGTCACCGAACTTGGAAAGCAATAGTATTGCGAATTTGGTTGCTCATATTCGGGGTTGTGTTCACTCACGAATTGAAACCATCTTTTTTGATATTCCTGATACAAGGGACCGGGATAAGGAATTTGAACGCGGGTTAACCATGTCCATTGAGGAAGCCTATAACAAGACAAAGGAAGCCTTCGATATAATCATTCAATATCTCGAACACTTAGGCTCGAACCCGGAATTGTTATTGTCTCAACCCTTTATCAACCGTCCGCCCCTTACATATAGCCAAGTAAATAATGAAACAACCGCGCTTAACCTAATGATAGCGATGGTTAGAGAGATTCATTATCACACAGGGCAAATCATATATGCGGCAAAAATAAGAAAAGGGCAGCTTGTATGGCAATATGACTAGACAGAACTCATGGAGAGGGACTGTCTTTTTTATTAAACGAGAAGATATGGTAACGGGATTGCTTTGGATCGATCTTTAAAGGACTCGTTTAATGAATTATTTAATGAAGAATTGGTTTGTACAAGAATAAGATTACGAGAATTAATAATCTGAAAGGAGGAATAATTTCATGCCGTATCATGAATTTATAGTTGGGGATGAACGAGCACCTTTAGAAAATGTGATATGGGATAAAAACAAAATTGTTATTAATGGAATTGAAGTTTTGCCTCAGGTTTCAATAAATGATGATTTTATTAATTATATTAGTGATACTCTCGCATGGATTAAATCTAGGGGGCCGAGTGATGCTTTTCATGGATTTGGATTGGATGTATATGGATATACGATAATCCGGGATAAAGAGAGTCTGAATACTTTTAGGAATATTATTTCATCTTGGAAGGAACTTTTTTTGAACGCTCCTCCAGAGTTTATTATTACCGGAAATTACGGTTGGGAAGCAGGGTCAGATAAAGGGCGCTACGAAAAGATATCAGTTACGCGAAATGAATTAATCGAATCTTTAACCAATTTAATAGAGGTAATAGAAACTGCCTTAGAAACTAATCAATGTGTTATACACTTTGGAATATAATGAAATAACACAGTTGCTTCTCAAACTATGAGAAATTTCTTTCGGCAAGATGGTCGGAATTAACAGGGACTACAGACTATTTAAGAAGCTTATAAATGTAAATGGAGGCTAATGATGATGATAGTCAAAAGAATAGTGACCAACATCCATACAGAGCAGATTGAAAAAGCTAAATACTTTTACCAGGAAGTGTTGGGACTAAATTTATTAATGGATCAGGGGTGGATTGCAACATACGGATCTGATGAAGCAATGAAAGTACAAATTTCTTTTGCTTCAGAGGGAGGTTCTAAGACTCCTACACCTGACTTATCTATTGAAGTTGATGATGTTGATTTTGCATATAAACGAATGAAGGAATCTGGATTTCCAATAGAGTACGGGCCTGCGGATGAACCTTGGGGGGTTAGGCGATTTTATGTTCGAGACCCGTTTGGGAAATTAGTAAATATTCTTGCCCATCGGTGATTTGAGCATTTGAGCATTAAAAATCAAAGAACTAGGGAGGGGGCCCTTTATGAATATTTACTTAGAGTACGGTGATACAAATTTTATAGGGTTAGTTAACGCTGAGGAATACAGGTCTTTTGTTAATGAAGACTGGGAACTGGTTGAACTGCTACAGCATTTTAGTAGTGAAATGTTAAACGAAAACATATTAGTTTACCAAATGACAAACGAAGGAATTGAACATTCTTGGAATATAGATGTAATCATAGGTCCGGAAACAACGGAGGAAGAGTGCTTCAGGAAGGCCGAAGGATACATTAAAGTAACAGACAACAAACTGTATATCGTGGATTATGATTGTTTAACGATGTCGGCGCAATTTGAAGATGAACAGGTCCCGGATCATAATTGCACGAAAAATCAAATAAATATCAACAACGGGACATATAAAGTAACTTTTTATCAGTATTATGATGTGGATGAAAACAAGTTTATTGGCAGAAACGATATTGATATTAGGATGATTTTAACGGAAACTTCTGAAATAAAAGATCAGGCGGGCAAAGTTTATTGGTGCACTTATAACTGATTTCTGTTATGATGATCAACAAAGAGCAGCTCTCTGATGAGGGCTGCTCTTTGAATTTTTTTAATCTAGACCTGCTACTTAGAATGGTATAATCAGGAAGAAGGGACTGATTCAATGATAACAATAAGACAAATCACAAGAGATGACTTAAAGGATTTGTGTATGCTCTACGAGGAACTTATTGATAGACAGACAAATTTTGGGAAATTGCTTGAAGCATTTGAAAGCATTAAAAGTAACGATAACTATTATATACTTGGGGCTTTTAAAGATAATGAATTAGTAGGTTCGGTAATGGGGATTATTTGTCAGGATACTGTAGGGGAATGCAGACCTTTTATGGTAATCGAGAATGTCGTGGTTTCCGGTCGAGTTCGTAAACAAGGAATCGGAAAAAAATTAATGACCAATATTGAAACAATAGCTAAGGAAAGAAACTGTTATTATATAATTTTTGTGTCTGGCGGACATAGAAAGGAAGCGCATGCTTTTTATGAGAGATTAGGATTTAAAGATGAAAAGGTTGAAGGATATAGAAAACATTTTTCTTGAAGGGTAAGTTAAGGGGAAGTCATGAAGAAATTAATTGTGATTAACGATTGAAAGGCTTGAGCCTGGTTTAAGCATCGTCATCGGCGGCACCTTTATTGCGGTTATTTCTCGTGCTATTTTGGTGGATTACAATAATCAATAAGCGGGATAAGAAGGTAATGGGGATAGGCCCTGTCGAATTCTGACGCAGGAGGGTGCACTGTGAATATAGAAATTGCAACGGAAAAGGATTACAAGTACATTGTTGATAAAGATAAGCATATTCCTGAATCACTTGTGAGAACAAAGATTAAAGAAAAGGAGATTTTTATACTAAAGGAGTTGGAACGAGAAATTGGGTGGATGAGATACGGCTACTTTTGGGATAACATTCCTTTTATGAATATGTTATGGATCGAAGAAGAATATAGAGGGCAAGGAATCGGTAAGAAAATTGTATTGCATTGGGAAGAAAATATGCGTCAAAGAGGATTTAAACTGGTGATGACGTCAACGCAGTCCGATGAAGAAGCACAACATTTTTACAGGAAGATTGGATATCGTGATGCCGGATGTTTAATCCTTGAAACCCAACCTCTTGAAGTAATACTGACAAAGAATCTCTAAAATCATTGAATTTGAATTTATAAGGAAACTGTAGTTTAGACATCAAACGACCCAGCCCAAAGTAAGAGCTATCTAGAGTTGGGTATTTTGCTGCTATAAGAGCTGGCGGCTTTACGCTTTTAGGAGGTTGTATGAAAACATATGTTTATATGGTGAGACACGGAGAGTCCCCGAAAACGGAAAATAATGAGAGAACTCGCGGGCTGACGGACAAAGGATGGTCTGATGCAAAAAGAATCACGGAAATACTTAAAAATGAAGGAATAAATGTATTTGTATCAAGTCCTTATAGGAGAGCCGTGTTAACCATCGAGGAATTAGCGGAGTGTTATGATAAAGAAATATTACTTTTTGAAGAGTTAAGGGAATTGGAATTTTCAAACGAAAATCGGATAATGACTGATCAGGAATTATATCCCGAAGTAAATAAGATGATTGGTGATCCCGACTATTCATTGCCTGGAGGAGAGTCCAGTGCGATGTGTATGAACCGGGCTATTGGTGTTTTGAAGAAGATAGTAGAGGAAAATCAAGGAAAGAAGATCGTTGTAGGTACACATGGATTGGTCATGACATTAATGATGAGATATTTTGACAGTAAGTACGATTTCGATTTTTTATTAAGCACAACGAAACCGGATATATACCGGATGGAATTTGAAGAGGGAAGTTTAATGGAAGTAAAGCGAATATGGAATTGAGGAACCGGGTGGAGTTGTTCTTATATCATTATTTTGAATCGAGTCACGGACCGTTCAGAAATTTGTCAGGGATGAAGAAATAATACATAAGTACATTAAGAAGAACGGTATGTGAAAAGGAGAACTTATGCCAACTACATTAGAGCAAGACATACTTTCAACAGCAGAAAGCTTCACCAAAAATTTTGCGGATAAGGGAAACTTTGATTTTAGTATTGAAAGCCTACATGATGTAGATGATCTTCTTGATGAACTATGCGATTTTGAATTGGATGAAGACCATTTGGATTCAATCTCTTCTATGGTAGGATGTTATATTTTTGAAGTTGCCAGAAGGAGCTATGGCGGGAAATACTATTGGGTGCAAGACCGAAAACAACCGATTCTAATTACCGGCGAACCGGATTTTTCAATTTCATTATTAGCTTTTGATAAAGTGAAGGGAAGAATTCTAAATGGAACGGAAGATAATATCCCTTTTTACTTTAATGGCTATGTCGAAGCGGTGAAAAAAGGCAAAGAAACAGGATACTGTGCAACAATTGTTTGAACTTGCCGGACGAATTCAGTTCTCATCAAGAAGAAAGGGGGCATTAGATGAATTTACTTCAAACCATGGTTGAAAGAAGCATATGAAGAACTAAAGGGGAAAATACTCATAGAGGATGAACATTCAATGAAAGAGTTGGAAAAAGCTATAGAACTCAGGCAAAGCGGAAAGTTGGAACAAGCCAAATCGTTGCTGCTCGATTTAGTAGCGCAAGATCCCAAGAATCCATTCGTGTGGTACCAGTGTGCTTGGGTACATGATGCTGCGGGACAGGAAAGGGAAGCGGTTCCGTTTTACCAGAAAGCATTGGAGTTGGGACTCCAAGGAGAGGAAAGACAAGGAGCATTATTGGGTTTGGGAAGTACGTATCGAACACTGGGAATGTACCAACAGTCCGAGAAAATATTTGAAGAAGCGATAAAAGAATATCCGGAATCAAAAGAGTATCAAGTCTTCCTGGCAATGGTTAAATACAATCTTAACGACCACAGTGCTGCAATGGAAATTTTATTAAGCTTATTGGCTGAAACAAGCTGCGATAAGGGGATTCAAACTTATAAGAGAGCCATTCAATTTTATTCAAACAAGCTAGATCAGGTGTGGGAGTAAGAATTAAAGGAGATCGCCATGAGCAAAGAATATATTACAAGGTATATTTTTATATTCAAGACATAGCGGTCATGCCAAAACATCAGAACAATGGTGTCGGAAATAGGATCATGGCAGCCATTACGGAATACTTGCAGGAAAATGCGCCGGACAAATCATTTGTAGGCTTATTTGCCTCGCAAGGAAAAGAGCCATTCTACAATAAATATGGCTTCCATAAACATGACGGAATGACGGGAATGTTCGGCGTTATTCATGAAAGTGAAATAAGATGACGCTATTGCATAAATCTAAAAAAGAAAGAGGGGAACGTTGCATATGATAACGGAACATCCTCGGATCATTTTAATTACGGGGGTTATGGCGAGCGGCAAATCGACGGTGGCTCAATTGCTTGCTGAACGGTTTGAGAAGTCGGTCCATTTGCGCGGGGATATTTTTCGAAAAATGATTGTCAATAACCGCACTGAGGTAACGCCGAACCCGGAAGAAGGCGAAATAGAACAATTGCTGCTCCGGCATAAGCTAACGGCCCAAGCTGCCGATCTTTATTTTGAAGCAGGGTTTACGGTGATTGTTCAAGATGTTGTCATTGGCCCGATGCTGCAAGAGTTTATATCATTTGTCCGTAATCGTCCTTTGGATGTGGTTGTTCTTTGTCCCAATAAATCAGTTGTGGCACAAAGGGAAGCTGCGCGAACGAAGAAAGGATATGGAATTTGGACCGTAGAAGGATTAGATAACGTACTGCGGAAGGAAACTCCGCGAATCGGAATGTGGTTGGATTCCTCTGACTTAACACCCGAAGAAACCGTTGATCAAATTTTAGGAAGCCTCATTTGGAAAGAATAAATTGAAAAATAAGTGATTTTGCGAGCATTCTTTAGGAGATGACGAAATTGTCAAAGGTTGAATTGACAAATATGTGCATGATTTACGATAAAGATACCGGCAAGGTTTTAGTACAGAATAGAGTTAAGTCATGGAAGGGGATAGCTTTTCCGGGCGGACATATCGAAGACGGCGAAAGTATTATAGATTCTACAATCAGAGAAATCAAAGAAGAAACAGGGTTAGCGATCAGTGATTTGGAGCTATGCGGAATCATTCATTGGTTTGATGATGAAACCGGCGATAAGTACCTGGTGTTTTGTTATCGAACGGAGAAGTATAGCGGCGATTTATTGGCTGAAACGGAAGAGGGTCAATTAAGTTGGGTGGATATTAAAGAGTTGCCCTCACTTCCCCTTGCGGAAGGGTTTAGAGAAAGGCTGCCCATGTTTATTGAAAAGAAGTATTCCGAGGGATTCGGAATTTGGAATAAGACGGCAAGTGAAATGAAATGGCAATAGAAGGAGGATATTATGGAAGTATACATTGAAAAACTGTCAGATAAATTTTCCGCGCCCTATGATTTATTGTTGCTCGCAGATCCATCTAAAGCGATAGTTGATGATTATTTATCAAGAGGCACTTGTTACACGGCTTCATTGGAAGATGAGGCAGTTGGTGTATTCGTTCTTTTAAGAACCCGGCCGGATACGATTGAAATTGTAAATATCGCAGTGAAAGAGGACTATCAAGGTCAGGGACTAGGTAAAAAATTGTTGTCGCACGCCATACAAATCGCCAAAGAGATGAACATCAAAACGGTTGAGATCGGCACGGGCAATTCAAGTGTTTCACAGCTGGCCTTGTATCAGAAGTGCGGTTTTCGGATCGTTGGGGTGGATCACGATTTTTTTGTAAGACATTATGATGAAGAGATTTATGAAAACGGGATCCAGTGCAGGGATATGATCCGTTTGCGGATGGAGATTTGATACTGACGCTGGAATGATGTCAATAAACCTTAATGAGGAGAATTAAGATTTGAAACCAAATGATAAATATCTGATCAAGCTGTGGATTCCGGCAATTATCTTCGGCTTGCTAACCATCTATAGTATTTTTGCAAGCGGAAATTTTGGTTTTATCCTGATTCCCGTTGTTGTCGCTATTGTATTTATGGTACTTAAAATTAGGAGTAAAAATGGTGTGGCCAAAGCGCTTCAGCATGAAGATCCATCCAGGTTGATAGACACGATCGTAAAACCATTGAAATCTTCCATTTCGCAAAAGAAAACAGCGGAGTGTTTGATGGCTTACAATACGGCTATCTCCTATGTAATATACGGAGAATACAAGCCGGCCGAAGACGTGATGAGCAGGGTGGATTGGGCCTCCAAAGAGCCGATGTTTCAAGCTTTGGACTGGAGTATCAAGAGTTTAATTCACTTGTTTAGCGGCAACATTCATTTAGGGCTTTCCGAAGCCCGTCAAGCGAGAGCGTTGGCTACGACATCAGCGTTTCCGGGAGCACAAAAAAGTATCGACACCTATGAGGCGTACATACAGATCGGCCAGATCCTGGCCGGGATATGTCATGACGAAATGATACATAGTTTGGAAGCAAAGCAGCAGAAGCTGCCGCTTATTCCCGCTTTGATTGCCGCATGGGGGTTAATGAATGGATATCAACAGAGAAATGAACTGGAGAAATACCGCCGTATGGTTGAATTTTGCGAAAATAACGCGCCCCATTGTCATCCATTAAGACGTTTGGTTTCTGCAAATGGGGATTAGGATGACAGACACTGGGGGAGACAAGTATGGAAACTGAAAGATACGGCTCAAGATTATTACATGAAATAGAATCTCAAGCACAGGCGAAAGGATGTAAACTTGTTCATCTGGACACATGGAATTTTCAAGCCCCGGATTTTTATGTGAAACATGGATATGAAATATTCGGCACCCTGGAAGGATTTCCTGAAGGAACAAAAAGATATTTTTTAAGAAAAGAAATTGGATAGTGTGCAGATCTGCCCTTTAGGTAGCCTGTCATCCGCTCCATGGTCCACCGGGGCTAACATGCAAAAAAACCGGACGAAGGTGTCCGGTTTTTGCATGTTAAGCGATCAAGCAACATCCACCGCAGTCCAACTGGAGTCCAACCGCAGCCACAATGGGCAGGGTTCATAAGGAAGCAACTGGACACTAAAAATAACAAGACAGACAGCCAATAGATGGAGAAATGTATATTTGGGGGATATTTGAAATTGGAATATAGCCTGAAAAAGACATGCCCAACAAGTGCCCACCCTGCTCGCCGTTTAGCAGAAACTTCTTGGTTTCACATTTCGCAATAAACTTATCTACTTATTAATTATGTTGTAATAGCCTAAATTCGTTTCTATAAAAATCAATCAAGCCATCCCGCTTCATCCATGCAAGCTCTCTGGATAAGGCGCTGCGGTCAACATCAAGATACTCGGCCATCGCTTCCCTATTGAAAGGGATGGTAAAGATCTGTGTTCCGGCCTCACGGCTGACCTTTGTTAAATAGGTCCATACTTTGTCGCGAATAGTGGGCATAATTAGGCAGTCATTTCGATCATGCAACTCCAATGCGCGCTCTGCAATACTATCAAAAAGATTGCCAAGTAATTGTTCGTGTGCTACACAAAGCTTCGTACAACGGCTCAATATTTTTTTGACAGGAATAAATAGAACCTCAAGCGGCTCCAATGCCTGTATTGACATAGGGCATCTTCTTCCACGGTTAGCCGCTGTTAAAACAGCAGTATATCCGCCCGGATAATGAAGGGATACAATAATTTGTTTTCCCGTGATGCTCAATTTCGTACTTTGAGCGACACCCTGCAATATGATACCGACATCATCAACTACATCACCCTCACGGACAACCATCTCGTTTTTTGCATATTTTTTCCGTGTGGCTGACAGACATTTGAGCATTGGGGGAATATCATTTGGGGAAATCCCCGAAAATAAGCGTGATTGACATAGGGAATCAAAGTTGTTCATGAGAGGCTCCACGTTGCACGTGCAACATTCTTTTTCTTTCTATCATACTATATTAGTCTTGAATAAATAAGAAGTTTAGTCACCTTCTCTAACGTCAGAATGGAGGAATAACAATGCAAGAAAAAGAAAATGCAATAAGAGCGAGAAATCGGTTTTTAGTATCAAAGGTTATTAAAAATCTGCAAAGCAGAAAGTTTGAGGCTCATTACTGTGATAACGCTATAGAAGCCGTAGAAAAGGCACTATCATTCATTCCGGAACATTCTTCGGTATCATGGGGTGGGTCAGTCACGCTTGAGGAAATCGGACTGCTTAATCTAGTACGTCAGGGCAACTATACAATCATTGATCGTGATAAAGCACAAACAATGGATGAACGTTATGACCTCATGCGCCAATCTCTCTTGTGTGATACTTATTTGACAAGTTTCAACGCAGTTAGCGAAGATGGCATATTGGTCAATATAGACAGTGTGGGCAATCGAACAGCGGCAATTACTTTTGGGCCGAAAAGTGTTATTGCCATCGTCGGGATGAATAAGATCTGTAAAACCGCCGAAGATGCGGTTATTAGAGCCAGAACATATGCGGCCCCCATCAATGTATACCGCTGCTCGTGCTCGTCCAGCCCATTTTTACATTCGTCACAAAAAACACCCTGTCTTATCAATGGCGCTTGCGGAGATTGCAAAACGGATGATTGCCTGTGTTCTTACATTGTCCAAACGAGAATGTGCAAGATTGCCGGAAGAATAAAGATTATTCTTGTCGGTGAGAGCTTGGGATTTTAGTGAAGGGGCTCTCGACATTGTAATATAATACCAGATAAATAAGTTGCCGGGAATCCCAAAAATCTGCTGATCTTCGGGACTGCCGGTTGTTTTTGCAATTCGATGACTTTGGATTTTATACTAGAGTAGGGGTTTTCGGTCAAAGAATTGTAAATTAACGGACTGGTTTGCAGATTTTTATTCAAAAAAATACCCGAACCTTGAATGACATTCACCATGCCCATGTCTTTTAGTTTTTTGATCGCTTCTTGGATCGTATATCTGGAAACGTTGTATTGTGCCGCCAGCTCCCGCTCGGTTGGCAGTTTCCAATCGGGAAAATAGTTTTGGTATATTTTGCTCAGCAAATCGTTAATGACAAATTCTTTCTTGTTCATGAAGGGCTCCTCCTAAACGCATGAATCAAGGCTGTTGATTTCCCCTCAAGTATAACTCAGATTCATAGATTAGATCAGGAGGTAAAACAGATGTTTTTTAAACGCAAGAAAAAAGAGGAAAACCTGCCGTACCTGGATATTCCATCCCCTCTGCCGGGGAAAATCATACCTTTGGATCAAGTGGAGGATGAAGCTTTTTCCAGCAAAGCGATGGGCGAAGGGTTCGCCATTCTTCCCGATTCGGGCAAGGTTGCCGCTCCATTTGCGGGCAAAATCGCCCATATCATGGAGAAAAGCAAACATGCCGTTTTGCTTGAGCATGAATCCGGAGTTCAACTGTTAATTCATGTCGGGATGAATACCGTTGCGCTGAAAGGAGAAGGATTTAAAGCCCATGTAAAGAGCGGCGATCGGGTGAAAAAAGGACAGCAGCTGCTTGAGTTCGATATCGATTTGATCCGTCGGGAGGGATACTCCGTCATTACGCCCGTTGTCGTTCCCGCAGGACAAGAGGCCGTCAAGAGCATCGAACAAATCGATATCGCTCAAGGTTCGCTGGAGGAAACGGTTCTGCGGATTCATTTCTAAATTAACCCTGGAAGGGATGAGGCGGGATGAACATGGGTGAAGCTGAAAAATACCATGTGTTAGCGAGAGGAATTATCTTATCCCATAATTATTTGCTAGTTGCTCATTGTATCGGGATGAATAATACTTTTTTGCCGGGAGGGCATGTTGAATTTCGGGAAGGAATCAGAAAGACCTTATCCAGAGAAATCCATGAAGAATTGGGATTAACATGTGAAGTGAGACAATATATTGGAGCGGTAGAAGCCGGCTATGAAGACCAAGGGGTCTATCACCAAGAAATCAATCACCTGTTTATAACCGACCTGGAAGGCGCAGATCATACAAAGAACCCGGTATCGCAGGAAAAACATTTGGAATTTTATTGGATTCCTATCGATGAAATGGAATTACATCATCTTTTGCCCGCTCCCATCCGGAAAGTGATTAAAAACTACGCGGATCAAGTCAGAGGCCCCTACTTTGAAAGCACATTTGAAGTATAGCAAGTCAAAACCCACTCCAAGGTTTCCGAACCGAGGGGTGGGTTTTGTATTTGTGAGTACAAGGAATATGCTGGAATTGTGCGAAATAAACCAGCCATGGCCGAAAACTAGGCGAATCGTTGTAAAATATACATTTACTTATCCGGATATGTAGCCAAACACTTGCTTAAGTGCAAATCCTGCAATTAAAGTTGTCCAATCCGGAGAAGTGCCGAAAATGTTGGATGTAATTGCAGGAAATACAATTAAAACTTATATTACAACTAAACGCCCAGAGTACGTCGATAGCTGCTTTTGTTACGCGTATCAACCGGGAAATGGGGATGGCTTAACCGGATCAAAAGCAAAAGTGCATTTCATTTTCTCTAAATTTTCATTGTATAGCTTTGTATAGCGTTCGTGTCTTGGTATCCCTGCATGCTGCTTTGCACGATTATCCCTCTTGTTCAGGGGGGAGAGGGGGGGTAATCCGGCCCTTTCATTTTTCCCGGTGTCCTGTCCCATTCCTCCCGTCAGGTCTGCTTCACTTCTCCAAACCTCCTTCTCACAAACTTGTCTAACGATCTGGGAACTAACGATCTGGAACTAACGATCTCGAACTAATGATCTCGAACATGTCTGCTGCTCCCAAACCTATTTTCTTCTCCTGAATTTATCTTCCTCTCTGCTTCCGGATCAAATGGGATAATCGTGCAAAGCGTCCGGACAGGGGATATTGATCTGCCGATATTTCTTGCCACGATCGCTTACCGGCCCTCCCTGTCAAGCGCCCTTGCCCGGCTTCCTTGAAAGTACGCCGGTAGACGTTTCTTGCGCGCACATCACCCCCGCTCCGCCGCCGCTTGCAGCTCCGAACCCCGGGGCTTCTTCTTGTACTCATTTGGCGTAACTCCCACCTCTTGCTTAAACAGCTTGGAAAAATACGAGTAGTTGGCGTAGCCCACCTTGTTCGCCACCGCATAAACGGACAGATTGGTCGTTTTGAGCAGCTGCTTGGCTGCCGAGATGCGGACCTGGATGATGTAGCTTCCCAGCGAAACGCCCGTTTCTTTCTTGAACAGCCGGGCCAGGTAATCCGGGTTAAGGTAGACGACTTCCGCCAGGTCGCTCCGGGTCAGCTCATCCCCGTAATGGGCGTGAATATACTGCTTGATTTCCTCGGCCACGGTTTTCGGCTCGGCGGCGAAATTGCGGTAGGCCATGGCGGTGTTGACCAAATACTTCACATATTCCTCCATATCCTCAAGCGAGTGCAGGGATTGCGCCAGCAATTGATCATTGGCCCGCCCGGCGTACAATTTATGCGCTTCGATGCCTTTCATCTTAAGAAAAGCATACACCAGCTGCACGATATCGAGCCGGAACAAACTCAGGCTGGCGGTGTCCAGCTTCCTGTGATTCAGCCGGTCCCGGAGATACCGGGACGTTTCCTCCAGAAACGCGGCGGGATCATTTTGGTCAAGCAGCTGCTCCAAACGCGTTAAATCCGGCGGAGCATATTCCGGCCTGCTTGGCGCATAATCGCGTTCGGCCAGGTAGATTTGATTGCGGGTTTTGGTCAGATTTTCGTTCATCGCCAGAAGCTGATGCAGGACCGGGCCGATGTCTTCCAGCTTACCGGACAACCCGAGGCAGCAGCAAGCGTCGCATTTCAGATATTGGCCGGCCCGTTGAATCAAAGAAGCGCACAACCGCTCCAGCACCACCGATTCCGGCGGCCGGTTCCATTTCAGAATAGCGATCCAGTTGTAATCTTTATATTCCAAAATAGTTTCAACGGAAAAACGCGAGTCATCCTGCAGCAGCTCATACAGCACATTAAGCAGGGCGAAATCGAACAGCCCTTTCTCTTCCCGGCCCATGCTGCCGCTAAAGGGAAACAGCTGGATCAGCACCGGCTGAAAGAGATCGGTCATGCGGTAGAAAAGATGCTGCTCCTCCATCGCCTGGGCCACGGCCGCCGGCTTGACGGGCGCGGGCACGCTTGAGCTCACCAGCTTGCGCCAGAAATACTCGACGATTTTGGCCTGGTTTTTCTGCCAGAAGTATCCCTCCTGAATCGCTTTTTCCTGGCTCTGCTGCTCCTTGGCCCGGGCCGCCGCCTTCTGAATGATCAGCATCAGCTTGTCGAACTCGATCGGCTTGAGAAAATATTCGAAGCTCTGTAGTTCGATCGCTTTTTGCGCATAGTTGAAGTCGGCGTAGTTGGTCAGAAAAATGGCCTGAACGGCGTACTGCTCCTCCCGGATCCACGCCAGCAGCTCCAGCCCGCTGCCCTGCGGCATTTCGATGTCGGAAATGAGGATTTGCACCGGGTGCTCTTGCAAAATTTCCCGCGCCTGGGCCACGTTGTTTGCCGTATACACGTTTTCGATGCCCAGCAGCTTCCAGTCGATTTTCTTCTCCAACGCGGTAACGACATAATAGTCGTCGTCCACAACCAATGCGTTCATAAGGCCACACTCCTGTTCGTTCCCGCCGCCACGTTCGCCGGGAGGGATAAGATTACGCAGGCGCCGCCGTCCTCCTTGTTGAAGAACGATACTGCCGCTTGTTTATCGTAAAGGGAATCCAATCTCTGCAGCGTATTCATGATCCCGATACGGGTACCCGCAGTTTGATCCAGGGGAACCCCGCTTTGCAATTTCTCCAAAATATCCGGCGGGAACCCGGGCCCGGTATCGGAGATGCGAATCACGAGGCGCTCTTCCCCGGCGTCCAGCTGCAGGCCGGCGGCAAGCTCGATCCGCGCTTCCGCAACCCGGGACACCGCATATTTGACCGCGTTCTCCACGAATGTCTGCAGAACGAGCGGCGGAATTTCAGCTTCCGTCAAATTTTCCTCCTGTTCGATCCGGTAGGCCAGGGCATTTTGATAACGGTGCTTTTGGATCTCGAGATAAATCCGCACATGCTCGATTTCGTCCTCCAGCTTGACGAAGTCCCCGTCGTTTTGGAAGATGTAGCGGAAATACTTCGCGGTCGACAGCGCCATCCGTTCGATCTCCTCGTGCATTTGCATTTGCGCCATGCTGTAGATGGACGTCAGGCAATTCAAGAAAAAGTGCGGCTTGATCTGCAGCTTCATATAATCGAGCTGAATCCGCTGCTTTTCCAACTCCCGTTCGTACAGGTCGATTTTGAATTTTTTGATCTGCCCGATCAGGTTTAAAAACTGCTTGTTCGCTTTCTCCAGCTCAATGATTTTGCTGCCCTGAAACTCCAGCGGTTCGCCGTCTTCCGTCCAAAACGCCAGGTTATAGGAAAATTTTTTGATCGGCCGCAGCACCTTGTTCCGGAAATACAGCAGAATGAATCCCAGGCTGCAGGTGATGATCACGGCCAAAAGCAGGATCAATAGCTGGGCGATCATGATTTTTTCAAAGGTTCCGAACTGGATGACCAGCTTGACGTGAAAAGTAGCGTTCGTGAACTGCCCATTCACCGTCGTTCCGGCCTGGAACAGGCCCGGGGAGGAAGAGGCCTGCGGAACATCGTTCAGCACCTGGCCCCTGTTGGAAACCGGACTGGTGATGCTCTGTCCGTTCTCGGCGATCAGAGACACGAAGCCGTTCTCCCCGAGATTTATCTCGCGCAGGGGGCGGATCAGGTTATCTGCGGAAACCAGGCTGATCATGTAGCTGTCGTAATAAGGCACGATGTTCGTAATGTAAAACTTACCGTTGACCCGAACCGGCGTCCATTTGGAATAGAGCTTTTCATAAACGTTCCGATCCTGCCTGGCGTTGGCGATAATCTGTTCCTTCAGCGCCTGGTAATCCGAATAGGAGATACTGATCGGGGCGCAATTGAGAAAAAACGACTGCTTCTTTAAATACACGAAAAAATTGTATTCCTGTCCGTAATTTTTTTGCAGCTCGGTAAACCGTTTATGCAGATTTTCGTTCGCCTCGAAAAACTCCCGGCTGTTCATCGGGCTCGTAGTCATCGCCTTCAAGCTTTCGTCGTTGGCCAGCGTCCACCCGGTATAGTGATTGATGTAGGCAAAGTCATGGTTGATGCGGTCCAGGTACAAGCCGGCCGTATCCTGCAAATACCTCGTGGCCTGCTGCTTGACGATCGAGATCGCGGAAATGCTGATGGCAAAGTCCAGGATAAGAACGATGAAGGAAATCAGAAACATGATGTTCACGTAATGCCGGAGCGGATACTGTTTGTTTTCCGTTGGTTTGGCCATGGCTTCCTAGCGCCGCATCCTTTCCCGCGCACATCAATTATATAAGTTGAACGATTAATTATTCGGATGGAGGCAGCCGGGTGAAATGTTCTTACGATCGCTGTTGCTCCCAGATTTCTAGGACTTTCTTCTTCAGAATCATTTCACCCTTTTGCCTTTTTCCTGACTATTCTCTGGTTCAACTTATTAAATGAATGCGCTTTTACGGAGGTTTAACCCTATTATAAAACCTTTGGCCGAAAAAAGAATACGTGAGTCCATGCGGTTTGCGGGAAAAGTCCGGAAAGTGCAAACGAAGGTCTGAATTGCATTATGATTTTTACGGCCCCAACCATTTATACTGAAGGTGTCCAAAATTACTTACAACATTTGGATTCACAGGCTAAAATACACTTTCGAGGAGATGAAGATCCGTACCGAAGCGTACAACCGGTATATAGGTGCGGAATAAAAGGAGATGGTCAAAATGGCAAGACGTTTTAAGGCGTTTACGGCATCCGTAGTGGCGGTGCTTATGGCAGCGGTATTTATGGCGGGCAATTTCGCGTATATTCAGCCGGTCCGCGCGGCGAGCCTAGAGGGCGTAACGCAAGCCGATCCCGGCCCGGTCCCGGACGGCTCGCTGCGAGTCCACTATCAGCGCGCCGATCAGCAATACGGCCATATGGGCCTGTGGTTGTGGGGCGACGTAAAGGCTCCGTCCGAGCAGGCCGGCAGCTGGCCGGGCGGGGCGACCGCTTTTGACGGCAACCAAACTACAAGCTACGGGGCTTATCTCGACATCCCGCTCAAGGATAATGCCGCTCATCTTAATTTCATCGTGGTCGACAAGACGAACGGGGTCAAGGAGAGCGGCGATAAGTACGTCGCGTTGACGGCGTCGGGACCGAAGGAAGTATGGATCAAGGAAGGTTCGGATGAGGTGTATCTCCAGGAGCCGTCCGGGCCGCCTACCGGCGGGCCGGAAGACAGTCTGGCTAATTTTCCCGCATGGTCGCAGGATTCCGTGATTTACGAAGTCAATGTCCGGCAGTTTACCAAAGAAGGCACTTTCGCGGCGTTCGAAGCGCATTTGCCGCGGCTTAAGGAGCTTGGCGCGGAGATTTTGTGGTTGATGCCGATCCACCCGATCTCGCAGGAGAAGCGGGTCGGCACGTTAGGATCGTATTATTCGGTTGCGGACTACAAAGCGGTGAATCCAGAGTTCGGGACGATGGACGATTTCAAGCGTCTGGTGGACAAAGCGCACGATATGGGCTTTAAGGTGATGCTGGATTGGGTGGCCAACCACAGCGGCTGGGATCATCCGTGGATACAAAATAAATCGTGGTACGTGACCGACGCCGGCGGCAACATCGTCGCCCCGGAAGGCTGGTCGGATGCCGCCGAGCTGAATTACGACAATCCCGACATGCGCGCGGCGATGATCGATGCCATGGTTTATTGGGTAAGGGAAGCGGATATCGACGGCTACCGGGCCGATTTCGCCTCCGGCGTGCCGCAGGATTTCTGGGAGACGGCGCGGCGGGAGCTGGATCGAGTCAAGCCGGTTTACATGTTGGCCGAGGACGATACCCAGCTGGGATTGCTTTCGCAAGCCTTCAACTCAAACTATAATATGGGGCTGTTCTACAACATCATGAAGCAGATTCCGGGCGGGGGGATCAGCGCCGCGGACGTCAAAGCTTTTTTGGATGCCCAGTCGCAAAAATACCCCAAAGGCGCTTACCCGATGAATTACATTACCAACCATGATACGAACTCGTGGGAAGGCACCGCCTCCGAAATGTTCGGCGGAGCGGAGAACCTGATGGCCGCGCTTAGCTTTACCGTGCCCGGCATACCGCTGATCTACTCGGGCCAGGAGGCGGGCCTGAACAAACGGCTGCAGTTTTTCGAAAAGGATGAGATCGACTGGAGCGATCTGTCCAAGCAGGATTTTTATAAGCGGTTGATTCAAACCAAGCGGGAAAATCCGGCGCTGTGGAACGGCAATGCCGGTGGACCGGTCAAATATTTGGCGGCGGACGACGGGCAGGTGCTGGCGTTTGAGCGGGAGAAAGACGGGAACAAGGTGATCGTGCTCCTCAACCTGTCGGGGACGGCGCGCACGGCGGCCGTTCAGGCCGGAGCCTCCGCCGGCCGCTATTATGATGTTTTCGGGCAATCCTACACGAATATCGGGGCTGGGCAGAGCTTTACGCTGGCGCCGTGGGGATATCGCATTTTCGCAAAGTCCGAATAGTGACAATAAAAGTCTAATTTGCGTTATCGCCCTCTTCCGGCCGGGAGAGGGCGATTTTGTGCGAGCGCATGATCAGGCGGAAAAAAGTCCGGTTAGCGCCTGCTTCCGGTCCGGTAAACGCGCCAGGCGGGGCTTTATACTTAGGATGTTGGAAGAGTAAGGAGGGGATGTCATGAAATCCGGTTCTCCCGGCCTGGGGCGGACGCTCGGCCGGGTCAAACGCAACGGAGGACTTTATTTGCTGCTGTTGCCCGCGTTTGTGCTTACGCTGCTGTTTGCGTACAAACCGATGTACGGGGTGCTTATCGCCTTCAAGGACTACAGTCCGGCTTTGGGGATCGGGGACAGTCCGTGGGCGGGGTTCAAGCATTTCGAGAAATTTTTCAATTCGTATCAGTTTTCCACGACGATCAAAAACACGATTGTGATCAGCCTGTACAGCATCGCCACGTTTCCGATTCCGATCGTGCTGGCCTTGATGGTTAACCAGATGCGCCCAAACCGGTTCCGGCGTTTTTTCCAGACGGTCTCGTACATGCCGCATTTCATCTCGACGGTCGTGATGGTCGGGCTGATGCTTATATTGCTCTCCCCAAGCACTGGTCTGGTCGGCAATCTGTACAAATTGTTCGGCGCCGAGGCGCCCGATTTGATAGGCTCGGCCGCCTGGTTCAGCAGCTTGTACGTCTGGTCGGACGTGTGGCAGCATGTCGGGTGGGACAGCATCATTTTTATCGCCGCGCTGTCCACGGTTGATCCGAGCTTGTACGAGGCGGCCACGGTCGACGGGGCCAGCCGCTGGCACAAAATCCGCTATATCGATCTCCCGATGCTGATGCCGACGGCGATTACGCTGCTGATTTTGCGGGTCGGCGGACTGCTTGGGGTCGGGTTTGAAAAAGTGTACCTGATGCAAAACGACCTGAACATTACCGCCAGCGAAATTTTGTCCACGTACATTTACAAAATCGGGCTGCTGAGCAGCCAGTACAGCTTTTCCTCGGCCGTTAACCTGTTCAACACCGTGATCAATTTCTTGCTGTTGATTCTGGTGAACCAGATCTCCAAAAAATACAGCGAGAACAGTCTTTGGTAAAGGAGGGAAAAGAACATGGACACAGGGCATCCGGAAGTAAGTCCGGCCGCGCAGCCGGTCAACAACCGATCCTCCGACAAGGTGATGGAGGTGGCGCTGTATGTATTCGCGGTCTTGTTTCTGATCATTTTGATGTATCCGCTTTATTTTATCGTCGTCGCCTCCTTCAGCGATCCGTCCGCGGTGGCGAACGGGCAGGTGTGGTTTTATCCCAAGGGCTTCACGCTGGACGGGTACAAGGAGCTGCTGAAGCACGAAAATATTTGGATCGGCTACCGGAACACGATTTTGTATACTGCAGTTGGCACGGCCATCGGCCTGATCGTCAACGTGTCGGCGGCTTACGCGCTGTCGCGCAAAGACCTGGTCGGACGGAAATTTCTCTCGTTGTTTTTTATCTTTACGATGTTTTTCAGCGGCGGGCTGATTCCGACTTTTCTAACGGTCCGCGATTTCCACCTGTACGATACGTTTCTGGTCATGGTTCTGCCGTTTTCCGTGATCGTGTACGACATCATCGTCGCCAGAACCTTTTTCCAATCGAGCATTCCCGAGGATTTGTGGGAGGCGGCGCAGCTCGACGGCTGCGGCAACCTCCGTTATTTCGCCCAGATTGTGCTGCCGCTGTCCAAAGCGATCATCGCGGTGCTGGGACTTTGGATCGCCGTCGGCTACTGGAACTCTTATTTCAATGCATTGATTTATTTGAAAAATCCCGATCTGCATCCGCTGCAGCTGATCCTGCGGAACATTCTGATCACGAACCAGATGCAGTCCGGCATGGGCACCGGCGAAGCCGCGCAAATCGCGCTCCGGCTGGCCAACCTGATGCGCTATTCCGTCATCATCGTCGCCACCGTGCCGATCATGTGCGTGTACCCCTTCCTGCAAAAATACTTCAACCAGGGAGTCATGATCGGCGCGGTAAAGAGTTAGTTGGCTGGGACTACCATATAAGTTGAGAACATTTCACCCGGCTGCCCAATCTCTATCCATAATAGTTCAACTTACAAATGATTAAGGGGGATGCTCTATGAACAAACAAGCCGGTAAATTTGCGGCGAAAAAATGGGTGCCGCTGCTGCTCGCGGCTGCGCTGGCCTTCGGACTCGCCGGCTGCGGCGGCGGCAATGCCGGGAACGCCGGCAGCTCCAAGCCGGACGCGGCGGGCAATTTCAACAAGGAAGGCCTGCCGATTGTGGGTGAACCCGTGACGTTTAAGGTGCTGACCATGCGCTGGGGCAATATGGGGGATACGTTCACCCAAAACCAGTGGCTCAAGGACCTGGAGACGAACACAAACGTTAAAATCGAATGGCAGGTCGTGTCCTCCAACGACTGGGGCGAACAGAAATCGATCATGCTGGCCAGCGGCTCGCTGCCGGACATCATCCTGGGCGATCAGACGTTTTCCGATTCCGATATCGTCAACAACTTAAGCTACTTCCGCCCGCTCGACGATTATATCGACCAGTACATGCCGAACCTCAAGGCGGCGATGGAGGAGACCCCGGAGCTGAAAAAAATCAGCACGTTCCCGGACGGCAAAATTTACTCCCTGCCGACCCGGCTGCCTTCGCGCCCGAAAACGAAAAACCAGCCGGTCATCAACAAAGCCTGGCTCGACAAATTGGGGCTGCAGGTTCCCGATACGGTCGACGATCTTTACAACGTGCTGAAAGCGTTTAAGGAGCGGGACCCGAACGGCAACGGGAAGCAGGATGAGATTCCCTATACCGAAACCGGGCTGGCCCCGGATTTCCTGAATCCGTTCGGCATCACCGACATCAACGCCAACAGCATGCTGGTGAAGGACGGCAAACCCGTCTTTTACCCGGTCAGCGAGGAATACAAGGAAGGCCTCAAATACGCGCATAAACTGTACGCGGAAGGCTTGATCGACAAAGAGCTGTTCACCCAGGATGCCACGATGACGTCGGCCAAGCAGCAAAACGCCGATGTTCCGATCGTCGGGTTTACGAACCAGTGGATGCCGGACGCGGTATTCGGCAAATGGAGCGGTCAATACGCGGCCATTCCGCCGCTCGCCGGGCCAGACGGGAAACGTTACAATCCGGGCAATCCGAACGGGATGAGCTTTAACCGCAACGAACTGCTGATCACGACGTCGTGCAAATATCCGGAGGTGGCCGCCCGCTGGGCCGACCAGTTCTACACTAACGAAGCGAGCATTCAAAATTTCTGGGGCGCGATCGGCACGGTCATCCGGAAAAACGACGACGGAACCTACACGCTGATGGACCCGCCCGAAGGCACCAGCGCCGATGCCTGGTACTGGGAGCAGTCACTCCGCGATTTCGGACCGAAATACGTCAGCCCGTCCTTCGAGAAAAACATCGTCCTGAACCCCGAAGCCGGCGACGGTCTGAAGCTGGAGATCGACAAAATGGGCAGCGAATACGTCACTACGCCGTTCCCGAACGTCATGTATACGGCCGAGGAATTCCAGGAGCTGCCGACCCTGACGACCGATATCGACAGTTATGTGGCGGCGATGCGCGCCCAGTGGGTTACGAAAGGCAGCATCGATGAAGAATGGGAGGCTTACGTGAAGAAGCTGAACGACATGGGCCTGGACAAACTGATGAAAATCCGCACCGCCGCGTACGACCGCTATATGAATGTGAAATAACGCCGCGGGTGAAATCTGAGAAATATTGACGGCGCGGCTGTAAGCTGTAAGCTTGCAGGTTGCTAAGCCCTGACCTTGGAGTAGAATGTTCTAAGGCCGGGGCTTTTTTCATGTTCTAGAGAGCGTTGGTATCGAGGATACCTTGGGTGCTATACTGATAATGAAGCCATGGCCGCGGGGCCCGACCGAATCGGGTGGAAAGCAGCATTGATCGCAGGCAGATACCCGCGGCTTGACACAACGCTCTGATTGGAAATATCCAATTAGAATTGGAAATGAAGTAGTAAATATAGCCGTTTGATTGGATATTTCCAATAGATTGGGTTCGGTAGGAGGCAAAGCGAGCGGTCTAAGCGAATTCTGTTGGATATTTCCATTCAGAGCTCAATATTGCAGTCGATGCTGTAAATCTATTGGATTTTTCCAATGGGACGGTCCATAAAACGTTAAACGCTGAAGCTAGGACGGTGGTTTGTTTGCTATCCAGACTCGTTAACCTGATCCCTCGGGATTGGCTCGTTTACATGTATAAATACATGCCGTCAAAAAAATTCAAAAACTGGGTCGTTTACCGGACCCAGCATAAATTTATGGTTGCCGTCGTGGGCGTGATCACCAACGAGAAAGGGCAGGTGCTGCTGCTGAAGCACGCATACCGCGAAGCCGTGGGGCATACCTGGAGGCTGGATGGAGCTGGAGCAGCCGGAAGCCGCGCTGGTCAGGGAAATATATGAGGAAACCCGATTCAAGCTGCAAATAACGGGACTGGCCAAGGCTATTTATGACAAGAAGCCGGCAAAAGTCGATCTCGTCTTTAGAGGAAACATCGTTGGCGGAACGTTTACTCCCAGCATTGAGATCTCGGACTATATGTACTGTGACCCGGGACGCTGGCCGCAAGGTCTGCCGGCGCAACAGAAGAAACTCATTCTGGACATCCTCGCCCGCGATTAAATTCCCCCAAAAACAAGAAACCCCCGCCCTGAGATTAGAGCTCGCGGACGGGGGCCGCTATTGCCTTTTTTTCCGCTACTTGTGTCAATTGTCTTTCACATTGGCGTCCAATTCCCGCAGCGCCTGTTCCAGCACCTGGATGGTAACCGGGTCCGGAAGCCGGTAATCGCTTGGCAGTGTGGATACGACTTGGTCCCAAACCTGACCGTCCACGATCACAAGTTTCTCGGTATCGCCGACCGGGCGCGCAAACCACCGGCTGTATTTGTCGCCGCTGACAAATGAATGTTTTTTCATCCGCGTGCGCCTCCTCTGCGTTTTTGGATGGCGTATTCGTAAACCGCCAAATAATGATCGACCATCTGATTCAGGTCCCA
The DNA here is from genome assembly GCF_038008055.1 of Paenibacillus sp. FSL R5-0527. Lineage (NCBI taxonomy): Bacteria > Bacillati > Bacillota > Bacilli > Caryophanales > Paenibacillaceae > Paenibacillus > Paenibacillus sp. FSL R5-0527. Next base: position 6,428,705 of record NZ_JBBOYI010000001.1, on the reverse strand, counting down.
GTGTCTGGCGGCCCATTGCTTGGCGTTTGCCCCCATGCGGAGTCGAAGCTCATCGTTTTCCAGCAGCATTTTTAAATGATTGCCTAGAGAGTCTATGTCTCCTACCGGATATGTCAGCCCCGTCTGCCCGTGGGACACCATCTCCGGCAAGCCGCCGGAATCGCTCACGATCACCGGCAACCCGGCAAGCTGCGCCTCGATGACCGATAAAGGCTGGTTGTCGAGCAGGCTCGGCTGCACGAAAATATCGGCCTGCTGCAGCATTTGCGGTACGTCCTGGCGTTTTCCCCAGAATACGACGTCGTCCTCCAGGCCCAACGCTTTGGTCTGGGCGCGCAGTTTCACCTGCATATCCCCTTCGCCGACAATCCAGCATACCCAGTCGCTCCGCTGCTTCTTCAGTCCGGCGAGCGCACCGGTCAGATGATGCGGCGCCTTCAGCTCGATCAGCCGTCCCGCGAACATAATCACTTTCTTGCCTGCCGGCTTGCGAACGTCGGAAGCTTGCTTCATCCGGTGTGTAAAAGCGGCTTGATCGTAACCGTACGGATACAATCTTAGCTTTTGGGCGGGGACGTTGAAGTCCTGGATCAGCATGTTTTTGAGCCAATTGTTGGCGACGATGGTCGCTTCCGGCGAAGACGCGCCGAAATGTTCAAGCGCATGAAAATACGCTTTGGCGACGGGGGTGGTGGAGGATTTGTGAATGGTGCCGAATTGGCGCTCCACTTCGCGCGCCACGCTGCCGTGCAGCGAAGCGACCAGCGCCGCGCCGCCGGACCGGACCCGCTGGATGCAGCCGGAGGCTATGACGTCCTGGGCGTGAATGACGTCGTAACGCTCTACGTTTAAGTATGCGGCAGCTAACTCGAACATGTACCGTTCTAGCTCCGTATATAAAACGAGCTGGTTCCGGTGAATGAAGGGATAAGTTTCTTTGCTCAATTTTTCCGCAAGCAGCGGACGAACTTTGCTTTTATGGAACTTGGCTTTGCCGATGATCGAGACGTTAGGGTCCCCCGGATCGCCGCCATTCCCAAGGAGATCGACTTCGTGGCCGCGGGCCTGCAGTTGTTTCTGCAGCTGCTGCATAAAAGGCCAAACGCCGCCGACGTGAGGAACGGCCCAGTAAGTGGCTAACAGGATTTTCATATTCGCAGCCTCCTCAATTTAAAAATCCGCCGTTTCTCAGCATCTGTTCGATTTCATCCTTGGTCATCAAGCCGGAAGAGTTCGAGGTATAGGATTTCTCCTGAGCCCGGGGGTGTGCGGCGTAATGCCGGGACAACTCCTTGTTGTCCGGGGAGGGGAGGACCACGAAATACCGTTTGCCGTCTTTTTCGTACAAAACCGTGTGCTTCACCTCATGATCGGAAATCAAGTGCTCGTGCAGCTTCTCGCCGGGGCGGATGCCGACGACCTTAAGCTCCGTGTCCCGGTTTCCGTATTTCTCCACGATGACTTCCGCCAGGTCGGTAATTTTGCAGGCCGGCATATCCGGAAGGAAGATTTCCCCGCCGAGCCCGTCGGTTAAAGCGTCCAGCATCAGCTCCGAGGTGACGTCGCCGGTGACGAAATAACGGGTCATCGCTTTGTCGGTAATGCCGATCCGGTTGTTCTGGCGGATTTGGTCTTTGAACAGCAGCACCACGCTTTCGCTCGTTCCGATCACATTGCCGCTGCGGACGGAGATAAATCTCGTATGAGCGCTGACCGAGTCGGCGTACAGCACCAGCTTTTCCCCAATCGATTTGGTGAGCCCGTAAAAGTTGGACGGATTCGCGGCTTTGTCCGACGAGACGTTGATCACTTTTTTGACGTTGCCGCGGATCGCCGCCTCGATCAGGTTTTGAACGCCTAGGACGTTGGTTTTCAGCGCTTCAAGCGGCTGGTTCTGGCAAATGTCGACATGCTTCAGGGCCGCCAGGTGAAACACATAATCGATCCCGTCGCACGCTTCGATAAGCGCTTCTTTATCGCGAATATCCCCCACTTTGAAGGTTAATGCCGGATGAGCCAATTCGCGGTGCATTTTAACCTGGTGGGATTCGTTGCGGGAGTATACGATGACTTGGTCCGGTTCGTACGTCAGAAGCTTTTTCACCAGCCCGTATCCCCATGAACCGGTTCCTCCGGTCACCAAAATTTTGCTGTTTTTAATGATGTCTCTCACTGTTCTCCCCCCTCGTTCAAATTGGATACGTAACGAATTCCGTGTAAAATCTGTTTCCATTGCTGGTCATTGCCGCTCCATTTATCGAGATCGGACAGCTGAATGGCACAGACTTTCTCGAGCGGCCAGTTGAGCTCTACGATGCCCCTTACCTGTGTGTGATTGACGAGCAGCACCCGGAAATCATGCCCGACAGCGCGGCGCAGCGTCTTCTCCAGCAGCTTGGCTTCCTCCAAAGTGCCTTCGGTGCGCACGAACAAAATCCGCCGGCTCGTAGAGAGTTTGTGCAAAAACCGCTGGATTCGCCGGTCATATTTGGCCTTCACCTCAGGATAAGCGGCAAGGTCGGCGACCGTATTTTTGCCCGCTTCGAAATCGTGGCTGGAAATGATGGAATTGGCGTCATCCGTCACCCAGATCATTCCGGTTTCCGTTACCCCGCCTACCCGTAAATTTTCCAGCTCCATAAATCCTTTGAACCTGGTGTCGATCAGCCGGCAGACATCGTCAAGATTCGGCGAAGCCACCCAGTCGAATACGCCGGCGTAGGGACGGAGATTGTTTTTCTCGAGCTGCAGCGAAGACAAACATAGGTCTCCCAAGCTGAAAATCGCATCGTAGCCGCCTTTTAAATCTGCCAGTTTCATCTCTTCATCTCCTTTCCTTGTTTCGTGAAATCTGCTCCTGCCAACCTGCTTTTCTATGAACCTGTTTCCCGCTCTATCACGCTCACCTCGCTCTATCGTTTTCTGATACTATGAAATGCAAGATTCTCTGCATCTGCTTGGGTGCTCATATGAATTTTTAAAAAAATTGCTAGTTTTTGATTTTCAGAGATAAGCGTACAAGCACGGCAGTTCGATAGAAACATAGATTAATAGAGAACACGGAAAAGAAAGGAGTTGGCGATAGGGATGCCGGTAAAATTACTTGTGATCGGGGTTCCGGAGTCCGGTCTTGGAGAGATGAATTACCTGCTGGCGCAGCTGCTGCCCCTGCGCAAGGGAGAATGGGTGAACCAGTGGGAGGGGGATGTTCAAGAAGAACTGTTGAAATTGAAATCCGGGGAAATCCGCTCGGGGCACCTCTACTACAGCGAGACGATAAAGCGGTTTTTGGATGCGCAGCGAGTTCGCCGGATATTTATGGTGAGGGATCCGCGCGACATGATCTTGAGCATGCTTCTCTCCATTTTGAGGAACCCCGAACATCCGCATCAAACATATTTCCGCCAGCATTTTAAATCGATGGATGAGCGTCTGCTCCGGATGATTAACGGTTTTATGGAAAGCCGGGCCGTCTCCAAGCAGTACGGAGAGGTGCAGATTGGCTATGGGGACATCAATGAGCATTACAACCGGTATTTGCGGTGGATGGACGATCCCGGCACCTTGACGATTCGTTATGAACAGGCCGCCGGCGATCCCAAGCTGCTGCACGGCGAGCTTGCGCGGGTCGTGGATTATGTGTGGCCCGATTTTCAGGAGGGGGGGCGGAAGTTTACGAAGGAGCAGTATCTCCAGCGGATCAGCCGCTTGAAACTGGTGAAGCCTAAACATCATTTGCCGCCAGGGAGATGGAAAAAGGCGTACACCCCGGAGACGATAGCCGCATTCAAAAAGGTTGCGGGCGAGCTGCTTATTTACTTGGGGTATGAACAGGATTTTGATTGGTGAAAAAAGAAGCGGACCATAAAGTGGCCTTCCCTCAGGCTAGGGAAGGTCTGTTTTTTAGGATTATATCGCTAATTACGGTTATTTAACCGGAAGTGTAGTCGGGCATTTGTTTATATTGCAAACTGAAATATGCCGTCAAAACCGTAAGACTCTTGTATGGATCCAATGGCCGGCGAGTAGTCTATAAACTTAAGTAAGTATAAAGATGGCTCAAAACCGAGATCAGTGCTTGACAAAATAAATTATGATAGTGTTCGTGTCTTGGTATCCCTGCATGCTGCTTTGCACGATTATCCCTTTTGCTCATGGGGGAGAGTTGAGGCTAGTCACGGTCCTTTCATTTTTCCCGGTGTCTTGCCCCCATGCCTCCCGTCAGGTCTGCATCAACTTTCCTAAACCTCCTTCTCACAAACCTGTCTAACGATCTCGAACATATCTGCTTCTCCCAATATATTTTCTTCTCCTGAATTTATCTTCCTCTCTGCTTCCGGATCAAACGGGATAATCGTGCAAAATGTTTAAAAAGAACTAAGAAATGATCCTTTAGCCAATGCTATTTGACAGAGTTGCCGAAAAAATAGGTGGGGAATATAACGCTCATAGAAAGTAGGGTGAAAATATGAATAAAGATTTTCTTTACAGTAAGCCATATGTTCCAGGAATAATAGACGATACACCAGTGGATTTGGATATTGAATTGAAGAGATATAACGCTTTTCCTTTTCTTTGAACAGGCCGATTATGATGTGGAAATATTTTGAATTGGATTGAACAAAATCCCAAAAATATTCCTAATGCAACATGCCTGTCGTAGACTACGAGTTTCGGAGAGTCAATTGACCGTATCCAAAAAAAAGCATATAGTTGTAATATACATAAAATTCCAATACGAACAATATTGTGGATGTTATCCTCCATTACAAATAGGAAGGAGTGGTTAAATTGAACTCATCTACGATACTTGCAGAAGTTTTGTTATATATGAAACAAAATTATTTAAACACAAGACAGTTTGCTTTGAAACTGGATATTAACGTAGGAACATGCAGTTATTTGTTAAATGGCGCTCGAACGCTAACCGCCGATCATTTGGATCGGATTACGGAAGTACTGGGATTCCCCAAAGGACACTTTTATGAAAACTATATTCATGAATATCTCCAAGATCTCGATCCCAACTGGCGCAGGATCGGTCCCTTCCTTCGTAAATGTGCGGAAATAGGCAAGTTGGACTGTATCCGGGAAACAGTAAGTTTATTATTAGATGATTTGACGTATACCCCCCCGTTATTTGATATGGCGGAAGAGTTGTTCGAAAACGGCAACTATGCGGCAGCGGAAATACTGTATGAAAATGTGGCCATGAGCGAAAAAAGGCAGTATTCAGAACGCTTGGCCTTATGTGAATATCGGCTGTTCAAAATCCGGATCGGGGAAGACCAAGTGCGGAATCTCAAATTTGCCTACCAATTTGAACCCTTCGTTGACCGGCTGGATGAAGTCCGGCAGCTGGATGCCCTGAAGGATTTGGCCAACTTGTATCGTTCCGTTCGCCAATGGGATCGAGTTGAAGCATTAGCCCATGAGATGGAGCATAAAGCAAAAATATTATACTTTAACGAAAAACGATCCGCGGCAAAATTTCAGGAAATGCAGCGCAAATTAAGCAGGCCGCTGTTTGTATACATTGCCTATGCCAAACTGTTATGTGCTGATGTTTGTGAAGGCAGGAATGATTTTGAAAAAGCGCTACAGTATACTTATGAATACGCGGATTTAAGCTGGGTAAGAGAAACGGATGCGGATACCAAGCACTGGTTGGATTTATTCCAAAAGTGGTCGCAGGCTAATATTTACGCTAATAAACTCATGGGGGGCGATATCGGTATTTTGTCGGAATATGTAGAGTATATCCGGCAATTGCCGGAAGAGATTGTACAGTCTTTATTTTATATTATGAATTCAGCTAACCGATATCAACTAGATGTAGACCATATCCTCCAACAATTTAGTTTAGAGATAGAAACTTGTGGACAACAAACAAATGATTTAAATAGAGGGATAGTAATAACTGATATATTTAACAATTTTCTATATGATCTTGCTTATTATTATGTTCATAAGGGTGATTACGAAAACGGATTCAAATATATGATGCAGGGTCTGGAAAATTCAGTTATAATTAATAAACAAGACAGTATTATCAAGTTCATGGTTTTGTTTGAACAATTTAGACATACAGCAACAGAGAAAATAAATGTAATTTACAAAAACATAGTTAGTGAGGTGCGTCAGGTAGTATGAAGAAAAAATTAATAATCGCAGCAGCAGCTATTGTTCTATCTTTAGTATTTATTACTCCCAGCTTCATTGATCAACCAACAATTACTATTAATCAGCATGGTATCGCATAGTTTTATGAGTTATGGGGTTGTCCCCAAAGAAAGTTTGCTTGCTTGACGCACAGCTCACTTTAACGAAAATCATATAAAAATAAAGAAAAGGCGATGCAGATGATTTTCTGCATCGCCTTTTCCCGTTAATCTATTGCCGCTTACCTGGCCGGAATCCGGTTGTTAATCGGACAAACCTGCCTTGCTGAGCAGCAGATACAGCGCCGAGGCGGCGGTTTCGCGCGTGGCGGTGGCGTTCGGACGGAAGTTGGTTCCGCCGTCAGCGTCCACACCATGGATGATGCCGGCGGCCGTTAATGCCTGAACGCTGTCTTTGGCGTAAGCGGCTATATCCGCAGCATCGGCATAGGCGGCGACCGGTGAATCACCCTGTGGCAGCTTGGCTCCCGTAAACGCCAGAGCTCTTGCCAGAATCGCCGCCATTTCCTGGCGCGTTACGCTTGCGCCGGGAGCAAACACGGTTTGGCTTTTGCCTTGGATAATGCCGGCTTCATTAGCGGCGGCGATGTCTTCGGCGAACCAGTCGGTCGCCTTCACGTCGCCGAACCGGGCGGCTGTACCTTGCGCTTTAAGACCCAGTGCCCGAACGAGCAAGGACGTGAATTCCGCCCGGGGCAAGTTGCCGTTTGGCGAAAACTTGCCGGCGGAAGTTCCTTCAATGATGAACTTGCTTGCCAGCGCCTGAATATGGTCCGCTGCCGGGGAACCGGCAAGATCCTCGAATTGAATCGTACGGGTTACGGCGGCGTACACGGAAAATCCAGGGCGGTTTACCGTGACCAGCGTTGTCTTGTCTTCCCGGGCCGTGAATATCGAAGCGACCGGTCTGACTTCACCGTTCTCTTCATAAAGGACTCCGGCCGTGCCCGGCTCAATTTGCCCCGGTACGGTGAACGCCCGCTTGATGAAGGTGCCGGCCGGCACCTTGAGCGGCGTGCTTCCGGCCTCGGCAACCCAGTTCGCCGCAAAAAGAACCGGCGTCCCGAGGATCGTTGCGCCGGGAGCATGCTCCGTAAAGGCGGCTTTGCCGGATTCGGACGGCTCGATGATCAGATCGAGTCCGGCGGAAGCCGGAGCTTGCGCCAGCAGGCTAACCGGCAAAGCCAAAGCGGAGCCCGCTGCGCTAAACACGATTACGCTTTGCGGATGCAGGGCGGCCAGCTGCTTGACTTGCCCGGCTAGGAACGATGCCTTGGCGTTTGTTACGGTTGCGCCTGGCAAGCTAAGCACGATCGCAGCCGGCGAGCCGGATCCTGCCGAAGCCAGCGCGGCGCTCAGCTCGCTGTCGCCCACCGAGGCCGTCGTGGCGCCGCCTTCCGCAGTCGTCTTGACGGTGAGATTTACCTGCTTATGGCCCGGGGGAATGACAGCTTCCGCCAAAGCGCTCAAGCTTGCCGACGGAGCGGCGGGAGCAGCCGGATTCGTCACGGAACTATTCCCTTTGTCGCGGTCACCGCCACCACCACCACCGCCGCCGCCACCGCTTCCACCGCCGCCACCGCCGTTGCTTCCCGTGGAGTTGTCCACCCGGAAGGAGGTGACGTTGTTGTACATAATTGCCGAGCCGTCCTTTCTCACGGCTATTTGATAGTTGCTGTCCAACTGAAGAGCGTAAATCCAAATTTTATAGATGCCGTCCTCCAGGTGCCGGGTGACCGGCTGGCCTTGACCATCGAGAATCAAATTGCCGTTCGCGTCGACGGGGTAATACGCGCTGCCGATTCCTTCGAAGGTATAGACCCCTGGCGCAAAACGGTCGTTAATGTCCTCGGTAACCTGATCCCCGATCAGCCCGAGCAGTTCGTCATTCACATTGTACACGCGAATTTGTAAAAAATTCGTATCCGCCGCCGTCAGTTTAAAGCTCAAATCGGTCGATTTTTGCGTGCTGCGGTTCGGGTAAACGATGGTGTTCGTAACCTTGGCCTCCTGAATGCCGAATCCGTTCGCCGGCGGCTGCTTATCGACGTAAACCACAAACGGCAGATGCAGCTCCGGCAAGCCCGGATTCGCCAGGTTGACCTGTCCTTCATAAAATCCGCTTGCGGCATCGGAAGCCGCCGTTAAGGTCAACTGGAACGTAGCGGTCTCCCCGGCGGCGGCGGTCAACGAAGTTAGGTCAAGTGCGGCCTCCACGCCGTCATGACCGCCGTGCCACACAATAGACGCTTCATATCTGACTTCTTGGTCCGACGTATTTTTCAGCTGCAGGACATCGGTTTGGCTCGAGCCGGGAGCAACGACGCCGAGGCTTGCGGATGAGTTATAGTTCACGACATTTTTACGGTTGAAATTCGGATCAAGGATCGTGATCGGCTCAACGGCCTGCAGCAAAGCGGGCGTCTCGATCGCGTTTGCCGCATTGGCGCGCCCGGCCCCTTGCTGATATACCTTATACAAGCCGCCGTCGCCGTTTTCCAATACATCGGCGGTATTAGCTAATGCCGCGCGAACGTCAAAAGGCGTCCAATCCGGATGCTCCTGCAGGAGCAGCAGCGCCAAACCGGCCACATGCGGAGCCGCCATGCTAGTGCCGCTGCTGCGCATATAAGCCTGGTCATACGCGGCGCCCTCCACGAGTTTGCCGTAGGCCGGATAACTGGACCTAATGTTGACGGCAGGGGCGAGGACGTCCGGTTTGATGCTCAGGTCGCCGTCGGCGTTGGGCCCCCAAGAGCTATAGGCGTACAAGGAGTCGCCCGGAACGATTTCCGACGGATACTCTCCGCTGAAGGTGAAATTCAGGGCGAGCCCGTCATTTTCCGTCAAGGCCCGGGCCATGGCGCGTCCGTCCTGTCCCCTGAGGTCAAAGGTCGGAATATAGCCAAAAGAATCGCCTTGAGGCAGGTTGATATGCCCGTCGTACTCATCCGGGATTGCATCGCTTAACTCGGCGTTTTTGCCGCTGGCGTCAGCCGTGCCGTTAAAAATGGCGATAGCGACCGCTCCGTGCTCCTTGGCGTTGGCGATTTTGTAGGCAAAAGGTTGGGCGCCGCGGGAAACCAAAACCACTTTGCCTTTGACATCCAAGTCCGCGTAGTCTTCATCGCTGCCCAGGTTGGCATAGACGACCTCCAGTGGCTTCGTACCCAAAATGTTGCGAAAATCATCCTGCATCGTTTCCCATGCCATGACGTTAAAATTATAGGTTGCATAAGTTGCCGAAGTGGCCGTGGACGAAGCGGAGTCCGGCGAATCAGGCGATTCGGATAAATCGGCAAATTTGGATGTCAGGGTGCCCGAATAATGCAGACTGTCGGTGTCTACGCCGCCGACCGCAATCGCCAGCTGAGCCGTAGCCGGCGAGCCCATGCTGTAATACCCCGGCCCGGCGTTGCCGTTGGCGACGACCGCCACGACGCCCGACAATACGGCGTTGTTGATGGCGACGGCATCCGGCGAATTGACGTCTTTTTCGGAGTCGGAGCCTAACGACAGGTTAATCACATCCATCCCGTCCTTGACCGCCCGTTCAATGCCGTCGATCACCTGCGCGGAGGAGCCGCTGGTTTGGGAAGGATTTTCCTGACTTCTTCCCAGCACTTTATAGGCGTATAGCTCAGCCTCGTAAGCAACGCCTTTTTGCACGACGTCGCTCTCTGTATTGGCGGCCCGCCCTACGATCGTTCCGGCCACATGGGTGCCGTGCGAGGTCCCTTCAAACCCTGTGCCCAGCGGATCATCTTCTATGGGGATCGGCGGTTCCTCATAAGGGTCGTTGTCGTTGTAAAACGAGTCATAGCCGCCTTTATAAGCGCCTGCGATATCGGGATGCAGGTAGTCGACGCCGGTATCGATCACCCCGACCTTCAGGCCTTTTCCTGTAAGCCCTTTTTCCCATGCAAGGTCGGCTCCGATTTGCTTGATCGGATTGATTTCGAACGGAGCACCTTCTTCTATTGCAGCCGTTTCCAGCGGAACCGGATACCATGTGCTGTTCTCATGGATCGATTTGATGCCGGGGATGTCCGCCAGCTTCGGGATTTCATTGGCCGGAATCGTAATTTCAAAACCGTTGAGCACGGTGTCGTACTGATAGTTGACGTCCAGATCCAGGCCTTGATCGGCTGCGGTATGTAAAAATTTCTGCTGTTCTTTGTTGACTGTAGCTTCCGTCGTTACTGCAGCCAAGGAACGCATGCCGGCTTTGGCCGCAAATTTTCCGGCCGCGGCAGGTTGGCCGTCAAGCTGAACGATAATTCTGACCGGTTCCTTGGATGACGTATCGATATGAGGCGATATGAGCGGTTCCGAAGCTGTCGCTGTTGCGGACGTTGAAACCTGACCGATTGACGGCAAGGGCGCCGAGTCCGAAGCTGCGGCTGTACCGGGGAAAGCTCCTGTGGCGATCAGCCCCAGGGCAAGCAAATAGATGAGCCATGTACGAAAACGAATTCTGCTTATCAACTCTATCTCCTCCCAGAAACAAAAATTGGTTACTCACGAGCGTTGCGGTTATTACACATGCATGAAGCCGATGGGACCGGGTATAACTCAATGCCCCCCCTTCTTGTATGTGAATATAGTAGAAATTCAAGAAGATTCTACCATCTGTAAGCTAAATTAACTATATCACTCTAGGTACGTTTCTGAAAAGATAGAGTAGGCGGAGAATGGTATACTGAAATGGTACAAAGTGTTCCGTGAATCTAGCTTTTAGGGAGGGCGGCGCCGATGCGAGATTTTTCGACGATAGCATATTTGCGGGAAGGAAACCCAAGGCAGCGAGAGGCTTACAAGGTAATGACGGACCTGAAGATTATGGACCTGCTCGCACCCTTCCATCCCGTATTGGCCGGAACGATTCCGCTCGGCATCGACCTGCCGGCCAGCGATCTGGACATCATTTGCGAGGTTTACGACCACGGCAAGTTTCAGAGAGACGTGAAGCTAATGTTTGGCAGGTACGAGGATTTCCGGTGCAAGTCGAAAACTGTCAACGGTATGATGCGGACAGTAGCGAATTTTACGGCCGGCGGGTTCCCGTTCGAAATTTTTGGCCAGTCCGTGCCGGTCACCGGGCAAAATGCCTACAAACATATGGTGGTTGAGCATCGGATTTTGGAAATGGCCGGGCCGGCGGGGCCACGGGAAATTCGCAAGAGAAGGCGGCAGGGCATGAAAACGGAGCCGGCGTTTGCCGATTGGCTTGGGTTGCCCGGGGACCCTTATGCCGCTTTGCTGGAGTTGTACGATTGGGAGGACCGGAGGTTGGCCGAATTTGTAAGTAGGGGTGGTATGCATGATCAGTAAAAGCAACGCGGAGCATTACATCTGGGGGGAACGCTGCGACGGATGGAGGCTGGTGGACCGGGAAGAAATGAGCGTCATTCACGAAAAAATGCCCCCAAACACCCGTGAAACCAGGCATTTTCATATCAAAGCAAGCCAGTTTTTCTTCGTATTATCCGGATTCATGCATATTGAAGTCGAAGGAACGGAGCATCTCCTTCAGGCTCACGAAGGGATCGAAGTCCGCGCGGGAATCCCGCATCAGGTGTTCAACAGGTCGGAACAGGCCCTCGAATTCCTCGTCTATTCGCAGCCGAATACGCGCAACGACCGGGTCCAGGCTTGATCGCATGGATTATGCGGGACTATTGAAAAGAGAAATGGGACATGTTCAAGCACCACGCCGCGTCCATTGAAAAGCTCAAAGCCAAGCTGGCCAACAGAGCGGACATATTGGCTTTATTGATTTCGGGCTCGATTGCGCACGGATTTGCCAAAGCTTCCTCCGATGTGGACATGATGCTGGCCGTCGCGGTTTATGGAGGACAGTGAATTGAACTGGCTGCATGGTTTTGCGCCGGTTGGCGATATCTAGCTTAGGGGCATAGGCCCGTTCGGACAGGGCGGTCCCTGTGTTGAAGCCCTGAGCGAACAATAAGGGGGGAGTGGCTCGACTCAAAAAATCAGTGCATGACGGGCCGGCTGCTGGAACAACCACAACTTACCGTCGGCTGTTGGAACAACCACAACCGACGGTCTGCCGACCGTCTGCCGACCGTCGGCCTTCAAAATAGCGGCACTTTATGTACTTATTACCCGCTGCCCCAGCAGTTCATTTCCATTAGCGGCATTTTAAGTACTTATTTTCTATGAAAAGTCCAGAACGGGCGGCATTTCCTTGCGACGGGGGATAATAACGACATAAATTGCCGCTATTTCTCTCAAATGAACGAATATCGCGGGAATAACGACATTATTTGTCCTTATTTTTTGGGGGCTGGAGTTTACCCGGAACACGAGGATCTTGATGAATATATTAATAGCGATGACAGCATTGCTTTCTTATACTATTCCCAAGGAAAATGCTTGGGACATATCAGATTAAGCACAAGTGACGAAATTAAATTTGCTTCCATTGACAGACTTATTGTATTAGAAACAACGCCGGTACTACCCCAAGGCGGTGTACACCAGCATTTTGCTCCCGCCCGGCAAGTTCATATTTCACGGCAAAGGGATTAGTTCCGACATTTGCTTCAAGTTATGGCCTGTGTATCCTTCAATTTTAAATTAGTTCCCCGAAAATGGCCGTTTTCATTGATTAGTATCGACAGCGGCGGCAATTTAGGGTATACATAAAATCATTAATAAAGGAGGCGAAGCGAGGAATGGACTATAGATATCCGATCGGCAAATTTGAATTTACGGGGAAAATTTCCACCGCCCAGCGGGAGCAATGGATCCGGGAAATCGAGACCCTGCCCGCGAGAATGAGGCAGGCGGTCGAAGGGCTTAGCGAGGATCAATTGAACCTGCCATACCGGGAGGGAGGCTGGACGCTGCGGCAGGTCGTGCACCATGTGGCCGACAGCCATATCAACGCTTATACGCGGTTTAAGCTGGCGTTGACGGAAGACAACCTGACGATTCGCCCCTATTTCGAAGACCGGTGGGCGGAGCTGCCGGATTCCAGGGCGGATATTGAGGTTTCGCTGACCCTGCTTGAGGCGTTGCACCAGCGATGGGTGATTTTGCTGAAAGCGCTGAGCGAAGCGGACTACGAGCGGACATTCCAGCACCCCGAATCGGGCACAACAACCAGTCTGGCTTATAATCTCGGCACTTACGCCTGGCACGGCAATCATCATCTGGCTCATATTACGTCATTAAGAACGAGGCTGGATCTTTAGACACTATAGACAGAACGGGAACGGAGAATCCCGAAGACTTTGGAAGGCGTTGGACAATGAAGACGATCTCTTACCGGAAATCCGTGGCATGGGGCAAAACGTTGGGCAGCTTGCTTTTTGTCCTCGTCTGTCTGTTTTTGCTGTACGCGGCTATATTTATAGATGTTAGCCCGGTCCGTCTGTTTTTTTGCATCACTTCGGCCATAATCGGGTTGCCGTTTTTCGGGGGCTATTTCGTTGTGTGCTTCCCCAGAGCTCTGCGGTCCGATCCGCACCTGCTCACTTATGATCAGCGAACGATTTCGGATGGAACGCGCACCGTCACCTGGCCGGACATTTCGGGCATCAGCTACAATGGTCCCTCGATCCGAAAGTGGTTGCTCCCTCAGTTCCCGGAATTGATTTTTCACCTTAAGAACAAGGAAACCTGGACCGTGAGCACTTATTATTTGCTCACCGATACCGAAATCCACGTGGTCATGAAGCTTTTGCGCGGCCTGATCAGCCGAAACGGAAAAGAGTAGTCCGCTAAACCACCTATCTTTGAAATCGGCGCTTGGCCGCCGGCTGCAGGAACGGCCGGCAGGCGGGCCGTCGGCCGTTGGCCTTCGGCCATCAAAATAGCGGCGTTTAATGTACTTATTATCCGGGCCCTGGCAGATTGATCCCCACTAGCGGCATTTTATGTACTTATTTTCCTATGAATGGTCCAGAACAAGGGTATTTCCTTGCAACCGGGGAAAATAGCGGCATAAAATGCCCCTATTTCTCTCAAATGGACGGGTTTCGCCGAAATAACGACCGTAATTGTTCTTATTTTTTCGGTGGAGTAGCTTCTTTTTCTTCTTTGGCCGGGTCGTCTGTTTTTTGCACATATTTCCCTGCTTTACAGCATGTACTTCCCTACTCTACAGCATGCATTCCCTACTCTACAGCACGTATTCCCTGCTTTACAGCATGAACTCCCCAGCTTCACAAACCGTCTCGTTCCAACTTCAGCCAGACGGCCGCCCGTTCCCGCAAGCTTTCCCGGACATCGAGCACCCGCTGATTTTCCGAACCTCTCCATTTTAGTTTGAGATTGCGCCGCTCCAACATAAACCGGCCGTCGATCAGCACATCGCAATAAGCGAGCAGCTCCGTGCGGGAGGCGTCGGCGAGGATCTCCTCAAACGTGTAGCCCGACCAGATCCAGATGTCTTTGCCCGGGCATTCCGCCCGTACCCGCCGCACCAAACCGAGCAGCCCGTCCACGTTCTGAAACGGCTCCCCGCCGAGGATGGACAGGCCCGCCACCCGGATGCCTTCAACCTGCAGGTCGGCGATGACCCGATCCTCGAATTCCCGCGTGTAAGGGAAACCGTAAGCGAAATTCCAGGCGGCCGCGTTGAAGCAGCCTTTGCAACGATGAGTGCAGCCGGAGGTGAACAGCGAGTTGCGCAGTCCTCTCCCGTTCAGCACGTCGAATTTCTTATAGTCCGCGATATACATAGGCAGCGGACCGTCACATGTGCTTGACGCGAGCGAGCACTTCCCGCTGCTTGCCCGCGTTAAACGGACGCTGGCTCGGCTCGGACAGGTAGCCGCAGCAGCGCCGGATGACCGAAGAGGTTTTGGGGTTGCGGTTCCCGCAATTCGGGCATTCAAACCCCGTGTTGGTCGCTTCGAATTCCCCTTCGTATCCGCACTCCAGACATTTGTCCGTCGGGGTGTTCGTCCCGAAGTAAGGCACCCGCTCGTAAGCGTAGTCCCACACCGCTTCCAGCGCCTCGGGATTTTGCACCAGCGAGTCGAACTCGCAGTAGGTGATGAAGCCGCCGCTCGCGTGAACGGGATACGCTTTTTCGAATTCGATTTTTTCGAACGGCGTTACCTTTTTGGCCACGTCCAGATGGAACGAGTTGGTGTAATAGCCTTTGTCCGTAATTCCTTCAAGCACGCCGAAACGCTGCTCGTCCAGTTTGCAAAAGCGGTAGCACAGCGATTCCGCCGGCGTGGAGTAGAGGCTGAAGCCGTACCCGGTTTCATTTTTCCATTCGGCGGTCTTCTCACTTAAATACCGCACGATGTCGAGGCCTTTTTGCCTTAGCGCGGCGTCGTCGAAGATGTGTTTGCCGTATAGCGCCAAGATCGTCTCATGAATGCCTATATACCCCAGCGAGATGCTGGCCCGCCCGTTTTGCAGCAGATGGTCGATCGTGTCTTCCGGCTGGAGCCGGCTGCCGGCCGCGCCTTCCATGTACAAAATGGGCGCGACCTTGGCTTTGACGCCCCGCAAGCGGTCGATGCGGTACATCAGGCCTTCCTTGCAGACTCCCAGCAGCTCGTCCAGCAGCTTGTAGAAGGTCCGCTCCGATCCCTTGGCCTGAATCGCCAGCCGCGGCAGGTTCGCGGTAACCACACCCATGTTAAAACGGCCGTCGTGCAGCTCCCGTCCGTTCTCTTCGTAAGCGCCGAGGAAGGAGCGGCAGCCCATCGGAAATTTGAACGACCCGGTAATCGCTTTGACTTTCGGCACCGAAATGATGTCCGGGTACATGCGCAGCGTGCTGCATTTGAGCGCGAGCTGCTTGATGTCGTAATTCGGATCGCCCGGCCGCAAATTCACCCCTTCTTCCAGGGCGAAAATCAGCTTGGGGAACACCGGCGTTTTGCCGTCTTTGCCGAGCCCGCGGATGCGATTCTTCAGAATGGCGATTTGAATCTGCCGTTCCTCCCAGCTTAGGCCCCGCCCGAACCCGAATGTGCTGAACGGGGTTTGGCCGTTGGCGCTTACGAGCGTGTTGATTTCGTACTCCAGCGATTGGAACGCGTCGAAGGTTTCTTTTTCCGTCAGCTTTTTGGCATAGTCGAAGCATTTCGGGTAACGTTCGTGCAGCTTCGTATTTTCGTAGGAAATATCGAGCCCGGCGATCGCCGCGCCATCCAGTTCATACAGCCACTCCAGGCCGTTCTTATAATGTTTGGCAAAAGATTTCGCCACATAAGGCGCCAAAATTTTATCGATTTCGTTAATCGTGTTCCCGCCGTAAATGTGGCTGGCCACCTGAGCGATGATCTGCGCGGTGATCGCCGTCGCGGTCGTAATGGAACGGGGCGTTTCGATCTGCGCGTTGCCCAGCTTAAAGCCGTTTTCCAGCATACCTTTGAGGTCGATCAGCATACAGTTGTAGATCGGAAAATACGGGCTGTAATCCTGGTCGTGAAAATGCAGACTCCCGCTGTTATGGGCTTCGACCACCCGTTTGGGAATCATGTAGGTCTGGGCGAAGTCCTTGGCCATGATGCCGGCCAGCAGATCCCGCTGCGTCGGAATGGTCGCCCCGTCCTTGTTGGAGTTTTCCTTGAGCACTTCTTCGTTCGTCAGCTCCAGCAATCCCAGCACCTTTTTGTCCAGGCTGCTGCGCTCGCGTCTTTTCAGCGTGCGGATTTCGCGGTAGCCGATATACGCTTCGGCCGCGTCTTTTCTGCGGCTGTTCATCAAGGCCGACTGCACTTCGTCCTGAATATGCTCGATATCCACCTTCTCCAGCTTGGAGATTCTGGCGGTCACTTTGTCGGCTATCTTTTGCGCCACGTCCATGTCGATTTTCTTCTCCGTGCTGTTCATGGCGGCGCAAATCGCGTCAATGATTTTTTGCTGGTTAAAGGCCACCTCGGACCCGTCGCGTTTAATGACTATCGTAACGATCACCCTTTGTTCTTTGTTTGCTCGGTGAGTATAGCACACCCGGCCGGAAAAAACGGTGATGTCACGCACTGTGCATTTTATAGTTTAAGAATAGTTAGTATCAGGAAAATCAATAAGAAAGGACGTTTTTGGATGGAGCTAGTCAAAATATCCCAGTATACCGCCCTGAGGCTTGAGCACGCCAGAAAAGCGGGCATCAGTGAAAGCCGGCTGCTGGACGCCGTCAACTTCCGCGATCCGGCCGTTTTTCGCGAGGCGGAAACGGAAGATTTCACCTACGGCGATATTTTCAATTACGCGGAGGAACATGGGGAACCGCTGCAGCAGGCGCTTCAGCACGGTTACCGGATGACGTTCAACACCCGAAGCGGGCTGAAGATCTGGCTGGAGGAAGCGTTTCGCCTTGGCTCCCGGTCCGATTTCACGGTGGGGGAAGGCCAGATTGAAGGGCTGCGGCTCACGGATGCCCAGCTTGGCCGCTTAAAGCAAGCATTGGCCGTCAATTGGGTGATCGCCTCGGAACAAGCGGCGGCGGACGGGGTGGAAGTGTCGCTGTGCCTGAGGGCATTGGCGTGAAGTTTTGCCGACGCCCTTTGCCCTAAAAGGGGGCGGGCAATAGCGGTAAAAAAGGCTGAACTTCGAAATCGCGCTTGGCAGCCGGCTACTGGAACAAGATCGGCCAACCGTCGGCCCTCAAAATAGCGGAATTTTATATCCTTATTTTCTGATGAACGGTCCAGAACGCGGCTATTTCCATGCGACAGGGAAAAATAGGTACATAAATTTCCTCTATTTCTCTAAAATGGACGGATATCGCCAGAATAACGCCATTTTCTGCCTTTATTTTTTTCTGAATTTACTCATGCGGGAACAGCCATATTGCAAAGGACATGCCGGGCCGAGGCCTGCAGGCATGTCCTTTTGTTTGCCATTCGCTGCCCCTTTGCTTCCGTTACAGCACCAATCCCCCAACGATGCCCGCGGCGATGCCGATCACAACGACCGACGCAAACACGAACAGCAGCGCTTTGCGCGGGAACGAACGCGCCACCATCAGCATGGACGGCAGGCTGACCGCCGGCAGCGTCAGCAGCAGGGCGGCCGCAGGTCCGGCGCCAAGGCCCAGCGCGGTAAACGATTGAATGATCGGAATTTCGGCCGCCGTCGGGATGACGAACAGGGTGCCGACGATTGCAAACACGAGGATCGCGAGGAAGCCGCCGCCCAGTTCCACCGGAAACAGCGTGTTTTGAAAAGCGCCGAGCACGAGCACGGACAGCAGGTAGGCCGGCACGACGTTCAGGATCATCAGCCCCAGGCTTTTCAGCCAGCGAAGCGCAAACGGCGTTTCGTCCTTGCTTTCGGCGGCTTCGATTGCGGCCGGAGCGGGAACCTCCTTGCCCCTGGCGAACCGGTTTGCCAAGTAGCTGACCCCAAACGTCATCAGAATCCCGAACATGAGCCGGAGCAACGTGAATTTCCACGACAGCACGAACGTCATAAAAATGAGCGTCGCCGGATTCAGCACCGGATTGCCGATCCAAAAAGCGAGGCTCGCGCCGACCGACACGTTTCTTTTGCGCAGGCCGGCGGCGATCGGAGCGGCGCAGCAGGTGCACATCATCCCCGGAAGAGAAGCGACGCCGCCGAGGAAGGTGCTTTTGAAGCGGCTGCTGCCCAGCACCTTGTACAGCCATTGGGCCGGAAGCAGCACCTGTACGAGCGAGCCGAGCAGGATGCCGAGCACCGCCGCCTTCCATACCGACTTGAAGTAGGCGAGCGCATAATCCGCCGCGGCTCCCAGCGACGGGGCCGCCGCTGTGTCCGGACCCAAAATCGGGGAGCCGATCGAGTGGCTGGTCGCGCTTTTGAGCGCTTTTTCATAATACGGCCACCACTTGACATAACTTAAGCCGGCGATGGCTATGATGAGAAACAGAATCACGAAAAACACGGTCTTCCGGTTGAAAGAACGCGCCGAATGGAAGTGTTCGCTGTTTGAAGAAGTCATGATGTCCTCCGAGTATCCATAAATTTTGCACAAGCTATAGTATAACACAGTTCCGCTCCGCCGGATGGGCAAGGTCAAACGGAGTTTGGCCTAGGGCAGGCGGGCAAATAAGATAAGTTGCCTTTTTCCCGGCAGCTGGAGTACGATTTATAAGAGAGAAACGATTTTCGAAACCAACTCGCAAGGGAAGGATAGTGAGGATCATGTCAACAATGGATTCCGTTAAGTTAACTTCTTTATCCAGCAAAGGCGGCTGCGGCTGCAAAATCGGCCCCGCCGACCTGATGCAGGTTATCCGCAATCTGCCGCCCGCCGAGCCGAATCCCGATCTGCTCGTCGGCCTGGACACGAGCGATGATGCCGGCGTATACCGGCTGTCGGATGATTTGGCGCTGGTGCAGACGGTCGATTTTTTCACGCCGATCGTGGACGACCCGTATTCGTTCGGGCAGGTAGCGGCGGCGAACGCGATCAGCGACATTTACGCGATGGGCGGCAAACCGCTTACCGTGCTTAATATAGTAGCATTTCCGATTTCCACGCTGGACAAAAGCATTTTGGCCGACATTTTGCGCGGCGCGGCCGACAAGGTCAGAGAAGCCGGAGCCACTTTAGTAGGGGGCCACTCCATCGACGATAAAGAGCCCAAATTCGGCCTGGCCGTCACCGGGCTGGTGCATCCGGACAAGATCAGAACGAATGCCGGCGCGAAGCCGGGGGACAAGCTGATCCTGACGAAACCGATCGGAGTCGGCATTATGACGACTTCGATCAAGAAGGACCAGCTCAGCCAGGAGGAGACGGAACGGGTGACGTCCGTGATGACGACGCTGAACAAAACCGCGGCTGAGGTCATGGAGCCATACGAGGTCCATGCCTGTACCGATGTAACCGGCTTCGGGCTGATGGGACACGCCCTGGAGATGGCCAAAGGCAGCGGCGCCGGGATCACGATCCGCAAAAGCGCGGTACCCGTGCTTCCGCGCGTCAGAGAGCTGGCGGAGCAGGGCTTCGTTCCGGGCGGCACGAAAAATAATTACGCTCATGTGGAAGCCGACATTTCGTTCCCGGAAGCGATGGATCAGACCGACCGCTATATTTTGTGCGATGCGGTAACCTCCGGAGGATTGCTTATCTCGGTGAGCGCGGCGCAGGCGGACAAGCTGCTCGCGGCCTTGGTGGATGCAGGCGTGGAGGCCAGTTTGATCGGCGAAGTGACGGACGGCCCCGCCGGCCGGATCGTTGTCGAAGTCTAATGAAGCGTTGGGATTAACACGGAGAGATTAACATCAAGAAGGAGTTTTTGAACATGTTTCAGGATTTGAGCCTGGAGGAATGGGTGGAGCAGCGGCAGAAAGGGCTCTCGCTTATCGACGTCCGCTCGCCTTCGGAATTTGCCCAGTCCACGATTCCGGGCAGCGTCAACATCCCGCTGTTTGATGACCGGGAACGCGCCGAAATCGGGACGTTATATAAACAAGTCAGCGCGGAGGCCGCCAAGCAGCGGGGACTGGAGATCGTCTCGGCCAAGCTGCCGGGGTTTATCCGTAAGTTCGCCGAAATTCCCGGCCGGAAAGCCGTATTCTGCTGGCGCGGCGGCATGCGCAGCAAAACGACGGCTACGCTGCTGTCCTTGATGGACATCCATGCCTACCGGCTCGCGGGAGGCTACCGGGCTTACCGGCAGTGGGTCGTCGGCACGCTCGAAAATATGTCCTTCGCCCCGCAAATGATCGTGATCCACGGGAATACGGGCAGCGGGAAAACGCTGCTGCTTCGCACGCTGAAGGAGAAAGGGTACCCGGTGATCGATCTGGAGGAGATGGCCGGGCACCGCGGCTCGGCGTTTGGGCAAATCGGCCTCAAATCGCGCAACCAGAAGATGTTCGATTCCCTGCTGGTCGATGATTTGCTCCGCTACCGGGACGAACTGTATGTGCTGATGGAGGCGGAGAGCAAGCGGATCGGCAAAGCGGTGATGCCGGAGTTCCTCGCCGCCAAAAAAGAGCAGGGACGCCATATTCGCCTGGAGCTGCCGTTGGAGGTTCGCGTCAAGATTATTTTGGAAGATTATGAGCCCTGGAAGCACCCGGAGGCTTGTCTGGAATCTTTCCGGAAAATCAAATCGAAGATTCATATCCCGGTGGCCGCGGAAATCGAGTCGTGTCTGACCTCCGGGAAATACGACCGGGCAGTGGAATTGCTGCTGGCGTATTATTATGATCCGCGTTATGCGCACACCGAAGATCAGTACGCCGATGCGGAGTTTGCGGTCGTCCGCGCCGCATCGGTCGAGGAGGCCGCGGCCGAGGTGGAGCGGCTTTTGCCCAAACCGGCTCCGCTGGCCGCAAACAAGCCGTAAATGAGAAACGCGCCGGCCTCGATCGGGCAGGAATAATCGGTTAAAAAGGAGAAGTCCTTAGGGCTTCTCTTTTTTTAATCCCAAATTATGAGGTGCGAATATGGAAGATACCTTAACGTTAAAAGAACGGTTAATAGAAATCCGGGAAAATAACTACCAGGCGCCGTCTTCTGCCCCGGTCTTTGATGTTACTTTGTCGATGATGGATCATATCGGGGCTCCCGATCCTTTTTTGCGCGATGAATTGATCTATACGACCCTCCAGCATTGGGTGACGCAAGGGATGTATACCTCGGACCAGCTTCTTCAACTGCTCCACATCTGCCTCGACAAGCATCACCTTTTCTATAAAATCGGGGAAAAAGGCACCGATTCCGTGTTTACGCGTTCGTTTTCCGTACTGCTTGTCCCGTTGATCCTGTTTGCGGACAGGCAAAATCCTTTTTTGCGCGGCGGCGATACGGAAATGATCAAAAACGAGTTGGTGGCCTACCTCCTGATGGAAAACGATCTCCGCGGATACACGGGGGACACGGGCTGGGCCCATGCCATGGCGCATACCGCCGACGCCTTTGAGGACCTGGCCCGCTCGGAACATATGCGGCAGCCCGCGCTCGTGGAAATATTAAATACATTTCAAGCGAAAATATGCAACCATCAGTACACCTTTATCAACGAAGAAGATGAGCGCACCGTTGCCGCCGTCGTTACTGTCTTGGACAGAAACATACTTGCCGATGATGAGATCGCGGGGTGGATCGAACGCTTCGGGGCGGCTCCGAAACCGGGCAGGTTTCCCGATGACCACGTCCTTGGCACGAACGTTAAATGTTTTCTGAGAAGCTTGTATTTTCGCGTCTTGAACCATAAGGCACACCATAAATACACGGATATCATTTTAAAAACGCTGCGGCGGTTGGAACAGGCGGGGGAGTGACTTCGCCTGTTCCGCCGTTTTTTCGCTCTTTTCGCGCAAGGGTTTACAACTCAAACCTAACTATTTATACCATAGAGCCGTTTCGAGGTGTCACAAATCGACGCCAGATGAGGTGGGGTCTAAAGGGGGTGTCTAAAGGGGGCGTGCCTTGGTGTCCCTACCTTGGTGTCCCTGCCTGCTGCCTGCCTTTGCACGATTATCCCTTTCGTCCAGGGAGGCAGGGTTTGGGGGCTAAAGCAAAGGTTCCAAAAAAAGAGAAGAAAAAATCAAAAAAGATGAGGAAAAAATGAGGCGGTTCAGATGAGATTTTCGGCTTGATAAGGGAACGCATGTTTGGTATAATGGAATAAATGGAACTTATGTTCGTGTATTCTTGATTCGGGAGGTAAGCGGATATGGAAGTCAATGCGGGAACGGAACTTCAACCATTCAGCAGCCGTTTTAACAGTGAGCAGGACTGCATGGAGGCGCTGATCGCGATGAAGTGGCCAAACGGCTTCGTCTGCCCGCGCTGCGCTCACACCCGGTGCAGCCGTCTGACTTCCCGGCATATCCCCTTGTTCGAGTGCGGAAAGTGCAAGCATCAAACATCGCCTTTGGTCGGTACGATTTTTGAAGGAACGCATCTCCCCCTGGTGAAGTGGTTTCAGGCGCTGGAGTTGTTCCTGCTCCCTGACGGCATCTCGGCGACGCGGCTGCGCCAGGTGATCCGGGTCGCCTACAAGACCGCGTGGTCGATGCTGCAAAAAATACGTCATGCCGTGGGGGAGTACGATGCCCGGGAACTGCTCTCCGGAGACGTGAAGGTGAACAGCGATCAGTATGGGCGTAATCCGTCCCGGTGTCAGCTTTCGCATCCGTACGCCTCGGCGGTCGTAGCGGGATGCACGGTCACGGAGTCGGGCGAGCCGGAGCAGGTCAAAATCCGCCTGGTGCCGTATAAGCGGGGAGGCGAAAAAAGGGCAGACCGTCACGATCTAACCGCGTTTATTGGCGGGCATGTGGATGTCCGTACATCGACGGTGCAGTCCTTCCCTCAGGCCTTTCGGCTGTACACTCCCTTGCGGAAAGTGGTGAGAGAGGCGTGGAAATCGCTGAAGAGTACGTATGGAGCCTTGGGACTGAAGCATCTGCAGGCGTACCTGAACGAATACACCGTACGCCGCCGTCTGCGCCTGCAAGGAGGACTGCCCGAAGCGGAAGAAACGATGCGGCAGAAGTTGCTACAGATGTGTGTGGCGATTCCGGCAATCTCTTACCGCCGGCTGATCGCGCGCCAACCGAATCAGCCCCTTGCGGCTGCGGCCTGATCGTGGTGCTTGAAAAGATGGGGGAGTTTGATGCAGATCAACTTAATGGGTCCTTGATCTCCAGTCTTGTTCTCCTTTCTTGATCTCTTGTCCGGTCTGTTTCACCTTCCCAAAACCTGATTCCTTTCCTAAGCCCGATTAAATTGTCTTGAACCGATCTGCTTCTCCACCCAATATTTTCTTCTCCCAAGCTTGTTTATTTCTCTGTTACCTGATCAAATGGGATAATCGTGCAAAGCACCCGGACAGCGAATGTTGATTTGCCGTAGAAGCTCGTCACACTCGCTTTATCAAACGAAGCAGTGTTTTGCTATTTTGCAAGCCGCCTAACTTAATTTTTGAAAACCTTCAGTTCAAGGACTGGTTTAGAACGAATCAGGGTCATTGGTGTCCGTTAGACCCTCCTGCGCATCTAAGGTATGGGAGTGCACGACAAAGGACTTCGCCAGCGGCGAGGGTTTTCTTAATGCAATTTATTCTTGAAGGCCGTTGACTCTCCTCTTGGAGGAGGCTTTATGCTGTAAATGAGCCGGCAAATGCGAGATTCGGATAGGAGGGGAGAATCAAATGCCGTATACCGTCAAAGAAGTTTCGGCCTTATCCGGCGTAACGGTTAAAACGCTGCATCATTACCATAAAATCGGCTTGCTCCTGCCGTGTGAGATCAGCGAGGCGGGATACCGGCTGTACGGCATGAAGGAGCTGGAGCGCTTGCAGCAAATTTTGCTCTACCGCGAGCTGGACTTGCCGCTGGCGCGGATCAAACTGCTGCTGGAGGGAGAGCCGGACCGCGCGGCGATTTTGTCGGAGCAAAAAGCGCTGCTGCATGAGCGCAAGCAAAGGTTGGAGACGATGATTCAAACGCTGGAGAAATCGATCCGCGCTGCGGAGAAAGGAGAAACTATGAACGGTCAGGATATGTTCAAAGGGTTTGCGAGCGAGGAAGAATGGAAGGAGGCGCTGCGGGAGCAGGATCGTCATTTGCAGCAAAATTATGGAGTCCGGCTGGTGGACGACGGCCCGATCGATGTCCCGCAAATGAACGAGCAGGCGGCCGAAGCGGCCGCGTTCATGAACCGGATGGCCCAAGCTCTGCGGGAAAACGCAAGCCACCTGGACGATTCGATTCAAAGTTTGATCGCAGGGCATCTGGCTTTTTTAAATGAGCACGGGCATACGGTGACGGCGGCCGATTTTGCGGGCCAAACCAAGTTTTTCCTAAGCGACGAGTTCCACCGGAATATGCTGGAGAATCAGCAGACCGGGCTGGCGTATTATCTATACGCCGCGGCGGAAGCTTTTGCTTCGCGGCAGTAACGATAGTTGATTCACAATCTCAATTGCTCTTTGGCCCCAGCCAAAGGGCTTTTTACATTCCGCGGGATTATTTTGCCCGGGACTTATGGTAGAATCAGGGTACTACGGCTTAGAACAGGCCGGTTTGGGAAAGGAGACGAATGTATGCTGAGAATGTTCCAATACAACTGGCAGGTCAGGGACGAATGGTTTGCCTGGTGCGAAGATCTGCCGGAGGAGGAGCTGCTGCGGAAGCGGGTTGGCGGCGTCGGAAGCATTCTGGAAACGCTGTTTCATATCGCCGACGTGGAATGGAGCTGGATTCGCGTGATTCAGGGGAAGCCGGATTTTCAGGAGCCGTTTGAGCAGTATAATACTTTGGCAAAAGCAAAAGCATTGTCGGCCGAGTTTCATAAGGAAGTGGCGGACTTTCTCGACACGTGGACGGACGATATGGAGGGGCTCCCGGTCACCGATGGAACCCGCCATTTCACCGCCGGGGAAATCCTCCGGCACGTCATCGCCCACGAAATTCACCATATTGGCCAGCTGTCGGTGTGGTCCCGCGAGTTGGGACGGGCTCCCGTTTCCGCCAACTTTATCGAGCGCGGCATCGTGTAGACGCATTTTTTTGCAAAAAGGGCATTCTATCCTTATATCCCAATTTTGGCTGCCCCAAGGAGGAACAACGTTTGCGACAAAACATTCAGGTGCCCTTTGGATATGAACCTCCGGCCCCTAGCCGGAAAGGCACGGTCATTTTTTACGATTCCTTTATGCGCATTGCGGATGAGGACTTGGAATTTGCGGCCGCGGAGGCGGCCCGCCGGGCGTTTGCCAAGCTGGTGCTGTACCCGCTGCATGAGCTCACCGTGAAGCGGATGTCGAACGAGCAGGCCGGCCCGTTTTACCAAAGAGAGGATCGGCTGCATGCGTGGAAGCGGGAGCGCGGCGCCGCGGATGTGGAGGTACTGGTGGAAGGCTGGGAGGGGAAGCGGAAGAAATATACGCCGGCGGATACCGCGCTTCGGTATTTGATGGAAAAATATCCGGCTCCTTATTTTTTGTACATGACGCCGGACATGGCGAACCGGTTTGCGGGGTTTTCTTCGTTTGAGGAATGGATCGTCAAACTGAGATTATTGTTGTCGGATAACCTTGCCGTCCCGCATCCCAAGCTAGAGAAATACAGGCACCGCTGGGATGTCGCGGGCCAAACCGAAGCGGTGCCGGAGCGGCCGGCGGGCCATAATGGAATAGGAGGGGGAAGAGGATGAAAACGATATGCGTATATGCGGGCTCAAGGTTTGGCAAGGATGAACGGTATCGCGGCGCGGCCGAGCAGCTTGGGCGCTATTTGGCCGAGCACGGCTTCCGCCTCGTTTACGGGGGCTCCAAGCACGGGCTGATGGGCGCCGTGGCCGATGCCGCGCTGGCCGGCGGCGGCGAAGTCATCGGCGTGATGCCTACCGGTTTAATTCACGGCGAAGCGGCCCATCCCGGCTTGACGGAGTTCATTGAAGTCAAGGATATGCACGCCCGCAAAGCGAAGATGAGCGAGCTGGCGGACGGATTTATCGCGCTGCCGGGAGGCTTCGGCACGCTGGAGGAGCTGTTTGAGGCGCTCTGCTGGCTGCAGATCGGAATCCACCGCAAGCCGATAGGCGTGCTGAACGCGGCCGGTTATTACGATCCGCTGCTTGGGCTGGTGGAATCCTGCATCGATGCGGGTTTTGTCAATGAAGGCCACTTGTCGCTGATCAATATGGCCGAGGACCCGGGCGAGCTGATCACCCGAATGCAAAATTTTGTGCCGGCGATCGCCGAGACCAAGTGGAGGCAGGAATGATGACAGGTTACCGGGGCATGGTCGTAATTTTGCTGCTCGTTCTGCTCGTTACCGGGTGCGCCGGCCGTTCGGGGACGCCCGGCGGCGGTTCGCCGTCAGGCGCCGCAGGCGGGACGAACGGGCAATCTTCCGCCGGGGGCGGCGGGGCGAATGTGCAGCCGCCGGCGGACGGATCGGGCGGGGCGGGGAACGCCGCCGGCTCCGGCGAATCCGAACCGGCGCCCGCCGATCCCGTCCGCGATCAGCTCGGCAAGCTGAGCACCGACGAGAAAATCGGCCAGTTGGTGCTTGTCGGCATGGACGGCACCGAGATCGGTCAAAACGCCCGCGATTTGATCGAAAAGGAACATGTCGGCGGATTTATTTTTTACAAGGACAATATCCAGGATAAAGATCAGGCGCTCGCGTTGTTTAACGCGCTCAAAGCGGCGAACCGGGACCAGCCTGTCCCGCTGTTTCTGAGCGTTGATGAAGAGGGCGGGCGCGTCAGCCGGATGCCCGGGGAGTTTGTGAAGCTGCCGGCGATGCGCGCGATTGGCGATACCGGCAGCGAGGAGCTGGCCGGGCAAATCGGCGGAGTCATCGGCAAGGAGCTGTCCGGATTCGGCCTGAACCTCGATTTTGCGCCGGTGCTCGACGTCAACAGCAATCCCGACAACCCGGTCATCGGGGACCGCGCGTTTGGCGAGAAGCCGGACATCGTCAGCAAGATGGGCATTGCCGTCATGAACGGGATTCGGGAGCAAGACGTCATCCCGGTCGTGAAGCATTTCCCCGGCCACGGCGATACGGCGGTCGATTCCCACCTGGGCTTGCCGGTGGTGGAGCATGACCTGAACCGGCTGCGCAAGCTGGAGCTGGTTCCGTTCGCGCGCGCGATCAAGGGAGGCGCGGACGTCGTCATGATCGCCCATCTGCTGCTGCCGAAGCTGGACCCCGACCATCCGGCTTCTTTCTCCGAAGCGGTCATTCACGGTTTGCTGCGGGAGGAGCTCCAGTTCGAAGGGACGATTATTTCCGACGATATGACGATGGGCGCGATCGTCAAAAACTACGACATCGGCGAGGCGGCGGTGCAGTTCCTGCTGGCCGGCGGCAATATCGTGCTCGTCGGGCACGATTACGATCAAGAGAAAGCGGTGATTCAAGCGATTCGCGAAGCCGTGGCTGCGGGAAAAATATCCGGCGAAGTGCTGGACGACCGCGTATACAACGTACTGAAGCTGAAAGCGAAATACGCGCTGAACGCAAAGCCGGCATCCGGTCCGGACGTAAAGGCGATCAACCGGGAAATCCGCTCGCTGCTGGAGGAGAACGGGCTTAAACAGCCGCTTGATCCGGGTGATATTGATACCGGGTTAAATCGATCCGGCCGTGCGGCAGTATCTCAACGTCCTCCGCTTCCAGATTCCAGACCTGCTCCTGGAAGGACTCCTCGTCCTGCAGGGCAATCTGCCCCTGCCCATTGACGACGCGGTGCCAGGGAAGCCCGTGCTTGCGGCTCATGCTGTGCAAAATCCGCACGACCTGCCGCGCGGCCCGCGGGCTTCCGGCGCAAGCGGCGATCTGGCCGTACGTCATCACCTTTCCGGGCGGGATGGCGGCGATAACTTCAATCACTTTGGCTGTAAACGGCTGCATGATGCATACTCTCCTTCACATCGTATTCATTGTTTATTTTTTGGAAGGCTTGAGGTGGTTCGTATGGAATCTATTTTATACTCCGAAAGGCTGATCTTGAAAGAGCTTGGCGCGCCGGATGCGGAAGCCGTCCTCGATTATTTGTTCCGGAACAGGGAGGTGCTCGCGCCCTGGGAGAGAACAAAAGAACCCGGATACTACACACTGGAATACCAGCGCGAACTGCTTCATCAGGAGTCGGCGAAAATACGGAGCGGCGACCTGTGCAAGTGGTGGATTTTTCGGAAAGAGGAGCCGGAGCGGGTCATGGGTTCGGTTGCTTTGAGCAATATTGTGCGGGGCGCTTTCCAATCCTGTCATTTGGGATATGGGCTGGACGGGCAAGATCACGGGAAGGGGTATATGACGGAAGCGGTGCGCCGGGTGACGGAATACGCTTTTGCCGAGTCGGGGCTTTATCTGCACCGGATCGAAGCCAACATCATTCCGCGCAATCGGGCCTCCCTGCGGGTCGCCGAGAAATGCGGCTTTTACGATGAGGGTTTGGCTTACAAATATTTGTACATCAACGGGGTGTGGGAAGATCACATCCATATGGTGCTCAGAAACGAAGCGATGGAATAGGCGCCCGCCGGCTCCGTCTCCCGGCCCCGCCTCCCGCCAGGCCTCGATACGCCGTAACAATTTGCGCGCCCGCATCGTTTATTGATTATGCAAACCAAGCAGGAGGTGCGTAAATGCGGCAGACTTTCAAAGAACTGGGATACCCCGTCAAATTGTACTTGTATATCGCCTTATTCGCCGCGAGCGTGATCGGCATGAGATATGTCGTTGACACGCAGCTGCCCGGAGGAGGGCGTCCTCCCTACCTGTTTCTAATCTGGAACACGTTTTTGGCCTGGATTCCGCTGGCGCTGGCGATTGCGCTTGATTTGATCAGCCTGATTCCGTCCCGTCCGGCCAGATGGGGGCTTATGCTGCCGGCCGGTTTGATCTGGCTGTTTTTTTACCCGAACGCGGCTTATTTAATCACCGACATGCTGCATCCCTTCAACCGGTATCCGATCCCGGAAACCGGAAAATTTTGGCTCGACATGTCATTTTGGGACCATCTGTTTACCTTGTTTTTTGTCGCGCTGCTCGGTTTGGCGCTCGCTTCCGTTTCCCTTGCCTCGGTCCACCAGTTGGTCCGGAAAGCCTGGGGCGCCGCCGCCGGGTGGATGTTTGCAATCGCGGTACTGCTGCTAAGCAGCTTCGGCATTTATTTGGGCCGTTTTATCCGCTGGAACAGCTGGGATTTGCTGAAATCCCCCATGTATGTGGTGCGGGAGACGGCGGCTTACTTCGCCGATGCGGGAAATGTTTCGCATGCGCTGGCGTTCTGCAAGTGGATATTTATCATAACGTTGTTTTGTTATGTCGTATTGTACGGGGCCGGGGCGATGCGAAAGCGGGTGGGGGAACTTTGAGCGGCATCAGGCAAAGGCTGCGGGAGCGGTTTCCGGTGCTGGAGAGCGACAGGCTTGTCTTGCGCAAGCTGGAGCTCCGTGACGCTGACGCTTTATACGACTGCATCACCGATCCGGCCGTCCGCAGGCATGCGGCGATCCGTCCGGACAAACTGCAGTTTCCGGAGCGCTTGTTCCGTTATTTCGAAGAGTCTTACCGCAGTTTGCGGGATCTTCATTTTGCGGTGGAATACAAACGGGAAGGGCGGTTCATCGGGCTGTGTTCCCTGCAATACTTAAGTTTGGACGGCCAAAAAGCGCGGATCGGCTATATGCTGTCGCCGGCTTATTGGAACCGGGGGCTGGCAACCGAGGCGGCACAGACCGTGCTGGGCTTTGGGTTCGAAACGTTGGGACTGGCCAGCATCGAGGCCCGCTGCAGCAGCGGCAACCCGGCGTCGGCACGCGTGCTGCAAAAATGCGGTATGCGCTGTGAAGCGCAGATTCCGCCCGCCGGAGGGCGGGAGGGGCAGGGGGAAGACTTGCTGCTGTATATCGCCGAGCGTAATCCCCTTCTTTAGCAAAAGGAACGATATTTGTTACACAAATGAAATATAGCTGTGATCAAACCCTAATAGAAAGAGGGTACACTTATTACATGACCCCCTTTTGAATATATATTTTCTCTTTTGGAATCCGGTGCATATGGCGCGGATTCTCTTTTTTTGGCCGGATAAGTTACAGCGGCACGGACACCTTTTGTTTGTTTTTGAAATACACCCACTCGCGGAAGCCGATGTCCCTAAGACGCGCGGCAACATCGTCCCATTCGTCGGCGACGCGCTGAGGGATGTGGGCATCCGATCCGAATGTGACATCCACGCCAAAATGCAGCGCGCGTTCGAGAATGGCGTCCGCAGGATACCAGCCGCCGCTCAGCTTGGTTTTTCCCGAGGTGTTGATCTCGATGGCCACCCCGCTTTCCGCGATCGTTTTGAGCGTATCGTCGATCGCCTCCGCGGCGGGAATGTCCGAAAACGCCGGATAGTTGCCCTTCATGGCGTCGATATGCCCGAGAACTTGGAACATTCCGCTTTGCGCCGATTGCCGGATCAAATCGTAATAGGCTTCTTTCGTAGCGATTTTTTCCTGCGGGCTCAGGCCTTTCCAACGGTTTTTGTTGAAAATGCTGACCTCGCCGACGCTGTGTACCGAGCCGATCACATAATCGAACGGATACTGGTTTAGTGTATTCCGATAAACTTCGGCATGTTCCGGGAAGAAATCGGATTCGATCCCGAGCAGAACGTCGATTTTGCCCTCGTATTCCTTTTTCAACTTCAGCACTTCGTCGACGTAGCCGGCGAACTCCTTTTTGCCCATGGAGATCCGGGGAAACGGTCTGTCTTCCGGACTGCCGAAATACGGGGTATGGTCGCTGATGCCGATCACGGCCAAGCCGGCGGCGATGCCGGCCTCGATATAATCCCGGATATTGCCGTCGGCATGTCCGCAGCGGAAATGGTGCGTATGAAGGTCGAACTTCATGATTCTGTCGGCTCCTTTCAGTTAGGGACTGCCGGTTATTCGGAACTGATGAAATGCGTTTCCGGCATGCCCTTCAGGTCTCCGAGAAACTGCTGCATCGCCGAATTGACGTACCGGCTGGATTTATAGATGACCCCGACCGGGTGAGTGACCTCCAGCTCGGGGATCGGGACGATCTTTAGGGAACCCTGCTTCAGCTCCCGCAAAATCGACTGCTTGGAAATAATCGCCGCCCCCAAATTGATCTCCACCATCCGTTTGACTTCTTCGCTGCTGGACAGCTCCATCACGATATGGGGTTCGATGTCGTGTCGCTTGAACACCTCGTCGATAAACCGCCGTCCTACAGTGTCGGGAGAGAGCATAATCAGCGGAACCTCCCGAAGCGAATCCAGCGAAGGGTTGGGAAGGCTGGCCAGAGGGTGCAGCGGCGAAACGACCAGCTCGAACGTATCGTAGTAAAGCACCGAAGACAACACCTGCGGGTTGTTTTCGATCAAATAACCGATCCCGATATCGACGAGCCCTTGCTCCACGTTTTGA
Source organism: Paenibacillus sp. FSL R5-0527 (assembly GCF_038008055.1). NCBI lineage: Bacteria > Bacillati > Bacillota > Bacilli > Caryophanales > Paenibacillaceae > Paenibacillus > Paenibacillus sp. FSL R5-0527. Next base: position 6,396,664 of record NZ_JBBOYI010000001.1, on the reverse strand, counting down.
TAAATCAGGCTGGACGGCATGGACTGGATGGTCGTTTTGATCAGGGGAAACTGGTCTTGAAAATAGGACAAAATACGCGGCAGGATCTGGATGGCGATCGACGTCGTGGTCCCGAGTACGATATGGCCTTGCGGCGTGTGCTCCATATCGGACAGCTTCTGCTTGAGCTCCTCGACAATATCCAGTATCCGTTCCGCCTGCTCAAGAAATACCTGCCCCCGGTCGGTCAGCGTAACGGGTTGATTGCGGTCGACCAGCACGGTCCGGAACTCGTCCTCGAGGCTTTTGATCTGCGCGGACACGGCGGGCTGGGTCAGGTTTAGCAGTTCGCCGGCTTTGCGGAAGCTTTTGGTTTTGGAAATGGTGATCAACGTTTCCAACTGGCTGATATTCAACAGCATACCTCCTTTCCCGTAGGTTTGTTTTCCCTATAGAGGCTTCCTTTTGATTTTATTAATTATAGGTGATTTTCCTGAAGTAAATCAATGATCGGCCGCCTTGGGACCTGAAGCATCCTCCGTTATTATGTGCTATTCGACGCAAATCTTCGATTTTTAATGACTTATGAATAGGAATAAAGTATAATTAGCAATAACTAAAAGCTGGGTCTTTTGTATTGAATAAGTTATTCTCCTAGTGAAAAGGGGCGCATAATTTTGAAAGCAGAAGTGATAAATCCTTTTCTTGAATCAGCGCGTTCAGTCATTGAACAGGTCGTTCAAGTTTCTCCTTCAACTGGGAGCATGGGCGTCAAAGATGTGGTCCCCGTACAGGACCATATCTGGATTCAGATCGGCATGACCGGCCATTTCAGCGGTATGGTTGTGTTCGGCCTGAAGGAAAACGTCGCCCTCCGGATCGTATCGGCGATGATGGGCGGATTTGTGCTTACGGAAATGGACGAGATGGGGCAAAGCGCGATTTCGGAGCTGGGAAATATGATCAGCGGAAATGCCAGCACGCTGTTGTCCAACCAGGGTTTTGCGGTAGATATTACGCCCCCGCAGGTGATCAAGACGGAAACGGCAGGCGGATTCCTGCCGCGCAAAGCGCTGTGCATACCGCTGCTGATGGACGGCATCGGCGAACTGGACATTCAGGTGATGATCTCTTAAGATAGGATCATCCTGGTTTGAAGGGATGAATGACCATGTCTTTGAACAATCGGATCGTTGTCGTTACCGGCGCATCCAGCGGCATCGGCGCGCTGTCGGCGCAAATGCTATCGGAGCGGGGAGCCGTCGTCGTGCTTGCGGCACGTTCGCCGGACAAGCTGAAACAGGTCGGATCGCGCATGAAGGGGCCGTATCGGCTGCTTGAAATGGATGTGGGCGACGATGCTTCGACGCGATCGGGATTTGAGCGGGTGTTATCCGAGTACGGGCGGGTGGACGTCCTGGTGAACAATGCCGGGTACGGCAAGTTCGAATACTTCGATCAAATGCCTTTGCCCGAATTTGCGGAAATGATGAACGTAAATTACATAGGAATGGTGCGCTGCGTCAAAGCCGTTTTGCCGTACATGAAATCGGCGCGCTCCGGCACGATCGTGAACGTGGCATCGCTGGCGGGCAAAATCGGCACCGCCAAATCGACGGCTTACACCGCCACCAAACACGCCGTGGTCGGCTTCAGCAGCGCGTTGCGCCAGGAGCTTCGGCCATACGGCATCAAGGTGTCGACAATTAACCCGGGGCCGATCGATACGCCGTTTTTTGACCTTGCCGATCCGAACGGGGACTACGTACGCAACGTCAAATGGTTCATGCTGAAACCGGAGAAAGTGGCGAAAGCGATCGTCTCCGCCGCGGAGAAGGGCCGCACGGAAATCAACCTTCCCTGGATCGCCGGGGTGGGGACGAAATGGTACCAGATGTTCCCCGGCTTGGCCGATCGGATCAGCTACCGGATGCTGAATAAGAAGTGACCATGACCTGCCTGTGAGGGCGGGTTTTTGTGTATATGAAAAGCGCCCGATTAAGCGGTTATGATTGCAGAGTTACGGAATTTGCAGAAGTTGCGGAAGTTGCGGAAGTTGCAGAATTTGCAGAAGTTGCGGAAGCTGCGGAGATTGCCGGAAACTGCAGAAACTGCAGAAACTGCGCAAGATACGGAAGGCGTGGAAGGCCCAGAAACTGTGGAAGTTGCAGAAACTGCAGAAGTTGCGGAGGTTAAGGAAGCTGCAGAAGCTGCAGAGACTGCAGAAACTGCAGAAACTGCGGAAGCTGCAGAAACTGCAGAAACTGCGGAAGCTGCGGACTGTGGACGCTACCGAAAACGCAGCCATAGCGGTAAAAAAGGGCGTTATTTTTGGCGAGCAAGATAGCTGGGGCAAAATAAAGGATTTTTTTACCGCTATTCTTAGCCAAAGGAGAGGAAAAGGCCGACTTTCCGAAGGATTGCTGCAAAATAGGAGCAAAAATTTCCGCTATTTGGCGAACAACAAGGTGAATTTACAGAATAAGGCCATAATTTACCGCTATTTTTCCGGGACATCGTAAGACGCATAAAAAAACATTGAAAAACAAGAAATATTTGGTACAATCTAACTACAGTTCCTTACATAAATAAACATATTTAGGATTAATCGATTTTGAATGCGCTTACGCGCTTACATCAGCTTTGTTTTTAAGGAACTGTATATCCTGTTATGGAGGTGAGTAAAGCACGCCCCAAAATTCAAACGTTTGCACAAGGTGTTTGGCGCTAAATGAGGCTAGGGATCAATATTGATCAAAATTCAAACGTTTGCACAAAGTGGAAATACATCAGGATAAGCCCAAATCGATGCTTGCGAACCTAAATTATGAAGGAGGATCTTGCAGTGAATAAGAGAGTTCGGAAAATAACGGCCCTGTTCGTTGCCGCCATGTTTTTTGCGACATCTTTTTTTATCCATCCGCTGCCTTCCGCACAAGCTGATTCGGCTGCTTCAACAACAACATCCGCCGGACAACCGGCTGCCCTCTTTAATCTGGCAAACCCGGAGGTGATTGCCGGCGGCGCGGGTACAATCGGTGTTCCGGAAGATTCCGGCAAGAACCCGACGTTCAATTGGGATAACGCCAACGTGTATTTTGTCTTAACCGACCGCTTCAAGGACGGGGATCCAAGCAACAATAATTCGTACGGAAGACCTTCCCGGGATGCGGCCGGCAAAAATATTGGAACTTTCCATGGCGGAGATTTGAAAGGGCTTACACAAAAACTGAAAGAGGGGTACTTTACGGACTTAGGCGTCAATGCTATCTGGATTTCGGCTCCCTATGAGCAGATTCACGGGTTTGTCGGCGGAGGCAATGGCGGCGATTTTGCCCATTACGGCTATCATGGCTATTACGCCCTCGACTTCACGATGATCGACCGCAACATGGGGACTATCGAGGACATGCGTGAATTTGTGGACACGGCACATGCCCAAGGCATCCGGGTTGTGCTTGACATCGTGATGAACCATCCCGGCTACAACACGCTAAAGGATATGGAGGAGTACGGCTTCGGCAGTAAAACGGTCGGCGCAGACTGGGCTCCGGGCAATGGGCAAACCTGGCACAGCTATCACGATTACATTAACTATAACGACGCTTCCGCCTGGTCAAAATGGTGGAATACCTGGGTACGTGCCGGCATTGCCGGTTATGACCCTGGTGGTTCGAACGATCTTACGCAACTTGTCGGCAACTTGCCGGACTTCCGCACGAATGTGACAAACAACATCGGGCTGGCTCCGCTTTTGCAAGCGAAATGGGCTAAGGAAACGGCGGGCTACGAGCAGTGGATCGTTCCGGCGGCGGTACCTTTAAGAAAAGATCTTGGCGTCGCTCCGGCGGATTACCTCGTCAAATGGCTTGCCGCCTGGGTTGAAGAGTTCGGGATCGACGGATTTCGGGCCGACACGGCCAAGCATGTGGAACTAAACCGCTGGAAGCAACTGAAAAATGAGGCCAGCGCGGCTTTGCACAGATGGAGGCAGAACAATCCTGACAAACCGGGCGCGGCTTGGACCGAAGATTTCTGGATGACCGGGGAAGTCTGGGGACACGGCGTCGGCAAAAGCGAGTATTTCAACTACGGATTCGATTCGGTCATCAATTTCAGCTTCCAGGATTCCAACATCAATTCCCTCGAGAGCATCTATGCCGATTACGCCGCAAAGTTAAATGCCGATCCGAACTTCAACGTGCTCAGCTACATTTCTTCGCACGACACCCGGCTGTATGACCGGGGACGGCTGACCCAGGCCGGAACGGCGCTGCTTCTGCTGCCGGGCGGCGTGCAAACTTTCTACGGCGACGAAACCGCCAGACCTTTTGGGGAGACCGGTTCCGACCCGCAACAGGGGACGCGTTCAGCGATGAATTGGGACAACATCAACCAGAACGTATTGTCCCATTGGCAAAAAGTCGGCCAATTCCGGAACAAACATATTGCGGTCGGAGCGGGCCGGCACGTCAAAATCGCCGACAGCCCGTATACGTTCAGCCGGACGTACGCCAAGGACGGGATCGAGGACAAGGTTGTCGTGGCTATCAACGCCTCCGGTTCTACTGCGGTCAACGTATCGCCCGTGTTCCCGGACGGAACGCTCGTTCGAGACGCTTACACCGGAAACGAGGCGGTCGTCAGCGGCGGTACAGCGACTTTCACGGCGGGAGCCAACGGACTGATCCTAATCGAACAGATCGGGGAATCCCCGCTGCCGCTGTTGTTCGCCGATCCTGCGGGAGGAAACTTTAAGACGGACACGCTCACGATTAAGCTGCAAGTGAGGAAGGCGGACAGCGGAAAATACACGCTGGACGGCAGCGATCCGCAGGGAGGGATTGCCTTCACCGACGGGACGGAGATCGCAATTGGCGAAAATATGGAGTTCAACGATAAGCTAACCTTGAGAATGCATGCCGTAAATGAAGATGGTGTTTCCACACAGCAGTATATTTTTACGAAAAAAGATCCGCATGCCGGGTTGAGCGTTCATTTCAAAAAGCCCGCTGACTGGGGAACGCCTCGCCTGTATTTCTATGAAACTTCGCCTAAGGTGGCCGAGCCTGCTTGGGCGGAAGCTCCAGTCATGACGAGGGGGACGGGAGACTGGTATTCCTATACGATTGATGGCGTGGATAACGCTACGGTTATATTCAGGGATGACAAAGGACGACAAAATCCAGGACAGAACCAACCCGGCTTCCCGTTGGCCGCAGACGGCTGGTATGATGGACGGTGGCATGATTCGAATCCGGACGGTCAGGGGGATACGGAAGCGCCGACGGCTCCGACCGGCCTCCGCGCGATCGCGGTAACGGATCGGACGGTAAGCCTCGCCTGGGCCGCTGCAACCGATAATGTCGGTGTGGCCGCCTATGATATTTTCCGGGGAACAGAGAAAATCGGAAGCACGGAGGCAACCGCGTATACGGATACGGTCCTCTCGCCTGAAACCGCTTACATTTATTCTGTCAAGGCGCGCGATGCCGCGGGCAATGTATCCGCGCCAAGCGATCCGCTGGAAGTAACGACCGAACCGGCGGGAACCGGCGGCAATCAGGTCACTGTATATTACAAGCGCGGCTTCAACACGCCGTACATGCACTACCGCCCGGAAGGCGGCGAATGGACAGCCGTACCGGGCGTGCGAATGGAATCGTCCGAAGCAGCGGGCTACAGCAAGCTGACGGTCGATATCGGAACGGCGCAAAGGCTGGAGGCCGCCTTCAACAACGGCAATAATCAGTGGGACAGCAACAATCAGCGGAACTACTTCTTCGGGGTAGGCACCTGGACGTATTCCGGGAATGGCAAGATAACCGCGGGCGCGCCCAACCCGAGTGCTGGCAATCAAGTGACCGTTTACTATAAGGAAGGCTTCAACACGCCGTACATGCACTACCGTCCGGAAGGCGGCGAATGGACAGCCGTACCGGGCGTGCGAATGGAATCGTCCGAAGCAGCGGGCTATAGCAAGCTGACGGTTGACATCGGAACGGCGCAAAGGCTGGAAGCTTGCTTTAGCAATGGCAGCGGGCACTGGGACAGCAACAACGGTAAAAATTACTTTTTTGGGATAGGGACATGGACTTTCAGCAGCTATGGCAATATACGGGAGGGTGCGCCGACCGTCCCTGCGTCTGCCGAGGAAGCGGCGGGTTCCGCCGGCTTGGAGCCCAATCAAAATCAGACCGGGCTGGAATCACCGCCTCCGGATATTTTACCGGATTCGGAGCCAGCGTCCGAAATCGAGCCAGCGTCCGAAATCGAGCCGGCGCCGGTCGTTCCCGAGCCGCCCGCTTTTGAAGCGGGACCGGAAACATTGTCAATCTTAAGTGATGCCAAGCCCGGCGGCGTACTCCATGCTGGCGTACTCCATGTTGGCGTACTCCATGCTGGTGTACAGCATGCTGGCGTAATTCATGTCGGCGACCCATGGGTAAGCCGTTTGTCCGCCTAGACAACCGAAGATCGAGCGAAAAATGCCCCTTTGCCATGAGCCGATCATGGCAAGGGGGTTTTTCTTGGAATGGCGGGGCGAATTAGCTGAATCAAATGCAAAAATGCATTTCATTTTTCGTAAATCACCATTTTCGAGCGAATGAAATGCAAAAATACATCTGTTTTGGGTTTTTTTATAAAAAAGCATCTTTTGCCCGGAAATGAAATGCACTTTTGCATTCGACAGACCATTTCGGGAGGTTTTGACAAGATTCGCCTGCACTTTTGCATTTCATAGAAATTAGCTTAGGACGCAGACCCGGATTTGGCATAATCCCTGGTTTGGTGCAACCCGTATTTCGCATAAGTCCGGAATCGCACAAGCCCAGATATTACATATTACACTATTCCTGATATCGCACTATTCCAGATTTCGCACTATTCCAGATTTCGTGCTATTCCAGATTTCGTGCTATTCCAGATATCATACATATTTCCTAATATCGCACATATCGCACATATTTCCAGATTTCGCATAATCCCGGACCACCAGCATCCTTATATCGAAAGAAAAACCGCCGCCTAACGCGCTCTGTCCACCTGAAATGTACCGCGATCGACGTTTTTCATACGTGATTTATTTGTTGTGACCGCCGTATATCGCATATAATGAAAATATTAACATTCTAAGCAATGATCAAGAGTGGTTAACGATAAATGAAAAAGGATGAATGGATATGACAAATACGACGTTTGCCGGGCTTGGAATCGGAGAACTGTTGTCCGCGAAGCTGATGGACTACGGCATTACGGAACCATCGCCGGTACAGGCGGAATGCATTCCCGCGGCGCTGGAAGGACGCGATGTGCTTGCGCAGTCGCAGACGGGCACCGGCAAAACGCTGGCTTATTTGCTGCCGATCCTGCAGTCCATCGATCCGGGGGCAAAAACGCTGCAGGCCCTGATCCTTGCGCCAACGCAGGAACTGGCCATGCAAATTTTGCGGGAGGCGGAGAAATACGGGGAAGCGCTCGGGATTTTGTCCCAGGCGCTGATCGGCGGAGCCTCCGTGAAAAGACAGCTGGAGCGGCTGAAGCAGCATCCCCAGCTTGTGGTCGGAACGCCAGGGCGGATCCGGGAGATCCTGGCCCTTCGCAAACTGAAGCTGCACGCGCTTAAAACCGTGGTTGTGGACGAAGCCGACCAAATGTTCAAGCTCGGGGGCGCCGCCGATGTGGAACATATTTTGCGCGCGACCCTGCGCGACCGGCAGCTGATGTTCCTGTCCGCGACGATCACCCCGGACATCCGGGCCCTGGCGGCCAAAGAGATGAACAACCCGGTGGAAATCGGAATCGAACCGGAACAGCGGACATCCAAAAGCCTGGAGCATATTTATTTCGTCTGCGAACCGCGCGACAAAATCGACACGCTGCGCCGCATCGTCAGGCATTTCGATCCGGCCCGGGCGATCGTGTTCATCAACCACACCGACCAGATCGCCGAAGTGGAAGGCAAAATGAACTACGTCGGCCTTAGCGCCGGCGCTTTGTACGGCGATGCGGACAAAGCGGCGCGCAGCCTTACGCTGCGGCGATTCCGCGAGGGCAAAATCCGCCTGCTTGTGGCCAGCGACGTAGCCGCCAGAGGCCTGGACATCGAGGATCTCGCCCTGGTCGTGAATCTGGACCCGCCGATCGACGCCGAACATTATGTACACCGCGCCGGACGCACGGGGCGGATGGGCAAGCGCGGCCTGGCCGTCTCGATCGTCTCGCCGCAGGAAGAGTTCATCATGCGCAAGTTTTCCCGCGAGCTGGGCATTGAAATCGAGCCGAAGACGCTGTATCAGGGCGAAGTGCTGGGGCTGGAGGAGCAGTCGCCGGCCGGGAGACGCCGCCATCCGTCCGGGGGCAAAAAGGCGGGGGTGAGCGCTGTCCGCCGCCACGCGGCGGAAGGGCCCGGCGCTGCGTCCGGCGGCCGCTATCCCGCCGAAGGAGGGCGCAGGGGCAAAACCGCCGGGCGGGTGCTGCCGGAACGAGACGATCGCGGAAGCGCGGAGCGTTCGTCAGCGGGGAAATCCGGCTTCGGCAGCCTGCCCGTATCCGGGCGCAAGGCCGCAGCCCCCGCTTTGGGCGGGGCGGCCGGCGGGGGAGCGCGCAAGATGAATCCGGCGGGCGAGCGGAAGAAAGAGCGCCAGGAGGACCGTAAGAACAAAGGCGCGCCGCGGTGGCTGAAAAACAAAAAGCCGCACGGTTAAAGCGAATTTTATGAACCGATGAGTAAGATAGCGCAGTGAGCTTATCCAAGCTCCGCGTTTCTTTGTTGGGAGGAGTTCTGAATTGAGTGAAATGCCCGTACTGCAAGTCGAGGAGCTAAGCGGGGGATACAGCCTGGGCCGTCCGGTGCTCCATGACGTCAGCTTTGAGGTGGGGCCGGGCGAAATGGTGGGGCTGATCGGCCTGAACGGCGCCGGCAAAAGCACGACGATGAAACATATTCTTGGGCTGATGGCGCCGCACCGGGGCGGCATTTACGTCACCGGAAAGACGCGGGAAGAGGCGCCGGAAGCATACCAGTCCTCGCTTGCGTTTGTGCCGGAATCCCCGCTGCTGTATGAAGAATTGACCGTGAGGGAGCACCTGGAATTCACCGCCAGGGCTTACGGGGTCGGCCCCGAGGATTACCAAGACAGGGCGGAACGGCTGCTGAAGCTGTTCCGCATGGAGGAGAAGGCGGACAGCCTGTCGATGCATCTCTCCAAAGGCATGAAGCAGAAGGTGATGATTATGTGCGCCTTCGTCGCCCGTCCGCCGCTGTACATCATCGATGAGCCTTTTCTCGGGCTGGACCCGCTGGGAATCCGCTCGCTGCTCGACTTCATGCTGGAGATGAAGGAGAGCGGGTCGTCGATTTTACTGAGCTCGCACATCCTGTCGACCATCGAGAATTATTGCGACCGTTTTATCGTTTTGCATCGCGGGAAGGTGATCGCGCAAGGAACGCTAGCCGAAATCGGGGAGCAGGCCCAAATGCCGGGAGCCGCGCTGGAATCGATTTTTTACGCTTTAGTGAAGGACGGAGCGTAGCCTATGGAACTTCGAGCGCTGCGGAGCCGGCGCAAAGCGGCGTTTTGGGGCAAGGTGCTCCCGTATTTGCCTTATGTGTTCCAAAGCGGTGTCGCCGTGCTGCTGCTCCTGCTGATCATTGCTTTTTCCGCCTGGTATACGGCTTTTTTGCAAAATCTTCCCCCCGGTCTGCCGGTTTCCTGGATCATGCTGCTTTTGCTGGGCCCGTTGACGGTTTATTCCGGGTTCCGGACTTATGTTGAGCCGGCGGACGTAATTTTCCTGCTGCCGCAGGAGACGCGGATGAAGGAATATTTGTCCCCCGCCTTTCGCAGCGGTATTATTTATAAGCTGATCGGGTTGTATATCGTGCTGCTGCTCGTTTGGCCGCTTTACATACGAAGCTCCGCAATCGTACAGCCGCTGTGGCTGATGATGCTCATCCTGCTGCTGCTTAAAGCGCTAAGCGCTTACGGCGCATGGCAGGAGCTGCGCATTACGACGGCGCGGGCCCGAACGGGCTACCGCCTGCTGCGCTGGTGCTTCATCCTGCTGATGGTCGCGGCTTGGCTGTGGCAGCCCGCCTGGAAAAGCGCGTTGTTTACGCTGCTCGTCGGCCTGAACTATGCGCTCGTGCTGCGTTTTCCGATGAAGCATGCCGTGCCCTGGGACAACCTGATCGCGGCGGAAAAATCGAACGAAGCCAAGGTGCTGCTGCTGCTCGGCTGGTTCGTGGATGTTCCGGCGGAAGGGCAAAAGGTAATCCGGCGCCGCTGGTTGTCCGCGGCCGGCAACCGCACGCCCTGGACGCCTGCGGCTGCTTACCGCTACCTGCTGATCAAAACCTTCGTCCGCAGCGAGCTGCTGGGCATGTTGATCCGGCTGACGCTGCTCGGCCTCTTGCTTGTCGGCTGGAACGGGCGGACCTGGCTGGGCGCGGTGTTGTACCTGCTGTTCGTATTTCTGACGGGAACCCAGCTGGCTTCCCTGCGCCATGCGCACCGCGATTCCCCGGCGGCTTCCTTTTATCCGCTTCCGCCGGGGGCCAGAAAGGCCGCCGCGCTGCGCATCACCTCGCGCCTGCTGTTTGCGCTGGCCGTACTGCTTTGGCTGCCGATGGTCCTGTCTCCCGGCGGAGACGCGGCGCTCACGTTCGGCAGCCTTGCCGCCGGCCTGGCGTTTGCCTGGGCGCTCCGCAGTATTTGGTCCCGCAAATGGCGGGAAGAAGAGCTGGACGAATAAAGTTTGAAGCAAAATGGCCCGCACTCCTGCCGAGCAGGAATACGGGCCATGATTCATAAGATGATCTAAACGTAAAAATGACTATTTCGATTGCAGGTCCTGAACGCCTTGGTAGATCAAATCAAACAGTTCCTCCAGATTTTCCTCGGAGATGCAGGAGAACGCAATGCGCAGGTCGGTTTCGCCGAGCGCGATCGTGCCGACGCCGTATTGGTGAATCAAATGCTGGCGCAGCGCCTCCGCCGAAACGGTCTTCAGCTTCAGGCACATGAAATAACCGGAGTTAAACGGGTAATATTCCCAAACGTCCCCGTACTTGCCGCTGTCCAGCAGCGCTTTGACCTTGTTGGCGCGGCCTTTCATCGCCTTGAATTTCTCCGCCTTCTGCGCTTCGAACTCCGGCGACTGCAGCGCCTTCAGCACGAATGTCTGCGACGGATGCGGCCCGCTGGAAATGGTGGCGCGGATGATGCCGAGCGCCTTTTGCTCCAGGGCGGCGAGCAGCGCTTCGTCGTCCGCCGCGAATGTGATGAACCCGACGCGGAAGCCCCACACATATTCCTCTTTGGTCGCCCCGTCGATCTTCACCGGCAAAATCCGCGGATGCAGGCCGGCCAGCTTGCCGAACAGCGATTCCGTAAGCGAGTCCTCGAAGAACAAGCCGAAATAAGCGTCATCGGTGACGACGACCACGTTAATCCCGGCTTCCGCGGCGGCCTGAATCGCGTCCACAATCTCCCCGCCTTCCTTTGCGCCCGGCGTATATCCGGTCGGGTTGTTCGGGAAGTTCAGGATGACGATCGCTTTACCCTTGTCCTTTTGGGCGAGCAGGGCTTCTTTCAAGCCGGCGCTGTTAAACGTCATCTCATCGGTAAACAAGGGGAAGTTGACGATCCGGGCATGACGGCGGATGCCGAAAGTCAGCTCGTAGTTCTCCCAATTTTTATCCGGAAAAATAACCGCGTCGCCCTCGTCCGCAAACAGGTCGGCGACGATGCTGAGCCCGTGGGTCAGCGCGTTCGTCGCGATCGGATTGCCGAAGCTTTTGCCCGCAAGCGACGGGTTCTCCTGCAGCATTTTGGCCCGCCAAACTTTGCGCAGCTCCGGTTTGCCCGCCGGCGGCGCGTAAGGGTACAAATCCTGCGGCTTATAAGCGGACAACGTATCCTGGATCGCCGCCAGGTGCATCGGTCCCCCGCTTTCCGTAGCGATGCCGATCGTGGCGTTATATTTTTTCGCTTGGGCTGAAGCTTCGGCGGACTGGCTCAAAATGCCTTCCTTCGGAAAATAAATTTCTTTGCCCAGCCCCGACAGCATGTCATACACGTGGCTGTTCCCCGATTTGATGTTCTCGTTTAACTGCTCCGCAAGTGGGTTCATCACATTCATCCTTCCGATCCGTTTAATAATTTAGGGCAGTACCGTCTTAAACTGCCTAACATTATATCATTTCGGTCAGATCGAGTCACGATCTAAAACCGCCGCACCGGTCTATTTTTCGCGGTGAAACGGGCAGTATTTTTTCATATGCTCGATCGTTTCCGCGTCCAGCTCGCCGCCCCGCTGCCGCAGCCCTTCGACCACGGCGTCAAACTTCGCTTCGCTCTGATTTTGCCCGAATTTGAATTTGGCGGTCATCGTCTCCGGGACGATCCGGCATAGCGCCACCGCCTTGAGCTGCCCCGCATATTTGGGATCAGCCGGATCGATCGGCTTGTAGCCGCCTTCGGGCTGGAGCTTTTCCATAAACAAGGTGAACGCATCCGCCTTTTCCCGGGCGTCTTCGACCTTTTCCACTCTTCCGCGGACCATCACGCTTTTAAAAAAGGCGGAAGCCGGACAAGCCAGCAGCGGGTCGGTAAAATAAGACGGAATAATTGCATACTCCTTCGCCACGGTGAAGCTGACCCGCGGATCGCGGGCAAGCTGCTTCATTTTTTCCCCGGCCAGGCTGCCGTGAAAATAAAAGAACCGTCCGTCGTATACAAAATTCAGCGGAGTCACCCGGCTCCAGCCGTCTTCGCCGACGGTGCCGAGAAAGCCATAGCTCATCTCCCGCAAAAACGCTTGGACTTCCGTTTCATCCTGCATTGCAAATTCTTTTCTGCGCATATGTTTCGCTCCCTGCTTGTTTTGACATTCAGCATACGCCGTAAATTGACATTAAAAAAGAACCAATTTAGATTTAAATTAGTAGGCCAATTTAAGCGTAAAGGAACCAGTAGACTGCTCCTGAATGAAATAAGGCGAACGTTGGTGACGACAGCTTCGACTTGTATGGAGGCTAACGGGCATGAGCGCCCTTATTTGCCTGAAAAGACGACGGTTTGATTTCTAACGGACAAGGGAGTCGCTATTTGCCGGGTAAAGGCCAGATATGTCAACGGCGTTGCATTAACGCCTGCACAAAATTTCTCGCACACTTTGCCCGCTATTTCATTTGAGATCACGCCAGAAATCTAGCTATGATGAACGTAAACAAAAGACAGCCCTCCATATTGCTACATCTCGTAGGTTAAAATGGATAGTGAAAACCAAACCATTTCAGAGCTACATAGCAAAGGAGAGCTGATACTATGCAGTCTACCACAAAATTCGTCGGTTTAGATGTATCCAAAGAAAAAATTTCGGTTGCTATTGCAGATGCAAGCGGTGAAACTCCTCGCTATTACGGGAGCATTCCTCACACTCCGGCGGCGCTGCGCAAGCTGATCAAAGAACTGGGACCGGCCGAAACGCTATCGTTTTGTTATGAGGCAGGTCCGACAGGTTACGAAACCTATCGCTGGATCACCTCCATGGGAGCCCATTGCGTTGTCATTGCTCCGTCGCTTATTCCCAAACGCCCTGGTGATCACGTGAAGACGGATCGACGGGACGCCGAGCAGCTTGCCCGTCTGTTTCGTGCAGGAGAATTGACTCCTGTCTACGTCCCGGAGCGGGAAGACGAGGCTTTGCGGGAGTTGGTTCGCGCCCGGGAGGCCGCCAAAGAGGACGCGCATCGGGCACGCCAGCGGATATTGAAGTTCCTGCTCCGCCATCAAATCGAACCGCCGGCTACGATAAAGCGTCGTTGGACCCGGAAGTACCGTTCCTGGCTGGAGCAACTGACATTCCCTTATGAGCCCATGCAAGTAGCCTTCGACGAGATGCTCCATACCTTAAATGAGATCGAGCAGCGGATGGGGCGTTTGGAAAAAGCCTTGGTTCAGCAAGCCACGGTCGGCTCCAAGGCAACTCTGATTCGGGTGCTTCAGTCCCTGCGTGGGATTGGACTACTGACGGCCGTCACTCTAGCTGCTGAGATCGGTTCATTTACTCGCTTCCGCTCCCCGGCCCAACTCATGGCGTATTTAGGGTTGGTTCCTCGTGAGAGTTCAACCGGCCTGAGTACTCGGCGCGGAAGTATGACCAAAGCCGGTAACGGGCGCTTGCGCCGATCCTTGGTGGAATCCGCCTGGAGCTACCGTCATCGGCCTGCGGTGAAAGGAGATCTCGCCAAGCGTTTGGATGGCATGCCGGCCGATATACAACTGTTGTCGTGGAAAGCGCAAGAAAGATTGCATTACAAATACCGTCATCTCATTTTTGGAAAGAACAAACACAAAAATGTGGCCGTAGGCGCGGTGGCCAGGGAGCTAACCGGGTTCATATGGGCTGTTGCTCGAACGGTGGAACAACCGGTGGCTAACTAACGCCCCTTCCGTCCCCTTTGGGGAGACGCAGGGAGCGTTGCCCCCTGCACCCCCACACTCGCCGTGAGGCGTTCCTCATTTCCAATGAGGAATAGGAAAAGTGTTGATTTGAACCTAACCGCTTGTCAAGAAAAGCGCTTGACAAGCTCACGCCTGAGCACGAGGCCCGGGAGCAAACGAAGGTTCCGGGAGAGAATTTGCGTCAACCGTTTGCACTAGGTGAGTAACTGAACGTGCGCTTCTAGCTTGCAAGAGCTCTCCTTGACGAAGGCATAACATGTGGTACCAACCCACGGATAGCAGCGTGCCGACCGTCGCTCGCATTTTTGCTCTCGCGCCACGTGCTCAGGCACCTCTCACACGGAGGGCTTGACAAAAACGTTCATAGCAACGGTTGTATTAGTCGCTATTTTGCCAAAAAAGCCCCTTTCTAAATTTTAACGGTTGTGAGCGCGGTTATCTGCTCAAATCTGAGTCCAAATCGCCGGGTTTTAGCTAAATAAGCGCTACGGCAACCGTTAGAATTTGAAAACGGCGATATTGGAGCAAATAGCGGCTGTGGCAACCGTTAAAATGTAGTGGCGAGAAAATGTTAGTTCAATTAGAGAAATCCGCGAGTGGGCAGCGATCGTAAGAACATTTCACACGGCTGCCCCGATCCGTACAATCAATGGTTCAACTTACAATAGTTTAACTTATAAAGCAGCCACAGCGTGTTAAGCAGCGGGGAGGAGACTTGGAAAATGCCTGATTTTACTATAGCTTTGCAGTCGTTCAGCGAAAAATACCGCTATAAATATTTGGCCTTGTATCATGCGCTCCGCACGGCCATTCATAACGGGACGCTTCCGGAAGGAACGCGGCTGCCGGCCACCCGCGAGCTGGCGGCGATGTACGGCTTGTCGCGCGGGAGCGTCTCGCAGGCTTACGATATGCTGCATGCGGAAGGTTACGTCCGCACGATCGTGGGCAGCGGGACGTTCGTTACCGGGATGCTCGCGCCTCGGCAGGAGACCTCGGACCGCAAGGCGCAGGTTGTTTTGTCGCCATGGGGGCGGCGGGTGGTGTCGGTGATGGACAGGACCGGGAATCAAAGGGACGCCAGGCTTGACGGCGGGGCAGCGGGGGACGGCGACGGGGACGGCCGTTTCCCGGGCGCGGCGGCCGCAGCCGTGGCTTCGCCGGAGCCGGCCGGCGTGATCTCTTACCGCGACGGCGGGCCGTGGGAAGCGCTGTTCCCGGCCGCCGAGTGGAAAAGCGCGCTCGCCTGGGCGGCGCGCGGCAAGTCCGGCGACGCGGGCGTGAGCGGGGCGTACGGAGCGTGCGGGTCCGGCGCGGCCGGAGCAGGCGGAAGCCGCGCCGACACAAAGCGTGCGAGCCTGGACCGCGCTGATCCGGGCGGCGCGGCCGGGGAGAGCGCCGCTCCCGGCCGCACCGGCGCGGACCCGCTCGGCGAGCTGGAGCTGCGCCAGGCGATCGCCGCGCATTTGCGGCGCAGCCGGGGCATCTCGGCAGATGCGGAGCAAATCTGCCTGTTCAACGGCTCGATGCAGGCGATAACGCTGCTGACCCAGCTGCTGCTGGGGGAAGGCGAACCGGCCGTGCTGGAAGATCCCTGTTACTACGGGATCGCCCGGGCGGTCGCCGCCTGCGGGGGCACGGCCGTCCCGGCACGGCTGGACGGCCAAGGGATCGTGCCGCGCGATTGGGACGCGCGGCTGCTGTTCGTGACGCCGGGGCGGCAGTTCCCCACCGGCGCCGTGCTCTCCCACGCCCGGCGGCGCGAACTGCTGAAGTGGGCGTCGCGGCGGAACGCGGTCATCGTCGAGGACGACTACGACAGCGAGTTCCGCTGGGGCGGCCGCCCGCTGGAGCCGCTGAAGGCGCTGGACCAGGAGGAGCGCGTCATCTACATCGGCTCCTTCTCGAGGACGATGTTCGCCGCCCTGCGGATCGGCTATGCGGTGCTGCCGCGCAGCCTGGTGCGGCCGCTGGCGAGCGCCAAGGCGCTCTACGAGCCGGCGCCCCCGGCGCGGCTGGAGCAGCGGGCGCTGGCCCGGTTCATGCGTACGGGCGGCTATGACCGCCATCTGCGCCGGATGCGGCGTTATTACGGCGCCAAGCAGGAAGCGTTCCGCACCCGGCTGGAACACGAGCTGGGCGACCTGTTCCGGCTCCAGCCGGCCGACGCCGGGCTGCTGATGTACGCGCTTTGGCGGAAATCGCCGGAGGAATACCGCGCTTTTCAGGCCGCCGCGGTCCGGCGGGGCGTGTTGTTCCGCGACGCCGCCATCTACCGGTTGACCCCGGGAGAGCCGGCCGCTTGCTTTTGTTTTGACCATTTGGACGAAAAATCGCTGCTCGAAGGGGTGGACCGCATGAAAGCGGCGTGGATAGATATTCAAGAGAACGGGAATTAAGGGTATAATAAGAGAATAAACATTCATCTTTATGAGGTTGTTCAAAAAATCATCTTTTGAAGTTTTAAGGATTTTTTTTCGGGAGGGAAGGACATGCTTCACGTTTCACCGTCTTCGTTTATATTGAAGCCGGCGTTTGCCAAAATCGTTTGCGAACCCGGTTGGAAATGGCATAAGCGGGAAAAACCGCTGGATAATTATGACCTGTTTTACGTTTGGAGCGGCGAAGGAACGGTTGTCCTGAACGACCAGCCGATTCAGGTCAGCAAAGGAAGCTGCTTTCTGTTCCGGAAAGGGGATCATACGAGCGCCACGCACAATCCGCAGCGTCCGCTTGTTCTCACGTATATCCATTTCGACGTCAGCGAGCCGGTGACCGAAGTGCCGGGACCTTACCGCGTGCTTGAAGATACCCTCGATTTTGAATACATGCTGTCCCGCTACGTCCGCCTGTTTCTGGTGAAGGCTTACGCCGCCGAAGAGGAGGCGCGGCTCATCCTCAAACAGCTGCTCATTCATTTGCTGCGCGAGGAGCGCCAGGTGCCGATGGAGAAAAAAGTCAGCAACCAGCTGCATGAAGTGATCCACGAGGTAGCCAACTACGTGCTCCAGCATCCGGGCTTGCCCCACAAAGTGCAGGATCTGGCGGCGCGGGCCGGGTTGTCCCCGCGTTATTTCTCGATCAAGTTCAAGGAAATCATCGGGATGTCCGTTCAATCGTACATCATCAAATCGCGGATCGACCGTGCCCAGCACTTGCTGCTGCACGCCGGCATGAACGTCACCGAGGTGGCCGACGCGCTCGGCTACCGGGACATTTTCTTTTTCAGCCGCCAATTCAAGCAGTACACCGGCAAAAGCCCGTCGGAAATCCGCTGATCGAAGATTTGGGCCAGGCGCGGGCAAAAGGTGTTTGTTCTGAGCTTGGTCCCCAAATAAGGACAAAAAGTTCCGCTATTTTGCGCAGGCGGTGGGGAAACCTCACAATAGCGGCATAACTCACATTGCTGCTCATATCAAACCCGACAAGTTGCGTATTTATTCTAACGGCCGCCACAACCGTTAGATTTCCGGTGACGCGGGTACCCGCTTGAAATGCCACGCCGGTTTGTCCAATCCCCAGCCTTATTCCCATCTCTCTCCCGTATGGTTCAGCCATTCATGAAGCGGCAAGACGCCGTCAGGCGTTTAAGCAGCGCGACGGAGACGTAAAGCGGCCGAGCAACTCGCCCATTCGCACCTTCTGTCCGGCCTCTAGTCCGGGCAACGGCTGAAAACTCCCGCTTTCGGTCAGCAGCACCACGGTGGAGCCGAATTCGAAATAGGCGAGATCGTCTCCCTGGTTCCAGCTTTTCGCCCGTTCGTCGGTATATTTGATGCTGCTGACGTTCATCGCCCCGACTTTGACGAGCGCCACCTCTCCATGCTCATGGGAAATATACGTAATCAGCCGCTCGTTCCGGCATAACACCTTTTTCATATGGCGCATGCCGAAGTCGTTAACCGGATATACCCGGCCTTCGATATGCTCGCTTTCCAGCTTTTTGCCGGTGACGGGGGCATGGATGCGATGGTAATCGGTCGGGCTCAAATATAACACAAAAGCATAGCCATGCTTATACGATTCGATGCGCGGGGAACGGTTGAGCAGTTCCTCAACGGAGTAATCCTGGCCTTTCACGTTTAGAATCGTGCCGGAGCGGATTTCCCCCATAAACGTAATCAGCGCGTCCACGGGGCTGACCATGCCGCCCTGCTCCGCATGAACCGGACGCATGCCCGGCTTTAATTTGCGGGTGAAAAATTCGTTGAGCGTCCGGTATTCCCGCAGTTCTTTTTCCGCTTCATGCAGTGGAATTGCGTACGATTTTGCGAACAAAGGGATCATCAGCCGGCTGATTTCCGAATGGGAAAACTTTCCCATCAGCCTGCAAACCGATTTGCGGGAGGACAATTCCGTCATCCACTTCATCCATGCTGCCGCCAAGAAAGCAACCTCCTACTCTTGATGTGCCACTTCCGCTTATCTTGACACAGAACGGGGACGAAATCAATATGAGAGCGGTTTCTCCTGCGCATTGAAACTTGAATGTTTAAAATTTGTTCTTGATGCTTGAAAACGGTTGGTGTATGTTAAAGACAATCGCATACGATACGGGGGCTTGAGTGAATCAGGCTGAGATGGCAGCATATTCCGCTGCGGACCGTTAATCTGATCTGGATAATGCCAGCGTAGAGAATCGAATGTCCGGGATATACCCTGCGTCCATACCCGTGACCTGAGCGCCGCCTGAGCTTATTCTGGCGGTTTTTTGTCGTTTGCGAAAAAAATATATTTTTTGAAAAGGGGAGAAAAACATGCAAGAAGCAGCAACAAAACAAAGCGGCCGCGGGCTGAAGCTGAGCGATCTGCTGGTGACCGTGCTCGTGTCGGTCGTGCTTGGCGTAGTTTATCATTTCTGGAGCTCGGTGTATAACTTGTTCTCGCCGCTGTTTCCGCAGGCCGATGAAATCGTCTACGGAATGTGGTTTCTGGCTCCGACGCTCGTATTTTTGCTGATCCGCAAGCCGGGGGTGGCGCTGATCGCGGAAGTGGCCGCGGCTCATGTGGAAATTTTGTTCGGCAGCGAATGGGGCGTTCAGCTTGTGCTGTACAGTGTGCTGCAAGGCTTGGGGGCGGAGCTCGTATTCGCGGCTTTCCGGTACCGCAAATTTTCCGGTTCCATCGCCGCTTTGGCCGGCATCGGGGCCGCGGTCGGCTCCATCATTCCGGATATTTATTACGGATACGTGCAGGACTATGAAACCTGGCTGCTGATCGCCAAATACGCAATGCGGGCCGTCAGCTCCGCGCTGATCGCCGGTTACTTCGCTTACGGGCTGGCCAAAGCCGTGGAGGCCACGGGCGTGACCACCCTGCTGCGCCCCGTCGATCCCAAAGATTATGCGGCGCTGGATGATTAACCATGGAAACGGCCGTTGAAGTTTGCGATCTTAGGCTGAAATTTCCGGGGGAGACGCGGTTTGTGTTTAAGGATTTGAGCTTTCGGGCTTTTCGCGGGGAAAAAGTGCTCCTGCTCGGCCCTAGCGGGAGCGGGAAATCCACGCTTCTTCAGGTGCTGTCGGGGATTATCCCGCGGCTTGTGGAGGTTCCGATGCGCTGTGCGTCGCAGCGTTTGCCCCGCTCCTGGGGCTATGTGTTTCAGGATCCCGATACCCAGTTTTGCATGCCTTTCGTGGATGAGGAGCTGGCTTTTACGCTGGAAAACCTGGGGGTCCCCCGGCCGGAAATGACCGCCCGGATGGAGGCGGTGCTGGAGGACGTCGGGCTGCGTTTGCCCGAGCTGCACATGCCGATCCAGGCCCTGTCGCAAGGGATGAAGCAGCGGCTCGCTTTGGCTTCGGTGCTGCTCGGCGATCCGGAGGTTTTGCTGCTCGACGAGCCTTCCGCGCTGCTCGATCCCGAAGGGCGCGAGCAGATTTGGCAGTCCGTCAGCCGCATTGCCGAGGGCCGCACGCTGATCATCGTCGAACACCGGATCGAGGAAATTCTGGCGCTCGGACTCGTCGACCGGGTCGCGTTGTTCGGACCGGACGGCCGCCTGCTGGGCCAGGGATCGCCGGAGACGATTTTTGCGGAGTTCCGGCGGGAGTTAAAGGAATTCGGCATCTGGTATCCCGGAGTTTGGACGGAGTTTCTGGCCGCGCCGGAGGGGCGGCGCCTGCTGGAGCCGGTGCCGGCTCCGGCGCGGAGCGGGGATGGCGGCGGTTCCTCCGCCGGGACGCCGGGCTTTCCCTTGGGCGCTCCCTCGAGCGCTCCGTTCTCGGCGGCTGCGTGCTCCGGCCCAATCCCCGGCCCCGCGCCGCTTGTCGAACTTAAAGGATTTCGCGGGCTGAGGATGGGGAGGCCGGTTATAGAAGTCGAACATGCCGCGGTGATGCCCGGCGATTTTATCGCCGTCACAGGACCGAACGGCGCGGGAAAAAGCTCGCTGCTGCTCAGTCTGATGGGACTTCTGAAAACGGAGGGCGAATACTTTCTGCGGGGCGTTCCGATGCAAGGGGGCAAGGTCGGCCGCCGCGTCCGCCGGCGCCAGATGGAGCGGGCGGCGCAGGAAATCGGCTTTGTTTTTCAAAACCCGGAATTTCAATTTGTCGCCGACCGGGTGGACGAGGAAGCCGCTTTTTCGCTTAGGGAAGGCGGGCTTTCCGCGGCCGGAATTCGCGGGCGTACGGCGCGGATTTTGCGGCAATTCGGCCTGGAAGGGTACGAGGGGCGGCATCCCTACCAGCTGTCGCTGGGGCAAAAACGGCGGCTCAGCGTCGCCAGCGCGGCCGTGCGCGAGCAGCCGCTGCTGCTGCTCGACGAACCGACCTTTGGCCAGGATGCGGCAAACGCGTTTGCGATCCTTTCGTTATGCGAAGAGCTGCGGCGGCGCGGGACGGCGATCGTGATGGTCACGCACGAGGAGTGGATTGCCGCCACGGCAGCAACCCAGCGCTGGGAAGTGCGGGAAGGGCGGCTGGTCTCCCGCTCCTGCACGGAACGCGGGGCGGCAATGGCCGGGATTGCGGCGGAGCCGGGAGGAACGGGCCTGTCCGAATCGGCCGGCTCCTTCGCTTCATCCGTCCCCGGCAGAGCCGCCTCCGGCTCCGCCCCAAAGGCGGTGACCCTGCGATGAAGCCGCTATTGGCCCCCAAAATGAAGGGCTGGCTGCACCGGGCTAACCCGGCCTGCAAGCTGGCGCTGTTCGTTTTGCTGTTTCTGGTGACCTTGTTTACGCACCGTCCCGATTTCATGTTTTATCAAGCCGTATTGTTTACGCTGCTCCTGTTTCTGCTGAGCGGATACGAGCCGTGGAAAATCGCGCTGCTTGTCCTGCCCTTTCTGCTCATCTTCATTTCGTCTTCCTCTACGATGATTTTGTTCGGCAAAGGCGAGCACGAATGGTGGTCCTGGGGCCTCATTCGCATTTCGGAGGAGAGTTTTTTCCGCGGCGTTCACATCGGGCTCAAGTCGGTAACCTTTGCGGCGGAAGGCTTGCTCTTCGTGCTGACCACCTCGTCCGTCGCTCTGTTTTACTCGCTGATGCAGCAGGTCAAGCTTGCGCCCAAATATGCCTACAGCTTTATGGCTTCCGTGCGGCTGCTCCCGATGGTCTGGGAGGAGCTGCAGATCCGCCGGAGCGCCCTGCGCATCCGCGGCGTGCGCACGCCGCGGGGACCGCGGGGCTGGGCCAAGCTGGCCCGGCTTTACGCGGTGCCGCTGCTCTCGCAAAGCATCCGCCGGGCGCACCGCGTGGCCGTGGCTATGGAGGCCAAAGATTTTGACGGCAGCCGGCCGCGCACTTATTATTACCGCTTCGCTTATTCGCGGTATGACCTGCTGGTGCTGCTCGTCATGGGCGCTGCCGTGGCGGCCGCCTTCGCGCTTTCGCGGACGTATCCGCTGTTCGGCATTGCCGATGTCAGGTGAGCAAGGACGATTATAAGGCATTTTCCTGCGGCAGCTTTGGCGCGGCCGTCCGCCCTTGCGGATGATCGAGCAGGTATCTTGCGTAAGACATCGGCTGACGGTACGTGTTTTTCCATATCTCGGTCAACCCGGCTTTGCGGAATCCGTAACGTTGGTCGCGTCCGTTGCATTCAATAAAGTAGGGACGCCCGCTCATGGTGAGGCCGATGTCGAGACCCAGATCGGCAAGCAGGGGCAACTGCTTGCCGAGATAACGGCTGATCGCCAGCGCCAGCGCCTCTACATGGGCGAGGGCCGCGGAGACTGAATGCGGGGACAAAACATGGACCAGCAGCTCTGCCGCCGGGATCACTTCCCCTCCCTTGGCGATGTTGCACAGAAAACTGCCTTTGCGGGCCACCTTGGCGAACAGCCCCGTGACGGCCCATTCGCCGAGCCCGCCGCGTTGGACGGTAACGCGCAAATCTATCGGACGGGAGTCGTATTCCGCCAGCGGAATGCGCTCCTGAACGAGGTAAGGGGTCTGCTGCAGCAAGCGCCGCGTCCAGAGCGGCAAGTCTCCTTGGGGGAGCTTGGCGGTTCGCCATTCATTTTTTTTATCTTTGGACGCATAGATCAGTTCCCAGCTTTGCTCATTGCGGCGCAGCCGCATGATTCCGTATCCGACGGAACCGCGGATCGGCTTAAGCATCAGGTCGGAATATTTGGACATCATGGCGCGCAGTGCGGCCGGCTTGGCCGGAGCGGCCTCGGGCAAATAGCCGCGCAGATGCGGAGCGTTCCACAGCAGGCGGTGGATGACATCTTTGCCATAACGGTTGTTGACGTTGAAAATCGCGATGCCCCGGGAGATCAGGTTGCGGATCTGTTGGTGCGCTGCAGGCTCGGGATACAAGGCCCGGTTATGAATGACCGGCGGCAGGGGAAGGTCGGTGATCACGTATTCTTTGCCATTCGATACGTAGCCGGAGCAGGTTCCCCGGAACAGGTCGATATCGCCCAAGCGGAGAAAGCAGGGGATCAGGCCGTGTTCCCGGGCCGCCTCTTCATAATTGGAGATCGACTCCTGGCCGGTTTTTCGCTGCGGAATTCCCCGGAACATCCCGGAGTTCAGCAGTATTCCTACATAGTCCTGCTTCAAAGGTAGTTCCTCCTCCCTTGCTTCTTCCTTTAATCTATGTTGTCCCGTTCAAAAAGAGTGGACGACTGTTCTGCGTCAGCCGCCTGTTTTCGGGCAGGCTTCCCGAAGCCCCGCTTTCTGGCCGGCAGTCACATTTACCGGGCGGGTATCGTATATTTAGGGTAGCGAAGCTAGCGAAAGGAAGGAGGGGATCGTTCATGGAACGGGAAAAGACAGCGGTGATCACGCCCGGATCGTTCGCCGCGCCTTCAGGCAAAAGCAGTTCGGTGGAACGGATGATTGAAAAAATGGTCCCGCTCGCGGCGGAACATGTAAAAATCCGCATTTTTGGCATGGCGGACGGACATTTGCCTTCCCAGGGCTGGATCGGAAACGTTCCGATTTACCGTTTGCCCGGCGGGCGGCTCTATCTGGAGTCGATTTTACGCCATTTGCGAAAATGGCGGCCCGGAACCGTTGACGTTCACAATCGGCCGCTGCTTGCTTTTCAGTTAAAAAGCCGCCTGCCGCTGGCCCGGGTGCTGCTTACCCTTCATTCCACCGCGTTTATTTCCCCTTCCTGCCACCCCAAACCCCGCATGCAGCAAATGCTCGAAAGCGTAGACGGGATTGTCGTGGGCAGCGAGTATTTGAAGCAGGAGCTGCTATTCCGCTTCCCCGGCCTTTTCACGCCGATTTGGGTCAATCCGCCGGGCGTCAGCCCGGAGGATTTCGTTCCGCGCTGGACGCCGGACGGAGAAGCGCTGCGCAGGGCGCGGCTGGCCGAAGGCGGGTGGGAAAACCGGAAGGTGGTCCTGTTCGTCGGCCGCCTGCTTCCGGCCAAAGGCGCGCACCATTTGCTGGCCGCGTTTCCGGGCGTGCTGCGTCAGGTGCCCGAAGCCATGCTGATCATCGTGGGCGGCAGTTGTTACGGCGCCAACCGGGAAACGGACTATGTCTGCAAGCTCCAAGCGATGGCGGAGCCCTTTAAGGACCGGGTTGTTTTTTTGCCGTTTACGCCTTATCCCAAAATCGCCGATTGGTACAATACCGCCGATTGCCTGGTCGTTCCGCCTAGCGAAGAAGAAGCGTTCAGCCTGATCAACATCGAGGCGATGGCCTCGGCCGTGCCGGTTGTAGCGGCCCGTACGGGCGGAAATCCCGAAATCGTCGCTGACGGTTATTCCGGGTTTCTGGTGCCTGCGGAGGGGAGGGTTGGCGAGTTGGCGGACCGGATCATCCGGCTGCTGCAGGATGAAGCGCTGTGCAAAACGATGGGTCTGGCCGGATACGAGCTTGCCCGCAGCCGCTTCCGCTGGCAGCATACGGCCGATCGGTGGGTCGAGATGATCTGCGCCGGCAGGGTCATTCCGGCAAACACCCCGCAATGGAAACAGCAGCCTTAGCGGGAAGAAGCTTGATGCAGGTGGATATAGAAAAGACCTGGCCGCCGGCCAGGCCTTTTCTATGATATCGCGCACGTACCGCCCGATAGTTGCAAAAGATACATTTATTGTTCGCAAAATGGAGCGGGGCGCTTGTTTAAATGCAAATCCTGCATTTAAACAAGCACGATTCGCAGGGTCCGGCAATAATGTATGGAAGTAGTTGCCGGCCGGAAATGCAATAAAACGTGCTGATGCGCTTGTTCGCGGTAATCTAGTTGTACGTTTTGCTTTTGAGCGGAAATGCAATGTACAAATGTGCGTAAACCCGTATTTTGACATAGCTCCCTAACCTGTTCTATCTCTGTATCAACGTAGAGGCAACATATAAGGACCCGGCCGCCGGCCGGGTTTTTCTTGTCTGAAGAGCCGTGATAGCGGCGGAAGCGACAGGGGCAGAGTGGCAAGTCCGGTCCGGAGGACAGCTGTACGTTTGCCGTTACAACGCCGACAGCATCACATACACTGTTGTATATGCTCCGGTATATCACGATCTGGGAGGAAAGAGACATGGTCAATAAACGCAAAATTCAAGGCCGCCTGAACCGTAAAAAGATTCAGAGCAAGCCGGCGATGCCGCGTTTGGTCAATCATCAGGACCCGATTGTTTCGATCATCATCCCGGCGATGAACGAAAGAGCCACGCTGCGGGACGTTCTGCGCGAAGCCGGACGATTGCATCCCCGCAGCGAAACGATCGTCGTCGCAAACGGCTCGACGGACGGAACGGCGGAGCTGGCCAAAAAAAGCGGAGCCCGCGTGATCCGATCGGCAAAGCCGCTTGGGCACGATGTCGGCAGACGCGTCGGTGCGGAGGCGGCCCGCGGCTCGGTGCTCCTGTTCATCGACGCCGACATGGTCATCCCGGCAAAGGAGCTGCGCCCTTTTGCGGAGGCGGTGTTATCCGGGGTGGACGTGGCGCTGAACGGATATTCCGGTCCGGTTGCCAGCAAAAAGACCCACCCGGTCGTGCTGGCGAAGCATGTACTGAACGGCATGCTGTCGCGAACCGATCTGAAAGGAGCATCATTAACCGCCGTTCCGCATGCTTTAAGCAGGCGGGGGGCGGAACTCATTGGACTTCAAACGCTGGAGATCCCTCCGCTGGCCCAGGCCAAGGCGGTGCTTCTCGGCTTAAACGTGCAGGCCGTCCACACCGTGCCCGTGGGCAGATTAAATCCGGTCAGGGCCCGGCGGCGAGCTGGAGGAAGACGTGAAGATCCGCTGACCTCTCTGGTTGTCGGCGATCATTTGGCGGCCGTGCATTGGCTGACCCTCCAAAAAGGGCCGCGCGGCGGTTACGGCGATCTCGGCCGCATGCGCGGCAGGGTGAGGTGGATGGAATGAATGCGAGAAAACAGGTAAAGCGCCGCCGCAGCCGCACATGGCCCCTGCCGGGACGGATGCGCAAAAGACGCCGCCCTAAGCAGGTGCAGCCGGGCCGCGCAGCCGGACGGCCTTCAAGCGGCTATCGCTTTGGCCGCCGCCCTGGCGTTCGGCGGGACGGCCCAGGCCACACCCAAACCGGCGGGGCGGCCCCTATGGCCGGCGAGAACCACCGGCTGGAGCTGGCGGCAGCGGAAGCGGGGACCCGTGCCGCCATATTGGACGGGGCCCAGGGCCCCGCGAACCCGGAGCGGGTGCAGCAGAGCTTTCAAAGCTGGTATCTTGATCATGCCCCGGCAGGTTTGTCCTATCGTGAAATACTGCCGATCGCCCTCGCTTTCCGCAAGGGTTACGCAGACACATCCGGGCTCGCGGACCCGTGGATTCCACTGCCGTTAAAGGAGGGCGCAGCCGCGATCGTCACCGCAAGCAACGAAGAACGAACGCTGCCCGCTGTGTTAGCGGAGCTGCGCAAGCTGCCGCTTAAGGAAATCATCGTCGTGCTGAACGGCTGCAGCGATGGCAGCTTTGCCGCGGTGGAATGGGATCCCCGGGTGACGAAGCTGAATTTTCCGGAGCGGCTGGGCCATGATATTGGACGGGCGATAGGCGCTGCGGCAGCCTCGGAGCCTATTTTGCTGTTTACCGACGGGGATATGGTTTTGCCTGCGGAGGATTTGGCGGCTTTTCTGATCGCCGTCGATCAGGGAATGGACCTCGCGCTGAACAATCTGTCGCCGTATTTGCCTCCGTTTCCGCAGCAGGATGAGGTGACGCGCTGCAAAACGTTCCTGAACCACGCCTTGGGGCGGCCCGATTTGCAAGCCAATTCGCTAACGGCGGTGCCGCATGCGATTTCTCGCCGGACGCTGCAGACGGTGGGAACCGGGGCGTTGATCGTCCCTCCGAAGGCCCAGGCGCTGGCGCTCGCCCGCGGCCTCACGGTCGGCGCTCCGTATTCCGTCGACGTCGTGCGGAAAAACCGGATTCGCAGGGGCAATACCGGGGCCGGAAACGCCGTTGCCCAAATGATCATCGGCGACCATATCGAAGCGCTGGGCGCGGTGATGCAGACGGAAGGCGTACGCCTGCGCCATACTACGCTGCCCAGGAACGAGCTGGCGAAAGCGAGGAATGCGCAGTGAGCGGAGGCGGACTAACCAGCATTATCATACCGACCTACAACGGGCTGCATTTGCTTCGGCCCTGCGTAGAAGCGATTCGTAGGCATACGGAGGTACCGTATGAAATTATCGTTGTGGATAACGGTTCAGATGACGAAACCGCGCAATTCTGCTTACGGGAAAAGCTTATTTTGGCGGCATTGCCGCGAAACGAAGGTTTTCCGGCTGCCGTGAATCGGGGACTATTGATCGCGTCCGGCGAGCAGCTTCTCGTGCTGAACAACGACGTCATCGTGGCCCCGGGATGGCTGTCCAATATGCTGGCCGCTCTCGGCAGCGCGGACGATGTCGGCCTGGTCGGCCCGGTGACGAATTACGCCAGCGGCCGGCAGCAGGTCGCCGTCCCTTGGAAGGATCGGGACGATTTCCTCCGGGCCGCCGAGCGGTTCAACCGGTCCGATCCCGGCAAATGGCAGGACGTGCGGCGCCTGGTGGGCATGTGCCTGCTGTTCAAGCGGGAAGTGCTGGACCGGGTAGGGCTGTTGGATGAGCGGTTTTCGCCGGGCCATTATGAAGACGACGACTACTGTTACCGGGCGCGGCGGCAGGGTTATCGGCTGCTGATCTGCGGAGATACGCTGGTCTACCATGCCGGCAGCGCAAGCTTCAGAGCCTGTCATCCGGGAGGATGGAACGGGATCATCGAGCAAAACCGCAAAAAGTTCATCGATAAATGGGGAGTGGATCCCTGGCAGTTTATCTAGCTTATATCACTTTTTTTGGGGAGGAGAGTTCATGAAAGGTGTGATTTTGGCGGGAGGCACAGGAACGCGTCTATACCCGCTGACCCGGTTAATCAACAAGCATCTGCTTCCTGTCGGGAATCATCCGATGGTCTGTTACGGCATAGAACGGCTGCGTCAAGCCGGAATCACCGACATTCTCATAGTCATCGGCAAGCAGTCCGCCGGATTGTACGCGGATTATCTCGGCAGCGGCGAAAATTTTGGCGTAAACCTGACGTATCGCGTACAGGAGTCGGCGGGAGGCATCGCCGAAGCGCTGGAACTCGCCGAAGGATTTATTCCGCCCGGAGACAAATTCGTCGTACTGCTGGGCGATAACTTGTTTTTGGACGATTTGACCCCGTACGTGGAAAAGTTTAAGCAACAACCGCCGGGAAGCGCCCGGGTGATGCTGAAGCCGGTGGACGATCCCCGCAGATACGGCGTTCCGGTATTCGACGTGGCCGATTCGAGCTTGATCGCCTATATCGAGGAAAAACCGAAAAAGCCGAAATCGAACTTTTCGGTCACCGGCATTTATATGTATGATGATGCCGTTTTTGGGATTATCCGCGGCATCGGCCGGTCGGCCCGCGGCGAGCTTGAGATTACGGACGTCAATAACCGCTATGCCAAGGCGGGCAAGCTGGAATACGACGTCCTTCAGCTGTGGTGGGGGGACGCCGGAACGCCGGAATCGCTGCAGGAGGCAAGCATCCGGATGCGTGGCGTCCTTCCCTGACCGTTATTGGACGCGAAAGGGGCGTTATGAGGATGGCACATCGCGCTCAAAAAGCCGGCCTGTCCCGCAAAACGCGGACAGCGGCGAGAAGAGCGGCGGGGGCGAAGCGTCCCCGCCCTGCCGGTAGGCGCGGCGGCTAC
The DNA here is from genome assembly GCF_038008055.1 of Paenibacillus sp. FSL R5-0527. NCBI lineage: Bacteria > Bacillati > Bacillota > Bacilli > Caryophanales > Paenibacillaceae > Paenibacillus > Paenibacillus sp. FSL R5-0527. Next base: position 6,367,594 of record NZ_JBBOYI010000001.1, on the reverse strand, counting down.
GGCCGGTACGCCAGCGGAAAACGCCGCCGCATCGCCGGACGGGGGAACGCGGCGGCGCGGCGGACGGCGGCGGGCCAGGGTGCTTACGCGCCGCAGCCTGCCAAGGCAGCGGCTCCCCCGCCGCCCTCGTCTTCGCCGAATGCGGCCGCGCCTTTCCCGGCCGCCGATTCGGCGGCGGGGCTTTCCCCCGTCCCCGGACCGGCGGAGTTCGCGACCCGCGAGGAGGCCTATGCCGCCGGGTACCGCGAGGGGCTGTTCGCGGGCGGGGAGGCGAAGCTGGAGCGGCTTATTCCCCGCCATATGATGCTGCCCGAGCTGACGGTGGACGATGTCATCGCCGCCGGATTCCATGCCGTCGCCGGGGCATTGTCCCCTTTGCTGCGGGCTGCTGACGTGTTTGTGGCCGCCGAGCGGGCCCTTAGCGAAGGTCGGCCGCTGTCCATCGTGCGCCTTGGCGACGGCGAAATGCTGACGCTCGCCCATGACACCGTCCTCCCGGTGGAGGAGGCGATGCGATGGGGCGCTTTTTTGCCCTATGCGGGCGTACAGCTGCCGGATCCGTCCGCGCGCGAGACGCTTGCCGCCGCCGTCCGCGCCGCCGGCATCATCGGCATCCCCCAATCTCGCCATCCCTCCTATCAGGGCTTGCTGTTTCCGGTGTTTCGCCATTACGGCATCGATTACCGCACGCTGCAGCTCACCACCTCTACGATCAATTACGAGTTGAACGAGGAGGGGTATTTCGCCAGGCTGCTTAAAGGCCGCCGCGTGCTTTTGATCGGCGATAAGGCTTTCGCCCTTGCGAAGGTCTTGAGGCTTTGGGGAGCCGATATTGCCGGCAGCATCGCCCCGGTCAACGGGGTGGGCGACGTACCGCGGGTAATGGAGCTTGCGCGCGGCATCCCGTTTGACCTTGCCCTCGTCGCCGCAGGAATCGCCGCCGTTATTCTCTGTGAACGCCTCGCTAGAGAGCACGGCAAGGTGACGCTTGACCTTGGGCATCTGGCCAACAAATTGATCAGTGGAGAGGCGGTTATGCCGCCGATTCAGGAGGTGTAGACGCTTGGCGCTCGGAAGAAACCGCAAACCGGGTAAACGCCAGGGGCTAAGCGGCCCCGATGTTAACCGCAAGGAAGACTCCCGCCGCGCTTATGAACACGGGTATGCCGCCGGTTACGCGCACGGGATTGTGGAAGGAAAACGTTCGTTCGGCGCGGGCTTTGAAGGAACGAGCATCATCATACCGACCTACAACCGCAAAGACTTGCTGGCCGAATGCCTGGACCGAATCGAGGCCCATACCGCTCCGCCGTATGAAGTGATCGTCGTGGACAACGGATCGGACGACGGCACGGTAGATGAAGTGCGACGGCGCCGAAACCGGGTCCGTTTGGCCGTTCATCCGCAAAACCTCGGTTTTGCGCGAGCGGTGAATACGGGGCTGATGATGGCCAAAGGACAAACGATCGTGCTGCTCAACAACGATGTGCTCGTAACTGAGCGCTGGCTGGATCAGCTGCTGGGCTGTCTAAAGCTGACCGGGGCGGCGGCCGTCGGGCCGGTCACGAATTACATCGGCGGTGACCAGCAGATCGACGTGCCCTATGAGGACGTCGCCGAAATGCCGGCTTTCGCCGCTGCCTATAACGCCCCCGATCCCCGGAAATGGCGGGAGGTAAGCCGCCTGGTCGGCTTTTGCCTGCTGTTTCCGCGCAGTACGCTGGAGCAAGCCGGTTATTTTGATGAGGGATACGTTATCGGCAATTATGAGGATGACGATTGGGTGGCCAGACTGCTTTTGCAGGGCAAAAGGATGGTGATGGCCGGCGATACGTTTGTTCACCATTACGGAAGTTCCACGATGAAAGCGCTTGGTGCGCAAGGCTTTGAGCAAGTGAATGCCCGCAATCACGACTATTTTGCCGAAAAGTGGGGGGATCTGCACGGACTTCTCCTTCGCAAACCCGAGTCCCGGACGGGGCACGGGCAGAGGGCGGTTGATTTTTATCCTACGCATACGTACGTAAAAGGGTGGTCCGATACGGTGTATTGGCTGGAGCACGGCGTAAGGCATCCGGTTTCCGCAGCCCTGCCGGGAGTGACGGGAGGCGGCCCGCCCCCGGTCCGTCTGTCGGTTGTCGATCTGCTGCAAATTCCGGTTGGCGCGCCGCAAACCCCGGCGGAACCGCGGACGGAAGAAACCGCCGGCCTGCCTGAAGGGGCGGTGGCCCGCAGCACCGATGGACGCTTATATCAGGTCGACCGCGGCCAGCGGCGGGAAATCATGTCGGAATACGCCTGCCGTGTATGGAATCTGCGCGTTTTTCCGGAAATGGTTCCGTCCCATATTCTGCAGCAATATCCGGCCGGCCTGCCCATTACGCCCCCGCCCCGCATCATCAGCGAAGATTTGTAATGAAGATTTGTAATGAAGATTTGCAAACTCATCCTGCTTGGAACGCGCAAATCCGTACCGGCATATGCTAATGCAGGGCACAGGCGGGCAGGTCCTCGGCTATGTTGAGGATGCGGGTAGCCCATTGATGAGGGAGGAATGAGGGTGGAGCAGAAAATTACGGAGATCATCGCCCATATGTCCCACTCCCACCAGCAAATGGCGCGGGTGATTGACGCTGAACGGCAGGTTGCCGTGCGGATGGCTCAGATCGTGCACGCCATTCCAGATGCCGAACCCGCGTTTGAGGGAACGTCCGGGATTCTTGAAAATGCGGGACGGATCAACAAAAGCGTGATCTCTTATTTAAATGCCATCGCCGATTTGGAAGAGGCTATGGCTGAGAATTTGGGTGTTGTGATTAAGGAAATGAAAAGCCAAGATGAAGAGTGAAGAAGTGCGGGAGCGGGGAATGATGGCATGAGCAGGGAGCAGGCATATCTGAATATGTTGGATGCGGCCGCCAAAATTCAGTGGAACGTCGCGATGATTTTGGAGGCCAAGGCGGTTGAAGCGGAGAAGGTCCGGAATTGGGTACTCAACCACGTGCTGGAAAGCAGCTTTGAGGATCATGAGAAGCAGTTGTCCGACCCGCTTGATGTCCATGAGCAGCTCGTGGAAGTGATCGAAGGCTTAACCAAGCTGCAAAACGGGCTGTGCAGCAATTTAAAGAGCTTATTGCCCGAAGAAGAGGAGGATTCCTTGTCCGGGAGCGGCGGCGGGTTCAGCGGCCTGTTTGGCGGCGGTTTTGATATGGAGGATTCCGACAAATGAGATCCGCGCTAAAGGCCGGAGAGGAAGCCAAGCTTCGGCTTATCGATTCCATCAGCCAAAGCCAGCAGGCCATGGCCCGGATCCTTGGCAGCCTGGCCGACGTGACGGAATTATCCGGCGATACCGCCAGGCATTTGGCTCAAAATGTCGAGAAGCTGACGAAATATCAGGAAGCGATGGCCCGGACCGTCTGCGGGCTGTCCTTCCATTGCGTTTATTATGGAACTCCTTCGTTGCCCTGGATATCGGATTCATGTTTTGCCGCAAAAGATGCCGCCCGAGGAGAACAGGAGGATTGAAGTGATGGCAAAAACGAAAGTCCGGCGCAGCCGCCGGGTCAAATCCGCAGCGCTCAGAAAAGCCCGGTTAAGAAAAAAGCGTAAATTGACGTTAAAGCGGGGGCGGGGAGCCGTCCGCAAACGGGTCCGCAAAAAAACGATCAGGAGAGTAAGCCCTCGGCGTAAAAGGCTGAGACGCCGGCGGCGCGTGGCCGCGCTGCCGCTTCCTCCCGCGCCGGAGTCGGCGCCCGAACCGGCGCCCGAACCAGCGCCGGCGCCGCCTCCAATTACGACTCCGGAAGGAGCAGCTGCTTATGAACACGCATATAACGGGGCTTATCAGGAAGGGTTTAATGCCGGTTTTGCGCAAGGGTATGAGGATGGACATAAGCTGACTTACAAAAACCAAATTTAAAACGGTGGATGCTGAGCCTGAATCCCGCTGCCTGTCTAAGGTAGCGGGGTTTTTTTACATTATAGAATTTACAACTCAACTTTCGCAGCAAAAAATTGGCAGACAAGCCTTGAAGCAGCTGGGGCTAAAGTAGCGTGAAGTGGAGGGGCAAAAAGGTGTAGCCGTTCGACCCGCCCATCGTGAGCATAGGAGATCCTTTGTAAAACGTGCCAGTGGCATGATCTCTAAATCGGACAAGCAACTCGGCCGCCTTGCTACGATTCCGCTCAAACATGGAAGCAAGGAAGCAAGAAAGCATGGAAGCGCCAACGATGTAGAGGCGTCACGATCCGGCGGGGTCAGCGGATCCACCTTCTACACCATAGCCGTTTCGAGCCGTGTCACAAATCGACGCCAGGTGAGGGGGCTGTTTAAAGGGGCTGCTTAAAGGGACTGTCTAAAGCGCTCGTGTCTTGGTGTCCCTGCCTGCTGCCTGCCTTTGCACGATTATCCCTTTTGTTCATGGAGCAGGGAGCAGGGGGTGGCTAGAGCAAGGGTTCTAAAAAAAGAGAGAAGAAAAAAACAAAAAAGATGAGGAAAAAATGAGGCGGTTCAGGTGAGATTTTCAGCTTGATTAGAGAACGTGTGTTTGGTATAATGAAATAAACGGAACTTATGTTCGTATATTCTTGATTCGGGGGCGAGCGGATATGGAAGTCAATACGGGAACGGAACATCAGCCATTCAGCAGCCGTTTTAACAGCGAGCAGGACTGCATGGAGGCGCTGATCGCGATGAAGTGGCCAAATGGCTTCGTCTGCCCGCGCTGCGCTCACACCCGGTGCAGCCGTCTGACTTCCCGGCATATCCCCTTATTCGAGTGCGGAAAGTGCAAGCATCAAACATCGCCTTTGGTCGGTACGATTTTTGAAGGAACGCATCTGCCCTTGCTCAAGTGGTTCGAGGCGCTGGATTTATTCCTGCTGGAGGGCGGCATCTCAGCGCTGCGGCTGCGCCAGGTAATCCGGGTCACCTACAAGACCGCGTGGTCGATGCTGCAAAAAATACGTCATGCCGTGGGGGAGTTCGATGCCCGGGAGCTGCTCTCCGGAGACGTGAAGGTAAACAGCGATCAGTATGGGCGTAATCCGTCCCGGTGTCAGGTTTCGCATCCGTACGCCACGGCGGTCGTAGCCGGCTGCACGGTCACGGAGTCGGGCGAGCCGGAGCACGTCAAAATCCGCCTGGTACCGCATAAACGGGGAAACGAAAAAAGGGCAAGCCGTCACGAACTCGATGCGTTCATCAACGGGCACGTGGATGTCCGTACATCGACGGTACAGTCGTTCCCTCAGGCCTTTCGGCTGTATGCGCCCTTGCGGAAAGTGGTGAGAGAGGCGTGGGAATCGCTGAAGAGTACGTATGGAGCCTTGGGACTGAAGCATCTGCAGGCGTACCTGAACGAATACACCGGACGTCGCCGGCTGCGCCTGCAAGGAGGACTGCCCGGAGCGGAAGAAACGATGCGGCAGAAGTTACTGAGCATGTGTGTGGCGATTCCGGCGATCCCTTACCGCCGGCTGATCGCGCGCCAACCGAACCAGCCCCTTGCGGCTGCGGCCTGATCGTGACGCTTGAAAATATGGGGGGAGTTTGATGCAGATCAACTTAATGGGTCCTTGATCTCCTGTCCTGATCTCCTGTCTTAATCTCTTGTCCGGTCTGTTTCACCTCCCCTAAACTTGATTCCTTCTCCTAAGCCCGTCTAAATTATCTCGAACCTATCTGCTACTCCACCAAATATTTTTCTCCCGAGCTTGTCTTTCTCTCTGCTACCTGATTAAACGGGATAATTGTGCAAAGACTCCGGAAAACAAGTGTTGATCTGCCGCCCCTTTCCCCCCCACTTCCCTATCCTCAAGCTTTCGGGCGCCCTTCCGCGTTTCTTGCCACGATCGGTTTTCGAATTAACCGTTATTTTCGGAAAAACGGAGGTTTGCAAAATGTAACGGCACAGATGACCCTATTTACCACAAATCTGCCTGGACAAGCCGCCCTCGGGAACATCTGCGCAAAAGTGCAAACGCCAAAATAAGCGAACGCCCGCCGTCCGTATCCGGGAAAAGGCGGATTTTCCCGGGAAAAACGGGATGAGGCTAGGTTATTTCACGGGCGGCATTCGCCAATTTCTAAGGCTTCCGGGTAGTCGTCCATGATGCACGTGTCCCCTCGGCATATATTTATTAAGACCCAGGAATCCCACAAAGATAGGATGAAGAGTTTGATGAACGAGATGGCAAATGCTCCCGGCGAAGCTTATCAGGCCGGATATAATGAGGGATACCGTTTTGGAGGATGCCGGGCCGTTCTGGACCGCATTCCGGCGGTTTCCCGGGAGAAACGCGGCTGGCGCGTACTTTATGTGCCTCAAGGATTTGAGGCGATCGACGGCGGAGTGGCGGCTGCCCTGCAGGAAGCGGTGCACGAGAGCAAGGTCGCATCTCCGGAAACGATGCTGCAGGAGGCGGAGCAGTTCCGACCCGATCTGGTGCTGGTGATGAACGCGCTGCATGTGTTCCCCGCCGATCATGCCGAGCAGATTTCCCGGATCCGCGAGATGGGTATGCGCACGGCCGTCTGGTTCGTCGATGATCCTTATTTTACGGATGATACCCGCAATCTGTCGCTATTTTACGACCTTGTATTCACACATGAGATGGAATGCGTATCCCTTTATCGGGACGCCGGCTGCCGGGAGGTTCATTATTTGCCCCTGGCGGCGAATCCGCAGGTGTTCAGGCCGGTGCGGACGGGTCCGGAGCATCGGTTTGACGTTTGTTTTATCGGCAACGCCTTTTGGAACCGCGTGGAGCTGTTTGATCATTTAACGGAGTTTTTGCAGGACAAAAAAGTGCTGATCGCCGGAGGGTATTGGGAGCGGCTGACGAATTACGACCGGCTGGCCCGGTTCATTCGTCCCGGCTGGATCCCCCCCGAGGAGACGGTCCCTTACTACAACGGCTCCAAAATCGTCATAAATATTCACCGCCCTACCTTGACGGGGCAGGACAATCGGAACGGCCTGAATATAACGGGAGGGTCCATCAATCCAAGAACGTATGAGATCGCCGCCTGCGGTGCGTTCCAAATCACGGATGTCCGATCCGACTTGACCTCCTATTATCATCCCGGTTACGACATCGAGACGTTTCGCGATGCCGCCGAGCTTAGGGATAAAATCGCGTATTATCTTGAGCGCGAACAGGAGCGTCAGCAGATCGCCTGGCGTGCTCTCTGGACGACGCGGCGCGACCATACGTTCGGCGACCGGATCGGACGTCTTCTCGAAGCCGTCTTCGCCGACGGCAGCCGTTAACGATCAAATTTTTGAAGGAGTGACATTATGTTGACAGTACAATCGCCTGAGTCCGTGATCTTTGCCCCTGTAAGCAACCCTGCCGATCCGGCGCAGCTCGGGAGAAGCTCCGGGCTGCAGGACGGATACCACGAAGGGTATTTGCGCGGCCGGGCCAGCGTTATCGTGCAGCGGGAACGGCCTCCTTTTGCGGTGCGCAACGCCAAGGTGGTATATGTCGCTTCCGGGAAAGGGTTCCCCTATGCTCCGATCGACGAAGCGATTACGGCGACGCTTCGGACATTGGTTACCGAGGTGATCGTTTTCGAGCCGGGGCAGCTTCTTCCTGATCTCGCAAACGCATTGCGACCGGATCTCGTACTCGTGCTCGACGGCATGGAAATGCCGACCGAACAAATCGACGCGGTGCGGGCCATGGGCATTGCCACGGCCGTCTGGTTCACGGACGATCCTTATTATACGGATATGACCGTCGAACTTTCCTCTCATTATGATTTCGTGTTTACACTCGAGCGCAACTGCATCGATTTATACCGCTCGGCCGGCTGCAGCCGCGTGCATTATTTGCCTTTTGCGGCGCATACGGAGCATTACCGTCCAACGCTGACGCCGTCGCCGATCCGCCGGAACCTCAGCTTTATCGGTTCGGCCTACTGGAACAGGGTGACTTACCTGCAGCCGGTGATCGGCGATTTGATGAACTATGGCTTGGTTATAAACGGCATCTGGTGGGATCGCCTGCCGGAATATGCGCTGTATGCCGACCGGATCGAGCTCGACAAATGGATGGGGCCGGTGGAAACGGCCGAAGCCTATAGCGGGACGAAAATCGTTCTGAACCTGCATCGCTCTCCGTTCGAGGAATCGGTCAACAACAATACGGCCGGCGTCCAGGCGGTGTCGCCGAATCCGCGGACGTTTGAAATCTCGGCCTGCGGCACGCTGCAGCTGGTGGATGCCCGCGATGATCTGGCGCTTTTTTACGAGCCGGGCAAAGAAATCGAAACGTTCTCTTCCCCTCAAGAGATGCTGGATAAGATCCACTTCTATCTGAACCATGAAAAAGAAAGACGAGAGATAGCGCTGAACGCTCTGGAAAGAACGTACCGCGATCATACGTACGCTAATCGCCTGGACGAAATGCTGCGTCACATTTTCGGATGACGGCAAGGTCCGGGATCTTCATAAACGGAGGTGACGGCGTTGCCGGAGCGAAAAAAGCTGTTTTTGTTCTCGCATGTCAGCAATGTCCGCAACATTACGGGGGCCGAAAAACTGCTGTTGTTTTTGGCCAGGAAGCTGTCCGCCAGCTTTGACTGCACGCTGGTCGTCCCCGGGGAAGGCCGGTTAACCTATTTGGCCCGGCGCAGAGGAATCGGCGTCCTGGTTTGCGATATTCCGCTGCTGTACGGGATGTGCTCCCCATATGAAGGACTGAACCGGGACGCTGAAGGGTTGATGGGCGGCAAGGCCGCCGAGCAGATCGCCGGCCTGCTTGCCGCACATCGGCCGGACGGCGTATTCGTCAATACCTGCGTCAATATCGTCCCGCCGGTCGCGGCCAAACGGCTTGGCATTCCGGTGGTGTGGCATATCACCGAGGTCGTGCGGGATAACGGCTATGCCGAAGAGCCGGTTCGCCTGATCGACTGTTACAGCGACCGGATCGTCGGCATATCCGAAGCGGTGTTAAGCCCCTTCCGCAGGCAGATTGCGGCGGATAAGCTGAACCTGCTGTTTCCTTCCTGGGAGAGCGGGGAGTTCCAGCCCCCCGGGAGTTGGCCGCAGCTGCGGCTGGGCAAACGGCGGGCATGGGGAGTCCGGCCGGAGGAGACGGTGGTTGGGTATATCTCCTCATTTCTCATCCGCGAGAAAGGCCCCGATCATTTTATCCAAGCCGCCCTGGGGTTGGAAAAAGCGTTTCCGCATGCCCGATTCGTCGTCATCGGCGGGGAGGCGGACCGCGCCTTCCACCGTTCTCTGCGCAAGCTGGCGGCTCAGGCGGGAAGCGGCCGCATCGTCTTCGTCGACCACGAGGACAGGATCGAGGCGGCTTACAGCGCCATGGACATTGCGGTCATTCCGAGCCTGATCAACGAAGGGTTCGGGATGACGGCGATGGAAGCGATGATCTTCGGCAAACCGGTAGTGGCTTACGCCTCCGGCGGTTTGCAGGAAATTTTAAATGGCACGGGCAACGGGGATTATCTGGTTACGGCCGGGGACATCGCCGGCCTGTCGGCCAAAATATCCGGTTTGCTGGCCTCTCCCGACACGATTGCGGCAGCCGGCCAGGCCAATCGCATTCGGGTGGAGGAGGTTTTTGGCCCGGCCGCCTATATGGGCCGGTTTCATGAGCTTTTGGAGCAGCTGCATCGCCTGACCTCCGCTCCGGGAAATACTCCTGCGGATGGAGGCAGGGCGGCGGGGGAGGCTTCGCCCCCGGCTGCCGCCGCGGAGGAGGGGGAGCAAGCGGCGCCCCCGCCTTCACTGTTGCCGGCGGCCGCGGAGCCTGCGCCTTCCGGGCATGGCGCGCCGCCCCGGCCCGCTCCTGGCGCAAAACGCCGTGCACGCCCCGCCAAAGCCAAACGCCGCCCGCGGCCTGCCGGGGCCAAGAAGCGGACGGGCGTTAGCCGTTCCGCCGGCAAGCGCAGGCCGGGTCCGGCGGCGCGAAAACATCGGCGCCGGACCCGGCCCGCGCGTTCCTCCGCGGGAAGCGTTCGTTCGCGGAAGCCCGGGCGGCAGCGCCGGCGTTCCGCTCCCGTACGCCGTCATCCTTAACGATTCTACAACAGGGAGTGAGAATGTGAAAATCATGACGATACTGGGCACCCGCCCGGAAATCATTCGCCTCAGCCTGATCATTCCGCTGCTCGACCGGTACGCGGATCGCCACGTCTTGGTGCATACCGGTCAGAACTTCACCTCCAGTTTAAGCGGTATTTTTTTTCGGCAGCTTGGTTTAAGGGAACCGGACTACTGCCTACAGGACCGCCAAACGACGCTCGGCGGCCAGCTTGCCGCCATGTTCTCGCAAATGGAGCGGATTTTGGAGGACGAGAAGCCGGACCGGGTGCTGCTGCTGGGGGATACGAACAGCGCCTTATGCGCGATTTTGGCCGAACGGATGGGGATTCCGGTCGCGCACATGGAAGCGGGCAACCGCTGCTTCGACCTGGAGGTTCCGGAGGAGAAAAACCGCAAAATCATCGATGCCGTCTCTTCGATCAACATGCCTTATACGCAGCAAAGCAAGCAGCATCTGCTCGCCGAAGGGATCCCCAGCCGCAGCATCGTGCTCACGGGCAACCCGATTTACGAAGTGCTTCAGCATTATGAACGTGAAATCTCAAGCAGCGACATTCTGCAGCGGCTGAATCTGACGGGGGGCGATTATTTTCTGGTGACGGCGCACCGCGCCGAAAACGTGGATCGCCCCGCCCATTTGCGCGAAATCCTGAACGGCCTGAATAAGGTCGCCGAAACGTACGGAAGACGCCTCATATGCAGCCTTCACCCGCGCACCCGCTCCAAGATGACGGAGGAATTGCGGATGAGCATGCATCCCCTCGTCGAGTTCCACGAGCCGTTTGGTTTTTTCGATTTCGTCAAGCTGGAACGCCACACCTGCTGCGCCTTGACCGACAGCGGCACCGTCCAGGAAGAATGCTGCATTATGGGGGTGCCGACCGTAACGTTGCGCCGGACGACGGAACGGCCGGAAACGGTCGATTGCGGAAGCAATATCGTCTCCGGACTGGACGCCGACAGCATCCTGCGGTCGGCGGCGGCGATGATCGAGCTGCCTCGGGATTGGGAGCCCCCGCAGGGCTATTTGGCGAAGGATGTATCGGTAAAGGTTGTCAAATTTCTGCTTGGAGGGAAACGGCATGTTTGAGAATAAACGTATTTTGGTCACCGGGGGGACCGGTTCCTGGGGACACGAGCTCATCCAGCAGCTGCTTCCGCAGCACCCCCGGGAAGTCATCATCTATTCTCGAAGCGAATCCGCCCAGGTCGCCATGAACCGGCAATTCGAGGATCATCGGCTCAGCTTCTGCATCGGCGACATCCGCGACAAAGAAGCGTTGTCGACCGCCTGCCAGGGCGTGGACTACGTGTTTCACCTGGCGGCGTTGAAGCACGTGCCGGTTTGCGAGGATCAGCCCTACGAGGCGCTCAAGACCAATGTGATCGGCACGCAAAACGTCATCGAGGCCGCGCTTGAAAACGACGTGGACAAAGTGATTTACATTTCAACGGATAAAGCCGCCAATCCGTCCAATTTTTACGGGATGACGAAGGCCATCGGCGAGAAGCTGATCGTTTACGCCAATTTGCTGCGCGGCAGAACCCGCTTCGTTACGGTACGGGGCGGCAACGTGCTGGGAACGAACGGCAGCGTCGTGCACCTGTTCAAGGATCAAATCCGCCAAAAGGGCGAAGTCTCGATCACCGATATGAATATGACGCGTTTTTTCCTTACGCTTCCCGACGCCATTTCCCTGCTGTTCAAAGCGTCGATCGAAAGCGTTGGCGGGGAAATTTTCGTCATGACAATGCCGACCTGCCGGATCGTCGACCTCGCCGAGGTGCTGATCGAGGATTCCGGTTTGCCGGACGTCAAGCTGGTGGAGCGGGGAATCCGTCCGGGCGAGAAGATCCATGAAATTTTGATGAGCGAATTCGAAAGCCTGTCGACGGTCGTCTACGACGAGCAATATCTCGTTATTTTGCCGACGATTAACATGCCCGAACTGAAGGAGCGCTACAAACATTGCCCGCCGGTTTCTTTCTCGAGCTTCAGTTCCGCCGACAATCTGATGTCGAAAGAGGAGATCCGGAACATCCTGCGGCGCGGGGGGTTCCTGTCATGAAGCTGCTGATTCTGGGCGGGAACGGGATGGCCGGCCACATTTTGGTGGACTATTTCCGGCGGCAGGGGCGGCACAGCGTGTTTTACACGACGCGGGATCACAGGGATCCGCACGGGCTGATCATGGACGCCGCCGACTGCGTGGCCGTCGAGAAGCTGGTCGAAGCGGTGCGGCCGGACGTCATCGTCAACGCGATCGGCGTACTGAACCAGTTTGCCGAGCAAGACAAGATCGTCGCGTATCACATCAACGGCTTCCTGCCGCACCGCCTTGCCCGGGCGGCCGATATTGCCGGTGCCCGGCTGATCCATATCAGCACGGACTGCGTGTTTTCCGGTACGCGCGGCGGCTATCGCGAGGATGACGAGCCGGACGGCACAAGCGTTTACGCGCTGACGAAAGCGCTCGGCGAAGTCCGGGCGCCCGGCCACGTGACGATCCGCACCTCCATCATCGGCCCGGAAATCCGCCCCGGCGGCATCGGGCTGATGCATTGGTTTATGAACAGCAAAGGGACGGTTTCCGGCTACCGGAAGGTGCTGTGGAACGGCGTGACGACGCTCGAACTGGCCAAAGCCGTCGACGCGCTGCTGGACTCTCCGCTTTCGGGCCTGATCCATCTCGCCTATCCGGAGCCGATCAGCAAACATGATTTGCTGCTGCTGTTCCGGGAGATTTGGGGGCGAACGGATATCGCCGTCGTGCCCAGCGACGAGCCGGTTCAGGATCGGACGCTGATCCAGACCCGCAGCGATTGGAAATACGAGGTGCCTCATTACCGCGAGATGCTGGAGGAGTTGGAACGATGGACGAAGGAGAAGCACTGCTAGGCCGCACTATTCTCGTCACGGGCGCTGCGGGGTTTACCGGCGCTCACGCCTGCCGGTATTTTGCCGGGCTTGGCATGAAGGTCGCCGGGCTCGTTCACAACCGGATCCCGGATACGTCCGGCGCCGACGCGGGGATCCGGTATTACTCCTGCGATCTGCTGGACTCGCGGCAATTACCGGCGATCGTTCGCGAAGCGGCCCCCGATTACGTGCTGCATCTCGGAGGGAAAAATTCCGTCCCCGAATCCTGGGACGACCCGCTTCTATACATGCAAACCAACGTATTTTCCCTGCTGTCCCTGCTTGAAGCGCTGCGCCCGTTTCCGGACTGCCGCGTGCTTATCGCGGGGTCGCGCTTATCGGTTCCGCTTACGCCTCCTTACCGTCCGCCTCATCCCTACAGCTTGAGCAAAAGCCTGCAGAAGGCGATCGCCCTTTCCTGGCAAGCGCTGTTCAACCAGTTCATCATGGTGGCGGAGCCGTCCAATTTGACCGGGCCGGGACCGTCGACGGGGATTTGCTCCCTGCTCGCCCGGCGGGTCGCCCGGGCGGAACTCGGCTTCACGGACGAACCGTTCCGGCTGTCGTCCCGGCTCGTCCGGCGCGATTTCCTCGATGTCCGCGACGCGGTCCGGGCTTACGGATATTTGCTCGCTTACGGCCGCAGCGGCGAGGAATATCCGGTATGCTCGGGGCAGGAGCGGAGCCTTTTGGAGGTGGCGGAAGCCGTGCAGCAGCTCGCGGGGACACGGATACCCCTGCAGTGGGGGGATTCCGATCCGCAGCCCTCCGGCGGGGAGGCCAAACCGGAGTTTCTGTCCCGGCTGGGCTGGGAGCCGCTCATTCCGTTTTCCGCCTCGCTAACCGACGTCATTGGTTATTTTCGCGGCACGAAAGGAGAATTTCGATGACACCGACGGTTTCGGTCATCATACCGTTCTATAACTGCCCGTACGTGGAGCAAGCGGTTCAAAGCGCCTTGAACCAGACCTACCGTCCGCTGGAGGTGATCGTGGTCGACGACGGCTCAACCAGTCATGCGGAGCGGCTTGCGCCGTACCGTCCGCATATTCATTATCTGGGAAAAGCAAACGGCGGAACGGCCTCGGCGCTCAATCACGGCATCCGCCATGCCAGCGGGGAATATATTGCGTGGCTCAGCTCGGACGACGTTTTTTATCCGGACAAAGTCAGCCGGCAAGTCGCTTTCATGCAGCGGCAAAACGCCGCCATATCCCATACGAATTTTCATTGCATCGACAGCGCGGGCAACGTGACGCGGCATCATGCCGTCCCGCCCGGTATGCTGCGGAACAACGCCGATTTATACCGGTGTTTTCTGCACGCGAATCCGGTTAACGGCTGCACGGTGATGATCCGGCGGGACCTGTTCGCGGCCGTTGGTTTGTTTGACGAGTCGCTGCCGTATACGCATGATCTCGATTTCTGGTACCGGGCGATTCTGAGCGGAACGTATTTTCCGTTTCTGAACGAATCTTTGACCGGCTACCGCTGGCATGACGGAATGGGAACGCTGCGGCACCGCGAGCAGATCCAGCAGGAGATCGCCCATACTCAAAACCGATACCGGGAGCGGGTAATCCGGATTTTGTCCTTGATGAACATCTGATCCCGGACTTTAACCATTCTAATGACATATAGAGATTTCAGCGCGAGAGCAGGAGGCTGACGCTTCCGGCCCTCGCGTTTTTTTGCGCCTGGGTTCGGAATTACGCGCTTGGCTCAAACCTCTTACTTTTTAAGAGAATATAGTAAACTACGAAACTAAAAAAATCTGAGAGGAGGTTGGCGGTGGCAATTCATAGAATTCAAAAATTTTCACTTCGCGATTTTAAAGTTTACCGATATTCTTCAGGTTTGAACCGAAATCCCAAGAAAAAGGAGGGGCAGCATGAAACAAACCGGAATAAAGGTTGATCCCGCGGTGTTTTCCTTCAAATTCGTTACCGATTTTATGAAGCTTGAAGCCGCCAAAGGCCCCGTGATCGAAGCCAAGATTCGCGCCAAGTGGTTATCCCTCCTATGTCCTGCTGATTTGAATATCGCTTTCACTTTGCGGAAGGAAGATACTCGTCCGCAGGGAATGGAGCATGTTAATCTGGTTGCCATGAACGAACCCGGTTATTGGAATCACTATTTCTTCAATTCGTGGCAGTACGATCAAGAAACACGGAGCCGCGGCTGGAGCATGGGACCTAATATCGAATTATCCAAACCGCCGAAAGCCATGGTTCCCGTGGTGGTATATTCAGAGTTCCAGAAAAAGAATTTGCTGGACCGTTGGAAGGGGTATGATCCGAATCTCGTCACAATCATCCCCAATATGATTGACCGTACGTTGTTTTATCCGGGCCAGCGAGCCGGCCATCCCGTGGTCGGTTGGATCGGATACGATCACCCCAGCAAATATACGAAGGGGGCTGAAGTTATCCCCTATTTGGCCAAACGGTTCCCGAAGGTCACCTTTGAGATGGTCCATGCCGAACCCCCAAAATTCAAACATGAATGGATGAAGGAACCGTTGCCTAACGTTAAAATTTTGACCGCCGTTCCGCACTCCAGAATGCCGGAGATCGTACGTCGCTGGCATGTGTTGGTATGCGGCAGCAAGTGGGAAAATTGTCCTTCCCATGTCCGGGAGGCCATGGCCTGCGGCGTGCCGGTTATCGCGGCAAAAGTAGCTGCGCTGCCTGAAGTCGCCGGGAGCCAAATGCTGCTGGAGGAAATGAAATGGGGACATCCCCCGGCCACGAGCATGCCGTACGAATGGACGGAGCCGTCGTTGAACAAGTATGCCGACGCTTTGTCCATACTCCTCAACGATTCCGCAAAAGCGAAACGTTTGTCGGAAGCGGCGATCCAGGAAAGCTTACGGGGAGAACCCCATGAAATTGCCAAGCTTTGGTATGAATTTATTCGCAAATGCCGCGATCAATACAGTAAGTAGAAGGGGGATTTCGTTCATGAATACGCCCGTAACGGTATTAATGCCTTTCTACAACCCCGGGCGGTTTTTACGCGAAGCCGTCGAAAGCGTCATCGGGCAGACGTTTACGGACTGGAAGCTGATTTTGATCGATGACGGATCCACGCAAAATGATCATTCGCAAATCCAAAAATATCTTCAAGATCCCCGGATCAAGCTGCTTAAACTGGAGAAGAACGTCGGCCAATCCCAGGCGCTGAACCGGGGGCTTGAATTGGTGGATACGCCGTTTATCGTTCAATTGGACAGCGACGACAAATTTTTCCCTCACACGCTCCGGATCCTGACCGACGAAACGTGGAAACAGCCGGAAGACGTCGCGGTGTTCTCCGGAAACATGCAGGTGATTCATGAGGACGATCGGGGCAACCTGATGTTTACCACGACCAACCAAGGCCGTCCATTCACCGACAAATACGACTTTATTTTGGCGAATACTTCCTTGTGGCCCCGCTTCTACCGGACGAGCGCGCTCCGCGCCATCGGAGGGTGGCCGACGGACGACCCGTATGGCGGCCGGGTAATGGAGGATAAGCAGGTATTGCTGCGGCTTATTGAACGTTACCGGTTCCATTGGGTCGACCAAATGCTGTATATCCACCGCCGGCATCCAAACAACCATACGAATCAGGTCGCCTTATACGCCGAGATGGTGGAATGGTCCATCCGTCAAGCTTTGATACGATGGGGCGGGACATACGAACCCGTGTTTGTTACTTACGGGATTGGGTGGAAAAGGTTGGAGCGGCTGATTCCCGTCTCGCCCATAGAAGTTTAGAAAGGTGGTTTCTAATAAATGAGTACTTTGGTAACGGTCTTGATTCCATTTTATAATCCTGCCGGCTTCCTCAAGGATGCTGTGGAGAGTGTTTTTAAACAAATCGAGAAAGGCTGGAGGCTGATTCTGATCGATGACGCCTCCACGGAAAACTACCTGCCGCAAATCGAACAGTATTTATCGGATTCACGGGTCGATTTAATCCGTTTGCCCCGAAATGTCGGCCAGTCCCAAGCTCTGAATAAAGGCCTGGAACTGGTGAAAACGCCGTATATGATACAACTGGACAGCGATGACTGGTTTTACCCGCACACGCTAACCGTGCTGCTGAACGAAGCTTCAAAGCTGCCGGAGGACATCGCGGTGGTATCCGGCAATATTCAGTATGTTTACGAGGACGCTTCCGGAAACCGGATCAAAACGGCGGTCTACAAAGGCCGCGAGTTTAAGGATATTTACGATTTTCTCCTGGCCAATTCTTCCGTCTGGCCCCGGTTTTACCGGGTCAGCGCCGTCCGCTCCGTCGGCGGGTGGCCGACCGACGATCCGTACGAAGGCAGGGTAATGGAGGATAGACGGATCCTGCTGCGGCTTATGGAAAAATACCGCTTCCATTGGGTAGATCAAATGCTTTATATTCACCGCAAACACGGCAAAAACCACACTGCCCTTCAAACAGAACGTTACGCGGAAATGACGGAATGGACCACTCGTGACGCTTTGGAACGCCTGGGAGGAAGATATAAACCGGTGTTTGCTCAAAACGCGGCCACCGGATGGAAAACGGTCGAGCGGTTGATTCCAATATCCCCCGTTCTCCCCGTTTCTTCCAAGCCGCAGCCGAGCTCCGCGCCGCCGAAACTGGATTCATCCGTAAAAGCTCCCGAATCGCCAGTAAAAGCTTCCGAATCGCCAACGAAAACTCCAGCCTTACTTGTAACAACTCCCGAAGCCAAACCAGCTTGGCAAGCCCGATCCGCCACACCTTCGGTTTCGCCGCTTCCGGTACCCCAGCTTCAGGACCAACCTGCCGTCCCGGCACTGCAGCCTGTATTCGCCGCCCCCGCTTTCGAAGCGGTACCCGTGCCGCAATATCTATATATCAATGCCGGCCCGGGAACGGGGCCGTATACAGGTCCCGGTACTGCGCCGTATACAGGACCCGGTACGGCACCATATACAGGTCCCGGCACCGCGCCGGGAACCGGCCCGGGAACAGGGCTGGCTACATTATAGGAGGGATGAGAAATGAGCCTAGTTACCGTTGTTGTACCCGCCTACAATAAAGCCGCTTATATCGAGGAAGCGCTGAAATCCATCGAAAATCAGACCTACCGGGACTGGAGGCTGCTGGTTGTCGATGACGGCTCAACCGACAATACGGTATCCATCGTGAAACGGGTCATGGACCCCGCTCGAACGCAAGTGATTGAACGCAAGCAGAATCAAGGCATTTGCCATGTACTGAATCAGGCGCTGCAAACGATCCAGACGAAATATTTCATTCAGGTGGACGGCGACGATTGGATCGTCCCCGAAACGATTGAGGTTCTCCTGAACGAAATGGAACGCCAATCGGAGAACGTCGCCCTGGCTTATGCGAATACTTGCCATTGGCACGAGAAGAACGGAATTCTCCATTATTTCAAAACCATGAAGCATCGGCCGTTTAAAGACCGCTACGATTTTGTGGTCTACGGCTCAATGGTGCAGCCTAGATTTTATCGAACGAGCTGCGTCAAAAACGTCGGCGGTTGGGAGATCGATGAACTGACGGGCGGCAGAATGCTGGAGGATCGGCGAATGCTGCTTCGCCTGCTGGATCAGTACAATTTTGTCCATGTCGACCGTGATTTGTATCAATTTCGCTATCATCACAATAATTTGAGTCAATTTCGAAACGCCGCAACGTATAACTTGTTAATCAAAATGTTTACGGACAAAGCGTTAAAACGCTGGGGGGACCGCTACCGGGCCGAAATGATCGGCCCTCCCCACCTTTGGCAAACCGTTGTCCTCACCCCTACAAACCAAGGAAAGGAGTAATCCTTTATGGGAAAAGTGACCGTTGTCATCACATTGTATAATAAAGAACGCTACATTGATCAAGCGATCGGCAGCGTGCTGCGACAAACGTATTCGGACTGGGAACTTCTGATTATCGACGACGCATCCACCGACGGGTCTGTAGCCAAGGCGCGCCAATTCAGGGACCCGCGGATCCGAATCGTCCCTCTGGCTGAGAATCTCGGGCAATGCCATGTTTTGAACTACGCGCTTACGATGATAACCTCTCCCTATTTCATGCAGCTTGACGCCGATGACTGGTTGGACAAAGAAACGCTCCGGATAATGGTAGAAGCGGCTGAGGCGAATCCGCATGCTGCGCTTTTTTACGGCAATCATCTCACTTATTGGCTGGATAACCAGGAACGCGTCGTCAGGAAGGAACCGATCATCCTTGAACAATATCAAGACCGCTATGACTTGATGCTTAAAATGAGCAACGCGATGGTGCCGCGTTTTTACCGGACGGAAGCCGTTCGGGATGTCGGCGGCTGGATGGCGCAGGTATACGGTGACCGGATAGCCGACGATGTCCAAATCGCTTTAAGGCTTGCCCGAAAATACCGTTTGGTCTGGATCAATGAATTCCTGTACCATCGGAGGAGAGACACGGAAAACTGGAAAAAATTCGAGCAATCGCGGCCGCTGCGGCGCCAATACCGCTATGAATTGTATAACCAAATCTTGCGGGAATGGGGGGACGAATACAAAGCCGATTGGGTGCTGCAACCGGACGGCAGCTATTATTTGCGCGGGTTTATTCGAAAATAGGATATTGGCTATCCAATGAAAAAAGCCGGGCCAAGATAATATCTTAGCCCGGCTTTGTCGATATTTCAGCCTTGATTCATCACATACTGGTACGTTTCCTGCAATCCGCGGTACAGGTCGTACGTCGGCTTCCAGCCAAGCGATTCGAACGCCCGGATGTTGCTTAAGCAGCTGTGCCGGATATCGCCGGGCC
The DNA here is from genome assembly GCF_038008055.1 of Paenibacillus sp. FSL R5-0527. Taxonomy (NCBI): domain Bacteria; kingdom Bacillati; phylum Bacillota; class Bacilli; order Caryophanales; family Paenibacillaceae; genus Paenibacillus; species Paenibacillus sp. FSL R5-0527. Next base: position 6,347,794 of record NZ_JBBOYI010000001.1, on the reverse strand, counting down.
GCTCGGGCTGGTGCACGGCCAGCAAAGGCTCGCCGTGAATATCCTGCAATATCATGAGCAGTTCCTTAATCGAAGTGGGCAGGGCCGTGCCGATCTGGATGATCTGGCCATCGCCCTGCCGGACGGCGGCAAGGTTGGCTCTGACGACATCCTTCACGTACACGAAATCCCGGGTTTGTTCGCCGTCTCCGAAAACGACCAGGGGTGTTCCTTTTTTGATCCGGTCCATATAGATGGAGATGACGCCCCCCTCGCCTTTTGGCGTTTGCCGCGGCCCGAACACATTGGCGTAACGGAGGATGGTGTAATTTAAGCCGTACAGTTTGTGGAATACGCGCAAATACAATTCGGGCGTGCGTTTGGAGATGCCGTAGAAGGAAACGGGGCGGGCCGGATCCTGCTCGTGAATCAGTGCCGTCGTCAGCTCCCCGTAAACGGCGCAGGAGGAAGCATACACGACCTTTTTGACCCCGGCTTCACAGCATGCCTGCAAAATATTCGCCGCTCCTACGATGTTTATGATCGCGTCATAGGCGGGAGCCTTGACGGAGCGCTGGACGTCGACCTGGGCCGCCTCATGGAAGACGATGTCCGGCTTCAGCCGTTTGATCAGCCCGGCGGCCTCCTCGCTTTGGATGTCCAGGGTGTGCAATGCTGCGTTTTTGGGCAAGTAGTCCCGGTTTCCCGTCGAAAGGTTGTCGATCACGTGAACTTCGGCGCCCTGCGCAAGCAGCGCTTCGGCCAGATGAGAACCGATAAAGCCGGCCCCGCCGGTGACGAGCATTTTCATGACAAGTTCCCGTCTTTCATTTGCTCGCGGAACCAGTCGATCGACAGCTTCAGCCCTTCGTCCAGGGAAACGGAAGGCTCGTAACTCAGAACGTTCCGGGAGCGGGTCAGGTCGGGCATGCGCACGGGCATATCTTCATAGCCGGGACCGTACGCTTTAGCGTAGGGCACGTAAACGATCGGCGAGGAGGACCCGGCCAAATCGCGGATTTTATGGGCCAGGTCGCGGATCGTAATCGCGTGTTCGGAGCCGATATTAAACGCCTGTCCGTTGGCATGGCTGCCCATTGCGGCGAGCGTGCCCTCCACCGTATCGCGGATATACGTAAAGCAGCGGATTTGCGATCCGTCATGATACACCTCAAGCGGCTGATTCCGCAGCGCGGCCCGGATGAACCGGGCGACCACGCCGCCGTACTGCGACGACGTCTGTCTCGGCCCGTAAGCGTTGAAGTACCGCACGACGGAGACCCGCAGCCCCTTCTCCGCATAAGCGAAACAGAGATGCTCGTCGATCGCTTTGGCCGTGGCGTAACTCCAGCGGTGGATGGACGGGGCTCCCAATACCCGGTCCGAATCCTCGTTGAACGGAAGTTTGTTGTTTTTGCCGTAGATTTCCGAGGTGGAGGCGAATACGACCTTAACCCCGTTATGATGGGCCAGCTCCAAAATATTGCGCGTTCCGTCGATGTTGCCTTCGATCACCTTGAGCGGATTTTCCACCGTGTTTTTGACCCCGAGCACGGCGGCCAAGTGGAATACGACATCGCAGCGCTCTATCAGACCGCGCAGCAAATATTTGTCCGTCACCGATCCGTAGATCATCGAATGGCGGTTGTTTTCCGTCGCTTCATTCAAAAATTGCAGTTTTCCCGTAGACATATCGTCCAGCGTCCAAACGTAATGTCCCTGTTCAAGCAGCCGCTCCACCAGATGGGATCCGATAAAGCCGGCGCCGCCGGTTACCAATATATTCATTGCTGATATACACCTCGTTTCCTCTGAATTCAGATGACAATGATATTTTTGCGGTCCTCGATATTTTTGGTGGCGTTCCGGGTGTCGAATATCAAATGGGAGAAAGATGCGAGTGTTTCATAGGAGATCGAGGAGTGGTCCGTTAGGATGAGCACGCAGTCGTGCTGCTGAATGTTCCGTTTGGTTAAGGCAACGCCGTCAAGGGAACGCCCGCCGACTTCGATCCGGTTGATATAAGGATCGTGGAAATTCACGGTCGCGCCCGCTTCCATCAGCTTTTGAACAATCGGCAGCGCCGACGATTCGCGCAGATCGTTCACGTCTTTTTTGTAGGTCACTCCAAGCACAAACACCTTGCTTTCCGCGAGCGGTTTGTTGGCGGACAGATGGCGGGTTACCTTTTCCACGACGTAATCCGGCATTGACTCGTTCACCCGGTGGGCGAGCTCGATAAATTTCGAGTCTCCCCCGTACTGCTTCGCTTTCCACTGCAAATAAAGCGGGTCGACCGGAATGCAGTGGCCGCCGATTCCCGGTCCGGGATAATAAGGCGTAAATCCGTAAGGTTTCGTGCTGGCCGCTTCAATGGCTTCCCAGAGGTTAATGTTCATTTTTTCACACAGAATGGCTAGTTCGTTCATAAAAGAGATGTTGATCAGTCTTTGGCAGTTCTCGAGCAGCTTGGTAAACTCGGCCACACGCGGGGAAGAGACGACGACGACGCGGTCAAAGATGCTTTCGTATACGGCTTTGGCCGTTTCCGTGCATTTTTCGGTGACTCCTCCGAGCACCTTCGGGATCAGATGCAGTTCCTTCTGATCGGGGCCCGGGTCGATGCGTTCCGGCGAATAAGCAAGAAATGCGGTTTGGCCGACGACGAGCCCCGTCGATTCGATCATCGGCAGCAGCACTTCCTCCGTCGTGCCGGGATAAGTGGAGCTTTCCAGAACGATCAGCTGGCCTTTTTGCAGATAGGGTAAGGCGTTGTTCATGGCCCCCCGCACATAGGTCAAATCCGGTTCAAAGTTTCGGTCCAGCGGAGTCGGTACGCACATAATGACCGCATCCGCCCGGCTGATGTCGCTGAATGAATCGCTGACATGAAACCGTCCTCCCGCGAACATGGCTCTAATCTCTCTGGATGTAAAATCGGATAAATAACTTTGCAGGTTTCTCAATTTGGCAATTTTACTAGCATCCACGTCGATGCCGTAAACGGTATGGCCGTTCTGCAGAAATAGAGAAGCTAACGGAAGTCCGACGTACCCGAGGCCGATGACGGCGATGCTGGCTTTTGCCTGATTCATAGGTTTTCACTCCTTTTCTGGTAGATGGTATATCCTACTCAAGCAAGTCTTTCATTGATATAGATAGAAGTACCCGTGATAGAAAAAATGGTAGAATATCCTGCCGGCGCAATAGATTCGTATAGACGAAAATAAACGTGCTTGTCCTTCGGCGATTTGGTCGAATGCCCCTTACGGCGGATTAGGTAAGTACATAGGATATACGGAGTTCCACAAGGAAGGGCTGGGGACATGAATATTTTGTTAACCACTTATTTTTATCTGCCGCACGTCGGCGGGGTTTCGACGTACGTGGACACGCTGAAGCGCGAGCTGGAGCGGCTCGGCCACCGGGTGGATATTTTCGCCCACCATCCCGATATGCAGCATTATTACATGCCGAACAACGGGCGCACCTTGGTGAAATCGAAAGTGAAAGACCGCATCTATGAGCAGGTCTACGCCTACTACGATCAGCAGATGAAGCATGTCGATCCGTGGATTCGCTGGCGGGATATCGAAAGGTACTGCTTCGAGGCTGCGGCGTCGGTATTCGGGCTGCAAAAATACGACCTGATCCACACCCAGGACATTGTGTCGACCCGGGCGCTGTGGCGCGTCAAAAACAAAACGACGCCGCTGATCGCCACGATCCACGGTTGCTTGGCCACGGAATTTATCTACTCCGGCGAAGTCACCGGAAAAGACACGCTGCCCTGGAAATACGCCGCGGCCGAGGAGTTTTACGGAGCGATTTCCAGCGATGCCACGATCGTTCCTACCGATTGGCTCAAAGCGCTATCCATGAGCGAATTTGCCGTTCCCGGCAAGCATTTGCAGGTCATTCCCTACGGAATGGACGTCGAGGTGTTCCAGAAGCGGCTGGCATCCGCTCCTGCCCCGGCGCGCTCCGAAAAAAGAGTTCTGATCTGCCCCGCCAGACTCGTTCCGGTGAAGGGTCACAAGCATCTGATTGAAGCGTTGGCCATGCTCAAAGGGGTTCGCGAGGATTGGGAATGCTGGCTGTTGGGCGACGGGCCGCTGGAGAACCAGCTGAGGGAGCAGGTCCGGAGCTTGGGATTGGAAGCGCATGTGCAGTTTTGGGGCCCAAGGCAGGACGTTCCGGAACTGCTGAGCCAAGCTGACGTGTTTGTGCTTCCGAGCCTTCAGGATAATCTCCCGTTTTCCATTATGGAGGCGCAAATCGCCGGGAAAGCCGCGGTCGTATCGGATGCGGGCGGCATTCCGGAAATGGTGAAGCACGGCAAAACCGGGCTTGTGTCTCCGGCCGGCCAGAGCGAACCGCTATTCCAAAACCTCCGCCGGATGCTGGAGAGCGACAGGCTGAGAACCCGGTTAGGGGAGCAAGCCAAACGGTGGGCGCTGGAGCATTGGTCCATCGAAACGATGATGAAGAAAACATTGAAGGTGTACGATACGGTGATGAAACGGCGGTTTGTGAATAGGGAGGGAGCATAAAGCATGGAGGTAAGCGCAGTCTCCGTTCCGAGACGGGGAAGGGTTGTGCCGCAGCGGGGAAAACCTGCGGCAGGGCGAAGCGGTCAGGTAAGGTTGATTCATCTCGGAGCAGTCAAAAAGATCGCCACCATCGAGAAAATTCAAGAGGAGAAAGCGCGCCGGAAATCCGCGGCGCAGCGGCCCAAACGGAAGTCGCTCAGGACGCGGAAACTAGCGGCATGGAGAAAAAGAAAGGCTAGACGGAAAAGATGGGCCAAAGGGCAGCGGCGGAGGATTCACCGGAGATTAGCGCGTGTTGTCGTCCGCCGGCCGGCGGCAGGGAACCGCCGGCATAACGCGTCGGCGAACCCGGCCGCAGCGCCGGATCAGGCGGCGGGAACTTCGCCGCAGAACCTAGCGAAACCTGCGGGAGAACCCGGGGCACCGGCCGGAATTCGGCCCGCCGGGAATCCGGCCGCGGGGAATATCGGAGGTGGAGCGGCTTTGACGCCGCCGGCGGAACATCCCGGCACGTTAAAACATCCTTTTGCCGCGGAAGCACATCGCGGTTTGATCCCCCTGCCGGACCCGTTTAGAACAGGAGGTGACCCGGCTGCCGCAGGGGTAGCCGTGGATACGGCGATCGGGCAGGTCCTGTCGCCTGGACCGGAGCCGGCGGAACCCGCTATTGCGGCAGACCCGGCAGGGGCGGCGGTTCCGGAGGAAATGTTCGCCGCGGCCGAAGTGGTCCCCGTCGCGGAGCCGTTTGTGCCAAGTAGACCGGGACCGGAGAGCGAAGTTGATCGCACACCCGCTCCCGTAGCCGTAATCGCTCCGGCCGAACATGAGGCGGTGCAGGAGCAGGTCCCGGCCGCGCCGGAGCTAAACGTCGTGCTGGAAGAAACCATGATTCCCGATCCCGCCTTCATTCATATTTTGCAGTCCGGCACCGAGCCGGTCGAACTGGGCAATGAATGGAGACAGGTCGAATCGGATGAGTCGATCGGTTCGGTCCTTCGCCCGGAGACGGTTCAGGCGTTGGCCGCCGAGGTTTCGCCTCCGTCCATCCCCGAGCCTGCGGATGGAGGAAGCGAAACTTCAAATCCTGGCAGCGGCGCCGCGAACGGAGAATCGTAGCAGACTATTATTCTAAAACTATATATTTTTCCCTTGAGGCTGGTTCTTATATATAAGTTGAACAACTGAAAAAAGCGAGTTAGGCAAAAGTGTGAAATGATTCTGAAGAAACGGTAGTAATCGTAAGAACATTTCACACGGCTGCCCTGATCCGTTCTATCAACAGTTCAACTTATAGACTAATCGAACCGCCTCTTTTTTTGATTCGAACGGATGTCCCTGCCATTCTATTTTTTCTCGGAATATACTGACTAGCGTAGCAAGCAAGATTTTGAAGCAGATTATTTTGCAGAGGAGTTGAATGTCGTGTTCACAAGAAACAAAGGGGAAGACGCAAGTCAGGTTCTTCAAAAAATGCTGGCCAAAATTCCGCCTGTCTATCACGGGATGATTCCTTCCGACCTGTCGGATGAAGAAAAAGTAGCTTATCTCGAAGAACAGGAGCAGCGGGGAATTTTTAGAACGAAGCCGTTTTTTATGTGGCTGAACAAAGCTCCGGGTTCGGGGTTGTTCACCGGTCCGGGAACAGGCCCGGGAACGGGCCCCGGAACCGGGCTGCTGGGCGACAATATTACCCCGTACATTCCTTTTGGCCAACGCCAGGCGTATCAGGAGGAATACACCGGTGTATATTTCCACGAACTTCCCGACCCTGTGGTCATTAAGCCGGCCCCCGTAGAAGTTCAGCCACCCGTCTATGAAGTGGAAGTGGATAAAGAATTGATTGACGAGCTGGATGAGGAGATGGACCTCGAAGACCTGTTGGAGGAAGACGAGGACAACGAGGAAGAAAGCCTGCAAAAATAAACGGGAGTTTAATCTAACCACCGGACATGATGTCTAGTGGTTTTTCTTTAAACAGCGCGGTTTCAGCTTTCTGGTCCACAATCACTTTATAGAAGGAGGAGGTCTTGCTTGAACATATTGTTGGCCACCTATTGGCCGTTTCCGCATATCGGCGGCGTGTCGACCTACCTGAACATCCTTCGTTCCCGGCTTGCGGAAGCCGGGCATGAGGTGGAAATCCTTGCCCAGCATCCCGGCCTCGCACACTACTATCTTGTTCGCGGCGGGCTCCGGCTCTGGAAACAAGACTTTCTTCCGCAGGCGGAGGAGGCGGTGAAAGCCCGGTTCCGGCGGCGTAAAATCCCGCTAAGTCCATGGATGCTCTGGAGGGAAAGCGAAAAATACGCTTTCGAGCTGGCCTGCCGAGGGCTTCCTTTGCAAGACTATGATTTGATTCATACGCAAGATATTATCTCAACCTTTGTACTCCGCAAGGCCAAGCCGGGGCGTGTTCCTCTGGTAGCGACGATTCACGGTTGTCTGGCTACCGAATGGGCGGCAAGTAACGAGATTCAGGCTCGCTCTCCGTTGGAACAGCATTATCTGTCTTTGGAAGAATACTACGGCTCCATGTCCCCGGACGGTCTGATTTTGCCCAGCCGCTGGTTGTCGGGCAGACTATCGACGTTCGGAATCCGGCATCCCCGCGCTTACATTATTCCTTACGGCTTGAACCAGGAAGCGTACCGGGACAGGCAAGACAAGCAGCAAATGAACTTAAGAGTGTCTTCCTCGGTCCGGCCAAACAAAATCATTGCCTGCCCTGCGCGCCTCGTCGCCATCAAAGGACAAAAATACCTGATCGACGCGATGAAGCTGCTTGTGCAGAAGCGCAGCGACGTCGTCTGCTGGCTGATTGGGGACGGGATGATGCGCCAGGATCTGGAGCGGCAAACGAAGGAGCTTGGTCTTGAGAAGCATGTCATCTTTTGGGGCAAACGTCATGATGTTCCGGAGTTGATTGAAGGCGCCGACGTCGTGGTGCTCCCTTCGCTGCAGGATAACTTGCCGTTTACGATCATCGAAGCGCATAGCCTGGGCAAACCGGTCGTCGCTTCCCGAACCGGCGGAATCGTGGAGATGGTCGAGGACGGGGTCAACGGATTGCTGGCGGAACCGGGCAATGCCGTTGATTTGTACGAAAAGCTGCTAAGGCTTGTGGAGGATGACCGGCTCCGGGAAAAGCAGTCCGCCGAAGCGCGAAAACATGCCTTAACCGTATGGAACGACATGGCCATGCTCGGGCAAACGTTCGAGGTTTACGGGCAGGCAACCGTCAGCCGGCCGCTGCCGCTGCTGAGGCAGGACTTTGTTTCCAGGTTAAGCGATGATTACTGGGCGAATGCACGCCTGGCAGCCGGCCATATACGGAATTTTTCCATCCTGTCCGGAACGGTGGCCGACGCCGAAACGGGTCTCCCGCTGCCGGACACCCCAATTCATTTGCTGGATACGGCCGGCGTCGTCCTTCGGAGTACGGCGAGCGGCAGCGGCGGGCAGTTTGAAATTTGCGATCTTCAGCCCGGAACCTATGAATTGGCGCTGTCCCACCCCCAGGCTGGGCTGAAGACGCGAAAAATCGCCGTTCTTTCGGCCGAATCGACCCGGATCGACATTTCGCTATAGAGGAGGGGATGAGGTGAGCAATCGGCTGCCTTTTTATTTATGGAAGCGACTGGAGGGTGAACGGGAGCATGACCGCTTTGGCGATGTGGTGCTTGCCGGAGACATCAATGGGGACGGGATGGACGAATGGATCATTGCCGCCAGCACGGCAACCTTTGTCGAAGACGAAGACGGTGTGAATCCGATCCCCCATTATTACCGGGGAAAAGTTTATGTATATTCGCACGACCTGAAGCCGCTCTTCACGCTGCAGGGCGATCGTTACGGCGACTGTTTCGGGGCTTCGGTCGCTTTGGGGGACATCAACGGCGACGGCAACCCGGAAATTATCGTCGGGGCCCCGCGGGCAAGCGCCGGTTCCCTGCTGGAATGCGGAACCGTATCGGTTTACTCCGGACGTACCGGGAACTTGCTTGGGAAGTGGAGCGGCGAAGAAAATTACGCTCGTTTGGGAGCGGCGCTGACTGTTTTGGATTGGAACCAGGACGGCATCCCGGATGTGGCGGTGTCTTCGCATAACTTGGACCCGAACGGGGCCGACCGGGATGGACGGGTGACCGTTTACTCCGGCCGGGATCATTCGATCCTGGAGAGCTGGGAGGGCAAGAACGGGGAAGGTTTGGGGCTTTCGCTCGCTTCCGGCGATGTGGACGGCGACGGCAAACCCGAACTTATCGTAAGCGCGCCGCTATATTCCGGCGCGGATATGACCCGCAACGGACGCGTCCTGGTGTTTCGCGGCGGGTCGGCGCCGATGTTCGAGTCCAGAGGAAAGCGAAGCTATGACGAACACGGACGCAAAGTGGCCGCGTTCGACCTTGACGGGGACGGCATCGCCGATTTGGTCATCGGCTCGCCCAAAGCTGGGGGCGAATTTACCCGCGGCGGGGCGGTGACTGCCTACAATCTGGTCTCAGGCGAACTGGTGATGGAAAAGGAAGGCTGGTTCGGCCTTCAGGAGCTGGGGACCGATATTGTCCCGTTTGCCCAACGCGGGCAGGAGCCGGCCGTGCTTGCCGGATCGCGGGTCGGGGCCGCCTATCTGCTGGGCCGGGACGGCAAGCTGATTCACGAGTTTAACGGCGACGAAGCGGAGGTGTTCGGCCATTCCCTGGCGGTTATGTACGGGACGGACGAAGCGCAAATTGCGGTGGGCGCCGTTTCGGGCTTGAACCAAAACCGGTTTATGTCCGGATGCGTATATTTCCTGTCCACCGAGCCGCCAGCCGCCAGTAAACGGGATGCGCCTGTGTTGCCTGAAGCCGCTGCGGCCGATTCCGGCGGAGCTTTACAGGCGCATTCACAGCCGGCCTTCCCCGCGGGTGATATTCCGGCTGCGGCTGCGGTTTCGCCGAAGCGGATTTTGCTGGCAACCTACTGGTATTTGCCTCATGTCGGCGGGGTCGATGTCTATGTGCGTCTGCTGAAAAAAGAGCTGGAGCGCAAAGGGCATCAAGTCGATGTGCTGGCCCATCATCCGGATATGGCCCACTACTATCTTGTGGACGGAAACAAAAAGATCAATAAATGGAAGATCAAAAACCTGGTTTACGATCAAGTCATCCGTTTCTACCAGAAGTATTTGGCCCATGTCGACCCTTGGGTGCGTTATCGCGACGTCGAGCGCTATTGCTACGAACTGGCCGCCGCCTTGTTTGATTTGGATCAATACGACATCATTCATACGCAGGACATCATTTCCACCCGGGCGTTGTCCCGCGTCAAGCCGTCCCGCACCGCCCTGGTCGCCACCATTCACGGCTTGCTGGCCAAAGAGCATATGATTGCCGGAGATATTGAAAGCAAGGACAGTTTGGCTTGGAAATACGTGGCCGATGAAGAGTATTACGGGTGCGTGTCGGCGAACGCCGCCATTTTGCCTACCGAATGGCTTCGCCGTGAAATGGTCCGGTTCTCCGTGCCCCCGGACATCTTCAGCGTCATACCTTATGGTATGGATTTCGCCGAATTCGAGCAAAGATCGCAAGCGCCGCTTACGGATCCGCTTCCGCAAGCAGCGGAATTCACGATCAGCTGCCCGGCCCGGCTCGTCCCGGTCAAAGGCCATCGTACCCTGATCGGGGCGCTAAGCCGAATAAGCTCCGATCCGCGTTGGCATTGCTGGCTGCTCGGCGACGGAGTTCTTCGCGCCGACGTGGAACGCTGGATTTCCGAAGCCGGCTTGACGGACCGCGTCACCCTGCTCGGCGACCGCCGGGACGTGCCGGCGATTCTGCGGCAAAGCGACTGTATGGTGTTGCCTTCCTTGCAGGATAACCTGCCGTTTTCCATCATGGAGGCGCAGCTGTCCGGTACCCCTATCGTCGCCTCGAACGCCGGCGGAATCCCCGAGATGATCCGGCATGAGGAAACCGGATTGCTGTTCGAAACCGGCAACGATCGGGAGCTTGCCCAGCAGTTGACCCGCCTGATGGAGGATCAGCCGCTGAGACGATCTTTGGCTAAACGGGCCAAGGAGTGGGCGAATCGGCAATGGTCCCCGGACACCCTGCTGGAGCGGACCCTGGCGGTTTATGATTTGGCGATGCAAAGGGTGAGAACATGATGATTTTTTCCTTTACCGTGTACGAAAAGCCGGATCCTATTTTCTGGCAGGAGCTGGCGGTCAAGCTTCCGGAAGGCTACAACTACCCCGATCCTTGCTTTCTGCGAACGCTCGATCCGGAGCTCTCCAGCCTGCCGTATGTCATGGACCGCTCGTGCCTGACCCCGGACATAACCAAAGGGGACGAGGCTTTCCGGGCGTCTCTTCCCGCCAAGCTGCCTCCGGAATACCGCATCCCGGACACCGGATTAATCAAGCGCTTATGCGAGTTGTGAACGCGGGTAAACCTCTATAAGTCAGGAATGATGGTGTATGAATGAACGTGTGCTGTTCGTGTTTTACGTGCCGAGCGGGGGGATGGAAACCGTAAATCGCCAGCGGTGCAGGGCATTGCGGCGTTTTGGAATTGAGGCGGAATGCTTGTACTACAGGTGGGGAGCCGGGCTGCAAAACAAAACGGACTTTCCGGTTTATGTCACGGATGAAGACGATGAAATTCGCCGGCTTATCCAAACGCGCCGCTACGATTGCATCGTGGTGACGACGGATTACGCCAGCTTTCCCCGCTTTCGCAGACTCGGTTACGAGGGCAAGCTCGTGCTGGAAATCCAAGGATTCGGATCCGTGGATACCGCCGAAAAAGAGCTTCGCGCCGCAGTCCCGATCGTCCGTCAGCATGCCGCCGCTTTAATGAATCCGAAAACGCCTCATATTACGGCCTTGTTTCAGCAATTGTACCCGGCCATTCCGCAATTTTATTTAAATAATTGTTTTGACGCCAAAGCTTTTTCGTACCGTCCTTCGCAAAAACAAAAGGAACCCGTAGTCGCCTGGGTCGGACGGATTGAGGACAATAAAAACTGGCGGGAGTTTCTTTATATTGCCCATTCCTTGCTTTTTTATGACCGGAGCATTCAAATCTGGATGTTTGAAGACCATTATTTATCGAGCCCCGCGGAGCGCGGAAAATTCGAAAGTTTGGTGGACCGGCTGCAGCTTCGCAGCCGTTTAAAGGTTCGCTCCAATGTGCCCAATCGGGAAATGATCCATTATTATTCCTCCATCGGCGATTCCGGCGGATTCCTGTGCAGCACCTCCAAAGTCGAAGGAGCGCCGATGTCCATCATCGAAGCGATGAGCTGCCGCTGCCCCGTGCTGGCAAGCGGTTCGGACGGCGTCGTCTCCTGCATTAAGCATAATAAAACGGGGAAAAGCTATGTCCTTGGCGATATCGGCCAGGCCGTTCGGGAAGGGCGCGAGCTGATGCTGAACAAACCGCTGCGAAACGGGATACAAACCCAAGCTTTACAGCTTGTAAAAAGCGAATTTCATCCGGATAAATACAGCCGGGAATTTATGAACATGCTGCAAACCATTTAATATACCATACCGTCAAGAAAAACTGTTCCCTGCGTTAAAAGGGACGCTTTCGGGAACAGTTCTTTTTTTCCCGCTGCGGTGAAACTTCCCTGAATGTCGTTCACGGATGCGGCGCACTCTAACGCATGTAATCATACACATTAAAATCTTTGATGGGGGATGACTACATGCCTGGAGCCAAAAGCAAAATCGTGAATTTGTCGTTGTCCGCCGCATTGCTGGCCAGCGTGATCGGCATTGCGGGCTGCGGTGACGGCACAGCCAAGAACAACGTACGGACGCAAAGCGTTCGGAACAACAACAACCGGAACTATGATGTCAACTCCCTTCCCAACGGGAACCGTCTGTTTTCGCGTAGCGCGGGGAACGGTCAGGATCAGCGGATTCGCTCCTTGAGATACAGTCCTGCGCTAAGCAATAAAGTCGCCCAGCTGGGCGATGTGCAGACGGCTCATGTCGTCGTGACGGACCGCGACGCATATGTGGCTGTTACGCTCCACGGTAACAACAACGCCGCCACGGGGAATACGGCGGGCCGGACAAACACTTACGGCATGCGTTCCACCGGCATCGGTACGGGAACGACGAATCTCGGCGGACCTTACGGTGCCGGCTACGGAACGCGCGGCGCCTATGACAACGGGCTTGGCCGCGGGCTGACGGCCCCTAACGGAGCCGGCGGTCTTTTCGGAACTCGCGGCAACAATTTGTTCGGCATGGGTGGAACGAACACGACCGGCACCGGGACACCCGGATACGGCACCGCCGGAAATGGTCCGGCCGGCTATGGAACGACAGGTTATGGGACAACCGGAACCGGGACCATGTACAATGGCGCCGGGAATATGGGGATGAGCAGCGTAAACCGCGGCACTACGATTTACGGTACCGGCACGCGCAGCGGAGCCGGAACTTATGACGGTGTAGGCGCAGGCCGCTTTAATGTCAACGGCGCGGTTACCGATAACGTCCCTCAGGACGTTAAGGACCGTATTGCCCATGTCGTGAAGCAAACGGCCCCTCATATCCGCAACGTGTATGTTTCCGGGAATCCCGACTTCGTAACCAGCATGGGGAACTATGCTACCCAAACGCGCGGAGGCGGGACGCTGAACAACGTCATCGGCGATTTCCAAACGTTGATCAACCGGATTTTCCCGGGGCGCACCGGGACGATGACCGGCCCGAACGGGTATACGCCTACCGGCCCGAATGCCGGCATGGGCAACGGTACGAGAGGCATGACGGGAACCGGTGGAGGTCTTCGCACCGGCACCAACGGCGGTTTTTCGGGCGGCACGACCCGTTAACGGAGAAACCGGCTAAATTAAAGCAATACAGGCTAGGCCCCCTTTCTCGCCAGAAGGGGGCCTAATTATTGTAGCCGAGAACCCGCAGATGGAATTTTACGTAATCTAACGAAGCTAACGAAATCTAACGTAATCTAAACGTACCGCCAGCGCGCTAATGGTTGTTAAAAACCAGGCGGCTTCATTTTTATGCAGATGTACTATGTGGTTTGCTCATAAGTATTTCCATTACATTAAGACATCAAGACTGAAGGTGATTCGCCGTTTGCTAGGACGGGCCGTTGAGATCAACTGCAAAAGTGCATTCTATTTTCCGTAGTTCATCCTTTTAGAGCGTTTGAAATGCAAAATGCATCTGAATATCCGCGATTTGATAAAAAAGTGACTTTTAACCGGAAATGAACTGCACATTTGCATTTGAACCGCCTGTTTCAGGGAGTTTCGACGAAATTCGCCTGCACTTTTGCATTTCATGGTGGGATACCTCGTTTTTAAAGACTTATTCGGCTTCGCCGTTTAGCAGCCGCCCTTTCACCCAAACCCGCTGCAGTTCCAGATCGCCGCTTACAAGCAGCAGATCGGCTTGTTTTCCGGTTTCCACCGCGCCGGTCAAATGATCGATCCGGATCAGCTTGGCCGGGTTGCCGCTGGCCAGTTCGGAGGCACGCTCCACGGACAAGCCAACTTCCTGCACCAGATAACGGAAGCCGCGGATCATTGTCAGCGTGCTGCCGGCCAATGTGCCTTCGCTATCTTTGAGGGTGCAGACCCGATCCTTCACAACGACCGGCAGATCGCCGAGCATATATTCGCCGTCCCCAAGACCGGCAGCCGACATCGCGTCCGTGATCAGCATCAGGTTGCTGCCGGTTTTCACGCTGGCGAGCAGCCGGATTGCGGCGGGGTGCACATGGATGCCGTCGGCGATAATTTCCGCGCTGATGCCGGGCGTGCTTAAAATCGTGCCGGCGGTGCCGGGCTTCCGGTGATGGAGCGGCGTCATGGCGTTGAACATATGCACGGAGTGGTTTAATCCGACTTCATACGCGGCCATCATTTGCTCGTAGGTTGCGTCCGTATGTCCGGCCGCCGCCACGATGCCCCGCTTGCGCAAATAGCGGATCAGCTCGTGCGAGCCTTCCCGCTCCGGCGCGAACGTCACCTGTTTGATCAGCCCGGGATAGCGTGTATCCCATGCTTCGATCCATTCCCGGTTCGGCGGCACGATATGCTCCGGATTTTGCGCTCCAGGCCATTTCGGGCTGATAAACGGCCCTTCCAAATGGACGCCGACGAGTTGGGCATAAGGCATATCGCCCTGCATATAACGATGCACTTCCTCGAGTACGTGTTCGATTACGTGCTTCGGCATCGTCATCGTGGTGGCCAGCATCGATGTCGTCCCCTGGCTGCAATGAAGCTTCGTAATCGCATCAAAGCCGCGCTGGCTGGGGGCGGAGAAATCCTCGAGCATGCCGCCGTGCACATGAACATCGATAAAACCGGGCAGCACGTAATGGCCGCTTGCGTCGATCGTTTCACATTCGGCCGGGAGCGAAAGCGGCGCGCCGGACGCGGAGCCGACATAAACGATAAGTCCGTTCTCTACGGCAACCGCACCGTCGTGAATGATTCCCCGGGGCGTAACGACTTCGGCATGGGTCAGGAGAAAATTTCGGCCGCTCATTATAGCCACTTCCCTGCAGCTTGATCTACAACGACAACGACATTGGAGTGGGTTTGCAGGAACGAAGCCGGGCATTTCGTCGTAATCGGTCCTTTCAGCGCCCGGGCGATCACTTCCGCTTTGTCTTCGCCTTTGGCCATCAGCAAAATTTGCTTGGCATGCAAAATGGAGCCGATCCCCATCGTGATCGCGTGCGTCGGCACCTCTTCGATGGAGTTGAAAAAACGCGCATTGGCCAGGCGGGTCCGTTCATCTAGCTTGACGATATGCGGCGGTCCCTGCAGCTCCTCGCCCGGTTCATTGAAGCCGATATGACCGTTGTGGCCCAGACCGAGCAGCTGCAAATCGATCTGACCGGCTTCATCCAGCAGACGCGAGTAATCTTCGGCCGCTTTTTGCGGATCGGCTTCCACGCCGGATGGAACATGGGTGTTTTCGGGCAAAATATCGATATGGTTAAACAGCTTCTCGTCCATGAATCGGCGGTAGCTTTCCGGATGATCGGCCGGAAGGCCGATGTATTCGTCGAGATTGTAGGTCGTAGCCTGCTTGAAGCTTACGCTGCCCTTCCGGTAAAGCTCGATCAATTTCCCGTAAACGCCGACCGGCGTACTACCGGTCGCCAGGCCGAGAATCGCCCGCGGATTGGATTGCAGCAGGCTGGCGATAATGCCTGCGCCGGTTTCGTTAAAATGGTCCTCGCTGCTCGTTTTGATGATGTTCAGCATAAGTTTTGCCCTCCTTGTGTTTTGCGGTAAATCTGCACGTTTTGATACGAACTTTCCAGCTTGGGAATATAGTCTTCAAACTCCAGACTAACCATTCCCGTAAATAAAATATCGATGACATGGAGTTGGGCGATCCGCGATGCCATGTCGCCCCGGCGCATTCCTTCCTCCAAGGAGGAAGAAAATAACGCGATGTCCGCCAAAGACGCCAGGCGGTTTTGCCCGTATTGCGTCAAGGAGAGCGTCACCGCGCCGCTGTCTTTGGCGCAGCGCAGCGCATCGATCGTCTCCGGCGTTTCCCCGGAATAGGAAATCGCCAGCGCGGCATCGCCCGCTCCCAGCGAAGACGCGGAGGTGATCTGCATATGGGAGTCGGCGAAAGCGGTGCAGTTTTTGCCGATGCGGATCAGCTTTTGATAGAAGTCCTGAGCCACCACCGATGAGGTGGCCACGCCGTACAAATCGATGCGCTTGGCCCCGCACAACGCCTTTACCGCCTGAGCCAGCTGGTTCATGTCCAGCAAGCGGGTGGTGTCGGTAATGGAGGCGAGGTGGTTCGCTTCCATGGCCTCGACGATTTTTTGCAGGTCATTGCCGGCAATAATGTCCTGATATTGCGTGTCCGCCGGTTTATGCGCCAGCTCTCCGGCAAGCTTCATCTTAAAATCGGGGAACCCTTTAAAATGAAACGTCTTGCAAAAACGCGTTATGGTCGAAGGGCTGACTCCGCACGTATTGGCCAATTCCGTAATGCCCAAATGAAGAACGGCCGCCGGCGATTCCAAAATATATTCCCCGAGTTTGCGCTCCTGCGGCGGCAGCGCGTCCAAATGGCTGGAGAGTGCGTGCAGTATTGGCGTCAAAAAGACCCCCTCCTGTAGATGGTGTGAAAATTATTTTTAAATATTATGCATTATACATGAAAATCATTTTGATTCCATCATAATGGATTCTTCACCGGTTTTCAAGGCCGTTTGCTGACGAAAGCTGGAGAGTTTCCTTGAATTCTGCCTGGCTGCATAATACACTTACATTAGGTTGGACCCTGTGGGGGGAGGAAGGAATCCTGTGTCAAAAGATGATCTCGACACATACATCGAGCGTATCGAAGCCGCTTGGTCGAGCACGTTCCGCAAAATGAAAAGCGAGCTGATGCATCATCAGGAGCTGGGGCTGACCGGACCGCAATTTCACATGCTGGCGCTGATCGACCGGCAAAAGACGTGCAACGTCAGCTATTTGGCGGACAAGCTCGAGGTGAAGCCCAGCGCCATTACGGTGATGATCGACCGGCTCGTGCAAAACGGATACGTCGAACGCCGGCATGATGAAAAAGACCGGAGGTCGGTTCTGCTGTCGGTGACAACGCGGGGCGCCGAGGTATGCGAAGAAGCCAGGAAGAGGTCCCGGGAGGTGCTGAAATCCCATTTGTCCGTATTGGACCGGCATGAGCTGGACGTGCTGGTGGGGATTCTGGAGAAATTCGGCAAGAACAAAAGGCAAGTAAGGGAGTAAGAAGAGGAGATGCAAAAGACCGCCGGAAGGTTGATCCGGCGGTCTTTTGCATGCGCTGGCAAGCGCGTTCTTTTCGGTAAAGCAATACGTTCTTTTCGGTAAAGCAGGTGCGGTCGTTTCTTCCAATCGCGGGAGAAAACTGCCGCCTGACTCGGTCTGCCTTCTTATGGAGTGCGTTGATAGACGTTTCTTTTATGTTTCTGCTTCTCCTGCTTCTCCCCGGCCAGCAAACGCCAAAGCACAAACAGCAGCAAAACGCTTTGCGGCAAGAACGTTTCCCAGGTCGGGTAGGCGCCGACCCATCCGGCGGCCGGCAGCCAGCTCCGGCTGTGCGCGGGGAGCACCCCCGCCACCTGCAGGGCGTGCAGGCTTTCTCCCGTGAAGCGAATGACCAGGAAATAGATGAACAGGCTGGCCGTCAGCATAAAAGGCTTGATCGGCAGCTTGACGCTAAACCGAATAAGCGCAAAGCCGAGCACCGCAAGCGCGGCCAACGCGCCAAGCATGCCGATCAGCAAGTGGGACAGCTCGATGGAGGGGGCCATTCCGATATAAAAGACGGCGGTTTCCGCGCCTTCGCGCAAGATCGCCAGCCCCGACAAAACAAACAGCGACCACAAGCTTCCGCGCTCCATTGCGCCCCCGAATTGTTTGGCGATGTATTGGTTCCAGGCCTGCGCGCTGGATTTGCTGTGCAAAAAATGCCCGACCGCCAGCATCATGACGACGGCCGCCAGGCCGATGAACCCTTCCAGCAGTTCGCGCGCGCCTCCCGACACCGCCTGGGCGACGGCATAGGTAAGCACAACTGCCAACGCGGCGGACAACGCCAGGCCCGACCCGGCTCCCGCCCAAATAAACCGGCGCGCAGCCGGCTGGTTCGCCCGCTTGGCAAAAGCGAGGAGCGCGGCCAGCACAAGGATGGCTTCCAGCCCTTCGCGCAGCAGAACGAGCGCTGCGTCCCAGGCGGTATAGGAGGTTTTAGCGCCCAGAGGCTCCAGATCGCTCAGCATTTGGCTGATGATATTCGCGGCCCGCGTAAAATCGGGAGGGCTGGACAGCAGATAGCTTTGCGCTTCGGTCATACGGTTTTCCGTAGCCGTGTATGCCGCCGGCGAGGAAATCGAAACCTCGCCTTCAACGCGGGGCCACATGACGATGAAGGCCTGCATTTGCTCCGCCGCCCCCGCGGCATCGCCGGCAGCGGCTGCCTGGGCCACCGCCTTAAGCAAAGCGATCGCATCCTCCAGGCCGGTTTGTCCGGCCGCGGGGAGGGCTGTGGCGGCCGAATCGTCCAGCTTGCCTCCGATATAGTTTTGCAGCAGATCCGCCAGCTTTTGCAATTCGCCGGCCGCCTGCTCCGTTTTCACAGGGTCTGCTTGCAGCGCGATGCGGATCAGGCTCATATGCGTCTCCACATCACTGTACACGCCGAAATGCCCGCTGCGGATCGGGCCCTCCATTTTGCTCCAGCCGTCCAAAATTTGCTTGAAGCGGCTTTGGGCTTCGTCGGGATTCCCGTTTTCCAGCGGCTTTAACGTGTTATTGACCATCTTCAGCAGCCGCCCGGCGGCTTCTTTTCCCATAGCGTCCGTTTCCGCCCGATCCCCGCCGCTTTGGATAAACTCGTTAACCTGCTTGGCTAACGTGGAGAGCCGGGTTTTGGCGTCGTCCGCGTCCTCGTGCCGGACCGCCTCCTTGGCTGCGGTCAACGCCTCGGAAACCGCCGCTGCCGCCTCGTCTGCCTGAGCGGAATCGATTTGTCCCCACGCTGCCTCGAACTTCTCCAGTTCGGCGGAAGCCTCGTCCCAATTGCCGCCGCCGGCTTCGACGAGGGCGCCGCCGACCAGCGGGAGCAGCGAATCGGATGCGGCGGACTTCGGCGTTTCGGCGGCGGCCCCGGCCCCGGACGCGAGGCAGGTGCAGACGGTTGCGAGCACCATAAGGCATACCGCGAGGCGCAGCGCACGGGAAGAAAGCCGGCGATCGCCCCGAAAACGTACCGGACTAGGCTGCGGCGCGTACGGTGTAATTGACATAAAACATGGCACTCCTTTCCTAGATCAGCTGTTCCCCGATGTATCCGCCTTCGCGGATGCCGGGGAAGCAGGCGAATACGGCGCTGCCGATATGCAGGATATATTCGTTTAATTTATCGCTCTGCGCCAGCGTTTGCTGGATCGGGACGAATTGCTGCAGCAGGTTTCTTTGAAAGCTGATGAAAATAAGCCCGGCGTCGAGCTGCCCGGTTTTGGCGTCGATCCCCCCGGTATAGGAGTACGACCGGCGCAATATTTTGATCTTCCCGTCCATATGCGCCAGGCGCGTGTGGGAAGTCATCGGCAGGACCGGCTGCCCGGAGGCGTCTTTGGCCGCAAGGTCAAGCGGGGCGAATTCGTCGGCCGAGCCCAGCGGCGCTCCTGTATCCCGGTACCGGCCGAAGGTTTGCTCCTGGTCGGCGAGCGACGAGCGGTCCCAGATCTCGATACGCATCCGGATGCGGCGGACGGCCATATAGCTGCCGCCTTCCATCCAGCCGGCGCCGTCCCCGGGCTGCACCCAAACGGATTCGTTCATCGCTGCGGCATCCGAAGCGTCGGGATTGCCGGTCCCGTCCTTGAATCCCATCAGGTTGCGCGGCGTCCCAGCGGACGGATCCGCCGCTCCCGTCCGCTGGAAGCCTTCCTGCATCCAGCGCAGCACGGCGGTGCCCCGCCCGATCCGGGCAAGGTTGCGGACGGCGTGGAACGCCACCTGCATATCATCGGCGCACACCTGCACGGACAGATCGCCGCCGCACCACTCCGGCTGCAGGGCGTCGCCGTTAAACGCCGGCAAGCCGGCGAAGGCGGCGGGGCGTTGGCCGGCCAGGCCGAAGCGCCCGTCAAAAAAGGAAGGGCCGACGCCAAACGTCAGCGTTAGCCTGGATGGGGATAGGCCGGCCGCCTCGCCGGTGTCGGACGGGGGCAGGTTGAGCTTGTTGTTGCTGTCGCCGATCATTGCGCCTTTGGCCATCGCCGCCGCGGCTTCCGTCCAAGCCTGAAACAGCTTGCGCACGTCGGCGAGAGAGCCGGTCGTCAGGTCGAAGGCGGCTAGGCAAAGGAAGTTTTGAGCCGGCGTGACGATGCCTGCCTGGCGGCTCCCGTAAAAAGGCACCCGGCCGCCCGCCGCCGCGGCTGACGATCCTTTCTTACGGGCCAGCGCTTTTTGGGCCGCCATCACGCCGTACGCGCCGCCGCCTCCGAGCAGCAGGCCCAGTCCGCCTGCACCGGCCAGCTTCAGCACATCGCGGCGGCTAAGCCGCTCGTTAAGCAGGCCGCCGCTTCCGGAGCCGCCGGCAGGATCGCCCGAGCTTTTTTGGGCGCCTTGCCGGACGTCTGTTTTCAGGTCCGTTTTCTTCATCGTTCTAAACTCCCAAAAGCGTGCCCATGTTGGACAAAGGTTCGGCCAGGGCGTCTAGATTTTGGCTTAACTTGCGGACATCCTCTTCCTTGAGCTGATCGTAGTTCATATATCCTTCGCCCTCTTTGAACTGGGCGAGCTCCTGCTCCAGGGCGGCAAACCGTTCGGCGATTTGCTTATCCAGTTCGGCGTCCTGCTTCGCCAGCTGCGGCGACAGCAGCTCGTAGATTTTTTTCGCGCCTTCCACGTTGGCGGCGAAATCGTACAAGTCGGTGCGGGAGTACCGCTCCTCTTCGCCCGTTACTTTGGATGTGGACACTTCGTTCAACAGTTCGACGGCTCCGGTAACGAGCAGGGGAGCCTGGATATCGACCGTTTCCACCAAAGCCCGCAGTTGTTTGGCGTCGCTGAGCAGGCGGTCGGCAAACTCCTTCTGCCCGTCCGTCGATCCGTCTTCCCACAGCGCCTTTTCGATACGGTGGAAGCCGCGCCATTCCGCGGCGTCGACATCGCCTTCGCGCGCGTCAATGTTTGGATCGAGATCGCCCAGCGCCTCGGCGATCGGCTCAATGCGTTCATAATGCATGCGGGCCGGCGCATACAGCGCTTTGGCCGTTTCGATGTCCCCGCCGTTCACGGCCTCGACGAATTTGCCCGTTTCGGTAACGAAAGCGTCGCATTCCTGAATGACGTATTCCCGGTATTGCCCGATCGCCGTTTGAAAATCCGGCTTGGCCGCCTCTGCTCCGTTTCCGTTTGCGCCGTTATGGCCGTCGGCGCCGTTCCCGCCGGCCGCGCCGCCGCTTACCTCAGTGCCGCTCTTCGCACCGCCGCTTGCCGCCTGGGCGGGGCTGCCGTTTTCGGCTTGTTTTCCGTCCCCGCAGCCGGACAAAAGCAATGCCGCGGATAAGATCAACGCGGTGGAAACCGTATAACGATAATTCATGATCAAAAATGCCCCCTTATCGGTTAACCTAAAGTTTCTTAGTCGAATGGCTATGAGAAAAAGCCATCAAAACTACGAATGATAATGATTATCACTTTCACCAAATAACATCTTAATCAGAAGCGATTTCGGCGTCAATAAAAATTTTAGTTAAATGGGCATCGCCGGGCTAGCGTGCTTCGGGCCGCCGGGTTATGATGTTATATACCATGGCGTTCAAGTAGGGCAGCGCCCATTTTGCCGCAGCACCGCACCATTACTACGGTTTCTTCATAAGATGTGTTGACTGTATCCCTTAACCTTGTTAAACCATAAAACCCGAGCAAGGAGGGGTGACGCATTATGAAGAGCAGCGATCGTAACAGCAAATTTCTGTTGACTCATCGTGAGCGGGAAGTTTTCGAGCTTCTCGTGCAGGATAAAACGACGCGCGACATCGCGGGGCAGCTGTTTATCAGCGAAAAAACCGTACGTAATCACATTTCGAACGTAATGTATTTTGAAACACACAAACGAAATTCGCTTTAATTTCAAGGAAAAAATTGAGAAAAAAAAGCGAAATCATTGTGAGTCACTGCGTTTTTAACGTGATAATCTTGTATCGTGGACAATCGAGAGAGGACACCGAGGGGCGTTAACGCCTCAGCGAAATGCCTGGCCGCGGACGGCAATAAAAGGTTACGGTGAAAGCTCCGATCCGATGATCCCAAACAACAACATATTGGTGTACAAGCGACTTGCTGCCAGCAGCGCGCGGGCTGGCCGGCAGGGAGCGAAACATGATGTGGTGGCGGAAGAGGTAGACGCTTTGAGGTGCATAAGGCAGATACCACAAAGGGACTCTTTAGTTCTCCGGGTTGAAAATCTGCTATGCAAGGTGCAAATCCTTGCCCACATCTTCTTAATGTGAGGGTTTCGCGTTGGCCGGTGCTGTTTTCCCTCTTCAAAAAGCCTGAACCGGACGGATTGGCGGTATCCGATATAATTACCGCCTTTTAATTTTGGGAAATGCAGGAAGTTGGCTCCTGGTGTCGAACTATGATGCTGGGAGGTGATATTAGAATGGATGAGGCAATAAAAAACGGTGTACATGACTGGTTGGATTCATTAAAGGCTGAACTTGGCATGCTTTTAAATCAATGCACTGAAAAGAAAATTGAATTAGAAGTTTTAAAGCTGCGCAAAGAGGTTGCTGAAGAAGCAGTTGATAAGATTGAGGACGGTTTTTTAAGAGAAAAGTTTTATAACAAGTATGTAAATGAAGTTGACGAAGAAATTAAAAAATGCAGCTCGGAATTAGAAATGCTGAGAAAATCTCGTAAAGAACTGAATATTTCTGTAGCTGCACTTGAGAAAACTATCCAATCTAGTAGCTTCAGAAAGGCACCCTAACCGGTGCTTTTTCTTTTGCCCTGAGCATGCGATAATCGAAGGAAACGGAGGGATGGACGATGCGTGATGGCTGAATCTAAAGAGAATTACGTTAAGGTGCCGCACTGGCTGATGGACTACCTGAAAACGGCCGATCTGAATATGACCCAGTTCAGGATCCTGCATGCGGTGATTCGCCACACGTTCGGGTATCACAAAACCTGGAACCAGTTTTCGCTGGCGTTTCTCTCCGAACAGACCGGCTGCAATAAGCGGCAGGTAACACGAGAGCTCGGGAAGCTCATTGAGCAAAATATTCTGACCGAACGATATGACGAAGATGGAAGACGGCTGCTCAAAATCAGTGCTTCGCTCAAAAACGACAAAGGTAGTGACTCGTTAGACACTACTGGTAGTGACTCATTAGACACTAGAAGTAGTGACTCATCAGTCACCCATATAAAGAAAGAAATAAAGAAAGATAGTAAAGAAAGAATATACATCACTTTGACAAGTGACGATCATCAATACATCAAAATCTATCTCAAACAATTCGAGAAAGTGATGAAGAAAAAGCACCCCAGAGTATCAGCAGCAAACTATGCATTTATCGAAAATCAGATAGATCATTTGATCTCATTCGATATTGATGAGGCAGCATGGGAAGAGCAGGTAAAATATCACCTGAACAATTTACCGAAGAATAATAACGGCAGCATTCTACCTTTTCTCAAGGCTTCACATAGATATTTTGAGGTTGGTGTATACGACCAGTTTTAAACGAGGTGAAAACCATGCTTCAACAATTCCTTGACGATATGATACATATGACCGAGGGTGAAAAGCTTATTGCGTACTGGCCGCTATGGTTGAGCATTTTAATCTTCGGCATCATAGCCAGAATAATCGTGGATAGGAAAAGAGAGCTCAGGAAGGGGAAATGAACATGCAGATGGATCTGGACAAGGATGATTTGGTGTCGCTGGTAAGAGGGACATCACCCTGGTATTCCGCAATGGACCACCCGCTTGTACAGAGATATGGCGAGTACTATGGCGGACATAAAGAGGGATGGGCATGGCATACAGAACGTCTCAAGGGATGTTCAGAGGAAGAACTTCTTTATATCTACCAGATATGTAAGGACAGCTGGAAGAAATAAGAATACGGCAATTCAAGGTCATCCAAACGGGTGGCCTTTTTATATTTCAGAGAAAAGGTGAAACGATATGAGTCGAACAAATGGTAATGAGTGCTTTGGAACTCCTCCAAAGGGAGAATCGGCGATCAAAGAGCAGAGCCCCGCAACTTCATATGCATCTCTGCTGCGTGAATCGGGGCTGTTTGAACTGCATGAAAAGGTAACGCTGAAGTTAAAGGTAATTGAACAGTTGGACCAAATCACTAGATTCGGTGATATTGACATCAAAAAGGAATTGTATGCGGTCATCGAATCAATGCTGCTTGATCTTGGTGTGGCTGTGATAAAGGATGACGAACAATGCCAATGATCAAGGCAGACGATGATGAACTGATCATAGTAAAGAGCACCGCTGTAGGAAGGACAGAGGATATGACAGAGGCAGCAGAGTTCTTTCGAGAGTTAGCCCTTAGGCCCGCGCTTGAAACTATGATACCTAAGGCTATGATTGATCGTGTCTTGCCACGGTCGATAGACACTGTGAAGGGCATTGAATAGCGCACGTCACCAGACGCACAGAATGGCCCTTCTGAGCGCTTGGATTAAAACGCGGACGAACACAAGCGGAATATCTGGAATGAGGAAATCGGGGCGATTCTGGCGGTCACGGGTCCTTCTGGAGAGGGAGATTGACTGCGGGTGCGCGTGAGCCCGAAAAGCCGCTAGAATTTTTTTAAAAAAATTAGTTCCGCTTCCGCTTCGGATTTATCGAAATGGGGGCTTTTTTAATTTTCGCTACGAATTAAGCGGTTGGGGGAGCAAACTGTAAAAATTGGTCAAAAAACGGAAGTTGAGGTGAGATGATGGCCAAAAATAAAGCGGAAGAGACAAAACTGCATGAGCGAGTCGTCGGAACCGGGGAATTGGCGGCCATTATCGGGAAATCGGATCGCTGGGTCCGGCAGCTGACCGGGGAAAAAGTGCTCACGCAGGTGGAGCGTGGCAAGTATATCCTTGGCGACGCGATCCAAGCGTACATAGAGCACGCCTCTGGTGGTAAGGAAGACGACAAAAAGCCGCGGCTCATCGATTATAAGACAGAGCACGAAAAGGCGAAGGCCGAAAAAGCTGCGCTCGAACTGGAGCAGATGAAAGGGAACCTCCATGAAGCAGCTGACGTTGAGCGGCTGTTGTCCGATCTCATCCTGACAACAAAATCCCGGCTACTTGGGGTGCCGAGTCGGATCGCAACGGAGTGTGAAAACGAACCTGCCGACGTTGTAGAGGGGGTTGTTCGCCGGGAGATTGAAACGGTGCTGGCAGCTCTGGCGAAATACACCCCAGATAAGATTGGGGGCGAAATAGATCATGGTAGCGCAGAAGACGGTTGATCTATTCGCCCGGGCAAATAAACAATGGGAACCAAAGAGGCGGCTTACCGTTTCTGAATGGGCAGACGCTAACCGGATTCTAACGACAGAAAGCAGCGCGGAGCCGGGGCCATGGCGGACCGACCGGGCTCCTTATCAGCGAGAGATCATGGATTCAATTGAGAAATGGGAAGAAGTCGTGATCATGGCCTCGGCGCAGGTCGGTAAGACGGAATTTCTGCTGAATGTCACTGGGTCATATATCGATCAGGAGCCTTGCCCCATTTTACACGTTCTACCCAATGACACGTTGATTCAAGCGTACTCGAAAAAGCGGCTCACCCCGATGATCAACAGCAGCGAAGTACTGAGGTCGAAAATTGGAGTTGCTAAGTCACGCGGCAGCAGCAATACCATAGAGGAAAAATCCTTCCCAGGTGGTTATGTGGCAATCGCGGGAGCTAACGTTCCAGAGGATCTCTCGTCACGGCCGATTCAGATAGTATTATGCGACGAGGTTGATAGGTTCCCGGTTTCATCCGGGAAAGAAGGTGATCCGATTGCACTTGCAACGGCTCGGACAAAAACCTACCGGCATAAGCGGCGCCATCTGTTCGTATCGACACCAGTGGACAAAGAGACATCCCGAATCTATCAGCTTTATGAGGACAGCACAATGGAGCAGTGGTGCTTACCATGCCCGCACTGTGGAGAACTGCAGCCGCTGCGCTTCAAAGATGGGATTGTTTACGATCATTATGTATCTGAAAGCGGCGAAATCGTTGTAACAAAAGCTGAACACCGCTGCGCATACTGCGGCATACTCGGCACAGAGAAGGAATGGAAGCGCGGAGAGGGCCAATGGATTGCTCGCAAAGAGCATTCAACCCGGCGCGGTTTTCACATTAATCAGCTTTCCAGCCCGTGGTCAGATTGGCGCGAGGTTGCGAAAGCTTTTTTGGTTGCAAAAAGAGAAGGCGTTGACAAGCTGAAAGTTTTCGTCAACACCGTTCTGGGCGAGCCATGGGTGATGAAGGAGAAAGGGGCCGACGAGAAAACGCTGGCCGCTCGCCGTGAAGTGTATGAATATGATGTGCCGGCCGGCGTGAAGGTCATCACGGCAGCCGTTGATACGCAGGATGACCGTTTTGAGGTGGAAGTCATCGGCTGGGGCGCGGGTAAGGAGTCTTGGCGAATAGAGTATCACAAGATTTACGGAAATCTGGATACCCCTGAGCCATGGAAACGACTCGACGAATTTTTGACCCGAACATGGATCGGGGAAGGCGGCCGGGAGTTTAGGATAATCGGCGCATGCATTGACTCAGGCGGCCACTACACCAAAGAGGTCTACGAATTTACTCGGCCGCGGAATCACCGCCATATATATGCGATCAAAGGCCAGGGCATAACACCCAAGACGGCGAAGCACGTCCCGTTTATCCATAAAAAGTCCAAGACGCAGCGGGAAGGAGCCGTGCTTTGGAGTTTAGGGGTCGATGACGGGAAAGTTAAAATCTTCGACAGTCTCAATGTGAAGGAACCAGGTCCTCTGTATTGCCATTTTCCCGGCGAGGACAAGGGGTATACAGAAGAATATTTCCTCGGGCTGACAGCTGAAGCACCCGTCTATCAAATCATTGGCGGCCAAAAATTCAAGACATGGAAGAAGATTCGGGATCGAAATGAACCGTTTGACCTTGCGGTTTACAATCGGGCGATCATTGAAATCCTCCGGCCGAATCTATCTCTACCGATTGAGCGACAACCCAACGGCCCTAAGGTTCTCCCAGGCGGAGTTGGTCCGGCAAAAAAACGGCGCAAATCGGGAGTTTCCAGCAGCATTTAGACCACATGAAAGGGGGTGAAGGGGAAAATGCCGAGAATGACACTTGAAGAAGCAAAGGCAATGTATAAGCTGTGGCACGATGCTGAGATCGCGCTTGCGACAGCTGCCTCATACAGCATTGCGGGGCGGACGTTGACAAGAACTGATATGGCCACCGTTTTGGAACGAAAAAAATACTATGGCCGTCTGTGTGATGAATTGCAGACAGGCCGGCGCCGCACGAAGGTTAGGAGCATAACCCCGTTTGATTTATGAACAAGCTGGATAAACTCATCGGTTATGTTGCTCCCAGCATCGCAGAGCGCCGGGCCGCAGCCCGAGCTGAAGCCGCACGGCATGAAGCAGTACAAAACGTCCTGAGTAGTTACGGTAAAGGCTACGGCCGGCATGGAGCCAGCAGGACCAAAAAATCCATGGTCATGTGGCAGACACCAATCGGGGACGCCGATGCCGACATCCATCAAAACCTTGATGAGCTTCGGGCGCGTGCGCGGGATCTGCATATGGGTTCCGATATTGTTGCGGCCGCGCATAAAGGTTTGAGGACCAACATTGTGGGTACAGGTCTACGGCTTAAGCCGGCTTTCGACGCAGATTTTTTAGGATTGAGCAAGAACCAGGCAAAGAAGCTGCGGGATAGCATTTATCGTGAATGGGCCATGTGGTCGGAGTCTACGAAGTGCGACGCGGCCGGGTTGAATGATTTTTACGAGCTCCAATCCTTGGCCTTTTTATCGATGCTGATGAGCGGTGACGTGTTCGCCCTGCTGCCGTTATTGCCGCGGAAACATTCTATTTATGACCTCCGGATTAATCTGGTTGAGGCCGATCGGTGCGATACTCCACTAACCAAGGCGTTGGAAAATCCTGAACGAATACAGTCCGGCGTGGAGGTTGACGCTGACGGCATGGTTGTAGCTTATTACTTTTCAAACGAACATCCTGGCAGCGATCGAGTTGCGGTGTCACCAAAGGATTGGGTGAGAGTCGAGAAGTATGGGGCACGTACCGGGAGACTGAATGTTATCCATCTGTTTGAAGCGGAGCGGCCAGGGCAGCGCCGGGGAATCCCAGTTATATCTCCGATCATTGAGTCACTCAAGCAACTGGACCAGTACACCGAGGCGGAACTGATGGCCGCAGTCATCTCCGCGATGTACACCGTTTTCATCAAAAGTCCAGCTGAGGACGACGATGGAACGTATGGCATGGAGGAGCCGGAGACAGAAAATCAATACGATGAACCGATCCCAGGAACCGGCGGAGACAACATCAAGATGGGCCGGGGAGCTATCGTATATTTGGATCCTGGAGAGGAGGCACAGTTTGCAAATCCGACACGCCCTAATCCGGATTATGTTGGATTCGTAAATGCCTTGTTGCGACAGATTGCGGCAGCTCTGGAGTTGCCGTTCGAAATCCTCACCAAGCAGTTCACGTCCTCGTATTCGGCAAGCCGTGGAGCTCTTTTGGAAGCTTGGAAAATGTATCGCATGCGCCGGTCATGGCTGGCAAAGTCGTTTTGTCAGCCAGTTTATGAAGAGTGGTTTGTGGAAGCTGTAAGCAAAGGAAGAATTGACGCGCCTGGCATCTTTGATGACCCGGCTATTTTTGCTGCCTACACAAAAGCCGAATGGCATGGGCCATCACAGGGCTTGCTCGATCCCACCAAGGAAGTGCAAGCGGCTGTTATGCGTATTGATAATAACCTCTCCACGGCCGAGCGCGAAACGACGGAATTGACGGGTGGATCATGGGAGCAGAACATCGAGCAGCGGGCCTATGAGCAATCACGCTTAGCCGAATTGGGATTGTCCGGTGGTGCCAAAGCTTCAGAACACAAGCCAAGTGAAAACGAAAGCGGCGAAGATGATGACCAGGAAGATGATTCCGAAGACGGAACGATGAAAGGGGATGAGGAAGAAGATGCCAAAGAAAATAAAACTTAGCGGAACCGTAATCGGAGATAGGGACGTGTGGATATATGAATGGCTTGAACTGCCGTATATTAGCCCCTCGTCTGTTCACAAAGCACTTGAAGAAGCTGGCGGGGAAGATATAGAGTTGTACATCAACTCCGGCGGAGGGTCAACGTGGACGGGATCAGAGATTTACACAGCTATAAAAGAATACCCCGGATTCAAGACAGTAAAGATCCCTTCGATAGCAGGAAGTGCGGCATCAATTATTGCCATGGCAGGAGATAAAGTTTTAATTTCCCCTACTGCTCAAATCATGATCCACCGATCGGCCATCTGGACAGATGGTAACAAACAGGTACATGAGCAGCGCGTACAGATGCTGACCAGTGTCGATGAAGGAATGATTAATGCGTATGTGGCTAAAACGGGACGTACTCGCGAAGAGATTCGCAATTTGATGGAAAACGAGACATTTTTCAATGCTCAACAGGCGCTTGAATGGGGATTTGCGGATGAGATCATGTTTGCAACAGAAGAATTGACCCCTGTTGCCAGCGCAAATTTGGGAGCTGAACTGCCCCCCGATGTGCTAGACAAGCTCCGCACTAAACTGTTGACTGCGAATAAGAGTCAAAAAGAGCCACCAGCTGCTCAGATTATAGAGCCGAAGACAAAGGAGGAACCGAAAACGATGGATTTTAAAGAACTGCAAGCAAAACACCCCGAATTAGTCCAAGAGATCATGGGCACCGCCTCCCAGGAGGCTATTAAAGCCGAACGCAAACGCATTGCTGATCTGAACGCAATGGCCGGCGCACCTGGCGCCGCTGAATTCATCCGCGCCGCTATTGAAAACGGTGAAACGGCCGCAGAGGTTGCGATGAAGATCGTCCAAGCCTCGGCTGATCGAGTCAAGGCGGAGGGCAAGGATCGCCTCGATGATTCTCAAAACAGCAATGTTAATAAGGTTGTCGCACAGGCACCGGCCGATCCGGCCCAACATGATGAAGAGGACGAAGAAAAGTCCGTCAATGCCATGGTTGAATTTGCTCGGGAGTTTATTGCCAAAAAAGGAGGACTGGTGTAAATGCCAGCTTACGAAAGCCAAAAATTTGATGATCTTTTTGCAGGCGGCGTCAAACCGCCCACGGCCATTGCCATTATCGTAAAAGGCGGCGCCGGCATTG
The DNA here is from genome assembly GCF_038008055.1 of Paenibacillus sp. FSL R5-0527. Classification (NCBI taxonomy): domain Bacteria; kingdom Bacillati; phylum Bacillota; class Bacilli; order Caryophanales; family Paenibacillaceae; genus Paenibacillus; species Paenibacillus sp. FSL R5-0527. The sequence goes on along the minus strand of NZ_JBBOYI010000001.1, from coordinate 6,317,300 downwards.
TAACTCGCGGAACGGTGTTGGGCAAGGTTTCTCAGCTTGCTGAAACCGACGTGTACGCAGGCACCCCTGTCATGCTGCCTGTTGACTCTAAGGCTACAGACGGTTCGAAAGATCCGTATGCAATACTGGCTGACGTAGAGGTTGACGCCACTACAAAGGATGTCCGGGCCGTAGCGTACACCGATGGAGAGTACAATCGCAGCGCTTTGAAATTCGGTGGCACGGATACAATCGCGACGCACGAGGATGCTCTGCGCAAAATCGGAATTATCACAAAACGAGTGGTTAAATAAGGAGGTTTACCTGACAATGGCAAAAGACATTTATTCGTTTCCGTACCTGTTTCGTGTAGTCGAGGCTATGCCTAAGCCAAGCACATACATCTTGGACCAATTCTTCTCCGAGGGCGAAACTTCTGAAAAAGAAGAGATCGAAATCCAAACAAAGAAAGGCCATAAGCCGATCGCTCCGTATGTAAACGAACTGCTTCCCGGTAAGATTGTGCTGCGGACGGGTTTTACAGCAAGACAATATACACCGGCCCTTGTTAAACCGATGCGCGCCATTACGACCATCGACTTGAAAGTTCGACAGGCTGGAGAATCGCTGTACAACCCGGATAGCCCGGAAGTGCGAGCTCAAAAACTCCTTGCTCAAGATATTGTTGATCTGACAAGCACAATTACTCAGCGAAAAATGCAAATGGGGTCCAGTCTTATGTTCACTGGTAAAGTTGTGCAGATCGGCGAGGGTGTGAACCAGGAGTTGGATTACGATTTCGAAAATATCTATACCCTTTCCGGAACGGACCTGTTTAGTAATGACGATGCCGATGTAATTGGTATTTTGGCCGAAATCAAACGCGACGTCATGCAAAAGAGCGGGCGTACTCCACGTAAAATCTTCACTACCTTTGAAGTTGCTGAACGGATTATGCGCCACCCGAAAGTTTTGGAACTTGCTAAGATCAACAACAATTCTGTCATCTCCGCCGGCAATCTCAATATGGAGCAGCTGCCGGATGGCGTAACATATCACGGTTACCTTGACCAAGTGCAACTCCACGTATATAGCTTAATTGCAAGCTATACGGACGAGGATGGCAAAGAGGTTGATTTCATTCCTGCTGGAACACTAGCCATGCTTCCTGATGGCAAGCCTTTCGAATTCGCTTATGGAGCCAATGTAATTATGGGTGATAATGGGCAATTCCAATATGTTAAGGCGCAAATCACACCGCAGTCGTGGACGTCCAAAGAGCCGGCGGCGCGCTTCCTTCAATTGTTGTCCCGTCCTTTCCCGATTCCACTGGACGTTCACGGCTGGGCAGTCGCTAAGGTACTTTAAGGGAGGAATAGACCGTGAACATTAAAGCTTTAGGGAAAATCCGTCACAACGGTAAGAGTTATAAGCCCGGGGACATCGTTCCGGATCTGACCGAAGAAGAATACGACCGTCTCATTCGGCTTGGGGATGGCGAGCCGTTGGAAGGCCAATCGGTCAATCCGCCTGGTCTAGCTGTTGGAGGCCAGCTCCCGCTTGTTGGCCTGGTCCTCTCCGTCGAACAATTCGCCGATCTGAAAGCCGACGAGCAAAAGGCGCATCTTAAAGCCTTGGAAATCGACCCGGCCGGAAAAGAAGAGGAGCGGATCGTGCAGTACGAAGAATGGTATGCCAGCCAACTTCCGGAGGATGAGTTGAATGTCCAGCTTTAAGGACCAACTTGCGGCGGATGTTGAGAAGGTATTTATGAACCCCAACGAGTTCGCGGAAGTTCACACCGTCACGACCTATACCGATGACGAGAAGAGAACAGGTCGCAAGGACAGGGAACTTAGTATGATCGTCGAAAAATTCACGCTCGATGGTCGCCCAATTCAAACGGCTGATGGTGTTTCTGCTCATAATGCAATCATCCATATTAATCCGCGAATTCTGGCCTATACCCCACGGGTTGACCAGAATTTTTATTTGGACTTTTTGCAGTATACGGTGACTGGTGTATCTAACGATACGGGCATCTTGAAAATCATTCTTAACAGAAACGGAGCACGGCCATGAGCGACTCTATCGAGATCCGGAATAACCTGCGGCAGGCCAGAAGGTCGCTCAGACAAATGGACAGGGCCGTTCAGCAGGCGTTCCGTTCCAGCATAAATAGAGCGACACAGCGGGCAAAGACTGAAACCGGGCGGAAGGTCCGAGAGAAGTACATCGTCAAGCAGAAAGTGGTCGTGGACACGATCAGCATCAGGAAAGCCAAAGGCACCGAGTTATCAGCAACTTTGATCTCCAAGGGGCGCCCCCTCCCATTGATCCGATTTGGTGTTACACCAAAAAAGAAGCTCAAAAAAGCGCCAAGGGCATTGAAGGTGGCGGTATATCGGGGCGGAGCGAAGAAGCCCATTCCGGGAGCGTTTATCGCCACGTCGAGCAGTCAATTGGGCGTTTTTGAGCGGAAAGGGAAGAAGCGGCTACCGATTCAGGAACTTCGAGGGCCTGCGGTGCCGTCGATGGTGGGGAACCAAGAGGTCCTTGAGCATGTACAGCATGTTTATGCTGATGAAATGGAGAAGCGCCTGCCGCATGAGCTCAATCGTACATTAGGGAGGCTGAATGCATGACGACACCAAACTTGATGATGGATAAACTGCAGGAATACCTGCAGGAGATCACCGGCGAGATGTTCCTGGGACCACTGCGGCTCCGGCCGAACGTTTATAAGGTCGATCTGCCTCCGCGGGCAACGCCGGATTATGATCCGTCTCTGCCGTCTTTGCCTGATACGGATATTCCACCCTCGACGGCGGACACGACGCTGTCGGATGAGCGGGATGAACGTTGGCCGTTTATCATTATTGTTTACTCAGCTTCTGAGGACAATGAGGAAGGCTACAGGACGGCCACGATTGATTTTACATTCGGCTGCGAAGGTAGGGGCGCTGATGGCTACATGGATGTGCTGCACTTGATGGAGCACGTCAGGGCATCTTTTTTACGAGAAACTTGGAACGGGTGGTCGTTCCGGCTAACCCGACCGCTTTCAATGGGATTTTATGAAGAGCAGGCCGACCCATATTGGATGGGCTATATGTCAACCACGTGGGAAGTGCCTGGATTTGAAATGGAGGTATGGAAGGATGGCTACTAAACGGGAACAAGATACCAATGCGCCCGATAAGTCGCAAGAAAAGGTCGAGGCCGTAAAGGAAGTCACCCTGGTGGTCGAAAATCAGTCGCCATCAGTCACCGAACCGCCGGAGCAACTGATCTACATCGGCCCAACTATCCGCAAAAACGGCATTGGGCTGCGGACAAATCAGGTGTATCTCGGCGGGCATCCGGTGCATCTGAAGGCTCTATACGAGGAGTATCCGACGATCAAAACATTGTTTGTCCCCGTAGACGAACTGCAGGAATCCCTGCGGAAAATCAAGCAGACCGGAACGGCGCTGAACACAGCCCTCCGATCTATGGAAGGAGTGTAATCTATGTCAGAATTTCATGGCGTCAAGGCGTCGGAAACATTTATCCCCAAGGCAGCGGTGGTGCAAGCCAATACGCTGCCTATTTATTTTGGTACCGCTCCGATTAACTTGGTTGCAGATCCGGCTGCAGCCGTTAACAGGGTGATCATGGCAAATGATCTCGATGAGTTCAAGGCAAAATTGGGCTACTCGGATGATTGGAAATCATTCACGCTCTGCGAAGCGGCCCATGCTCATTTTGTTGTGAACGAGCAGGGTCCAATCGCCTTTGTAAACGTCCTGGACGTAGCGGACGTGGAAGCCGTCTCGCCGGCTGCAGCCACTTTTGTGGACGGTATTCACACGATCGACAAGGAGGGCGTCCTGAAATCGTCTGTGACGGTCGGCGACGGGACAAAGACGTACGTCAAGGACAAAGACTACACTCTCACCTTTAACGAGGCCGGAAAGCTCGTCATTGCCATCGTAAGCGGCGGAGTTATCCCGACCGGCACAACATCCCTGCAAGTCGGGTACAGCGCCCTGAAACCGTCGGCTGTAAATGCCGCTCGGATTATCGGCGGCACGGATGCGGAGACGGGGGTTAGAACCGGCTTGGAACTGATTGAGGACGTTTTTGTAGAAACCTCTTTTGTTCCGAACCTGATCGTCGCTCCGGGATGGTCCCATGATCCGGTGATTGCTGCCGTGATGGTAGCAAAGGCGAAGGATATTAATGGGCTTTTTGAAGCCCACGCCGTGACCGATCTGGACGCAAGTAAAAAGTACCCGGCGATCCCCGAGTGGAAAAAGGAGAACGGGTACACAGACCACTTGCAAACGAATACCTACCCAATGGCGACTTATCAGGGGCGTGTATACCATATGTCTACTCTGGTTACAGCGGACATGGTCGCCACAGACCAGGCCAATGGCGGCATACCTGTTCAGACGCCATCGAATCAGCCGATCACGGCCGACGGATTGGTTTATGCCGACAAATCACCTGTTGCCATCCCGTTCGATCAAGCCAACATTCTGAATTCTAACGGCATTGTAACGGGGATTCGCTGGCAAGACGGATTCCGAGCATGGGGAAACCGTACCGGGGCCTATCCGGAATATACGGATGCCCAACGGACGTTTATTCCGGTCCGCCGGATGTTCTCGTACATCAAAAACAATCTGATCCTGCGCTACTGGCAGCAAGTGGATGACCCTCTTGACCGCCGGCTGATTGAGTCCGTTACGGATGACGCAAATATTTGGATCAACGGCCTCGTAGGAGCTGGGTATCTGCTCGGCGGGCGAGTGGAGTTCCGAGCATCCGACAACCCGACAGACCAGTTGGGGAACGGGAAAATGGTTTATCGCGTGTTCATAACTCCGCCGAGCCCTGCCCAGGAGATCGAATTCATCGTCACTTATGACGCATCTTATTTAGCTGCACTGACCGCAGCCTAAAGAAAGGAGTGAACGAACACCATGGCACAAAAAATTCCGGTAAAATTGGTGGGCCTCCGTACGTTTCTGAACAATACGGAGTTTGCAACCTCGGATATCACGCTGCCTTCACTTACTCAAATGACGGACACCCTGTCCGGGGCTGGCATCTTAGGGGAGTTGGACCTTCCTTCCCCCGGACACTACTCATCCCTCGAAGTGGGAATAGCATGGAAGACGATAAACGAGGGAGTATTTAGTATCGCTGGTGCAGAGGAAACTTCCATCGAATTCAAGGGAGCTTTCCAAGAATACGAAGTCAGCAAGGGGCTTGTTACAAAGGCGATAAAAATAGTGATTCGAGGCCACAGCAAGGGGATTGATCTCGGTACACTGGCGCAAAACGCTGCCACAGACACCTCAAATACAATCGAAATCACGTACATTAAGATTTTTATCGAAGGCGCCGAAGTCTTTGAGTTGGACAAATTCAGCTACATTTTCCGCATCAACGGCAAGGATGCTTTGTACGACGTCAGAAAAGCCCTTGGATTGGCTTAATAGAAAGGAGAAAAACGATTATGAGCGAAGAAGCGGTAAAAACGGAAGATTTGCAGGCAGTACAAACGGCCGGGACGGTGATTAAGCTGTCCCGGCCTATTCTTTGGGAAGACGTAGAGTACAAGGAACTGATATTGAATTTTGAAGGTCTTTCCGGGGAGGACATCATTGATGTTGAGTCCGATTTCATGGAATTTATCCGCGGGCAGAAGAACGTCTACGTCCAATTCAAAAACGATCACCCAGGATATCGGGCAGTAGTTGCCGCTAAGGCCGCCGGTGTCCATCCCAACATGATGAAAAAGCTTACGGCCAAAGACTTTTTGAAAGTGACAGGTGCTGCGAAAGATTTTTTGTCCGGTTCGGCTTAAATCAAGACGCTATCGGCGAACTGATGAAAATATCCATAAGATCACAGAGATCAATGGGCGGCAATCCAGAGTACTGGATGAGCCGCCCTCTTTGGGTTTTGAAAAAATGGCTCGAAGCTAACCGCGAGCTATACGAAGAAGATCAGCGGGCGAAGGGAGGGGGTTGATAGTGGCGAGAGAATACGAGCTGCGCTTTGAGCTCAATGGTGAGATTGATCCTCAACTAAGAAGGGCTTTCGATTCCCTTGAGCGCACAGTAAATGACATGGGTCAAGAGCTCGAAGAATTAAGGAATTCCGGCAACGAAGCATTCGACGATCTGACTTCTGGTGCCATGCAATTCGGAGAAGTATTCGAAAAAACACTGCAGTTTACCGGGGCTCATGAGCTCATTACCAGCGTCGGCGATATGTTCACAAATATGATTGCCGAGGTTGGCTCATTGGACGATTCTGTTCGCCAAATGGGAGCAGCCACCGGGGCAACAACCGAAGAAATGGCCCAGTTCAAAGACATTATCAGGGAGATTTACGCGGGCAACTTCGGCGAAGGATTCGATGATATCGCAGATTCTCTCGTAAATGTACGGCGGGTTACTGGACTAACCGGAGATGCACTGGAAGACGCCACGAAAAACGCCCTGATATTACGTGATACTTTTGGCTATGAAGTAAATGAAACCGTCCAAACAGTCGATACCATGATGAGAAATATGGGTCTCACGGCAGATGAGGCGTTTAGTTTGATTGCCCAGGGCAGCCAGAAGGGCCTGGACCGATCCGGCGACTTTTTGGACACGCTCAATGAGTACTCCGTGCAGTTCAAAGACGCAGGGTACAACGCTGAGGAAATGTTCAGCGTGCTGGAATCAGGGCTTAAGAGCGGCAACTTCAACCTAGACAAGACGGCGGATTTGCTCAAAGAATTCAATCTCCGTATCCAATCCGGGGACGATAATGTCTTGCAATCCCTTGAACTGCTCATGGCTCCGGAAGGAATTGAGGATTTCATCACGGCTCTGAAAAAGGGCGGTACCCAAACAAAAGAGTATTCTGAGTTGCTAAAACACGTCAGCAAGGATACGGCCAAAGAATTGCTGAAAAACCTCAGTGGATCGGCCAAAGACTATTCGACGGCTGCCCAAGCCATAACTGGAATCATGGGCGACAGCGGCAAGATATTGAGCGGGCTTTCGGACGGATCGGTTAAGGCCAAGGATGCGCTCAATGAAGTAATCAAAGCCCTCGGTGATATTGACGATGCCCAATACCGGAATCAACTCTCCGTCGAGCTCTTCGGGTCCCAGTACGAAGACCTTCGAGGGGCAGCTGTCCAGGCTCTTCAAGAGACAAACGGTGAATTCGACAAAACGCTGAACACCATGCAGCAGATCGAAGATGTCAAATACAGCGTCACAGACTTCCAGGGCCTTGGCCGAATGCTAATGAACGAAGTAATTATCCCAATTGGCGATGAATTGTTACCCATACTTTATGACATGACGGAGTGGGCAAAAGAAAATAAGGACCTGGTTAAAGCACTTGCCTTATCTGTCCCTGCTGGGCTGCTCGCAAAAAATGCGTACAACATGGGTAAGTCCCTGCTCGGCACGACTGGTCTCGTCTCAAAATTCGGCGGCGCAGTTGGTCTGCTGACTAACCCGATCGGGCTGGCCGTGGGCGCTGTCGGTGCTCTAACCCTTGGCGTAATGGCCTACAAAAAGCACCAGGAGGAAGCCCGGCAAGAACTCATCAACATGGGGGACGCCCTCGACAAAGCCTATGACGATTACACTGCTGTTGACAATCAGACCCGTAAAACACGTGAGCTGATTACCGAATACGACCGTCTGATCAACAAGATCAACGACAGTCAAACCCCTGCCGAACAGCTTACAGAAGCTCGGAGAAAGCTGAAGAATGTTGAGCAAGAACTTATTGACCTAAATCCAGATATCCTACGGGCTGAAGATGCCAAAAGCGACAGCTTCCGTGAACAGCTGGGGCTGGCCGACCAGTTGAACGAATCGCGGTCAGAAATGGCACGCCGGGAACTGGAAATGTCGGTGATGGAAGGGGAAGCAGACCTTCCCCAACTGGAAGAGGAATATGACCGCCTTAATCAAAAATTGGCGGAGACAAACAAGGCTTATCAAGATGCCCAGGCCAGTTATGCGCAATATTCCGATTATGTTAATCGGCAGAACGAGATCGTTAATAATCAAAGTCTCTCTTACGAGGAACAGGATGAAAAACTGAGAGCGTTGGCGCAAGAGATTCAGAATGCAACAGGGTTGGATTACTCCGGTAATTGGGCAAACCTGTTTTTCGATTTCAACGAATTAAAGGATACCATCAACGACAACTACGAATCTTGGAAGAACACCCAAGAAGAGATCTTGACTACTGAGCAGAGCTTCCAATCCCTTTACGACAACCAAAAAAAGCTCATCGAGTTGGATTTGGGTGGCACGATCAAGGATCAGGCTGCCAAATATAAAGACTTGAACGATGCCGAGAAACAGCGGTTTGATGAGGCCTTGCATAAAATAAGAGAGCTTAACTCTGAGATGGATATGCTCCCAACTGCCAAAAAGATCGACGTCGATGTTGTAATGCGGCAAGTTGGTACGCTTCCCGATTTTTCAAAACTCGATGAGTCAAAAAAGCAGGTATTTTTGCACGATCCAGACTTCAGGGGTTACGCCGATGGCGGAATTATCGATTCACCGGAATTAGCTTGGGTAGGCGAAGGCGGCGACCGAGAATTTATCATCCCGGATAATAATTCCAAACGCTCCCACGCGCTCTACGCGGCTGCTGGCGAGGCATTAGGGTATAGCCCTGGTGGAACCTTCGCCCCTGTCTATAGCCCTGTCCTTAACTTCTACGGTCCGGCTGATGAAGCAAAAGTACAAGCCGTTGTAAAGGATTCGCAGCGCGAGTGGGAGCAGAATATGGCGGCTTGGCAGCGGCAGCAGCAAAGGAGGAATCTAGCATGACGACATACCGGACGATTCAAGGCGATACTTGGGACTCTATAGCCTACAAAGTGGCCGGCACTGAGACGTTTATGACGGACCTCATGCTGGCTAATCTGGAGCACATCGAAACCGTCATTTTCCCGGCCGGGGTGACTCTCAATATCCCGGACATAAAGATCGAGTCGGCAGCCGATACCCTGCCGCCTTGGAGGGCTGATTCATGAGCAAATTGGTTGAAAACGGCCGATATGCGTTTGTCTCACTATTTTTTAACGGCAAACAGGTGGATGCTGATCTCGCCCCGTACCTGATGTCCTTTACATTCAATGACGGTTACAGCGGCCAGGCTGACGATATCACGATCCAATTGGATGACCGAGAAGGGCAATGGATCAAAGGCTGGGTCCCAGTGATCGGAGATGAAATCAAGGCCGAGATCGTAACCTGGCACTGGGAAAAGCAGGGCGAGAAGAAAAAGCTGCCCTGCGGCAAGTTCTATCTCAAGTCGTTTACCTACGGCGGCCCGCCGAATGTGGCGACTATGGAAGCCAGCGCGCTGCCGATTGACGGGAACGCGGCCAAACAGGAGAAAAGATCGAAGTCATGGGAAAAGGTTAAGCTGAGGACCGTTGCTGCCGAGATCGCGGCGCGTGCGAAGCTAAATCTGGTCTATGAGTCGTCGTCAAATCCCAGCTATGAGCGGCTGGATCAGACTCAGCAGACGGATTTTGAGTTTTTATTAGGCATAGCCCTGAAAGAGGGCGTCACCTTAAAGGTCAGCGGCGCTTCGCTGGTCCTTTTTGATGAGGAGAAGTATGAGGCTGCGAAGGCTGCTTTTGATTTGGAGTTAGGGAAAGACAACATCATTTCCTACAGTTTCGAATCAAACAGTGAGAGCGCGGCGTACGGGTCCTGTGAGGTCGTTTATACGGCCCCGAAAACTGCCAAAACAGCGGCAAAGACGATCAAAGGATCGTATAAGTTGCCGAAAGCGAGCGGCCTTCCGGTGCTGCGCGTTAATGAGCGGGTCGATTCCGTGGCCGAAGCTAATCGGGTAGCCAAGAACCGACTCCGCGAGCAAAACAAAAAGTCCGGAAAGGCCCGCCTTACGCTTGAAGGGGATACGCGGATCGCAGCCGGCCAGACGCTTAATATTAAGGGCTTTGGCTATTTTGATGGTAAATACATCGTCGAAAATGCGACGCATCAAATCAGCGCTTCGGCGGCGTATACGACCGAAATTCAAATTAGAAAGGTGTTGGGATGGTAATGTCAATTGTGGCGGAGTTGATCAAGATCGGCACCTGTTCTACCTCAGACTTTGGATCGGGGACCATTACAGCTACCTTTCCTGACCGCCAGGACACGGTTTCTCGTTCCATCCCCGTCATCTTCGCGCCCGGCGAAGGGGCAACCAATGGAATGCCGCAACCAGGCGATACGGTTGTCTGCCTGATGCTCGGGAACGGCCCGAGTAATGGGGTCTGCCTGGGAGTCATTCCGGACGATCTCCCGGGGACGGCCACGCAGCAGGGAGTATATTTTCCAGACGGTAGCCATGCCTATTATGATGAGGCGGAGAAAAAGCTTGTTGTTAATGCGGCGGGCGGGGTGGTGCAAATCGATGCGAACGGGGTAAAGGTCGATGGGGATATATCCGTATCCCGCAGCGTGACCATCAACGAGAACTTAACAGTCAAGTCCAAAGCCTATTTTTCGAATGATTGTTACGTCTATTATGACCCGGATGAAGAACAGCTTGTTGTAAAAGCCAAAAAAGGGGTCCGGATCGAGAAAGAAGATGGTTAGGAGGGCATGTTTATGGCGCTGCCTGATGGAATCGGGGTGCTTGGCGATATCGTTTTTATCGTATCAAGCTTCAAGGTGCGCACGTTCTCGGAATTTTCCCGGACAACAGCCGACCGGTGGGGCAATAATGACATCATACAAAAAAAGCCACGCAGCCAGTATCTCGGCCCTGGGCTTGATACCTTTGACCTGACCGTCCGAGTCGATGCGCGACTAGGTCTGAATCCTCGGGCCGAGGTGGATAAGCTGGTCACCTACAGTCGTGAGGGCAAAGTCATGAAATTTACAATCGGAGGCAAAGGCATGGGGGTAGACAGGGTGAAAATCACGAGTTTGGTTCAGAACTGGGAGAAGCTCGATAATCGCGGAAATCTTATTAGTGCGACCTATAATCTAACGTTGGAGGAATACGTATGACGACAACCTACAGCGTGACGGCGGACGGTTCACCGGAAATAAAATTTGGACTAATCGGGGTTGAGTCGGTAAAGCAAAATATTCGGACTATACTCACTACGATAGAGGGTACATGTCCGCTTGCCCGAGGCTTTGGTATTGACCCTGCAATTATTGACTCACCCACACCGGCAGCCTTAGCGCTTCTTGAGGTGAACATAAGGGATGCTATTAGTCAGTTTGAACCCCGAGCGACAGTGACTGAGGTTGACATCCATGTGGACGGGGATAAATTGATCCCAGTCGTTAAATTCACCCTGGCCGAGGAGGCGAACGAATTTGGCTGATCTAAAATTTATAGATGACGATCCGCAGACAATCATCGACAGCATAATAACTATACACGAGGCGATTACGGGCCGCACGCTTTACCCTGCGGATCCGGAACGCCTTTTTTTATTGTCGCTGGCGCAAATCATTGTACAACAACGGGTGCTGATTAATTCGACAGCTCGGCAAAACCTTCTACGTTATGCGACTGGAGACGTTCTGGACGGTATAGGCGAAATGTATGATACAAGCAGGCTCCCTGCCGAGGCGGCAAGGACAACTATTCAAATTTCGCTTTCTATACCGCTCGCGTCAGCAACCATCATTCCAGCCGGGACCAGAGTCGGGCCGCAAGGCGGGGGAGGGGAGTTATTTTTCATAACTTCCGACGTACTGCAAATACCCGCAGGGGCGGTTACTGGCAGCGTACCGGCCTTGTGTTCGGTTCCTGGGATTGCTGGCAATGGTTTTACCGCCGGACAAATAAATGCGCTGATAGACCCCCTCCCGTTCGTCCAGAGCGTCACCAACACGACAGAGAGCTCCGGCGGTGCGGATACGGAGACAGATGATGCGTACCGGCAGCGTATCAGATCAGCTCCAGAGAGTTTTTCGGTTGCGGGCCCCGCTGGTGCGTATGAGATCAGGGCCAAGTCAGCCAGCAGCGCCATTATTGATGTGGCAGTCGATTCGCCCGCTCCCGTGGAGGTTGTATTAGCCCCTTTGTTGGCCGGAGGGAAAATACCTACACAGGACGTGCTGGATGCCGTATTAGCTGCGGTGACCGAAAGGGATGTGCGTCCATTGACTGACAAAGTTACTGTGCAGGCTCCCGTGGCTGTCCCGTATAACATCAATTTGACCTATTACATCGCCCGCTCACGTGCCGCTGAGACAACGTCAATACAGCAGGGAGTTACCGCAGCAGTAAACGGCTATGTAACCTGGCAAAAATCAAAGCTTGGCCGGGATATAAATCCCTCGGAGCTGATTGCGCGGGTTATGGCTGCTGGTGCTTTAAGGGTGCGGGTGACCGAGCCGGCGTTTACCGATTTATCGAGGTTCCAGGTCGCTCAAGATGCCACCGTGACAACTACATTCGGAGGGCTCGAAGATGATTGATATCCAAAACGTAAGCCTCTTGGATTTATTGCCTCCTAACCTTAAACACGATCCGAAAGTTGCGGCTGCGGCACAGGCGATCCAGGACGAGCTACAGCAGACAACGCTGGCCATTTCGAAACTGTCTATTTTCGACCGGTTGAATACGCTCAACGATGCGGAAGCGGATGAGTTGGCTTGGCAACTGCACGTCGATTTTTACGACGCGACATTGCCAATCGAACAAAAACGGGCACTCGTCAAAAACGCTATCCGGTTCCATCGGCGCAAAGGTACGCCGGCCGCTGTGGAGGAATTGGTGGCCATCCTGTTCGGGACCGGCCAAGTGGAGGAATGGTGGGAATACGGCGGCGAGCCGGGATATTTCCGGGTACGCACCAGCGACCCGAGCGCCACAAGCGAGCGGGCCAAAGAATTTGTGCAGGCGGTCGATTCGATCAAACGGCTGAGTGCTTGGCTTGAGGCCGTTATTTTGGAAGAGACGATTGAAATGAACGATATGTATTACGGCGGCGCCCTGCACGTCGGCGATTTTATAACGATATAAGGCAGGTGAGAAAATGTCATCTTGGAGTAAGGCACTTACTAATAAAGGGCGACAACTGCAAGCTAAGGCGCAAGCCGGCGCTCAGCTTGTTTATACGCGAATGAGCATCGGGAGCGGTACGCTGAGCGGGCAATCTCTCGAAGATATGAGTGCGTTGATTACCCCGGTCAAGGATTTGGCCATCGAAAGACTGAAACATCCACCCGGGTCTACACGGGCGCTGATTGGCGGGACCCTCACAAACCAGGATGTCACAACCGGATTTTTTCTGCGCGAGGTCGGCATCTTTGCCAGAGACCCCGACGACGGCGAAATCCTCTACATGTATGCCAACGCTGGGACAACGGCCGACTACATCACGCCGAGTGGCGAGGACCTCATCGAAAAAGCCATCAACATGAACGTGTTTGTCGGGAAGGCTACAAACATTACGGCAAATATCGATGAGTCGCTCGTGTATGTTACCAAGCCGGAACTCGATGAGGCCATAGCCGGAATCCATATCGGCGATGCAAGTCTAACGCAAAAAGGGATCGTCCAACTCTCCAATGCCGTGAACGACAATAGCGATACCAAAGCTTCGACGCCAAAGGCGACAAAAATGGCTTACGACGCAGCGGTGGCGGCGCAAAACACGGCGAATGCGGCGAATAGTGCGGCTGCTGCGGCTCAGGGAACAGCGAACGCGGCAAGCAGTGTGGCTGCTACCGCCCAAAGCAAGGCAGATGCCGCCAGCAATGCTGTAGGTCCCCTCTCAAGTCTGCTTACCTCGGCAAAGGGGAACACTGTCGCCGCCATTAACGAGCTTTTTACGTCTGGAGTTGATGCCAAAAATCGCATAGTGGGCGCGCTCAACTCCAAGTTCGGCGTGGGCGCGTCCACAAACGACACATGGGCGGCGTTGGCGGACAAAATCGCCAGCATCAACGCAGTCAAAGGCAGAATGTCGATGTTTGGCTATGGTGCGGATCGCCAAAACATCCCGGCTTGGGGGTACACAGGAGTACACGGGTACAGCACAACTACGTACTACCCACCAAGCAATAGCGAGATTAGGCTTGATATTAGCTCGGATAGCAACGGTATTGATGCCTATGTCTATTTGCAAAATCCCGTGGACCTTACCTACATCAACTGGATTTACTTTACCGCGTACCACCAATATGGAGGTAGTGGTGGCTATAATGCTACATGCCAAGTAGTTGTTGATACAGCACAGCAAGGTGATTCCAGCGGGGTCGCGTCTACGACTGTTCAGTATCACGCGTCGGGGTACTATCAAGCAGGCCTCATCAACGTGTCAAATCTAAGCGGCAACTATTACTTACGGGTACGCGTCCAGGCGGGTAGTGGGTCAGGTACTCTTAGGATGAGTACCATGATGTTGCTATAGTAGATTTAAGAGAAGGGTGGTATACATGATCAGGATGTTTAAGAGCAAAGACTACGTCGAGGCCATCGAATTTAAAGATTTTACATCAATTCAGGCAATCGTCCAGTTGACGAGCATGGAGGCGACGATAAAATTATCGAATATCGGCACGTTGCAGTCGGTGACACTGAGGAAAGCTGAAGAAGTGGTTGTAGCCATTCCAGGGCAATTCATCTACAAGAACAACACGGGGACCATCGGCGTATGCGATTATAAATATCTCGCCGAAAATTACGAAGAAATTACGGAAACAGTGGAGTAACCACAGGGAGCGCTGGGAGGCGCATTTTTTATGCCCTCGGAGCCGATCCGGGGCTATTAAAGATAAGAGGGGATGATCAAAGTGGATACCGTAATCAAAGGACTTATCGCTGTCGGCGGATCGGCAGCGTCATTTTTATTTGGGGGTTGGTCGTCGTTGTTAAATATCCTACTGGCTTTTGTGGTTATCGACTATATATCCGGGGTAGCCGCAGCAGCCCAGGAGGGGAAATTGAGCAGCCGGATCGGCGGCTGGGGGATCGCCAAAAAAGTATCGATCTTTGCCATTGTGGCTGTGGCTCACTTGGTAGATACCGCATTAGGAGACGCGCATCTATTTAGGGATGCAGCGATCTTTTTTTACCTCGCTAACGAGCTTTTGAGCCTGCTTGAAAACGCTGGGCGGCTCGGCGCGCCTATCCCTCCGGGACTACAAAAGGCTATTGCTATCCTGCAAGGTAAAGGCGGAGTAGCTGGCGAGGCCGGAAAAGAAGGAGAAGGAAAATGAAGCTTGTCTATTACAGTCAAGAGGACCCGCGCTGGAAAAACGTCATGTACTCAATCACCGGGGACAAAAAACAGACTATCGGCACGTCCGCATGCGGCCCCACATGTGCGTCTATGGTTGTGAGCTCCTATACAGGAAAAACGATTCTGCCCACCGAGGCGGCGAGCTTCGCCGTGAAGAACGGGTTTCGTACAGCCAATAGCGGCACGGACTGGGGATTCTTCCGGAAGTTTCTCGGGGGATACGGGCTCGAAGTTAGACAGACCAGTAGCCTAGCCGATGTAAAGGCAGCCTTGAAGGAAGGAAATCTCGCTATCGCGTCCATGGGTCCAGGCCACACAACCGGAGGTGGTCACTATATCCTGCTGGTAGGTATCAGCAAGGATGGGTGGATCGATGTCTTCGACCCCAACCATGACAACCGCAAGTATGGCAACGATGGCCTCATTGACCAGGGGGTGCGTGATGATGGCAAAGTTAAGGCCAAAGAATCGGTGTTTAAGTCTGAGGCAAAACAATACTGGATTATCTCAAATCCAAATCAGGAGGCGGAAAAAGTGGAAAAGGCGAAGGTCGTTATAAACGGAAAAAAGATTGAGGACGGGTTTATTTACGAGGGTAAAGTATATGTTCCACTCCGCGCAGCAGGTGAAGCGCTTGGAGCAAAATTTGATTGGAACAACAAAGAAAAAACAGCTACACTTACCAAATAATCCATGATATAATAGATTCAAATCCGAAAGAATCGGTAGAAAAAGCCCCGTCGGCTATGTGCTGGCGGGGCCAATTTCTGTTTTCAGAGGGTGTTACGATTCTCGATACCCAAAGCCTCTTTAAGCCCACTCTGCAGAATCTGCGAGAAATTAAGGCCAGCCTCGTCAGCTGCATCACGTAACCACTTTGGCAGCGTACAATTTTTTGTTACGGCCTTATTCTCGGCTGCATCGCGATAAGGCGGCATAAACACTTCCACGAAAACAATCCGGTCGCTCGGGTCCTCCAACTCAATCTGTTCCGGTTCGGAAGGAGCGGGAAGGGGCTGACCGGCCTCCTCTAATTCCAAAGCACGGGCAGCAAGCAGTTCCTTTGCCCTCGAAAGACCTTCCGCCAACTCAACAGAAGTTACGGCCGTCCCCGGAAAATCCGGAAAGTACATACTCAAATTTGTATCTGTGCGCTCGACAACCACCGGATAAACATAATGGCTTTTCAACGATATTCACACTCCTTCTTCAAATGAGGTGGCAAGGGTAGGGAAACACCCGGGGTTACATTCTAACCCCGGATTGACGCTCTATGCTTTTTAGTGTTCCCTTCGCGATTGTGTCACCCATACTGTGTACCGCGATATCAGCGAACTTGCTGGGGTCATTCGGGTTTATGTATCGCCGATGACTTGTTCCCTTTCCGTGATTCGGGGATTCAATGAAACCCGCCTTTTTCAAGGCTTGAATTACCTCCCGAACCGTTCGTTGTTTCCCCACCACATTGACCTCCTCTCGATATCTTTATTATACACGCATAAATTACGCGCGTCAATATAAAATGCGCATAAAATGTGCGTGTTTTTTGTTCGTTGAATAGGTTGCGTTTTTGATCTATAATACAAACAAACGTTCTTATTTGGGGTGGTTTTTTGAATAACGGGATGATCACGACAGAAGAACTTACAATGCTCCGCGACTACATCTTACTACCTTACATGCTCACGATGGTACAAAAGAGCGTGGATGACATTGAGCGCAGCTCTAACCTTTTAAAACAGCTTTATCTGGCAGCAGGCCAAGCGGTCATGAACAAAATAAGCAAAGACATGCGTGATATAAAACGCGAATTGACCAAACGAAACATAAAGATTTTCAGTGACGAACATGCCGATTTCATCGTGTATCACCGTTTTCTGTGTCGAGGATATGAGGAGCGTTTTGGGATGACCCGCGACGTGATGCGGACGGAAATCAGTGTCCGGCTAGGCGCGTACGTTGCAGAACTGACCGCGAATATAAAATAACCCCGGATTTCTCCGGGGCATTTTATTACTTCTTTAGGATTTACTTTTTATCTTTACAAACAGAACTAGGCTCTTTATATACGGTTGGGTAGATTTCCATCAGCTCTTTCTCCATTTTGCACGCTTTCTCCGTAGCCTCTTCAATTTCATTTGCAGGGATGTTACCATCAACAATATCCATCATTAATTCAGTGTATTCTGAGGCCAATTTGCCATTTTCATTTATCTTGGCAGTTTCTTTTTCGTACTTATTCCATGCTTCATCAAGCTTATCACCCATATGTATTAAGGCTTGTCGGTCAGCCTCTTTCTTTTGTTCATACAAGCTTTTCCCTATCAATACTCCTGAAACTAAAACAACTAATGCGATAGCCCAAACCCACCATTTTTTTATAATCTGCATATTCAAAGCCCCCCTTAATGAGCTATATTTCCAATTCAGTCTACCAGAACTAGGAAATTGTTTCTATGAGATAGCCAGGATAAATTTTCTTTGGTAGTATTTAGGTAAAAAAGGTGTGATGAAATGCGTCTTAAAATCACGACGATTGCAGTTGTATTATTGCTCTTGTTGGCTGGATGCGGCAACTCAAACAATGCTATTACAGTTGATGATCTGAGCATTCACAAGGTCGGAGATAGTAAATCTAAAGTTACATACGGAATGAGCCGAGATGATGCGGAAAAGGTACTTGGGAGGGGGGAAAAGGGGGAAGGCTTCGGTAGCTGGTTTACATATAACTCTGGGGTACAAATAATGTACCGGGAAGATAAGGTAGCGGGTATTGCCTTGCGTGAGGAATCAGCTGGTACATATGAAACCTCAAAAGGAGCAAAGGTTGGAATGCTCAAGGATGAGTTAAAGAAAATATATGGTGATAACTACTTGGGCGATCATGAGAGAAATTTGGATTATGCTTATGACACAGTGAATAAGAAGTTTTTAAAGGAATCTGAATCTCCAAAAACACAAGAAGAAAACGAAAAAACATATGTGATTTCAGCTGTATTTGATGACAACGGATATGCCCAAACGATCATGCTATTGGATCGGCGAATGGCGATGTATTTTAATTAACCTAATAGGCAATACTTTACAAACTTCGGGGGAATCTGATATTATTTAGGACATACCTTATTTTTTTATTTTTTCTCAACTCTGGGCATGCGCCGTAAGAGCATTCTAATGTAAGTAATTCGAAGATCATAAGGGCCTAATAAGCCGCTATGGTCTGGGTTAAGAGTATCAGGCATTTACAAAAAAAAGTACCCAATGGTGTTATGAGAACAACTCTATAATGCCAAATAAAGTACTATGCCTGTAACTATGAACCCAGACTGTAGCGGCTTTTTTGCGTCCATTTGTGTCCGCTGAAAGGAGATGATGCGCCCGATAAGTGTCCTGTAGTTGACCTGCTGGCACTAGTCCAGGTGGTTTAAATTACAGGTAATTACTTCGACAGAGTGCGACAACGGTTATGGTAGAACGTGGTTTAGAGAACGAGGTGTTAAGAGTGACTTAACACTATCCACACCACTCAAATACATATAGGCTTGTCTTAACATCTCGCTCACTAAAAAACTACAGCTAGGAGGGATGACCTATCAAAACAATTTATACTATCCGCACTGAAGAACTTTTAGAGCGATTAAAACTAAGAGGTCTGGATGTTACAGAAGCCGAAAAGTTTTTGAATGAACTTTCTAGTCAAGAAGATCAGCAGCCGACTGAATTAACTGAGCAAGTTTCTTCTTCTGTTCCTCAGTGAGCGGTTTGCCTTTTCTTGTTAAGTTGTGATTGGCTAATTCCTCAATAGGTATTTCGTCAAGCTCTTTTCCAGTCAAATATGGAGGGGAGCTTTCTCTTATTTGATCATCCTGATAATCAATGTTATGACGCAGGCAAAAATCTACAAGTTCATCCCAGAAATCATCAAGCGTTTTGTTTATGATTATGAATCTGTCCAAAGACTCAATACCTTGCTTAATAGTTCGATAATTATAGTATTTGTTAAACTCCTCAATAGCCCATTCCTCATCTACAGACTTGTCTTCTTCATCCCGTTTTAAGTAATCAGAATACCACTTGTCAAAAGAATTTATATCCCCAAATGATGAGCGTTCGTATACCTCTTTATCTGAAGCATATCCACCAAAAATTTTGAAAATGTCCTCGTGGTATCGAGATGGGAAGAGGTTTTCGTCATTAGCAATTTTCTTTAATAAAGCAGTTATTTTTTTCTCCATCTTACGTTCTTCAGAATAAATCTCAGATAACATCTCGTTTTCCGGGTCGTCTTTATCCCAGTATCCGGCCAGAACCATAAGTTCAGCATAGGATGTGTCAAGGGCTTTAGACAATTTTTTAAGGATTTCAGGGGAAACCTTAAGCGGTTTGTTCGTACCTCTCCGGTAACCATTCTCAATATCTGAGATGTATGTATGTGAAAGTCCAGTCAGATCAGCAATATCTCTTAAAGATCGTTTTCCTCTGAGTTGTCTCAAAAAATTCCCGAGTTCATTACTCATGTGAGTGAAAACCCCCTTTTTCAAAATGTAAACAAAGCACAACAAATAATGTAAAACAAAACTTACAAAAAGTCAATTATACCATAAAAAAAAGTTGTTGCACAGACTATACATTGACGTCAAACGGATGTAAACTGTGTACAACAGAAAGTGAGGTGAACAAACGATATGAAAAATATAGTTAGATATTTGCGAAGAAGTCAGGAATTTGATTGGACACAAGATGAGCTAGCCGAAAAGGTTGGCGTATCACGCGCAACGATTTCTGCAATCGAGAATGGGGCCAGCACCTCAGTAGAGGTATCTATTAGGATTGCCAAAGTTTTCAATCGTGATGTACGGGAAATTTTTTTTGACACCGATGTTGCACAGAATTTACAAGATAATCGCAAAGAATGTTCTGATTCGGTAAGCAAGAACGCGCAAACAAATGTATATGCACCTTAGAGGCAAAGCGAGAAAGGGGATGGGAGCAAATGAACAAACCGCAAATTTTCAATTTCAACGGCGCACAGATTCGAACAATTGAGAAAAACGGCGAACCATGGTTCGTACTGAAAGATGTATGCGAGGTTCTTGAATTGAGCAATCCGCGCATGGTAAAGGATCGACTGCCAGAGGATGTAAGTTCAACTTACCCCCTTCAAACAGCAGGAGGCGTACAACAAACAAACCACCATCATCAACGAAGACGGCCTGTACTACGTGATTCTCGAAAAGGGGGGACGGATGTGAACAAAGAAGAGGTAGTCAAGGCCCTCATGAATCAATTTGGTGAAGACGTACCAATTGGGCGAATCGCAAAGTATGCAGAAGATGAATTTCTTATCCCTTACGAGGAGGCGGTGGTTTTAATATATGAACTTGCCTGAAATTAAGTTTGATTACTCAGTTCTTGACTCGGAGACATCTGATTATCTTCAACAAAAAGAGCAATCAATGAGAAACATCGTTAGTCAAGCTTATACCGACCTTGGAAGAGAACTAAGCGAAGCGAAGGATGCATTAGCAAAACGTGGATATGGTTGCTTTGAAGAGTGGTACACCTCTCTCGGATTTAAAAAAGATCAAGTGTATCGCTGGATCGGTCGGCATGAATTGATTCTCGCAAATTGCGAGAAACGAGAACTGATCGAGGATCTTCCTTTATCTCTTACTTATGAAATATCTAAACCGTCAGCCAACCCAGAAGCAGTGGATGCGGTTCTTTCTGGAAATATCAAAACTCACAAGGAATACAAGGAGTTGGTGAAATCCCTCAAAGCCGCCGAGAAAGCGGCAGCGGAAGCCGAAAAACGCGCTAAGCAAGCGGAGGCGGCCCGGCAGTTGGCCATCCAGCAGCACACAGAACAGCAAGAGAAGCTTCTGGCGCAGATCGACGAGTTGAAGAAGCGCAAGGGGAGATCCAAGGAAGATGAGGAGCAACTTGGCCGACTAATCAAGGAAAATGCAGAACTCACAGCCGCAAAAAGGCGACTGGAGGAGGAGATGGCGGAGCGAAACTTGACCATGGAAAAGCAGCTCCATGATCTCCGCAAACTGCAAGAGGCGCTGAACAAAACCCGAGGCGTCGTAGAATCATCTCTCGGAACGGCGCTGGCGCATCTGGCAGCTATTCCAGATAGTAAAGAAGCTATTGAAACATTGACGATCTTTTGGTCGAACCTACTCAAAACGTTGGAACGTAATCGCAAGGATTTATCAGAACTCATAGGAATCGAATTGGAGGTGTTAGGAAGTGGGACAGATGGAAATCGGCGTGTACGATCCGCAACTGTTATTGACATTGAAACGGGAGAATGAACGACTTAGACAGTCAGCCCGGAAACCTCGCCGGGAACAGCGAATGTTACAACGGCGGGCTAAGGAACGCGTTGCGTTGCTGCTCGGCGGGAAGGACAGCCAAGATTATTGGGCCTACAGCAAGGAGTATTTCCAGGAGCTTTGGAACGGGTTTTACAAGAAGTTTGGTGTCCGATCCTACTGGGACACGCTACTACACGATTATGACCGGGCTCTTGAGTGGATCGGGGAATGGACCCCAGCGGCCAAGGCTGAACCAGTCACCACCTGCTTCCTCTGCGAGGAACGGCCCGGCACGCTGGACACCGACGACGGCCCGATTTGCGAGACATGTGCGCAGATCATGGGAGAACTGGCCCCTTAGGATTTATTCGCTCTTTGAAAACTTGATATGCAACACAATCCAAACGAAAGGCGGGCGTCTATGCAAACAGAGTCGCTGAGCGCAACCATACGAAAGGTGGGGATGGAGCGATTAAAAAATTCGCTAGAGGGTGCGGGGATTCTGGAGCTTTCGGAAAACATCGGGGAATTAAGTTTTCTCCCTAAAAAATTAGCACTCGCAATCGAACGCCCTTTTAAAGTTTTGGAAGATAAGGAATTTAAGGAAGATGTTTTGCTGGAGATAGAAGCCCTCAAACTTATTTTTTCTGCTATGGACTGTTTGCGGGAATGAGAATAAGCAACCAAACGAAAGGATGGTGGACATGGACGACCAAAAAGAAGCAACCGCCAATGAAACGGCAATGGCGGTTAACACGAAAGAACCTGGAATTTTGTTTGCCTTAATACCCGACGACGAGACACGAACAATGACTCTTTCCCCTATGGGCGAAGGGGAAACGGCCATCAAGCTTACCGAAAAAACGGCAAAAATCTTAATCTCTATGCTTGATCGTCAAATCCAAGAATGGAGGCGAGCAAAGTTGAATGAGCAAAAAGAAACCGCCGTTGGAGCGGCGGCAATAGATGAGTTTCACGAATTGGTAAAAAAAATTGAGTCTTGCATGTTGGAAAGCGGATTGCCCTATAAGACCGTGATAATGGCCTTGGACAAAGTACGAGAGAATTACAGATGCAAGGGAATCAACTTTTTGAACAAGGTCAACATACGGGCTGTTGAAGGGGAAGATCACCTTCAGCGCTAGTCTAATCTGTGATATTCGTGCTCATATGCGCTATGAAGGTCTTTAACGATGTTGCTTAATTCGATAATCAGTTCATGGTAATCCAACTTTGTGATGTCTTGGCGGGCACACAACAACTGGATGGCCAAATCCCCGAGGCTATCTCTTACAACAACACTAACTTGACGTAATGCTTGATTATTTTCGTCATAGAAATCCATTTTACACGCCCCTTTCTCGAATCGGTAAGTCTGAACACCTACCTATTTCGACGTGGGGGAGGGAAATCCTACCAGAAAGGATTGTGATAATGTGGCGATCTTTATCCACTCAACTCATCGCGTTCCGGCTCATCTGTATCGGCAATTTGCTGCGGGCACTCTAAGCCCACTACAGGGGCCGGAGCTGGTTAAAGCCTTGCGTGACAACGCGGAGTTGGTGCAAAAGATCGACGGATTGAAAGAAGCAGCATACGTAGCCGAGTGTATCAAGAATAAGGACCTGGTCCGTTACTTTTGCGACAAACTGTATGAATTGGAGGCGCAGAGCTTATGAAAATGATTCGAATGAAAATGGCCTTCTTCCTTTTCCTGCGGGGCAAGTTGGAGGCGGAGGGGCGCAGCAAAATGGCAGATTGGGCGCTACGGCAATACCGGAAATACCGAATGATGCTTAGCCTGTTGCGCAAGCCGCTGTTAGACCGCCGCGACGACATTGACCGGCTGGGCCTCGTCTTTCGAACCCTTCGGATTCGACCGCAGCGCGGGATCACATTTGAGGAGTTTGTCCGGCAGGTCCAGTCCGGTGCGTGGACGCCTTGAACCTCGACCGCTTCTCTCAGCCGCTATGGGGCGAGCAGCAGGCCCAGCAGCCGCAGGAGGATGAAATAGCCGCCTACAAGCGGGAGCGTGACGAGAAGATGGAGGAAGCCCTGGAAGGAGGTGAGGAGGACGATGGGAGAAGCTGCTGAAATGGCCCTGGAAGGCTTGCTGTGCGAGTGCTGCGGAACGTTGATCGATGGCGATGAACCGGGTTATCCGCGACTCTGTGAGGACTGCGAAAACGACTGATTTTCGCTAAGCCTATTATTTTTTTGCCAAAATCGGGTTTCTGAACCCAAGAATCAAGCGAAAGCGAGGGAAAGGCATGGATGATCAAACGCTGCAATACATGGGCGAGCGGGTTGATAAAGCTCGTGAAATCAAAAAGAACATCGAGATCTTGGAGGATTTTATCAAGTACAGCGAGCCTTGTGAAAATGTTGAACTTACTTCCGGAAACAGGAGCGTCGAGATTCAGAAATGCAGGTTCAAACGCCTTGCAGCCAGCGCCAAGGTCGCTGTCCTGAACCAAGTAGTACAAGAAATCGAACTACTCAAGCAAGAACTCGCCGAGCTTTAGATTCAGGAAGGGAGGTGAACCGCATGGACCAACTGCAAAAAGCGCTGATCGCCTTATCCGAGGCGCTGCAAGAGGTGCAAAAGCTGGATAACAGCCGCGAGCGCAGCGTAGCTATCACGCACATTGAAACGGCGGAGCTTTGGTTAGGCAAATTGGAAGAGCAATAAAAAAGCCGCCCAAAAGAGAGCGGCCAATAAGAAATATTCCAACCTCAATATAACACAAGAAAGCGAGGGACGTGAATTGGCAAAGCGAATTGAATTCATCCGGCTGGAGCTTCAAAACTTCGCCGGGACCCGTAAAGTGGATGTCAATTATGGCGACATAACGAAATTATCCGGCCAGAACGGGGAAGGGAAAACAACGATCGGCGAGGCGCCTGCTTGGGTATTCTTCGGCACAGACCTGTTCGGCAAGACATGGAATCCGTCTCCAACAACCTACGACTTTGACGTTGTCCGGGCCCGTCTCACCATGAGCTTAGACGGCGAGGAGAGGGTTTTCGAACGGGGAATTGACGGCGGGGACACGGTTTATCTGATCAACGATGTTCCGGTCAAAGCAAAGGAATACGCGGCTGCTGTGGCCGACCTATTCAACAAAGAGGATTTTCTATCCCTTTATAACCCGGGGTTCTTCTTCACCCAACACTGGACTAAGCAGCGGGAACAGATCCTCAAGTATACCGTTCCGCCGGCGAAGTCCGAAGTCCTGGCCGAAATGAGCCGGACTGATCCAGGGCAAAAGCCGAAGGACATTCCGCTTAACCCGGCCGCGGCGAAGCTCGACGAGTTGACCAAGAAGCATTCGCTCGACGATCTCCAGAAGATTCACGGCGGGACTGGCGGGCAGAAATCGAAGCTTGAGAAGCAGCACATCGCCGCGCAGAGCCGCACCAAAACGCTACAGGAACAACTGGACCGCCTGCCGGATGGGCCTGCAGACATCGAGGCGGCAAAAGCCGAGTCGGCTGCGCTGCTGGAACAGATCAAAGCAATTGAGGGGCAGATTGAGTCGGCCAAGACGGTTAACGAAAGGCGGTCCGCGTTACAGGCGGAACTCGTTGCAGCGCGGCAGCAAGTAGAGGCGGCCAAAGATCGATACATGAAGGTCTACAACGAACCGATTGAGGACACCTGCCCGAGCTGCAAGCGACCGCTGGACGACGAAGCGGTCAAGGCGGTAACCGACAGCAAAGAGCAGCGGAAACACGAACTCCACGCCGAGCATGCGGCCCTGGTTGCCAAGCGGAAGGGGTTGGAGGAGCAATTGGCCGCCATGGACCCGGTCGATGTCTCCAAGCTGTGGGGCGACATGCGCGAGCTCGAGCGGAAGCGGGACGAGTTGGAGGATTCGATCAAAGCCCAAGAGGGACGGCAGCAGCTACAGGCGGACGTAGACGCAGCCAAAAAGGCCGAGGCCGACACGCTCGCCAGCCTGAAAGAGTCCATTTTCATCTTGGATGCGATCAAGGCATACCGGGCCAAAGAGGCCGAGCTGCAGGCGGGAAAGGTCCAGTCGTTGTTCGCCACTCTCCAGATCAGGCTCTTCAAGTACGTGAAGACCACGGGCGAATATGAGCCGGATTTCTCGATCCAGATGGCGGGGAAAGACTACGCGACGCTCTCAACCGGCGAAAAGATCGCCGCAGGCCTGGAACTTACGGAAGTGCTGCACAAACAATCCGGCCTGATCGTCCCGACCTTTATCGACGGCATCGGGGAGTATACGGGCGAGATTTCGATCTATGGGCAACTGATCACCGGGCGGGCCGTTGAAGACCAGGAACTCAAAATCGAAACGGAGTCGTTGTCATGAAACAGGGCAAGAACCCCACTCGCCGCCAGCTTAAGATGCTGGCTGACCACGTTGCTACCCCGTCGGACTGGTTGATCAGCAAGCAGGAGCCGGACAGATGGCATTTGATTCAGCGCTATACCGGCAAAGTCAAAATCATTTTCTTTTAGGAGGCACGCAATCATATGGCAAATAATCAGCTTACTCTTACCCCCGAAATTCAGGGAGCCTTTCAGCCGGCCGTTTTGGATGTGATCAGAACATCGCTTTGCCCAACAGCATCGGATGCCGAATTCTTGCTCTTTGCTCATAAGGCGGCATCTTACGGGCTGGACCCGTTTAAAAACGAAATCTTCTTTATTAAATACGGCAATCAGGCTCGCATCCAGTTCGCGGCGGAGGCTTACCTGTCCAAGGCGCGGGAAAAGGACGGATTCCAGCCGCCGGATACGCAGGTGGTTTGCGAAAACGACGAGTTCAAAGCTCGCAAGATTAAACGGGAAGACGGATCGGACGACTGGGAAATTCTTTCACACGAAATCTCGTTCCCGCGCGGCAAAATCATCGGCGCGTATTCGATTGCTTATCGTGACGGATTTCGTCCGGTTACAGAGTTCGTTGACAAAGAGCATATCGCCCATATGTACACCGGCCAGAACAAAGACAACTGGAATAAGTGGGAGCCGGACATGATCGGGAAGCATGCCCAGCAGCGGGCGCTAAAAAGACAGTACGGCCTTGAATTTGGTGACGAAACCATTGAGCAGCCGCAGGCAGATTCGGCCCCACCAGTTCGGAAGGACATCACCGAGGAAGTCAATGCCGCAGCTGCCGCTGAATCCACTAAGGGCGATCAAGAGAAAAAGCCAAAACAGGATGCGCCGGCTGATGAAGTTTCCGAACTCAAAAAATGCCGGGAAAAAATGAAAGAGAATTTTTCAAAATTGGGCATCACCACACCAGAAGGCATGGAGGAATACATCGCCAAACACGGCAAGATCAAAGGCGAAAAACCTACGGTAGCAGAATATAAGGCGCTTCTGAAGGTGATGGACCTCCACATTGCCGAGAAGCAGGCGGCCGATGACGTCCTCCCGCTCTGATGTCGAGCAACTCGACCTATTCGGCGGCGCTGACCTTGGCGGCGAAAAGCCCCTGAACGGCGTGTACTACGAGAAGGAGACGGATATGTTCGTTTCCTTCTCCCGGGGCCGCCGCTATAAAGAATGGCCGGCGAAGGGATGTACATTTGACAGGAGTTGGCAGGAACGAATCAAAAGGGAGAGGAGCATTTAAATGCTTGAACGACTGAATAACTACAATTGGAGAGAAGCATTTGAAGCCGCCGGCGCTCCGGAAGTGGTGCAATTTGCGAAGTCTGTTTTTACAGCACCATTCAACCGCGAGGATGTGGCGGAAATCATCGCAATCTCTGACGGCAAAAATGATGGACCTAATTGGATTGGAGTTTTCCGGCTCAAAGATGGCCGATTCGGCACCGTTGACGCTGGATGCGATTATACCGGATGGGATTGCCAGCAATGGGGCTCTGCTGAAGTGGCCGGGAGCTTAGAGGAAATAATCAGATTCGGCCTTACAAACGAACAACGGGAGCGGCTGGGATTATCCCTGCCACCATCGATGCCATGAAAGTCGAGATTCTCGCGACAGGGAGCGACGGCAACTGCATCCACTTACAAAGCGGCTCTACCGGAATCCTGATCGACGCGGGCAAGTGGAAGCGTGACCTTGAAAAGCGGCTGCTGGCGCGGGGCATCAATGCAGCGACGGATATCCAAGGCGTATTCATCACCCACGCCCACGGCGACCATATCAAAGGCCTTACGCTGGCTAATAAGTACCGCATGCCGGTTTACGCAACGCATGGGGAATGGCAGAAGATCAGCGGTGTAGATGAGGAACTGCAGCGGGTCCTTGAAACCACATACAGCAAGTATGACACGGTCGAACTTGGCGGCCTGCACGTGTATCCATTCCAAACCCATCACAACACCCTGGAGCCTGTCGGATACGCCGTAGAGGACGACATTGGGAACCGCGCGTGCGTGGTATTTGATACAGGTCACATCGATGACGAGATGCTCGCCATTATGGAAGGCAACATCTACATCATAGAGGCCAACCACGACCTGGAGATGCTGCTGGCGGGGCCCTATGACGACTATCTCAAAGACCGGATAGCGGACCCGCACCGGGGGCATCTGAGTAACGACCAAACTGCTGCGGCTCTGCAAAAGCTGATCAAAGGCCGCGGCGAGCGGATTTACTTGACTCACTTGAGCAGCAATAACAACACGCCGGAGCTCGCCTCACAGGCGGTGCGGATGGCGCTGTTTGAAAAAGGATTCATTAATAGAAGAGATTATTTTCTGGAGGTGCTCTAATTGCTTTCCAATATCACAGTTTTCGACTTCGAAACGACCGGACTTGATCCGGTAAATGAGCGGGTGATCGAAATGGCGGCCATTCGAGTGGTGAATGGCGAAATTACAACTGGCTTCCATACCCTTGTAAAACCAGGACGTGAACTGACACCGAAAATCACGGAAATCACTGGAATTACTGATGAAATGCTCACTGATGCTATGGACGAATCACTCGCTTTTCGGATTTTTCGGAACATCATGGGGGACAGTCTTCTAGTTGCCCATAACGCGGCGTTTGACCTCCAATTCTTGCACCATACGCTTCAGAGATTGGCCGGGAAATCATTCTCAAATCCATTTATCGATACTCTCACCATTAGCCGCGAACGTCATACCTACCCTCACAAGTTGACTGACATGTGCGCTAAATACGGGATTGTACTAGATGGGGCTCACCGTGCGTTGAACGATGTTATTGGTTGCTGGGAGTTACTCAAGGCTATGCATGCTGCTGAACCGGTGGATGTTTTTCTGAATAGGTTGGGCTACTTAAGTAAATATGGTCCGCCTGATTGGGTACCTGAACATGCAACAATCTTTGGAACGCAAAACAAATACGAAACTCGGGAGGTGGTTTAGGTGCCAATGGTCTTAATCACGAATGATACAAACCATTGGACTTGGTATCGCGGCAAAAAAGGGGAGCTCTTCCCGGTTTCGTACATCAAGGACTCGCATTACTTTGTAGCCGATGATGACGGAGATGGAATGGGTGTACATTCTTCTGACGGTGAGCTCCTCTACACCGAAGCCGAATACAACGCGATCCGGGGGCAACTCGACCAGGCGAGCGAACATAAGCGTTTTGCCGAGTCCGTGGCCAATCAAAAAATAAACGAATGCAATAAGCTGCGCCGGCAGCACGACAAAGCAATTGACGATCTGGCCAGGCATGCGAAGGAGTTGGCGGGTTTAAGACAGGAACGCCAGATGCTCCTGGAAACGATCGAAAAGGCAGCCGGGGAGCAACCGTTGATGGAGCTGCCGCGGGATGTGGTAGATGCACTCCAGAGCTTTTTCGATGATGGTTATGATGTTGACCATATCGTTAAGTGCTTGCTACGAATCTCATCTGGGCACAGTTTTCCTCGGCTTGAGTCAATAAGAGAGTATGCCGCGGCACATGGGTATGAATTCATCTGTGCTCTTGCCAACGGCTACACCGCCGAGAAAACGCCGGAGGAGCGGCTGCGGGCCAAGGTTGAGGAACTGCTTTACAAATGGCTTGATTCCCCGGTTGATGACGCTGGCGCCGAAGAAATCAGCCAACTCGCCGGCCAGATCGTGGAGCACGCGAAGGAAATTACAACCTGAACGTTGGTGAGGAGGCATGGCGGACGTCCAGAAGGAAAACGGGTTTACCCCGGTGGCTCATGAACTGATTGAAGCAGCGGCTAAGTTCAAATTCAACGCCACTCAGTTCAGGATCATATTGATTGTATGGCGTTACACATACGGTTTCCACCGGAAAGACCATGATTTCTCACTCTCCTTTTTGCAGGAGAACACAGGCCTCCCGGAGAGCTCGATCAAAAGAGAGACTTCAAACCTTATACGCTATAACGTCTTGGTCGTCACTCAAAAAGAAACGAGTGTTAAACCGCGGAGGCTGTCCTTTAACAAAAATTATGATGAATGGGAAATTCAAAAAAGCGGTGATTCGATGGATGAACAACTTGATCTGTTCTCGATTCCCGGGGTATCAGATTTGAACCCCCCTAATGATGGGGATAGGGGTATCAGATTTGAACCCCCTGGGGTATCAGATTTGAACCCTCAAGAGCCGGTTTTGGGGTATCAAAAGAGACCCCCAGATAAAGATATAAGTTCTTTAAATATAAGTTTTAAAGATAAAGAAGCTCTCTTCGATGAGTTTTACAAAATCTATCCAAGAAAGGTGAGTAGAAAAAAGGCCCAAGAGTCTTGGAAGAGATTATGTAAGCACAACTCATTTAATCCGGACGAAGCGATCGCCTTTACAAATAACTTCGTAGAAACCTGCAAGCTGCTCGAGACCGAAACCAAGTTCATTCCATACCCAGCCACCTATTTAAACCAAGAGAGATGGAAGGACTATCCTACCGTTGATCCTGAAGGATTGGCTTCGAGCAATAACGATACGCTATCCGAAAATCTGGACTTCTTAAAAAAACAGATGGGGGGTGCCGGCGTTGACGGAGAACGAGGTCAGCTTAATTCTGGCGAAGGCTACTGCGGCCTTCCCGAACAGCGCCCCGAATCTTAGCAAGAACCCTGGCATATTCCGCCTGTGGTGCGAAATGCTTGCCGATATCGACGGGGAAAGGGCGCTTCGGAACCTGAATCATTACATCCAAACGAAGCACTTTTTCCCGGAAATCTCTGATATCGTACGGGCCGATCTGGAGGAGCAAACCGACTATGAGCAACAGAAGCTCGAAACCACTCTGCTCCTTGAACAAAAGGAGAATTGGTGGGAAAATGCCACTCCACCACCTGAGAACATCTTAAAGAAATGGGGTGCGCGGCGATGAACGGACTTTACGAAGCGGAAACGGCAGTCCTGGGGAGTTTCCTTCTCCAGCCGGATTTGATAGATGATTGCTACCTGACGGCCGACGATTTCGGTGCAGATGAACGGCATTCCCTGATTTTCCGGTACATGAAATTTGTCTACGAGCAGGATGGGACGATCGACCTTACACTCATGGCCGCGCGCTCCGGGTCCAAAATGATGCGCATGGGCGGCATTTCATACCTTAGTCAATTGTCTTCCTCCGTTCCGACGGCGGCGCGATTCGAGCAATACCAAGCAATCATTCGAAATGCATACATTCAGCGCGAATCCGCCGCGGTAATGGAGGCCATGGCCGTAAAAGGGCAGCAGGACGGAATAGACGTTCAAAAGCATCTTGCCGATGCCCGGGCGAAGTTGGAAGAACTGGCCGAGCTCGCCCCCAAGCAGAAAGGTGCCGGGTTGATCAAAATGGCGGACGTGCTGGATGGACACATCGAGGATATCCAGGAGCGGGCTAAAAAGAAGGGTATGACCGGGCCACCTACGCTGTCCAAGAAGCTCGACAAAATGACAGGTGGCCACCAGAAAGGTGATTTCGTGATCGTCGCAGCGCGGCCGAGTATGGGGAAAACGGCTTACATGGGGAATGATGCCATAGCCGTTGCTCGCTCGGGAGCAATCGCTGGGATATTCTCGGCGGAGATGAAGGCGATCACCGTTACAGAGCGGTTCATCTGCTCGCTGGGCAATCTCGACAGCCATAAAATGCGGTCCGGTGGCTTCTTGGATACCGATTGGGAGAAATACAGCTACGCACGGGATGAACTCGACCGGCTCCCGATCTACATTGACGAAACGCCTGGAATGACGCTGCAGCATATCCGCAGCGAGGTCAAACGCCTGGTTAAGGAGAACCCGGGAAAACGGATCGTGATCTACATCGATTACCTGCAGCTGATCCCGTCCGGGATGAAGTTCCCAAACCGGAGCGAAGAGGTGTCTTATGTCAGCCGCAGTTTAAAGCTTATGGCCCGGCAATACGGCATAACGGTCGTTGCATTAGCCCAGCTTAGCCGGAACGTCGAGCAACGCCCAGATAAGCGACCTATGCTTTCGGATTTGCGGGAATCCGGTTCGCTGGAACAAGATGGCGATATTATCATCTTCCTTTATCGGGATGACTACTACAACAAGGATTCGGAGAAAAAGGGCATCGCTGAGGTGATCATCGCCAAAGGGCGGAATATCGGCACCGGAACCGTGGAAATGTGGTTCCTTCGCCAGTTCTCGAAGTTTTCTGATGAAGAGCCTGTAAAGAAGGCTGGGTGACGGAAATGGCAAAAATACCTGACCGGATCGACAACGACGAGGAGTTTAACGAGTTGTGCAGTCGGATGGTGAAGTGCGCGGAACTGATCGAGGACCCGCTGAGCACTCCGAGGGAAGTGGCTGCGTACAAGTCCGCCTATGATCGGATGTGGAAAGTGGCCGAAGAATACAGGCTCCGGGATCGGGGAGTGAGTTTTTACCCGGGCGCCGTCACTCCGCCGCCTGAAACCGCACTCGCGGCCGCAAAGCAGCCGGCGAGCAAACAGGAAGCGGCTCCGCCGGACGAACCGGACACGGGCAAGAAGGTCGATATTGGGGCCTGGCTGGATGATGATTGAAAGGAAGGTGAACTGAATGAGAGATTACGATTTTCGTGGGAAAACCATGAAGGAACACGGGCTACTTCCTGCGGGAAGCTGGATATATGGTGGAATTTATATCGATTACTGCTACGGTGCACGCCCGGATGGGATATATCAAATTGTGAATTGGAACAGCGGCGGCCCGGGAGGATTTACTCAACAGCTTGAAATTGATCGCAAAACGGCTGGTCAATATACCGGAAGAATGACTTGGGACAAGAAAAGGATTTATGAGGGAGACGTCTTATATTTCACAATCTTCGATTATGACGGCGGCGATACGCAGCATAAAGGCGTTGTCAAATGGGTTGATGAGCTCGCTTCGTTCATCCTTGCCGAATCCATGGACAGCAACGAAGGGTACTGGCTGTACTTGGTTCTCGACAACGACGACTCCGCCGAGAAAATCGGCAACATCCACGACAACCCCGAGCTGCTGGAGGTGCAGGATCAATGAATATTCAGCGGGCTAAGAAGCGGGAACTGCTCCAGGTCGCTTTGCATGAAGAATGTGACCTCGCCATGAAATACGCAGCTGCTCGGGAACTCCAGCGTCGGGGGAAATCGAGATTTCCGGAAACCGTTCAGAGGTATGACGATCGGGAAAAGCGGATCATCGCGGATCTCTACATGAAGGGTTATCGGCTTAGGGATATTGCTCGGCGCTTTGGAAGGAGCAAGCAGGCGATTAAGGATAAGCTTCAGGAGATGCACCGGGAGGGGCTGCCATTCCGGACAATCGCGATGTGGACCCGGAGCGGATATGAGCCCCGGCAAAGGGCGGCGGTCAAATAATGAGGATAGTAGGAATCGACCCGGCGACGCATACCGGGGTGGTTATCCTCGATGTTGCGGGAACCCCGATCCTTGAAACGGTGCTGGTCGGGAAAGGAAAGTCCGCTCCGGGCGGAATAACCCAAGAGCAGCGGGTATCTTTGGAAAACCAGCTATACCGGATCCTGCAGCCGGGGGATGTGATTATGAAGGAAGGCATCGGCTACGCCACCGAGAGGATTGTCACCACGGCCAAGATTCACGGTGGCCTTGAGAGCATGATCACCCGGAAGGGGCTAACGTTTGACGAAGTGGCGCCGGATGCCGTTAAGAAATTCGTGCGAGTCAGTAACTGGGTAGGAGAAAAGGGAAGCAAACAGCGGCTTAAAGGGTCAGCCAAGAAGAAGGTTATGGCGGCCGCAGCGCTGGAGCACTTTGGCTACTCCAACCCCAGCCATGACGTGGTGGACGCTTACGTAATCGCCAAAATCGGCGAGGCTGTGTATCGGGTGCGGAACGGTGGGAGCCTGGACGATTACCCGCGGATCTATCAGCGAGAGGTAGTCTGGTCCATCGTCGATCCGGACGGATATGAAAAGTACAAGGAAGCACAAAAAAAGAAGTCCAAATCGAGCAAACGGCGCGGGAAGCCTGCGGCGGCGGACGGTCACACCCAAGTGACGGAACAAGCGTTCTTATTTTAACGGAAAGGAGGCTGATTCCATGCCTGATATTAGCTTTGAACTTAAGGACCGCATTCACCAGCTTATGGAGGATAAGCACATTTCACCGGGGGAAGCGCGGGTACTGGATGTGTTTTTCGTAAGCAGAACGCGAAAGGAAGCGGCGCGACGGCTGGATATCGAGGTGGATTCCGTGAATACAATCCTTTCCCGACTCGTTAAACGCGGCGTACTGATTAGGTTATCGCCTGGCGAACTGGCGATTACGGATGATGATGGTACGATCCACCGGCCAGAGCCGGATACACCGCCACCGCCGCCCAAGGAAGTACCTTTGGTAATCTCGGCTGCCGAACGCAAATGGATGCTCAAAAACTACAAGAACTATACTCGGTCGGAAGCAGCTAAGGCGCTCGGCCGCAGCAAATACGATATCTGCAGGATGGCCATTGCGCTTGGGCTTGATAGGAAGTGAAGGGGAGTGTCCGCATTGCAATACATTGACTTTCTTAAAACCAAAATCGAGATAGCCAGGGAGACGGGCTTTGTAGTCTCCCTGGATGAAATACATCCCGTACTCAAGCCACACCAGCGGGACGGGGTTGCCTGGGCACTCCGCGGCGGCCGCCGGGCGCTGTTCGAAGCCTTCGGACTGGGAAAGACAGTTCAGGAGCTGGAGTTTTGCCGGCTGGTCGTGAAGCATCGGGGCGGAAAGGCACTAATCGTCCTTCCGCTTGGCGTGAAGTTGGAGTTTGAAAACGACGCCTTGAATCTGCTGGGGATGGTAAAACCGGAATACGTCCGGACCATGGCGGAGGTAGAGGCCGCCGCCGGCTCCATCCTTCTCACGAATTACGAGCGGGTTCGGGACGGCGACATCGATCCGACATATTTCACGGCCGCGGTGCTGGACGAGGCGAGCGTACTGCGCGGATACGGCACCAAGACATACCAGACGTTCCTCGACAAATTTAAGGGCGTGCCTTTCAAGCTGGTCTGCACCGCCACGCCGAGCCCGAACAAATACAAGGAGCTTATCCATTACGCCGGCTTTCTGGAGGTCATGGACACTGGCCAGGCGCTGACGCGGTTCTTTCAGCGGGATTCGACCAAGGCCAACAACCTGACGCTGTACCCGCATAAGGAAACGGAATTTTGGCTTTGGGTATCAACCTGGGCGCTGTTTATCACCAAGCCGAGCGACTTGGGATATTCAGACGATGGATATGACCTGCCGCCGCTGGATATCCAATATCACGAGCTGCCGGTCGACCACAGCGAGGCCGGAGCAGAGCGGGATGGACAATTGCTATTGCTCCGGGATGCGGCCATGGGACTTAAGGATGCGGCTCGGGAGAAGCGGGAAAGCATTGGGCAGCGAGTCGCCAGGGTGGTGGAGATCGTCAAAGCCAATCTGCCGGAGCAGGTTGTTGTATGGTGTCACCTGAACGACGAGCAGGATGCAATCGAGCGTGCGCTGGCCGCCGAAGGAATCTCCGTCGCCTCGGTTTACGGCAGCCTGCCGCACGACGAGAAAGAGCAGCGAATCCTGGATTGGAAAGCCCGGAAGTACACCGTTCTCCTGTCCAAAGCAGAGATTCTCGGCTCGGGGGCAAACCTTCAGCAAGGCCATATCGAAGTTTTTGCCGGCATCGACTACAGCTTTAACGACACGATTCAGGCGGTTCACCGGATTTATCGGTTCGGCCAAAAGCATTCGTGTGAAGTCCACTTTATCCACATGGAGAGCGAAGTCGAGATT
This sequence comes from Paenibacillus sp. FSL R5-0527, assembly GCF_038008055.1. Classification (NCBI taxonomy): domain Bacteria; kingdom Bacillati; phylum Bacillota; class Bacilli; order Caryophanales; family Paenibacillaceae; genus Paenibacillus; species Paenibacillus sp. FSL R5-0527. The sequence continues at coordinate 6,281,548 of NZ_JBBOYI010000001.1, read as the reverse complement.
ATGAAAACCTTGCTCGAAAAGTGGCGGCAGCATGATTATCTGGTCGGTAAGATGGTCGAAATCATCAAGAAATATGGGCTATCGGGGACATCAGTTCTCGACAAGCTGGCCCGCACGATTGGAGTTGAGAGAGTGAAATTACAAGGCGAACGCTGGACGGCCGTGAATAACGATTGCGTACTGGAGGCGGAGAGCATGCCAGCCTGCAGCGTCGATTTGATTCATACGTCCATCCCGTTTTCAAACCACTACGAATATACGCCGAGTTATAACGATTTCGGCCACAACGAGGATACAGAGCGGTTTTTCGAGCAGATGGACCACCTGACACCGCAACTGCTCAGGATCCTGAAGCCCGGCCGGGTGGCGGCGATCCACGTGAAAGACCGGGTCTTGTTCGGGAATGCGACTGGCGACGGCATGCCGACCATGGAAGACTTCCATGCGGACTGCATTAAGCACTACAAAAAGCACGGTTTCCGCTATTTCGGGATGATTACGGTTGTAACGGATGTGGTCCGGGAAAACAACCAGACTTACCGCCTCGGATGGTCGGAGCAATGTAAGGACGGCAGCAAGATGGGCGTCGGTTGCCCTGAGTACATCCTGTTATTCCGCCGGCTGCCGAGCGACACAAGCCGAGCATACGCCGACGAACCGGTCACCAAAACCAAAGAGGAGTACACCCGGGCGCAATGGCAGATCGACGCGCATGGGTATTGGCGGTCCAGTGGTGACCGGCTGCTTACGAAGGATGAGCTTGCAGCAATCCCAGTCGAAAAACTGCAGGATGCCTATCGGAAATACTCGAGGGGCAACGTCTATAGCTATGCCGAACACGTGGAGCTTGCGAAGAAGCTGGACCGGGACGGAAAGCTGCCGGCTACCTTTATGGTAGTTGCTCCCGGATCCTGGACGGATGAGGTGTGGGACGACATCAATCGCATGCGGACGCTCAACACCACGCAGAGCCAGCGCCGCCAGCAGATGCACGTCTGCCCGCTGCAGCTCGATATCGTGGAGCGGATCATCAACCGGTACAGCAACCCCGGCGATCTTGTATTCGACCCATTCGGCGGCCTGATGACGGTACCTTATATGGCGGTCAAGATGGGGCGGAGAGGGTACGGAATTGAGCTCAACGCCGACTATTTTCGGGATGGCATCGGATACCTGAAGGCTGCTGAGGCGGAAGTAGAGATGCCCACGCTGTTCGATCTTGAGGATTTGGCATGAAACAGCTTACCCACGACGAATGCATGACGCTGCTGGCTGGTATCCAGGCAGCTCCACCCGGTGACTGGACGCACGATCTTACCACCATACTTGACGGCCCGGCCCGATTCGTCGCCCGCGTCGTGATCCCGGATGGGCCGGAGGTGGTTTACTTCCGGCATCCGGACGGGGCCGGGGCATGGCCGGCCCCGAATTGGGATCGGTTTGCGGTGCCGCGGGTGGCGCAGCAGCCGCCGGAAGAACCCGAGCAGTTGGCGCTGTTCTAAGGAGGAAGCGACTTGGCCGGCGAGCAAAAGAACGAAGCGGCAAACGTCATTGACTACCGCGCCCTATATGATCGGCTCAAGGATATATCAGCAGCAAAATGGACCCGGGAAATTGAGATGTTTTCGCGGTTGTATTACTGGAAACTAAACGATCGAAGGGAAAGGAATGGTGAAATGTGAGCGATCAAAATAAAGGCCTTTATAACAAATACCAGATCATCAATCGAGAGACGGGGCAGGAGGCGGCAGGCAACTATTTTGTGCTTAAGCCGGCCAAAGACCCGGCGGCACGGGCGGCGCTTCTAGCTTATGCCGAAGCAACGGATAATTATCAACTTGCCGCAGATATAACCGTATGGGTTTCAAGCCTACCGGATTTCCTGGAATGTGACTGGTGCGGCGAGACGGCAACAGAGTTGAGCTATCCGCACATGTTCGACCCAGCCATAGGTAAGCGGATGTGCCGGAACTGCTGGAACCATGACCGCGAGGTCTATAAAGGGGCTTATGGCGAGGACATTGGGGAATTTAAGCCGATCCAAAGTGACAAGGAGAGCGATAAGCATGAAATGGCCTGAATCAATCGCACTCTGCGTAATGATTATCTGTGTTGCTGCTGTGCTGATCGTAATGCTTAGGTAGACCAAAATGAGAGGATTGAGATAAATGGCACTTACCCTTGAACAAATGTACGAAATGCAGAAGCAGCTCGACGCCCGGATCATCCGGGAGAAGGGGTTGGAAGGTCGGGATCTGTTGCCGAATACGGTACTGGCCCTGCAGGTAGAGATCGGAGAGCTAGCGAACGAATGGCGCGGGTTTAAGCATTGGAGTAATGATCGGGAGCCGAGATACGAAAAACGGACCATTGCTTTTCGGGATAAGGAGGACGGAACGGGTGACGCGTTTGAGCATGTAACATATCCGCTGCTTGAAGAATACGTCGATTGCCTGCACTTCTTTCTTAGCCTGGCGCGGCAGCTTGATCTTCCGGCGGATGACCTATACGTCTGGGAAGAAGATCCGGAAGTTGAAACAAATATCTTATTTATTGATTTGTTGCACAATGTCGGATTAATTATCGGCGACCAGTTCTTATACCAAAAACCGGAAGATGTGAAGAAATGGCGTAGGGATCATCTTCGGTCATCGCTATTTATCTTCTACGCACTCGGGGAGAAACACCTAGGTTTCACCTTCGACCAGATCGCCGATGCGTATGTCGCCAAGAACAAAGTCAATCACCAGCGACAATCGAATGGGTATTGAGGAGGCGCGGGTATGAGTGAAGCACCTAATCTAAAATTTGACCCCAATAATCGAGCGCATGCCTTTGTTGTAACTGGGATGATTAAAATGGTCGAGAATGACGGCCTTACCCCACGTCAAGTGTTCCAAGTGCTGGAGGATATCAAACGGCAGACTTGGCAAGCTTTGGCTGAGATTTATGGTGAGGTGAAGCGGGATGCTGGACAAGGGTCTTAAACGGGAATTTTGGTCGCCGGAGCAGATCGCGGAGCACTGTAAAAAGATCGGAGCCGACTGGCCGCCACCCAAGAAGGTAATCGAGAGCCAACTTAATACCACGGCGCCGCAGCTATCCTCTAAGTCCCGGAAGTACCGGAAACGGGGAGGCGAGTATTAGATGATCATCTTTTTATCCATCATCGCCGGTATATCGTTCGCGGGAACGATCGCCGAGGGAGATCGGAATAAATCGTTCGCGCAAAACCTGGCCATGATCTGCTGCGCGGCGATCATCGCAATCGCAATTATCGTGATGAATCGATAGAAAGGAGAATTGATCTATGAGTTGGTTGAGAGTAAACATCCAAACAGAGGTAGGTAGTGGGGAGCTGGAAATTGATTCTGCCACTCCGGAAAATAAACAGCACATCATCGAGGGATTTATGCAGGTGTTTGGTGTTAAGCCGAACACTTCCAAGCCGCCCATTCCACAGAGTACTGAGTCACCGCCTGTTAAGAAGGTACCCGCCCCTAAGACTCAGGAGTTGCTACTTACTGAGAAGAAAGTCGACGTTCCGGTGGCTGAAAATCCAGAGCCGAAAGCCAATCTTCAAATAGTTAAGCCGCCGTTGATTGGCTCGAGCAGGACGCTAGAAACGCCTATTGGTGAACTGGTTAGCAAGTCATTAAAGGCGGAACATCAGCCCACTGATTCGGTGCCAGACCACTACAAGACGGGGATTAAGTACAAGGATGGTGTCCCCCATTACCGCTGCCGGTACTGGTGCAAGAATCCAGACTGCAAACACAAAGGAAAACATTACATTACCGAGGATGAAACGAAAGTTTCTTGTCACGAATGCGGTGAGGAGCTGAAGGTCCGTCCTGCAGCCGAAAGTAAATTGCAAAGAGATGACTGGGGAAACTTCTTCATTGCTGACCATCCGGTCCAATCCAACTGAAATTATTCAATAAATCATTCCGAGAGGGGAAATTAAAATGTCTATCACAATCAAAGCCTTATTTAATAAACAGACTCGCGATAGCAAGAAGGAATCCATGACTTTTTGGGTCAAGGGTGAGGACGAGGACAGAGAAGAGCTTCGGGCGCTTTCCCGGAGCGTGGTTACACTCGAACTTGATGGAGTAGATGGAGTTAGTGTTGAGGCAGAATTTAAGAAACTTAACCGTGACGACAAGAAGACTGTCCTGGAGTTTGAGGTCAAGGGCGGAACATCCGAAGAGAGCAGCAGCGCCTTCTACAGCCGATCTGGGACGGACGTGACCCTGACGATCGCCAAGACTGGTCAATCGCTTGAAGAGTTCAGGGAACATCAGAAGAAGTATCGCGAGGGATTGAGAGGGAAAATCAATCCGGACGGAACGGTTGAGGTGGAGGATCCTAACCAGGCAAAACTTGATTTCGGCGAAGAAGATGACCCTATGGCTGGAGTTGATTCCGAATCGGATGTTTTGCCGTATTGATTGCCCGCCCCGGCTTCGGCCGGGGTATCCCCTACGATGGAGGTGAGCGCGTTTGGAGCAATTAAGCTTTCTCCCGGAAATCGATCGAAGCAAGACGCAGGAGGCCGTGGAGCGCGCGCTGGAACAATACAGATATTATAAATTTCTCACGGAAGATGAGGAGGAGCGGGAGGCGAGCACGACGGCAAGCTACAGCTTATCTCCCCGGGGTTACACAGGTACTACCAGCGACCAGACAGGGGATATCGCTGTCCACAACGTAGATAAGCAGATTCAACGGAGAAAGTATTGCGAGCGGATAGAGAGGGTCGTCCGCCGGATGCCTCGGATGGAACGGTTTCTGATCGAGGAACGATATTTGACCAAGGAACACGACTACATCACCGATCAGCACGTGTACAATTTTGTGTTCCAGCCGCCGATCAGCTCAGGGAAGTATGACAAGATTCGCTGGAAAGCCTTCTTCAAGTTAGCCTCCAATCTGGATTTGATAGTGGAAAAAACAGGTAATGAGAAACGAGAAGGGGCAAGTTAGCCAAGCCCCTTCTCATACCCTAATAGTGGGTGATAAAACATGGGGAAAAGCAAAAAATCCTTCACGATCAGGTATCATAGGGTGTGTGATCAGGAAAAGTCAGATGAGATTATCCGAGCATTTGCCAAAAGAGCGATTATGAAAGCACTAGAAAATAACGGGGCTGTAGCGTACAATGTGGATGATGTTTTGCGAAAATACATTTCGGGGGAAATGCGTAATGGTCATGAAAGATGATAGAGCATATGTGCGTGTATCCACGTTAAAAGATTCGCAGAAGGATAGTCCAGAACACCAAGAAGCTTTCATTCGTGAACGTGCAAGCCGGGAGAATATAACAATCTCAAAAGTGTATGAAGATCGAGACACAGCTACAAGTATTGTGGCTCGGGAAGATGTGCAGGAAATGATAGCAGATGCGAAAAGGGGCGAAATCAAATCAATCTGGTTCGCCTCTCTCTCGCGTTTTAGTCGGGATGCATTGGATGCCATCTCGCTTAAACGGATTCTTGTCAATGCTTTAAAAATCAGAGTTGTGTCCATAGAGGACGGATACGACTCGGCCGTGAAGGACGACGAGCTGCTTTTTGGGATCAAGTCCGTTGTCAACCAAAACACAAGCGGAGATATAAGTCAGTCGTCTCGTAGAGGAATCAGGCAGTCGGCGGCCAAGGGGAATTACATAGGATCTATTCCTCCTTACGGTTATCGAAAAGTGGTTGTTGATGGGAGAAAGACGCTGGAGGTCATTCCAGAGCAGGCTGAGATCGTAAAGAAGATATTTGAGCTTTATCTCAATGGGAATGGCGAGAAGAACATCGTAAATTATCTAAACGGAGACAACGAGAAGAACACCCCAATCCCGTCATATCGTGGCGGTGTCTGGGGATTAACATCAGTACAACGCATTCTCCAAAACGAGAATTACACCGGATACACTGTCTATGGCCGTCATACAACGGAGGTTTCATACAATGACTTATCGGACCTCATGGACAGAGGTAAAAAGCTCGTGATGAAACCAAAATCAGAATGGCAAAAGACGCCTTTTCAGACACATGAAGCAATCATCTCAAAAGAGGTGTTTGACCGCGCCCAGGAGATTCGTTTGCTTAGAGGCGGAGGGACCCGCGGGGGAAGAAGATCCTTTGTTAATGTCTTTTCAAAATTCATCTTCTGCGCAGAGTGCGGTACGGCCATGGTTTCGATGGGATCCAAAACAAAAAATAAGAACGGCAAAGATTATCGGTACCTGATGTGCTCGCGGCGACGGAGAACTGGTGAGATTGGATGCTCCAATGGTAAGTGGCTCCCGTACTACGAATTTCGGGACGAGCTGATTAAGGACATTTTGGAGAGGGTCCGGGAATCAATTCGGGTGTTGGAGGAAGAGGGCGCATCCGAAATCAATTCTCAGCTGCCTGAGAGCAACACGGAGAAGGACAAACGAAAGTTGGAAAAACGGATTGAGGAAAACCGGAAGCTCTTGTTTGAAGTACGGCGCCAGCATATGTTGGGTGAAATTGACGATGCTCAGTATGAGTTTGAAAAAGCACAATATGAAAAGGAAATATCGGAGTCGGAGCATCGCTTGGCTATCATTGAGGCTAACGAACTCAGGAGCCTCGATCGTGAGAAAGTCATTCGAGAAACTAAACAGTATCTAAAAGAGTTGACTGAAATGACAACATACGATGATGTTGAAAAAACACGCATGTTACTCATGCATATGGTTAAGAGAATCGAGGTCAATAAGGATGGAGAGGTGGACGTCGACACATACGTTTAATTTTGCGTGCTTGATGACACATCACGAATGTCATGCAAAAGTTGAATGTCAAAGGTCGCGCGCAGGCGGTTGTCGAGCTGATCAAGCTTGGGGAGTTAAAAATCTAACGGTATTCTATATGGCTGAACAGAAAACCGTAAACCTTCTTTTTCATTCCGTCTTTGAAGCGGGAGGGAGAGGAGGTTTTTTTGTTTTGTCGGGGGTGGCCGCTAGCCCTCCCTTTGAACCGACATATTGTCGCAAACAAAAAAGCCGTCCGGGTCCGGACAGCTTTTGTTGGATATTCGGCTTACAGCGACTTGAGGTAATGGACGATCGTCAGCAGCCCCTTGTCGAAGTTCTCCAGGTTGAAATGTTCGTTCGGGGCGTGCAGGTTTTCATCCGGCAGCCCAAAGCCCATCATGACGGCCGGGGCGGACAACACGCGCGACAGCGTTTCGACGATCGGAATCGAGCCGCCGTCTTTGGTGAACAAGGCGCGGGTCCCGTATACGGCGGCGTAGGCGTCTGCCGCTTTTTGCAGCATCGGGTCCGACGGATCGATCGAGAAGGCGCGGGCTTTTTCGGTAGCCTTGACGCTCAAGGTCGCGCCAGGCTGCAAATGCGCGCGCAGGTGGCGTTCGATCCGGTCGATCGTGGCCTGCGGGTCCTGATCTCCTACGAGCCGGCAGGTGATTTTGGCGTGGGCTTCCTTCGGCAGCACCGTTTTGGTGCCCTCTCCTTGGAATCCGCCCCACACCCCGTTCAGCTCCAGCGTCGGACGGGCGCCTGTCCGTTCCACGAAGGAATAGCCTTCTTCTCCGTACAGCGTCTCCAAGCCGAGGTCATGTTTCAACTTCTCTTCGTCAAACTGCTGCTTGGCGAATTCTTCCCGCAATTCCGGGGTCAGCTCGGGCACCCCTTCATAAAACCCTTCTACCGTAATGCGGCCTTTCTCGTCATGGAGAGAGGCGAGCAGAGAGACCATCGCATGCAAGGCGTTCGGCACGCCGCCGCCAAATGTGCCGGAATGCAAATCGGTGTTGGCCGTATGAAGGGAAATCTCCAGTGCGCACAATCCGCGCAGGCCGATGCAGATCGCCGGTTTGCCCGGGGCCAAGAGCGCGGTATCGGAAATCAGAATGCAATCGGCCGCCAGCTTCTCCTGATTCGCTTCCAGGAAGGAAGGCAAGTTGGGGCTGGTGATCTCCTCTTCGCCTTCGATGCAAAACTTGATATTGACCGGCAGTTGCTGCTCCTGCTTGAGGAGCGCTTCCACCGCTTTGATGTGCATGAATACCTGCCCTTTGTCATCGGTGGCGCCCCGGGCGTACAGCTTGCCGTTCCGGATCGAAGGCTCGAACGGAGGCGTCTCCCACAGATTCAGCGGGTCTACCGGCTGGACGTCGTAATGCCCGTAGACCAGGATGGTCGGCTTGCCCGGAGCGTGCAAATGCTCGGCGTAAACTACCGGATGCCCGGCGGTCGGGTGGATTTCCACGCCTTCCATGCCGGCCCGGCGAAGCGCGTCGGCGATCCATTCGGCCGCTTTCAGCACATCGCCTTTATGTTCGGACAGCGCCGAAACACTGGGGATTTTCAGCAATTCCCCCAGCTCGTTCAAATGTTGTTCTCGATGCTTGCTAAAGTAAGATTGGTAGTCCATCGTTTTTTGTTCCTCCCGAACTGGATTTACCAGTATATTCTACACCTTTTTTGCCAAGAACACGAATGACGGAAACAGGATTTTGGGGGTTTTTGGCGGATAGCTTAAAAATAACTTAAAAATCGCCCTCTGTTTTTTTATCCTTATTTAAGGTATACCCCGACGATTTCTGTTAAAGTCAAGAATATGGTTAAAAAGTCTGCTATTTGAAGAAGGGAGTAAAGAACATATGGAAGACAAAGAGAAGAAGGAGCTGGAAGCGGCCGACGAGGCGGCGCCAAGGCCGGAGGACGAAGCGGCGGAAACGGAAGAAACTGCGAAAACAGCGGATACAGCCGATAAGGCTGAAGGACAAGCCCGCGGCACGGATGAACCGGCTGGGCAGCGTAAGCAAGAAGGCGAGGGTAAAACAACGGGCGGCGCCGTAGAGCTGACGAAAGCGGAATATGACCCGGCTCTCGACGCGCAGCATACCGCCGAGGATGCCGGCGGGCGCGATGGCGAAGACGTTCCGGTGATGGAGGCCGAGGATTTTTCGGAGCAGGGAACGCCGGTGCAGACATCAAATGGGGGCAAGCTTTGGCCGATCGTTTCGCTGGTGCTGGCCGTTTTGCTCGTCGTCGTGCTGATCAAGCCGCCGTTCGCGGCGAAAAAAGCCGAAGCGGTCGCTACGGTCAACGGCGTAGAAATTACGAAAGACCAATTGTATAACAAAATGGCGGCGCAAGGCGGCGAGCAGGTGCTTTCCGGCATGATCGACCAGGAACTGATCAACCAGGAAGCTAAAAAACAGAATATTACGATCACCGACGCCGATATCGATGCGGAAATCAAAGATACCTATATCGCTCAGTTCGGTTCCGAGGAAGCGCTGAAACAGGCGCTCGTTCAATACGGGATGACGATGGACAATTTGCGGAGCGAGATTGCCAATCAGCTGAAGCTGACCAAACTGCTCGAGCCGCAAGTGAAAGTCACCGACGACCAAATCAAGCAGACGTTTGAGACATATAAAGAATCCTTCAATACCCCGGAGCAGGTTCGCGCATCGATCATTCTTGTGAAAACGGAAGACGAAGCGAAGAACATCATCAAACAGTTGAATGGAGGCGCGGACTTCGCGGAACTGGCGAAGAGCAAATCGCTGGATACCGCGACGAAGGATAAAGGCGGGGATATCGACTTCTTTGCCCGCGGGCAGCAAGAAACGGCCATCGAGGATGCGGCTTTTAAGCTGGCCAAGGGCGAAATCAGCGATCCGGTGAAAACAAGCGGGGGTTATCAGGTTATCAAGGTAACCGACCGCAAGGAAGCGCACACGGCTACTCTGGCAGAGGAGAAGGAAAAAATCCGCAAAATGCTGGTAAGCCAGCAGGTTTCGCAAATGTCGGACGCCTGGCTGCAAAACCTTCACAGCAAATCGAAGATTACGAATACGCTCACGGACGCGAACGGCGCCGCTGCAGCGCAATAATATGAAAATGTCGCAAGTTTGTTGGATGGAGCCGCCGAAGCAATAACGTTTCGGCGGTTTTTTTCGAGTATAATAAGGATAGAGCAATGCAGTATCGGCTGGTGCTGTATGGGAGGCAAAAGACATGTCGGATTGGTATGAACGGAGCTTCGGGGAAGATTATCTGCTCGTCTACAAGCATCGGGATCAGTGGGGAGCCCGGCGCGAGGCGGAAAAGCTGATCTTTTGGCTGAACCTGCCGCCCGGCGCTAAAGTGCTTGATTTATGCTGCGGCATGGGGCGGCATTCCCTCGCTTTCGCGGAGGCGGGTTATGAGGTCACCGGGGTCGATTTGTCGGAGGTGCTGCTGCGGGAGGCGAAGCGGAACGATGCCAAGCGGATCGTGCGCTGGGTGCGGGCCGATATGCGGAACCTGCCGCTCGCGGGAGGTTTTGACGCCGTCGTGAACTTATTTACTTCCTTCGGTTATTTTCACGACGATCATGAACATATCCAGGTACTGCGGGAGGTGGCGCGAATGTTGAAGCCCGGGGGCCGCTTTGTCATCGATTATTTGAACCCGGCTTATACGGCGGCGCATCTCGTGCCCCGGTCCGAACGAATGGACGAGGGTCAGCTCATCACCGAACGCCGCGTCATCGAAGACGGTTATGTCAAAAAGCACATCACGATTACAAAGGAGAATGGCCCGGGAGCGGGAGCGGACGGAGCCTGGGCAAGGGAATACATGGAACGGATCAAACTGTACTCGAAAGAGGAATTTGCCGTTATGCTGGAAGAGGCCGGACTGGTTTTGGAGCAAATCCATGGGGATTATGGCGAAGATGGCTATGACCCTGAAACGTCGCCTCGGATGATTTTGGCGGGTAGCCGCGCATGAAGACGATGCTTGCGGAAATTCAAACCTGGGACAAAGAAGGCGTCATCCGGGTACCCTTGCCGATGGCTCCTCCGCTGCGCTGGGTTAACAGCTATATGCTGCGTGGTCCGGAGGGGATCACAATCATCGATCCGGGGCCGAGGACCGCCGAGACCGAGCGGGAATGGTCGCTCGCCCTGCGCCAGCTTGACATCGCTCCGGGCGATGTGGCGCAAATCGTGGTGACCCATCACCATCCCGACCATTACGGACTGGCGGGATATTTGCAGTCCATAACAGGGGCGGCCGTCCGCATGTCCCGGCGCGCTTACGAAGAGACACAGCTGATGTGGGGGAAGGACAGCGTCATGAACGAGGAATTGCCCCGCCTATTCCGGCGCCACGGCATGCCGCCTGTTTGGAGCGGCCAGTTGCCGCCGCATCTGCGGAGCTTTTTTTCGCAGGTGACCCCGGCGCCCGAGGTTGACTTTATCCGGGAAGGGGAGGCGGCGGTGATGGGCGGGCGATGCTGGCTGCCGCTCGAAAGCGCGGGACATGCCCCGGGGCATTTATCCTTCTATGACCCTGAGCGTAAGCTGATGTTTTGCGGCGACGCCGTACTGCCGCAAATTTCCCCCAATATCAGCTTTTTGCCCGGTAGCGACCCGCAGCCGCTGCAATCGTTCCTCACCTCGCTCGAACGGTTTGCGAGCTATGAGGTGAGGATCGCTTTTCCGGGGCATCGCCATCCGTTCGAGCATTTCCCTGAACGCGTCCGCATGCTGCTGGAGCATCACGAGGAGCGGCTGGCGCGGATCGAAGGGCTGCTGCGGCCGCGGCCGCAGACCGGGTTCGAGGTTTGTGCCGCGCTGTTCGGCACCGACCTTGGCATCCACCAAATGCGCTTTGCCATGGCCGAAACGCTGGCCCATCTGGTCGAACTGGTACGCCGCGGGCGTGCCGGGGAGCGGTTGACAAGCGGGGAAGCCGCGGTGGAATTTCATCTTACGATGCGATAAAGCTACAAAAAGCGGCCTATGGCCGCTTTTTAATTTAATTTAATTTATAACTCAACTTTCGCAGATCAACACTTGCTGTCCGGAGACTTTGCACAATTATCCCTTTTAATCAGGTAGCAGAGAAACAGGGTGCGAACATAAGTTCAGTTTACTTCATTATACCAAACGTACGTTCTCTTATCAAGCCGAAAATCTCCCCTGAACCGCCTCATTTTTTCCTCATCTTTTTTGTTTTTTTCTTCTCTCTTTTTTTGGAAACCTTGCTTTAGCCCCCACCCCCTGCTCCCTGAACGTGAGGGATAATCGTGCAAAGGCAGGCAGCAGGCAGGGATACCAAGACACGAACCCCCGGTAAAGTCCAACGCACGCTCTTTCAGCGGCTTGTTGTATTTACGAAGTTGGCGCACTCGATTGGCTGGTTGCCTTACAACAGTTGCTTGATTGATCAACGAAGCAGCCCAAAAAGCCGGGAAGACACTGTTTGCCTCCGATTCAGCGTCAACTCCGGCAATGGATTGCGGCGGCTTTTTTCAACTACATAAGGCTCGCGAATTCTCCGCATCAACGCTCGTCATCAAGCGTGTCCTCGCCGTGCTCCCGTTCCGCCTGCTTGCGGTGGGCGATCCGGCTGCTGGCTGAAGCGGCGATGGCGCCGACGATGTCGTCCAGAAATGTGTTTATCGGCCCGAGGGTTTTATCGTTCAGCTTTTCCAAAATGCCCGGCTTCAGCTTGTCCACATAACCGTAATTGGTGAATCCGATGCTGCCGTATACGTTAACGATCGAAAAAGCCAAAATTTCATCGACGCCGTACAAACTTTCGTCGTTCGCGATCATCTCCTGAAGTTCGGGGATAAGCAGCCCCTGTTCCGCCAGGACATCAAGCTGAATGCCGGTTAATACCGCGTTTTGCACTTCCCTTTTGGTCAGCACCTGCTCCACGTTGTGTACGCATTCTTCCATCGTCAGGTTCGGGTAATATTTCTGCTGCAGGAACATCACGAGTTCCGCGATTTGTTCGGTCGTAACGCCCCGTTTGTGCAGCCATGCCTTGGTGGCGTCGGCGACTTTTTTGCTGTTCAGGCTATAAGGCGCTTTTTGTTTTGGTTGTTCCATCCCCATATAATATCCCTCGCTATCTGGTTCTTCTTGGCACAGATATGAAGCAGTTTGTCCACTTCCCGGAAAAATATAGTTATTTTTCAAAGAAGGGCTCGTATATATAGTAATACAAACCTAAGAAAAATGTTAGGGAGGAGCCAATAAGACGATGAATAGGAACCGCCGTTTTCGGAACACGGCCGCCGTCAGCGTATTAGCGTTCCCGCTGCTGCTGTCGGGATGCAGTCTGTTCGGAGCCAGCTCATCCGCACAAATCGATCCGCCGCCCGCGGACGTGGAGGCACAAATGCTGGAGTCGATCGGCGCCGAGAAGGCAAGCTCGGAGCAGACAAGCTTGATGACGGAGAAGGAGCTTTCGACGGTTTATTTGGAGAACGAGCACGGCCTGATCGCCCCGGTGGCTCTGCATTTGCCGGAAGGCGACGCATCCTTGAGACTGAACCGGATGCTGGAAACGATCGTACAGGAAGGGCCGTACGACAGCCTGATTCCGGCCGGTTTTGCCGGGGTGCTTCCGGCGGGGACCGAGGTCAAAGCCGTGACCGTCAAGCAAGACGAAAAGCTGGCTGTCGTCGAATTCAACGGGGCGTTTGCCGATTATGCGAAGGAGGATGAACGGAAAATCCTCGAAGCTTTGACTTGGACGTTAACCGAAACTCCCGGCGTCGAGAAGGTCCAGCTCTGGGTGGACGGGGAAAAGCTGAACGAAATGCCGGTCGGCGGCACGCCGCTGGATCGCCCGCTCAGCCGCAGCATCGGCATCAATTTGCAGCTGAACGACGGCTCTAGCTTGTCGCAATCGAGCCCGGTGGTCGTGTATTTCTCCGCGGCGACGCCGGACGGGGTGCAGTATTTTGTGCCGGTCACGCGGTTTGTTCCCGCCGGGAACGACCCGGTGAAGGCGGCGCTTGGCGAACTGCTCCAAGGTCCGCAGCGGGGCGATGGCCTGGAAAGAGTCGTGACGGACAATACCAAACTGGAAAGCGTGGAAAAATCCCAGGATGGAGTCGTGACGGTATCGCTGCAGGACGATATGTTTGAAGCCGGCGAGAAGCTTCCGGCGCAGATGATGCAGTCGCTCGTGCTGACCGTGGCGCAAAACGCCGAGGACAGCAAAGTGCGCATTTGGGTCAACGGGCAAAAGGAAGTCGTTGGCATGGACAACCAAAAATACAGCGAACCCGTCATGCGGCCCGAAACGATTAACGCCATTCCGCTGTAGACTCCAGCCTGATTTGAGGATGAAAACATGAACGAAAAACCCTGCGGCGCAGGGTTTTTTTATATGGCGAAAGGCATGCGCGGACCGCGTCCGGAGGAATGAAATGATGCTTTTATGACCACACTTTGGTAGAATAGGAAAAGCATATGGACAGCAAGAAAATGTAGGAGGCCATCAGAATGAGAAGTAACGGACGCGAAGCGAACGAGCGCCGCCCGATGAAGTTGACCGTAAACGTCAACAAATATGCGGAGGGCTCCGTATATATTGAGGTCGGCGACACGAAAGTGATGTGTACGGCGACCGTGGAAGAGAAAGTGCCGATGTTTATGAAGGGGCAGGGCAAAGGCTGGGTGACGGCCGAATATTCGATGCTCCCCCGGGCGACCCAGACCCGGAATCAGCGTGAATCGGCAAGGGGAAAGCTGAGCGGACGGACGATGGAGATCCAGCGCCTGATCGGGCGCTCGCTCCGTTCGGTCGTCGATTTGCAGGCGCTGGGCGAGCGCTCCGTCACGATTGACTGCGACGTGATTCAGGCGGACGGAGGCACGCGGACGACGTCGATTACCGGGGCTTTCGTAGCGATGGCGCTGGCGATGCACAAGATCGTCCAAAAGCATGCGCTGCCGGTCTTTCCGATCACCGACTATCTCGCTTCCGTCAGCGTAGGCATCGTCGGGCAGGAGACGCTTCTTGACCTGAATTATGACGAGGATTCCAAGGCGATGGTCGACATGAACGTCGTGATGACGGGCCGCGGCCAATTTGTCGAGGTGCAGGGAACCGGGGAAGAAAACCCGTTCTCCCGGGAGGACCTGGACCGGATGCTGGCGCTGGCCGAAAAAGGAATCCGGGAGATGATCGAGCAGCAGCGCGAAGCGCTTGGCCCCGTCGCCCTGCACATTCAAAGCGGCCAGCCTGGATCGGCGGTGTAAACGATGATTGAAGGACCGGTTATCGTCGTGGCCACACGGAATCCGGGCAAAGTCCGGGAATTCGCCCATGCTTTGGAGGCCTTGAACAAGCAGGTGCGGAGCCTGGCCGATTACCCGGATATTCCGGAAATCGTCGAGGATGGCGAGACGTTTGCCGAGAATGCCCGCAAGAAGGCCAAAACGGTGGGCGATCACCTGGGACGTCCGGTGCTGGCGGACGACTCGGGGTTATGCGTTGACCGGCTGGGCGGGGCGCCGGGCGTTTATTCGGCCCGTTATGCCGGCGAGCGCGCTTCCGACGAGGACAACAACGAAAAGCTGCTGGCGGAGCTGGAGAAGGAGCGGCTCGGGGAAGATACCGAGCAGCCGCTGCTCAGCCCGGCGCGGTTCATCTGCCATCTGGCGCTGTACGACCCGGCCACGGGGCGGTTCGTGGAGGCCTCCGGCGAAGCGGAAGGCTGGATCACGTCCGAGCCGGCCGGAGGCGGCGGGTTCGGGTACGATCCGCTGTTTTACCTGCCCGCCTACGAGAAGACGTTCGCGGAGCTCAGCCTGGAGGAGAAGCAGGCCGTCAGCCACCGCGGCTCGGCGCTGCGCAACCTGGCGGCCAAGCTGGTCCCGTGAGCGGCAGCTGTTTTAGAAGCACAGTAATCGGGAAAACCGATGCTGTGCTTCTTTTTCATATGAACATGAGGGGGACAATACGGCTAGGGTTGTTGGCCGGGGACTTTAACGTTACGGATGCGCTTGTGGCGGCTGAACTGAAGGTCCTCCGGCAGTTCAACGGGAAAGCCGCGGCAAAAGATCCGACCATACCGCATCCAAAATTCCCTGCATGTCGACTTCGTTGCTGTTGATCGCAATGATGGCTTGCTTTTCCGGAACAATCACGCAGAATTGTCCCCACATCCCGTCGGCGCGGTAAGCTCCGCGGGAACTCATCCAGAACTGGCAGCCGTACCCCTCCGCCCAATCTCCGCTCTGAGGTTAATACAGGGTTCGCAAGCTTGTCAACATCGGATCTAAATCGTTTTCGCAGGTTTGGAGCAATTGTTTTTAGGGCTGAAGAAATAACAATATAGTTGAGATTTTTATGTAAAGTATTTAAGGTTAGGATAACGGAACTTTTTGGCACTAATCTACGAGTCTAATGGCGCAAGGCAGGGTGTGACAACGTAAGGAGCGAGGAGCATTGGTAAGCATTAAGGATATCGCGAAAAAAGCCGGGGTTTCCATATCAACCGTGTCATACGCCCTAAACGGCAGCAGCAAGGTGACGGATGAGACCCGCTCGAAAATTTTGGCGGTTGCCAAGGAACTGAATTATGTGCCGAATGCGGCGGCGAGAACGTTAAAGAAGCGGGAGTCCGGAATTTTGGGCGTGTTTTTAACGGATTTCAAGGGGGACGTGTACGGCGACCTGCTGGACGGAATGAAAGAGGTATGCAACGGCCGGGGTTACGATCTGATCGTATGCAGCGGCAAAAGGGCGCACCGGATGCTTCCCGAGCGGATGATCGACGGGGCCGTTATTTTGGACCAGACGTTTAAGAATGAAGAGCTGCTCAAGTATGCGGACCGCAACCATAAAATCGTCGTGCTCGACCGGGAGCTGGACCATCCCAACATCAATCAGGTGCTGCTGGACAACAAAGCGGGCGCCGCGTTGGCTGCCGAATATTTGCTGGAGCAAGGGCACCGGAAGATATATGTGGTGTCCGGTCCGGAGGGTTCGTTCGACTCGACTCAGCGGATGAAGGCGGTTAAAATGGTGGCGGACCGCGCCCGGGAAGCGGAATGGATCGAAATCGCCGGCGATTTCAAAAAAAGCGGCGGGGAGCGGGCCGCCGAGCAGGTGATCCGGGAATACTCCGGACCGGCGGCCGTTTTTTGCCTGAACGACGAAATGGCGATCGGCTTCTGGAACCGTTTGGAGGGAACCGGCTACCGGATCGGCGAGCATATTCATCTGATCGGCTTCGACAATATCGAGCTGACGAACTATATGCAGCCGCGCCTGGCCACGATCAATTACTCGAAACGCAAATGGGGGGCGCTCGCCGCCGAGCAGTTAATCAAAATTTTGGCGGGTGAGCAGGTTGAACACGAACGGATTTACGTTACTTTGATCAAAGGCGAATCCGTGGGAAAAATTTGACTTGGCTTGATTTGACGTCCGAGCCCGCAAAACCGGGAAGAACGGATTTTAAGGGAAAAAGAACGGGATTCACGGGGAATTGCCCCCGTGACCCGTTCTTTTTTGAGGTTACTGGTCAGTAGTTGTAAAAGGTACACTTATTCATCCGGATATCCAGTCAGTTCCGTTAGCGGAACTCGATGCCATAAGTTTTTAACCAGTGGTTAACCTGGGACAAATAAGCGAACAGCTGCGGTCCGGACATGAGTTGGCCGAACCACGGCAGGTTCGAGGAAGATTCCTCGGAAGCGGCGATGGAGCGGATTTTGCCGCTATCGATCAGCGGCAGAATCGGCGATGACGGATCATCCAAAATGGACAGCATTTCGCTGCGGACGGCGGTTAAATAGTTCGGATTATGGGTTTTGGGATATGGGCTTTTTTTGCGGTACAGTACGTCTTCCGGCAAAATGCCCTCGAGCGCTTTGCGCAGGATGCCTTTTTCCCGGCCTCCGGTCGTCTTGATCTCCCAGGGGATATTCCATACGTACTGCACGAGCCGGTGGTCGCAGTAAGGGACGCGAACCTCCAGGCCGGCGGCCATGCTCATGCGGTCCTTGCGGTCGAGCAGCGTCGGCATGAAGCGGGTGATGTTCAAATAGGACATGATGCGCATGCGGGCCCGCTCCCCGGATTCGCCTTCCAGCTTCGGGGCTTCGGCCACGGCTTCGCTGTAGCGGTCCGCGATATACTGCTCCGGTTTGATCCACTCGCGGATTTCCGGGGCCAGCAGATCCGCGCGCAGCCCGGTCGCCACCGACCAGGGGAACGTCCCGGAGTTCAGCAGCTCCTCGCGGTGGAACCAGGGGTAGCCGCCAAATACTTCATCCGCCGCTTCGCCGGAAATGGCCACCGTGGCCCCCTTTTTGATTTCCCGGCAAAACAGCAGCAGCGACGCGTCGATATCGGTCATGCCCGGCATGTCGCGGGCGACGGTCGAGTCGGGCAGGGCGGCGACAAGCTCGGGAGTGTCGAACGTAATCGCGTGATGCTCCGTGCCCAGTTCCTCGACCATCCGCTTGATCCACGGGCCATCCGCGCCCGGCTGGTAGCTGTGGGCTTTAAAATGTTTGTCGTTATCCACATAGTCGATCGAGTAGGTGTGCACCCGGCCTTGGCCGGTCCGCTTGTAGTAATCGACGGCAAGCGCGGTCAGCGCGCTGGAATCCAGGCCTCCCGACAGCAGCGTGCAGACCGGCACGTCGGAAATCAGCTGCCGCTCCAGCGTATCCTGCAGCAGCCGGCGGATGGCGGCGGCCGTCGTTTCCACGTCATCGGTATGAGGCTCCGCCTCCAGCTTCCAGTAGGCGTATTTCCGCAGTCCGGACCGGTTGTAAATCATGACGTGGCCGGGGCGCAGCTCCTTGAGATCCTTGTAGACGCCATGGCCGGGGGTTCGGGCCGGCCCGATGACGAAAATTTCGGCAAGCCCTTCCGCTCCCACGACCGGTCTGACTTTGGGGTGCTGCAAAATGGCTTTAGGTTCGGAGCCGAAAATCAACGTTCCGTCCACCTCGCTGTAGAACAGCGGCTTGACGCCAAGGCGGTCGCGGGCGAAAAAAACATGCTGTCTAACGCTGTCCCAGACGGCAAAGGCGAAAATGCCGTTAAGCCGGTATACGCAATCCGGCCCCCATTCGATATACGATTGCAGCAGCACCTCCGTATCGCAGGTCGTTTGGAACTTGCGGCCCCGCCGCTGCAGCTCGGCCTTTAATTCCGGCGCGTTATAAATCTCCCCGTTGTATACGATGGTGAACACCGCGTCTTCTTCATGGATGATCATCGGCTGGGCTCCGTTCTCGGGATCCATGACGCTAAGGCGCCGATGGCCAAAAGCGCAAGGGCCCGAAATCCAGGTTCCCTGCGCATCGGGGCCCCGTTTTTCCAGACAGGATGTCATGGTCTGTACAAGGTCCGATTCTTTGGTCAAATCCCGGTTCCATTCGATAAAGCCGGTTATTCCGCACATTTTTGCAATCTCCTTTCTGCATTGCTTTACGTTCCCCGCTTGCCGACCGGGCGAAAAGTATTAACAAATTATGCCGAACAAAGGCATAAAATGTCTGTCCATCATGGAAAACTATGACCGTCAAGCAGGAGAAAGGGGAGATATGGCGTTGGAAAAGAAACGGTACTACGTTTCCGTGCAGGGTCGTTCGGTGCTCGACGATCCCGGCGCGGCGGCCTATGAATGGGCGGTCGAGGCAACCTCGGAGGAAGCCGATACGTTAAAGCACCTGCTCGGTCAGCTTGACGAGAAGGAAGAAAGCACTTTTTTGGCCTTCACCTTTCCTTGGCCGGATACGCCGGAAGGCGATGTCAACCAAAGCTATCAAAGCGTTGTGAGCGGCCTGTTTCGGGAAATTTACCGGCTGGGCACGGCGGAGACCAGGGAGCAGCTGGAGCGGGCGGGGTACCCGGGCAAGCTCTGGCCCATTTAAAGCTCCGGGAAAGGAACGATACCGAGCATGTATTACATCAAAGACGCGGAATTCAGACGGATGGACGAGCATTTGGGGCGTCCTTGCGCCGTCATCCAGGTGCGGCCGGGGGCGGTAGGCGATCCCGATCTGTTCGTCTATATTGCCCGTTCCGATCAAGGCGCCGGCTGGGAAATCATCCGCATGATCCGAAGCGACGCCCAGCCGGAAATCGATTGGTACGACAACAACATGCATCAGGCTTATGCGGAAGTGGCCGAAGAAAACTTCG
The DNA here is from genome assembly GCF_038008055.1 of Paenibacillus sp. FSL R5-0527. Classification (NCBI taxonomy): domain Bacteria; kingdom Bacillati; phylum Bacillota; class Bacilli; order Caryophanales; family Paenibacillaceae; genus Paenibacillus; species Paenibacillus sp. FSL R5-0527. The sequence goes on along the minus strand of NZ_JBBOYI010000001.1, from coordinate 6,261,579 downwards.
GGGATACCGGCTGGCCTGAGCCAGCTAAGCAGCGCCGGCTATTCCTGGAAAATTTGCTTGCCCACGAGGCGATCGCGGCAAAGATTAATGAGCTTCCTCCCAAATGACGGATTTTTTTGTAAAAACGGCTTTGAAAAAATAAAAAGGATGCGCTATAATAATTAACGCATCCTTTTTTATTCATATTTGTGTCCCAGTAGCTCAGCTGGATAGAGCAACGGCCTTCTAAGCCGTCGGTCGAGCGTTCGAATCGTTCCTGGGACGTTTTCTTCGATATTTCTCGAGGCCCGTAGATACGGGCCTCTTTTTAGCTTATAGTTGCTCACATCCAATCCCTGCGCACAAAATGCCGCAGACCGGCCGCAAGATAGACGAGGAAGGTGAAGGCGAGAATCAGGACAAACGAACCGGGTTCCAGCCTTGGGGAGAGAGGCAGTCCTTGCGGAAACATGGCATAATACGGCGGGGCGAAGGGGAACCATGCCCCGATAAATCCTTCCAAACCCGTAATGACAATATTCGGGATGACCGCCGAGATGCTGAACAACAGGGCGATTCCGAAAGATTTGAAACGTGTCGACAGGTAAATCTGCAGCATGGCCAGGGGAAAAGCTGCCAGCCATCCGCCGGTCACGCCGGTCAGTACGGTTTTCCAGGGAATAACGCCCTCTACATGAATGAGGCTTCCGGTTGCCAGGTACCCGGCCAAAAAGGCAAGCTGTGCGATCGCCAATAGAACGACCAGCATCAAAAACTTGGACAAATAGATTTTCCAGCGCGGAAACGGCAGGGTGAGCAGCTGCTTCCACGCTCCGTTTTTATGTTCATAGAAGCAGAGGAATGCCGCAAATATGCCGGCGAACAGCGGCAGAATAAACATCCCGTGGAAGGAAACCGCTTGAAAATAAAGGGTGGTCCAATCGGGCGCAAAGTAATCGGTCAAAGACGCGACATGTTCCGCGGCCAGCGCAAAGCTTGCCGTTATGTCCATGAGAATCAACAATAAAATCAACAGCCATCTGACTTTTCCGGCTTCCGCAAAAAATAAACTCAGCATATCCATCTTCCTCCTATTTGATCTCCATGGCGCGAAAGCCTGCGGCTCCGCCCCAAAGCAAAACCAATCCCAACCCGGCTCCCAGCATGATCCAATGGGTATACCCGCCGATAAAAGGGCTGGCCATGGAAGGGCAGGCCCACGGCAGGACATATAAGACTGTTCCGCCAAATCTGGCGATAAACAGACTGGAGATGGCGCCAAGCACGCCGACCGCCAGCGGGAATGTCTGATTGGAGAAGCGGAGCGACAGAAATAATTGTATCCCCAGGACCGGCAGGGACGCGCCAAAGCAGCCCAGGACCTGCTTAACCAAAAACGGGAAGGGAAGTGTCAAATCGGTGTAAGCGAGCCATATCCCTGCCGTTCCGCCAATAATGAGCGCGCAGCATCCCAGCATCAAGGCCCCGATCCAGATCGCCTTGGCAAAATAGAAAGCCGTTCGGTTGACGGGCAGGGAAAACAGCAGCTTTAATCCTTGCGCTTGATGCTCCGGTTCGGACATGGTGCTGCACAACAAGGAGATGGTCAGCAGCATCGTAAAGGACAAAAACATATACAGCACATTAAACCCCGTATAAACGCCGGCTTCTCCCTGACGAAAATACAGGTACCACTCCATGCAGCTGAACAACAGCAAAATAACCGCGCTGATGACCGGAATCCATAGGCAGATTTTTTTCATCTTCAGATACTCGGCGGAAAGCGCCCTTTGCATCATAAGCTTTCCCCTCTCCCCGTCAGCTGCAAAAAGATTTCCTCCAGGGATGCGGTGACTTCCTTGACCTGGTGTAAGGTGAACGGTTGAAGCAGCTTGAAGATGTCAGCTTGGCTCATCCGCTCGGTAACCGTAATCAGCAGCTGGCTCCCGTAGCGCTCGATTTCCGCCCCGCCGCCGGCAAGCACCCGGTACGCTTCATCGGGCCGGTCCGCAATAATCGCCAGCCGTACCTTATTTCTCTTTTCAAGCTCCTGAATCCGGTCTTGAAAAATCAATTTCCCGTTCTGGATAATCCCCACGTAGTCGGATACGGCTTGGATCTCGCTCAAAATACGGCTGGACAAAAAAATGGTTATCCCCTGTTCGCGGGATAACGACAGCAGCAAATGGCGGATTTCTTGAATCCCGGCCGGATCAAGGCCGTTGATCGGCTCGTCCAGTATTAATATCCGCGGCTTGCGGATCAAGGCTTGCGCGATGCCTAATCGCTGCTTCATCCCAAGCGAATATCCTTTGACCGTCTGCTTGGCATAGGGAGTGAGCCGAACGGTATCCATGGCTTCGCGAATGTTGCTTTCCGGCAAGTCCAACAGCTTCGCAATCAATTTAAGATTTTGATAGGCCGATAAATGCCCGTAATAGGAAGGCGCTTCAACCAATGAACCGATATTTCGCAAAATGGCTTCGCGGTGATGCGAAAGCGAGCGCCCCATGATTTGAATCGTGCCTTCGTCCGGCCGGATCAAGCTGAGCAGCATGCGAATGGTCGTTGTTTTCCCGGCGCCGTTCGCCCCTAAAAATCCGTAGATTTTCCCTTCCGGAACACGCAAATTAAGCTGATCGACGGAAACGCGTTCGCCGAAACGCCGCGTCAGGCCGCCTGTTTCAATGATATATCCGGACACAAGCTTCTCCTCCTGTTTTTCTTGTTATAGCAGGAGTATCGCGCATGAGTCTTTTTCTCAAGTAAACGAAAGTAAAATCTAAGTAAAATCGTATTAAGGCAGCGGCAATTCGATCAGAATGGAGGTTCCGCGCTCCGGCGCGCTTTCCGCGCGGATCGAACCGCCATGCAGCTCGATCAATTGGCGGGCGATCGCCATCCCGAGCCCCGACCCCTCCGCCGGCTGGTGCGTTGGCGTTCCCCGATAATAGCTTTCAAACAGATTGTTCCGGGTTACCTCGTCCATTCCCGCCCCATTGTCGGCAATCTGGATACAAAAAACATGGGGCTTCTTGCTCACCGATATGCGAATTTCCGTGCCCGGAGGATTATGAATGACGGCATTGACAAGGATGTTTTGCATTGCCCTTTGCAGCAGCGCGTTGTCCGCTTCCAGAAAACATGTGTCCAACTCGGTTTCATAAGCAAAAGCATACTCTGCGGAGCGCGGAGAATTGGCCGTATCCAACGTTATGCGCCGCAGAAATTCAACCATTTCCGTGCGCGTTTTTTGCAAGGTGATTTTCCCGTTTTCGGATTGGAAGGATGCGTTTAAATCGTCGATCAGCTTTTGAATATGCATGGATTTTTGTTCGATCTTGGCGCCAAACGTTTTCACTTCGCGTTCGGACCAGTTGTACCGCTCGGCGGCAATCATCGAAGCATACCCCTGAATATAGGACAGCGGTGTCTTCAGATCGTGCGTGATCCCGGCCAGCCAGTCGCGGCGGTTTTTTTCCAGCGTCCTCCGGTCCGTTTCGCTTTGTTTTAATTTGTCCGTCAAAATCTGCATCTGGATGAGGAGGTCTTTGTATAAAAACTGTTTGCTTTTCAGAAAAATCGGGGTTCCGCTAAATAAAAAGCCGGTTGCGGCAGGCTCCTGAAAAGTTCCTTGCGACAGCGCCTGAATCCAATGAATAATGTGCAGAATAGGCTTTATGATTAACAGAAAAAACAAGTAAGCCACAGCCGCCCCGGAAAGAAGCGTTGCGGTGTGGCGAAAAATTCCCCAGTCCATAGCCCGGAGTACGGGGACCGCTTGCTTGACAAAACTAAAAAGATTGGTAAGCAAACCTAAGCTAAGGAAATAAACCATCAATGGGATTACCATCAAGGCAAGGATTTTTATGCTCATTTTCAGCGAGGTTTTCATTGTCCGGTCTCTCCCTGTTTATGCGGGATGAATTTATAACCTAGTCCGCGAATGTTCTTGATATATTTCGGCACCTGGGCGTCGGGCTCGATTTTTTTGCGGATCTTGGAAATATGCATCACGACGGTTTTGTCATCGCCCATGTTCAGCTGTCCCCATACGTTTTCATATAATTGGGCCGCGGTAAAAATCCGGTTCGGATGCTCGGCAAAAAAGAGCAGCAGCGAATATTCCAATGCCGTCATTTCCAAAGGTTGTCCGTTTCGGATCACTTCGCACGACTCGGTGTTGATGCAAAAATCCGCAAATTCCAATGTTTTTGGCCGTCCCTGGCCCGAACACATCCGCCAGCGTTTTAGCTGGGCCTTAATCCGCGCAACAACCTCCAGGGCGTTAAAAGGTTTGGTGATATAGTCATCGCCGCCCATGGCAAATCCCACGAGTTTATCGTAGTCCGAGGTTTTCGCCGTCAAAAAAAGCACGGGCGCCTCCGTTTTCTTGCGCAGTTCCATACAAAGCTCCAGTCCGCTCATATCGGGCAGCATCACATCAAGGACAATCAGCTGCGGCTCTAACGCTTCAACTAACTGCAGCGCCCTTTGTCCTGTTTCCGCCCGTTCAATAGACCGGAACCCTTCTTTGCTCAAGATCGTTTCCAGCATATCGAGAATGCCGGTTTCATCGTCCACCAGAAGAATGCGTTGCTCCATCGTTGCTCTCCTTATTTACATAAACTATGTAAAAAATATCATGTGTCATTGAAAGACACTACATGAAATGCTAAAATGAAGACATTAAAAGGAGCCGTACTTGCGATACGACTCCTTCGAGTAATAGCCGCTTTTAAGGGCGGCAGACTTAAATAGGGATGATTTAGAAATTAGACCGCAACCTTCCCCTAGGGCGGTCTATTTCTTTTTGAGGTAAGTCAGCAAAGCTACAATGAACATGCCGAACATGAACATTAGAGACAAAGCTTGATAAACCTCCATGGCCTCACCTCCCCTCCGGAAGATGCGCCGACCGCCCTTGCAAGCCTTTCCTATCACTCTTAGTATGGATTATAGCATATTTTGCCATAGAAGTAGCATGGCGGCGCTAACGGTTTACTAGCATACCAAAAAAGCACACCTTCTAATAGTTGAGTAACCATCAGTTAGTGTGCTTATCTTTAGTCAATTATGGAGCGGGTGAAGGGAATCGAACCCTCGCCTCAAGCTTGGGAAGCTGGCATTCTACCATTGAACTACACCCGCATTTTGCCGAGCAATAAGTATTATACACCTTTGCCGTGGGAAGATCAAGTATATCCTCCCACAGCATCCGCCAGGCGCGTTTAGAGAACGACAATCCGTCCGGAAGCAGCCAGCGAGCGCAGTTCGATGTTTAACTGCTCCTTCTCGTCAGGACTTAGCTCCAGAGACAGTCCATAATGGAACATGGCCGGCTCGATCTCCTCCTGCCAGCGAATTTCGCCGTTGTACACGCATAGGTTCTCGTTCAGTTGAACGTGAACGGCCGCCCGGATCTGGTGGTTGGAAGCGTGCAAATTGAGGCCGGTCCCGATTCGGCATCCCGATTTGTTGATGTCGATGAGATCGACCGTTGCCGGCTTGCTTTGAAGAGGCATATCGTCGATATGCGTAATCTCCATCTTACAGGCCAAAGGCGGCGTCAAAGTGTAGCGAAAAGGATCGGTTCTTTTTGTAGACATCTAAATGATGGCCCCCAGCTCTGTCGATATATCTCAAATTATATCGAAATCCGGGCGGATTGTCTTCTTATAAATTTTAGAGGTTGTTCAAAAAGTCATCTTCTTATCACGAGGCAGGTCAAGAAGTGGATTCGACGTCGAAGTTACTCGGTCTCAGCGGCGCCCAGCAGCCCGCGGATATCCGGCTCGATCGCGCTCGGTTCGGTGCGTGCGCTGTATTGCTTGACGATTCGGCCTTTTTGGTCGATCAAAAATTTAACGAAATTCCATTCGATATCTCCGGTTTTGTAAGGCTCCGGTGTATTTTCGACCAAGTATCGGTACAACGGGTGGGCTTGCTCGCCCTTAACGTCGATTTTGCTGAAAAGCGGAAAGGTGACCTGGTATCGGGTCTCACAGAAAGCTTTGATTTCTTCCTCCGTCCCCGGTTCCTGTTCGGCAAATTGATTGCAAGGAAAACCGAGCACAACAAACCCCTGTTCTTTATACGTGTCATAAAGACGCTGCAGGCCCTCGTAATGCGGAGTCAAACCGCAGGCGCTGGCCGTGTTTACGATCAGCAGCACTTTCCCTTCGAAAGCTTTAAGGGTCATGGCTTTGCCGTCAATCGTCCGAACTTCAAAATCATAGATGTTCATCTTTTCACCTTCCTCCGTAGAATATGGCGAAACATACGCCAAAACAGCATTCTTCTTTATTCTACCTAAATGGAGCGGACAACTCAATTTACGTCATTTACGTCACCAACGATTATAGCTTCGATAGAAAAAACCTTCCACAGACTTGACATCTTATAAATTTTCTATTGTCTATCATGTAAAAATACTGTAAAGTTACTAAACAAGCCGTTTTTTGTTCGTTTAGCGGATTTTTTAAACCTTCAATTGACCATAGTTCGATTGTTTGTCACAATTTCGCTTTACTTGAATGCAGCGAAGAAGCATCCGTAAACATATGTCCACCAATGAAGGACTTATCGGCGGTGGTTTTTGTTGTCAAACAAGCAGCTATCGGGAAGGGGCATCCTGCTACTTTAACGAATTGCAGCAAGTTAGGGTACATAAACACTAGTCCTTTATATGTGGACATTATGAAAAATATTCATGAAGCTCCGCAAAATTTTTCAAGTAGCTGCAAGCTTTAATTTTTCATGAAAAGAGGCTATTACATGATTCAACCCATTTTGCAAATTGAGGATTTGCATACTCATTTTTTCACCGACCGCGGCGAAATCCCCGCTGTGGACGGCGTGAATTTGTATGTGAATCCCGGCGAAGTGCTGGGGGTCGTCGGCGAATCGGGCTGCGGAAAAAGCGTGACCTCGTTGTCCGTGCTCAAACTGATTCCGCAACCTCCGGGCAAAATCGTCGGAGGGTCGATTTTTTTCAAAGGCCGGGATATCGTTCCGCTGAAGGAGCGCGAAATGCGTTCGATTCGCGGCAACGCGATCTCGATGATCTTTCAAGAGCCAATGACGTCCCTGAATCCGCTGTATACGATCGGGCAGCAAATCGGGGAAACGGTCCGCCTGCACAAGGGGCTCAGCAAAAAGGAAGCCCGGGCGCATACGATCGATATGTTGAAAAAGGTCGGCATTCCAAGGCCGGAAGCGATTATCGACGAGTATCCCCATCAGTTGTCAGGAGGCATGCGCCAGCGGGTGATGATCGCCATGGCGATTTCCTGCAGCCCGGAGCTGCTGATCGCCGATGAACCGACGACAGCGCTGGACGTGACGATTCAAGCGCAGATTCTGGACCTGATCCGGCGCCTGAACGAGGAAAACGGAACGGCTGTGATGATGATTACCCACGACCTCGGCGTCGTGGCCGAGATGTGCCATCGCGTGGCCGTCATGTACGCGGGGAAGGTCGTCGAGGAAGGCAGCGTGCACGATATTTTCAAAAACCCGCTGCATCCGTACACGCAAGGGCTCATCAAATCGGTGCCGCGCATGGATGAGCAGCGGAAACGGCTGTTTTCGATTCCCGGCAACGTTCCTGTGCTTAGCACGCAAATGCAGGGCTGCCGCTTCGCCGATCGCTGCCCGCATGCAATGCCGGCATGCCTCACGCAGCTTCCCGAGCTGCGGGAATACGAAACGGCCCACAGCTGCCGGTGCTGGCTGCATGAAACGCCACAGGAGGATGTCGTATGAGCGAACCATTACTGCAAGTGGAGCATCTGAAAAAATATTACCCGATCGGCGGGGGGATGTTCGGTAAGTCCAAACAGCAGTTCGTCAAAGCGGTCGACGATATTTCGTTTACGGTGCAAAAAGGCGAAACGTTTGGGCTTGTCGGCGAAAGCGGCTGCGGCAAATCAACCACCGGCCGCTCGCTGCTGCGGCTGATCGAACCGACGGACGGGCGCGTCATTTTTAACGGCGAGGATATCACCGCGCTTTCCCCGGAGGAACTGCGCAAAAAACGCAAAGATATGCAAATCGTGTTCCAGGATCCGTTTTCGTCGCTGGATCCCCGCCACACCGTACAGCGCATTTTGGAGGAGCCGCTCATTGTGCATGGCGTCGGCGACGCGAAAGAACGCCGGAACATCATCGACCGGCTGATCGATGTCGTCGGTTTGACGCAAGGCCATCTGCAGCGGTATCCGCATCAATTTTCCGGCGGACAGCGGCAGCGGATCGGCATCGCCCGGGCGCTTTCGCTCCAGCCGAAGCTGATCGTGGCGGACGAACCGGTCTCGGCGCTGGATGTTTCGATTCAGTCGCAGGTGATCAACCTGCTGCAGGATTTGCAGGAGGAATTCGGCCTGACCTACATTTTTATCGCGCATGATCTCAGCGTGGTGAAGCATATTTGCGATCGGGTCGCGGTGATGTATCTCGGACGGATTGTGGAGATCGCCGAGAAAAACAAGCTGTATTCCGCGCCGCAGCATCCATATACCCAGGCGCTGTTGTCCGCGGTGCCGGAACCGGATCCGGACAAAAAGCCCGAGCGGATTATTTTGCAGGGAGAAGTGCCAAGTCCGGCGAATGCCCCGGTCGGCTGCGCCTTTCATACGCGCTGTCCGATGGCGATGGACGTTTGCCGTTCGAAACGGCCCGACCTCGCGGAAACGGAAGCCGGCCATCTGACGGCCTGCCACCTGTTTACTCAAAAGGCATAAATGGTTTATAGCCGGCACAAACGTCCGGCTTCATATAAACAAACCCATATATTCAATGTCAAGAAGGGAGCCACACTTATGAAAGCAAAGAGATGGAGCAGTGTCATTTTGCTATTGATGCTGAGCATGGCCGTTGCCTTGACGGGCTGCGGCGGCAGCGGCGGCGGAGGCAACAAAGCCGCAGGCACAAATACGGGGGCGAACACGGGAGCGGAAGCTCCGGCAGGATCCGCGCAGGATACATTGATCGTCGGACGCGGCGGCGATTCCGCATCCCTGGATCCTTCGATCGTCACCGACGGCGAATCGCTTAAAATTACGCACCAGGTGTTTGATTCCTTGCTGGAGTACAAGGAAGGAACAACGGAAGTGCAGCCGTCCCTCGCCGAGGAATGGACGGTTTCCGAAGACGGCCTCAAATACACGTTCAAGCTGCGCCAAGGCGTCAAGTTCCATGATGGAACCGACTTCAACGCCGAAGCTGTCGTCTTTAACTTCACGCGCTGGTCCGATCCGAAAAGCGAATACAAGTTTGAAGGGGACTCTTTCGATTATTACGACTCGATGTTTGGTCCGGACGGCAAACGCGTCATTAAAGAAGTCAAAGCTATCGACGACAATACGGTGGAATTCACGCTGAATCAGCCGCAGGCGCCTTTCCTGCAAAATCTGGCCATGACCTCGTTTGGGATTGCCAGCCCAACGGCGATTCAAGAGAAGAAGGAAAACTTCAAAAACGAACCGGTCGGCACGGGGCCGTTTGTGTTCAAAGAGTGGAAACGCAACGATTCGATCACCTTGGAAAAGAACCCGAACTACTGGAAGGAAGGGCTTCCGAAGCTGAACAAAGTTATCGTTCGTTCGATCCCGGACAACTCCGCGCGCTTTAATGCACTGCAAAGCGGTGAAATCGACCTGATGGAAGACTTGACCCCGGACGATCTGGCCACGCTGGAAAGCAACCCGGATCTGCAAAAAATCGAACGTCCGTCCAACAACGTGGGTTACGTCGGCTTCAACCTGAAGAAAGAACCGTTTAACAACGTAAAAGTAAGACAAGCGCTTAGCTATGCCGTAAATAAACAAGGAATCATCGACGCTTTCTTCGCGGGCCAGGCCCAGCCGGCCAAAAACCCGATGCCGCCGTCCCTGTGGGGCTACAACGACAGCATTCAGGATTACGAATACGATTTGGAAAAAGCGAAGCAACTGCTGGCGGAAGCCGGCTACCCGAACGGCCTGCCGGGCGAGTATACGTTCTACGCGATGCCGGTATCCCGTCCTTACATGCCTGACGGCAAGAAAGTAGCCGAAGTTATTCAAGCGGATTTCGAAAAAATCGGCGTTAAAGTGAACATCGAATCTCCGGAATGGGCGACCTATATTGACGATGCGCAAGCCGGTGAAAAAGACGACATCTACATGCTCGGATGGCAAGGCGACAACGGCGACCCGGACAACTTCCTGTACACGCTGCTGGACAAAGACGCCATTCCGTCCAACAACTACAGCTATTACGCCAACGATGAGCTGCACGAGATTTTGAAGCAGGCGCAAGTTGAAACCGAGCAATCGAAACGCGAAGAGCTGTACAAAAAAGCCCAGGAAATCATCAAAGCCGATGCACCGTGGATTCCGCTCGTGCATACGACGCCGCTGCTTGCAGCCAAAGCCAATGTAAAAGGATACGTTCCGTCTCCGACAGGGACAGAGTACTACAGCAACATTTATTTCGAATAACGGGCGTTGTTGTTAACGCCTCTGGCAGGTGAGCCTTAACTTGAAAGCCTACATTTTTAAACGATTGTTAATCATGGTTCCTGTCCTGATCGGAATGACGATTATCGTATTCTCCATTATCCATGCGATTCCCGGTGATCCTGCGGAAACCATTCTGGGGCAGAAAGCGACGGAGCAGTCCAAAGAGGCGCTTCGGGAACAACTGGGCTTAAACAATCCGTGGTATCAGCAGTACTTTACGTATATGGGAGATTTGCTGCAGGGCGACCTGGGGCAATCGATCCGCACGAGAGTGCCGATTTCCCAAGAGATCATGCCGTATCTGGCCGCCACCGCGGAGCTGACGATTTCGGCGATGCTGTTCGCCATCATCGTTGGGGTAAACGCCGGGATCATTAGCGCGTGGAAGCAAAACTCCTGGTTTGACTACATTTGCATGCTGATTGCGCTTATCGGGGTGTCGATGCCGATTTTCTGGCTCGGTCTGATGGAACAGTGGATCTTCTCCTTGAAGCTCCACTGGCTCCCTTCGATCGGCCGCATGAATCAGCGCGATCCGGTGGAAACCGTGACAAATCTGTATGTGCTCGACACGATTATAGCCGGCCGTTGGGATCAGCTGTGGACGGTGATCAAGCACCTGGTTTTGCCGAGCGTGGCGCTGGGCACGATTCCGATGGCGGTGATCGCCCGGATGACGCGCTCAAGCATGCTGGAGGTCATGAATTCGGATTTTGTCCGCACGGCGAAAGCCAAGGGGTTATCGCAATTCGTCGTCGTCTACAAGCATGCGCTTAAAAATGCGTTTATTCCGGTGCTGACGGTCATCGGCCTGCAAACCGGGGCACTGCTCGGCGGCGCGGTGTTGACGGAAACGATTTTCGCCTGGCCGGGCGTAGGACGTTATATCTACGATGCGATCAGCTCGCGCGATTATCCGGTCATTCAATCCGGCATTCTGATCATCGCTTTTATTTTCGTCTTCATCAATCTGATTGTGGATTTGCTGTACGCCGCGGTCGATCCACGCATTCGCTATCGGTAAAGGAGGGAAACCATGGCTCAAATCACTGCAAGCACAGGCGGCAACTCCGCCATTCAGGCCGAAAAGGTTTCCGGGCCTTGGCGGGATGCGTGGAGAACGTTCCGCAAAAATAAAATCGCCATGATCGGTCTGATCATGATTGTGCTGTTTGTCATCATCGCGCTGCTGGCCCCCGTGATTGCGCCTTATGATTTTAAGGCCCAGGAGCTGGGGGACCGCTTAAAACCACCGTCCTCCGAGCATTGGTTCGGAACGGACGACCTGGGGCGCGACCTGTTTACGCGGGTGCTGTACGGGGCGCGGATTTCCTTGTGGGTCGGCACGTTTTCCGTTATCGGTTCGATTATCCTCGGCACGATTCTCGGGATTCTCGCCGGGTTTTACGGGAAATGGATCGATATGATCATCTCGCGCCTGTTTGATATCCTGCTCGCGTTTCCGAGCATTCTGCTGGCGATCGCCATCGTCGCCATCCTCGGCCCGTCGCTGCAAAACGCGCTGTACGCGATCGCGATCGTCAACATTCCGACGTACGGCCGCCTGGTCCGCGCCAAGGTGCTCAGCTTGAAAAACGAAGAGTACATTACGGCCGCGCGGGCGATCGGGATGAAGAACAGCGGCATTCTGCTGCGGCACATCCTGCCGAACAGCTTAACGCCGATCATCGTGCAGGGCACGCTCGGCATCGCCACGGCGATTATTGAAGCCGCCGCGCTTGGTTTCCTTGGCCTTGGCGCGCAGCCGCCGGCACCGGAATGGGGTAAAATGCTGTCCGACTCGCGGCAATTTATCGCCACGGCTCCGTGGACGGTTATTTTCCCGGGGGTGTCGATCATGCTCACCGTGCTCGCCTTCAACTTGATGGGCGACGGTTTGCGCGACGCCTTGGACCCGCGGATGAAAAATTAATAGGAATCTTGATCATTTAGCTTAACTGCCGGGAGGGATCCCGGCGGTTTTTTTTGACATTATAGACTTATAGCTCAACTTTTGGTGCGACCAGAGCAAAAATCAGCTTGAACCCCTGCGTTGAAAGCTTGAGGATAGGGAAGCGGGGTGGGCGGCAGATCAACACTTGTTGTCCGGAGACTTTGCACGATTATCCCTTTTGATCAGGCAGCAGAGAAACAGAATGCGAACATAAGTTCTATTTATTTCATTATACCAAACGCACGTTCCCTTATCAAGCCAAAAATCTCACCTGAACCGCCTCATTTTTCCCCTCATCTTTTTTGTTTTTTTCTTCTCTTCTCTCTTTTTCTGGAACCTTTGCTCTAGCCACCCCCTGCTCCCTGCTCCATGAACAAAAGGGATAATCGTGCAAAGGCCGGCAGCAGGCAGGGACCCCACCAAGACACGGACCCTTTAGACAGCCCCTCACCTGGTGCCGACTTGATTGGCAGGTTGACTTACAACAGCTGCTCGATTTGATCAACGAAGCAGCCCAAACAGCCGATCAGGGTCATGTGAGACCGTCAGGCTGAGAAATACCTGTCTGGCGTTTTTCTTATACTCTCCTGATGCTTGGCTGCTCTACGTCAACTTTCCCCCATCATCTTGAAGACGCATTTGAGGGAAGATAATATGATGTCAATTATTTTCACATATATTGGGCTTCCAGTTATAGTTTAGAGAATAAGATATAGCAAAGAGAAGGGCAGGAGGCGGAGAGATGGAAAAAAAGTTCAGAAAGGTGGCCATTGTGGGTTCCGGATTGGTCGGCACGGCTTGTGCCTATTCCATGATTAACCAATCCATCAGCGAGGAAATTATGATGATCGACCGGACCTATGACCGTGCGGTGGCGCATGCGCTCGATTTGTCTCATTGCATGGATTTTACCTCGACGCGCACGAAGGTCGTTGCCGGGCGTTTGGAGGACTGTCGTGACGTTGATGTTGTGGTGCTTACGGCCGGAGCAAATCCGAAGCCGGGGCAAACGAGGCTGGATGTGCTTGGGGACGCGGAAAAAATTACGCGGGATATCGTCAGCCGGCTTGTGGACGGAGGGTTTGACGGCATTTTTGTCGTCGCAGCCAACCCGGTTGATATTGTTACGTATATTGTACGCCAGGTGTCAGGTTTTCTGCGGAACCGGGTGATCGGCACCGGCACTTCGATCGATTCGGCCAGGCTTAAAACGCTGCTGTCGGAAGTGTTTTCCATCGATCCGCGCAGCGTTAACGGCTATGTGTTGGGCGAGCACGGCGATTCGCAGTTTGTGGCATGGTCGCATGTGACGATCGGCGGCAAACCGCTGCTGCACATTCTCGACCAGCACAAAGAGCGTTTTCGCCATGTCGATTTGGACGAAATTGCCAAGAAAACGAAGGATGCCGGCTGGGAGATTTTTACCCGTAAAGGCAATACGCAATTCGGCATCGGCAACGCGCTTAGCTTTATCGTCCGTTCGATTCTGAACGACGAGCACAAAATTATCGCCGTGTCCGCGGTCCTTGAGGGCGAATACGGGCAATCCGGGGTATGCGCCGGGGTGCCGGCCATTATCGGCGGTGGCGGTATTGTGGAGATTTTGGAGCTGAATTTGGCGGAGGAGGAGCGGCATAAATTCGAGCATTCCTGCGGCATACTTACATCTGCGATCCAAAGTTTGCAGCAGCGGTAATCACTTATAAGCCGGTTTAACTTTTGGGACATCCGCCTTGGTTTTGGGGCGGGTGTTTTTTTGACTAAGCAAGTGTTTAGTTCAGCCGGTCGGCGTAAGCCCGGCGGTGGATAGCTCGCTCCTTCCCGCGGCGGTTCTACCTTTTTGCTCCCTGTTATATAGTTAGAAAAAATAAAACGGGAGCGATGGGATCATGGATGGAATTGTCGCCAGAATATAATATGAAGAAACGCGCGGACAATTCCCCTTTGCGGCAACATGAATAGTGTAACTGGACAGGAACATACATTCGTAATATGATTATGAAATCAACTTAAAGGGAAGTGATGGTAATATGCCGTATTGCAAAGTGAAGCAGGCGGAGCTTTATTATGAGGAGATCGGGACAGGGCGGCCGATCCTGATGATCCACGGATTTACGCCGGACCATCGGCTGATGAGCGGGTGTATGGAGCCCGTTTTTTCCGAAAGACCGGGGTGGAGAAGGATTTATGTCGACCTGCCGGGCATGGGTCAGAGCAGGGACTATGAGGAAATTGCCGGTACGGACGAAATGCTTGAAGCGGTGCTGCAGTTTATAGATAAAGTCATGCCTGATTCCCGTTTTCTTATCGCCGGGGAGTCGTACGGGGGTTATTTGACGAGGGGAATTATCGCCCGGCTGCCCGAACGGGTTGAGGGGGCGGCTTTGATTTGCCCGATGATCGTACCGGAAAAGGAAGACCGGATTTTACCCGTACATACGATCTTTCATGAGGATCCGGAATTGGTGTCAGCGCTTGGCAAGGAAGAATACGAAGACTTCAGGTCGATGGGAGTCGTATTGGATCGGTACACTTGGACAAGATATGCGGATGAAATAGTCACGGGCTGTAAAATCGCGGATGAGGCTTTTTTGGCCAAAATCAAAGCGAAATACGGATTCTCTTTTCCGATCGATCGGGAATTTATGGGTCCGGCGCTATTCCTGCTTGGGAGGCAGGACGCGTCGGTAGGATATGCGGATGCGCTTCGCCTGCTTAATTTATTTCCGCGCGGCACGTTTGCCGTTCTGGATCGGGCAGGACATAATCTGCAGATCGAGCAGAAGAATGTGTTCGATGCGCTGGTTAACGAATGGCTGGATAGGGTTGAAGAGGCGCTGGGCAAATAGCTTTCCGTTTGTTAATATTTAGGTGACAAGTCGGGGGGAGGTTGCTAAAAAAGTTGAAGCCGTTAGTTGTTACCGCAAGCCTGTTTATGGTTCTACTTACTTAGCAAAATTGTCCCATTTGGTGTACTCTCGCTACCGATCAAGACTCCACCAGCTAACGCGGTTGGTTTACTACGGTGAACCTTCTCAAGGAGCTCTTACCCCTTTGTACGACAAAAAAGCTCTCCGAAGAGAGCTTTAATACGTCCCAGGAGGGATTCGAACCCCCGACCGACGGCTTAGAAGGCCGTTGCTCTATCCAGCTGAGCTACTGAGACAAAATAAAATA
Organism: Paenibacillus sp. FSL R5-0527; assembly: GCF_038008055.1. Classification (NCBI taxonomy): domain Bacteria; kingdom Bacillati; phylum Bacillota; class Bacilli; order Caryophanales; family Paenibacillaceae; genus Paenibacillus; species Paenibacillus sp. FSL R5-0527. The sequence continues at coordinate 6,245,964 of NZ_JBBOYI010000001.1, read as the reverse complement.
AAATTTACAAGCAAAAATTATTGTATCACAGGATGCTTGGGTTAGCAATATAAATTTTGCACTTAATCGCAGTTTTTTGGCTCATCCTCGAAATCGGTGTTGACCACAAGACCTGGTGGCCAATCCATTCTTGATTTAATCGAAATAACGGTGAATGCAACCGTTAGAAATACGGCCCGCTCGAGATATTCGCTAGATGTTCGCTGGTTATTCGCTTGAGAGGGCTACTCGCAGCTGCGCCTTCCCGTATCATCCCCCATCGTTTCGGACCCAACTTTCTTAGCAAGCTTTTGTTTATCGCCCCCTCGGTTTACCCGATGAATTGGACGAGGGGGGCGGCGGCGAGTTTAACTCGAGGGTTAACTCCAAGGTAAACTCCGGGATTTTTGCCTTGGACCGGGTCTATGCTATAATCTCAATTAATGCAGTGCGGAAGAAAGGAGGTGCCCTTATCAGCCATTTTCGACCCGATGAGAAGGACAACATCGTATTGTTTCCGAAAACGCTCGATTACTACCAAATCGAACTGACCCGGATGCTGGAAACCGAGAGATACGGGGAAGCCGCGGATCTTTTGAGGTTTCTGCTGCAGTGCCAGGGGGAAGATCCGCGCCACTATGAAGAATGGCGGGCACTGCTGGAGTGGCTTACCGACGCTTTTCCCGAGCTTCAGAACGGTTCACCGGCCGCGGAGGATGACGGCTATGAGACGGAAGAATCGTTGGCCAGACGTCATGTCGAGGCGAAGCTCGAACAGGATCAGGAATATGCCGGCAAACTGCTGAGCGCGGTAATAGATAAGCCGTTGTCCGAGCAAACCCTTTTGGCTTTGGACCAGCTTGCTTATTTGGATCGTCCGGAAGTGGACGAGGCGCTGACCGAATGGTTGCATCAAGAGGAGCTCCATCCGCTGCTTCAGTATCGGGTGCTGCAGACGCTGCGCCGCCGCGGCACGGTGGGGACGCTTGCCATCGAGCGCGCAGGGGAAAAGGTGGAGATTGACTTCGAGTCGGTTCCGCTGAAACCCGATGAATTCCCTCCGGCCGTGCAGGAAGTGCCCGAAAGGGTGGGGGAGCAGACTCAGGTGCACGATCCAACTTTGTTTTATTTTGCCCAGGAGCTGTGGTCGCAAATTGTGATGAGTTTGTACGGCGGAAGGGACTATCGTTCGCTGATCGACGGTGACGATACGATTATCGACATTTGGGCGGCGGCGCTTCACCAGCTGGTCGCGGACAGCCTGCCGGACGGCAAAACCGACGAGGAAATCCGCGCGTTGTACGGGATTACCGATGAACATAGGCTTCGGTTTGAGCAGGTTAGCCGATCTATCCGCCAGGTTGTGGCGGTGAGCGGTGTTCAGGAAAGATAGGCGCCGCGGGCGAATGTTTGGCTCAACGATCGGCTTTAAAATCGGCTCTACGATCTGCTCTTGTAAAAAGATGTATTGTTGTTTATAATATAATGGTTATTCTGATCGTGTTCATAGGGACAGCTATACTGGAACCATGATAGCTGTTTTATACGCGATTCGGTTTCAGTATTTTAGTATATTGTGAAATTTGGAGGGGAAGGCATAAAATGAAAGCAACCTGGGAAAAGATAGAGAAGAACCTCGGCGTTCTCGAGGTCGAAGTGGAAGCGGAACGTGTAGCCGCCGCACTCGATAAAGCGTTTCAAAAAGTGGTGAAAAGAACGAATGTACCTGGCTTCCGTAAAGGCAAGGTGCCTCGCCCGATCTTTGAAGCACGTTTCGGCGTGGAAAGTCTGTATCAGGACGCTATCGACATTTTGCTTCCTGAAGTATACAGCGAAGCCGTCGATCAAGCGGAGATTTTCCCGGTGGATCGCCCGGAAGTGGACGTTGAGCAGTTTGCCAAAGGGCAGCCGTTCAAGTTTAAAGCGAAAGTGACGGTTAAACCGGAAGTGAAGCTTGGCGATTACAAAGGCGTCGAAGTACCTTCGGTCAACGCGGAAGTTACCGAAGATGAGCTGAACGAAGAGCTTGAGCGTCTGCAACAGCGCCATGCCGAACTGATTGTCATCGACGAAGAAGCTGCGAAGAATGGCGATATCGCTGTTATCGACTTCGAGGGTTTCGTTGACGGCGTTCCGTTTGAAGGCGGCCAGGCAGAGCGTCATTCCCTGGAGCTTGGAAGCAATTCGTTTATCCCTGGCTTCGAGGATCAAGTCGTGGGCATGGCTACCGGCGATTTCAAGGACATTACCGTGACTTTCCCGGAAGCTTACCATACTGAAGAATTGGCCGGCAAGGAAGCTGTATTTAAAGTTAAAGTCCATGAGATCAAACGCAAACAGCTCCCGGAGCTTGACGATGAATTTGCGAAGGATGTCAGCGAATTCGATACGCTGGACGAGTTCAAAGAGGACTTGAAGAAACAGCTGCAAACCCGCAAGGAACAAGAAGCCAAGGGCGCCCGTGAAGCGGCTCTCGTCGACAAAGTCGGCGAAAGTGCGGAAGTGGAAATTCCGGAAGCGATGATTAACAATGAAGTGGAGAACATGTTGCGCGATTTCGACAACCGTCTTCGTTCCCAGGGCATGAATCTGGAGATGTACCTGAGTTTCTCTGGTCAAACGGTTGACGATATGAGAGCGCAAATGAAAGACGACGCTCAAAAACGCGTTCGCAACAATTTGGTGCTGGAGCAAATCGCCAAAGCCGAAGAGATCAAAGTGACGGAAGAAGACGTTGATAAAGAGCTGGCGGAAATGGCCGAAGCTTACAAACGCACGCCGGAAGAAATCCGCAACATTTTGGCGGCCAATCGTTCGCTGGACAGCTTGAATGATGAAATTCTGATCCGCAAGACGATCGATTTCCTGCTGGAGAACAGCAAAGAAGTTCCGGCCGATCAAGCGGAAGCGCCGAAAGCGAAAGAAGGAAGCAAACCGGCAGCCAAGAAAACGGCGAAAAAATCGACGAAGGCGGCCGAATCGAAAGCTGACGCCGACAAAATAGAAGCGGAAGAGGCTAAGGACGAGGAATAGTCTCGCCGCGAGGCGTTCTCGGTTATAGACAGACAAGCCTCCCATGAGATACATCAAGATAAACGTTAGGGCACGTATACAAATGCGTGCCTTAATTTTTCATCATTTACCGATACATTTATTTCCAATTGGCACCGGACAAGCCGGCGGTTATATAATGTGTAGAAATCAACATAAACTGTATCGTGTGAAAAATGACATGAGGCTTTGAACATGGTAGAATGTTTCTGTAAACCGAAAGTGAATCTGAAAAAGAAAAGAGGTTGGTCGCATGAGTCTGGTACCTATGGTCGTAGAACAAACGAATCGGGGAGAACGATCTTACGACATCTATTCAAGACTTCTTAAAGATCGCATCATTTTTCTCAGCAACGCTATTGATGATGAAGTTGCCAATCTCGTGATTGCCCAACTGTTGTTTTTGGCGGCCGAAGACCCTGAGAAAGATATTCACCTGTACATTAATTCGCCGGGTGGTTCTGTCACTGCCGGGATGGGTATATATGATACGATGCAATACATCAAGCCTGACGTGTCCACGATCTGCGTAGGAATGGCTGCGAGCATGGGATCGCTGCTCCTTACGGCCGGGGCGCCTGGCAAACGTTTTGCCCTGCCCAACAGTGAAGTCATGATTCATCAGCCGCTTGGAGGCGTTCGCGGTCAGGCGACGGATATTAAAATTCATGCCGACTGGATTATCAAGACGAGACAGAAGCTCAACCAGATTTATGTGGAGCGGACGGGTCAGCCCCTTGAGAAAATCGAGCGCGATACAGACCGTGACTTCTTCATGAGCGCGGAAGAGGCTAAGGACTACGGGATTATCGACAAGGTCATCACATCAGCCCATTAAATCATAAAGGGGTGTTTACATGTTTAAATTCAATGACGAAAAAGGACAATTGAAATGCTCGTTCTGCGGCAAATCGCAGGAGCAGGTACGCAAGCTTGTAGCCGGACCGGGCGTTTATATATGCGACGAATGCATCGAGCTGTGCACGGAGATCGTGGAGGAGGAGCTCGGGCACGAAGAGGAACTGGACCTCAAGGAAATCCCGAAACCGAAGGAAATCCGCGATATTTTGGACCAGTATGTCATCGGCCAGGAGCAAGCGAAGAAATCGTTGTCCGTAGCGGTTTACAATCATTACAAACGGATCAACACGCAAAGCAAGATCGAAGACGTGGAGCTGCAAAAGAGCAACATCCTGCTGCTCGGGCCGACCGGTTCCGGCAAAACGCTGCTCGCGCAAACGATGGCGAAAATTTTGAACGTTCCGTTCGCGATCGCCGATGCGACGTCCCTGACGGAAGCGGGATACGTCGGCGAAGACGTGGAGAACATTTTGCTGAAGCTGATTCAAGCGGCCGATTATGATGTGGAAAAAGCGGAACGCGGCATCATTTATATCGACGAAATCGATAAAGTGGCGCGCAAATCGGAGAATCCGTCCATTACCCGCGACGTCTCCGGCGAAGGCGTTCAGCAGGCGCTGCTGAAAATTTTGGAGGGCACCGTGGCTTCGGTTCCTCCGCAAGGCGGACGCAAGCATCCGCATCAGGAATTTATCCAAATCGATACGACGAACATTTTGTTCATTTGCGGCGGCGCGTTTGACGGCCTGGAGCAGATGATCAAACGCCGGATCGGCAAAAAAGTGATCGGCTTTAACGCGATGAACGACGGTCAAAAAGAATTGAAGCCGGGCGAATATTTGTCGATGGTGCTGCCGGAGGATTTGCTCAAATTCGGGTTGATCCCGGAATTCGTAGGGCGTTTGCCGGTCATCTCGACGCTCGAGCCGCTGGATGAAAAAACGCTTGTACGGATTTTGTCCGAACCGAAAAACGCGCTGGTCAAACAGTACCAGAAGCTGCTTGAGCTCGACAACGTCAACTTGACGTTTGAGCCCAAAGCGCTTGAGGCGATTGCGCGCGAAGCGATCAAACGCAATACCGGCGCGCGCGGACTTCGCGCCATCATCGAAGGCATTATGCTGGACGTGATGTACGAAGTGCCGTCCCGCGACGATATTGCGGACTGCGTCATCACCGAAAAAGTCGTTGTGGAGAAAACCAGCCCGGAACTGGCCAAGAAGAAAAACAAAAAGCAGGAAGAGAGCGCATAAGGCTGATGCGGCCGGATAGCGCGACAAAATAGATGTCAAGGTTCTCCACCTTTGCGTTAAGGGTCGCTTCTATGAGCGCCCCTTTGCAGGGGTGGAGCTTTGATCGTTTGGGAGAGACCTGAAATGACATTCTTGAGACAAGATACGCGGCCGGTCAAAGTCGGAAACCTGACGATCGGCGGCAGCAACGAAGTCATCATCCAAAGCATGTGCACGACCAAAACGGCGGATGTGGCCGCTACGGTAGCCGAGATCCACCGTTTGGAAGAAGCGGGCTGCCAACTGGTGCGCGTGACGGTGAATAATGAGGAAGCGGCTGCGGCGATCAAGGAAATCAAGAAGCAAATCCACATCCCGCTCGTCGCCGATATCCATTTCAACTACAAGCTGGCGCTTATGGCGATTGAGAACGGTATCGACAAGGTGCGGATCAATCCGGGCAATATCGGCCGCCGCGAGAAGGTGGAGGCCGTGGTGAAGGCCTGCAAGGAGCGGGGGATCCCGATCCGGATCGGCGTCAACGCCGGGTCGTTGGAGAATCACCTGCTGGAGAAATACGGCTATCCGACACCGGAAGCGATGGTGGAAAGCGCCTTGTTCCATATCGGCATTCTGGAGGACTTGGACTTCCACGACATCATCGTGTCGCTTAAAGCCTCCGACGTCCCGATGGCGATCGCGGCTTATACGAAAGCGGCGGAAGTGATTCCTTATCCGCTGCATTTGGGGATCACGGAAGCCGGAACGCTGTTCTCGGGAACCGTGAAGAGCGCGGCCGGCATCGGCGCGCTGCTGTCGATGGGCATCGGCTCGACGCTGCGCATCTCGCTGAGCGCCGATCCGGTGGAGGAAGTGAAGGTCGCCCGCGAACTGCTCAAAACGTTTGGTCTGATTTCCAATGCGGCTACATTGGTGTCCTGCCCGACCTGCGGCCGGCTGGATATCGATCTGTTTTCCATCGCCAACGAAGTGGAAGCCTACATTGCCAATCTGAAGGTTCCGATCAAGGTATCCGTGCTCGGCTGCGCCGTCAACGGACCGGGCGAAGCGCGCGAAGCCGACATCGGCATCGCCGGCGCCCGGGGCGAAGGCCTTTTGTTTCGTTACGGCGAAATGATCCGCAAGGTGCCGGAAGCCGAACTGCTTAACGAATTGAAGAAAGAAATCGATCATATCGTGGAAGTGTACGAAGCGACCGGAGAAATTCCCGGACGCAAAGAACACCGTGCCCGCGTGAAATCATAACAATCCACCCGCAAGCTGCCGATGATAAGGCGGTTTGCGGTTTTTTTGGATATCAGAAAGTATAACTTACGTTTTTCTTATTGGCCAACCTTCATAATAGCGGAACTTTATGTTCTTATTACCCTTAGCCTGGCATGTTCATCCTCATTAGCGGAATTTTTTGTACTTATTTTCTTAAGAATGGTTCAGAACCTGGGCATTTTCCTTGCGACGGGGAAAATAGCGGCATAAACTTCCCCTATTTCTCTCAAATTGACTGATACCTCCGGAATAGCGGCCTTTTTTGCCTCTATATTTTTCAGTGGAGTTTTTCCTTTTTCCAAACTCTCTGCAAAGACCTCGTTTTACCTTGGTGCGAAAAGGCTATACTACCAAGTATCAGTCAAAAGTGAGGGAGGCGTTCGTTATGGATTTAAATCTCATCCTGATGTCCGTTCAAATGTTTTTTGCCGTCGTGATCGGACTCTATTTCTGGAATCAGCTGCGCAGCCAGAAAGGGAACCGGGTGGCGGTGGACCGGGAATCGCGGAAGGAGATGGAGAAGCTGCGCAAGCTGCGGGCCATTTCGCTCACCAAGCCGTTGGCGGAGCGGACGCGTCCGGCCACGATGAACGATATCGTCGGGCAAAAGGACGGACTGCGGGCATTAAAAGCTGCGCTGTGCAGCGCCAATCCGCAGCATGTCATCATCTATGGGCCGCCGGGCGTGGGCAAAACCGCAGCGGCGCGCGTCGTGATGGAAGAGGCGAAAAAAAATCCGGTGTCCCCGTTTAAGAGCGACGCCAAATTCGTGGAAATCGACGCGACGATCGCCCGCTTTGATGAGCGGGGCATCGCCGATCCGTTGATCGGGTCGGTGCACGACCCGATTTATCAAGGGGCCGGAGCGATGGGCGTCGCCGGCATCCCCCAGCCGAAACCGGGGGCCGTAACGAAAGCGCACGGCGGGATTTTGTTCATCGACGAGATCGGCGAACTGCATTCCATCCAGATGAACAAGCTGCTTAAAGTGCTGGAGGACCGCAAGGTGTATCTCGAGAGCGCTTATTACAATTCCGAAGATACGAATACGCCGGCGTATATTCACGATATTTTTCAAAACGGACTGCCCGCGGATTTCCGGCTGGTCGGGGCAACGACAAGATCGCCGCAGGAAATTCCGGCGGCCCTGCGTTCGCGCTGCATGGAAATCTATTTCCGCCCGCTGCTGCCGGAGGAAATCGCCCGGATCGCCGAAGACGCGGTGGGGCGGATCGGCTTTCAGCCTTGTCCCGAAGCCGTGGATGTCATTAAAAAGTACGCGACCAACGGCCGCGAAGCCGTCAATATGGTGCAGCTCGCCGCCGGGCTGGCCTTGACGGAGAAACGCGATCACCTGCTCGCTTCGGATCTGGAGTGGGTGGCCACCAGCAGTCAGCTTGCGCCCCGGCCGGACCGCAAAATCCCCGAGCGTTCGGAAGTTGGCGTCGTCAACGGGCTGGCGGTGTACGGCGCGAATATGGGAACGCTGCTGGAAATCGAAGCGACGGCGGTACCGGCGGAAAAAGGAAGGGGCACCTACAATATCACCGGTATGGTGGACGAAGAGGAAATCGGCGGGGGCAGCCGGACGCTGCGGCGCAAGAGCATGGCCAAGGGATCGGTGGAGAACGTGCTGACCGTTCTGCAGCGCATGGGCTTGCACCCTTCCAATTACGATCTTCATATTAATTTCCCGGGCGGAACGCCGATCGACGGACCGTCCGCGGGCCTCGCCATCGCCACCGCCATCGCCTCGGCGATCAAGCGGGTGCCGGTGAACCATCAGATCGCCATGACCGGCGAGCTGGGAATCCACGGCAAGGTGAAGCCCGTCGGCGGGGTCGTGGCCAAAGTGGAAGCGGCGTTCCAGGCGGGAGCGACGACCGTACTGATCCCGAAGGACAACTGGCAGTCGCTGTTCGAGGGGCTGGAAGGCCTAAGCGTCATCCCCGTCGAGACGGTGGCCGAGGTGTTCCGCCATGTGTTCGGTCCGGAAGCCGAGAAAAACTTGGGATTTTCGACCGGCGGGGAGCTGTTCGCCCCGACTCCGGCGCCCGCGCCGTTTTTGCACGCGGAATCCCCGTCGCAAGGCGGGACGATGTAGGCGCGCGTCCGCGGCTTGCCGGGAATGGCGCTCCGGGGGGCGGCTGCTGCTTAAGCGGCCGCTCCTCGTTGGTGTTTTTATGTAACATTTGCTAAAATAGCAATGATATCTAACGAGAACGTTTGGAGGTGCATAAGCGATGGGACCGCATAAATCAAAAGGCCGGCGCTTTCCTTTGCTACCCTTACGGGGCCTTCTCGTCTACCCGAGCATGGTTCTGCATTTGGACGTGGGCCGCGAGAAATCCGTAAAAGCTCTGGAAAAAGCGATGGTCGAAGATAACCTGATTCTCCTCTGTTCTCAGTCCGAAGTGAACATTGAAGAACCAACGCAAGAAGATATTTTTCGTATCGGGACCGTTGCGAAAGTCCGCCAAATGCTGAAGCTGCCCAATGGCACGATTCGAGTGTTGGTGGAAGGAATGGAGCGCGCCGAAATTATCGAATACCTGGATAATGACGAATATTACGAGGTTATCGCCAAGGAGCGTCCGGAGGAGGAAACGGTCGATCCGGAAATCGACGCGCTGATGCGCACGGTTTTAACCCAATTTGAACATTATATCAATCTGTCCAAGAAGGTCACGCCGGAGACGCTCGCCGCGGTATCGGATATCGAAGAGGCGGGGCGCCTCGCCGATGTGATCACCAGCCACCTGTCCTTGAAGATTAAGGACAAGCAAGAAATTTTGGAAACGATCGATGTCCGGAAACGGCTGGAGAAGCTGCTGGACATTTTGAATAATGAACGCGAAGTGCTTGAACTGGAACGGAAGATCAGCCAACGCGTCAAGAAACAGATGGAGAAGACGCAGAAGGAATACTACTTGCGCGAGCAGATGAAAGCGATCCAAAAGGAGCTTGGCGAGAAAGAAGGCCGGGCCGGAGAGGCCGAGGAACTGCGCGCGCAAATGGAGGAGAAGCGGCTTCCGGAAAAGGTCAGGGAAAAGGCCGAGAAAGAAATCGACCGGCTGGAGAAAATGCCCGCGAGTTCGGCGGAGGGCGGCGTAATCCGCAATTACGTCGATTGGCTGCTGAGCCTGCCGTGGCATGAAAAAACGGAAGACGACCTGGACTTGGCCAAAGCCGAGCAGGTGCTGAACGAGGATCATTACGGGCTGGATAAGCCGAAGGAGCGGGTGCTGGAATATCTGGCCGTGCAAAAGCTCGTCAAAAAGCTTAAGGGTCCCATCCTCTGCCTTGTCGGGCCGCCCGGGGTGGGCAAAACCTCGCTGGCCCGTTCGATCGCCCGTTCGCTAGGGCGTGAGTTCGTCCGCATTTCGCTCGGCGGCGTGCGGGACGAAGCGGAGATCCGCGGCCACCGGCGCACGTATGTCGGCGCCATGCCGGGACGCATCATCCAGGGCATGAAGTCGGCGGGGACGCTGAATCCGGTGTTCCTGCTGGACGAGATCGACAAGATGGCCTCCGATTTTCGCGGCGATCCTTCCGCGGCGCTGCTGGAAGTGCTTGATCCCGAGCAGAACAACACGTTCAGCGATCATTTTATCGAGGTGCCGTTCGACTTGTCGAACGTGATGTTTATTACGACGGCCAACGCGGTGCACAATATTCCGCGCCCGCTGCTCGACCGGATGGAAACGCTGTTCATACCGGGGTATACGGAGCTGGAGAAGCTGCAGATCGCCACCCGCTACCTGCTGCCGAAGCAGAAGAAAGAGCACGGCCTTGCGGCCGAACAGCTGGAAATCGGGGAGGATGCGCTGCTTAAGACGATCCGCGAATACACGCGCGAATCGGGGGTGCGGGGTCTCGAGCAGCAGGTCGCGGCGCTGTGCCGCAAAGCGGCCAAGCAAATCGTGTCCGAGGGCAAGGAGAAGATCGCGATCGGACCCGACGATATCAAAGATTATTTGGGCGTGCCGAAATACCGTTACGGCGTCGCCGAACTGGAGGATCAGATCGGCACGGTCACCGGGCTGGCCTGGACGGAGGTCGGCGGGGAAACGCTGATGATCGAAGTCACGGTCGTTCCGGGCAGCGGCAAGCTGACCTTGACCGGCAAGCTGGGCGACGTTATGAAGGAGTCGGCGCAGGCCGCGTTCAGCTATACCCGCTCCAAAGCGGCGGAGCTCGGCATCCCGCTGGATTTTCACGAGAAAAACGATATCCATATCCATATTCCCGAAGGCGCGATCCCCAAAGACGGCCCGTCGGCCGGGATTACGATCGCCACGGCGCTCATTTCCGCGCTGACGAACCGTCATGTCTCTAAGGACGTGGCCATGACCGGAGAAATTACGCTGCGCGGCCGCGTGCTGCCGATCGGGGGGCTGAAGGAGAAATCGCTGGCCGCCCACCGGGCCGGCTACCGGAAAATCCTGCTTCCCAAAGACAATGAGCGCGATCTGCGGGATATCCCCGAAAGCGTCAAGGAAGAGGTAGAGTTCGTGCCGGTGTCCCACATGGATCAAGTGCTTGAGCACGCCCTTGTGGAGCATCCCGAAGTGCATTAACGCGGCTTAAGATTAAAGATGCTGGGTTGAGATCCTGGGTTATAGATTTAATCCACAGCTTATCACCGCGCTTGTAGAGAGGATTTGGAACGATGAAAGTGACAAAAGCAGAATTTGTGATCAGTGCCGTGGGTCCAAACCAATATCCCGACGACGCCTTGCCGGAAATCGCTCTGGCAGGGCGTTCCAATGTCGGCAAATCATCGCTGATCAACCGCATGATCGGACGTAAAAATTTGGCCCGCACAAGTTCGACTCCCGGAAAAACGCAGCATTTGAATTACTATCGGATCAACGACGGGCTCTATTTCGTGGACGTCCCCGGTTACGGCTACGCCAAAGTATCGAAATCGCAGCGTGAAGCCTGGGGCAAAATGATCGAAAAGTATTTAATGGAGCGGGAAACGCTGAAACTCGTTCTCCTGATCGTCGATATGAGGCATCCGCCTTCCAAGGACGACGAGCTGATGTACGATTGGCTGAAGGCGTACGAGCTCCCGGTTTGCGTTGTGGCCACCAAAGCGGACAAGGTGCCGAAAACGCGCTGGCCGAAGCATCTGAAAATCATTAAGGAAGCGCTGGTCCTGCGGGCGGGCGATCCCGTCATCCTGTTCTCTTCGGAGGAAGGCACCGGGAAAGATGAGCTGTGGGGGCTGATAAACAAATCAACGGATATGGAAGGGATTTGAAGCAGTTTCCGCAGGAAAGTGAGCATGAAGCGGGATTTTTACGGTTAAAAACGGCTGAATCCGGTTTTTTCTGAAAAATGGCGTGAATTCACGTTTTGGCCGCTGAGCAAACCCTTTTGATCGTAGTGTATAATTATGATAAAGCGATTGTAAAAGAATTGAGGAGATTTTTATGGCTCAGCGGTTAGCCACAGAGTATGTTAACGCCAGTTTGCGTTTGTCGGAAGTTCAGATGTCGCAGTTTATTCACAAAGTGTACGATCCTCATGTGCGCCAGCGGGTGAAGGTGCTCGAAAACGGCGGGCAAGAGGTGGTGCTGGAGGATGACGGCGGGGAGGAAGTGCATCTGCCTTTTGACCGTAAAGACGGATATTACGTCTGTGAATTGTCTTTCCGCTTGGAACAACCCCATCTCACGAACGTGATGAGACTGCTGTTCGCGGCTTTCAAAGGCAGCGGTATGGTAACGAGAATTTATAATGGATTCATGATGATGTATTATTATCAGGAAGGCCGAGTTCGCAAAATCGTCGAATATTCCCGGGATTCCTACAAGCTTGTTTTTGAACTCAAGGATACGGCGGGAGAGCTGGCGCGCATCTATCGCAGCAATGAGGCGGAGATCGAGATCGACCGAATCCGCAGGAATATCAACGCTTTGCTGGATGCCCGCTTTATCGCGCAGGACGCGGGGGAAGTGGAGCGGATCGACGCGGAATTGCGGGACTGCTCCCGGAGATTGTTTGTGCTGGAGGCTTGAATTTTTTCGATTCGCCGGTGCGGCGGCAAGTCACCCTTGATCTGAAAACGGCATAAAGTACTAGGGAAAGCTACCCGGATTAATGGGTAGCTTTTTCTCAGGTAAGGGCGGGGAGGAGGGAGCGCGGCGCTTTTTTTAAAAAAAGGTTGCAATTGTCCCCGGGAGATGTTATTTTTAATCTCGTTGAAAAGAATATAGGAACCAGGATTCACTCAGGACATGGAGATGTTGCGAGAGATTTTTCCCTCGGGAAGTGAATGACGTAGGTCCTAGCGGATGAAATTTTTCCAAACATTTTATTCCTAGGAAGGGGGAACCGGAAGATGGAACATTCAACTTTCGGAAGACACGTTGCTGCTGATGTTTGGGGAGTCGACTTCGATGTACTGAACAACGCGGATCTCCTCGAAGCTCATTTGGTGGAAGCCGCCGAAGCTTGCGGAGCCACGGTGCTGTCCATACAATCGAGACAGTTCGAACCACAAGGCGCTACGGTGCTTGTGATGCTGTCGGAGAGCCATCTCTCGATCCATACGTATCCTGAGAGAGGGTTTGCCGCCATCGATTGCTACACTTGCGGAGAAATGGTGGAGCCCGGGTTGGCCGTCGATTACCTGGTGTCCGTTTTGCAACCGGAGAAAATTTACGCAAAGCAGCTGGTTCGCGGGCTGGGCGAACTGGAAGTCGAAGATTCGCCTGCCAAAAAAGCGGAATTTGCGTAATCCATCATAGATTTTGGAAATATGGGAAAAATAAGATAACCATGGAACAATTCCATGGTTATTTGTTTTGTTATCGCCGACTTCATAAATAATTCATAAAAAACTCACGGAAATGAACGAGTTATGGACGTCCTCTGTGATATAATTAACATAGTTTGTTTACGGTTGGTGATTGAACATCAAAAAGAAGGCAGGTGAACTTGCAATGCACATTGTCGTAGTCGGGTTAAACTATCGTACGGCGCCTGTGGAAGTCAGAGAACGCTTCTCCTTCGCGGAGAAAGACATGCCGCAAGCGCTGCAGGAGCTCTTACGCACCAAAAGTGTATTGGAAGGCGTTATTATCGCGACCTGCAATCGGACGGAAATTTATGTGGTGGTCGATCGACTGCACATGTGCGGGTATTTTATCCGCAGCTTTATGGAACGCTGGTTTGGGGTTCCGCGCGAAGAATTTACCCGCCATTTATATATGTATGAGGATGAACAAGCCGTACGCCATCTGTTCCGGGTCGCCTGCGGCCTGGATTCGATGGTGCTGGGCGAAACGCAGATCCTTGGCCAGGTTAAAAGCGCGTTTTTGCTGTCGCAGCGCGAGAAGGGGACGGGGACCTGGTTCAACATGCTGTTTAAGCAAGCCGTGACGCTCGGGAAACGCGCCCATTCGGAAACCGCCATCGGCGAAAGCGCCGTTTCCATCAGCTATGCGGCGGTGGAACTGGGCAAACGGATCTTCGGCAGCTTTAGCGGCAAGCGGGTGCTGATCCTCGGCGCCGGCAAAATGAGCGAGCTGACCGCGAAGCACTTAAGCGGGGGCGGAGCGGACGAAGTTATCGTCGCCAACCGGACCTATGCCCGCGCCCAGGAGCTCGCCGCCAAGTTTGACGGCACGCCGTGCACGATGCAGGAAGCGATGGAGCGGCTGGCGGACGTGGATATTCTGATCAGCTCGACCGGAGCGGAAGGATACGTGATCACGTCGGCGCAGGTCGCGCGCAGCATGAAGCGGCGCCCGGACCGTCCTCTCTTTATGATCGATATCGCGGTGCCGCGGGATATCGAGCCGGAGATCGGCGAGCTTGAGAACGTGTTTTTGTATGATATCGACGATCTGGAGGGTATCGTGGAGAACAACTTGGAGATGCGCCGGGCCGAAGCGGTGAAAATCGATAAGATGATCGAAGAGGAAATGCAGGTGTTTGCGAACTGGCTGCAAACGCTTGGCGTCAAACCGGTGATCCGCGCCCTGCAGGAAAAGGCCGCCCATATTCATGAAAGCACGCTGGACAGTATGTTTAATAAGCTGCCTGAGCTGGATGAGCGCCAGCGCAAGGTGATCCGGCGGCTGACCAAAAGCATCCTGAACCAGATGATGCATGATCCGATCAACCGGATCAAGGAAATGGCCGGCGGGAAACAGGGGGCCGAAGCGCTGGAGATGTTTACGCAGATCTTTGCGCTTGAGAAGCATCTGGAAGCGGGCGCGGCCGCGCCCGCGCCGTCGGGAGAGGAAAGCGCCGCCTCCCTTGAAAACGAAGATGCCGCGCCGACCGAAGCGCCTATTGTGCGCGAAGCCGAACTTCCTTTGGCGAAGGTGCCGGTTTAACATTTGCATAAGGGAGAGAAACGGCCCTCGGGAATGCCCTGAGCCCTCTGCTTGGTTTTTCGAATTGCATGGCTGGAATTCGAAAAGAAGCGGGGGCGCGGGGCTTTTTCTTGTGCGGAGAAGCTCGGTTTTTAGGCTGGCAATGGCAAAATACGGCAGGGTAGGGTATGCTATTAACGTGATGAACCAAATGTCCGGGAGTGGATAAAACGATGCCCCATTATATGCCCGTTATGTTGAATTTGGAAGGCCGCCGCTGCGTGATCGTCGGCGGGGGGACTGTCGCCACGCGCAAAGCGGCCGCTTTGACGGAGGCCGGCGCGGTCGTTACGGTGATTAGCCCCGGCGTGACGGCCTGGCTTCAGGACCGCATTCGGGAAGGAGAGGTCGCTTGGTTGGCGCGCGAGTACCGGGAAGGGGACCTGAAAGGGGCGTTTCTCGTGTTTGCCGCTACCGATTCCCGGCAGGTGAACGATAGTATCGTGAAGGAGGCGGAAATGCTCGGGATTCCGGTAAACGATACCGCCGACGGAGCGCGGGGAAGTTTTATCACCCCCAGCGTCGTCCGCCGCGGCAAGCTGGTGATCGGGGTGTCCACTTCGGGAGCGGGACCTGCGGCGGCCCGGGAATTATGCCGCGAGATCGACCGGCGTTTTGGCGATACATATGAACGATATGTCGAATTTCTAAGCTTGGTCCGGACTCGGGTCAAGCAGCAGGTTGAAGATAAAGAGCGGCGCAAACGGCTGCTGGCCAGGCTGGGCGAGCTGGATATTTTGCCGTCGATCCGGCAAGGCGGCTTCACGCCGTGGAGCGAAGCGGAGATCGCCGCCTGGATCGAAGAAGAACAACGGAGGAATAGCGAATGACGAAGCGTACGATTGTGGTAGGGACAAGACAAAGCCAGCTGGCATTAACGCAAACGGAACAGGTGATCGATGATTTGAAGGAACTGTGCCGGGCGCATGGACTTCCGTTTGAGTTTGAGGTCAAAAAAATCGTCACCAAAGGCGACCGCATCCTGGATGTGACCCTGTCGAAAATCGGCGGCAAGGGGCTGTTCGTCAAGGAGATCGAACAGGCGATGCTGGACGGGGAAATCGATATGGCGGTTCACAGCATGAAAGATATGCCGTCCGTGCTCCCGGAAGGATTGATCAACGGGGGAGTGCCGCTGCGGAAGGACCCGCGGGACGCGCTTATCTCCCGCAGCGGTCTTCACTTGCACGAGCTGCCGCAAGGCGCGCGCGTCGGCACGAGCAGCTTGCGCCGCTCCAGCCAGCTGCTGGCCTACCGCCCGGATCTCGTGCTCGAGCCGGTCCGGGGAAATATCGATTCCCGCCTGCGCAAGCTTGAAGAGGAGGGGTTCGACGCGATTATTTTGGCGGCGGCGGGCCTGCAGCGGATGGGCTGGGAGAACCGGGTCACGGCTTACCTGTCCGCTGACGTTTGTTTGCCGGCGGTCGGCCAGGGCGCGCTTGGGATCGAATGCCGGGAAAACGATGCCGAGCTGCGGGAGCTGTTATCCTTGTACAACGACCCGGACACCGCGCTTACCGTGGCGGCGGAGCGCCGTTTTCTCGCCGTGCTGAACGGCGGCTGCCAGGTGCCGATCGGCGCTTACGCGACTTTGGAGCGGGCGGGCGGACAAGCGCCGGAAGAAGGCGGCGCGGGCGGCGGCGAGGCAGGCTCCGGCCGCGCTCCGCGGATCAGGCTGACCGGCATGGTCGGCTCGGCGGACGGCCAGGTTATTTTGAAGGAGAGCGCCGTAGGGGAAGATCCGGTGGCCTTGGGCGAGCGAATTGCCGGGCTGCTGCTGGCCCAAGGGGCGGACGCGTTACTTAAGGAAGCCGAGGAGTGAATGGACATGACGGGGAGAGTATATTTGGTCGGCGCCGGCCCGGGGGATGCGCGGTTGATTACGCTAAAGGGGCTGGATTGCATCAAAAAGGGCGATGTTATCGTATATGACCGCCTGGCCAATCCAAGCCTTTTGAGAAAAGCGAAGCCGGGAGCCGAGAAAATTTACGTTGGCAAGCGGACCGACCGGCATACGATGAAACAGGAGGATATTAGCCGGCTGTTGGTCGATTTGGCGCTTGCGGGGAAAACCGTGGTGCGTCTGAAGGGCGGGGACCCTACCGTTTTCGGGCGGGGGGGCGAGGAGGCCGAACTGCTGCGCAAGCACGGGATTACTTATGAAATCGTACCGGGCATCACCGCGGCGATATCCGTTCCGGCTTATGCCGGCATCCCGGTTACCCACCGCGATTTGGCCTCCTCCGTATCGATCATCACCGGCCATGAAAGCCCGGATAAGCTGGACTTGTCCATCAACTGGGAAAAGGTGACGAACGCAACGGGCACGCTCGTGTTTATGATGGGCGTGGCGAATATCGGCTATATCAGCAAGCAGCTGATCGCCCACGGCCGGCCCCCGGAGACGCCGGTGGCGCTGGTGCGCTGGGGAACCCGGGCGGAGCAGGAGACGCTGACCGGGACGCTGGCCGACATCGAGCAAAAGGTGCTTGACGCCGGCTTTAAGCCGCCGGCGGTCACTGTCGTCGGCGAGGTGGTGAATCAGCGCGAGCAGCTCATGTGGGCGGAGGCCATGCCTTTGTTCGGCAAGCGGATATTAGTGACGCGCTCCCGCTCCCAGGCGAGCGATCTCGTCCGCGGCATCGAGGAATTGGGCGGCGAGCCGTACGAGTTCCCGGTCATCGAGATCTCGATGCCGAGCGGCGCTGTGCTGGTCCGTACGGACGAGGCTTTAAGCCGCCTGGAGACGTACGATTGGGCGTTTTTTACCAGCGTGAACGGCGTCGACTATTTCTTCAAGCACCTGGAGAGACTGGGAAAAGACATTCGCGCGCTGCATAAGGCGCGCATTGCGGCCGTAGGGCCGGCTACGCTGGCGGCGCTGCGCGAGCGCGGCATTGCCGCCGAGGAGCTGCCGGGCCGGTTCCAGGCCGAAGGCCTGCTGGAAGCGTTCGGCCCGGAACTGCTGCCCGGCCAAAGCGTGCTGCTGCCGCGCGGGGATCTCGCCCGGGCGTGGCTGCCGGAAGCGCTGCGCGGTCAAGGGCTCGCCGTCACCGAGGCGGTCATGTATGAGACGGTCCCGGCCGGCGAAAAGGACGAGGAGCTGCTCAAGCTGCTGGAGAAGGGGCGGATTCATGCCGTGACCTTCACCAGCTCCTCGACGGTGACCAATCTTTTGGCCGCGCTGTCGGGCATGGGCGTAGCTAATCCGGTGGCGGCCCTGCAGGGCGCGGAAATCGCCTGCATCGGGCCGGTCACCGCACGTACCGCGGAGGAGGCCGGGCTGCGCGTGTCGATCCTGGCCAAGGAGGCGACGATCCCCAGCTTGATCGAAGCTCTCTGCGACTGGAAGGAGCGGGGCGCATTGGTCTAGCGGCCGCATGAAGCAACCGATCGGTTATTATGGTGGATGATCAGGGAGCGCGCGGTGACCGGCTAGTAAGGCGGGGGATCGGGGAGCGTGCGGTGACCGGCCAGTAAGACGGATGATCGGGGAGAGTGCGGTGATCGGCCAGTAAGGCAGAGGATCGGGGAGCATGCGGTGATCGGCCAGTAAGGTGGCAGATCGGGGAACGTGCGGTGACCGGCCAGTAAGGTGGATGATCGGGGAGCGTGCGGTGACCGGCCAGTAAGACGGATGATCGGGGAGCGTGCGGTGATCGGCCAGTAAGGCAGAGGATCGGGGAGCATGCGGTGATCGGCCAGTAAGGTGGCAGATCGGGGAACGTGCGGTGATCGGCCAGTAAGGTGGATGATCGGGGAGCGTGCGGTGATCGGCCAGTAAGGCGGGGGATCGGGCTGCATGCGATCGATGGCCGATGCGGTGGCGGAGCGGATCTTGTTTCCAGCAAAAGTCCAGGTTATCGAGCCGATACTGTCGCCCACTCGCGGAAATCTAACGGTTGCAGCAGCTGTTATTTTACGAAAAAAGACCCTTTCTAGATTCTAACGGTTGCGAGCGCCGTTATTTGCCTTAATCTGGGCAGAAATAGCCGGATTTCAGTGAAATAAGCGCTATGGCAACCGTTAGAGTTTGAGATCAACGTTTCTGGAACAAATAGCGTTTGCGGCAACCGTTAGAATCGTTTTGCAGAGCGCTCCAGCTCTTGATTTCGTCAAAAAACGGTGTTCCGGTCCGTTGCTAAGTTCGGAGAACGGCCGATTCTTTTGCTCAAATCCAGCTTTTAATGCACTAGCGGGACATGTTCCCGCTTCAATACAGGAGGTTATTGCGATGAACTACCCATTTGTAAGACATCGCCGTTTGCGGCAATCGGCCGCCATTCGCGGAATGGTGCGCGAGACGGTGCTGACGGTGGACGACTTTATTCAGCCGATTTTCGTGACGTACGGCAGCGGCGTGAAAAACGAGATTCCTTCCATGCCCGGCGTGTTTCATTTTTCGCTGGATACGCTGGAGGAGGAAGTAAAGGAAATCGTCGACCTGGGCATTCCGGCGGTGCTGCTGTTCGGCATTCCGGAAACGAAGGACGCCGTGGGCACATCCGCATTTGTCGATAACGGCATCGTGCAGGAGGCTACGCGGGTGATCAAAAAACGTTACCCCGATCTGCTCGTCGTCGCCGATACCTGCCTTTGCGAATTTACCGATCACGGCCACTGCGGAATGGTGCACACTTATGAACGGGATGGGCATGTATGCGGGGACGTGTTGAATGACGAGTCGCTGGAGCTGCTCGTGAAGACGGCGGTTTCGCAGGCGAAGGCGGGCGCAGACATCATCGCTCCGTCCAACATGATGGACGGCTTCGTACAGGCGATCCGCGCGGGGCTCGATGAAGCGGGCTTCACCCATGTGCCGATCATGTCGTATTCCGTCAAATACGCTTCGGCTTTTTACGGGCCGTTCCGGGAAGCGGCCGATTCCGCGCCGCAGTTCGGCGACCGCAAAACGTATCAAATGGATCCGGCCAATGCGCGGGAAGCGCTGCGCGAGGCGGAATCGGACGTGCTGGAAGGCGCGGATATGCTGATGGTCAAACCGGCGCTGGCGTTTATGGACGTGTTGCGCATGCTGCGGGACGAGTTTGATCTGCCGCTGGTAGCCTACAACGTCAGCGGCGAATATTCGATGGTGAAAGCGGCCGCGCAAAAAGGCTGGATCGACGAACGCGCGATCGTCACGGAAATGCTGCTTGGGATGAAACGCGCCGGCGCGGACATCATTATCACTTATTTTGCCAAAGACATGGCGCGGTGGCTGCGCGAGAAACGTTAACCGGATGTTAATCAGGATGGTTGGTTAGGAAGATAAGATCCATAGGAGGGGATTCGGCATGAATCACACGATCGGACGGCGGGGCGAAGAGCGTTCCCGGCAGGCTTTTGAAGAGGCGAAAAAGGTGCTGCCCGGCGGCGTAAACAGCCCTGTGCGGGCGTTTAAATCGGTCGGCTTGACGCCGATGTACATCGACCGCGGGATCGGCTCCCGCGTGTACGATATCGACGGAAACAGCTTTATCGACTATGTGGGCTCCTGGGGCCCGCTGATTATGGGGCACGCACACCCGGAGGTCGTTAAAGCGCTGCAGGAGACGGCGGCGAAAGGGACGAGCTTTGGGGCGCCTACGCTGCTGGAAACGGAGATGGCGAGGCTGGTCGCGGAACGCGTGCCTTCGATCGACGTCGTGCGCATGGTCAATTCGGGAACGGAAGCGACGATGAGCGCGATCCGGCTGGCTCGCGGCTATACCGGACGCAGCAAAATCATGAAGTTCGAGGGCTCCTATCACGGCCATGCCGACAGCCTGCTGATCAAGGCGGGCTCGGGCGTGGCCACGCTTGGCTTGCCGGACAGCCCCGGCGTGCCGGAAGGCGTGGCTGCGAACACGATTGCGGTGCCCTATAACGACCTGGAATCGGTGAAGCTGGCTTTCGAGCGTTTTGGCGAAGAAATCGCCGGGGTGATCGTGGAGCCGGTCGCCGGCAACATGGGCGTTGTACCGCCGCAGCCCGGCTTCCTGGAAGGACTGCGTAAAATCACGAGCCAGTACGGCAGCCTGCTGATTTTTGACGAGGTCATGACGGGCTTCCGCGTCCATATGAACTGCGCCCAAGGGCGTTTCGGCATCACGCCGGATTTGACCTGCCTTGGCAAGGTGATCGGCGGCGGCCTGCCGGTCGGCGCTTACGGCGGCAAACGCGAAATCATGGAGCAAATCGCCCCGACGGGCCCGATTTACCAGGCCGGCACGCTGAGCGGCAATCCGCTGGCGATGGCCGCCGGCTACACGACGCTGTCGCTGCTGACGCCGGAGGTGTACGAGCGGCTGGAGCGGCTTTCCGCCAAGCTGGCGGACGGATTCGAGCAAAACGCCAAGGAGCGCGGCATTCCGTGCACGATCAATCGCGTGGGCTCGATGGTGTGCCCGTTTTTCACCGACCGGCAAGTGGTGAACTATGAAACGGCCAGAAGCAGCGACCTCGATCTGTTCCGCCGTTATTTCGCCGCGCTGGTGGAGGAAGGGATCAATGTGGCGCCTTCGCAGTTCGAAGGCATGTTCGTATCCGGCGTGCATACCGACGAGGATATCGAGCTGACGATCGAAGCGCACCGCCGCGCGCTGCAAAAGCTGTGAACGCGCGGATTTCCGCCGTGCGCCGGGGCGAGTGGCTGGAGCTGATGCCTGGCAAGCTGGTGCCAGCCGAGGGGCAGGACCGGCTTGCCGCCGCCCTCGCCTGGCTTGAGGGGAGCTATGGCGCTCCCCCCAAGCTGCTGCGGCGGCTGCAGGCCGAAGGCGGCGTCAAGCTGGCCGGGGATCGGCTGCGCTTGCGGGTATTTCCGCCAAGAGAGTCCGGATTCGCTCCGGTAGAAGCGGAAGCTGAGCAGCTTGCGGTTTTGTACGAAGACGATTTTAGCCTCGTCGTACATAAGCCGGCCGGGGTCAAAGTCCATCCGGACGGCAGCGGAGCTGGCGCGGCTGCGAAGCCGGGGGCCCCGCGAGCCACATTAGCCAATATGGTCGCCGCGCTGTACGCCGGCCGCGGAGAAGCGGTGGCGGCCGCGCATATCCACCGCCTGGACGATTTCACGTCCGGGCCGGTGCTGTTTGCCAAAAACGAATACGCCCAGCTCAAGCTGGACGAGGCGATGAGCCGTAAGGAGATCGGCCGGACGTATATCGCTTTCGTGCATGGTATTGTCAGCCGGGATCTGAAGGTGATCGATCAGCCGATCGGGCGGGACCGCCACCACAAGCAGCGGCGCCGGGTTTCCCCGACAGGCAAGCCGGCGCTGACCCGGGTGGAACTCGTCGAGGTGTATCCGGCTCATGACGCCAGTCTGGTCCGGCTCACGCTGGAGACGGGACGAACGCATCAAATCCGCGTTCACCTGAGCGCCGCGGGCCATCCGCTTATCGGCGACACGCTGTACGGAGGAAGCACGGCGCGCTTGCCGCACCAGGCGCTGCACGGGGAACGCCTAGCCTTTCCCGATCCGCTCACGGGAGAGACCGTGGAAGTTGAAGATCCCTGGCCCGACGCGCTGGAAAAGCTGCGTGCGAAGCTTCGCTAGCCGCAGCTTTTTTTATTTACAAACATAAGTATTTGTTATAAACTTATTGAGTAATCATTAAGTGAAATGAAGTGGTGAAACGAATGGAGAAACTCAATTTACGGCAGCAAAAAGGTCTGGAAACAAAAAACAGATTAATCGATTCCGCTTTAAAAGTTTTTTCCGCAAAAGGCTTCGATGCAAGCACGACGAAGGATATAGCCAAGGAAGCGGGAACTACGGACGGATTGATTTATCACTATTTCAAATCGAAGGAAGAACTGCTGTGGGCTGTCGTCGACAAGCATTCGCTGATCCCGGACCTAAGAGACGCCGCCGATCAGACGGATCATGATATGCCGCTCGAATCGCTGCTGACGAAATACTTCGGACAACTCCTGCACAGGCTGAATGAGAAGACCGACCTGATCGTAATGTTCTTCGGAGAGGCCCAGCGCAAACCGCAAATCCGCGAGTATCTTGTCAGCCTGATTGAAGAGGGGCTCAAACCGCTGTATTTTCTGTTAAAAGACCGTACCGCCCTGGATGAAGAAGAACTGCGTTTGGCGGTAAGAAACATCCAAACGGCCATGGTCATGTATTTCCTGCTGTATGACCGGTTTACCCGGAACGCAGAGACAAGAGAAATTTATATTCGTACGACGGTCCAGCAGTTTCTAAAGATCTTGGGTTAATTTTTTTTAACTATATTATTGAGTAAGTACTTAGTAAGTAAAATGGAGAGGATGAGCTTTTGTGAGTGTTGTTGCATTGAATCACGTCGAAATGTCCTATCCCCGAAAAAATCGGGAGCGCTTCTACGCCCTGGAGCAGTTGTCCATTGAAGTTAATCAGGGGGAAGTTTTCTGCTTGCTCGGTCCGAACGGTTCCGGCAAGACGACGACCATTAATCTCATCAATGGACTCTCCCGGCCGACCCGGGGGGACGTCCGAGTGTTTGGGCTCGATCCCGCCAAAGAAATGCGGACCGTCCGCCGCAAACTGTCCGTCGTCCCCCAGGAGACTGCACTATACAATGATCTGACGGCCAGAGAGAATCTGCTGTTTCACGCGCAGTATTATGGGATCGAAAAACGGATGTGGACCTCGCAAATCGGCAAGCTGCTGGAATTGGTCGGCCTGAGCGAAAGACAGAATGACCGTGTGGGAACGTATTCGGGGGGGATGCAGCGGCGGCTCGCGTTAGCCCGGGCCCTTCTGACCTCGCCCGATCTGATTTTGCTTGATGAGCCCACCTTAGGTGTTGACGTTCAGTCGCGGAACTCGATATGGACCCGCATCCGGGAGTTGACCGGGGAAGGCAAAACCGTATTTTTGACAACCAATTACATGGAGGAAGCGGACTCGCTGGCTGACCGGATCGTCATTATCGATCGGGGAAGCGTCGTGGCTTCCGGTTCACCGCAGCAGTTGAAAGAGAGGATTACCGATAACGCTATGGCATTGATTTTCGAACGGGAAAATGATGCCCGGACTGCCTTTGTGCGGCTGGGTGGAGAATGCTTTCCAGTGCTCGAAGCGAATAAGGTGCTGGTCAAAGTTGCCGATAAAAAGACCGCTTTGCGCATGTTGAAATCGTTTGACGCCGAAAACGACGGGCTCATCAGCTTCGAGTGGAAGGAACCGACATTAAACGACGTCTTTCTGCATTTTACCGGACGCCAATTAAGGAACTGATCGGAGGGCAAAGCCATGTTGAAAGGAACCAAGGCGATCGTTTGGAAGGATCTCAAAATGACCTGGAGGAATCCTTCGTTAATGGTACTTAGCATTATCGTACCCGTTGTATTCGTTTTTCTTTATTCGTTGATCACTCAAGTGTCCGCCACCAATCCAGTCGTGATCGCAAGGGAATCGGAAGGAGAGTTCAGCGACCGGTTTGTTCGGATGTTGACGGACATGAGTTCGGTCGACGGACCCTACTTTATTGTCCAAACGACCGACCCGGATGAAGCCTTTCGGCGGTATGAAAACGGGGAAGCGGAAGCGCTGATCGAGATCCCGGCGGCTTTTGACCAAGATCTCAAGCAGCGAACCTCGGCTCCGGAAGTTAAACTCTATGTTCATAATATCAACTCGGATGCCACCAAAAATTTTCAAATCCGGTTGTCGCACGCCATCTATCTGTTTCAACAGGCAACGGCCCCGGATCATAACATCGAGATCGTCCAGCAATACGCGAAGTTTCCCCGGGACGTGTCGATGAAACTGTACATTTCTATCGGCCTGCTCATGTTCGCCGTAACGTATACATCCATGGTCAATACCGGAATGCTCATTGCGCGGGAATGGGAGGAAAGGACGAGCAAGGAAATCGTACTTACTTCTATCGGTTTTCTTCCTTTTGTACTGGGAAAATGGATTACCGCCTTTTTGCAGACGATCATCAGCGTCCTGTTCGTATTGGGGATTATGAGTGTTACGCTGTCTTTTCCAGCTACCCGAATGTCCCCCATTTTGTGGTTTTGGATTGCCCTGTTGTTCCTGTTCGGCGGAGCGGTCGGCAGTATGCTCGGGGTGTGGTTGCGCAAGTCGATGCCGATCATCACTCTGTCCGCCGTGATTGGAATTTTTCTCTATTTGGTTTGCGGCAATGAATCCTCCATTCGCGGGTTCGCTTACGGCGGACCGGTCGAATGGTTGTGGCGATTATCGAGCCGGATTCCGGTCTCCGATGTGGTGGAAAATATGCGGAGTACCTTTCTTGCATCTGCGGCAGCGTATGAGTTTAAGGGTTTGCTGTTCATGCTCGCGCTCACGGCGCTGTTCGTTTTCATGGCGGTGTTCCGGTTAAAGAGAAACTTGTCTTATTCTCAAGGACAGTAGGAGAGGCGGCTTAGAAAAATGAAAACTTCTTTATATGCGGCAGTCGGAATGTTTGTACGTAATTTGAAGATTTTAAGCAGGCAGAAACAGCTAATCATCGCTCCTATACTACTGCCGCTGATTTTAATGTACCTGACGGCGGTTATTATGGGAGCGGGGGGCGATCAGTGGCCTGTAGGGCTAGTCGATGAGGCCAATAACGCGGAATCGAAGTCCCTTGTGCGGAGCATTGAGCAAAGTCATTCCAATATAACGAAGTATTACAATGTGGTGGAGAGGGATTTGGAGAAAGCGAGAGCCAAAGTCAGAGAAGGACGCCTGCAACTGCTGATACGGATCCCTTCCGACTACGCGAAATCAAAAGACGTTTATATTGAGACGTTTAACATCAATAGCGATATGATGAAAAATGTACGGCTGCGATTGGAGCACAGTATTTTGGATGAGTTGGCTTTAAACGGCGGTCTCAGAGTAGTGCCGAAACTGATCACGGAAAAACCGCATGATGTTTGGAGAGTATCTTACATCGCCGGAAGCTGCCTGCTGCTTTCTCTCTTTATGGGGGCGACGATAACGGCGGGCAATCTGCATGCTTTTGAAAACGAGAACAGAACGAAGAAGGAAATCCTTCTGACCCCGCAGCCGTTATGGTTGGCTGGTCTGGGGAATGTAGCTGCGGCCGTAACCACCGCCGTTATCTGTTCGATCCCTTCCTTGTTGCTTGCGGTTTTCGCCTTTAAAATGAAAATATACACCTCGCCGCTGCTTCAGGTTTATCTGATGATGATTCCGGTGATGATCGCTTGCGCTTGCGCCGGGCTATGGTTGGCTCATGTTTTGAAAAATTACCGGGTGCTGCAACCGACCGTCATCGTGTTGTCGATCGCAACCTTTTTCGGAACCGGAGGATTTATCGGCGTCAGCGTGCTTCCGGAAGCATCTCAAACGTTTGCCCGGTACTGGATTGTCTCGCGGGTGTTTCAATGGTTTAATCCCGTGCTTCATAACTTCAAGGCAGGATTCACGGCGGAACAGGCGGTTAGCATAACGGCCGTAGCCGCAATCGGGCTGGCCTTGATTCCCGTACTCTATAGGTTAACAGGCAAAAAGAGTTTTTCGGGCGGTCAGTGAGGGGCAGTACACGCTAATGAATGCGGCCAGGAGCAGAAACCGCGGGTAGCAAAAAGCTGGCATGCACTCTTTTTCGAAGGCATATAGATAAAACGAGGATGATTTGGATCATGACATATGCATGCTGAATCATGTTTGGATATGCTGAAAGGAGGTAGCGTTTTGGCTGATCAATCCTATGGTCTTCGTTTCGATATTTACGAGCGCGTTCATTTATCGGAAGATGTGATCGGCATTGAAGAGCTGGAGGAAATTGAACTTTTCCCGAAAATTCAGGTCATTCCCGGACAGGACTATGCTTCATTAAGAGGTCATTTGCTACTGGCCGGTTTGTATCGGGGGGGAGGAGAGACCCGCAGCCTGGAGCATTGGATCCCCGTAGAAATTACGATTCCGCTCAGCCGGGTGAACCGGTTGGAGGATATCACGGTGGAAATTGAAAACTTCGATGTGGATCTGCTTAGCGCGCGCAGCTTGAACATTACCGGCGTCTTGTCGCTCAAGGGCGTCGAGACATCTTCGCTGGCGGTGGAAGCCGATAGCTGGAAGGATCGGGAATTTACGACCGCACACGTCGTTCCGGGCGTTAGTCCCGAGGAGGAGGCGGGCGGCCTCTCTTTTGCGGAGCAAGAAGAGATCCGTTTCGAACCCGAAGTCCCGAAACTTACGGAATGGCAGGCGTTTCCGGAGGAAGCGCTGAAAGAGAAGCGGAGCCCGGACGAGCCGAAACCGAAGCCGGCCCCCGAGCCAGAGCCGGAGCCGACCTCTCTATGGTTGGAGGAGGAAAGCGCAGAACCGTCTGCCGGGCCGTGGACGGACAAGGAATACGCCCTCCCGGTTCAAGGCATACTGCAGCAAACGGAGTTTGAGCAGTTTAATGACGCATGGTTCAAACAGGAAATGCTCCCCTTTATCGAGCCGGAATCCGCGGACCGTTTGAGCGAACCGGCGAAACCCGAAGCCGCCCCCGTCCAAGCCGCCGAAAAAGAACCGGTGAAAAGCGAAGCCGCAAAAATCGACGCCGCCAAAAAGGAAGCGAAAAAAGAACCGCTGCATTTCGAAGCGCCGGAAAACGAGCCGGCAAACGTAGCGGCAAGCGAGGCGGAACCGCAAGAAGCTGCCTTTCCTTCGTTCTCCGAAGCCGTAGAGGAAAAAGCTGCGGCCGGGCCGGATAAAGCCGCAGCCGAGGCCGTCCAGGAACCGGAAAACGTGTTGTCGGAAAGTCTGGCGCAGGCCGAAGCGGAAAATTCTTTGCTGCAGCACCAGGAGGAGAAAAAAGAACTGAAGATCGCGCTAGGCAGCAAAAAAAGCACCGAAGAAAAAGAAAGCGAGCCTTTTGGCCTCAAGAAACTGATTTCTTCGCGGCCGCAGAACGATCTGCAGTCGCAAGCGGCGTATTCCCCGGCGGCGTCTGACGAGGCGGAGATTGGCGATGGCGAGGAGCTCTTGTGGAAAAATCTTTTTGTTCACGGAGGCGAGGAACAAACCCCGTTCCGCAAGGTCAAGCTGGTGATCGTACAGCGGGAAGAAACGCTGGATGACATCGCTGAGCGCTATCACCTGAGCTCCCGCGAACTGCAGTTGTACAATCGCCTGTCCGAAAACCACTTGGCCGAAGGGCAAATTTTGTACATTCCGTAGGCGTTTGATCCGTTATGCAGGGCTAAATATTGACTCCCGCGGGTTTCCAAGTTATGATAATATAGATTCAAGCAAAATGATTGCGTCAACGACTTGGAATGGGAAGAGTAGGGCAGTGAACCCTTCAGAGAGCGGAACCCACACGCTGAAAGATTCCGCAGGATGTTAGCTGGCCGAAGTCGCCCGGGAGTCGTCCGTTTGAGCGGAGATAGCCGTTAGAACGGACCGGTAGCAGCCGTTATCTGCTTGAGTGTCGCGGAGTCAACTTTTTTGCCGGATCAATGGGGCCGGCGAAGGAAGGTTGAATGCCGCGAAACAAAGGTGGTACCGCGAAAGTAAAGCCTTTCGTCCTTTGAGACGAAAGGCTTTTTTTGTTTTTTGCGGCGAAGGTCCGAAGAAAGCGAGGTCCCGCCGCAAAGGGCGCTTTGCAGGAAGCTGCCGGGAATACTCGCGGTCTCATGGGACGCGGATTATCTTCGGCAAGCGAAGGCGATGCTTATTTGTAACGGAGGTTGAATGGTATGACGGAAAACCAAGGTCAACAAAGTCAAACGGAAATGCCAACGACGTACGACCCGAAATCGGCCGAACAGAAGTGGTACCGTTATTGGATGGAGGGGGGCTTTTTCAAAGCCGGCCAGCGTCAGGACGCGCAGCCGTACACGATCGTAATCCCGCCGCCAAACGTGACCGGCATGCTGCATATCGGCCATGCGCTGGATTTCACGCTGCAGGATATTTTGATCCGGACAAAACGGATGCAGGGTTATGACGCATTATGGCTGCCGGGATCGGACCATGCGGGGATCGCCACGCAAACGAAAGTGGAGCAAAAACTACGCGAGCAAGGCGTCAGCCGTTACGATTTGGGGCGCGAGAAGTTCCTGGAACGCGTCTGGGAATGGAAGGACCAATACGCCGCCACGATCCACGAGCAATGGGCGAAAATGGGCTTTTCGCTTGACTATTCGCGCGAGCGCTTTACACTGGACGAGGGGCTTTCCCAAGCAGTTCGCGAAGTGTTCGTGAAGCTGTACGAAAAAGGCTTGATCTACCGCGGCAAATATATCATCAACTGGGATCCGGCCGCGCGCACCGCGCTGTCCGACATCGAGGTTGAATATAAAGAAGTTAACGGACACCTATATCACCTGCAGTATCCGCTCAGCGACGGCAGCGGCTTCATCACCGTAGCGACTACGCGTCCGGAGACGATGCTCGGCGATACGGCCGTAGCGGTCCATCCGGAGGACGAACGGTACCGGCAGCTGGTCGGCAAAACGCTGCGCCTGCCGATCGTCGGCCGGGAAATCCCGATTATCGCGGATGAATATGTCGAGAAGGAGTTCGGCAGCGGCGCGGTTAAAATTACACCGGCGCATGACCCGAACGACTTCGAGGTAGGTCTCCGCCATAATCTGCCGCAAATAAGCGTCATGGACGAAAGCGGCACGATGAATGGGGAAGCCGGCAAATACCAGGGGCTGGACCGCAGCGAATGCCGCAAGCAAATCGTTAAGGACTTGCAGGAACTCGGCGTTCTCGTCAAAATCGAGGATCACGTGCATCAGGTCGGACACAGCGAACGTACGGGCGCGGTGGTCGAGCCGTATTTGTCGACGCAGTGGTTCGTGAAAATGAAACCTCTCGCGGAAGCGGCCATCGCCGCGCAAAAATCCGGGAAAGGCGTCAATTTCGTACCGGACCGCTTCGAAAAAATTTATTTGCACTGGATCGAAAACGTACGCGACTGGTGTATTTCCCGTCAGCTGTGGTGGGGGCACCGGATTCCGGCCTGGTACTGCGAGGCGACGGGCGAGATGGTCGTGGCCCGCAGCGAGGAGGAAGCCCGCGCCAAACTTGGCCGCGACGATCTGAAGCAGGACGAGGACGTGCTCGACACGTGGTTCAGCTCGGCCTTGTGGCCGTTTTCGACGCTGGGCTGGCCGGACGAATCCAGCGAGGACCTGAAGCGGTATTTCCCGACCGATGTGCTTGTGACCGGATACGACATCATCTATTTCTGGGTAGCGCGGATGATTTTTACGTCGCTCGAATTTAAAGGCGAAATTCCGTTTAAGGACGTGCTTATTCACGGGCTCGTGCGCGACAGCGAAGGGCGGAAAATGTCCAAATCGCTGGGCAACGGCGTCGATCCGCTCGAAGTGATCGAGAAATACGGCGCGGATGCGATGCGCTACATGATTTCGACAAGCAGCACGCCGGGGCAGGATTTGCGCTTCCGTTGGGAACGCGTCGAACAGGCGCGCAATTTCGCGAACAAAATCTGGAACGCCTCCCGGTTCGCTTTGATGAATCTGGACGGCGTGGCTTACGAAGATATCGATATCAGCGGAGAATTGGCGACGGCCGATCGCTGGATTTTGCACCGTTTCAACGAGACGGCCAAAGAGATTACCCGTTTGATCGATGCATACGAGTTCGGGGAAACCGGACGCCTGCTGTATAATTTTATTTGGGACGATCTTTGCGACTGGTACATCGAATTCGCCAAGCTGTCCCTTTACGGCGAAGATGCCGCGGCTAAGCGGAAAACGCAAGGCGTGCTGGCCTTTGTGCTGGATCGTACGCTGCGGATGATCCATCCGTTCATGCCGTTTATTTCCGAGGAAATATGGCAGCATTTGCCGCATAAAGGCGAGACGATTACGCTGGCTGCATGGCCTGAGTACGATCCGGCTCTGGAAGCTCCGGACGCCGTTCAAGAAATGAATCTGCTGATCGACATCATTCGCGCCGTGCGCAATATCCGCGCCGAAGTGAACGTGCCGATGAGCAAAAAGATCGAACTTGTGGTTAAGCCCGGCAGTTCCGAAACGCTCGAAGTGATCGCCCGCAACGAACATTATATCCGCCGGTTCTGCAACACTTCGGAATACGAAGCGTCCTTGACCGCGGCCGTACCCGGCAAGGCGATGACCGCCGTCGTGACCGGAGCAGACCTGTATTTGCCGCTGTCCGGGCTGATTGATATTCAGCAGGAAATCGAACGTTTGAACAAAGAGCTCGATCACCTGAACAAGGAAGTGGAACGGGTGGAGAAGAAGCTCGCCAACGAAGGGTTCGTATCCAAAGCGCCGGCAAAAGTCATCGAAGAGGAACGCGCCAAAATGGCCGATTATGCCGAAAAACGCGATAAGGTGCTGGCCCGGATCGAGGAACTGAAGGGCTAGGGCTATATAAGTTGAACTAATGAAATGTGAAGGTTAGGCAAGAGTGTGAAATGATTCTAGAAACGGCAGTGGTCGCCTTTGTGACCAGATTTCTACTATGTATGAATCTACTTAATCATAGAAATCTGGGGCGGGCAGCGATCGTAAGAACATTTCACACGGCTGCCCTGATCCGTACAATCAATAGTTCGTTCAGCTTATATAGGCAAACTAATTCAAAATGAAGGTGAAGACCATGGGGGATCTTACAGACGAAGATATACGGCCGCTTGCGCTGGGCAGCTATGAAGAAGCGGTCGACTGGATAAACGGGCTGATTCCGTTCGGAATCCGCCCGGGACTGGAACGCATCGAGCTGATGATGGAGCGTTTGGGAAATCCCGAGCGGAGACTGAAATTTATACATGTCGCCGGGACAAACGGCAAAGGTTCGTCCTGCGCTTTTCTCACCCGGACGCTGCGCGAATGCGGATACCATGTCGGGACGTTTACGTCCCCTTATATCACGAAATTTACGAACCGTTTTCAATATGACGAAGCGGATATTCCCGAAGAGACGCTCCTTGAGCTGGCGCGCCGGGTGTTGCCGCTCGTGCGGGAAATTGCCGAAACCGAGCTCGGCTCGCCGACGATGTTTGAGGTCAGCACGGCCATTGCGATCCTTTATTTCGCCGAGGTCTGTTATCCTGATGTCGTGGTATGGGAGACCGGCCTTGGGGGAAGGATGGATGTTACCAATATCGTCACGCCGATTGTTTCGCTGATTACGAATATCGGTTATGATCATATGGACGTGCTTGGCGATACCATCGAGCAGATCGCCCGCGAGAAGGCGGGCATCATCAAACCCGGGGTTCCGGTGGTAAGCTGCGTGGAGCAGCCGGAAGCGATTGCCGTGCTGAGGGAAACGGCCCTTGGCAAGCGGGCGAATCTATATTTGCTTGGCGAACAGTTCAAGTTTGAGCGTCTGGATGTCGAGGCGGCTGCGCAAACCGTGCGTTTCTGCGGCCCATTTCGCGAGCTGGACATCGCCATCGGCATGCAGGGGGAGCATCAATGCAAAAATGCGGCCGGGGTGATGATGGTCCTCGAAGTGCTGCGGCAGTACCTGGCCTTCATTTTGGAAGACGAGCCGCTGTTGGACGGCTTTCGCACCGCTTTTTGGGCGGGACGTCTTGAGCTGGTAAAGGAAGAGCCGCGCATCGTGCTGGATGGAGCCCATAATCCGGAAGGCGCGGAGGCGCTGGCGAAAAGCCTTCCGGAAGTTTACCGCTACCGCAAGCTGCATATGATGATGGGGATGTTAGCCAACAAGCATCATCTCGGCTACTTCAAGCATATATTACCAATAGTGGATACGCTTATTCTGACCGAGCCCGATTTTCGCCGAAAAATGGATGCCGACGCGTTAAATGAGCTCGTGACCGAACTTAAGGGATCGGAAGCGAAAGCGGAGTTGGAAATCATCGTGGAACGTGACTGGAAAAAGGCCCTTTCGCTTTTGGAGTCACGGACGGAACGGGAGGATCTTGGGGTAGTGACGGGCACGTTGTATTTGATTTCGGACGTGCGGGCGGCCCTTTTGCATCAAACCGATTCTGAAAAAGGCTGGTGACCATTTTGTTAAATACTACGGAACAACATGTACATTTTATCGGCATCGGCGGCTATGGTATGAGCGCCATTGCCCGCGTCATGCTGGAAATGGGCTATACCGTCACCGGATCGGATGTCGCAGCCCAGGAGTTAACGGAGAAGCTCGCCGCCAAAGGAGCGAAAATCTATATCGGCCATACGGCCGAGCAGGTGCACGGAGCAGACCTGGTCGTCTACTCGACGGCGCTGCCGCAGGACAACGTGGAGCGGGTCGAAGCGCAGGAGCAGGGAATCCCGATCCTGCATCGCTCGCAAATGCTCGCCCGGCTGCTGAATGAACGGAGCGGGATCGCGGTTGCCGGGACGCACGGCAAAACGACGACCTCGTCGATGATTGCGCTGGTGATGGAGAGTTGCGGGGCGGACCCCACTTACATTATCGGCGGCGAACTGATGGATGTCGGTACGAACGCCAAAGCGGGGCAGGGCAAGTTCGTCGTCGCCGAAGCGGACGAGAGCGATGGCTCCTTCCTGCAGTATCATCCTTGGATTGGCGTTGTGACCAACATTGAGGCCGACCATTTGGAAAATTACGGCGGCGATTTCGGCCGTCTTAAGGAAGCATATGTTCAATTTCTGAACCAGATCAAACCGGGAGGCAGGGCGGTCGTTTGCGGCGATGACCGGAATGTGCAGGAGCTGATGCCAAGCCTTTCGTGCGGCATGATCACTTACGGCATCGAAACGGACTGCGATTATTCGGCCCATGACATTGAGCTGGGCGATCGCTGTGTCACGTTCAAGATGAGACGCGGCAGCGAGGAGTTGGGCACGGTCGAATTGTCCGTTCCTGGCCGGCATAATGCGTATAATGCGATGGCTACAATCATCGTCTGCCTGGAAGCGGGGATTCCGTTCGCGGATATTACCGAGGCGCTGCAGAAATTCCATGGGGCGAAGCGGCGTTTTCAGGTGCTGGGGGAAATGGACGGCATCCTCATCATCGACGATTACGCCCACCATCCAACGGAGATTCAGGCCACGATCGCGGCGGCCAAAGCGACGGGCAAACGGATTATCGCCGTCTTTCAGCCGCAGCGCTATACGCGGACCTTCTTCCTGCTCGATGCGTTCAGCCGGGCGTTTGGCGACGCGGATGAAGTGATCATCACCGACATCTACTCCCCGGCCGGGGAGAAGCAGATTGAAGGGGTGCATTCCGCGAAGCTGGTGGAATTGATCAAGGAGAACAGCAACTCCGGTGCCCGCTACCTGCCGACGAAGCAGGACGTGCTTGAGGATCTGCAGGGCCGGCTGCAACCCGGCGATCTGGTGCTCACGATGGGCGCCGGGGATATTTATAAGGTTGGCTACGAGCTGGCCAAAGGATTGTCCAGCTAACGGCCAAGCTGGGCCAAGCGGAACATCATGCAATACCGTAAAACACTAGAAGTGCTCCCTTAGGGGAGCATTTTTACATTATGGAATTGCTGGAATGAGCTTACTGGAACGATCGACCGTCGGCCATCAAAATAGCGGCATTTTATATACTTATTGTGCGGGGCCAGGCATGTTATCTCCATTAGCGGCATTTTGTGTCCTTATTTCCTAATAAATGGACCGAAAAACGGGTATTTCTTTGCGACGAGGGAATATAGCGGCATAAAATGCTTCTATTTCTCCCAAATGTACTGGTATCGCTGGAATAAGGACAATTTATGTACTTATTTTCCTGTGAATGGTTGAGAATGGTCCGGAAAGCGGGAATTTTCTTGCCACGAGGGAAATAGCGATAAAAATCCCCACTATTTCTCAGATGACTGATATCGCCGGAATAACGGCATTTTTTGCTCCTATTTTTTTCGCAGTAGATTCTCAGGCTAACTGGCTTTTTGGAGCTATTTATTCGGCATCAATACAATGAGAGCACCGCCTCGTGCCGAAACGTCAAACACTCTTCGGACAAAGAATTATCGGCGGCGGTTTTTCTTGACTTGATCCACGGAGGTCTTAGCAAACTCCAAGGCATATCATTCTTTCTTTTCTCATAAAGTAGGATAGATGAATGGACAAGGAGCGTGCGGACCGTGAACAAAGCGAAAATGACATTCCGGTTTGACCAAAACGGGCGGGAGGTTCGTGCCGTACTCCCGGATCAAGACAATGCAAAAACCGATGGGGCCGCGTGGCGGCATACGGTTGAACTCCCGGCAATAGATACGCCAACAAGAGATATGCCAACAAGAGATATGCCAACAAGGGATACGTTAACAGAAGATGCGCCGACAGAGGATGCGCTATGGGACAAAGAACCCGAGGTCGTACCGCCGGAGAGACCTGCCCGATACCGCGCGGTGGAGACCGTGGATTCGTGGGGCGACCCTTTTACCGATCATACCGGCATGGGATTGACGGTTTTTCCGGGGGGGCGGGCCAAGGGCGATTTGCTGAGGGAAGCGGACGATTTTGAGCGAGGAGAGGCGGCGGAGCCATACAACATACGGGAAGACGGTGACGATCCATGGGGCCCTCGGTATGAGGACACGCCCTATTACACCCGCCCCCCAAGATCGTCCGGCTGGAAGGTGGCGGGCTCCTTAACCGGAGCGATCATTACCGGCGCTTTATTCGGCTATGTCGTATTGTCCCTGTTTAACCAGGAAATGCAGCTCCCGCTGCCAGGGATCGGCACGCCGGAGCAAAGCGCGGCCGATCAGACGGCCAGCGTTCCGGCGATGGCCCAAACCGGAGCGGAGGAAGAGAAAATAGAGGAATCGCTTCCTCGGATCAGCTTTGCGCTTCCGGAGCAGACGTATTATTTTCTCCAATACGGGGTGTTCAGCACGGCCCAAGGGGTGCAGCTGGCGCAGGAGGAACTGCAGGCTTCCGGGCTGGCGGCCGCGCGCGATACGGTTGATGAGAAGAGGGTCTACGCGGGCGTATCGACGGACCGGGAACAATCCAAACTGCTGAGCGGCCAATTGAAAGCTGCCGGCGTACACCTGATTTTGCATGAGGTGGCTCTGCCCGCTACAGCCAGCGCGGAGTTTGCGGGCGACCGGGAAGCGCTCGAAGGGTATATGGCGCAAAGCGCCGAGCTCGTGCGTTTGCTGAGCACCGCGTCGGCATCCTTGCTGAGCGAAGCGAGTCCGCAGCCGCTTAGCGACGAGGAGGTTAGGCAATTGGGCCGCATGCACCAATCCTGGACTGAGAGCGCGGCCGCGGTGCGGGGCAAATGGCCGGCGGCTCTGGAAACTTATGCCGGGGAGATGGAAAAGGCGATGAACGGGGCGGTCGAAGCCCTGGGAGAATTCAATAAAAGCGGAGCGAAAACGCTGCTTTGGGAAGTGCAAAACGAGATGATGCGCTTCATCATGGCGGAACAGGTTATCATTCACGGCGTAAACCCTGGGGAGAACCGCTGAAGCATTTTCGAGGCGAGGGATGGAAATACTTTCCCCTGCCTTTTTTCTGTTTGTATTGAGCATGAAATAATCTTATAATAAGGAAGTGTCAAAAAATGGCGAGGTTGACAACGGGAAGTTGTCGATTGTCCCCGCCCTGTGAAACCTTGAAGGAGAGTCCGCTATTGGAAACCGCACAATTACGCCGGATTATTCTCGCTTCCACATCACCCCGCAGGCGTGAATTGATCTCTTCCTTGCAAATCCCGTTTCAAGTCGTACCCAGCCATGCGGACGAATCGACGCCGCCGGAATGGGCTCCGGAGCAAATCGTTATGGAGCTTGCCGGCCGAAAGGCGGATGCGGTTTATCATGCGCTGGAATCGTCCGAACGGGATGCGGTGATTGTCGGAAGTGACACGATCGTCGTCCGCGACGGGGCTGTTCTTGGCAAGCCCAAGGATGAAGCCGAGGCGGCCGAGATGCTGCATTCCCTGCAGGGCCGCAGCCATACCGTATTTACCGGCGTGGCTTGCGTGGACGGTTTAACCGGCAGAAGGAAGGTCGAATACCGTTCGACCCTGGTGACGATGAAGGCGTTGACCGAAGCGGAGATCCAAGCCTACGCCCGTAGCGGGGAAGGTCTGGACAAAGCCGGGGCTTACGCCATTCAAGGCCTGGGGGCCACGATCGTGACCGGCATTGAGGGATGCTACTTTAATGTCGTTGGTTTACCTTTATCTTTGCTAGTAAACATGCTGGCGGATTTCGGTATTCGCGTACTTCATGAGGAAGTTTAAAAAGTCAGTTTTTGATCACGAAGCAAGAACATGGAGCGTATTCGGCATCGAATCTTGAATTCGGCCGGGCCTAAGCATATGCTTCCGAAGCATGTTTCCTCGCGGAAACATTTCCGGTGCTCACGTACCCCCACAAGCCTATGCTTTCGAAGCCGTTTTCTCCGAAAACGTTTAGCTCCGCTCCTTACGTCTCTAGCTTCATCCGACCTAAAGCGTTTTGAAAAAACGCACTTCGGAAGCATACGCTTCGGTGCTGAAAACCTGACTTTTTGAACACTTATTTAAATGAGATCGGCGGTCAACCGTACTCTTGCCGAAAGGCCGCCTGGAAGTGGTAAAGCATATCCTTCCGCGAGACGCTTTGAAGCCATGCCCGGGAAATCCCGGGCTTAGCTTATAAACTATCGGAAGCGAGGGATTATGCATGAAATCCACTTCTTACATGCTCCGGGACCTTCCCATGGAGGAACGGCCAAGAGAACGCATGATGGAGTTTGGCCCGGGAGCGCTCAGCAACGCGGAACTGCTGGCGATATTGCTTCGAACGGGCACGCGCAGCGAATCGGCGATTCACATGGCCCAGCGCGTGTTGTCGGAAATCGGCGGCATTCGCGGTCTTGTTGATCTTAGCTTGGACGAAATGGTCCAACTCAAGGGAATTGGCCCGGCGAAAGCGATCGAGCTTAAAGCGGGCATCGAACTGGGACGGCGGCTGGCCAAATCAAGGCTGCCGGAGTCCGAAACGATCCGCAGCCCGCATATTGCGGCGGAGCTGCTGATGGAACAGATGCGTTATTTGCAGAAGGAACATTTTGTTTGTCTTTTTTTGAATACGAAAAATCATATCATTGCTCAAGAGACGCTTTCCATCGGAAGCCTTAACGCTTCCATCGTTCATCCGCGCGAGGTGTTTCGCGCCGCGATCAAATGCGGCAGCGCCTCGGTCGTCTGCGCACACAATCACCCGAGCGGCGATCCGACCCCGAGCGCCGAGGATATCCGGATGACCAACCGGCTTTGCGAAGCCGGAGAGATCGTAGGCATCGACGTGCTGGATCATATCGTTATCGGAGATGGAAAATTTGTCAGTTTGAAGGAGCAGGGCTTGATGTAATATAATAGTTTAGATACAGAAGGAAAGGAAGAAAACAGCATGTTGGGTGGCTTTACGAAAGACTTGGGAATCGATTTGGGGACGGCGAACACGCTCGTTTATACGCGCGGTAAAGGAATTATCGTAAGAGAACCTTCGGTAGTGGCGATACATACCGACACGAAAAATATCGTCGCCGTCGGTGAATCCGCCAAAAAGATGATCGGCCGGACACCCGGCAACATTCGGGCGATTCGACCGATGAAAGACGGGGTTATCGCCGATTTCGATACGACGGCGACGATGATTAAATACTTTATCAACCAGGCGCAGAAGCAGCGTTCGCTGTTCCAACGCCATCCGAATGTAATGGTTTGCGTGCCGTCGGGAATTACGGCGGTTGAGCAGCGCGCCGTCGAGGACGCGACGAAGCAGGCCGGAGCCCGCGAAGCCTATACGATCGAGGAGCCTTTTGCCGCGGCGATCGGGGCCGATCTGCCGGTTTGGGAACCGACCGGGAGCATGGTGGTCGATATCGGCGGAGGCACGACCGAAGTGGCGGTTATTTCGCTCGGCGGCATCGTCACGAGCAAATCGGTGCGTGTGGCCGGGGATGAAATGGATGAAGCGATCATCCAATACATCAAACGTCAATATAATTTAATGATCGGGGAAAGAACCGCGGAACAACTGAAGATGGACATCGGTTCGGCTATGCCCCTCGAGCAGGTGGAGACGATGGAAATTCGCGGTCGCGATCTTGTGAGCGGGCTTCCGAAGACGATCACGATCACCTCGGACGAAATCTCCGAAGCGCTCGGCGATACGGTCGGCGCGATTGTCGAAGCCGTCAAGGTTACGCTTGAGAAATGCCCGCCGGAGCTTGCCGCCGATATTATGGATCGGGGTATCGTGTTAACCGGCGGCGGCGCCTTGCTCCGCAATCTGGACAAACTGCTGGCCGGAGAAACGGGAATGCCCGTCATCGTGGCCGAAAATCCGCTGGATTGTGTAGCGATCGGCACAGGCCGCGCTTTGGACAACATCCACTTGTTCAAATCCAAGAGCAGCTCCGCTCTTCGCTCCAGACGCTGATCCATCGCCATAACGATGCAAACACCCCTTATCACGAAGCGGCGCCGTCCTTGTAAAATTGGGCGGCCTATGCCGTTTTAATCAAGAAAACGTAAGGTTGGAGGGTGCTGAAACTGTTTAAGCTGCTAGGCAATAAAAGATTGTTTATTTTGCTCATGGGACTTATTTTGTTTATTGCGGTTATGGGTTTTACGCTGGGGCCGAGAACCTCCTTGTCCTGGCCGGAAAAATTCGTCAAAGACACGGTTGGCTTCGTGCAATACGTGTTCTACAAGCCCGCTAGCTACATAGCGGGCTTGTTTGAAGATATCGCGAACCTGCGCGCGCTGCAGGAAGAAAACGAGCAGCTTAAAATTGCATTAGCCCATTATACCCGGGATAAGGCAACTTATAACTGGATTGATCAAGAGAACAAGCGGTTACAGAAAGAACTCGATTTTACAAATGCGCAAAAAGAGCTTTACAACTATGACTGGAAAATCGCCCATGTTATCAGTGTCAACGATGATCCGGTGAACAACACGATCGTATTGGATATCGGCGCCCGCGAAGGCGTTAAAGAAGGGATGGCTGTTCACTCGGATCAAGGGCTGGTCGGCGTAATCAGCCGTGTGAGTAACTTTACTTCCACCGTAAGGCTGGCGACTTCGATGGACGCCAAAGACCCGAATTCGAACGGAATCGCCGTGACGGCGCAAGGTAAAGAAAACGACGTGTTCGGGATGATTGAGACATATGACAAGGAGAAAGGCATGTTTCTCATGACCCGGATTGAGGACGGGACTCCGCTTAAAAAAGAGGATCTTATCGTATCTTCGGGCGTCGGCGGCGCTTTTCCCCGCGGCATGATCATCGGCACGGTGAAGGAGATTCAGGTTGGCGAATACGGCCTGACATATACGGCGACCGTTAAGCCGGCGGCCAGCTTTACCGACTGGAAGGAGCTGTTCGTCGTGTTCACGCCGGAAATGCCGGAAATGCCGGAAGGTGAAGGCAAGTGAATAAACGAAAGTATATTTTGATCCTGCTGCTCTTCGTTTTGTTTATCGTGGAAGGAACCATCGTGCCTTGGCTGATTCCCGGCCCATGGCATGCGCGGATCGTCCCCCATTTGGTTTATATCTGCCTTTTGTTCATTTCGGTGTATGACCATCGGCATGCGGGAATGGTTATGGGGCTCATTTTCGGGCTGCTTCACGATGTCGTTTATTACGGGGCACTGATCGGGGCGTATTCCTTCGCCATGGGATTGTCGTGCTATTTGATGGGCCTTTTATCCCGTTCGCAGCGGGCGCCTATGCCGCTTATGATGATTATCGTAATCTTCGGCAGCCTGCTGTTTGATTCCATTCTGTTCGGCACTTATTCCCTGTTCGAATTAACGCATCGGCCGTATACCTGGGCGCTCCAGAACCATATCATTCCCAATCTGTTCGTTCAGTTCCTGTTTGCGCTGGCGATTTACGTCCCCCTGCGCAAGCAGCTCGAACTAATGGCCAAACGGCGTTCCCCCGAGGAGAAGGCTTGACGC
Organism: Paenibacillus sp. FSL R5-0527; assembly: GCF_038008055.1. Classification (NCBI taxonomy): domain Bacteria; kingdom Bacillati; phylum Bacillota; class Bacilli; order Caryophanales; family Paenibacillaceae; genus Paenibacillus; species Paenibacillus sp. FSL R5-0527. Next base: position 6,205,310 of record NZ_JBBOYI010000001.1, on the reverse strand, counting down.
CCGCGTACTTTTCCTTGCCGCCCAAGCAGGAACTTTTCCGCTCCTGCACGAATTGATTAGGAGGGAGGGACAGGCTAATGACGGTGAAATCGAACCACGTGACGATCAAAGGAATCAAGGATGGCCTGGTTTTCCTGCTGGACGACAAGTGCGATTTCTCAAGTCTTCTGGAGGAACTCCGCTATAAATTGGAGTTTAGCCATCAGCATATTTTGACGGGGCCGATCATCCACGTGGACGTGAAGCTTGGCATGAGGCTCGTTACCGAAGATCAGAAAGAAATGATTCTTGATATATTGAAGCAAAAAGGCAATTTGCTTGTCCGTTCCATCGAAATGCCCGCGATCGCACAGGAAAAAGACGAAAACGCGGTGAAGACGCTCGCCGGGATCGTCCGGTCGGGGCAGGTGCTTCACCATGACGGGAATTTGCTGTTTATCGGAGACGTAAATCCCGGCGGGACGATTTGCGCTACCGGAGACATTTTGATCCTCGGCGCCCTGCGGGGGATGGCCCACGCCGGCTTTACCGGCAACGAGAAAGCGGTTATCGCCGCTTCCTTTTTGGCCCCTACGCAGCTGAGGATCGCCGAAACGATCAGCCGGCCTCCGGACGAATGGGAAAACCGGGAGACGAGTATGGAGTTCGCTTTTTTGCGGGACGGGAAAATGCAAATCGACAAAATCGTCAATATGACCCGGATCAGACCGGATTTTAACGTGTTTAAAGGGGTGTGAATGATGGGAGAAGCTATCGTAATTACGTCCGGCAAAGGCGGCGTCGGCAAAACGACGACCTCGGCCAATATCGGAACCGCGCTGGCGCTGCTGGGCAAAAAAGTGTGTCTGGTCGATACGGACATCGGGCTGCGCAATTTGGACGTGGTCATGGGGCTGGAGAACCGGATCATCTACGATTTGATCGACGTAGCCGAAGGCCGCTGCCGGTTGAACCAGGCACTAGTGAAGGACAAGCGGTTCGACGAGCTGTACATGCTGCCTGCCGCCCAGACGAAAGACAAAAACGCCATCTCGCCCGAGCAGGTTAAAGACATCGTGCTTGAGCTGAAGAAGGACTTCGAATACGTCATTATCGACTGCCCGGCCGGCATTGAGCAGGGCTTCAAAAACGCGATTGCCGGAGCGGATCAGGCGATCGTGGTGACGACGCCGGAGCACGCCGCCGTCCGCGACGCGGACCGGATTATCGGCCTGCTGGAAAATTCGCATATCGGCGCGCCCAAGCTCATCGTCAACCGGATCAAGGTGAACATGATGAAGGCCGGGGATATGCTGGATATCGAAGGGATTTTGCAGGTGCTGAACATCGATCTGATCGGCATCGTACCGGATGACGAGAAAGTCATCAAAGCGGCCAACAGCGGCGAACCGACGGTCATGAACCCCGATTCGCCGGCGGCCATCGCCTATCGCAACATCGCGCGGCGCATTTTGGGAGATACGGTGCCCCTGATGCTGCTCGATCAAAAGAAGGGCGTATTTACGCGCTTCAAGAAGTTTTTCGGAATGGGTTGATCTCCGTTGTTGTTTAAACTGAAAAAGCTGGACTGGGTGATGGTCGGAATTTTGGCCTTGTTCATGGTATTCAGCACCCTCTTGGTCCGCAGTGCCATTGCTCCGTACGATTCGGAATTTCAAGGCTATGATTTAAGAACCGTTATTTTTTATATCCTCGGCTTTATTGTCGTGTTCGGGATGGCGCTGGTCGATTATCGTTTCCTGCTTCGTTACAGTTGGTATGGTTACGGGGCAGGTTGTCTGCTGCTTATTTTGGTGTATTTGCTTGCGCCGGAAATCAACGGGGCGCGAAGCTGGTTTCGGATCGGCAGCCTGCTGTTTCAGCCGGCCGAGCTGGTTAAGGTCATCCTGATTCTGGTCACGGCGTATCTGCTTGGCCAGAGGCAGGGTCAGGCCTTACGCTTCCGCGGCGATATCGTGCCGATTTCAGTAATCTCGCTGGTCCCATTTTTTCTGGTGCTTATTCAGCCGGACCTCGGCAACGCGATTATCTATCTGGTGGTATTGGTTGGCATGCTGTGGATCGGCAATGCAAAATACAGCCACGTGCTGATCGCCCTGACGGCCGCCGTTGCGGCCTTGATTGTGTTTGTGACGCTGTTTAACGCCTACAATGAACAGATCCGCGATTATTTGGAAAGCCATAAGAAGGTGCATTGGTACCAGCGGATCAATACGTTTATCAATCCGGACCAGGCTTCAAACGACGACAAACACCAATCGAACTATGCCAAGATCGCCATCGGTTCCGGGGGATTGCTCGGCGACGGGTACATGAAGGGCGAACTGAAGAACAAAAAGTTCGTGCCCTATCCTTACTCGGATTCGATTTTTGTCGTGGTGGGCGAGGAGTTCGGTTTCCTGGGTTCTTCGCTGCTGCTGTTGCTTTATTTTTTGTTTATTTACAGGATGATCCTCATCGCGCTGCGCTGCATCGACAAAAGAGGAGCCTATATCATCGTCGGGATCGTGGCGATGTTCCTGTTCCAAATCTTCGAAAACGTCGGCATGATGATCGGTCTGATGCCGATTACCGGCATTACGCTGCCGTTTATCAGCTACGGGGGGACCTCGCTGTTGATCAACATGCTGTGTATCGGGCTGGTGTTCAGCATTATGCTGCATCAGGAAAAGTATAAGGTGGAGTGAACAAACCGGTGCCTGGCGCCGGTTTTTTTGCTGTGCACGCCCTGGAGTGAATAATCAACTGCAAAAATGCATTTGAATTTCCGCCCAAACCCCATTTTCGAGCTGGCGAAATGCAAAAGTGCATCTTATTTACGGCCTTCCGCTAAAAAAGCATCCTTTGACTGGATATGAAATGCACTTCTGCATTTGAACCGCCTGTTTCGCTAGGTTTCGACAAGAACCGCCTGCACTTTTGCGTTTCGTATAGTCTCTTGTTCATATTCCGGCCAAGCCCTTCATAAAAATACTAGTACCAGATATTTCGAGCGGGCTACTGCGGTTCGGGGACGCCACCCAACGAAACGCCTGACTTGACCGGGGGGACTGAAGAGATGGACGTGAAATCAAATGTGAAAAAACGGAGAGCGGAGCGGATTAGACAGCTGACGATGGAGGCCGGTCCTCTCCTCCCGGATGGGGGACGGGACTCCGGCAGTTACAGCACGGCACGGCTTGGGCCGGGGGGCTCGATGGGAGGCAAAGCAGGAGCCCGTCCTGGAGGACATCCGCAGAGCGGCGAAACCGGAACAACCGGAACAATCGGAACAACCGGGACAACCGGGACAACCGGGACTTCAGGATTCGGCCCCGAACGCGATCCCGAATTGCTGTGGAAACGCGGGCAAGGGCGCTGGGAGGAGCTTTACGGCGGTTTTGGCGGCAAAGAGGACCCTCCGTCCCCTGCAGGGGGCCGTTCTTCTTTTTGGACGACGATGTTTGCTCGGCTTGTGATCAGCGCGCTGCTGTTTCTGGGAATTTGGGGAATAGAACGGTACGAACCTTCCTGGTCGCTTCCGATTCGGGCGTTTGTCGCGCAATCGCTTACCGTGGAGATGGATTTTTCGGCGGCAGAAGCCTGGTATGAACGTTATTTCGGCGGCGCGCCGTCGTTTATTCCGATTTTTAAGCACCATGAAGACAACGGGGTTAAGGTCGGGGCAGCGAGCGGATTCGTTGCTCCTGTCTCCGGGAGCCCTGCCGGCTCGTTTGCGCTCAGCTTGAAGGGGGTGGAAATTATTCCCGAGCGGGCGGAGAACGGGGTGGTTCAGGTAAAAAGCATAGGAACCGGCCGGGTTCTCAGCGTAACCCGGGATCCGGCGACGGGCGAGACCGTCACGGTCCAGCATGCCGATGGATTCATCTCCGTCTACGGCCGCCTGGAGCAGGTTGCCGTCGAACAAGGGGATTGGCTGGAAGGGGGCGATATCGTCGGCACGCTTCCAACGGGAACGGTACCGCCGCTTCCTACCCTCTATTTTGCACTGCAAAAAGATGACCGGTATATTGATCCGGCGGATGTGATCCCGTTTGATTAAATGGAGCGGAATGACGATTTCCTTTCATCCCCTGTTTGTCATCATTATGCTCATGTCGGTATTGACCGGTCATTTCTTGGAGCTTCTTTCCTTGTTCGCGATCGTTTTTATCCATGAGCTCGGCCACGTGACCGCGGCGCGAATGTACGGAATCCGCGTGCTGTCCGTGCAAATGCTTCCTTTCGGCGGCGTTGCCGTCATGGAGGATGCGGGAGACCTGACGGCCGGGCGGGAAATCGCCATCGCCTTGGCGGGGCCCTTGCAAAACGCGCTGCTCATCCTCGCGTCTTTGCTCCTGCACGCGGCCGGTTTGTGGGACGGGCCTTTTCTGGACTATTTTATCCAAAGCAATATATTGATCGCTTTATTCAATTTGCTGCCGATATTGCCGCTGGACGGCGGAAAAATCAGCCAAGCCCTCTGCAGCCTCCTGCTTCCTTACCACGCCACGCTGGTCTGGTCGCACCGCATCAGCCTGCTGTTCAGCGCCATGCTGATCGCCTACGCGCTGCTGCCGCTCCTGCTGCTTAAGGAAGGACCGCAGCTTAACATGCTGATGATCGGCATTTTTTTGTTCTATTCGAATGCCGTCGATTACCGGAACATTCCTTACCGGTTTTTGCGCTTTCTCGTGAACCGGGACCGGAGCTTTTCCAGGCATCTGATGAACGGGACTTTAGCCCAGCCGATTGTTGCCGAAAAAGCGAAACCTTTGGACCATATCTTGCGTCTATTTAAACGGGAAAAATACCATTTTATATACGTCATGAATCATCAAGGGAATATCGTTGCCGTTGTACCGGAACAGCGCGTCATTTCCTCCTTTTTAAGATTAAAGAATCTTTAGTCTCAGCGCGGCTGAATGATTCTTTGATATAATGATACAGGTATGATTCTGCTAGAACGTTAGAAAGGTGAGATCATGAAAAGGATGATTGTTCACTGCGGATCCGGCTCTACCGAGGTGGCGCTTCTGGAAAACGGCAAGCTGGTGGAGTATGCGGCGGAGCGTTCTCAGAACAGAGGACTGGTCGGCAGCTTTATTAAAGGAAAAGTCGTTAATGTCATTCCCGGCATGCAGGCCGCTTTTGTGGATATAGGACAGAAAAAAAACGCGTTTCTGTATATTGATGACGTGCTTCATCCGCATTTGGAAAAACAGCCAAAACCGAAGCCGGCCATTACCGAGCTGTTGAAGCCCGGCCACGAGCTGGTCGTTCAGGTCGTAAAAGAAGCGATCGGCAATAAGGGGGCGCGAGTGACGACCCATTATTCCTTGCCCGGACGCTGGCTGGTTTATATGCCGACCGCCGGTTACGTCGCCGTTTCCAAAAAAATCGGCCGCGAGGAAGAAAGATTCCGGCTGAAAACGGTTGGCGAGGAACTAAGGAAAGAGGAGGAAGGACTCATTCTGCGGACGGTGGCCGAGGACGAAGCCGGCGAGGTAATCGGTGAAGACCTGGACCTGCTGCGGGGGCAGTGGACCTCGATCCTGCAGGAAGCCGGGGACGCTGTGGCTCCCGCTTTGCTGCATCAGGATTTAAGCGTCGTGCAGCGGTTGATGCGAGATGTCTACAGCCCGGAAACGGACGAGCTCATTGTGGATTGTCCGGAACAGGCCGACGAAGCGCTGGCTTTTTTGCGCAAAATGCTGCCCGGAGAATCGCCGCGGATCATCGTATACGAAGGCGAACCGCCTCTGTTTGAGCATTACGGGGTCAAGCCGCAGCTCGACAAGGATTTCCAACGGAAAGTTTGGCTGCCCGGCGGAGGCTATCTCGTTTGGGACACGACCGAAGCTCTAACCGTCATCGATGTGAATACGGGGAAATACATCGGGGGCGCCGATTTGGAAGACACGGTGTATCGGACGAATTTGGAGGCGGCTCAGGAAATCGCCCGGCTTGTCCGCCTGCGGGACACCGGCGGGATCATTATCATCGATTTCATCGACATGGACCGCGATGAGCATCGTGCGGCCGTTTGGGAGCGGCTGGAGCAATCGATGTACGGCGACCGGACGCAGCATCATATTTTGGGCTGGACGCGGCTCGGACTGTTGGAGATGACGCGAAAAAGGATTCGTGCGGAAAATTCGTTATGATCTTGGCTGAAAAACAAATTGATATTGTTCGCATCACATGCTATTATAGTAAGGTATGTGTCACTAAGTACAGTCTTGTGCACATGCTGTAACCGCTCCGGTCGGGTCGACAAGTCCGCTTTCCTTCGGACGGCGGCACCTGAATCAGGCGAGTCTGAGACATGAGGAGGTGCAAGCAAATGTACGCAATTATCGAAACCGGCGGTAAACAATACCGTGTTCAAGAAGGCGATGTGCTTTACATCGAGAAATTGAACGCAGAGGACGGCGCGAGCGTAACGTTCGACCGTGTATTGGCAGTATCCAAAGGCGAAGGTTTGGTGGCGGGAACTCCGCTCGTATCCGGCGCTACTGTTACGGCGAAAGTCGAAAAACACGGCAAAGGCCAAAAAGTGGTCGTTTACAAATACAAACCGAAAAAGAACTACCACAAAAAACAAGGTCATCGCCAGCCGTACACGAAAGTAACGATCGAGAAAATCCAGGCGTAAGAAGGTGCGGTAATTGATTATCGTCTCCATTTTGCGCAGGCAGGATAACGGCATTGCGGGCTTTGAGGTGGAAGGTCATGCCGGCTACGCGAAGGCCGGGGAAGACATCGTATGCGCCGGCGTTTCGGCCGTTACCGTTGGTACGGTCAACTCCATTGAGGAGCTGACGGCGGTCGTGATGGATTCCCGGATGAAGAACGGCTTTCTAAGCGCGAGTCTTCCTTTCGAAGTTCGGCCGGAAGCCGAGGAACAGGTGCAACTGCTGCTTGCATCCCTTGTCGTTATGCTGAAGAGTATCGAAGAATCATACGGGAAGTATATTCAGATACAGGACGTCATCATTTAAAGAAGGAGGTAGACTACAATGTTGAAATTGGATCTCCAGTTGTTCGCTTCGAAGAAGGGCGTAGGCTCCACGAAAAACGGACGCGACAGCATCGCGAAACGCCTTGGCGTGAAACGTGCTGACGGTCAAGTCGTGACGGGCGGAAGCATCCTCGTTCGTCAACGCGGTACGAAAATTCATCCGGGAACGAACGTAGGCATCGGTTCCGACGATACGCTGTTCGCCAAAGTCGACGGCGTTGTGAAATTCGAGCGTTGGGGTCGCGATCGTAAGAAAGTGAGCGTCTACCCTGTAGAAACCGCTCCGGTAGCGGCTACGGTTGAAGCCTAAGCGGCGAAGACCGTACGGAACGCAGCTGCAAAGCCCTGGCACAATCAAGTGCCAGGGCTTTTTTAAATATGTCGGTATTTTGATGTCATGGACGACATAAGTCGAGCGATTTTCAGGCCGGGTTTATGTTATACTGGGTTATGATGCCAGGGTGGCAAGCTCACCCAATTCGTTAGGGGAACGGGGAAATGATGAAACATCGGTTCACGGTGCCGACGATCGGCGTGCTGCTTGCGATCGCGAGTCTGGCCCTCCATTATTTCGTGAAGTCGCCGATCGGACATGCGGTAATAAGCGGTTGTCTCTTCGTCTTGTTCTGGATGTATGTTCGGCATGTCCGCAAACAGGCGGCGAGCGAGCGGAAGCATTTGCTGGAATCCGTGCAGCGGACGGCTGCGGCGACGCTTAGCCACCATCGCCATGATTGGATGAACGATCTGCAGATTTTGTACGGATATATCAAGATGGGCAAAATTGATAAAATGGCAGGCTGCGTGGAAAGAATAAAAGGACGAATGGCCGTGGAGAGCAAAATATCGCGGCTCGGCATTCCGTCGCTCGTGTTTTATTTGCAGTCGTTCCGCGAAGTGAACGGATCGGTGCAGCTCGAGGTTGATATCGAGGACGACCTGCAGCTCGGCTGCCTGCTTACGGCGGATGACGCGGAGGAACTGACGGAAGCCATCGTGGAAACGGTCAGAGCTTACCAGTATACCGGCCGGTCTTCGTGGGGAGAAATACTTCAGTTGAAAATGTCTATCGCCAGGGAAAACGGTGAGGTGCTGGTCCGCTTCGATCCGCTGAGCGCATCGGGGAACAAGGAAGCGTTAAGGCGCCATATTGAGGAATGGGCAGAGGGCAAACGGGTTCGGGCCGAACAGATTGAATCGGAATTTTCCGCTTTTCGGCTGCGGATTTCCTGCGGGAACTTAAATGAGGTGAATGCATGTTTGTAGATAAAGCGAAGATTTATGTCAAAGGGGGCGACGGCGGCGACGGGATCGTCGCCTTCCGCCGGGAGAAATACGTGCCCGAGGGCGGTCCGGCCGGCGGCGACGGCGGCAAAGGCGGGGACGTCATTTTCCGGGTGGACGAAGGCTTAAGAACGCTGATGGATTTCCGTTACCAGCGCCATTTCAAGGCGCAGCGCGGGGAGAAAGGGCGGAACAAAAGCCAGCACGGGGCCAATGCGGAAAACATGATCGTCCGCGTGCCACCGGGTACGGTCGTGATCGACGACGATACGCAGGAGGTGCTCGCCGATTTGACGCGCCACGGCCAGCAGATTGTCGTGGCCCGCGGGGGACGCGGAGGACGCGGCAATATTCGCTTCGCCACGCCAAACAACCCGGCGCCGGAGCTAGCCGAGCACGGCGAAGAAGGCGAAGAGCGCTGGGTGGTGCTGGAGCTGAAGGTGATGGCCGACGTCGGGCTGGTCGGTTTTCCGAGCGTCGGAAAGTCGACGCTGCTGTCGGTCGTGTCGGCGGCCAAGCCGAAAATCGGCGCCTACCATTTTACCACGATCACGCCGAATCTCGGAGTGGTCGAAGTCGGCGAAGGGCGCAGCTTCGTGATGGCCGACCTGCCGGGGCTGATTGAAGGAGCCCATGAAGGGGTCGGTCTGGGGCATGAATTTTTGCGCCATGTGGAGCGGACGCGTCTCATTGTCCACGTCGTCGACATGGCGGGCTCGGAAGGGCGCGATCCGTTTGACGATTGGCAGAAGATCAACGACGAGCTCAGACAATATAACGCCGATCTGGAGCATCGTCCGCAAATCGTCGCCGCCAACAAAATGGATATGCCGGAATCGGCGGAAAATTTGGAGAAATTCCGCAAGCAGGTCAGCGAGGTTCGCGGCGACCTGGAAATTATGGCGATCTCTTCGTTAACCCGCCAAGGGGTGCAGGAGCTTGTTTACCGCGCGGCCGATTTGCTCGACCAAATTCCGGAAGCTCCGGCGATCGAAGAAGTGACCGAGCTGGAGGAGCGGAAAATCTACAAGCTCGACAAGCGCGAGGACGAAGGGTTCACGATCCGGCGGGAAAACGAGACTTTTATTGTGGAAAGCGTAAAAATCGAGCGGATGATGAAGCGGATGCAGCTCAATTCGCATGACGCGATTTTAAAGCTGGCCCGGACGCTGCGCCACATGGGCGTCGACGAGGAACTGCGCAAGCGCGGCGCCAAGGACGGTACGCCTGTACGCATCGGCGATTTCGAATTCGAGTTTGTGGAAGGCAGCAGTTATTATTATTGATCAAGAAAGCACCTTTGGGGTGCTTTTCTTGCTATCGGCGGCACCTGCGGAAATTCGCGGTATTTACGGTAAAAGCATTGCCACCTGTTCGACTTTCCGGTATAATGTCCACTATGTAAAAACAAAAGTCTCTAAGGAGAGGACGTTTTGTGAAAGAGCATTATTATTTGGTTCGCGAGGACATTTTGCCCGAAGCGGTGGTCAAGACGCTCCAAGTCAAGCAATTGCTCGCCGCCGGCGAAGCCAGGACGGTTCACGAGGCGGTGGCGCAGGTGGGGTTGAGCCGCAGCGCTTTTTATAAGTATAAAGACGGCATTCATCAATTGAATCAAATCGATCGGGAAAGCATTGTGACCATCTCCTTTGACCTTGAGCACCGCTCGGGAATTTTGTCGAAGGTGCTTGCGTCGATTGCGGGCTCCGGAGGCAACGTGCTGACGATTAACCAAAGCATTCCTCTCCAAGGCAGGGCCAACGTCGTGATTTCCGTGGAGACCTCCCGGCTTACCGAGGAACTGGATGCGATGCTGCAGTCGCTTCAGACCATTTCCGGCGTCAGGAGAACGCAAATCGTCGGACAAAGCTAAGGCTGGAGCGCGGGAGGGCGAAGCGAAACCATAGAAAATGCTTGTGCCTAAGGCGCATTGGATAACAGGAGGGGATCGGAAGTGAAACCAGTGAAAGTTGGATTGCTTGGGCTTGGCACGGTGGGAACCGGCGTGGTTCGGATCGTGGAAGGGCATCAGGAGGATCTGAGCAGTCAAGTGGGGTCTCCGATACGGATCGAGAAGATTGCGGTGAAAAATCTGGAGAAACCCCGCAGCATCGCGATCGATCGGGCCAAGCTGACGGAGGATCCGTGGGAAGTGATCCGCGATCCGGAAATCGACGTCATCGTGGAAGTGATGGGCGGCGTCGATCAGACGAAAACTTACATTTTAGAAGCGCTGGAACGCGGCAAACATATCGTTACGGCCAATAAGGATCTGATGGCGCTGTACGGTTCGGAAATTTTGGCCAAAGCGATGGATAATCAATGCGACGTGTTTTACGAGGCCAGCGTAGCCGGCGGCATCCCGATTATCCGGACGCTGATCGAAGGCTTCTCCTCCGACCGGATCATGAAAATTATGGGGATCGTGAACGGGACGACCAACTACATTTTGAGCAAAATGAGCCAGGAAGGCGCTTCTTACGAGGATGTGCTGAAGGAAGCGCAGCAGCTTGGATATGCGGAAGTTGACCCGACCTCAGATGTGGAGGGGCTTGACGCCGCCCGTAAGATGGCGATTCTCGCCACGCTGGGTTTCAGGACCAATGTCGAGCTTAGCGACGTTCACGTCCGCGGTATTTCTTCGGTAACGCGGGAGGATATTTTGTATGCCAAACGGCTTGGCTATGAAATGAAGCTGCTGGGGATCGCCGAGCGCCAGGATGATGAATTCAGCATTACCGTGCAGCCGACGATGGTCAAAAATACGCATCCGATCGCTGCGGTGGGCGGGGTCTACAACGCCGTCTATGTATACGGCGAAGCCGTGGGAGAGACGATGTTTTACGGCGCCGGAGCCGGCGAGATGCCGACGGCCACCTCCGTCGTCGCCGATTTGGTCGCCGTCGTCAAAAACTTGAAGCTGGGCGTCAACGGTCTGAAGCAAATCGTACCTTACAAGCCGAAGAAGCTGAAAACCGACGAGCAGATCGCCTATAAAAATTTCCTGCTGCTGCATGTCGACGATAAAGCGGGCGTGCTGGCCCAAATTACCCAAGTATTCGCCGAATACGGCGTCAGTCTGGAATCCGTCGTCCAATCGCCGAACACGAATGTGGACGGCGCTGAAATCATGATTGTAACCCATAACGCAAGCAAAGCGAGCATGGATAAAGTAATCAACCATTTCGAGTCGCTTGGCGTCATTCATCGGATCAAAAGCATTTATCGCGTTGAAGGATAAAATTATTTTTATAAAAAGGAGTTCATCCCATGAGATACCTCGGACTGCTGGAAACCTACAAAGAATACTTGCCCGTGACCGACAAAACGCCGAAGCTTACGCTGCAGGAAGGGAATACGCCGCTCATGCGGGCGGAAAATTTGTCGCGGGAGCTCGGGCTTGATCTATATTTCAAATACGAGGGGCTGAACCCGACCGGGTCGTTTAAAGATCGCGGCATGGTGATGGCTGTCGCCAAAGCGATCGAGGAGGGCAGCCGCACGATCATGTGCGCGTCCACCGGCAACACTTCGGCCGCCGCGGCCGCTTATGCCGCCCGCGCGGGCATCGACTGCATCGTGCTGATTCCCAACAACAACATTGCGCTCGGTAAACTGGCGCAGGCGATGATTTACGGCGCAAAAGTGATCGCCATCGAAGGCAACTTCGACCGGGCGCTCGAAATCGTCCGCGACATTACCGCCAAACATCCGATTACGCTGGTGAACTCCGTGAACCCGTACCGCATCGAAGGGCAAAAAACCGCCGCTTTCGAAGTTTGCGACCAGCTCGGCAAGGCGCCGGACGTGCTGGCGATTCCGGTTGGCAACGCCGGCAACATCTCCGCGTACTGGAAAGGTTTTAAGGAATACCACGAACGCGGCAAATCATCTTCGCTGCCGCGCATGGTCGGTTTTGAGGCCGAAGGCGCCATGGCCATCGTCAAGGGCGAGCCGATTTTGGAGCCGGAAACGATCGCCACCGCGATCCGGATCGGCAACCCGGCAAGCTGGAAAACCGCGGTAGCGGCAGCCGAAGAGTCGGGCGGGCAAATCAATTACGTGACGGACGACGAAATTCTCGAAGCGTACCGGACCATTGCTGCCCGTGAAGGCATTTTCGCCGAACCGGCTTCGGCGGCTTCCATCGCCGGCGTATACAAGCTAAAGCGCGAAGGTTATTTCAAAGGCGGCGAAACCGTAGTTTGCGTCCTTACCGGCCACGGCTTGAAGGACCCGAATATCGCGATCAAGAGCATCGGCAGTGAACCGCTTGTCGTCCAGGATACGGAGGAAGCGGTCATGGATGCGATCGCCAAGCTGCAAGGGGCGCGCGCATGATTCGTGAGGGCGGGGTCCGGGTCAAGGTGCCGGCCAGCACCGCCAACCTGGGTCCCGGATTCGATACGCTGGGCATGGCGCTTTCCCTGTATTCCTGGATCGAAATGAAGCCGGCGGAGACGACCGTGTTTCATCTTTACGGCGACGAGATGGGCGGGCTGCCGAAAGACAAAAGCAATCTGGTGTATCAAGTCGCGCAAACGGTGTTTGCCGAAGCCGGCGTGAAGCTGCCTGAACTGGAAATTTCGATGTACTCGGAAATTCCCCTGACCCGCGGGCTTGGGAGCAGCGCTTCGGCCATCGTCGGGGCGCTGTTTGCCGCCAATCTGCTGATCGGCTCGCCGCTCGACCGGGCCAAGCTGTTTGACATGGCTACAGCGATGGAGAAGCATCCCGACAATGTCGGGGCCTCCTTGTTTGGCGGCATTATCACGGCCGTATGGGACGGCAGCCACGCGGATGTGCTGCGGATTGAACCTCCGGCCGATCTTGAGGTGCTGGTCGCGATCCCTGATTTTCAGCTGTCCACTTCCAAGGCCCGCGAAGCGCTTCCCCGCGAGGTAAGTTTGCAGGATGCGGTATATAACGTCAGCCGCACTTCACTGCTTACCGCGGCTTTGGCCGCGGGCCGGCTCGATCTGATTCCGGCCGCGATGCGCGACCGTCTTCACCAGCCTTACCGGGCTCAGCTGGTTCCCGGCATGTCGCGGATTTTGGCGGAAGCGGCCGAACATGGAGCGCTCGGGGCCGCCTTGAGCGGCGCCGGACCGACGCTGCTGGCGCTGGCCGACCGGCGGCAGCAAATGGGGCGGAAGCTGGAGGCTTTCCTTTTGGACGTTCTTGGCGGACACGGAATCCGGGCTAGAACGATCTGGCTCGAACCTTGCACATTCGGGGCGATGGAGCTTACTATGGATAAGGAAGGTTCATTTATGGATTACATCAAAGGGGAAGTCAGGACATGAAACGTATAGCATTGCTGCCTGAAGGATCGGTTTCCCACGAAGCGGCGCTGCACCTGTTTGGGGAAGAGCCGGTGGAACTGCTTCATTTCAAGCAAATTTCCGACGTTTTCTTAGCCACGGCCAGCGGAAAAAGCGATTATAGCGTTATTCCGGTGGAGAATACGATAGAAGGATCGGTTAGCCTGCATATGGATTGGCTGGTTCACGAAGTGGATATTCCGATGCGGGTGGAATGGGTATACCCGTCGATTCAAAACTTAATCGGCCGGCGGGAAGAATTCAGCGCCGGGACACCGGATGGCGACGGCATCGATTTTTCCAAAGTAACCAAAGTGCTTTCCCACCCTGTGGCGATGGCCCAATGTCTGCAGTTTATCCGCTCCCGCATGCCGCAGGCGGAATTGGAGCACGTTGGCAGCACGTCGGAAGCGGTAGAGGTGGTCAAGCAGCATCCCGGGCAGGGTTGGACCGCCATCGGCACGAGATTGGGAGCACAGCATCACGGTTTGGATGTGCTGGCCGGGCAAGTGACGGACCATGACAACAACTATACCCGTTTTGTCCTGATCGGCCCGCAGCCCCTGAAGATCGGCGGGAACAGAAAAACCGCCCAAAGCAAAACAAGCTTGATGATTGCGCTGCCGGAGGATTTCCCGGGGGCGTTGCACCAGGTATTGTCTGCGTTCGCCTGGCGCAAACTGAATTTATCGCGGATCGAGTCGCGTCCAACAAAAAAGAAATTAGGAAATTATTATTTTTTAATGGATGTGCTTGAACCGTTGGATTCGGTGCTGCTCAGCTCGGCGATCGGCGAAATCGAGGCTTTGGGGTGTGGAGTGCGCGTGCTGGGGAGCTACCCCAGTTATTCTTTTGAAGAGCAAACAGCGGAGGTGCAAAATTAATGGCAGAACAAGTTATTTACTTGGATGGAGAATTCGTAACAAAGGATCAAGCAAAGGTTTCCGTGTTTGACCATGGCTTTTTGTACGGGGACGGGATTTTCGAGGGGATTCGGATTTATAACGGCAATATTTTCAAGTGCAAAGAGCATTTGGATCGCCTGTACGATTCCGCGAAATCGATCATGCTGGACATTCCGCTGACCTATCAAGAAATGGAGGACGCTTTGGTGGAGACGCTGCGCCGCAATGAGCTGCGGAGCGGCTACATACGGCTCGTCGTTTCCCGTGGAGCGGGCAATTTGGGCCTGGATCCGAACCGCTGTCCCAAAGCGTCGGTCGTTATCATCGTAGAGCAGTTGGCGATCTATTCGGAAGAAGCCTACAAGACCGGCTTGAAAGCCGTCTCGGTCTCCACGCGCAGAAACGTGCCCGACGCGCTGAACCCGAAAATCAAATCGCTGAATTACTTGAACAATGTGTTGGTGAAAATCCAGTCGAATCTGGCCGGGGCGGGCGAAGCCATTATGATGAACGCTCAAGGTTACGTAACGGAGGGCTCGGGCGACAATATTTTCATTGTTAAAAACGGGGTTATCACGACGCCTCCATGTTATTTGGGCGCATTGGAAGGGATTACCCGCCAGGCGATCATCGAAATTTGCGAAAGAAAAGGCTATAAACTCAAAGAAGAACCGTTTACGCTGCATGACGTGTATGTGGCCGACGAAGTGTTCCTGACCGGCACCGCGGCGGAAGTCATCGCCGTTCGCGAAGTGGACGGCCGGATCATCGGCGAGGGACATGCCGGTCCGGTGACGTTGAAGCTCCTGGAGGAGTTCCGGGCGATCGTCGATCAGGACGGTTTGAAAGTCTGGTAATCGCGGCTCCGTTTGGAGCGTTTCGATCCTATTTCCTTTTTTTAGAGGGAGATAGGATTTTTTCTTTTTGTTGGATGTCAAAAACCGGGCTCCTGCATAGGATGTTATAAATGGGCCCCGGGCGATAATCACGTTCCGGAGAAGATACCTAGGAGGTCTTTAGCGCGTGAAAATTCATATTGTCAAGAAAGGCGATACTTTGTTTGAGCTCTCAAAAAAGTATAATGTGCCTCTGCAGAAATTGATCGATGCCAACCCGCAAATCGCAAATCCCGACGTGTTGAACGTAGGCGACAAGGTGAAAATTCCTGCCGAGGCGGTGCCGATCGGCGGGGAGACGGGCAAAATTTATAAGCATGTCGTCAAGCAGGGCGATACGTTGTGGAAGCTGGCGAATGCATGGGGACTTTCTTTGCAGACATTGATCGCGGCGAATCCGCAACTGAAAGATCCGAACCAGCTGACGGTTGGCGAAATCGTCAACATTCCCGCGGGGGCAGGCCAGGCCTGGGGAGAGCACGGCAACCCGAATCTGAATCCCAATCCGGAGAATATCGGGACATTGCCGGCCCAAACCGGCAAGAAAAACACGGCGCCCATCGCAGACATGGCCGGCAAAAAGAGCACGGCTCCTATTACCGGGGCGGAAATGGCACCCAAAACCAATATCGCGCCGGAAGCCGTTAAGCCCGCCCCCAAGGAGGCTCCGAAAGAGGAGGTTCCTAAGCCGATGAATGTGGAGCCTGTTAATCTGCAGCCGATACAGGCGGAGCAGCCGAAGACGGTGCCGATGGAGATTAAAATTGAGGTCGAGCAGATCCAATACGAAACGACCAAACTGGAGCCTGTGAAGGTTGAGCCGATCAAACACGAGCCGATCAAGTACGAACCCATCAAGTATGAGCCGCCAAAATACGAGCCCATGCATTATGAACCCGCCAAGTATGAGCCTATAGCTTACACGCCGATGAAATCCGAACCGGCCAATCTCGCCCCGATCTCTTACGAGCCGATGAAATCGGAGCCGACCGGCCTTGGCCCGATCTCTTACGAGCCAATGAAATCGGAACCGTACGGTTATGGGCCGGTAAGTCCGTCTGCCTATGAACCGATGAAGTCAGAGCCACAGGCATACGCACCTTTAACTGCCCAATATCCGACGGCACAGCTGCCTGAATATGCAAACCCTCAATATCCGCACTATCAACCGCTTCAGCCTACGTCCGTATTCCCCGCAATGGCTTATCCAACTCAATCCCCATGCGGATGTTCGGGGAATGTCCCGCATACCTACCAGCAGCCGGAGAGCTACCATCCTTTTTACCAATACAATGTACCCGCGGAAGCCGTATCTTCCTCCAATATTCCGCAGTTTCCGCAGGTGCAGGCTGCAATGGGGCATATTCCGGAAGGGGAGTATCCGGGGATATCGAATGCAGGCGCACCGATGTACACGATGCCGGAAGCAGGCGGGATTACCAGCCCGGCAGAAAACAATTATCCTATGCTTAGCATGCACCATTATCCGACACCTGAACCGCAGTATGTGTCTCCCGAATCCTATGGCAATACGCCGTTTACTCAAGGAGCGCCCTGGCATCATGGCCCAGGAACTCTACCGTATTATGGACAGCCGATGCCGGCATACCCGTCTGCGGTTTCACCCTTGTCCCAAGCGGCGCCGTTTATGCCGGGTTATCCTTTAAACTATCCGGTTCCTTTGACTCAAGGGGCGTCCTGGGGGAATGAACCGCTTAAAGGCGAAGTTAGCCCGCTGGAAAGTATGAAAGGTTATTCGCAAAGGGATGCGCAGACGACGGAAATCCATGCGGAAGCCGAGCCGGCAGGAACATCGGAAGTCCAGCAAGCCGGCCCCGCTAAAAATGTTACAATCTCGGGTGGCCCGGATTCGGTAAAACCTCGTAAAAAGCAAGGCAAGTCCAGATCAGATGGGGCCGGAAAAAAAAGCTCGGGCAAACTCAAAACGTCCGGCCGCCGGAATCCGTGGATTAATGCTTGAAGATCTATGGAGCGAGGGCGGTGATCCCTCGCTCTTCTTTATTTTTTTCTTATTTCCGAAAATTAACATGCTTAATAGCTTGAGTATAACCTAGTAATGTGCTATATTAAATGTCCCCGCGAAATGCGATAATATTAATCTCGCAGGGAAAACCTTTGATTTAAAATTATTTTTAAAAAAAGCTTGCATTACTTTCGGCAGTGTGTTATATTATTTAAGTCGCCGCTGAAACAACGGTGATGAACGAAAAGCAAAGTTGATCTTTGAAAACTGAACAACGAGTGAGTATAAATGAGAATTAAAATTCTCGTCAGTAACTGATTGAGCTAATCGCTCTTTCGAATAAACTTGGATGATTCGTTCATCCAACCTTTTATTGGAGAGTTTGATCCTGGCTCAGGACGAACGCTGGCGGCGTGCCTAATACATGCAAGTCGAGCGGACCTGAAGGAGTGCTTGCACTCCTGATGGTTAGCGGCGGACGGGTGAGTAACACGTAGGCAACCTGCCCGTAAGACCGGGATAACTACCGGAAACGGTAGCTAATACCGGATAATCAAGTCTCTCGCATGAGGGGCTTGGGAAAGGCGGAGCAATCTGTCACTTACGGATGGGCCTGCGGCGCATTAGCTAGTTGGTGGGGTAACGGCTCACCAAGGCGACGATGCGTAGCCGACCTGAGAGGGTGAACGGCCACACTGGGACTGAGACACGGCCCAGACTCCTACGGGAGGCAGCAGTAGGGAATCTTCCGCAATGGACGAAAGTCTGACGGAGCAACGCCGCGTGAGTGATGAAGGTTTTCGGATCGTAAAGCTCTGTTGCCAGGGAAGAACGTCCTGTAGAGTAACTGCTACAGGAGTGACGGTACCTGAGAAGAAAGCCCCGGCTAACTACGTGCCAGCAGCCGCGGTAATACGTAGGGGGCAAGCGTTGTCCGGAATTATTGGGCGTAAAGCGCGCGCAGGCGGCTGTTTAAGTCTGGTGTTTAATCCTGGGGCTCAACCCCGGGTCGCACTGGAAACTGGACGGCTTGAGTGCAGAAGAGGAGAGTGGAATTCCACGTGTAGCGGTGAAATGCGTAGAGATGTGGAGGAACACCAGTGGCGAAGGCGACTCTCTGGGCTGTAACTGACGCTGAGGCGCGAAAGCGTGGGGAGCAAACAGGATTAGATACCCTGGTAGTCCACGCCGTAAACGATGAGTGCTAGGTGTTAGGGGTTTCGATACCCTTGGTGCCGAAGTAAACACATTAAGCACTCCGCCTGGGGAGTACGGCCGCAAGGCTGAAACTCAAAGGAATTGACGGGGACCCGCACAAGCAGTGGAGTATGTGGTTTAATTCGAAGCAACGCGAAGAACCTTACCAGGTCTTGACATCCCTCTGACCGCTGTAGAGATATGGCTTTCCTTCGGGACAGAGGAGACAGGTGGTGCATGGTTGTCGTCAGCTCGTGTCGTGAGATGTTGGGTTAAGTCCCGCAACGAGCGCAACCCTTGACTTTAGTTGCCAGCAAGTGAAGTTGGGCACTCTAGAGTGACTGCCGGTGACAAACCGGAGGAAGGTGGGGATGACGTCAAATCATCATGCCCCTTATGACCTGGGCTACACACGTACTACAATGGCCGGTACAACGGGAAGCGAAGGAGCGATCTGGAGCGAATCCTAGAAAAGCCGGTCTCAGTTCGGATTGCAGGCTGCAACTCGCCTGCATGAAGTCGGAATTGCTAGTAATCGCGGATCAGCATGCCGCGGTGAATACGTTCCCGGGTCTTGTACACACCGCCCGTCACACCACGAGAGTTTACAACACCCGAAGTCGGTGAGGTAACCGCAAGGGGCCAGCCGCCGAAGGTGGGGTAGATGATTGGGGTGAAGTCGTAACAAGGTAGCCGTATCGGAAGGTGCGGCTGGATCACCTCCTTTCTATGGAGAATCGCTTCCTGCGATGGAAGCATTCAAATAGCTAACTCGGGTTAGCGAACTTACTCACTCGTTGGTCAGTTTTGAGAGTTCAACTCTCAATTTGATCCTTGAAAACTGGATAACGAAACGAAATTTGCGTTTTAGAACAATCCTTTTAGCTGAACTTGTGTCAAAACAAGTGAAGATATTAGTGGTTTGATATTTTCCCTTCGGGAAAAATCATGGTTAAGCTACTAAGAGCACACGGAGGATGCCTAGGCGCTAGGAGCCGAAGAAGGACGTGGCGAACAACGAAACTGCCTCGGGGAGCTGTAAGCAAGCATCGATCCGGGGATGTCCGAATGGGGAAACCCGGCTGGGGTAATACCTAGTCACTCATCACTGAATCCATAGGTGGTGAAGAGGCATACCAGGGGAACTGAAACATCTAAGTACCCTGAGGAAGAGAAAACAATAGTGATTCCGTCAGTAGCGGCGAGCGAACGCGGATTAGCCTAAACCGAAGAGCTTGCTCTTCGGGGTTGTGGGACGTCTCACATGGAGTTACAAAGGCAGAGGTTAGACGAACAGGTCTGGAAAGGCCGGCCAGAGAAGGTAAAAGCCCTGTAATCGAAAGTCTTCGCCCTCCGAGACGGATCCCGAGTAGTGCGGGGCACGTGAAACCCCGTATGAATCTGCCAGGACCATCTGGTAAGGCTAAATACTCCCTAGCGACCGATAGTGAAGCAGTACCGTGAGGGAAAGGTGAAAAGCACCCCGGAAGGGGAGTGAAACAGAACCTGAAACCGTGTGCTTACAAGAAGTCAGAGCCCTCTATATGGGTGATGGCGTGCCTTTTGTAGAATGAACCGGCGAGTTACGTTTGCAAGCAAGGTTAAGGCGAGAAGCCGGAGCCGCAGCGAAAGCGAGTCTGAATAGGGCGAATTTAGTTTGCAGGCGTAGACCCGAAACCGTGTGATCTACCCCTGTCCAGGGTGAAGGTGCGGTAACACGCACTGGAGGCCCGAACCCACGTACGTTGAAAAGTGCGGGGATGAGGTGGGGGTAGCGGAGAAATTCCAATCGAACTCGGAGATAGCTGGTTCTCCCCGAAATAGCTTTAGGGCTAGCCTCGGTGTGACAGTCGTGGAGGTAGAGCACTGATTGGGTGCGGGGCCCGCAAGGGTTACCAAGCTCAGTCAAACTCCGAATGCCATAGACTGATTCACCGGGAGTCAGACAGTGAGTGCTAAGATCCATTGTCAAAAGGGAAACAGCCCAGACCATCAGCTAAGGTCCCCAAGTGTGTGTTAAGTGGGAAAGGATGTGGAGTTGCACAGACAACCAGGATGTTGGCTTAGAAGCAGCCACCATTTAAAGAGTGCGTAATAGCTCACTGGTCGAGTGACTCTGCGCCGAAAATGTAACGGGGCTAAACACACCACCGAAGCTATGGCTTGATGCTTTGCATCAGGGGTAGGGGAGCGTTGTATGAGGGTTGAAGGTGTACCGTAAGGAGCGCTGGACAGCATACAAGTGAGAATGCCGGTATGAGTAACGAAAAGATCAGTGAGAATCTGATCCGCCGAAAGCCTAAGGGTTCCTGAGGAAGGTTCGTCCGCTCAGGGTAAGTCGGGACCTAAGGCGAGGCCGAAAGGCGTAGTCGAAGGACAACAGGCTCTAATTCCTGTACCACCATAATCCGTTATGAGCGATGGGGTGACGCAGGAGGGTAGTGACGCGGGGCGATGGAATGCCCCGTCCAAGCAGTGAGGCTGGTGTGTAGGCAAATCCGCACACCGTAAGGCTGGGCTGTGATGGGGAGGGAAAATTTACAGTACCGAAGGTCATGATCTCACACTGCCGAGAAAAGCCTCTAGCCAGGAGAAGGTGCCCGTACCGCAAACCGACACAGGTAGGCGAGAAGAGAATTCTAAGGCGCGCGGAAGAACTCTCGTTAAGGAACTCGGCAAAATGACCCCGTAACTTCGGGAGAAGGGGTGCCCCGGTAGAGTGAATAGCTCGAGGGGGCCGCAGTGAAAAGGCCCAAGCGACTGTTTAGCAAAAACACAGGTCTGTGCGAAGCCGCAAGGCGAAGTATACGGGCTGACGCCTGCCCGGTGCTGGAAGGTTAAGGGGAGCGGTTAGGGGTTAAACCCGAAGCTGTGAACCGAAGCCCCAGTAAACGGCGGCCGTAACTATAACGGTCCTAAGGTAGCGAAATTCCTTGTCAGGTAAATTCTGACCCGCACGAATGGCGTAACGACTTGGGCGCTGTCTCAACGAGAGATCCGGTGAAATTTTAATACCTGTGAAGATGCAGGTTACCCGCGACAAGACGGAAAGACCCCATGGAGCTTTACTGCAGCTTGATATTGGACTTTGATACGATTTGTACAGGATAGGTGGGAGCCTAGGAAGTGGGAGCGCAAGCTTCCATGGAGGCGACGTTGGGATACCACCCTGATCGTATCGGAGTTCTAACCCAGTACCGTAAGCCGGTACGGGGACCGTGTCAGGCGGGCAGTTTGACTGGGGCGGTCGCCTCCTAAAGAGTAACGGAGGCGCCCCAAGGTTCCCTCAGAATGGTTGGAAATCATTCGCAGAGTGCAAAGGCAAAAGGGAGCTTGACTGCGAGACTGACAAGTCGAGCAGGGACGAAAGTCGGGCTTAGTGATCCGGTGGTACCGCATGGAAGGGCCATCGCTCAACGGATAAAAGCTACCCTGGGGATAACAGGCTTATCTCCCCCAAGAGTCCACATCGACGGGGAGGTTTGGCACCTCGATGTCGGCTCATCGCATCCTGGGGCTGAAGTAGGTCCCAAGGGTTGGGCTGTTCGCCCATTAAAGCGGTACGCGAGCTGGGTTCAGAACGTCGTGAGACAGTTCGGTCCCTATCTGTCGTGGGCGCAGGAAATTTGAGAGGAGCTGTCCTTAGTACGAGAGGACCGGGATGGACGCACCGCTGGTGTACCAGTTGTTCCGCCAGGAGCACAGCTGGGTAGCTAAGTGCGGACGGGATAAGCGCTGAAAGCATCTAAGCGTGAAGCCCCCCTCAAGATGAGATTTCCCAATTAGTAAGACCCCTTGAAGACGACGAGGTTGATAGGCCTGAGGTGGAAGTGCAGCAATGCATGGAGCTGACAGGTACTAATCGGTCGAGGGCTTATCCAAAAAGATACCCCAAAAAGTGACGCGAGGCTTCGAAGGTAATTTCGATTACTTTTCGGGGACCCCGGGAACTGAAAAGGGGCTAACACGCAAATCAAGTTTCGTATCCAGTTTTCAAGGATTAACCTTGAATCGTTTGGTGGCGATGGCGGAGGGGTTCCACGCGTACCCATCCCGAACACGATCGTTAAGCCCTCCAGCGCCGATGGTACTTGGACCGAAGGGTCCTGGGAGAGTAGGACGCCGCCAAGCAATGTTCCCTGATAGCTCAGTCGGTAGAGCACTCGACTGTTAATCGAGTTGTCACAGGTTCGAGTCCTGTTCGGGGAGTTATCCCGGAAAGCAAGCGGATCGACATTCCGGTGCTTTCCGGGGAGACCAACTCTTATGGAGAGGTGTCCGAGTTGGCCGAAGGAGCACGATTGGAAATCGTGTAGGCGTCACAAGCGTCTCGAGGGTTCGAATCCCTCTCTCTCCGCCAGCTTGGATTTATATTGCGGCCCGTTGGTCAAGGGGTTAAGACACCTCCCTTTCACGGAGGTAACAGGGGTTCGAATCCCCTACGGGTCATTGCTTTCATTAATGCTTAGTGCATCAAGTAGGGAAAACTAAAGTATCCCATGGAGGCTTAGCTCAGCTGGGAGAGCATCTGCCTTACAAGCAGAGGGTCAGCGGTTCGATCCCGTTAGCCTCCACCATAAGATCATTTTTATCGACGCGGGGTGGAGCAGCCCGGTAGCTCGTCGGGCTCATAACCCGAAGGCCGCAGGTTCAAATCCTGCCCCCGCAATTAACTCCAAAATTAGTGATGAAAAGCTTAGGCTTGCTCGGATCGGTTTGTGGAGTTCGCAATTATCAGTGTGGAGCCGTGGTGTAGAGGCCTAACATGCCTGCCTGTCACGCAGGAGACCGCGGGTTCGAATCCCGTCGGCTCCGCCATTTCATCCTTGAAAAGGGATGAGAAAAGAAATTTGTTTTGTACGAGCCATTAGCTCAGTTGGTAGAGCACCTGACTTTTAATCAGGGTGTCGAAGGTTCGAGTCCTTCATGGCTCACGTTAATTTGATATGCGGACGTGGCTCAGCGGTAGAGCATCGCCTTGCCAAGGCGAGGGTCGCGGGTTCGATTCCCGTCGTCCGCTCCATAATTTGCGCCCTTAGCTCAGCTGGATAGAGCGTTAGACTACGAATCTAAAGGTCAGGAGTTCGAATCTCTTAGGGCGCGTATTTTTTGCCGGTGTGGCGGAATTGGCAGACGCGCGCGACTCAAAATCGTGAGGGAAACCGTGGGGGTTCGAGTCCCTTCACCGGCATCATATAGAATAACCAATGGTTCATTAGAGATATTCTCTAATGGGCTTTTTTTTGCTGTGATTGAGTAATCGCTATGACCTAACCACTCTTGGACCTCTTTCATGCTAACACCATTACTCAATAATAAAGCGGCGCAGCTATGACGAAGATCGTGAAAACGGATGTCGCATGTTGTTTTTTTTAACCCACTACCTCAGTACGCCTTAGCCCATAAAAAGCTGTGGGGATTACGGCAAGTTCGATTCTAGTGCCCCTCACGATTTCTATAAGTTGATTGACTTCAGAAGTACTATAAGAACTGCCGACAAACACCTTTTTTCTTTGGACGAATGATTTTGTCAGCTGGATTAGACGTAATTCTCTCCGTAATAATAGCTTACTGGAACGCTTAGTGGATATTGTTCACCCTCCATCAGACGAGCGAGTCGCTTCTCCTACTCCCGAAGCGTGGGCATTTATGCGCTATTTTATCCCGAAGAATAGTATTAAAAAATAGCATAATATCTTTTTGATTCAACCTAATCATCAGTGCTTGACAGTCAAGCCGACAACAGACCGTGGCCTGGAGCGAGACTCGCTATCCGGAGGCTTTGCACGATTATCCCGTTTGATCATGTGACTTGGCTTTCTGAACCAAAGGGATAATCGTGCAAAGTGGTTTGGAGAGACACCCCCCATCTCCGTCATCATTTATTTTGTCAAGCACTGATTTTCGTCTTGAGCCATCTTTTTTATAGTCTTTTCGGTGTCGGCACATCAGCCGTACCTGAGCGGAAGCCATTGCCGATGGCGTGGAAGTGACGGATATACGACCTGGGGCTGCATCGATCTGGTCAGCGCCTCGACGGCCCAGTTTAAGAAGCGTTACGGATTCATCTATGTCGACCGTCATGATGATGGCTCTGCCGGAGAATGAGCCAAGCTACCGGATGTTCTGTCCGAACTATTGAAGATTGGCGTAAGCAAGGTTACTGAATTCCGTTCCTTTGGAGCGGTTTTCTTTTTTATCAGGGGTCAGTGTTGCCATACATGCTCACGGTAGCGTAATGAAGCGTGGCAGTTCAAATATTGATATTGATAATCATTATCAATTATGTTAAAATGATTTTGTTCAGTAATGAACAAAAAAGCAACCATCTATTGTTGACACTAGACTTGGTGTGCAACGACTACAAAAGAGGGGAGATTGGGCAATTGGAGTCTAAACGTCATCTTTACGAGCAGTATTTAAAAATACTGCATCTGAATGAGTTGTATACTGAGCATGAAATTAACATGTTTCGGCAACAAGCCAGAAAGCACCAGATTGACATGCTTTCTAACAATATTACTAGTGTACACGTTATTGATTGCATTGGTGATTATGAACCAATAAATCATACCGGAATTGTGCAGAAGATGGATCTGTCCAAAGCAAGCATTACAAATATTAGTTCAAAGCTGCTGGAAACGGGCTTTATTATGAGAAGTCAGCTGAACAACAATCGTAAGGAGATTTATTTTAGCTTAACGGATAAGGGAAGACACGTTTATCATTTGCATAAAAAGCTGCATCAAGAAAAAGAAGAGGGTTTCTACCGATTTATTGAATCCTATTCAGAGGCTGAGTTGCAGACTATCGGAAAATTTATGAGTGATTTGTTGGCGCGTGCCGAAAAACTCTACGGAAGGGAAGTATGGGAGAATGACGACCTTAAAGATTGAGGAATTAAGAAGCAAGATTGAGGGGAAAGAAATTTTAAAAGGGCTCACACTGGAGATTCATGGTGGAGAGATTCATGCGATTATGGGGCCTAATGGGACGGGAAAAAGTACGCTGGCTTCGGCTTTAATGGGACATCCCAAATATGAGGTTACCGGCGGCAAGGTGACATTGGACAATGAAGACCTTCTGGAGATGGAGGTGGATGAGCGTGCCCGGGCAGGCTTGTTCCTCGCTATGCAATACCCAAGTGAAATTGCCGGGGTGACGAACTCGGACTTTCTCAGAAGTGCCATCAATGCACGGCGTGAAGAAGGCGAGGAGATCTCCTTAATCCGTTTTATCCGTGAAATGGAGAGCAAAATGAAGGGGCTGGAGATGAACCCGGAATTCGCGCATCGTTATTTGAATGAGGGATTTTCCGGCGGTGAAAAAAAGCGGAATGAAATTTTGCAAATGATGCTGCTTGAACCCAAGTTTGTGATTTTGGATGAAGTGGATTCCGGGCTTGATATTGATGCACTGCGTATTGTGGCTAATGGTGTAAATGAGATGCGCAGCCCGGATCGAGGTTTTTTAATCATTACCCATTATCAACGTCTGTTGAATTATATTACCCCGGATTTTGTGCATGTCATGATGCAAGGCCGGATTGTTAAATCCGGCGGCCCGGAGCTTGCCCGCCGTTTGGAGGCTGAAGGATACGATTGGGTGAAAGAGGAGCTTGGGATTACGGATGAGACGGCAGGCGAGGAAGTTTAAAAGCTGAAGAGGAGGATAAGCAAGTGGGTATACAAGCAAGAATTTCAATGAATGCGAACGCTTTGCGCGCTTGGTCAAGTGCTAAGGATGAACCTCGTTGGCTGCTTGAACGCCGGATTCGGGCACTCGAGCTGGCAGGGACGCTGGGGCTGCCTAAAGTGGAGAAAATCAAACTTGAAAAATGGGATATCTACGAAGGTGGAGATTACAAGGCTGAAAATGCGTGGTCAGGTTTGGAAGATGCGCCGGAGGTTGTTCAAGGTTTGGTTGCTTCACCAGTGAAAGGCGGATTAATCGTTCAGTTCAATTCGGATGTAGTGTATACGGAATTGTCCGAGAGCTTAGCCGCCAAGGGAGTCATTTTAACGGACCTGCATACTGCGGCAAAAGAGCATGAGGCGTTGGTTCAACGTTATCTCTTTCAGGCAGTGAAGCCGGAAGAGCATCGTTTATCTGCTGCACACAGTGCCTTATGGAGTGGTGGCGTGTTTCTATATGTCCCGGACGGTGTAGAGGTTGAAGCGCCGATTCAAGCGATCTTTCTTAACGATACAAGCGGTGTGCGTTTCGCCCCTCACGTCTTAATTGTGGCCGGGAGCAACAGCAAGATCGTTTATGTGGATAATTGTGTATCCAGCAGGGATGATGTCGAGGTATTGCATAACGGTGTGGTGGAGGTCTTTGCGGGAGCGGGCTCAAAGGTGCAAGTAGCTTCGGTTCATCAGCTTGCTGCAGCAACAACGGATTTCACCGAGCGGCGGGCGGTCGTTCATGCGGATGGCGGTGTGGAATGGATTATCGGCGAGATGAACAATGGTTATAGCGCCAGCGATACCAAGACTTTGCTTCAAGGCAACGGGTCGGTCTCCGACACTAAGGTGATTGCGATTGGCACGGGCAATCAAAAATCGAGCTATACAACTCAAGCCCGGCATTTTGGCAGAAGCTCAGTGAGCCAGATGATTACGCGTGCAGTCATGCTTGAAGAAGCTACGGCCATTATCAATGGTATTACAAAGATTGAAAAAGGTGCAACCCATTGTGATGGTCAGCAAACAGAACGCGTGCTTATGTTAAGTCCTAAAGCGCGCGGCGATGCCAATCCGATCCTGCTGATCGATGAGGATGATGTAACCGCAGGTCATGCTGCATCCGTGGGGCAAGTCAATGCGGAACAAATCTATTATCTGATGTCGCGTGGGATATCTCGGAGTGAAGCTGAATATCTTGTTGTTTTCGGATTTCTCGCCCCTGTCATTTCAGAGATCCCGCTGGAGGGGGTTCGCAGTCGACTGCAAGGTTTAGTGGAGAGCAAGCTCGGCAGATCATAGTAAATCAAAATAAGTCTCGGAAGGTTAAAAGGAGTGATACTAATGGCTAAAAAAGCGCCGGATATGGGCGAATATAAATATGGGTTTCGCGACGAGCACCAGTCTATTTTTCAATCTGGAAAAGGTCTGACTGAAGAGATCGTCCGGGAAATTTCCCGAATCAAGGAAGAGCCGGAGTGGATGCTCGATTTTCGGCTGAAAGCTTTGAAACAATTCTATAAGATGCCGATGCCTCAATGGGGAGCGGATTTGGCCGGGCTAAATCTGGATGACATCCAATATTACGTTCGCCCTTCTGAAAAACAAGGGAAGACCTGGGAGGAGGTTCCTTCCGAGATTAAAGCCACCTTTGACAAGCTGGGGATTCCTGAGGCGGAGCAAAAGTTCCTGGCGGGCGTATCCGCTCAATACGAGTCGGAAGTCATCTATCACAGTATGCGGAAAGAACTGGAGGATCAGGGCGTTATTTTCCTTGATACGGATACTGCATTAAAGCAATACCCCGAAGTGTTTAAGCAATATTTTGGAACGATCATCCCTCCCGCCGACAATAAATTTGCGGCGCTTAACAGTGCGGTTTGGTCAGGCGGTAGCTTTGTATACATTCCGAGGGGCGTTCAGTGTGAGGTTCCTATACAAGGGTATTTCCGTATTAATTCTGAAAATATGGGCCAATTCGAGCGGACCTTAATTATTGCCGAAGAGGGCAGCTTTGTCCATTACGTTGAAGGATGTACAGCACCTATTTATAGTACCAGTTCTCTGCATAGCGGAGTTATAGAAATTATTTGCCGGAAAGATTCCCGTGTCCGTTACACGACCATTCAGAATTGGGCTCCTAATATCTACAACTTGGTAACCCAAAGGGCTGTGGCAGAGGAAAACGCCACAATGGAATGGGTGGACGGCAACATCGGCTCCAAGGCAACAATGAAGTACCCGGCTGTATTATTGAAAGGACGGGGAGCCAAGGGGTCCATCCTGTCTATTGCCGTAGCCAGTAAAGATCAGCATCAGGATGCCGGCGCGAAGGTCATTCACCTTGCTCCCGAGACAACATCTACGATCATATCCAAATCCATCAGCAAACAGGGCGGTAAAGTAAACTACCGTGGGTTATCCAGCTTCAGCCGCGATTCCGCAGGGTCCAAGTCCAATATTAAGTGCGATACGTTGATTTTGGACAATCTCTCAACATCAGATACAATTCCGTACAATGAAATTAAAAATGATCAGATTACTTTGGAGCACGAGGCAACAGTATCCAAAGTGTCCGAGGAGCAATTATTTTACTTAATGAGCCGCGGGCTTACAGAACAGGATGCCACCCAAATGATTGTCATGGGTTTTATTGAGCCGTTTACCAAGGAATTGCCGATGGAATATGCCGTTGAAATGAATCGGCTGATTCAATTTGAGATGGAAGGAAGCATCGGTTGATCCATTAATTTAATAAATCAAGGGTTTTACTTTTTAGGAGGCATGGGGTGTGTTTTAATGAAGAAAAATAACTCAGACATCTCAGAATTAGAGCAAATTACTCGAGAGAAAAAGAAAATTCAGTTCTATCTTAATATGCTCTTAGGACTGAGTGCAAGTTGTGGTGTGATGATACCTACAGATCCAATTTATACGATTTTAATGGAACTTTCAGATCAAGAGGCCTCTCTAATAAAAAAGGCAAAGGATCAATCAGAACATCCAGAACGAAACAGGGCCTGAATTGACTGTTGTTAAAACAATGAGAGGAGGGTGGCATAATGGAGGACAATGGAATTTTATTCGATGAAGTATCGGAAGTGCTTCTCAAACTACGTCCTTTCTTACTGCGTGACGGTGGAGATGCTGAACTGGTTGAGGTTGAGAACGGTGTAGCCAAATTAAGATTTTTGGGAGCTTGCAACGGTTGCCCAAGTGCTACGATTACGTTAAAGGCCGCTATTGAACGCGCAATCCTTGAGGAAATCGATGATATTAAAGAAGTTGTACAAGTATACTAGGCTGTTATATAAATCCGCATAGAAGGTATCTTCGGAAAGGAACTCTTTAAGGGTTCCTTTTTCAATAATCATACCGTTTTTCATCATGAGGATGACATTCGCAGAATTTTATCGGGGAAAGATGATGAGCAGAATTTCGTGGCCTAATCTGTTTTTTTTCAAACTATTTAAATTTGCAAATATACAAAATGCAGTGATGGGTGTAAAATGGCATTACTTGAGGCTACTGGACGAACAATGGTCTAATTGTAATATTGCTTGTGAATAAAAGTGCAAGTTGGCGGGAGAGGTCTCAAGTAAAGGGGCATATCGCTATGCCAAATCTACATAGACACATAGGGGAGATGGGACAACCGTGAAGTTTGGGGCAACAAGAAAAATGATGATGTTGTTGGCGCTGGTGCTTGTCGTCAGCATAGTGGGCGTGGCGTGCGGAAGCAAGACGAAGAATGCCGACACGGGCGGCGCGGGCAACGCCGCGGCGGCGACGGGGAATACGGGAGATACAACGGCGGAGCTGCCGGAGCTGTCGCTGGGCCTCCTGCCTTCGATTGATGCGATTCCGTTTATTATTGCCCATGAGCAGGGCTTTGATCAGAAGCGAGGGGTGAACCTGAACATTCAGACGTTCAAAAGCGCCAAAGACCGCGACGTAGCTTTTCAAGCGGGGAAAGTTGACGGGCTAAGCGCCGATTTGGTCGCCATTTCGATCTACAATGAAGCAGGGCTGAACGTAAAAATCACCAGCACGACCTTTGGGGAATTCGATCTGCTGACCGGCAATAACAAGATTCAGGACGTAAAGGATCTGAAGGGTAAAACCGTGATTCTATCCAAAAACACCTCTACGCAGTACACCGTTGCCATGATGCTGAAGCAGGCCGGTCTGACGGAGAAAGATATCCATATAACGGAGGTGCCGCAAATTCCCACCCGGCTGGAGCTGCTGAAAAATAACAAAGCGGACGCCGCGATTCTGCCGGAGCCGTTCGTCACGATGGGAAAAGCGTCAGGCTTACGCGTGCTTAGCTCCACGAACCAGGCCCAGGTGAACCCGTTTGTGCTGGCTTTCCCGCAAAGCGCGATTGATGCCAAGCCGGAAGCGATCCGCGCCATGTACGCGGCCTATGACGATGCGGTAGCGTACATGCAATCCCATGACCAGAAGGATTACATCGACCTGGTGATCAAAGAGGTCGGCTACCCGGAAACCTTGAAGGACCAAATCGAGGTGCCGGCTTACATCCCGGCCAATCAGGTCGATGTCAAAGAGGTCGAGGCGGCGTTTGCCTGGGCCCGCGAGCAGGGCCTGCTGACCAAAAACATCACCCCCGAAGAAGTGATCTCCGATGTCCAGTTCAAGAAATAACGGATTGCGCGTAAAGGAGCTTGAGGTTGAATACAAGAGCGGGGAGCTGGCGCTTGGCAGAGTGGATTTCACCTTGCCGGAGCATGGGATTTATACCATTCTGGGGCCATCCGGGAGCGGGAAATCCACGCTGCTGCGCGCCGTGTCCGGCCTCCTGCCGGAATACCGGGGCGAGCTGCTGTTCAATGGACAGTCCCTGCGCGGACAGGACGTTCTGATCGGTCTGGTGCCGCAAAATTACGGCCTCTTGCCCTGGAAGACGGTGAGAGCCAACATCAGGGTAGCGATGAAGATCGCTAATCCTAAGGGGCAGGACAGGCAGGCCCAGGAGGCGCAGATTGACCGCTGGCTGTCTGCGATGGGCATTCAGGAGCTGGCGGAGCGTTATCCGCTGTCGCTGAGCGGGGGCCAGCAGCAGCGTGTGGCCATTGCGCGGGCGTTTGCGATTGTGCCGTCTATTTTATTGCTGGACGAGCCGTTCTCTGCGCTGGATGCCATGACGCGGGAAGCGCTGCAGCAGTTGTTCCTGGAGCATTGGCAGGCGAACCCGGCCACAGCGTTGTTCGTGACGCATGATGTGGATGAGGCCATTCTGCTGGGGCAGAAAATCATCGTGCTCCCGTCAAGCAAGAGCGAGGCGCCGGAGATGATTGACAATGAGGCGGTATTTGGGCTGGAGCATGGGGAGAAGCGGGCTAGTGATGCCTTTTTTGCCCAGATCAAGAGAATCAGAAAGGTAATGCAGGAGAAATGGTGAATAAACGGCGGATCAACTATATTTTTAGAATATTGCTTGTGTTCTTGGGAATGAATGCGGTCTGGTACGCGGCGTATTTGCTGGTGCATCATCCGATGCTGCCCAGTCCGCTGGAGGTCTATCAGGCGATGGGACAACTCGGCGGAAGGGATATTGTGCTGAATGTCGGCTATAGTCTGATGCGTATTTTTGCCGGAGTCCTGCTGGCGCTGGTCGTCGGCCTGATGATCGGGCTTCTGATGGGGCGTTCGGCGCTCTGGAACAAGCTGCTGGACCCGGTGGTGTATTTGACCTATCCGGTGCCCAAGATCGCCTTGCTCCCGGTGGCGATGCTATTCTTCGGGCTTGGCGAGACTTCTAAGATTCTCATGATTATGCTGATCCTGCTTTTCCAGATTATTATTTCCGTGCGGGACGGGGTAAAAGCTATTCCGGCGAGCACCTATGATGTCTTGACAAGCATTGGCGCAGGGGCCGGTCAAAAATTTTGGCATATCACCCTGCCCGGCGCGTTGTCCGTGATCCTCAGCACCATCCGCATCTCGCTTGGCACGGCTATTTCGGTCCTGTTCTTTACTGAAATCTACGGCACCGAGCACGGCATGGGCTTCTTTATTATGGATGCCTGGCTGAGGCTGGATTATCCGCAAATGTATGCCGGTATCCTGCTGTTTAGTCTGGTGGGCTTCGTCCTGTTTCTGCTGGTGGACCTGCTGGACTATCGCTTCATGAAGTGGCGGACGTAGGACGAGACGCTGGTAACCCGTTGAGTTTTATATAAAAAGTCGTGAGAAGGATTTTCGTGATGTGCTCGAAAAATTTTGTTTCGCATCTATGTAAAATAAAAGCACATAACCTTTTTCGAAAGCGGGTTATTCGGGGTATAATGCTTGAAAGCACCGCTTTAGGTGCATTACATGAGAGGTGACAACGTATGGGAGAAAATAATCATCAATATTGGATGAAAACGGCGGTACGCGAAGCTTACGAAAATGTACGCCTTGCGCAGGGAGGGCCTTTTGGCGCGATTGTGGTTAAGGATGGGAAAATCATCGGGACGGGACGAAACCTTGTTACCTCGCTTAATGACCCTACAGCTCATGCCGAGGTGCAGGCCATTCGCGAAGCCTGCCGGCATTTGGGCGATTTTCAGCTTAAGGGCTGTACGATCTACACCAGCTGCGAGCCTTGTCCGATGTGTATTGGGGCGATATATTGGGCTCGTCCCGACGCCGTCTATTATGCCTGCACCAAGGAGGAGGCGGCCGGGATCGGATTTGACGATCAGTTCATTTATGAAGAAATCGCCAAACCGATGGATCAACGGTTTATTCCAATGGAGCAAATCAAAACAGCCGAAAGCCTGCTGCCGTTTAACGCTTGGAGAGCTTCCAGCAGCAAGATCGAATACTGATATGCAGGTAACCAAGAAATTAGAGTTGACTAATTAATTGCCGACGCTATAATAGAAAAAGTGGCCTGATTTCTGGGAGGCCTGAAATTTTACGGGACGTAGCTCAGCTTGGTAGAGCACCTGGTTTGGGACCAGGGGGTCGCATGTTCGAATCGTGTCGTCCCGATCCATCAACAGTCATCCGCGCGGATGGCTGTTTTTTTGAACTGAATAAATCCCCTTTCCGTCGGTCACAATAGAAAATAAACTCCGACAGAAGGGGATAACCGTGAATATCTTCCATATCAAAAAGCAACTCAAAAGAAGATGGAGAAGATGGAGACGTGCCATCTGGACGATCGGCGCCTGCAGTTTGGTTGCGATCATGGCTTGGCTCGGGATGCCCTTGTCCGAACAGATGGAAAACTTGATGACCAATGAGCCGATCGCGATGGAAACTTGGGGCAAACTTCAGGAGGCAGCGCCCGAAGCAACCGCGGATGATTGGTTAAGCGAATTGAAGCGAACGGATCGCACCCGCATCGTTCATTTGAATAAAATCTATACCTGTGGCGAAGAAAGCAGCGTATTGGGCATTATGCGGCCGGATGAAATCGCGGCATTGATGAAAGCCCATCCGGAATGGGAAGGGCGGCTTGGGGCCGGCGGAGATGTGTGGATCGACGAAAGGATCAACGGGCTGTCCGAAACCTGCAGCAAGCAAGGATACATCGGCATCGACAAGGACGGAAATCTGACGTTGTTCGATGGGCCTCCCAAGAAGGAAAAGGTCATCCGGACCTTTTTTCAATTGGATGTAGAGATGATGGAGAGCGCCTTGCCGGCGGATGTTTTGAAGCAGCTGCAGCAGGGCATTCGCATACAGGACGTAGAAGAGTACAACAGCGTTTTGTCCACTTTTAGCGATTTTGCCTTGGAGCAGACCGAAAAGGTCATGCAGCAAAATGAAGCGCAGTAGCAGCGCGGCGGGCCAAAGGAGCGCCCCCATTCCGAATCAGGGATGGGCGGCGCTTTTTTAATGGACGTTGACGTTACCCTACAGTGTGGTACTATCGGAGAAAGAAGCTGGTTATTTTTCATCGCAATGGAGGCTTTTGTGTTGACCAACCTTGTTTCGGAGTGGGCGGAGTTCCGCTTTCCATTATATACGGCTGTTCAAATTCGTTCGCTATACGGTACTTCAAATTTGCCGGCACATAAAATCCATGAAGAGTTCGCGGTGCTGATCGGGCTCGCCGGCGGCAAAGCTGTCCTTAGAATCGGCGACCAGACCTTTGAGCTTGCCGAAGGCACGGTCATACTGCTTCCGGCCGGGGCCCATGCCGCGCTGATGACCGATTCCCTTGGGCCGCTTCACGCCTACAAGCTTTCCATCGGCATTTCGGAGCAGACCATGTCCCAGTATAGCGGCTCCATGATCCGCGGCAGCGAGCTGTTTGACGGCAAGAATGTGCGATTTTTTCCAAATGAACCTGGGATCGTGGCCATGCTGGAGGAGTTGTATCTTTATCGTTCACCGGCTTATGAGGCCCGGCATGTCCAAAATCAAATGGTGTTTTACCGGATTATTTTTGAGCTGCTGTCCCGATCCGGGGGAACCCATTCGGCCAATGGGGAGCTAAGCATGGAGCGAAGCATCGCTTATATGGAGAACCGCTTTAGCGATAAAATAACCCGTGAGCAGTTGGCCGCGATGGCGGGCGTAAGCAGTTCGCATTATTCTATTTTATTTAAGCGGATTACCGGCTTTTCTCCCCAGGAATATCTATCGCGGCTGCGCGTTCACCGGGCCGTCGAGCTGCTGATCGGCGGTTCGGGCACGCTTAGGGAGATCGCGCAGAAGGTCGGCTACAAGGATGAGTTTTACCTTAGCCGCCGTTTCAAACGGCAGATTGGAGTATCCCCGACGGTTTATCACAGCATTTCTCCGCAGCGCGTGGCCGTGATGCTTACTCCTTATGCCAGCCATCTGCTGCTGCTGGGGCGCGAACCGGTGCTCACGATTTCGGAGAACGGCGAGTATGTCCATACCGCAGAACTGCCGCAGCCGCAAGCGATGAGATTTATCCATACGGACTGTACCTTTGAGCAATTAAAGTCGGCACTGCTGGATACCAAAGCGGATATGATTATCGCGGCGAGGGAGCATTTGCACAGACACGGTCTGAATCCCGAGCAGCTGCGGGCGTTCGCGCCTATGGTAGAAATTCCATGGATGGAACTTGGCTGGAAGGAGCATCTTCGCCTGATTGCCCGGGCGATTCGGCAAAGCGAAAGGGCGGAAGCGTGGCTGGCGGCATTTGAACAAGAGGAGAAGTCGGCTTGTCTTTTGGTACGGCAAAGGGCGGCCGCGGACGAAACCGTGGCGATTTTGGTTGTCCGACCGGAGGGACTGCTCGTTTACGGCGCCCGCAATGCCGGGTATGTGATATACCATTCGCTTGGGCTAAGACCCCCGGCAAAAATACAGCAGCTTAATCATAAGCTGGGCAATACATTCCATTCGATTCCCATCGAGCCGGCGGAGCTGGCCGATGTTGCGGGGGATCGCCTGCTCGTGATCGTGTTTCCCGATGCCAAGGGTTCCACCGCACACGCGGAAGCCTTGTTTCAGTCCCCGTACTGGAAAGAGCTTTCCGCCGTACAGCGGAACAAGGTGCATCATTTGGACATGGACGAATGGATTCCATACAATCCCGTGTCCATCCGCCTGCAGCTGCAACGTGCTGTGACGTTATTTTCCAGCATCCAATAGTCCAAGCTCCTTCCCTAACAATAAGCTATGGTTAAGCGAAATAAGGCTGAATATAATAAGTTATGAAAATGAAACTCATTATCAATTAGTGTCCTCATTGACACATAGCTATTGTAAGGGAGAGAGTCATCTGATGAGAAAGCTGCTTATTCCGTTTGTTCTGTCATTAGCGGTTATGCTGAGCGCGTGCGGCATAAGTCCAAGTCAAGGCGCAAATCAAACCGATCGCACAGGCGATAGCGGGAATTCTTCCCCCGGGTCTTCCCAGTCTGCAAACGAGCCTGACTCCGGGACCATGACTTATCAATCCGAAAACGGACCTGTCGAGGTTCCGGCCCATCCGCAGCGCGTCGTTGTCTTGACCAGGTTTCTGACGGGCAATGTGATGCAGCTGAATGTGCCGATCGTCGGAGCGGACGAGATGTCCAAGGAAAACCCGCAATTCAAAGACAGGCTGAAAGACGTGGAAGCGGTGACGGACGAAAGCCTGGAGAAGATCATTGAACTGCAGCCGGACCTTATCATCGGACAGTCTGATATTAAAAACGTAGACAAGCTCAAGCAAATTGCGCCAACGGTTACTTTTACGTACGGAAAAGTCGACTATTTAACGCAGCAGCTGGAAATCGGCAAACTGCTGAACAAGGAAAAAGAAGCCCAGGCTTGGGTGGATGATTTCAAGGCGCGGACGAAGCAGGCCGGCGAAGAGATTAAAGCGAAGATCGGCGAAGGCGCGACGGTCTCGGTGATCGAGACGTTCAACAAGCAGCTTTACGTGTATGGCTACAATTTTGGGCGCGGCACCGAACTTTTGTATGGCGATTTGGGCTTCAGCCTGCCGAAGAAAACAAAGGAAGTAACGAAAAAGGACGGCTATTTCGCGGTATCCTCCGAAGTTTTGCAGGATTACGTGGGGGACTATATTATTTTCAGCAAAAACGCCGACGAGGACAATTCCTTCCAGAATACGCAGTCTTACAAAAATATCCCTGCCGTCAAAAACAACCGGGTTTTTGAAGCCGATGCGAAAGCTTTCTATTTCAACGACCCGCTCAGCATGGAATACCAATTGGAATTCTTTAAGAAAAGTT
Organism: Paenibacillus sp. FSL R5-0527; assembly: GCF_038008055.1. Taxonomy (NCBI): domain Bacteria; kingdom Bacillati; phylum Bacillota; class Bacilli; order Caryophanales; family Paenibacillaceae; genus Paenibacillus; species Paenibacillus sp. FSL R5-0527. The sequence goes on along the minus strand of NZ_JBBOYI010000001.1, from coordinate 6,168,344 downwards.
TCCTGGGCAAGTAACCAAGGCAGAGGTACCTATGAGAGTTAAATTACGTTCCATTCCGTTTATGTATAAGCTTCTCGGCAGCGTGCTGCTGCTCGTCGTCTGCTTCGTGATCTCGATGTTGTTCGGCGCGCAGGAAACGGCGCCGCATGAACTGTGGCTGGCGCTTACTTCGGCTGCATCCGAAGGGAATGTACTCACGCTGCAAGAGATCCGTTTGCCGCGTGAACTGGCCGCGATGCTGGTCGGCGCCGCGCTGGCCGTATCCGGCGCGATTATGCAAGGGGTTACCCGCAATCCGCTAGCGGATCCCGGCTTGCTGGGACTCACGTCCGGCGCCAACCTGGCGCTGGCCGTCATTTTTGCGTGCATCCCGGGGATCAGCTACTTCGGCATCATGCTGGCTTGTTTTATCGGCGCCGCCGCAGGCGGAGGGCTGGTCGTCGGACTTGGCGCGGTGCGCCGAAGGAACTTGTCCCCTGTTCGCATCGTGCTCGCGGGAGCGGCCATCTCCACCTTTCTGCAGGCCGCCACGGAAGGCATCAGCCTTGCGTTCAAAATTTCCAAGGATGTCTCCATGTGGACGGCCGGAGGCTTAATCGGGACAAATTGGGAGCAAATTCAGGCGGTCGCGCTGGTCATTGTTGCCGGAATTGCGGTGTCCGTCATGTATTCCGGCCATTTAACGATTCTCAGCCTGAGCGACGAGGTGGCGGTAGGCCTGGGGCAAAAGCTCGCGCGGATCAAATTTATTTTGTTTGCCCTGGTCATTCTGCTGACGGGGGCCGCGGTGGCGCTCGCCGGAAACATCGCCTTCCTCGGGCTGATGATTCCGCATATCGTCCGCAAGATCGTGGGCACCGATTACCGTTATATCCTGCCTTTTTCGGTGTTTGCGGGAGCCGCCTTCATGCTGCTGGCGGATACGCTCGCCCGGACCATCAACGCCCCTTACGAGACGCCCATGGCGGCGATTGTGGCCATGGCCGGCTTGCCGTTTTTCCTGCTTGTCGTGCGTAAAGGGGGCAAAGCGCTATCATGAATCCGTCCGCTTTTGTTCGGAAACAGCGTCTCATTTTGCTGATCAGCCTCGGGGCCATCGTTCTGACGGCTGTCGCCAGCATGGGGTTTGGTTATTCGTCTCTGTCCTTCGACAGGCTGATTCCCGTGCTGCTGGGCCACGGTACGTTTAAAGAGGAGTTCGTTCTGTTTTCCGTCAGACTGCCGCGAATTCTGGTCACATTGTTGTCGGGAATGGCCTTGGCGTTATCCGGGTCGATCCTGCAAAGCGTTACCCGCAACGATTTGGCCGACCCGGGCATCGTCGGCATCAATTCCGGAGCAGGCGTGGCGATCTCCGTGTTTTTTCTGTATTTTCCGATCGAAACGGGATCGTTTGTCTATATTCTGCCTTTTGTTGCGTTTGTCGGGGCTTTGATCACGGCCATACTCGTGTATATTTTCTTGTACAGCCGGACCCGGGGGCTTGATCCCGTTCGCCTCGTCTTGGTTGGAGCGGGCTTCTCCATGGCGCTGTCGGGGATTATGATCGTGATTATTTCCTCGGCGGAACGCGCTAAGGTGGACTTTATCGCCAAATGGATTGCCGGCAATATTTGGGGTACGGACTGGCCTTTTATCGGGGCTTTGCTTCCGTGGCTGATCCTGCTTGTGCCGTTTACTTTGTTTAAATCCCGGCAGCTTAATCTGCTCAGCTTAAGCGAGACATCGGCGATCGGCGTGGGCGTTCATCTTGAGCGCGAGCGGCTGATCCTGATTTTGGCCGCCGTCGCGGCATCCGCATCGGCGGTTTCCGTCACCGGGGGCATCGCCTTCATCGGCCTGATGGCTCCGCATATCGCCAAAGCGCTGGTCGGACCGCGCAATCAGCTGTTCATTCCCGTCGCGGTGCTGCTGGGCGGGTGGCTGCTGCTCATCGCCGACACGATCGGCCGCAATCTGGTCGATCCCGACGGGATTCCGGCCGGTGTTATGGCCTCGCTGCTCGGGGTGCCTTATTTTGCTTTTTTACTGCTTAAAAAATAGCGTCAGCATATCAGTATATAGGGATAAGCTTAACCCAGTAATCGGCGTTTGGCGGCTGGGTGTTGGTACGATGAACTGAACGATGAACCGTCGGCGATTAAATTAGCGGCATTTTAAGTACTTATTATCCTGAGCTTAGCATGTTCATCCCCATTAGCGGCATTTTATGTACCTATTTTCCTATGAATGGTCCAGATCGCGGGTACTTGTTGTGGTTCATAGAAAATAGCGACATAAATTCCCTCTATTTCTCTTTGAATGGGGGACATCGCCACAATAACGCCATTTTTTACCCTTATATTTTCGCGAGAGTTAAAAGTATGAGAAAAGCGCAAGCACAGAAGATGGAAACCCTCTTCCTGCTTGCGCTTGTTTGTTTTTCCCCTTCATCAATCCCGGCGCTCTACAAACTTTTTCCTCAATGTGCGCGATCTTTTGTTATAATAAAGTGAATACATATGTTCGCTTCAAAAAAGGACGCGAGCTCCGCAAGCAAAACGGGAGTTCGAGCATACATTTGGGGAGAGATGAGCTTGCGTATACTTGGAATCGACCCTGGGATCGCGATCGTGGGGTTTGGATTTATCGATAAACAAGGGAGCAAACTGACTCCGGTGCAATACGGCTGCATTCAGACGGAGGCGCACACGCCGGAGGAAGAAAGGCTGCTTCATGTATATGAAGGCATGGTGCAGTTGATCGAAAAATATAAGCCGGACGCGGTGGCGCTGGAGAAGCTGTTTTTTAACCGCAACGTCACGACGGCGATGTCGGTTGGACAAGCGAGGGGCGTGCTGGTGCTGGCGGCGGTCCAGAAAGGGCTGCCGGTCGCGGAATATACGCCGATGCAGGTCAAGCAGGCGATCGTCGGATACGGCAAAGCCGAAAAGCGGCAGGTGCAGGAAATGACCCGCATGTTCCTGAAGCTGCAGGCGATCCCGAAGCCGGACGATGTGGCCGATGCTTTAGCCGTCGCAATTTGCCACGCGCATTCTTACACATTAAATTCTAAATTAAACGAGGTATTGCGTTCATGATCGATTTTTTACGGGGCCAGGTGGCCCATTTGGAAACGGAATATGTTGTACTCGACGTGCAGGGCGTAGGTTATCAGGTGTTTTGCCCGAACCCGTATGCGTTTGCCGCCAAAGGACAAGAGACGGTGACGATCTATACGCATCATCATGTCCGTGAAGACGCGATTTTGCTGTTCGGCTTTCCCACCCGCGAAGAGCAGAGGCTGTTCCGCAAGCTGATCGAGGTGTCCGGCATCGGGCCGCGCGTGGCGCTGGGCATTTTGAGCGGGGGCAGTCCCGACCATGTGGTGGCCGCGATTCACCAGGAGAACATCGGCTTTCTGACCAAACTTCCGGGCATCGGCAAAAAAACGGCGCAGCGTATGATTTTGGACCTGAAAGACAAGCTCGAAGGGATGGGCGGCCCCTCTTTATTTGATGATCCGTCCGAGGCTCTCCCTGCGGCCGAATCCGCTTATCCCGGCTGGCCGGAAGCCCGGGAAGGGCTTAAGGCGCTCGGATACACGGATGCCGAATTGGACAAGGTGTGGCATCGCATGAAGGAGGATGTCGCCCCGGATGAAGCGGTGGATTCGGTAATGAAAAAGGCGCTCAAGCTGCTGTATGCCGGCTGATGAGAGAAGGACTGGAAGGAGAGCGAACGCGCAATGATGGAAGACCGGATCATATCGGCGAATTTGATGATGGAGGATCAGGCCGTCGAGCTGAGCCTCCGTCCCCGCTACTTGGCGGAATATATCGGACAAAGCCAAATCAAGGAAAATTTAAAAATCTACATCGAAGCGGCGAAAATGCGCAATGAAGCGCTGGACCATGTTTTGCTTTACGGGCCGCCGGGACTGGGCAAAACGACGCTGGCGAACATCATCGCCAACGAGCTTGGCGTCAACATCCGCACAACGTCGGGCCCGGCGATTGAACGGCCCGGCGATTTGGCCGCCCTGCTGACGAATCTGCAGGAAGGCGATGTGCTGTTCATCGACGAAATTCACCGCCTGCACCGCACGGTTGAAGAAGTGCTGTATCCGGCGATGGAGGATTTCGCGCTGGACATCATGATCGGGAAAGGGCCAAGCGCCCGCTCGGTCCGGCTCGATTTGCCGCCGTTTACGCTGGTGGGGGCGACCACCCGGGCAGGTCTGTTGTCGGCGCCGCTGCGCGACCGCTTCGGCGTCGTCAGCCGCCTCGAGTTCTATACGATCGACGAGCTTAGCTTCATCGTATCCCGGGGAGCCGATATTTTCGGCATTGAAATGGTCGGCGACGCCGCCGAGGAGATCGCTTTAAGATCGCGGGGGACGCCGCGGATTGCGAACCGGCTGTTAAGACGCGTCCGGGATTACGCGCAGGTGCGGGGCGACGGGATGATCACGACGGACATCGCCAAGGAGGCGCTAAAGATGCTGCAGGTCGATCCGATGGGACTCGATCTTATCGATCACAAGATGCTGCGGGCGATGATTACGAGCTTCCGGGGAGGTCCGGTCGGACTCGATACGATTGCGGCGACGATCGGCGAAGAAAGCCAAACGATCGAAGACGTGTACGAGCCATATTTGCTGCAGATCGGATTTTTGCAGCGAACCCCGCGCGGCCGTATGGTGACCCCCGCAGCTTACCAGCATTTGGGGCTGCCCATGCCGGAAAGCCCTTAATAGGAGAAATTCGCTAGCATTCAAGTAACATTACATCATAGGGAGGAGAAGCGGTTTTGAAAGGGACGAGACGGGCAATGACATTCAGCAAATGGGGAAAAGGAATCGCGGCCGCTTTGCTGTTAACTGCAGCGGTCCAATTCCCGGGGGTTGCCGGCGCCGCAGCTTCCGAACAAATTCGCATAGCTATGTACCTGGATCTTGGCAGCACGTACAAGTCGACCGTGCCGGCGGTAACGCTGAAGACGGAAGCGGCTGCGGAAGCGGGCATCATGGCCGGCGGGGAGTTCGCGCCTTGGCTGGAAATGACCGCAGCCGAAACCACCCGGTTTAGCGTCAGCGGCTTTAAAGTGAAGGCGCTGGAAAGCACCGACTGGGGAACGGTCGCCGCCGCGGTCAAAAAATTGCAGGGTACCGCCGACAAACCGGTGGCCTACGCGGTCGATCGGCCGGCCGGCACGGTTTACCGGATTTATACCGGCCCGTACGCCAGCGCGGCCGAGGCTCTGACAGCTGCCGGCCGGGTCAGCCAAGCATTGTCCGGCCAGCTCCTGGGCCAAAAGCCAAGCGTACGGGGACCTTATTACATATCGGCCGGCCTTTTCGGTTCACGGAATGAAGCCGAATCGCTAGCCAAAACATTGAGCGGACAGGACGTTGAGGCGTTTGTGGCCATGACCGGCCCGCAAAAGTATGCGGTGTGGGTCGGGGGGATGTCCAGCGTGGCCGAACAAGCGACATTGCAGGCCGAACTGGCCCTAACCGCGCCGCAGCTGTTTTTAACCCCTGTGGATTTGGCAACGCCAGCCCTTCTGCTGCATAATGATGTTTCACCCGCTTTGGGCGCTCCGAATGGGGCCGCACATTACGAACTGTACGGAGAAGGGGCCAAGCTGATGGTCCGTGACAATAAAGACAGCTCGGCCATAAAGGTTGTCGAGCGTTCCGAACGCCGGTACCGGGGCGATTTTGAAATCAGTAAAGTGAACGGGCAGTTGGCGCTGGTCAATGTGTTGCCGCTAGAGCAATATTTATATTCGGTCGTATCCGCCGAAGTACCGCCTTCATGGCCGCAGGAGGCGCTTAAGGCGCAGGCTGTCGCCGCCCGCAGCTACGCGCTGTATAACGCGCAATTGAACAAGTATAAGGTTGCGGGCTTGGTGGATACAACATTAAGCCAAGTCTACAATGGTGTAGATCAGGAGGCGGACAGCGTCGTGAAGGCGGTCGAAAGCACCGCCGGCGAAGTGCTGAAGGTAAGCGGCAAAGTGATTGAGGGCCTGTTCTCGTCCAACAGCGGCGGCGTCACCGCAGATTCCGCGGAAGTGTGGAGCAACGTCAATCCGATTTACGCCAGCGTCCCGAGCAAAGGCGACGAATCGGCCCAGGCTTCATTAAAAACGTGGTACCAGGTTCTGCTCGACAACGGCAAAACCGGGTATGTCCGGGAAGACAACGCCAAGCTTGCGGAAACGAACGCGGCCGGGCTGCCGCTAATGACCGTGACGGCAAACAATGTGAACGTACGTCCGCTTCCCCTGATTCAAGCCGACGTCAACCCGGTGGCGAAACTAAACCCGGGAGATAAGGCCATCGTGCTCAGCAAGGTGGCGGAGTCCAGCGCTTATGCCTGGATTCGGGGGCCTTACAGCTCCGATCAGCTGTTAAAATCGCTCAAAGGCAAAACGTCGACCGCGGCGCCGGCGCCGATTACGAGTCTGGAGGTTGCGCAAAGAGGACCGTCCGGAAGGGTGACGCAAATCAAGGCGAACGGCCAAATTTTGGACGTCAAATACCCGGATTCGTTCAGATCCGCATTAAACGGCCTGCCGAGCACCTTGTTTGAAATTGTGCCTACCGGAAGGTATACTGTTCAAGGTGCCGAAGGCGCAGCCGGTACGGCAGCTTCGGATGCTACGATTTTATCGGCTTCCGGAAAAACGACCTTAAGCGGCGGAAATATGGTGGTGCTGGGCGCGGATCAAACGGCCCGGGTTATTGACAAGAGCAGCGCCTTTCTGTTTGTCGGCCGCGGAAACGGCCACGGGCTCGGATTATCCCAATGGGGAGCCAAAGGATTGGCCGACGCCGGGTATGATTACCGGAAAATATTGCAACACTACTACCAAAATGTAACTATCGTTAAGGAATGATCAGAACTATGAATGTGGATATGTACGACTTCGAACTCCCGGAGGAGCTGATTGCCCAAACTCCGCTTCCGGAGCGAAGCGCTTCGCGATTGCTGACGTTGAATAAGGAAACCGGGGAAATTCGCCATCATGTTTTTCCCGATATTTTGGATTATCTTCATCCCGGCGATACGCTTGTGCTGAACGATACCCGCGTCATCCCGGCCCGGTTGTTCGGGGTCAAGCAGGATACCGGCGCCAAAGCGGAAGTACTGCTGCTGAAGAACCTTGGGGAAGACCGCTGGGAAGCCTTGGTCAAGCCCGGGAAAAAACTGAAGACAGGCGCGGTGATCGTTTTTGGCGACGAGCTGCGGGCGACGGTGGAATCGGAAGCGGACATGGGCGAGCGAGTGCTGCGTTTTTCTTACAAGGGTATTTTCAACGAAATTTTGGATCGTTTGGGCCAAATGCCGCTGCCCCCTTATATCAAAGAAAAATTGGACGACCGCGAGCGGTATCAAACCGTGTATTCCAAACATGAAGGCTCGGCGGCGGCACCTACGGCCGGGCTTCATTTTACCGAGGAGCTATTGGAGCAGGTACGGGCCAAAGGGGTTAACATCGCGTTTGTGACGCTGCATGTCGGTCTCGGCACATTCCGCCCGATGGCGGTGGAGCGGGTCGAGGATCATGTCATGCACGAGGAATATTACGTGCTGCCTCAGGAGACGGCCGATATTATCAACCAAACTAAAGCCAAAGGCGGCAGAGTCATCGCCGTCGGAACGACGTCCGCGCGCACGCTGGAGACGGTCGCTCAAGCATGCAAAGGCGGTCCGATTGTCCGCAGCAGCGGATGGACCGGGATTTTCATTTACCCGGGTTATGAATTCGGGCTGGTGGATGCTATGCTGACGAATTTCCATCTTCCAAAATCGACACTCGTCATGCTGGTCAGCGCGCTGGCCGGCCGGGACCATATTATGGCCGCCTACAAAGAAGCGATCGCGATGAAATACCGCTTTTTCAGCTTTGGCGACGCCATGTTTATTTATTAAGAATGAAGAGGACGGTTGATTAGAGTGGCACCAGCAATCACGTATGAGCATATTAAAACCTGCAAGCAGTCCGGAGCAAGACTAGGCCGCGTGCATACGCCGCACGGAACGTTCGACACTCCGACATTTATGCCGGTCGGCACCCAAGCCACGGTTAAAACGATGAGTCCCGAGGAATTGAAGGAGATGGATGCGCGGATTATTCTCAGCAATACGTACCATCTCTTTTTGCGGCCGGGCCACGAGATTATCCGCGAAGCGGGCGGACTGCACAAGTTCATGAATTGGGACCGGGCGATTCTGACCGACAGCGGAGGCTTTCAGGTGTTTTCGCTGGCCGAAATGCGCAAAATCACGGAAGAAGGCGTGCATTTCCGCTCCCATTTAAACGGCGACAAGCTGTTCTTGTCCCCCGAAGTCGCCATGGAAATCCAAAACGCGCTCGGATCGGATATCATGATGGCCTTTGACGAGTGCCCCCCTTACCCGGCGGAATACGATTACGTGAAAAGTTCGACGGAACGTACGTCGAGATGGGCCGAGCGCTGTCTCAAAAGCCACTCCCGTCCGCACGATCAAGGCCTGTTTGCCATCGTGCAGGGCGGCATGCACGAAGATTTGCGCAAACAAAGCGCGCGGGATTTGACTTCCCTGGATTTTCCGGGGTATGCTATTGGTGGACTAAGTGTAGGCGAGCCCAAGCAATTAATGTATGAGGTGCTGGAATTTACCGTGCCCCTTCTTCCTGCGGACAAACCGCGGTATTTGATGGGCGTCGGTTCGCCTGATGCGTTGATCGAAGGCGCGATTCGCGGCGTCGATATGTTTGACTGCGTCCTGCCGACCCGCATCGCCCGCAATGGCACGACGATGACCAGCCAAGGCAGACTGGTGGTGCGAAATGCCCAGTATGCCAATGATTTCGGACCGCTTGACCCCGAATGCGATTGCTACACGTGCCGAAATTATTCCAGGGCTTATCTTCGCCATTTGATCAAAGCGGACGAAACGTTCGGGCTTCGGCTAACTACATACCATAACCTGCATTTCCTGATCACCCTCATGAAAAATGTCCGCCAAGCTATTATGGAAGACAGGTTGCTTAGTTTCCGGGATGAGTTTTTTGAAAAGTACGGTTTGTTTGGCAACGACAAGGGATTTTAAGCGTCCGCAGTAGTTTTGCAGTGTGAAAGGGGGGAACACGCATGTTTCATTTTGCAGCAGCAGGAGGAGCCGGCGGAGCCGGAGGCACAGGCTCCCTGATCCAGATGATCATTCCGTTCGTTATCATGATCGCCGTATTTTACTTTTTGCTGATCCGTCCTCAGAAGAAAAAGCAGCAGCAGCGCAACACCATGCTGAATTCGCTGAAAAAAGGCGACAAGATCGTGACGATCGGCGGCCTGCACGGTACGATTATGGAGATGACGGACGATACGGTCGTCCTTCGCGTGAACGACGTCACCAAGCTGACGTTCGACCGCAGCGCCATCAGCCATAGTATCAATTCGGGGGCTGACGGCAAATAATCGCACAAAAAAGGGTCCAAGCCATTTTTCGGCTTAGGCCCTTTTTTTCATTCACTTCCGGTTTAAATTCACCCCGATCATTCCTCCAAAAGCCCCGATGACAAGCCCCGGCGCCAGCAGAATGCAATCGCGCAGCGTCAGCGATGTGTCGAGCGCGAGAAAGCTGATGAGCAACAGCAGCACCACGTACAGCAGACCGGTCAGACCACCCTGGTACCAGCCTCTCTGCTTCGCCCTTTTGCCGGAGACGATGCCGCCGAACAAAACGGCGATGCCGTGAACGAGATAGGTGTACAGCGCAAGCTCGGGCTCCTCCAGCATCTCCCCCTGCAATAACAGCGACAATATCAGGGCGCCGATCATCATCCATAAAAAAGCGTACCAAAGTCCCGAAACGGTAGGCTGCGAAATCCGAAACCCGAATAAATTGCGGATGAAGTGCATAAGGTCATCCTCCTGTCCTCTTATTACCACCATTTTATGGTCAAGCCCATGCAGTTATTACCGCGGCGCCGATTTTTTTGAGTGGTGATCAAAAGCGGATTTTTTGAACTGCCTATAAGGAAGATCCTTGCAAGAAACCCGCTTTTTAATCCGATATTTACCGCATGGAATGGATAAGCGACGGTCAGAATACCAGTACTATGTTCTGTTCGACCTTTTCATGAGGAGGGATTGCTGCCGTGGTCGATCATATGCTCGCCCATGTTTTTAGAACCGTTCTGATGTATATTGTCGTGTTTGTGGTGATGCGGATCATGGGTAAAAGAGAGATAGGCGAACTGTCGATTTTTGATCTGGTCATCTCGATCATGATTGCGGAAATCGCCGTATTTGCCTTGGAAGATGTCAAAAAACCGCTGTATGAAGGATTGATTCCCATGTTCACGCTCGTGATCATTCAAATCGGCATAGCCATGCTGTCGCTTCGCTTCCGCAAGCTGAGATTATGGTTTGACGGCAAGCCGAGCGTCATCATTCATAACGGCAAAATCAACCGCGAGGAAATGAGGAAGCAGCGTTACAATTTGGACGATCTGCTCATGCAGCTGCGTTCCAAAAAAGTCGACAGTGTGGCCGACGTGGAGTTCGCCGTTCTGGAAACGAGCGGACAACTGAGCGTATTCCCCAAGGACAAGTCCGGCAAAACCGGCAATAGCGGCAACAGCGGCGGGCGCAAAAACAAGGAGAACGCGTCCATTGCCTCCAAAATCAAATACGAAGAGCTGCCGCTGCCGCTGATTATGGACGGGAAAGTGAACGAAGAAAATTTGCAAAAGATCGGGAAAACCAGATTTTGGCTGAAAAATCAAATTCAGTCCAAGGGGCTGAACGATTTTAAACAGGTGTTCTTCTGCAGTATGGATCATAATGGCAAATTGTATATCAACCCCATGGATGAGACTTGAATAGCCTTGCAACGTATCAGCGGCGGAACCACTTGCCGAGAAACGGCAGCCGCTTAAGGTCATGCACGTCGAACAGGCCCATGACGCCGGCAAGCGCAAGATACAGGATTCCGGAGGCCGTAGCCGCGGCGATAAATTGGATTTCCAGAACGGAACCAAACGGCAGACGGTTCATCGCGTATTGGGCGGCGGCCGCCATAATGACCATAGCGGCGCATACCTTGGCGAAATCCAGATAAGGCAGCGAATAGCGGAGAAAGCGGGCGACGCTGTAACCGTGCAGGAGCGTCACGACGATAAAGTTGACAACGATGGCGATGACGGCCCCGTAAATGCCCAGAGACGGATTGGATGCGAGATAAAAGATCAGCGATATTTTGATGACGGCTCCGATCAGGGTATTGACCAGGGCCCGCCCCGGCTTGTCTAGGGCTTGAAGCGTCGCCTGCAGCGGCGCCTGGGCATAGAGGAAAAGCGCAAACGGAGCCATCGCCTTCAGCATGCCGGCGATTTCGGCGTTGTTGTAGATGATCAGACAGAGCGGTTCGGCCATCACGAACATGACCGCGGCAAACGGGGCGCCGGTGACCAGCGCAAGCCGCAGCGATTGATGCAGCCGCAGCTGGATCGACCGCATATCCCCGCGAGCCTGGGCTTCGGCCAGCGAAGGAACGAGCGAGACGGCCAGCGAAGACGTCAGCGCGCCGGGCAGCAGCAGCAGCGGAATGACCATGCCCTGCAGCGCCCCGTATTGGGAGGTGGCCACGGCGACGCTGATTCCGGCCATCGCCAGGCTTCGCGCCGTCGTGATGGATTCCAGCAAGTAGGACAGCGAGCCGACGAGCTTGCCGCCGGTTACCGGAATCGCAATACGCAAAATCGGGCGAAGCCATTTACCGATCAAAGGCTGTTTTTCCGTGGCCGGCTTGACCGATGTTTCTTGGACCGCGGCTTCCAGCCGCTCCCGCCGCTGCAGCTGGCGGTATTGCCATAACAACACGCCAAGCCCGACGATTTCCCCGGCAACGACGCCCAGCATTGCCCCCGCCGCGGCATACGCCATCCCCATCGGCAGCAGCAAATACGCGAACCACAACGTGCAGACGATACGGGCTACCGTCTCCAAAATCGAGGAGACGGCGGACGGGATCATGTCCTGTTTGCCCTGAAAATAACCGCGAAACACGGAGGAAACGGCGACGACGACGATCATCGGGCTCATCGCCACAAATGTATGGTAAACGCGGGCATCCGTAAGGATATAGCGGCTTACCCAGGGCGCCCCGAACAAGCATAAAAAGGTGAACAGGAAGCCCGCCGCCGTCGTAAATACCAGGCTCGTCCGCAAAATAGCGCGGGAACGCCCCGGATTCCCCGAGGACTCGGCTTCGGCCACCAGCTTGGCGACGGCCAAAGGAATACCTCCGGTAATGATCGTTACGATCACGAGGAAGAAAGGATATCCAAGCTGATAAAGACCTACCCCTTCCGCCCCGATCACACGGGGCAGCATAATGCGCGGAATGAAACCAAGGAGCCGGTTGACGATGCCCGCCACCAGCAAAATCATCGTTCCTTGGATGAAGGTTTGTTTGCTCAAAGTGCTTCCCTCTCTCCCGGAAAATAGCTTTATCGATCGTTTTTTCTTGGGGTTATTCTATGAATATGTCTTACCTGTACAAGTTCATGACTTGTCTTTTTGGAGGCTTCTAAAATTGGAAAAAGTCAGTAGAAGCAGGAATCGGGAAATTGGGGTAGAATGTATTAAGACGGGGGTTGAAGGAGGCAGAAAATCGTGGCTGAAGAGGGATTGACGGAACAAGAGTTGAACGAGGCGATCGAAAGCCTTTGCCGCAGCAAAGCGGAGGAATTCAGATTGATCGGTTACGAGCACGTAACCGGCCCTGAGATTTGGGAATGCGTGAGTCAAAAATATGAAAAGGAAGGCATTCCGCCAATGCATCAACTTGTCAATGATATACTTTCCTTAAAAGTGACCCAATTTATGAATTATATGACGATTTCCGCATATCGTGGATCCCGTCTTATATGAGGCCGGGGTCTTTTTTGTCGGCAAATTTTGATAAATTGACTCGCTTTTTCTGCATCGCTATAATAGGAATATTGAGAATTTGAAAGGGGAACGAAGTACGGAATGAAAAGAATCATCGCATTCATAACCGTCGTGGTTGTCTCGCTCGGGATTATGGGCTGGACAAGCCCCGACCTGTTGAAAAACGTACGTCTCGGCCTGGATTTGAAAGGCGGCTTTGAAATTTTGTATGAAGCATCGCCTTTGGAAGGCGGAGGAGCGGTGACGAGGGAATCCCTCCTCAAGACGGCACAAAGCCTGGAGGATCGGGCGAACAAACTGGGGACAAGCGAACCGGAAGTTACGACCGAAGGCACCAACCGGATTCGCTTGAAGCTGGCCGGCGTCACCGACGAGGCCACGGTGCGCAAAACGATGAAAGAGCCCGCCTCCCTTACATTCCGAAGCAAGGACGGTACGGAGAAGAACCCTGACGAGTACAACAAGATCGAAATGGTGGGTACGGATTTTGTCGAGAACGGGGCAAAACTGGAATACACCCAGATGAACGAACCGGTTGTCAGCATCAAAGTGAAAGATAAAGAAAAGTTCGCGGAAGTTACCAAACGTTTGCTTGGAAAACCGCTGGCGATTTACATGAACGACCAACTGATCTCGGCTCCCGTGGTACGGGCGGTGCTGACCGACGGATCGGCGCAAATCAGCGTTGGCGGAGATTTGAACGAAGCCAAGGAGCTGCGCGACCAGATCAATCTCGGCGCGCTTCCGCTGAAATTGACCGAGAAATATTCGCAAAGCGTAGGCGCTACGCTGGGCATGCAATCGCTGCAACAGACGATTGAAGCCGGACTGATCGCTTCGGCGTTCATTTTGCTGTTTATGGTCGGTATGTACCGGGTTCCCGGGCTAATCGCCTCGCTTACGCTTATCATTCATACCTGGCTGCTTATTCTGGTGTTCGTGTGGGCGGACTTTACGCTTACCCTGCCGGGGATCGCGGCTTTGATTCTCGGGGTCGGGATGGCGGTCGACGCCAATATCATTACCAATGAACGGATTCATGAAGAAATACGTACCGGCAAGAGCATCATGTCCGCCGTAAAAGCAGGCGACAAACATTCCCTGCGAACGGTTCTCGATTCGAATATTACGACCATTATCGTTGCGGCGGTAATGTACTGGTTCGGCACCGGCGCGGTAAAAGGCTTTGCGCTCGTGCTGATCGTGGAAATCGTGCTCAGCATCGCTACGAATGTGTATCTCTCCCGCTTCCTGCTGAATCTGCTGCTTAAGGCGGGCAAGCTGTCGAAACCGAAATATTTCGGCGTAAAGGAGCGTGATATTCGTGCGCTTTAATAAAAACCTGGACTATGTGCATCTCAGCAAGTACTTTTATATTTTGTCGATCGTCTTGACGATCGCCGGCCTTATTTGTCTATCAGTGTTCGGCTTGAATTACAGCGTCGATTTTAAAGCGGGCTCCAATGTGGACATCTCGCTTACGAAACCGCTGACGGCGGAGCAAGTGAAGCCGATCTTGGACAAGCTCGGCATTGCGGAAGGCACGACGGTCAGCCCGGGCGAAGACCGGATGAATATCCGCTTTACGCAAGTGCTTAGTGAAGATAACGATGCACAGTTGAAAAGCGAAATCTCGAAGCTGGACGACAAAGCCTCGTTCGAAGTCAACACGGTCGATCCGGAAATGGCCCGGGAACTGGCCCGCAACGCGATTTATGCCGTGCTGATTTCCTGTATAGGGATCATCATTTACGTCAGCATCCGTTTTGAATGGCGGTTTGCCCTGGCCGCGATCGTCGCCTTGCTGCACGATGCGTTTATGGTCATCGCGGTTTTCTCCATTTTCCGCTTGGAGGTCGACCTGACCTTTATCGTCGCGGTATTGACGATCATCGGTTATTCGATCAACGATACGATCGTTATCTTCGACCGGATTCGCGAGAACCTGCGTTTTTCCAAGCTCAAAACGCGTCAGGACCTCGTCGATTTGGTCAACCACAGCGTGGCGCAGACGATTATGCGTTCCCTATACACCGCGCTTACGGTGTTTGTGGCCGCCTTCTTCCTGTTCCTGCTGGGCGGCGAGTCGATCAAGATGTTCTCGCTCGCCATGGTGATCGGCCTGCTGTTCGGGGCTTACTCTTCGATCTTTATCGCCAGCCCGCTCTGGTTTGTCTTTAAAGGTGCTCAAAAGAATAAACCGGCTAAAGCATCCTAAGCGGCTTTTTGAAGATATCTAGCCATCGGTTGGTTCAAGAAAGAGCCGCGTCGACTAAAGACGCGGCTCTACTATTCTTCATCAGTTTTTACATGGTTTTAGGAGGTCATTATGAAACGCGAACATGCTGCCTTTTCCGATTCCGCCGCTTGGCTTAGCATCGTAAGCCATGCAGCGCTTGCTGTCTTTAAAGGGATGGTGGGGCTATGGTTCGACAGCCGGGCGCTGCTGGCGGCCGCTTTGCACTCCGCTTCGGATGCCGCGGCCGAAATCGCCGCAAAAGTGGAGTGGCCCGGTTTACGGAAGCGGAGAGCGCTGCACGCGGCATATGTCGGGAGAGAAGGGGTTGAGCCGCTTCTTGCGATCTTTTTTGCCGTGTTCCTGCTTATGGGCGGACTGCAGATGATGATTGCCGCCATATCGAATATCGCCAGAGACGAGCTCAAGCCTCCGGAAGTGATGGCCGGAGTCGCCGTCGTCGTTTCATTTGCGCTGAAGGAAGCGGTGTTCCAATTCCGGTTTCGCCAGTCCCGGAAAGAGGATCCCAAAACCGCGCAATCGCTGATCGCAACGCACCGTTACTCTCTTTATTCTTCCGTAGCTGCATTCATCGGTGTTTTTGGCGCGGTGGCGGGGCAGGCGATGGGGGTTTCTGAATTGCTTTATCTTGATCCTTTGGCCGCCTTTTTTATCGCTTGCCTCGTCTTTTGGAGAGCGTACCGCCTGATCAGGGAGTCCCTTTACGGCCGGCTGGTTTCCGCCATTCAGGAGGAAGACGCCACTTCCTTTATCGAGACGGTCCAGCGGGTCCACGGCGTTATTGCCGTCGATGAACTGAAAGCGCAGGAGAATGGACATTACGTTATCGTGGACGCGAAAATCAGCGTGAATCCGCGGATCACGGTTATGGAAGCCAACGACATCGCCAATCGCGCCAAAATGCTGCTGCTCAACCGGTTTTCCCACGTAAGCGAAGTACGGATTCAAGTGGCCCCTTACGACGCCGGCTATCCTTATAAGAGCAACGCGGAGGAAAACGGCAGCGATTTGCCGAATTTACTGCAATGACACTTGGCTCTTCGTAAAAGACATTAGATGCGTAAAAGACATTTGAACTACCTATTGAAAGAAGGTGCCGCCCATGCTTCATCCTAAGTACCGCTGGGACCCGCTTCCCGCCGACGAAGAAGCCGCCCGTTTGCTCGCCGATCGGCTTAACCTCTCTCCGCTTGTCGCCTCGCTGCTGGTTACGCGGGGGATGGCGAAGCCGGAGGAGGCGGAGCTTTTTTTGAAAGGAACGGCCGCCGATCAACATGATCCGATGCAGCTTAGCGGCATGAAGGAAGCCGTTCCGAGAATTCGCCGGGCCGTGGAAAACGGGGAGCGGATCCTTGTGTACGGAGATTACGACGCCGACGGGGTATCCTCGACGACGCTGATGATTTGTTTGATGCGCAAGCTGGGCGCTACATACGAATACTATATCCCGCATCGCACCAAGGAAGGTTACGGTTTACATATTCCGGTTCTGGAGCAGGCTAGGCAGAAGGGGGTTACGCTGGTCGTTACCGTGGATACCGGCATCAGCGCGGTGGAACAGATCGCTTATGCCCGCGAGGCGGGCATGGACGTAATCGTGACGGACCATCACGAACCGCCGGCGGTGCTTCCGGAAGCCTACGCCTTAATTAACCCGAAGCTCCCCTTTTGTCCTTATCCGTTCAAGGGATTGGCCGGTGTCGGCGTCGCTTTCAAGCTGGCTAAAGCGCTGCTTGGGGATGACACCCCGGAGTGCTGGACGGAGCTGGTAGCGCTTGGAACGATCGCCGATTTGATGCCGCTGGTCGGAGAAAACCGCATGCTGGTCCGGGCCGGGCTCTCCGCGATGTCACGATCGGCTTTTCCGGGAATGACCGCTTTGCTCGGAACGGCCGGCTGGTCCAAGGGCGAAGTGACCTCGACGGCGGTCGCATTCGGGCTGGCCCCGCGCATCAACGCCAGCGGGCGCATGAGCCACGCGGACCGGGCGGTCGCTTTGCTGACCGCCGAAAACGCGGACGAGGCCGAAACGATTGCCGAGGAGCTTGATGTGCTCAACAAGGAACGGCAGATGCTGGTGGAAAGCATGGTGCAGGAGGCGCTGCTGCAGCTCGAGGAGCAGACCGGTGACGCAGGTTTGCCGAATATCATCGTTGTGGCCGGAGAGGGCTGGAATGCCGGGGTCGTCGGTATTGTAGCCTCAAAGCTGTTGGAGCGGTACTACCGTCCGACGATCGTGCTCGGGATTAATCCGGAAACCGGCGAATGCAAAGGCTCCGCCCGCTCCATTCCCGGCTTCGACATCTACGAGGCGTTAACCGATTGCGCCGATTTGCTCGACCATTTCGGCGGCCATCCGTCGGCCGCCGGCATGTCGCTGGGGCGCGGCAACCTGGCGGAATTTTCGCGTCGTCTCAATGCTTTCGCCGCCGGCAAGCTCCGGCCGGAGCATTTTGTACCCGTGATCACGACCGATTTGGAATGTTCGCTTAAGGAAATCACGTTATCGTCCATCGAGGAACTGGAAAGCTTGGCTCCGTTCGGGATGGCCAATACGTGTCCGCGCCTGCTGATCCGCGGCGTAAAGCTGGTGGAATGCCGGCAAATGGGCAAAGACGGCAAGCATTTGAAGCTGGTTGTCGGGCAAAACGGAGTGACCGTGGAGGCCGTAGCCTTCGGCAAAGGAGAGCTTGCGCCCCTGCTGGCGGAAGAGGCGGTTTTGGACATGGTGTGCGAAGCCGGAATTAACGAATGGAACGGCTCGCGCAAACCGCAGCTGATGATTCAGGATCTTGCGGTTTCCCATCTTCAGGTGTTCGACTACCGCGGTTCGCGGAATCCGGCTATGCAGTTGGAGCAGCTTAAGAGCACGCTCGTTCACCTGCCGGCGGAACGGGACATCCCCGCCGTGATTGCGGCTGGCTCGGGCCCTCAATTGCTTCAGCTTGGCAATTTGAAGGATACCTCGGTTTGGGTATATGATAAGGACGATGGCGTACTGCCGGGCAACGCTTTGGCGGAATCGGTCGGCGCAAGCCGCGTTACGACGCTGTTTGTGCTTGAGCTGCCGGATGCCTCGGAAGGCTGGAGCCGGATGATGGCTGCGTTTGTGTCGTTGGAAAGAATTTATCTGCTGCATCCGCAGCGCTCGCCGCAGGAAAGAATCGAAACACCGTCCCGCGATCATTTCAAGCAGGTGTACGGCCTGCTGCTTAGGCTTGGCGGGGCGGCCCTGCGCGAAGAAGAAATAGTGGCGGCGCTGTTGAAACGGACCGGCTGGTCGAGGCGGATGCTGGAGCTAACGCTGGGCGTGTTCGAGGAACTGGGTTTTATCTCCAGAGCGGCGGGCTCCATCGCCGTCAACCCTTCTCCTTCCAAACGGCCGCTGGAAACCTCAAGCCGTTACCGGGAGCTCGGGCTGCTCGCCGAAATGGAGCAGATGCTGCTTCATGCCCGGGTTCCGGAAATTACCAAATGGATGTTAACCCGGATTAAAGGGGCTTCATAGATCAACTTAATCTAGTTTTAGAACGGTTTATCTTGCGGTATCAGAAAGGGCGGGGCCTATAAGCTTGTGCTCCCTGATATCTAAAAATAATCAAAGCACTGCATATTACGTAGTTACGTAGGAGGAGATTGGATTGGATTATAAAGATTACATCCGGGTAATTCCAGATTTTCCCCAGCCCGGGATCAGCTTCAAAGATATTACGACCTTGCTTAACGACGGGGCTAAATACAAGCAGGCCATCGATGATTTGAAAAAGCTCGTTTCCGGCCTGAAGATCGACCTGATCGCCGGTCCTGAAGCGCGCGGTTTCGTCGTGGGGGCGCCGCTGGCGTATGCGCTTGGCGTCGGCTTCGTGCCGATCCGCAAAAGCGGCAAGCTTCCTTACAAGACGATTGAGGTGGAATACGATCTGGAGTACGGGAAGGACCGGCTGGCGATGCACAGCGACGCGGTGAAACCCGGCCAAAACGTGCTGATCGCCGACGACCTGTTGGCGACGGGAGGAACGATTTCAACTTCCGTAAGTCTTGTTCGCGAGCTGGGCGGCAACGTGGCGGGCACCGCGTTTCTGATCGAGCTTAGCGAATTGAACGGCCGGGCCAAATTGCCGGGCATCGAAGTATTTTCCCTTGTAACTTACTAAAATGAAAAAAAGGCCGAGCGGGATTTGTTCCTGGCTCGGTCTTTTGTTAAATTTGGCGGTAACAAGGGCAAGGGCACGACCTTGAATCGACCTTGAAAACGGTCTTTACAAGCCAACTGCTTCAAAGGCCAACCGCCGGTCTCTTTACAATAGCGGCACTTTATGTGCTTATTATCCGGAGATTAGCATGGTTGTCGCCCTTAGCGGCATTTTTTACCGCTATTTCCGGCGGCAATGAAACTAAACCGCCGGTGCGTTTAGTCCGCTTTATGCGCGGCTTCTTCCTTTTCGTTCGACCAGCCCAGCACCTGAATCAGCTTGAAGAACAAGCTGAGAAGAACGCCGACGATCGTGGCCAGAGCCATTCCTTTCAGTTCGACGTTGCCCATCGTCAGCTTTGTTCCGCTGAGGCCGATGACGAGCACGACCGTGGCCAGCAGCATATTGGTAGGCTTGGAGAAATCGACCTTTTGCTCGACGAAAATCCGCAGGCCGGAGGCGGCGATGACGCCGAACAGCAGGAGCGAAACGCCCCCCATGACCGGTCCCGGAATGCAGGCGACGATCGCCGAAAATTTGCCCGAGAAGGAGAGCAGGACGGCAAAGATGGCCGCTCCGCCGATGACGAACACGGAATATACTTTGGTGAGCGCCATCACGCCGATATTTTCGCCGTACGTCGTGTTTGGCGTGGAGCCTACGAAACCGGACAGGATGGTCGAAATGCCGTTCCCGAGCAAAGAACGGTGCAGCCCCGGATCCTTGGACAAGTCTCTGCCGACGATATTGCTTGTGACGAGCAGGTGTCCGATATGCTCAACGATAACGACGAGCGCCACAGGGATGATCGTGATGATGGCCGGCAGGCTCCACTGCGGCGTGGTCATTGTCGGCAGCGAAATCCAATTCGCTGCGGCGATCTTGGCGGTATCGACTTGCCTCAGGACTAAAGCCAGCACATAACCGACGACGATCCCGATCAGGATATGTATGATTTTGGGGAATCCGCGGAACAATACGGCGCCCAGCACGGTTACGCCCAGCGTAATCAGCGACAGCATGATGCTGGTCGGATCGGGGGTCCAGGGTTTGGCCGGATCGCTGTTGATCCAGCCGGCCATGCCCGCCGCCACCGGAATGAGCTCGAGGCCGATCAGCGCGACGATGGCGCCCATGGCCGCTGGAGGGAACACGACGTCAATCCACGCGGTGCCGGCATACTTGACCAGGAGCGCGATGACGGAGAAAATGACGCCGGTAACGATAAAAGCGCCGAGCGCCATGGCGTAACCGTTCCCCGGATTGTTCGTAAGGACCAGGGTCACCGGAGAGATAAACGCAAAGCTGGAACCGAGATAAGCGGGGATTTTCCCTTTGCAGATCAAAATATAAAGCAAGGTGCCGATGCCGTTCATCAGCAGGATCATGCCGGGGTCGACGCCGAACAGGTTCGGGACGAGCACGGTGCTTCCGAACATGGCGAACAAATGCTGCAAGCTCAGCAGAACGCCGGGGCCGAAAGGAACTTTTTCGTTAACTTGAATTTCGCGTTGCAACCAGGACCACTCCTCTAAATTTAAACGTTCATAGGATAACTATCCTTAATAGATTAAATACATTGCCGTCATTTTTCAACAAGAAATTACTTGGACGTGTCATTTTCCATAACATCTCCTGCCCGGCCATTTGACATGCAGTGTGGTATCCGGCCATGCCGGAAAAGCCTGGAACCGCCGGACGCCCGGTAGTTGACGAGAGGGGGCGCAAGAGTCATAATTATAGGAAATCAAAATAAGGCGATTTATGCTCTTGTATGGGTTTTTTCAGCATATTTTCATATAGAAAGGAATCGAACGGGATCTCAATGGGCATAGAGCAATTACTCGAAAAGGCGTCTGCCTATATAAAGGAACCGGAGCTTCAGCGTATACGGGTAGCGTACGAGTTTGCGGAGCAGGCCCATCACGGACAGGTCCGCAAATCCGGAGAGCCGTATATTCTTCACCCCCTTGCGGTGGCCGATATCGTGGTTAACATGCAGATGGATGCACTGTCGATCATTGCGGCCTTGCTTCATGATGTCGTAGAGGACACTACGGTGTCCTTGAAAGAGATACAGGAACAATTCGGAAATGATTGCGCCCTGCTTGTCGACGGGTTGACGAAACTGGAACGGATCAAATTCAGATCCAAAGAAGAGCAGCAAAACGAAAACTACCGGAAAATGTTTATCGCCATGGCTCAGGACATCCGCGTGATCGTGATCAAGCTTGCGGACCGTCTGCACAATATGCGGACGCTGAAATATCAGTCGGAGGAGAGCCAGCGGCGGATCGCTTATGAAACATTGGAAATTTTTTGCCCAATCGCCAATAGATTGGGTATTTCCGCGATCAAATGGGAGATGGAAGATATCGCGCTGCGGTATCTCAATCCTCAACAGTACTACCGGATCGCCAACTTAATGCGCAAGAAGCGGGCCGAACGCGAGGAATACATCAAAAACGTCATCGCCCGCATCGCCGAAAAGCTGGAGGAAATGGGCGTACAGGCCGATTTGTCCGGCCGGCCGAAGCATATTTACAGCGTATACAAGAAAATGACGACGAAAAACAAGCAGTTCAACGAAATTTACGATCTGCTGGCCATTCGCATCATCGTGGAAAATATCAAGGATTGCTATGCTACACTGGGCATAATCCATACGTTGTGGAAACCGATGCCGGGGCGGTTCAAGGATTACATTGCGATGCCCAAGGCCAATATGTACCAGTCGCTGCACACGACGGTCGTCGGCCCTAACGGGGAGCCGACCGAGGTGCAGATCCGCACCTGGGAAATGCACCGGACGGCGGAATACGGGATCGCGGCCCATTGGGCTTATAAAGAGGGATCGGGCGACAACGGCCTGGTAAACAAAATTACGTTCTTCAACGAAATTTTGGAGCTGCAGCATGAGGCGAAGGACGCCTCCGAATTTGTGGAATCGCTCAAAATGGATTTCTTCTCCGACCTGGTGTTTGTGTTTACGCCGTCCGGGGAAGTGATCGAGCTGCCGGCCGGCTCCGTCCCGCTCGATTTCGCCTACCGGATTCATACCGAGGTGGGCAACCGGACGATCGGCGCCAAGGTGAACGGGCGCATCGTACCGCTCGACCATCGTCTGAAAACGGGCGATATCGTCGAGATTCTGACCTCGAAGCATTCCTACGGGCCAAGCCAGGATTGGCTTAAAATCGCCCAGTCCTCCCATGCCCGAAGCAAAATCAAGCAATGGTTCAAAAAAGAGAAGCGGGAGGAGAACGTCGAAAAGGGACGCGAAGCGATCGAACGCGAACTGAAACGCGCCGGGATCGAGCCGCCTTCGTTTATGACGGACGAGAAGCTGCTCGAGGCGGCCAAGAAGTACGCTTTCAACGACATCGACGACATGCTGTCGGCCATCGGGTTTGGCGGCATCACCGCCTCCCAGATCGTTACCAAGCTGACCGAAAAGCTGCGCAAGGAGCAGGAGGAGGCTGCGGGCCATATCGAATTGACCTCCGAGGTCAAGGAAGTGAAGGCTCCGGAAGACCGCAAGCATCGTCCGACGAACGGCGTGGTCGTGAAAGGCATCGACAACTTGCTGGTGCGGTTTGCCCGCTGCTGCAATCCGGTGCCGGGCGACGAAATCGTCGGATACATCACCCGCGGCCGCGGGGTTTCCGTGCACCGCAGCGACTGCCCGAACATCCCGGCGGGAACCGATGGGGGAGAAGCGGCCCGCGTGATCGAGGTGGAATGGGAGAACGCGATCGAAGCGAATTACAACGTCGATATCGAGATCACCGGCCACGACCGCCGCAACTTCCTGAACGAAGTGCTGCAGGCGGTTTCGGAAAGCAAAACGAACATTTCGGCCGTGTCCGGCCGTTCGGATAAAAATAAAATGGTTTTTGTGCATATGACGATTTTGATCCGCAACACCGATCACCTGCAATCCGTGGTGGAGAAAATCAAGCGGGTCAAAGATGTGTATACGGTGCACCGGATTATGCAATAGCCGAGTGGAAAGGTGAAGACGATGAGAATTGTGGTTCAGCGCTGCCGGCAAGCCCGCGTCACGGTGGGGGGAGAAATGATCGGCTCCATCGGGCGGGGCTTAATGCTGCTGGTCGGTGTTACGCATGAGGATACGGAACGGGATGCCGCTTATTTGGCCGAAAAAGCCGCCGGTTTGCGCATTTTTGAAGACGAAGCCGGCAAAATGAATCTTAGCGTGACGGATATCGGCGGAGCCATTTTGTCCGTGTCGCAGTTTACGCTGTACGGCGATTGCCGAAGCGGCAAGCGTCCGAGCTTCACTGCGGCCGCCCGGCCGGAAACCGCCGAGCCGCTTTACGACCGGTTTAATGCCATGCTACGGGAGAAAGGGCTGACGGTGGAAACCGGTAAATTCGGGGCCGACATGAACGTCGAGCTCGTCAACTGGGGACCGGTCACGCTGATTTTGGACAGCCCTGGCGGAGCTTAAGCGCGAGCTTGTTGGAGCTTGCAGGACGACCTGACGCTCCGGCAGCGTTTCCAATTCTAACGGACACTAGCGCCGTTATTTCGATGAAAACGACCGTTTTCAAAATGTAACGGACACCACAGACCTTATTCGGTATTGATGTGCGCGTATGAAAAGAGCCAAAGCGCCTGCATTAACTTACAATCTAGACAACCTGCTGCCCTGATACATTTCAGATTTCCTGGGATCCAGATTTCCGGGGAAATGATCATGTTTTCAAGCCAATAATGCGCCCGCCCCGCCGGAAATCTAACGGTTGTAGCAACGGCTAGTTTGCGAAAAAAGCCTTTTTCAAAACTCTAACGGTTGTGAGTGCCGTTATTTGCCTGAATCTAAGCAAACTGAGCCGGATTTCAGTGAAATAAGCGCTACGGCAACCGTTACAATTTGAAATCAACGTTTTTGGAACAAATAATGTTTGTGGCAACCGTTAGAATACTGGCGTGGCTAGAAAATGTATCTTGTCAGATTTAATGCAATGCCAGTGGAAAAGAGCATCTTTGCGGGCAAATAAGGTCGTTCAGGTTCGTAGCTAGCCTCCATGCGGTTGGAACTATTGTCAAAAAGGGATAATTGAGGCTTGCCGAGGGCACACTTGAGGGTACCAACAACGATGTCCTGAAGGAGCCCACAATCCTATGCGTCAATCGACGAAGTCCAAAGCATGGCGGAGCGTTCCGCTGCTGGCGGCGGGAGACCGCGGTGAAGCCCGCATGCTGGCGCGTGCGGCGGAACCGGAAGCCTACGAGTTGATCCCGCGGGAGGTTAAGCCGTCCGCCGAGTGGCTTCCGCGCCCGGGAAGCTGAACGCTGCCGTTGTAGCGGTGGCGAGAAGTGGAAATATTCGGCAACACCCGGGGCCGTTCTACATTAACAAAACGCAAGCGCAGGAGTAAAATGCTCTCCTGGCCTTGCGTTTTTGGCTTAATCGGGCAATTCGCCGCATTCGTTATAAACTCTCTCGATTCGGGCAATAACAAGCAAAGAATCGTTCGCCGATCGATGCTTACACCCGAGATGAAGGAGAGATGATCAAGCATGACCAAACATATCCAGGCTTATTTCCGTACCGAAGACCAGGTGGAGGGGGCGCGGATCAGCCTGCTCTCGTACGCGCCGGACCAGGTAGAGGCGGGGCGTACGGACGACAGAACGGGCGAGGATAACAAGCTGCTGGTGCAGCTGCTCCCCGTTCCCAATGGCTCGATGAATTCCGGCGGTACCGTTGGACTGCCGCTTCCCGGAACGCTGCGGGGCGGCCAAAGCGCGCTTCCGGTATTCGCTTTCGGTGACCGGGGGGCTGGCGACACTTTGAACGGAGAGCACAGCGAGGCGGTGGCCGGCGAGCGGGAAATGGACCCGGCCCGGAACGTCGTGGATACCGGGGACGGGCCGGAAGGCAGAAAATATGTGCTCAGCGCGGCGGTAAAAGATGAGGATTACGACAGGATCGTACAAAAATTGCGCGCTCACGGAGCGTATATTCCTGTGGGTTAAGCGAACCTGTAATATAACTGTAATATTAGATTCATGATCCCTTAACATAAGCTGTTTATAATAACAGCATGACCCCCTTTTTAATACAATATATACCTTTGGACCTGCACCCCGTTGGTGGCAGGTTTTTTTCTTTGATCCGACATTTTTTTCGTGTAGACTTGACTTTAGCGCGGTGGTTACATACAATCAAGAAATAACAGTTGATGTCACCCCCTGGTTTGGGGCGCGGATTGAAATAAATAAATGTATGATAGCAATTCGATGACGGGACAAAGTAATTCAACCCCACACCCGCAGAGAGGGATCCCGAGTCTTCGTGGTGATAGGCGCTCTTTAGGAGCGGCTACCCGCTTATGAAGCAGGCTGGAAGGATTCCGGTGATGATTGAACGAAAGACTTCCCCGAGAACCGGCGACGAAATGCGGTAAGCGGCACCTTAACAGGCTTCCGCTACGGCAGAGTAGACGTACGGCGTAGGCGGGCGATAACCGCTTAAAGCGAATCCCTTTTTCGCATGCAGTATTGCCTTTATAACGGCTGACGCTGTGCGAATCGCGGAATTCGGAATGTGGGTGGCACCACGGGTGATTTGGAAACCAGTCTCTCGTCCCTGTTTGTATCAAACAGGAACGGGAGTTTTTTATTTTGATGAGCAATTTAGGATGGAGGATGAGCTATGGCTTTTCAAAAACCGAAGGGCACGCAGGATTTGCTGCCGGGCACCGTCGAGAAATGGCAGTTTATCGAAGAGTCGGCCAGAGATATTTGCCGCCGCTTTAATTACCGTGAGATCCGCACGCCGATTTTCGAGCAAACCTCGCTGTTTGAGCGCGGTGTAGGGGAAACGACCGACATCGTCGAGAAGGAGATGTACACCTTCTTGGACAAGGGGGACCGGAGCATGACGCTGCGGCCGGAAGGCACGGCGGGGGTGGTTCGCGCTTATGTGGAGAACAAGCTGTTCGGAGAGCCGGACGTCAGCAAGCTGTATTACATCGGGCCGATGTTCCGCTATGAGCAGCCGCAGGCCGGCCGCCAGCGCCAGTTCCACCAATTCGGGATCGAGGCGTTCGGAGCGACGGACCCGGCGATCGACGCCGAAGTCGTGTCGCTGGGTTACGAGTTTTGCCGCGAGCTGGGACTTCAAGGCGTCAAAGTGGAAATCAACTCCGTGGGCAATCCGGCGAGCCGGGCCGCCTACCGCGAGCAGCTGCTTGCTTTCCTGCTGCCGATGAAGGATTCCCTATGCAAGGACTGCCAATCGCGGATAGAACGGAACCCGCTGCGCGTGCTCGATTGCAAAGTGGATCAGGACAAATTCGCCGGGGCGCCTTCAATTCTCGACAGTCTGGATGAGGAATGCACGGCGCATTTCGCCAAAGTCCGCGAACTGCTGACCGCCATGGGGGTCGATTACGTTATCAATCCCCGGCTGGTGCGCGGGCTCGATTATTACACGCATACCGCCTTCGAATACAAAGCGCAGGGGATCGGTGCGATCGACACGATCGGCGGCGGCGGCCGCTACAACGGCCTGGTGGCCGAAGTGGGCGGTCCGGATCAGCCGGGCATCGGGCTTGCTTTAGGCCTGGAGCGGATCGCGCTGATCCTGGAAAAACAGGAGATCGGCATCGGCGCCGCCAAACCTCTCGACGTATATCTCGTCGCGCTCGGCGAGGCGGCCGATAAGGAGATTACGACCTTGTTGTATAAGCTGCGGCAGGCGGGATTTTCCGCCGAACGCGACTATTTGGGGCGCAAAATGAAGGGGCAAATGAAGTCTGCCGACCGGATGCAAGCCCGCTATACGGCGATCCTCGGCGACGACGAGCTGGAGCGCGGAGAAATCGCCCTCAAATCGATGGAGAGCGGCGAGCAGCGCACCGTGAAGCTGAGCGAATTGATTCATGAGCTATCGTGATCAATAGATGACTTTTTAAACAACATATAATAAGGAGTGTTTTTACATGATGCAGCGTACTCATCATTGCGGCGCCCTCGGCACCGCGAACATTGGAGAAACGGTCACGTTAAACGGCTGGGTGCAAACCCGCCGCGACCTGGGAGGCGTCCTGTTTATCGACCTGCGCGACCGCAGCGGGATCGTGCAAATCGTGTTTAACCCGGCTTATTCCGGGGAAGCACTGCAAATCGCCGACAAGGTGCGGAGCGAATACGTGCTTGCCGTGAGCGGCAAGGTGGTGCAGCGGGACCCGGAGACGGTGAACCCGAACCTGCCGACAGGGCAAATCGAAGTACAGGTCACGGAAATCGAGGTGCTGAACGCCGCAAAAACGCCGCCGTTTTTCATTGAAGACGGCATCGAAGTGGACGAGTCGCTGCGCCTGAAATATCGCTACCTGGACCTGCGCCGTCCGGAAATGCAGCAAACGCTGTGGCTGCGCTCGAAAGCGGCCAAGGTATTCCGCGACTTCCTCGACGCGGAAGGCTTCATCGAAATCGAAACGCCGATCCTGACCAAGAGCTCGCCGGAAGGCGCGCGCGACTATCTTGTGCCGAGCCGTGTGCACGAGGGCGAATTTTTCGCCCTGCCCCAGTCGCCGCAGCTTTACAAGCAGCTGCTGATGGTCAGCGGCGTGGAACGCTACTACCAGATGGCCCGCTGCTTCCGCGACGAGGACCTGCGTGCCGACCGCCAGCCGGAATTCACCCAGATCGACATCGAAACCTCGTTCCTGTCGCGGGACGATCTGCTCGATATGATGGAAAAGCTGGTTGTGCGCTTGTTCAAAGAAACGAAGGGCATTGACATTCCTACGCCGTTCCAGCGCCTGACCTACGCGGAAGCGATGGGCAAATACGGCTCCGACAAGCCGGATTTGCGCTTTGGTCTGGAGCTGGTGGACGTTAGCGATCTCGTGGCGAACAGCGGCGTGAAGGTGTTCTCTTCCGTCATCGAAAAAGGCGGGGAAGTCAAAGTGCTGAACGCCAAAGGCTGCGGCACCTGGAGCCGGAAGGACATCGACGACCTGGGACCGTACGCCGCCCGCTACGGCGCGAAAGGCCTCGCCTGGATTCAAGTGAAGGAAGGCGAATTCCGCGGACCGATCGTGAAGTTCTTCACCGAAGAGGAAATCGCCGCGGTGAAGGAACGCACCGGCGCGGAAGAAGGCGACCTGCTGCTGTTCTCCGCCGACAATAAAAAGGTCGTCGCCGACGTGCTTGGTGCACTGCGCCTCAAAATCGGCCGCGACCTGGGCCTGATCGACGACAGCGTCTATAAATTCGCCTGGGTGGTGGACTTCCCGCTGCTCGGCTGGGACGAGGAGCAGAAACGGTACGTCGCCGAACACCATCCATTCACTCGTCCGCGTGACGAAGATCTGCCGTTGTTCGACACCGATCCGGGCAAAATTTTGGCCCAGGCCTACGACCTCGTGCTGAACGGCTACGAAGTGGGCGGCGGCTCTATGCGGATTTACCGGCGCGACGTTCAGGAGAAGATGTTCAATGCGATCGGCATGTCGCCGGAAGAAGCCCAGGACAAATTCGGCTATCTGCTCGATGCGTTCGAATACGGCACGCCGCCGCACGGCGGAATCGCTTTCGGTTTCGACCGCCTGGTGATGCTGCTTGCCGGACGTTCGAACCTACGCGAAACGATCGCCTTCCCGAAAACGGCGAGCGTGACCGATCTGCTGATGAACGCGCCTTCCGAAGTGGACGGGTCGCAGTTGGAGCAGCTGCATATCAAGCTTGCCGTCAAACCGGCCGAAGCGAAGAAATAAACAACATGAAATGCCATATATGCCATATTTCGGGAGGTGCTTAGACCATGCTTCATCAATTTTCACGGACCGAGCTGGCGATCGGGGCGGAAGGGCTGGACGTATTGAAAAAAAGCACCGTCGCCGTGCTCGGCATCGGCGGGGTCGGTTCGATCGCCGTCGAAGCTTTGGCCCGGACGGGGATTGGCCGCATCATCCTGATCGATAAGGACGTCGTCGACGTTACCAACATCAACCGCCAAATCCATGCGCTGACGACGACGATCGGCCAGAAGAAGGCGGATCTGATGTGCGAGCGGGTCAAGCTGATCAATCCGGAGTGCGAAACGATCGCCCTGAATATGTTTTACACGGAAGAAACGTACGAGGAATTGTTCAAATATGAAATCGACTACGTGCTTGACGCTTCCGATACGATCAAATACAAAATCCACCTTATCAAGGAGTGCCTGAAGCGCGGGATTCCGATTTTGTCCAGCATGGGCGCGGCCAATCGAATGGACCCGACCAAGTTCCAAGTGGCTGACATTTCCAAGACCCACATGGACCCGATGGCCCGCGTCATCCGCGCGAAATTGCGGGAAGAAGGCATCCGCAAAGGGGTCAAGGTCGTTTTCTCCACGGAGCAGCCGGTCAAGCCGCGCGCCGATGTCACGAAAAAGATCGTGCCGGAAAACGCTCCGCAAATCCGTAAAGCGAAGCAGCCGCCGGCGAGCAACTCGTTTGTCCCGCCGGTGGTGGGGCTGATCATGGTCAGCGTCGCCGTCCGCGAGCTGCTGGAGCGCAGTGGAGTGCGCGTATGAACGAGGCGCTGGCGAAAAAGCTGCGTTTGCCCGAAGCCGGCGGGCGGAGTTTGGTGCTGAATGCGCCGGATTCCGTCCCGGCTGAATTGGTGAAGAAAAGCTGGAGCAGGGGCTAAAGCGCCTGAGCGACAAAGCGTAAGGTTCGTATTGCGTGTTTTTACAAACATCAGGTCGTACGAGGCATAGTGTCCTTAGGCGGCTGCCGGACATAAGCGCAGGTTTGATGACAACATCGAATCTGCGCTTTTTGGCGCGCCTGGGTTATTTGTGCCTGTTTTTACCGGGGAAGTTCGCCTTTTTTTCGCCGTAGTGATATAATGAGATTTCTCTGGCTCCGGATCATGGAAAAATAGCGGATGGCGGGCGTTTCGACTGCCCTGCGGTTGACCGGCGGAGTACATCAATCTTAGGAGGTAACTGAAAGTGGAACATTTTCAAAGTGCCTATCAAGAAGAAAAGGCGCGGCTTGATCGCACCCTGGAAGAGATCGAAAGGCAGCTGAAAGAGCTGCGCAGCATCCCCGTATATACGGGGCATGATTTTACGGAGCAACTGCTTGAGGCAAACCGCGAATCGCAAAGGAAACAGCTGGAGCAGTCGGAACGCGAGCCTTATTTCGGCCGGCTTGATTTTGCGGAAGCGGGCAGAAACCGGAAGCCGATCTACATCGGCAAAGTGGGCGTCGGCGACCCGGAAGCGGGGCACCCGCTCGTTATCGATTGGCGCGCGCCGATCGCCAGTTTGTTTTATTCTTTTACCGGCGGGGATGAGGCTTCTTATCTTGCTCCCGAAGGCTTGATTGACGGACTGGTGTACCTGAAACGCAACATCGTGATTCGCAAGGGCATTCTCGAACGGGTGGCGGATACGTACGACCGCGATAGCGACGGACCGGCCGTAAGCGACGAGTTTCTCGTGTACCGGCTCGGCGAAAATAAGGATAATCGGCTTCGCGATATCGTTTCGACGATCCAAGCCGAGCAGGATCAAATTATCCGTGCGGCCAAAAATACGGCGTTGATCATCCAGGGGGTCGCCGGCAGCGGGAAAACGACCGTGGCGCTGCATCGGCTGGCCTTTTTGCTGTACCAGTACAAAGAGCAGATTTCTGCGGAACGGCTGGTCATTTTTGCGCCGAATCATATGTTTATCGACTACATTTCCGAAGTATTGCCCGAGCTGGGGGTCGGGGATATCCAGCAAAATACGTTCAGCGATTGGGCGGCCCGGGTGCTTGGCTTGGAGGAGGGGCCGTCTGACGGCACGGAAGCGCTGTCGCGCTGGTTTGACGGAGACTGGCCGGGACAGCCGCAATGGCGGAGCCAGGCTGATGGACAGGCGCAGGAGCAGAAGCTGAGGCAGGGGATCGCGCAGTGGCAGGCTCAGACGAAGGATCAGGCGGAAGAGCAGGATCAGGTGAAAGAGCAGGTACTAGCACAGGGGCTGGGACGGAAGCAGATGCATGGGGGCGCCCAGGTTCAGGAAAGCCCGGACGATAACAAGCTGCCCGGCCGGTTTAAAGGCTCCATGCATTTTAAGTCGTTAATCGACGCCTATCTGGAAAACCTGGAGTCCATCTGCGTGCCCGAAGGGGACTTTGAGCCTTGGGACGGGGCGTGTTTATCCCGGAAGGAGATCATCGGCTGGTTTGAAGGCGAATACCGCCATTACCCGGTCGCCCGGCGCAAGGAACGGGTGCTGGCGCGGATTCACCGCTGGATCGAAATGGAGCTGAAGAAGTCGTCTTCCGCGGCGGCGCTGAAGGAACGCAAGAAGAAGGCGCAGCAGCGGGAAAAAGCATACGCCAAAAAGTGGCCTGAGCTCGCTCCGCTAAACCTGTACCGGGGGCTGTTTGGCATCCGGAAGAGCGGCGGGACGGCGGACTCGGGCCTTGCGGATATGACGGGACGGATTCCGCGGGAGATTTGGCGGGAAACGCAGGGCTATTTGAAGAAAAACACCCTTAAGGAAGAGGATCTGCCCGCACTGTTGTATCTGTACTCCGTGGTCAACGAAATCGATGGGAAAATGACCTTCGACCATGTGGTGATCGACGAGGCCCAGGATTTTTCGCCGTTTCAGGTGTATGTGCTGGACCGGTTCGTCAAAGGGCATTCGTTTACGATCCTGGGAGACTTGTCGCAGGGCATTCACTATTACAAAGGCGTAAGAAGCTGGGAGGAAATGCAGAACCTGTTCCGTCCGGAGGAGACGGCTTACTTTGCGTTGACCCGAAGCTACCGCTCGACGATGGAGATCATTGAGTTCGCCAACGAAATATTGAAGCGGGGCGTGGGAACGGATTTGCTTGCCGTGCCGGTGTTCCGCAGCGGGGAGCCGGTGCGGCTGCTGCCGGCGGCCGGAGAACGGCGCTTCGGTGCAATCCGTTACGCCTTGGACAAGGCGCTGTCGGGCACATACCGGACGGTGGCGATTCTGACGCGGACGATGCGCGAAGCGGAGGAACTGCATGAGGAACTGCATAAGGGGCTGACGAAGAACGGTACCGAGATCAACCTGATTAACGGGGAACTCAAGGAATATGCCGGCGGGGTGTCGGTGCTGCCCGTGTATTTGTCCAAAGGGCTGGAATTCGATGCAGTGATCGTGACGGACGTCGACCCGCTTCACTACGGGCCGGAGGAAGCCAAGCTTCTTTACGTCGGCTGCACCCGCGCGCTGCATGAGCTGTGGCTGCTGCATGGCGACGAGCTGCCGGACTACGTTCCCGGAGAAAACACCGACTTCGCCGTCCGCGCGGCTGTGGAGGGATATTGATCTGCGGTCCCTGAAGTTTAGGGGCCCGAGTTTAGCGCCCCAGGCGACTGGGAGATGAAACGATTAGGCGAGTTGATTAGGCGTGCGTGGCGCACAACGGACTGAAATGTAGGGATTAAAACGACCTGAGCGACTATTAGCATGAAATCACTCCAAGTGGCCTCATTTGGGGCCGAATAGCCTGCTGAGACCGTTACGTCAGGAAATACCCGGGAATTGTGCGAATAACCTCGCGGAGTACGGTTGTATGAGAGCGTCGTCGCTGCCCTGCTTTTTCAGCCAGGTCAACAGGAAGTGGCGTAGCCCGTGTGGCGAAAGGTGTCTTGGTATCCCTGCCTGCTGCTTTGCACGATTATTCCTTTTGTTCAGGGGGAGAGGATGGGGGCTATTCACGGTCTTTTCATTTTTCCCGGTGTCTTGCCCCATTCCTCCCGTCAGGTCTGCTTCATTTCTCCTAACCTCCTGCTCACAAACCTGTCTATCGATCTCGAACATGTCTGCTTCTCCCAAACCTATTTTCTACTCCTGAATTTAACTTCCTCTCTGCTTCCGGATCAAACGGGATAATCGTGCAAAGCGTCCGGACAGCGGATATTGATCTGTCGACCAACCACCGGCCTTCCCTGTCAAACGCTGGTTGTTTGGTTGAGCCGATTTTTTCGCATTCCCGATCCGTATATTTTTTTCTTCCACGACGATTTTTCAATCAAATAAACCGCATGCATTTTCTTCATCGCATCATGCATGGCCAATAACTCTTTGAATGATTGCGGGAACGAACAATTCGATCTTTTCCACCCTTTCCGTTATTGATGCGTATTTGGCAAAAGTGAAAATCAATTTCCGAAAGTCGTACATTGACCAGTTCGCTTGCCCGGATACCGGTATACGTTCGCAAGGCTGGAACAAACTTTTGCAAGTAGGGTGTTGAAAAAAACTTGATATCTTTCCCTCTATCTCCGAACTTTTTTACCTTCTCTAACCTTAATCCAAAATATGCTGTTTAAAAGGGAATCGTAATCTTTAAGTCTCTTTATACTATCTTCATATGGGTAACATTCTGTCAATTTAGGAAATACTCTTCGCTTTGGGGGGATTCTAATTATATCCATTCGTTTGCACCTGGTGACAGTTACGCTGGTATTACCCCTTACTGGATGCTTATCTCGCTTCCGCATGTTCGCTCCTTTGCGAAGGAACGGCTGCTTTGGCGGAGGATGAACCGCAAAAGTGCATTTCATTTTTCGTATATTCACGTTTTAGAGCGATTAAAATGCAAAAGTGCATCTGTTTTGCGGACATTTGATCAAAAAGTATCTATTGACCGGAAATGAACTGTACATTTGCATTTGAACTGCCTGTTTCGAGGAATTTCGACGAAAATCGCATGCACTTTTGCATTTCGTGCGGTGGATGCTTCTGATTGGGTATCCGTGACCCGATGCAGATGTGTTGATCCGGACCTGACCATGAGTCGGGATTTTTTTTATCGGTCAGCGGGGCCGGCCTTCGATAAAATCCTCCAGGTCTTGGTCCGCTTTGCTTTGATTGCACAAATTGCAGGCGCAGACGCAGTTTACCGGAGTGGTGTGGCCGCCTTTCGCTTTGGGCAGCAGATGGTCGATCGTGTCTCCGTATTCCCCGCAAAAAAAGCAGGTATAGTTGTCGCGGGTGAGAATATAATTGCGGAACGCTTTGTTGGTGTAAAGGCGCCGGATCGTATGCGGGTTGACGACCACGGCGGCATGCTCGCGGACGAGCGTTACGGCCAACTCAAAGTCGACCTCCTGCTGCCAGCGGCGGCCTTTGTCGGTCCGTCCGCGCATACGGATCATCCCGTTGCGGTTCGGGCGCAACGTCCGCACGTCCGGCCCCTCCGCCCGCGGCGGCGGTGCCGGCAGCGCACGTTTGATCCGGCGCTTCGGCGTCGTCCCGTGAGCCGCCGGCAAGGAGGCCGCTTTGGCGTCCCGTCTAGCCGAAGCGGCTCCCGCAACGTCATCGCCTGCTTTGGGAACGATTTCATCAGCCTTGCGGCGGTGCCGGGCAGCTTCGCGCTTGTCAGGCCTGCCGCTCTGCCGCGCCGCCTGGGCCTGGGCAGCGCCGGCATCGGCCGTCCCGGCAAGTCCTACAGCGGGTGATTCCACGCTCCTAGGCTTTTCCTGGACCATGCGGGCCTGCTGCTTCCGAAGCGATCGGCAGTCTCGGCAGGCGCCGCGGCGCGAGCCTTTGCCGGAGCGTTTGCCGGTGCGCCGGAGGAACTCGGAAACCGGTTTAGCTTCGCCGCAATAGGCGCAGGTTTTTGTCGCCGGCGCCGGCGCGTTCCGGCGCATCTCTGGTCTTTGCTCTTCCATGTTGTCCCGGCGGAAAGACGGGGCATGCTGCTGTGTCAATGGTGTCACCTCGGTTTCGGATAAGCGGCGTATCCTGCTTTAGTTATATTTTTATTATACCTGATCGAATATATAAATATAGCCAAGACCGCGGGTCTTGGCTTCGCATATGGTTAATTTATCGTAGAACCAAGCTGCTGGCTTTCCGCCTCGGCTGGGGGGCGGGACCTTTATACCCGCGTTTACTCCGTTACCGCTGCCTGGGGTCTGAGCGCTCGCATTTTGGTCAAAATTTTTCGGATACTTTCATCGGATAAATGGTATTTGGCGGCTAAATCCCGTACGGAACACCCAGTATGGTGAAGCCGGTAAATCTCTTCGTTTCGTTTGGCGATGGACGTGCGCGATCCGCTCAATTCACCCCATAACGCTCTCGTCCGTTCCGGTTTCGGGATGTACAGCAGCTCGCCTTGAATGTAGTTCTGGAGCTCCTGCAGCAGCCTAGGGGGAAGAACATCCTTCCCATTTTTGTAGTTCACGATCATGTACCTCCTTATTTCGTGGTCCGTTTTCCATAGTTGTTACGATATAAGTCAGCATGGCCGTAAATCCCCCTTTCGGCTTGGAATAATATTGAAAAATTCAACTTAGGATCTATCATAACACAGTCATCATCTAAACGGAAATAAGGGGAGCTGTTTCCAGCCCCCCGTTTTTTTGCGGTTTCCGCTTACGCGGAAGCCACCTCACTCACTGAAATCACTTCGATCAGCCCCCTTTCCCGTGATTCGTCGGCCCGACATCTATATTAACTCATATTTTGCGCCGCGGGAAAAGCGAAAGAACAACTATAAATGTTTTTTACGCATTAGTGCTTTTAAGTGCTTTAACTACTTTAACTACTTTAAGTGCTTTTTTTGCATCGGTGTTAGGGGGCATAAGTGTTTTTGCTGCGGGTGTGCTAGAATAGAGTAGACAATGCCTACGATCAAGGAAGTGAGCATGATGGATTTGTTCTCCTATCAACAGGAGCAAAACCCGGCGGGGCGGCTTTTGGCCGATCGGATGCGGCCCGTCACGCTGGATGAATATATCGGACAGGAGCATATCGTCGGTCCGGGGAAGCTGCTGCGGCGGGCGATCGAAGCGGACCAGATATCCTCGATTTTGCTGTATGGCCCTCCCGGCTGCGGGAAAACGACGTTGGCCCACATTATCTCCAACCACACGAAAGCCGAGTTCGTCCGGCTGAACGCGGTCGACGCTTCGGTCAAGGATGTTCGGGAAGTGATCGAAAAGGCGCAAAACGACAAGTCGTTTTACGGAACGAAAACGATTCTGTTCCTGGACGAGGTGCATCGCTTCAACAGCTCGCGCCAGGATGCGCTGCTGCCGGCGGTGGAGAAGGGAACGATCATTTTTATCGGCGCCACCACGGAAAACCCGTTTCATTACGTCAACGGCGCTTTGATGAGCCGCTCTACTTTGTTTCAGCTCGAGCCGCTGACGAAGGAGCACTCGCTTATCGCAATGCGCCGGGCGTTGGCCGATAAGGAAAAAGGGCTCGGCTTCATGCAGTTGAACGCCGACGAGGAGGCGCTCCAGCACATCGCTTCCATGGCCAACGGCGACATCCGCCGCGCCCTGAACGCGCTGGAGCTGGCCGCGATGACCACGCCGCCGCAGCCGGACGGCACGGTGCATCTGACGCTCGAAGTCGCCGAGGAGTCGATCCGCCGCCCGCTGGTCAAGGCGGACGAATCGACGCAATATGATGTACTGTCGGCGTTCCACAAGTGCATTCGCGGCTCCAGCGACGCCGCGGTGTTCTGGTTCCTGTACGCGGTGGAAAAGCTGGGGATGGACCCGATGACGTTCATCCGGCGTTTGATCGCCGCCAGCAGCGAGGACATCGGGCTGGCCAATCCGCAGGCGATGGTGCAGGCGGTCAGCGCTCTGGAAGCCTACCGCAACAACGGCTGGCCTGAGGCCAAGCTTAATGTCGTTCAGGCGATATTGTTCGCGGTGGAAAGCCCGAAATCGAACGGGGTGGTTGAGGCGATCGGAAACGCCATGGCGGCGATCGAGGAGGTCGTTTCGGCCGAGGTGCCGCTGCATTTGCGGGACACCCATTACAAGGGCGCCGTGAAGCTGGGGCACGAGGGGTATAAATACCCCCACAATTATCCGGGGCATTATGTGGAGCAGGAATATTTGCCGCCGAGGTTGTCCGGCCGTACGTTTTACCACGCTACGGAGCAGGGCAACGAGGCGAAAATCAAACACAACCAGGAGCTGCGGCGTAGGGGGAATCGTTAAGGGGCGGGCGTTTGTGCCCCCACCCCTTTTTTACTTGATCCTTATTGGCAACTACCGGATTTTTTATTTTCTGCGGAAAAAATAGCAGACATTCTTGGACTCAACCTTAAAATCGGCGCTCGACAGCCAGCTAAATGGAACGACCAACCGTCGGCGTTCAAAATAGCGGCACTTTATGTATTTATTATTCGAAGCCTGGCATGTTCATCCCCATTAGCGACATTTTGTGTCCTTATTTTCCTATGAATGGCCCATAGCACGGGCATTTCCTTGCGATGGGGCAAAATAGCGGCATAAATTGCTTCTACTTCTCTCCAACGGACGGATACCGCCGAAATAACGACGTTTTGTGCCCTTATTTTTTCGCTGGAGTTTCTCGGGCGGCCTGATTTTAGCTGGTTTTCTCGGCACACCATAAAAGAGCCCTGCCGGCTTACCGGTGGGCTCCTGTTTTGATGTTCAGCGGCGTCACGCTCTTATGGGGTATCGGTCTAAATATCATCGCTCTGGAAGGCTGGCCCTGTTGTCCCTATATTTCGAGCAGAGGACCGCGAGAAAGGGCGAGCTTATCGGCTCGTATTACCCCAGCGCCCCTTCCGCCTCACGCGCCTCCAGCTTCACCGGCGACTCGATCGTGCCGCCGCCAAGGCATTCCTCGCCTTGGTAAAACACGACAGCCTGCCCCGGCGTGATCGCTTTTTGCGGCTCGTCAAACTCGACATACACCGTGCCGTCCGCCCGCTTCGTCAAGGTTACCCCTTGATCCGCCTGGCGGTAACGGAACTTCGCCGTGCAGCGGAACGGTCCGTCCGGCAGCTTGTCCGCGCCGGCGATCCAGTTGACGCCCGAAGCGGTCAGTGCCGTCGAATACAGGCGCGGATGCTTGTCGCCCTGTACGACATATAAAATGTTGCGTTCCAGGTCTTTATCCGCGACAAACCACGGTTCGCCGGTGCCCGAGCCGCCGATGCCCAAGCCTTGCCGTTGGCCCAGCGTATAATACATCAGCCCGTCATGGCGGCCCTTGACCTCACCGGTCGCAATGTCGACCATATCGCCGGATTGGGCCGGCAAATAATTGCTCAGGAACTCCTTGAAATTGCGTTCCCCGATAAAGCAAACGCCGGTGCTGTCTTTTTTCTTCGCCGTGTACAGGCCGGCTTCTTCCGCGATGCGGCGGACCTCCGGCTTCGGAAGGTGGCCGATCGGGAACATCGCCTTGGACAACTGCTCCTGATTCAAGGCATTCAGGAAGTACGTTTGGTCTTTGTTGCCGTCAACGCCGCGCAGCAGCTTGTACACCCCGTCTTCTTCGACAACGCGGGCATAATGGCCGGTAGCGACGTAATCCGCGCCGAGATCAAGCGCTTTGTTCAAAAATTCGCCGAATTTGATCTCGCGGTTGCACATTACGTCGGGATTTGGCGTACGGCCGCGCTTATATTCATCGAGAAAGTAGGCAAAAACTTTATCGTAATACTGTTTCTCGAAATTGACGGTATAGTAGGGGATATCGATTTGCTCGCACACGCGGCGGACATCCTCGGCATCCGCTTCGGCGGTGCAGTAGCCGAATTCGTCGGTATCGTCCCAGTTTTTCATAAATATGCCGATAACGTCGTATCCTTGCTGTTTCAGCAGGAGCGCCGTCACCGAAGAATCGACGCCGCCGGACATGCCGACGACAACGCGGGTTTCGTTTGGTTGCTTCATGTCTATCACTCCTTTGGGCGCATGTGGCCCTGCCGTTATTTTACCATATGCGTGCAACCCTATACGATGGGTATTCCCTATATTAAAGTAAGGAAAACAAATTGCAACCCCAAAAAGGTTGATTTATTTTTCAAAACACATATGATATGTTACGATAAGCAGAGGTTAAAGATAGGAATAGGGAGGTATTCTTTAAATAACTGGACTTCAGCCGCGGTTTTGAGCCGTAGACGCCGTCAATCGCCATTTAATTGATCGGAGTTCAATTATATAAAGTTTCCCTGAAAATTGAAAGAGGTGGCTTCTTTGAAGATTTCTACAAAAGGACGCTATGGATTGACGATTATGATGGAGTTGGCCGCAAAATTCGGCGAGGGCCCGACTTCCCTGAAAAGCATCGCCGAAAAAAACCAGCTGTCCGAGCATTATCTGGAGCAGCTCATTGCACCGCTTCGCAACGCCGGATTGGTTAAAAGCGTACGCGGCGCCTACGGCGGGTACATCCTGTCGCGCGACGCGAGCGAAATTACGGCGGGGGATATTATCCGCGTTCTGGAAGGACCGATTTCTCCGGTTGATTTTACCGAGGAAGACGATCCGGCCAAACGCGATTTATGGCTGCGCATCCGCGACAGCATTGCGGAGGTGCTCGATTCGACAACGCTGGAAAACTTAGTCAACTTTGAAGAGCATGGCGCGAAAGAAAACTATATGTTCTATATTTGACAGGGATTGAGAAACCCCGGATGTTCAAAGGGATTGAAGGCTGTTTTAAAAATCCGTTACCCGCATATTACCCGTAATAGGGATGGGTAGGATTTAGTTATTGATGGCCCATTCAAAGTCATCTCCCATTTGCTGCTGACGGGCTTGGGTAACGTGTAAATAAATAAGCGTCGTGGTTTTGGAGTTGCCTTTGTGTCCGATGCGCGCTTGAATTTCTGGCAGCCCGACCTTTGGGTTGGAGGCCAATAACGACACATGCGTATGTCGAAAGCTATGCGGCGTAAGGCTTATTGGCAACTCAGCTTCTTCCAGTACTCGACGCATCACTTTACCAACATATGTGGTTGCTATTGGGTACCCTGGATAATGAGCGCTCCAGAAAACAAAATTATCGTTTGGATTGAAGTTTTTTGCTGCAAGTTTTTCGGCTTTTTGCCAACTCTTTAAAAGCTCAAATGCTTTTGCGACTGTATTGCCATAAGTTACAATACGTTCGCTTTCTTCGTTTTTTGTGGGACCGAATGAATAATTTCGGACATTGCTTGAGTCGAGTTGCTTATTGACATCGATCGTGCGATTTTCTGTGTCGATATCGTCCCACTGTAAAGCGGCAGCTTCGCCTATCCGTAAACCTGTATAGGCGAGCACTAAAAACAATGCCCAAAAATTGGGGGTTAAAACAAAACGGGATACCTCTAAAAATTTTTTTAGTTGGTCCTTCTCAAGAAATTTGGGGAGGACCTGCTTTTTTTCTCCTGCCTTCCGCACAGTTCGTTTTTCTTTCGGTATCTTAGCATCAGCGGTAGGGTCATCAGTTATAAACCCACTGCGTTTAGCGTGCTCAAACATAAGACTCGCAACAGAATGAATGGTAATTATCGTGTTGCGACTCATACCTTTCTTCCCTTTTCTACTTTCTTCTTCTTTCAGTTTGTACAAAAATCTCTGATAACCGTCCGCCGTAACATTACGTAATAATAAGGCTCCAAAAGCTTTTAAAATGACACCTAACGCAAATTTTCTATTTTTAATGGTTTTTTTTGCAGGTGCACGTTCAATGATGTAATCTTTAAGCCATATTTTACTCCAAGCGCTTACAGTCATATTTGTTTCATATGTTAGTTTTTTCTGAATCTTTTGGGCCTGTATAATGATACCAAATTCGACGGCCTCGTCGATCGTATCGAAGCGAGGGGATTCCATTTCTTTGCTGTATTTTTTCTCAACTCCATTTACGATCTTGGTGGCTGGGGCGTAGTATCGATAAGTAAATTTCCCGTTACGTTCCCGGACGTTTTTGGGTAACTCTCGATCAGAACCTTTCTTTGTCGGCTTTTTTGCCATGCATTTCACCTCTTTCGTAGGAACATGTGTTCTATTTATGGGTATATTTAAACGGCCTCGCGACCGGAAAGCGCAGGTTTAATAAATTGTGTATGGAGGATGAAAAGGCTTATTTTCTCTTTGATTTCAAGTAGCGGGCGTACTCCATTATTTCCTTTAATTCTTCCTCAGTATATTCATCTGGATTAAACTGACTCGCAATCGTTTTAGGTGTTTCGATATGGATCATCTCCATTCCACCATCTTCAATTATGTTGCTTTTCTTAATTTTAAAATGCTGTGCAATTTTTTCAATGGCTCCCATTCGAGGTTCCTTTACTCCTGTTTCCCACGCTGAAACTGCTTTATTAGTAACCCCAGCAATATCGGCTAACTCTTGCTGTGTCAAATCGTATTTGTCGCGTAACTTCTTAATATTTTCAGCGATACTCAATTCATTAACCTCCCTTAATATCTGAAATGAGTATAAAGCTTAAGTCGAAAAAAATCAACTTAAAGATAGAAAAAATATAAAAAATGGTGTTGACTATCTACTTAAAGTAGAATATCATGAGCATATCAACAAAGAAAGGAGCTGAGTTGCATGACATTAACTCCTCGGCAGGCCCGCATACTTAGTGACCTTTCCCAGCTAGAAGTGGCCGAAAGACTGGGCGTCCACAGACAAACATACATGAAATGGGAGCGGAACCCGGATGAAATGCCTGTGGGGAAGGCGAAAGAGTTTTCAGTTATTGTGGGTAGTAGCGTAGATCAAATTTTTTTTAGCACTGAGTCTACTTTAAGTAGATAAATCAACTGAGAGGAGGAGGTTGGGAACCGTGTC
Organism: Paenibacillus sp. FSL R5-0527; assembly: GCF_038008055.1. Taxonomy (NCBI): domain Bacteria; kingdom Bacillati; phylum Bacillota; class Bacilli; order Caryophanales; family Paenibacillaceae; genus Paenibacillus; species Paenibacillus sp. FSL R5-0527. The sequence goes on along the minus strand of NZ_JBBOYI010000001.1, from coordinate 6,126,357 downwards.
CAAAATAGAAAAGGCCATTATCGATTTATTGTCTGGAACGCTTAATCAAGCTATGGAGCAAGGAATATTGCTTCAACGCCCGGAGGTGGATAGTCTTATACGGCCAGAACTACCACCTACTCTTGACGTACTGGACGCAGCCCAATACCTCAAGGTTAGCAAGTATACCGTGATCAACAGGATCAAAGAAGGGAAACTGCCAGCCTACAAGCAAGGAAAGTATTGGCGCATCAAACGGGAGTGGTTGTTGAAATACGAAGAAAGCCTCGGCCCGAAAGAATCTAACACAAAATAGAAAGGAGAATAAAATTGTTCGTTGATATCGAAAAAATCAAAGTCAGTGACCGGATCAGAAAAGACTTCGGGGATATCGAAGAGTTGGCCCGGGATATTGAGCAAAACGGCTTAATTAATCCAATCGTACTTACACCGGATTATCAGCTTGTCGCCGGGGAGCGCCGGTTAAGAGCCCATCAGTTCCTAAAGCGGCAGCAAGTGGATGCTCGCATAATGGAAATATCCGATTACGAACATCAGTTACGGCTTGAAATCAGCGAAAACGAACACCGTAAGGAATTTACCTTCTCTGAGCGGATCGAATGGGCTAAACGCCTTGAAGAAGTCGAACGAATCAAAGCTAAAGAGCGGATGGCTGGCCGCAAGGAAAATTTTCCTGACCACGAAGGAGGACAAGTTCGAGATATCGTAGCGGAACAGGCTGGCTTTGGCTCCGGGAAGCAGTATGACAAGGCAAAATTCATTGCCGAGAACGCCACGCCTGAAATCATTCAGCAACTCGACGCTGGCCTGATAAGTACTCATAAAGCCTTTATAGAGACGAAGAACCGCTTAGAAGCAGCCGTTAGGGAAGCGGAGGGGAGGGCCGAACAAGCCGAACAGGAAAAGCTTGAACTCCAACGGATGTACAAAAACGCTATTCCTGCGGATCAGTTGGATGAAGCCGTCTCCGAAGCGATTGAAAGGCACCAGGAAGAAACAAGCCTTTTACTAACTCAAAAAGAGAAGGAAAAGCAGCATCTTCTTAAACAAAAAGAAGAGGAATGGAAAGCCAAATATAAGCAAGAAATGGAAAATAGCGAGTTTGTTCTTAAAAATCTCCGAGATGGCTTGAAGGAAGCTCAAGAGAAAATTAAAGCTCTGGAACTTCAACAGCCGAGTGATTTTGACGAACAGCACGAAGCAGCAAAGCTGAAAAAACTTAGCTACGAAGCCAGAATCAACACACTTCAACTTGCTATTCAGATTGAAAATTTTCTACAGAAAGTCGGAATCACAGCGTTTATGCTCGGAGCTGTAGCGGAGTCGAGCAGCAGTGATAAGAGACGTTTATCTAAAGATCTGGATATGCTCGAAGCCTTCGTTGAACAATTAAGACCAGCCCTAAACGGCAGAAAGGTGGTAAATGAACATGGCAATGATTGAACAATCAGATTACTTCCCAGTAATCGAAAGACAGTTACAGCTTACGGAACAGCAAGGGGCCGCAATTCGGATGTTGTTCGACGGGCTCAAACAAATGCATACGGATATGACCGAGAAGGTCGAGGAAGTCCAAATCATGGTACAAGAGGTTCGGGACAGCGTCACCCTCACTGATACTGAGTGCTACCAGTTGCAGAATGCGGTACACCTTAAATCTAATGAGTTGACCAAACACCGCTATAAGGAGTCTGACGGGGATTTTAAAGACTTGGTTGGACGGTATCGCCGGATGATCTGGAGCAAAATGAAAAAACGCTTCGAAGTGGCTAAATACAGTCATATACGCCGGATCGACTTTGATGACTCAGTTGATTTTGTTCGAAATTTTAGACCGGAGGACTACATTTGATGAATTTAACGCCAGTTGTATCTTCAAACGTTGCTGCTGTAGGTTATGACGAATCTGGACAAATTCTGTTCATTCGCTTCAAAACAAGCGAGAAAATCTATGAGCATTATGGCGTACCGGCAGATGTGTTTAACCAACTCCAAACTGCCGAATCCGTTGGAAGCTTTTACGCCCGGAATATCAAAGGCAAGTATCCCAATCAGCCACCGCAGGAGGGGCAATAAGATATGACACTATCTGATCTGGCTAATCATTGGAAAGCAAACGAACTTCAATACGATATCATCCTTCGCAATATCAAGAGAAAGGAGCAGTCAAATGCAGGAAATGAATGAGTTTGTGACAACCATCAACGATGGTAAAGATGTTGTTTTTGTTGAAAATCAGGATCATAACCTCTTAGTTTATCAATGGGAAGGGGGTAACGATGTAACCCTTAGGTTGACAGGCCAAAAAGATATCTTGGCTGTAAGGGATCTGCTCAACGACGCTTATCCAACAACAAGCAGGTTCGAAAAATTGGATGCCGCCATTAAAGAACTGGAGTTATTTGCATCATCGATTAAAAATACATCTCCGTCGGCTGTCTACTATGAGGGAGGGCGTTTCGCAAGCGTCTTGCCAGATATTATCAATGGACTGAAAGAGGTTCGAGTGGGGCTGTTAAAAAAAGAAAAACCAGCTTTGCAGAGCTGATTTTTCGAAGAAACAAGCGAATTGGCGAAAGTATCGTCGGCTAAACCATACTTTCGCCTCCATAATACCACAATTTTGGTTTGGAGGAAATGTGAATGTTAATCAAAGGCTTGGGGGTTAAGGGCTTCCGGGGTTACGAGGAGTACCATTCCTTCCAGTTCGGAATGATCAACGAGATCGAAGGCGGCAATGGCCGTGGTAAATCCTCGATTATGGAGTCCATTTCATTTGGCTTGGCCGGGGTGGATAAATACGGCAAAGAACGCTGTGCGGATCGGCTTATGAATGACAAATGTAATGAAATGGTCATCAACATTGAAATTGAAGCAAACGGAACTACTTATGAGATTGAGCGACAAGTTACACGGCTCAAATCCAAGATGGAAACAAGAATACTAATTAACCGGCTGCAAGGTAGCCAGGATCAGATTGATCAAATTCTTGGCAATCGTCGGCGCTTTCTAACCTCATTTTTACCTCAATTCCTTTTAACGATGTCGGATAAGGACATGGAGGCCGAATTTGTTTCGTTAATTCCTCTGCCTCGCGATGAAGATGTGTTTACAGCGCTGGCCGAGGAGAATCCAGATGCCGCCGAAATCCTGAAAGGCGTTTCGCTTACCGATCCTAAAGTATTCATTTCTAAGGAATCCGATGAATTGAAGCAATCTAAGGAAGAACTTATTCGGTTGGAAGGCAAGGAAGAAGAAATCAAAACGGCCTTAACAGTCGATATCCCGGATTTAATTCCGATTGACACAACGGAAATAGATGGCTTGAAGCAAGCAATTAAGTCTATCGAAGCTTTGAAGCCTACGCCCTCAGATATTTCCGAGCTTCAAAACGAACGACAATCATTATTGGGCGAATATAAAGCTCTCCAAGCGGGGCTGAAATTCGAAGAAGACCATTTCATTACCTGCGAGAACTGCGGGCATGAAATCGATTTGAATGCAGAACAGGCTAAAAAGAATGAAGAAATCACCGCCAAGTTGGTTGAGATCCAAGACAAGGGGAAGCAGATTGCTGCCCAAATCGAAACCATCCAAGAAGCTGACCGTAAGGCGGCAGAGGAATTTCAGGCGGCAAACGAATCTTCTTTGTCCGAGTTACGGGCTGAACTAGAGCGATTGGAGGCCAACCTTAAGGTTACTCAGCAACATAACATGAGGGTCGAAATGTTACGAGATAACCAAAAGATGGCTCGGGAACGGCAAAATTCCGTCCGGAAGGAAAAGATCGAGCTGACCGAAGCTATCGAAAAAGCGGAAGCCCGTATTAAAGCGGCCAAGGCGTTCAATATCAAGCGCTGTGAAATGCAGATGGAAGATGTCCAAAAGCACCTTAACAGGGCCTCGCTCCGGCTTTTTGAAGTCGTGAGAAGCACGGGAGAGATTAAACCAGCCTTCAAGGCTGAATTTGATGGAAAGCCGCTTCGGGTGCTGTCTACATCCGAAGAAGTCCTTTGCTTTTTGGAATTTTCTCAACTATTCCGAACCTTTTCTAAAACGAATTATCCGGTATTCGTGGATTGGGCTGAATCTATCGAAGAAATCCCGGATCAGCATACGCAGACATTTATAGCCCGGATGATCCCTTACAAAGAACTCGAAGTGAAAGAAGGTGCGGTCATTGCCTAAGACGGAAGAACGCAAACTGCCCGAAGCCCCCAAAACATTCGAAGAGCTAAGGGAAATTGCCAAACAATACGGGGTAGAGGTCCCAATCAAATCACCTTTTACCCCTGATGATGTTAATAGATTAATGCCTCTCCTACGCTTGCCATTAGATGAAGAAGCCATTAAGGAGTCCAAGGGAAGCGAGACAAAAAAAGGCTATGATACGATTTCTTATTCCTACCAAGCTCATATCGACCGTATGAATTGGGTTTTCGGTCCGACGAACTGGACTTGGGTTATTCATAATGAAATCTATGATGATAGCCAAACTACCGGAAATGGGTATGTAAAGCATTTATTTTCAGCAGAAATCGAACTCTTGATTGGGTATCGCATTTTCAATGAAGAAACAAAGTGCTGGGAATGGATCACCGTCCATAGCTTACCGCCTATTCCTACCGATCATGAGCACTTCAAGGAAAAAGGAGCTGCTCGCAAGGGTATGTTGACCAAAGGCATCAAGCGGGCGACTTCTTTCCTGGGCGTGGGCGCCGACGCCTACCTCGGAACGCTGGATGATGATCTGTCCACCGGGGCAGAAGCTACCGATGATACCAGAACACGAAAGAATCTCGATAAAGTGATTGATTCAAAAGGCTATTTGCAGTTAGTCGAATTGGGAAGGAAAAAGGGGTTTGACTCTGATATCAAGCTCCGGGAGTGGTACAAGACGATGTCCGAGGGTGCCATAACCAACGATCCGGCCAATCTGACAAAGGCGGAAGTCTATGAAGTAAAAGGCTGGTTATTCAAACTTGAAGATCGTTCGGAGACAGATGATGTCGTTGAAGAAGCCGAACAAGAAATCTCGGAAGAAGACCGACCTGAAGCGTCTATGGAGTATCCTAAAACTCTGGAAGAGCTTATGGCTGCGGAAGAATCTTTAATCCTTAAAATTGCAGCAGATTTCAGCTTTCATATGCCAGCATCGATTACGCCTAAAAATAAGGGGCCATTGTGCAAAACCTTGGCCCAACTCATGGGCATCAAGTGAAAACTTGAAGTTAAAGAGGTGAGCAGATGTATCAAATCAGCGAAATTCCTGGGCATGAAGGATACTTTGTTGATAGCGATGGTAATGTTTACAGCCAATGGGTTAATCGTGGAAAGCACGGCACGGTAAAAGGATGTGCTTTGAAATTACTAAAAACTAGCAAGATATCCTCCGGTCATAAAACAATCAGATTTACCAGAAAGGGAAATGTCGAACTTGTTCATAGACTTGTTTACAGCGTGTTTAACGGAGCGATTCCCGATGGACTGCTTATATGCCATAAGGATGGCAATCCCGCAAATAATAGGCTAGATAATTTATATGCTGGAAGCCAAAGTCAAAACATGAAGGATACAGTTAGACACGGAACATGTTCGTTCTTAAAGCTTAGTGAAGAACAAGTAAAAGAAATAATTTCGTTAAAAGGCAAAATGATGGTCAAGGACATTGCCTACAAATTCGGGGTGAAAAGACAAACGGTTACAAGTATTTTGCGCGGGCAATCTTGGTCTCATTTAACACAAGAAAGCGAGGTAATCAAATGACATATAAGGAGAAGATTTCTTTTTCAATATGGGATACGAGTGTTTTTATCCGGGCCGATGAAGAGATTTCACATCCGACTTTGGCCGCAGTTTTTGAGGTAATGAGAGCAAGAGGGTTTGAAATTGGCTCTGATCCTCGTATTGAGCAAAATTACCCAATTCTCTCGAAGGATCATTTTGCCGGAAGCAAAGGCGACTTACTATTCGAGGCAAAAAGATACAGAACAGGAGCCGAAATCAAATTTTATCAGGAATTAAACACCGAGCATCGGAACGGTGGAAGGTTTGACTTCGATAAATTCAAAATGATGCCATATCTCTTGAAAAAGCAATTCTTACTTGAAACTCGATACATCAAAGAGAAACTTTTGGAAGAAGGATATGAGGATCAAAGCGAACCAACCTTAAAAACCGCTCACGATAAGGTCATGCATGAACTTAACCGCTCTGACCGACATTGGTCGTCCGATAATCTTCCTGATTATAACGCTCTGGATAAGGACGGGAGGCGCTTGAATAACGGAGAAATCAAGTATTTTCGGGATAGAAAAGGCGTTCTGATGCGTGGGACAGTTTACCACAACATCAATAATATGTGGTGGGTTATCGTTAATAAGGACAGATTTACAAATCTTGGATCATTCGAATTGTTTGACCTTGACGCTAAACCAGAAAACAGGGTTAGGAAACTGGTTAGAAAATCAGGTTTTCATAATCCAAAATCAAGATTTATCCCTACCGAAGAGCAGTTGAAGGGATGGAGAAAAAAGGCTAAGCAAGCGGGGAAAGAGGGAAGAATTGAATTTGCCAATGAAATCTTAGCATATTTCTATGAAATTGGCTGGATGTCGCGCAAATTCAAATTTTACATGAAGGAAAATAAACGGCTGGGCTTAGTTGAAACTGATGGTAATCCTTATTTCATAGGAATGCGTTTGGGGGAAAGGAAGTACGATCCCTCAAAGAATATCCCTCTGTACCCTAGACCGGGGAGAATGTCAAGTACCGAGTCGGGTTGGGTAGAGAACCTGCGTGATTACGTGACATATGGAAAGCCCACAGTTACCAGATGGTTTTGTAAGGATAGCGTGGGGTACATGTGGCCCGAAGTTCGCGAACGTCTCCTATTAATCGGAGCGTATGCTTGAAGCAACAGGTTGGTGGACAAATAGGTACGTGCTGATTCATGGGGTGAGGTGAGTGGCAAATACGCAGCCGGAAAATGGCTTTGTAAGACTGGCAAATGACATCTGGAACGAACTGATACGCCGTAATTTCACTAAACGCCAAAAGGATATTTTGCTTTTCATTTGGAGGTTATCGTATGGTTGTAACCTTAAAGAAGCCTTCATTGAAAAACTTAAAGATTTCGAGATTTGCGGAGTCCCCGCGACACACATAAAAAAAGAATTACTGTTCCTTGAAAACGCCAAAGTTATTACTTGGCATAAAAATGAAAAGTTATTCGCTATAAAAAAGGACTATGACCTATGGCAAATAAGCCCAGTGATGGGATGGGATTCAGAAAGATTCAATTTTCTGATTCACCAAAATTTAAAGCGGAAAACTTCACAAAACGTGAACTTTTCGGAAGGTCATAGCGGAACATCGAGCCAAGGGGAGATTTCAAAAACTTCACAAAATATGAAGTCGGACTTCACAAAACATGAAGATTTTGAGGGCGAAAACTTCACATTTTGTGAAGTTGGAAGTGGCTCAATCCCTTGCGGCAGTAAGGCGGAAGGAGCGTCTAAAGACATGTTTAAAGACAACTTTAAAGACAGTAGTTGTTGTTATACGCCCCCGGGCGAATCAAAAACCGAAGATGAGGGGATACCGTCTTCCCGACAGGATGCCGTTCCTGTCACTCCTGAAACAGGTGCCGACTCTTTTCAGGACCAAATATCGTCTTCGGATATTGATTACCGGCAGGCTGTGGCTGATAAATACCTTCGGAGGCGCGGCAAGGGCTTGGAAATAACGGTTTCCGACGATGAAGTGATCGATGAACTGATCAAAGAAGCCGTCCCGCTTCAAACCGCTTTAGATGGCATCGACCAAGCCTTTGACAAATTCAAGCCGAAGCACAAGCGGGACGAGGTACGGACCTTAAGTTATTGTGCGACTGTTATCTATTCGCTTCACGCCACGAGATCCGCGCAAGTCGAAAAGGAAAGTCTCAATACTGGTTCGAAGGATGCCGTTCCCGAACCGGTTGAAGATGGTGGATACACAGATGACGATGTTCGGAAAATGCTGGAGCAATTAAGGGTGAAGCGCGGAGGTGACGCATGATTGCAAACCATGGGAGAGGAACTAAAAAAACTGGTTCCGGCAAATTTCGCTGACCGCCAAGCTGAAATCCTGAGGAGAATGGCCGAACACGACGAAGTCAAAAGGATTATGAGGGAATATCCTGACCAATCAACAGGCTTGCTCCATCCAAGGAATTACCGGGACTTATCGCAGCATCTTTCCTACTTTGATCATTGTAAGTCCTGCCTTGGTCTGGATGCCTGTCAGAACGAGCAGAAGGGGCATATGAGCGTGGTTGAACCCGATCCCAATAAATCTGACGCCCTGAATTTCAGGCTTCAAAAATGCCCGTTACTGGTCGGATACGATAAGCAACAGAAAATTGGTAGGTTAATCAAAAGCCATCACATTCCTAAAAGCATTCTTAATGCCACGTTTGAGGATATTGAACCAGATCCACCGAGGCGGGCGGCTATCGTTGAAGCCATGAAGTTCTGTACAGATTTTGTTCCTGGCCAATCTACCAACGGACTTTACCTGTACGGGCAGATGGGAGTCGGAAAAAGCAGAATTGTCGGGGCGATTGCTCAGGAATTGGCAAAGCGCGGGATTGATGTCCTGATGGTTTATGTACCTGACTTTCTTGCCGAAGTTAAGGATTCGATAGGTTCAAACGGGGTTTTATCAAAGCTGGAAGCCTTGATGGAAGCTTCGGTTTTAATCCTTGACGATATTGGGGCCGAACCTCTCACATCGTGGACGCGGGATGAGGTCATAGGTCCGATTCTACAGCGGCGCATGGAAGAACTTCCAACAATTTATACTTCGAATTTAACCATTAGTGAGCTTAGGCAACATCTAGCGAATGTGAAAGACTCCAAGGATACGGACAGAAAGCAGCATGAAAAGAAAGCCGAACGGATCATCGAGAGAATCGAACCATTCGTTAAGGTGCTGCCGGTAGGCGGTAGAAATAGAAGGAGGGACTAAAGTTTGGAATACGACGACTACGAACTGATAGATCAAAACTTTGATCTATTTATCCAAAAAGGCAAGGAAGCTTTCGGGCTAGTTGAATCAAAGGAGGAAACAACCAGTGAAGATAACCGTGGATAGTGAATTACTGGCTGATGCCTTGGAAGAAGCAAGTAAGGCCATTTCAAACAAGGCTCTTACACCGATACTATCAGGCTTCCTAATTAGGGCTAACGAAAGCGGGATTGATATCACAGGGAAGGATGACCGCGTTACTATTCAGTCTTACATCCCGGGAGAACATGTCGATATCATCCGCCAAGGTTCAGTTGTTTTTCCGAAACTGTTCCAAGAAATCATCAAAAAAATAAACGGAGAAGTTTTGATTGATGTTAACGATAAATTCGAGGCATCCATTACCAGCAACAACAAAGAGGTTGAAATTGTCGGCTTGGACCCAAGCGAATTTCCCCAAGCTCCTGAGGTTAGTCAGGACGAAACGGTCAGTATTTCGGGCAAGGATTTAAAAGATTGGATCAAAAAGACATCCTTCGCCGTTTCGACAGATGACAAGGCCAGAATCCTGGCTGGCGTGAATGTTATCCTCGGTGATGGAAAAATCAAAATGCTTGCAACTGACCGAAACCGATTGGCACGCATTGAAAAGGAAATAAAAACATCTGATCTTGGCAGCACGGTCGTAGAAGGCCGCGGGCTAACTGATTTGGAAAAAATCGTTCAGGATAAAGATGACGTCGAATTTGGATTTTCCAAATCTGTTTCGGGTGATGTAATTTATGTCTTCGTCCGGACTGATAGATTTACATTCTACTCCCGGGTGCTTGAGGGAGAATTTCCAGACGCTGAACGGTTGGTCAGATCGGCCAAGACGATAACAGAGTTAAAGGTTAATAAAAAGGAATTTATGCAATCTATAGACCTTATCTATACCTTGGCAAAGGAAGAAAAAAATAGCGCCGTTAGATTGTCGGTTACCGAAAACGAAGTTCTAATGAACGGTAAAGGTAAAGTGATGGGTAAAGCAAGCGAAAGCATTTTCCCTAAGTCCTTTTCAGGGGAACCATTTAAAATCTCGCTTAATGCCAAATACATGATTGAAGCGCTGAAAGCTATCGAATCTAACGAAGTTACAGTACGTTTCAACGGGAAGATGTCCCCGGTCATTCTACAGGGGGATGAATCGGAAGGAAGTTTGTATGTAGTCCTTCCATATCGGACGGAGGCTTAGGTGAGCAAATACAACGCCAGCAAAGTCATAGTTACACCTGACGGGACTCTCTTCGAAGAATGGTTGATAGAGAAATACGAACTTGATGTTCCAGGCATCCGCTTTGACAGCAGAATGGAAGGCGAATACTACCAGGAACTGCTTCTAATGAAGCGATACGGAGAAATAAAGGACTTTTCATGCCATCCCAAATATGTACTCCAAGAAAAACCCAAGATCACGTATATTGCAGATTTCCTAGTAACAGATTTGGACGGATCGCAGCGGGTGATTGACATCAAAGGGGTAGAAACCCCCACCTTTAGGGTAAAACTGAAACTCTTTCAAGCTATGTATCCGACTTTCCGCATTGAAATACTAACAAAATATCGCGGTCAATTTGTACCGTTGAAGCAGGTCAAGAAAGAAAAGGCGGCCCGGAAACGGGCCGAAAACAAACTCCTAAAACAAGCAGAAGGGAAGATGAAGAATGCCAGAAATCCCCGGAATGGAAATCAAATTTACCGTAGTCAAAAACGAGGACGTTGAGAAATACCTTGATGCTCGGGATAAAAGCGAATTTTCTCGAATTCTGTGGAAGATCGAGCAAGGCCGCTACGAAGAAGGCAAGGAATCCACGAACACATACCTGATGATAAACACGGACGAACCATATATCTCTGAAATTATCAATATCATGAAGGCTAATGGACAGTGGGGACCCGTAAATGATCCAAATCAGTTGGCCGCTGAAATCGTTGATAATTCCCTCGTTCTACCAGAAAGCGAGGAACTATAAATGATTGCCCCAACGAGTTTATCTGAACAAGAAATGACCACTGCCGTTCTCTTCGGCGGGACAGGCGGTTTCTCCACCGGCGCGAAGCGCCCAACGATTGAGTATGGCGGCAAAATCTTTAAGACCAAACTCCTTTGTTCCATCGACTACGATCCGGTGGCTTGTCTCAATCACGATAAGATCACAGGCGGGAATGAAGCCGTGGTTATGGATTTATTCACACGCCAGCAATACATTGATTGGCACGGCAAAGAGCCCCCGGAAGAATGGAGAGAAGCTGAACCGTGGGATCTTTGGAAGGCGTTTGGATATCAGGTTCCTTATTACCTGTTTACAAGTCCGCCGTGTAAAGGGCTTAGCGCCTTGTTACCCAAAAAATCCGCCGAAAGTAAAAAATATCAGGCGCTCAACTTACTTACCCTTAGAGGAATTGAACTATCATTGAGGGCTTGCATCGAATACGGAGGCAGAATTCCGGCTTTTGTTCACCTTGAAAATGTTCCTCGCATTCTTACCCGAGGAAAGGATCTATTGAAGCGTATTCGTAAATTATTGGAGAAATATGGGTTTGTGGTGGATATGAGGGCAGATCACAACCTCGGAGAGGTAGGCGGACTTGGGCAGAACAGACTTCGATTTCAAATCCTTGCCCGGGATGAAGCCCAGGTTCCTAATTTTGTGTACCTTCCACCGAAGAAACCATTAAAAACTATTGGAGATGTTATAGGTCCATTGCCAGCACCCGGCGATACCGTCGCGGGTGGCCCACTACACCGATTACCGAAACTCCGATGGAAGACGTGGTTGCGGCTGGCCCTTATCCCGGCAGGTGGCGACTGGCGGGATTTGAATAAGGTTGATTACAAAAATCTTCGCGTTGTTCACGATCCGCGACGAGGTGCTTTTGAAGTCGCTGACTGGAACGAAACGAGTCGGGCGGTTACCAGTACGGCTGGACCCGGGCGGAGCAACGGCGTTTCAGCGGTATCGGACCCTCGGCTGCAAATTAGTGGTAATGGCAAGACAAACATTTTCAGGGTGCAGAGTCGTGACGAACCAGCGACCTGCGTAACCGGATCAGCCGGACCAAATCAGGGCGCTGGTTGCATCGCAGACCCCACGCTGCAAGAGCGGGCTGGGAGGCATCCGGCAGTTTACCGGATTGTTCGGGCAGATGAACCAGCGCCATGCATAACCGGGACTCGATTCGGGAGCGGCGCGGTTGCCATAGCTGATCCGATGGTTAAGACAAAACTCCACCCTGACAGCTACGGCGTCCAAGATTGGGATGCTTCTGCTAAAACGGTCCGATCAGCAAACCGGATCATGCAGGCTGCTGGCAGTATCGCTGACCCACGTATCACCAGCGTTCCTCGGGCTGACACCATGGGGGTACAAGCTTGGGAACAGACAGCTAAGACGGTTACGGGAAGTATGGATGTTCATGCTGGTGCCGCAGCCGTTTCCGATCCGCGCATTCCAGAAGACAACGAAGCTGGCATCTGGACGATCATTGCTCAAGACGGGACTTGGCACCGACCGCTGACGACTTATGAGCTTGCAATGTTGCAAAGTTTCCCTCAATACCTTCCTGACGGTAGACCGTTTCAACTTGAGGGTTGCAGCGACGCTAAAGCTAGAGAATACATCGGTAATGCTTATCCGCCAGATGCTGCTGAAGAATCAGTAAAGGTTATCCTTTTGGCTTTTGCAAAGGCGCAGGCGGGAGTAACTTTTGAATTTAGTTGGGAGCCAATATGGGTGCAGCCGGAAAGAGACGAGGAAAGTCAGTTGGTGCACTAATGAATACTGAAAGTAACCCTCAACCTATTAGGCCGGCCGATTTTTAAGCCGTCCAGGATCGAATAAACAAAAATGGAGCATAGAGGATTCTATTCCTCTTGCTCCACCTTACCAAGTTTCTGCGATTGTAGCCCCTTTGCCACAAGATCTCGTATAGCTTCACTTCGATTCTTTAACTTGTTATCGTGCCAGAACTGCTCTATTTCATCCACCATTTCATTCGGAAAGGTTACAAGAATCTGCGTGTTTTTATCCTTATCAACCGCCATTGGGCAACACTCCTTTGTTTTCGATTATAAGTTATATAACTTATATTGACAAGCAAATTGAATGGGTATATATTGGTTATATAAGTTATATAACTATATGAGGCAAGGAAAATTTTCCTGACGTGAAGGGAGATAAGAAAAGATGAACGATAGCGTGGTTATGATTCTGAGACACGAATTGGAAAAGGAACTTTTCCCGGAAGGGATGAGTGCGGAGCAAATTAAAATGTTGGACCGTGTAGAGCAATCATTCAAAAAGGCATTTAAGGCCGGTTTTAAGATGGGTCAAATGATTGGAGGGGAACAATGGAGCAATAACGCTTGTCTTGGATATGTCATCCTTGGGGCTCGGCGTCTCGGGTACACAGAAAAGCAAATTACAGACGTCGTCCGCGCGACTCATTGGCAACTCGATTTGAATACGATCGACGAAGCACGAACCACTTACGAAACCTCACCTTATTGATTGGAGGTATTAAGAATGCCTATTAAAACGATCAATCTTTCCGAGTTGGATAGTCAGCCGTCAGAAGTTCAGGAGGCGATAGCCTTTTATGCAGCTCATTCGATCCTTCCAATTCAGTTCTCGTCAGCAGAACGGGAACGACATTACAAGGTTCTGGAACGGGCTGGATACATTGAGAAGTTGAATGGCCCAAAATCCGTAGTGGGTGCGTAGTGGAAATGGCCCAAAATGTAAGTGAAAAGGCAATGTGATTGAAGTTGTTCTAATCATTCTAACCAGAAGGGTGGTGTGAAAGAGTGGCCCATCAAACATTTTGGAAACCGGAAAAACAGGTGAAAGAGAAGAAGGTTTACAACAGCTTGCAGCAGCGGAAACCGAAAGCCCGGAAGGAAGTCCCGGAATGGAAGAAGGTCATTCTTTCGCACCACTCTTCAAGGCCGGGATCGAGAGAGCGAGGCGAATTCCCGAGGGAAGTAATCGCCGAGTTGATAAAAGAATCAGGTGGTATCTGCCAACATTGTAAATCAGCCGAAGCCACCACTACACATCATGTCATGCCCCGAGGGCGGAAAGGGCGCGGCGTTAAATCTAATGGCTTACGTCTTTGCTGGCCGTGTCATGACATGATTCAGACCGATGAAGAATTACTTCAATACTGGATCTCGGTTTACCGCGAAAAATACGGCGATCACTTTTGGTTCGATGATCAAGACTGGGAAGAATTTAACCGGAAACAGGCGGCTATAACAGCCGCTGAAGCAGAGAGAAAAGAACGGTTAAACCAAATCAAGCCGGTTGTTGAATTGATCACCACGGCGGCGGGACGGTCATTAAAGGCTAAGGAACTGCGGCAGCTCGAAGGATTTGACGAAAGGGAAATGGCTGTTTTTGCATCAATGCTTTCTGATGTTGTAGTGGCGGCAAGTCAATCGTCTATAAAACCATCTTACGCATATGGAGAAAGATTTGAAGATTAATGGAGGGATCGCATGAAAAGGTATGAAGTCCTAAGCGCACTTGATCGGATAACTGAAATGACAGATAAAGAGGTTCAACTAAATGCGGAATGGATAAAATCAGTTGCCCTCGCCGCTTACAGTCTTATAAAGCAGCAGTCTGCTAAGGCAAAGGGGAGAAAGGCATGAAGTACACGCTTCGGTTAATTGAGAACCGGCTAGTGATCGACATGGAGAAACACGACGCTAAAAGCTTTAAATCCAAAGGTTATACAGGTCTTCCCGAAACATTTGAACTTGACGAAATGTGCTTGGCTCCTGTGATCGGTGTTGTAGAGCTTAACGACGAGCAGCAAGCCAAGATAACCGAAGCCTTTGAATACGGCGGTGAATGTGATTGGTGCGGTGAACCTTCCGGAGAATTGAGTCATCCGCATATGTTTGACCCAGCTATAGGCTCACGGATGTGCCGGAACTGCTGGAACCATGATCGCGCAGTTTACAAAGGATCTTACGGCGAGGATATAGGCGAGTTTAATGCAATCCAGGGCGAAAAGGAGAGATTATCGAAATGAGCAAACGAACTAAGCCAAAACCTTCAGGACTGAAACCGGGAAATCAAGTGGTTATGCACTCTTGCTACGAAGCCCGGAAGGAAAAATACGCTGGGAAGGTTTGGACAGTAGATTCAGAACCATGGGATTTATGCGGTTCAGAAGTAGTAAGGCTGAAAGGTTATAACGGCGGGTTTGCAACGGAGTTTCTAAAGAAATGGGAGCCTAAGCCATGCGAATTTGAAGTAATCAAGGATGTTTATTGGGATGATTGGGGACATCTCCGAAAGGTTTTTAGAAAAGGTGATGTATGTAAGGGGAAGCTTTGGCCTGACGGCCACGTTTCCGCAGAAAGTCCTTATTATCCTGGCATATCAGATTCAGTGGAATCAGAATGCATTGTGATATTAGGGGAGGGGTCGCAGCTATGAAGATGAAAGCCATCACGATCCATCAACCATGGGCTACGCTCATTGCGCTTCTTGAAAAGGGTAACGAAACTGCGGATGGGCTACAAAATATCGCGGTCCGCTTGCAATCCATGCTGGTCAGAAGATCGACCGAGCAGCATGTGAGCGCGAACCGATAAAATCCACGCTCGCGAAACACGGCTATACAGCGGATAACCTTCCGACAGGCGCGGTGGTGGTCGTAGCTGAATTGAATGAGTGTTTTCAGGTATATCGGGATGTGTTGGGCGGCGTGGTTATTTTGGAATCCGAGAAGCGCAAGACTCATTTCAGCACATTGGATAATGAATATCATTTTGGTTGGTATGAAAAGGGGCGCTATGCCTGGGAGCTTACCGATGTCCGCCTGCTGCCGGAGCCGGTCGCAGTAAAGGGACAACAAGGGCTTTGGAATTGGGAGGGGATGGAATGGACGCAAGAATCGCAGAATTGAAAAAACTACACGTATGGTCAAAACCTGAGCTAGCGCTGGCTATAAAAAATACGGAACATCACATGAAAACATCCAATCTACATCCCAAAACAACGAATACGATCCAAGCGCTTATTATGGCGTGTAAATCCTATGATGAGGTCATCGACGAATTGTTTGTGGAAATCGAGCGGCTAACATTTGAGCTTACCGAGAAGGACGCAACCATAAAAGAACTACAGGTCGAGGTTAAAAAGCAATCCGACTTAAAACGCGAAACATACCGAGAAAATGCTAAGTGGCAAGACGAATGCAACAAACTACGTAAAGCACTAGAAGAAGCAAAAGCCGAGTATAGCAAAGAAGGAACGGACATCCAGGTATTACGCCGGATGATCAAAATTGTCGATGCTGCTTTGGGGGAAGGTGATAAGGAATGAATGAACTTGATCTTTATAAATTCGTCCAGGATAAAGAAACGGACTGGCGCGGGAATACTCTTGTGTTGTGGCTTTATCCTAGCGATCTGCAAGAGTTTGCAAATTTAGTTGGTGACAACTCTCTTTCCGAAGGTGGTCTTGAAGTGAGATTGCTTACAGGGGGTATGGTGGGCATCGAATTAAACGAAGTTTGTGAATGGTTTGATATTGAACCTGAACGCATTCTAAAAAAGGAAGCCTGCTAGCCCCTATACGGATATAGAAGAGTATACACAAGGGAGAGTGAGATCCAAATGAGCATAAACAAAGGACTTTTTACATCCACAA
Source organism: Paenibacillus sp. FSL R5-0527 (assembly GCF_038008055.1). NCBI lineage: Bacteria > Bacillati > Bacillota > Bacilli > Caryophanales > Paenibacillaceae > Paenibacillus > Paenibacillus sp. FSL R5-0527. The sequence continues at coordinate 6,109,636 of NZ_JBBOYI010000001.1, read as the reverse complement.
CGGATTTATGGGAAACACCGCAGGATTTTTTCGATGTGCTTCATTCAGAATTCAACTTTGAAACCGATGTTTGCGCGTTGCCCGAAAATGCAAAGTGTGAAACCTATTATTCCCCGGATGATAACGGACTGAATCAAGAATGGCGCGGTACATGCTGGATGAATCCGCCATATGGCAGAAAGATCGGGGAATGGGTGAAGAAAGCTTATGAATCATCATTGAACGGGGCAACGGTGGTTTGTTTGCTCCCTGCGCGGACTGATACCGCATGGTGGCATGATTACTGTATGAAAGGTGAGGTTCGCCTAGTTAGGGGGCGGTTGAAGTTTGGCGGATCCAAATGGAATGCACCGTTTCCCAATGCAGTTGTGATTTTTGGAGAACGAGCGAAGGTTGACACGTTGAAAGCAATGTAATGCTGTACACGTCAAAAAGTATGCACTAGGCCGAAGGCCCCCGAGTTGACCGAATCCGCCTAACGCCAGTGGGGGCCATAAAATAGCTAGGTCAGGGAGGGAATAAAGCAATGAGAGATTATAAGTTTCGCGGTAAGCGAGTAGATAACGGTGAATGGGTATATGGATATTTGATCAAAGATGAAAGCGGAGAAGTCAATATAGTCAACAACTACGGAACAAGTTATTCGTGGGATGAAGTCGATCCTGAAACAGTAGGTCAAATATTCCCCTTCAAAGACAGTGAGGAAAGCGAACTCTACCCAGGAGACATTATTAAAACCATTCATACCCGAGCTTCCGAGGATGTTTCAAGTGACGATCCATTTAGTAATACCGCGCCGGGATATGAGGAATATGAGAAGATCGGATTTCTTGAATATTACCAAGGTTACAACTACGGGCCGCGTTTGCGCTGGAAGAAAGGACACATGATGATACCGAACACATCCACACTTTGGCGCATGAAGGCTGTAAAGATCGGCAACCGCTTTGACAATCCCGACTTATTAGGGGAGGTAAGAGAGTAATGGATGACCAAACTTGGTTTAAGTACATAAAGCCGTTTGAGTGGGAAGAACTTGACGGAAAGACGCTTAAAATCAGAGCAGGAAAGCAAGAGGGGGTACTTATTGTCGTTGGATACGACCAAGAAACGAAAGACATCTTTGTACTTCACGATGGGAAAGCTGCCGATCCCATCCCCTTACCAACCATAAAGCCGGAAGACTGGGTGTATCATACAAAATTTAAAGCTAAAGGACAAGTAAAACGAATATCAGAAAGCGGTAAGAGGGCATATGTAATTTGGATTAATGGTGCTGCTCCATCATTCGTAGATTTGAAGAGTTTGGAGGTAGTATCCCATGACTGAAAAAGCAGAAGTGGAAATTGAGTGCTATAACTGTTACGGGTCAGAAGGAAAAGGCTGCATGTTATGTAACGGAACTAAAAAAACAATGGTGACTAAGAGTTTCGCAAAAATTATGGGATATGAAACTTGTCCAGGGTGTGGTAATGTAGCGCGTCTCAAATTCCACGCTTGGGTTAATAACCCTAGTCCAGCGTCTGGCATTTCACAACCCGGAGTTTATGTATGTGATTCTTGCGCGGCAATAGGGGAGGCGTATGACATTGACTAAACAGGCTATGGCAAAAAATGCCGCAAATGTAAGGTTGAAATGAAATATCAATGGTCAGATGCTGACGATTTGGGCGGTATTGAAGAATGGTTAGAATGTCCCAAATGTGGAAAAACAGCAGACATTCCCAAGGAGGTATCCCATGAATAAACAAAAACCTTATCTGAATCCACGAAACACAAGAGAGATAACGGTCACGTGCCATGGCTGCCAAGAGACTCATAAAGCTGAAATATATGCTTCCGCAATTCCGTATCAAATTCACACGGTTTATCAATTGTGTGATAACTGCAAATCAATACGCACTACCGGTGAGTCCACAACAACACGAAATATAGGGGAGTGAACCTAATGGAGACAGCAGTAGAAATACTACCAACTAAAATCAATGACGATACCGAAGACACAAGCAAAATTATTCAAATCACATTTTTCGATGACATCGACGCCGAAGACATCCGAAAAACAAAATGGCTGCTCGGAAAATACACTGACATGATCGATATCATCAAGAACTATGAATACGCCCAAATGCAAATCGAAAATGGAATGGATGCCTACCAGCTCCTAACGGCAGAAGGGACGGCGGGGAAAAGGGTAACCGGCCAGGAATTGACGGCAGACGTAACGGGAAATTCAGTTATTCTAAAGGATAAACGGCATACCAACTACAAATTTTATCTGTACATCTCAAACAACGTACGTTTTGCAATCAACAACCTCCGAGATCCGCACGAAGGATTAATTGCAAAGCTCCTTTTCTTAGACGGGATGAAGTACCTTAAGGCACAAGAATACTTAGGGAAAGGTTACCGGAAGGATATCTATCCAATCTCTCCAACGACATTTGCCGAAAAACGAAGAAAGGCCATTGCAGGGATCGCAAACAGCCTAAAGATGAACAGAACATTGGACTTTGTAGTAATCGATTATGGGCGGGGCCGGAACGAAGAGGGAGAGATCGGCCTAAGATTGCCGGAAGTAAATTAGACCACTTTGGCTTATGCCTCTGTGGTCTTTTCTTCCTCGCGTTTTATTTTTTCCTCGATTGCGCTAATTATGAAGTCGTTTAACGACTCGTACCCAGCCTTTTTAGCTGCAGCTTCATAAACCGCCTTGCGCCCCTTAGGTACATAAGGATACAAGCGATCATAGTTTGCTGCATTATACTTATTCTTTGCCCGTGTTGCAGCCGTTCCCTTTTTATCTTCCAAACAATCGCCCCCTTATCTCTTATGCTCATAATAACATCAAGGATAATACTCACGCAAGTATAAAAAAGTGTTGACACTATACTCACGTGAGTATATAATATTAATCAGGAGGAGGTGAACACAGGAAATGAAAGAAATGATTGGGTTCCTCACAGCAGTCATTCAACTACTTACCGCAGCGCTGCTGCTACAGAAAACACGTGAGGAAAAGAAAAAAGGAACCAAACACCAGCGACCACGCAAGCGTTAAAAGTTCCTCGGAGGGAGTTAGAGGCTCCCTCCTCCCAATCTTAACAAATCGAATTGAAATATACAATGGCGGCGGCCTTACGCGGGAGGGATGAAGGATGAAATATACCTTTAGCCAAATGCGCAAGAGATACACAAACCAGCAACTTTCGGATGCACTTGACGTTTGGATTACAAATCACCAGCTTAGAATAAAATTGGTCTTGATGCTCAGCAAAGACGGAAACCGGTATAAGGGTCATCAATTGCAATACAAAGGCATGGAGATGATCATAACAGGGGAGGCTCAAGCGCTATGAAGCAAATCGAAATAATAGGAGCGGAACTACAGGAAAGAACAGAACGGAATGGCACATTTAGCGCTTGGTACATCTGTAAAGCTTGCGGCCAAGAGCATGGCTGTGCCGAAAATGAAAAAACTCAATCTGAGGCACGCTCGTTGGCACTCCTGAGATTTGATAGACAATGTAGAAATTATTGTTATACCTGTGGTTCTAAATTGACCAACAAACAACGCTAAGAAATAGGGGCTTCGGCCCCTCTAAGGAGGATGCAGAACAATGGTGGTTCTGGACGACGTTTTAGAAATGCACTCAACCATTAGGGCGTTAGAAGAAAGACAACGTACTATCATCCGGCTTGCGCAAGAATTTATGAAAGAGGCAGAATCGATTGGCGATGTAATCGAAACCCTACGGCACGATTACGAAGCTTTAAAACAAAAGGCGAAGGAGGAATAACGTATGGAAACAGTAACGCTGATTGTCAGTATGGCGGCGCTGGTGCTGTCGGTTGTGGCGCTGGTTTGGACAATAAAAAGACGTTGAACATAACAAAGCCCGCCGACCATATAGGTTAGTGGGCTTACTTTATACCGCATATTTAAATTCGCAAACCGCACGAAGATACCTATCATTCCCGATCTTCACACTTTCTTGCGTAATCTCTTCAATTCTTCCGCTTCCAACAAGCTCACCAGCCACAAATACTACGACCGGCGTTCGCTCCAGTTGCGCAGTATAAAAATGAATATCGGAGCTAAGTGTCCGCATAAAGCGTCTCGTCCGCTTCATTTCTTGATCACCTCCCCGAAATTTTACCATATACACGGGGCGAATGTCTTTAAAATCCGCAGCGAAACCGTAGTTTATAGGATTTACACTTAAATTATCCAATCGAGATATTTTAAGTTGGAAATGCTGTCAAGGAGATGGAAAAAGGAAATGGCAAAAGGTTACGCATATTTGGACAACACAAATTTACGAGTGCTGCACGTCGTTGACGACATTGAAACCGCTAAGGAATTCACAGGCGGGAAGATCGAGGAGGTAGACCTGAATTATGAACACGGATACCCTCTTGATGCCGATGGCAAACACCTCGTTGTTTACGCGACAGGCCGGGAAAAGGAAGGCCGTCCCGTTCCGGCACAGATCGCCGAATTGGTTGAGCGTTTGAAGTAGTCCTTATCAGTCAGTTCATAACTTTCCTCCATAGCCGTTCCTTCGGGAGCGGCATTATTATGTGGAAATGAATAAAACTCCTTGATTAATGGTACTATATATGGTACTATAATATCAGGAGGTGAGACATGGCTAGGATAGATAAACTAGTCCAGAAAATGAAAGACCGCCCGAGCGGAATCCAGTTTGATGAAGTTGCAAAGGTACTCCGGCATCATGGATATGATTTAGTGAGAAGCAACGGTTCACACTTTCATTTCCGCAACAATGCAGGCGACCTAATCACCATCAAAAAGGAAAATCCACTCAAGGCGGTCTACGTCAAAGACGTTCTGGACAGGATTGGGGAGTAGCCGCTCCCCTTTCCATAATCATAATATATCCTAGCCATAAAACGATGGCAAATAAGGATTTAAGCTACTACATGTCGTTACCGTATACCATACAGATTAGGCCGATTAAAGACGAAAGCGGTGAATACTACTATGCTTCAGTCGCGGAGTTGGATGGATGCCAAAGTACCGGGGAAACATTTGTGGAGGCATTTGAAAGCGTCAGGGAAGCGATGGAAGGGTATCTTCAGGTAAAAATTGACCACGACGATTTTATTCCAAAACCGGCGGGAGAAGACGAATACAGCGGCAAATTCAATCTTCGCGTACCCAAGAGCTTGCATCGTCAATTGGCCGAAAGAGCAGCAGCCGAGAATGTTTCCTTAAATCAATACTGCCTGTACAAATTAAGTCGCTGAAAGGCGGCTTTTTTATTTGCCTAGGAAAATTTTCCTTACCATATATGAAAGTTGATCATAGGCCGAAGGCCATCGTCTCGACCGAATCCGCCTAGCGAAGCGGGGGCCGATTACTATTCTGGAGGTGATACTAATACAATGGGACGTAAAAGAGATCCTAACCGAGATAATGCCTTTGAATTATATAAAACCAGTGGCGGGGAAATCCGTCTCATAGACATTGCCTCTAAGTTAGAAGTATCGGAGGGAACGGTCAGAGGATGGAAAGCAAAGGACAAGTGGGAAAACCGTCTTACTGGTGAAGTGATTGAAATAGAACGTTCCAAAGAAAAAGGAACGCCCATACAGAACGGAACGGAAGAAGACGGAGCGCAAGACGAACTATTCATATCTGCTGTTCAAATTGTAGCCGAGGCCAAACAAGCCTCGGTTTCTTTTTTGCAACGGAGATTACAGATAGGGTATAGCAGGGCGGCGCGTTTAATTGATGCTATGGAGCGAATGAAACTTGTCGGCCCATATCAAGGAGATAAACCACGGGAAGTATATGCCACTCTTCAAACGGCGGATGCCATTACTAAAGAGAGCGCTCCTGTTCCAAAAATAAATAACGTTCCGAAAAAAGTACCGGAACGCTACGAAAATACGGAACGTTCCAAAACGAAAAAGAGCGTTCCAGCAATCGAAAAAGAGCCGGAGCCGGAAGTTCCAGATGATGAAGGGTTGACTCCAAAACAGCGGATTTTCGTGATGGAATACTTGAGAGACTTCAACGCCACAAGGGCCGCAATGGCGGCGGGATACAGCAAGAAAACGGCTCATACCATCGGATGGGAAAACCTTAGGAAACCGGAAATTAAGGCCGCTATACAGCGATACAACGAGGCGATGATGGACGAGGTTGGGATAAATGCTCAACGTGTGCTTATGGAGTACATGAAGATCGCCTTTTCGGACATTACCGACTTTGTGGAATTTGGTCAGATGGATGAACCATTATTTGATGGTGACGGCCAACCTCTACTCGATCCTAAAACCGGCGACCAAATGACTTATAAACGGAGCTTTGTTGCTTTCAGGAATAACGACGACGTAGACGGTACGATCATCAACGAAGTTAAGCAGGGCAAGGACGGCGTTAGTGTAAAGCTTTATGACAAAATGAAGGCCCTCGATGTGTTGACCAAATACATCGATCTGCTTCCAGATAAACATAAGCGCATGATACAAGACGAAAAGCTTAAGATCGAACAAGAACGTCTTGCATTGGATAAAGCAAAGGCGGCGGGTGATGGTAATTCAGATGATGAGCTTATAGAAGATTGGGTAGAGGCGGTGGTAGGAGATGAAGAGTTCGCCGGAGACGAAGCGGCGGCTTCTGGCGTTCAAGAAGCGGATTCCTGAGTATCGAAGGAACCCCGTCCTGTTCTGCCAAGAGATGCTTAGATTTTATCCCGATGAATGGCAGGCGGAAACCCTAATGGATATCGCCGAGAGTCGGCTTGTTTCTGTCCGTTCCGGCCAAGGAGTGGGTAAGACAGGGGTGGAGGCGGCAACGGCGTTATGGTTCCTGGCGTGCTTCCCCTATCCAAAGGTAGTCTGTACTGCACCCACAAGGCAGCAGCTTCATGATGTGCTTTGGGCAGAGATCAGCAAATGGCAGAGCAAAAGCCCTGTTCTGAAACGAATCCTCAAATGGACCAAGACTAAGATATACATGAAGAACTATGAAGAACGCTGGTTTGCAACGGCCCGGACAGCAACGAAGCCAGAGAACATGCAAGGCTTTCACGAAGACTACATGTTGTTTATCGTCGATGAAGCGTCAGGTGTGGCCGATCCGATCATGGAAGCGATTCTTGGTACACTGTCAGGGGAATTTAATAAGCTGCTAATGTGCGGAAACCCTACTCGAACGAGTGGGGTTTTTTATGATTCACACAACAAGGATAGAGCAGATTATAGGACTCGTAAGGTGTCTTGCCTAAATAGCCCAAGAACAAGCAAAGAAAACATCGCTATGCTTAAGCGGAAATACGGCGAAGGAAGTGATGTATGGCGCGTTCGGGTTGAAGGAGAGTTTCCGCGCGGCGAATCGGATACGTTCATTTCGCTTGAAGCTGCTGAGTTTGCAAAAGACGAGGTGCGGCTTGAGGCTAAAGGAACAAAACTCTATGTTGGCGTGGACGTTGCGCGCTTTGGGGATGACGAGACATGCATTTACGGGCGGATCGGCGGGAAAGTGGTTAAGTCCCATTTTCATCATAAGCAAGATACAATGACCACGACCGGCTGGGTGCTGCGGTTAATCGATGAAGTAAAGTCAGAACGATCAGATATCGAAGAGATTGAAATCAGAATCGACGATAGCGGCATCGGCGGAGCTGTAACGGACCGGCTGAATGAGATCAACGAAGAGAAAGATTTAGGATATATCATTGTTCCTGTTAATAATGGATCATCTGCCGAGGACGAACACTATGGCAACCTGGGTTCAGAATTGTGGGGCCAGATCAAAGAAATGTTGGAAGAGAACATGAGTAACTATATCCTCGGAGTACCTGGAGTATTGGAGCTTCCGGATGACGAAAAACTCATTGCGCAGCTTACAACAAGAAAATGGCGCATGGGTAGTAATGGGCGGATTTATCTTGAGCGTAAAGAGGATATGAAGAAACGGGGGTTACAATCTCCTGACCGAGCGGATAGTTTTGTTCTGGCATTTGCTGATATAAAAGTCGAAAATGGATTTACATTTGGCACAATCCCCACTTAAGAGTATTAAAAAGAGTTGGAAAATAGTAGAATAAAGCTATCTTCAATAAGATTGTGAGGTTTGGTTTAGTATGATAGAAAGCTTCGATGATTTTATTAATAGAGTTGTTGAGTTTAAGGAAAGAAAACTTATAGGGTTAAACTCTCCAAGTGGAGAGGAACTAACCTATGCCACTTTAACTTACTTCCCATTTAAAGAAGATTTGTTTTGTTCTCGATGTGGAGGATTTCGCAAAAACGAAATAGAGCCTCTTTATGTAAATGGTGATTTTAGTTCTAGTTTTTTAGAAAATTTTCAAAAACCTAATGGAAATAATTTTTACGGTGTATACTCAAAAGAAAGTATTTTTCAAATTCTTCGGGTAAAAATATCCCCTTCATTCTGGAAATGCCAATGTCTGCAATGTGACTCAATTAGTCATATCATTATTCATAGTGGTCCGAATGGTGAAGAATTGCTGATATTACCTAGTACTTTTGGTGGCTTAAGTACGCCCAATACGCCTCAGAATGTAGCGTTTTATCTCGACCAGGCTAATAGATCACATATTATGGGGGCTAATAGCGCCGCGATGGCAATGTACAGGGCAGCAATAGAACATATTTTAGTTGGTCATGGGTACAATCGTAGAATGTTGGGAAATAAAATACAGGATTTGTTGAAAGATATAGAAGAGAATAATGCTCCACAGTGGGCATATGAATTTGATACTGATTTTTTGAAATATATAAAGAAATTAGGCGACTCTGCTATTCATGCTAATGACGGAAATATAGAACAACAAATTCACTTAGATAATGAACTTATCAAAAATGTGAAGTCTGTTATTTCTTTTCTTTTATTCGTTATTTATGAATCCGCACATAAAAAACAACAGCTTTTGGATAATTTAAAGTCCACTACGCAGAGAATTGAGCAATAGTTATAATCCGTAGTAACACCGTAATAATCCAATGTTATATTTTATACAGATAAGAACGACTAAAGAGGCCAGGAAATTTTTCCTTGGCTTCTTTTTCGTTTTCGGGGAGGAGGTGTAGAGTTGGGTTTAAGACAATGGGTAATTGATTGGCTTGAAGCCGGGAGGATGAAAAAGGAACCGGATCGGCAAACGGAAAGCTATCCCTTACCATTTGGGATTCTGATGAGCAAAGGTAACAATCAGCCGGTTCCAAAACGAACGCCAACAAATCTTAGGCTTCTATCAGAATCACCTATACCACGGCGGGCAATCAATGTAATAAAGAACGGAATAACAAAATTGAACTGGTCCGTCGCTGCGGTCGATGAAAACGAAGAAGAAAAGTATAAGGAAATATGTAAAATCATCGAGCGCTCGCTTCTTAAGCCGAACCCCGGGGATTCATTCCGTTCATGGCTTGAGCAGATCGTAGAGGATATGCTTGTTTGCAGCGCTGGTTCATCCGAAACATTAAGAGCTGGTGATCCGCAGCGGCCATTCAGAATGTACCCAACGGATACTTTCTCTATAGATTTGTACCCTGACTGGGACGGGAAACCCGATTCATACCGTTATGCACAGCGAGTTAACGGACAGTACGTATCGCTCAAGGATTCTGAAATGATGTATATCCGAATGAATCCAAGGACAAATACACCATTTGGCCTTTCTCCGCTTGAAATGGTATGGGAATCGGTCAATTTCTTCATTTCAGCGCACAGGTCAGCAGGGAAACAAACAAGCAATCCGTTCATTCGTCGAATCCTAAACCTGGGTAAGACTGCGGATGCAAAAGCGGTAGCTGCATATCGGGTTTATTGGGAGCAGGAAGTTCAGGGGCGTGGATCAACACCGATTATTGGAGGTAGTGAAAGCCCGAGTGTCCTCGATCTTGGAGCCACAGACGATAAAGCGCTATTCATTGAGTGGCAACGGTTCCTAATTGAAGTTGTGGCGATAGCCTTCGATATTTCCCCTAAAAAACTGGGGCAGACGAAGGATGTCAACCGCAGCACGGCTGATAGTGAAGATGATGACACGGAAGATACGATTCAGTCCATCGCGGAAAATATCGTCGAACACATCAATAATCACATCATTGATGGAATTTTTCATCTCGGCGGGGCAATAGAGTTTAAGTTCCACTATGCGACATCCCTTAAGGATCAGAAACTCAAGGCCGATATCGACGCCATATATCTTGACCGCAGGGTTAAGACGCCGGATGAAGTCCGGGATGATCTGGCTAAAAAGGCGCTTCCTAATGGTCACGGGGAAGTCCTGCTGATGCCAGGAAAAACGGCTGTCATCGACATAAACAAGACAAGGGATGAGATCGATGATGAAACGAAGAGGAATGATATTCCTCCTGAAGAAGATCCGCCTGATGATAAACAGGATATTGATGATCCGAACACCGACACATAGCGGTGTTTTTATTTTTGTCCATGAAAGGAGTTTCTGACATGAGCGGAGCAGAGCGTAACCCAGTCCGAAGAATATTTAGGTTACAGGTTGAAAAGATGGCTGAGGCAGAGAAGGAACCGCAGTTGCTGGTAGTGGCTGTTAAGTTGCCAAGTGGTGCGTTTGAAGTTATCACCAATACTCAGGATTTAAAGAACAAAATTGATTATTACCTCAATGCTTATGATGACGATTTTAGGTTGAAGGTAAATCAAAACATTCAGATTGTTGAATTCATGCTTGTGTAATTGTTCCGGCACGGACCAGAGACGATTATTGAAAGGAGGTGAGACAAATTGCTTAAAACGCTGAAAATGAGTACCGAGAAGCTAAAGGTTCAAAGCTTCCAGTTGGCGGATGCCAGCGATCACCCGAACAAGGTTCCTTTTAAGTGCGCTCTATTCGCCGTGGATCAGCCAAGCGATGGCTCACCAATGGGAGCGGGCGGAAAGAAGATCCGCATCAGTTCATCGGTGTGTGACCAATACCTTCAAACATTCGTAGGGATGGCCTTTAACATCGACTACGTAAACGGCATGACGGACCATGATCCCCGGTTCAAAGTAGCTGTGATCGAGAAAGCTTACCGTTCAATGGATGGGTTCGCTTGGGTGGATGGTTACGTATATGGCAAGGATTTCCCGGATGTTATTGCAACGATCCGTTACTATAACGGACTGGTCGAAAAGTACGGCTGGACTGAATATCAGTTTGGCGCTTCGCTGGAAATGACGGCATCGGTGAAGAATGCTGAGGATGATGAAAACGTCCTTGATGTTATCGAATTCTGCGGGACAGGAGCAGCAATCCTTTTCGCTGATTCAGCCGCATTCAAATCAACGACATTCGCGGCAAAGAACCATAAATCAAACGAGGAGGTGTCCGATTTGGACGCTAAAGAATTGAAAGAATTGCTTGATGACTTTAAGTCCGATATTTCGGCAAGCTTTGAAAAAACGATTGGTGAAGTAAAAACGGAAGTCGGCGCTATTAAGACGGAACTTGAAAGTGTAAAGGCAGCTAAAGAAGCTGAGGAAAAGAAAACCGAAGAGGAACAGGCAGCGGCCGAACTTAAAGCAGCAAAAGAAGAAGCAGAGGCGCTTAAACAGGAACTGGCTGACTTAAAAGCCGGTAAAACAACAACTCCACCTGAACCGGAGAGAAAAACAGCTACAGCAGCCCAACTTCTTGCTAAGTTCGGAAAGACCTTAGACGAAGGAGAAGGCGACGATCACGCATCGTTCTGCGCGGCAGTTGATCGTATGGGGCTTGATCCTGTCCAATCTTTAACATTGAAGCTAAAACATAAAGAGATTTCTAAGCAGTGATCCAAAATGGATGACTGCTTTTGTTTTGCAAATTTAAAATAGGGAGCGTGTAAACACATGAGTGTAGAACAAGCTGAATGGATGGACCTGCGGGCGGTAGCGCAGATTATCGCGCCAGGTTCAATTGTATTGGAAGAATATCAAAAGGAAATTACGGATGCTTTGCGAAGAAACTCTATTTTAGATGGTCGGTTGAAATACACACATGCAACCGGTGACTTCACATCTTACTTCGAACAAACCGAAATTCATGAAGGTGGTTTTGTTGATCCGAGAAATCCCTCGGCATCAGCAGGCGGAAGTACCAGAGTTCCTCGTTCGGCTAAAGTTAAGGCAATTACAAACCAAACCAACTTCGGGCATTATGACATTACACTTGGTCAACAACAAGGAAACTTCACTGAACTCCAAGCCAAGGACATTGATGATATGATTAACGGTATCGCCTTGGCTCACGGCAAGGGGTTATGGAGAGGTAATGACACAGAGCTAGCAAATCCAAAAACATTGCAATATGTTGGCATTCAGAAGCAAATCACCAACACGTTTAATATTGATAAAGATGGATCTATCATTGCAGGAATTAGAGCTAAAGTTGCTGCAATGGTTGGTTCTGAGAAATTCGAACTTCGCCCTACGGCTGTATACATTGACCCGATTGGTCATTATTACTTGGAAGAAGAAGTTCGAGTAGCAGAAGAAAACAACATCAAGATTTCAGGCATGTCAAAGACGGTTGTAGCCGGTATCGAAGTAGTTTCGATCATGACAGCAGCCGGGTACCTTCCAATCATTCCTGAACCATTCATTGAATCAACTGTTAACGCAACTGATCCAACCATGACTGACTACGGTATCGTTATTGTGACCGAGCCTTGGCTTGAATACCACTATGTGGGTAAGAAGGACGCATATTTATTCCAACTGGGAACAACTTCTGATCTACAGCAGAAGTTTGTTGGCATCAAGTATGGTTGTCCTATCGCAAAAGGTGCATCTTATGCCCATGCATCGGGCAAGATTACTCGTCCTACCCTTGAGAAGGTAGGCTAATATTGAAATACGATATGGCGGCCAAAAAAAGGTCGCCTGTTTCGCTCTAAAAGGGAGGGAAATATAAATGGCGAGATCCAAATATGAAAAGCTTCTTGAAGCGATTGAAGCGGCCCTGAAGATTCGCGCTGAAGCCTCTGTTGGTGAAGAGCCTGGACAATTCACACAGGAAGCGCTCGATGCTTTTAATCAGGCGATTGCAGCCGCTCAAGAAATCGCTGACGTTACTGATTCGGAACCAGCGACATACGAGGAGGCATTGGTCGCACTTACAGCGTCGGTAAAATCGTTCAATGAATCGGTTGTAAAAGATCAAACCAAAGATCAGAACGGTTCCGAGCCGGAAAAAGGTCAAGGGCCTACACCGCAAAAGATTGAGCTTAAGGGCGTTGTCCTTAAAGGATGGCAAGACGGGCGAGAAGGAACCCATTCGATTCATTTGAAAAAGCGAATTGTCAGCTTTGTCAATGGAAAAGCGAATGTCACTCCTGAATTGGCTGAAGAGTTGCAGAAAGCTGGATACATCGAATGAGCCAGTACCTTACGGTTGATGAAATAGGATATTTCCCAGCCGGAACGGTGCCGACCGAAGGCTTGATAATTCGAGCATCCGCAATCATTGACGGATACTGCAAACGATCAATATCTGTGACGACTTACACTGAACGTATTCCTCTAACAAACGGGAGAGGGCACCTTTCATATTACCCTGTCGCGGAGATTAATGAGGTAAAGGGAAGGGCGGCTTACGGGTTAACCGGAGATACTTTTTTTGGTACTCCCGGATTCGAGCCAGTTGATCCGAACTACATCGATATTGATAAGGAAATCGGAACAGTCTGGTGTGGGAGTAATCTTTTCGGCTCCCCGTATACAGAGTTGGAAGTTACCTATTCAAGCGGTTGGGACCCGATACCGGAAAAGGTAAAGGCCGCTTGCGGGTTGCTTGTTGGTCAAATTGCTTCTAACCCTAATTCAAATGTGAAGTCGAAGAAGGACTTTGATTTCAGCATTGAATATTTCGGCGGCGGGATGATCAATCCAGAAATTGCCGACTTGTTGTCGGAATACACACTCCGCTCATTTAGGTAGGTGATACGATGTTTTATGAATTTTCACACCGGCACACGCCTTGTACCGTGGATGGAAATCCAGAGGCAGTCATTTTGTCTCGGGAAACCAAAGCGACCACGATAATCGGTAAAGAATATCTTTTCAGCGGTCTATTCGCACCGACATCATCCGTCGCTCCTGGTTCTGCCGTTGAAACAGACGACTTCTTTTTGGTCCAGACGATGCGTTTAAGCACGGAGAAGGACAAATACTGCTCTCTGCTCAAAACGAACGTCACGGCCGAAATCCAACGTTACACGCAAGAATATGACAAGAATGATAATCCGGTTGGTGACCCTGATTTCATTCTTGTGCAGGCAACGAAAGGATTCGCCCAGTTCGTATCGGCCCAACTCCGGTTAGAAGATCCCGGACTGCTTCCAACAACGACGTACATCCTGCTTTTGCAAACGTCAGCGGACGTTAAGAAGCCTCAAGGTCTGCTCTCGCCGGATCGCGTGTTGCTGAAAGGCCGTCCTTATCAGGTCGATGTCGTTGATGATTTGAAGTACCCCAATCTGCTGCATGTGCAATTGTCGGAGGACACACGATGATTGCGGGTTACGATGCGGAGAAAGCGGCGCACGATCTTCAGCGAAGCTTGTCCGTCGAGATCGCCGGACTTACGAAATTGGTCATGCTCACAGCCAAAACGAACATCCGATATTATCCCGAAGTCAGAAACTATTTGAAAATGGAATTGACCAATCTTGCGAATCGCATGATTAAGGGAGAAATAACGGCGGACTATTGGCAAGCATGGCTAGAACAGTTCGGTAAGGGCTCCTTGATGGCAAGCCAGAGAGAAAACCCCGGGTTGGTCACTTACATGAACAGCGAATATTGGAACCGGGTTCGCTCAAAAGGGACAAAGGTTGTTGTTGGTCGGCCACAAGGCGTCTACAAAAGCATCGATGGCGAAGTCAGGCGTTCGGGCGGGTCATATGTCGGGGTGGATTTGGAAGAACTGGCCGCGCGGGGAGACATTGATCCGAGTTATGGGCCAACGCCGCCAACCTTCTTTTTACGCGTTGCGTTGCAATCGAATAGGAACCGAATTCTTCAAGGAATCAGCCAGGTCATCACAGAGTTTCCGTATCACAAATACTTCATTCAGAGGCGATAAGATGGAAGATATGCTGATTGATGCTATATATAACACCTTAAAGCGTGATGACCAATTCATGGCGTTTTTTGGGCTTTCCCCATCATCTCCTTCGGAAAGTATCGTGACACGGATAGTGAGGGGGATCGAGCCCGATAAGGCGGTAACTGGTAAAGATGTACCCATGATGTTGATTTATCTCAAACCTGGACGTTTCAGCCGGAACTATCTTGTTTACGAAGGAAAGTTCTGCTTAGACGTCTATGGCAAGAATAGAAATCAAGCGAAACAGATTGCGGATCGCGCATTTCGTTTGTTTCACGACCAGCAAATCCGGGACGAAAACTATTTGTCTTCGCTGTGTTCGCTGGCCTATGAAGCCGACTTTGCAACCGGGATAACCGGCGTTAAAGGCTATGAAATCATCTTTGATGTAAATTATCACCGAATAAATTGAAAGCGAGGTGAGAGTGGTGGAGGGAGTAAAACGAAACTCTAAAGCAGTACAGGAAAAGAAGGAACCCACCGAGCTTGAAAGTCTGATTGATGAAAAAGTCACTTTGTCTAAAAAGCTTGGTATCATGGGTAATCTGGAGCCGGTAAAGGGCTACAAAGAAACCGATGAGTACAAACGCATCCAGGAAATTGATAAGCGACTTTGGGAACTTGTGAAATAATATCGCAGGTTCCTTTTTTATTACCCAAGGAGGGATAAATCAATATGGCTGAACCGTTAGTATTTGATGGCGTCGGGAAGATCTGGGCAAGAGAACTCGACGGAACGTTGAAGTACATTGATGAAAAGATTAACAGCGTAATGTTCGCGCCGCAATTCGCCTGGGAAAAGGTGTTCGGCGGCGAGTCGGGATATCCGTTTCACTTGACGGCCCAGGACTTGGCGGACACGCTCAGCATTGAGGTGCCGCGTTATTCCCCGCTGCTGGCCGAATTGTCTCAGGGCGCGGCCACAGAGCAGAGAGAAGTAACCTTTGATGAAAATGAGGAGGGTATTCTTGCCGCCTCCGGTTACAAAATCAAAGCTCCAAGCAAATTCGGAGGTACTTTTGTGACGGGCAGTGAGGAAGTATATCTGAAATCCCCGGAAGGAGCGCTGACTAAACTCGCAAAGGCGGCGACCACGCCGACAGCGGAACAATACAGCATTACGGCGGACGGCACGATTACATCTGACTCTACGAACGAAAATAAAAATATTATCGTAGTCTTCAAGTGGAAGAAAGATAAAGGAACAATTAACGGATTCACCGGCACGCGCAAGCCGAAGCCCTTTAAGTTCGTGCATCGGTTTGAACTTATTAATGACAGAACCGGAAATCCGGTTCAGGTTCAATTGACCGTCTACAAGGCTATCGGCGGCGGCACCCTTAATGTCGGCGCGACACGGAAAACACCGTCTACAAGTACGTTGGCTCTTGAGGTTCTGGAGCCGGACATTACAGCGGATAACCCGAACGGATACGCTGCCGAAATCATCTTCTCGGAATAAAAAAATATTCTGCGGCCCTCTCGTCTGGAAATGGCGAGGGGGCTGCTTATTTTAAGGAGGACTCACGATGAGTGAAGTTAAAGAGGAACAAGCATTGGACCAAACTTTGAATATCGGTTCTGAAATACGACTTGGTGACGGCATTATTAAGCATGTTAAGATCGGTACCATCGCTACTATTCGCAAGGTACGCCAGATTATGAAGGGCAAGGAATACCGCTTTTCATTTGCTATTGGGCGTGATAAATTGCCAGCAACAGAGGATCGCCCGGAAATTGACTTCCCGGCTGTGGAGGCGGCATATAAAGAAGCATTCAACCTTGTTCTGGTCGAAGGCCTGACGGAAAAAGAATATGAAAACGTGGACGAAGACGGTCTGAAAGTGCTGGATGATCTTCTGAACCGATTTCTATAGTGAATCGTTTCCGCCTCCTGATCCTGACGAGGATGAGGAGGAAGAGGAAGAAGAGCAGGACAAAGGCAAGGCAACGGATTGGATGGCGCTGTGGGCGCTTTGCGTGAGTATGGGGGTTTCGGACAGCGAATGGCCGAATATGACCATACCAAAAATCAGAGCGCTGTCCAAAATAAAAAAACAACAAAATGAACTAGAAGTCATTTTGCACGGCGGAAAAATAGAAAATAAACCGAAGAAAGCCAAGTTCCTCTCGGATTTGGGGATCTTCTGATAGCCCACTCTCCGAACGAGTGGGCTTTTTTGCATTTTCAGGTCAGGAAAATTTTCCTTAGTAAGAGGGTGAACATGTGGCAGACGAATTAAACAAGGACGTTGTTGGGGCCAGGATTAACCTCGACACCTCCAAAATACTGCAATCATTTAAAACGATCGATGAAGGCGCGCGTGGTAACGCTGAGTCATTTAAAATTCTGAATGCTGAACTAGCAATTACGCAGAAAAACTATACCGCTTTGGCGAGTGCGGCGGATAAAATTGCGTTGTCATCCGAAGAGCGCCGAAGAAAGATTCTTGCCGAGTCTGAGGCGTTAGTAAAACAGCGCACGGCTCAAGCGGAGCTTTTGGTAGCTAAAAAGCAGCAGCTTGACCAAACGAACAATCTCGTTGATGCGAAACTAAAGGCACAACAGGCCATTGTCAATAAGAGGCAGGCTGCAATAGAACAACAGGAACGTGAACACCAACAAAGGATGACTTTACTTCAACAGAGAACAAGTTTGGTTAGTTCACAAGAGAGCCTGGTTCAAGCAAAGCTCGATAGACAATTGCAGCAATTAAAACAAGGTAATGCCAAAATCGAAACCGAAGCTGAACGCCATGCAGCTCGGATGAAGATTATAGATAAAGCTGATGACTATCTATTCAGCAATGCAAACAAAGGATTTCTTTCAAACGCCGCTCAATATGCCCAACATGCGCTCGTATTTCATACCATTACCCAAGCCGTCCACGAAGCTCAAAAAGCCCTCAAAGAAGGTCTTGTTGATATTGAGTCAAGAATGGCCGGATACGTCCAGACTAACGAGCATTACTTCTTAGAGTATAACGATGGAACAAAAGAAATGGTGATGAATACTGAAAAGCTGAGCACGGAAACCGAAAGATTCATCCATACTGCTCACGAATTAGGTGCGGAAATCAATGACGTCACCGAATCCGCTCGTTTATGGGGGCGGATGTATAAGGATGTTAACATAGTTCAGGAATTGGTGCGGCAATCGACTAAGCTATCAACCGTTGACTTAGTTGGACTCATTGATTCAACAGAGATGATGGAATCCGTCATGTCTCAATACTCCGTCCATCTTGAAAATGCTAACGATGCGATGGTTATTGGTAATCGCGTGTTGGATTCTTGGTCAAAAGTCGCACACGAAACCATGGCACCGGCCCGCGACTTGGGCGCAGCATTTGAACGAACAGGTAAAATTGCCGCTGAGACTGGTGTTTCATTCGACTTTATGAACGGCCTTATTTCCTCTGGTATTCGTAACACAGCCCTTTCCGGGGAAAACCTAGGGAACATGTGGAAGACTGTTCTCGGTACGATCAGAACGGAGAAGGCAGTAAATGAAATCGAAGCACTTGGCGTAGCTACAAAAGAAGTCGTTGACGGTACCGAGCAGTGGAGAAAAGCGGAAGATATCTTACTCGATCTTTCTGTAAAGGTCATTGATAAGAACTATGATCTCACGCAATCTTATGCTGACATTTCTCGGGGCGTATACCAGTTTGCGAAGCTGGCAGCATCATTGAACGCTGGCGACATCCTTTTAGGCACAGCCGCATCGATCGGTTCGACAGGAAGCACAATGGAGTACCTAAAGGTGCAGATGGATACCATCCAAAGAAAGGCGTCCCAAACAAGAACTTCACTATTAGAAATATTTAATACTGCTGGTGATGATGGATTACGATCTGCAATCAAAAGCTCGCTTGATATTCTCGATCAACTACTCATCGGTATTACAAAAATTCCAAAGGGAGCGATGGAAGCAACAGCCGGTATTGCTGGCTTAATAGCATTATACAAGACCATAGTTCCGCTACTAACACAATGGAGGGAAGCCCAAGCCGCGTTAAATGCGGCCATACAAATGCATGCGGCTATGAATACTGCAGC
Source organism: Paenibacillus sp. FSL R5-0527 (assembly GCF_038008055.1). Classification (NCBI taxonomy): domain Bacteria; kingdom Bacillati; phylum Bacillota; class Bacilli; order Caryophanales; family Paenibacillaceae; genus Paenibacillus; species Paenibacillus sp. FSL R5-0527. The sequence continues at coordinate 6,090,455 of NZ_JBBOYI010000001.1, read as the reverse complement.
CACTGAATCAATGGTCGTGTATACTGCTGCTGCTAAATCTGCAATGGCAACAACAGCGGCTTGGACGGCCGGAATCTCTTTGGTAGTTGGTTTATTAGCGACGTATATTTTTACTCTTGGATCAGCCGAAAAGGCAGAGAGAGATAGAATCCAAAGACTTAAGGACGAAGATGCTGCAAGTCAGCAAATGATCAGTCAATATGAGCGGCAAATTGAGCTTCTCCCTAAACTCGTTAGCGCACATAATTCGCTGAAGGAATCTATGGATTCAGGAAATCTATCGAACGAGAAACAAATCCAAGTTAAGAAACAGTTAGATCAAGTATCTCAAGCTCTTGAGATGACATTAGGCAAGGAAGGTGCCGCTCAACTTGAAGCGGCTAAATATACTGACGAAGCAGTGCAAATTCAGGTTAACGCTTTGAATCGACTTATTGAAGCTCAAAGAGAATCACGAAGAAACGTTCTTGCTGATCAGGAAAATGAATTATCTAAAAAGCTTGAAGAAAACACAAAAGAGTTAGAAAAAGCTAAAACCAAACTCGAATCACTAAAAAATAGTGTAACTCAAATGATGGGTCAGTTTTTCGTAGGTATGTTTACTGGTAAGGATATGAAGACTTCTATCGATTCGATTTCTTCATATACCGATAAAGTAAAAGATTTAGAAATGGAGAATCATAAATTAGAGTCTTCTCTTGCTGACGTTAGAGTCCAAGCAGGGCAATTAGCAGTTGACGAAATAGATCAGCTTGCAGGATCATCAGGTAAGCTAAGCGAAGCAAATGACCGGCTCGGAGAAACATTTGAAAATTTGCAGGAACAAATTCAAGGTAATAGCACAACTATATCGGAACTAAATCAATTGCTATATGAGTTATCGGAAGGCCAGTCCCTAAACGCTGAGAATGCAGCCGATTTAATTCTTAAGTACCCGCAGCTTGCGGACGCCATCTACAAGACGGCAGATGGTTGGAAATTTGAGAAGGACGCTGTTGACGTCCTTAGAAAAGCCAAAATCCAGAAAGCCATAGATGAACTTGAGGCTGAAAAGAATTCAGCATTTAATGTAAAACTCGCAACAGAAGATCGATTGAAGGCATACCACATAGAAGCTCAATCAATAAAAAGTTTGGCTGACTTAAAATCAAAACTAAACGGCGCTAGTACTCAATCTGATGTGTTATCAACCGGTGAGGACTTGAAGTACTTTAAGCCTCAGTTTGAAGAAGAAGGCAAAAAGGTCATGGCAGAGAGGGAAGCTGCCGCGAAAGCGGAAAGGAATGAACTCGATGACATTTATGCCGAATACGAAGCTGAGATGAAAACTTACGACGACAAGATCAAAGCTTTGACCGGCTTATATCAAGACAAATGGTTTGGTGTCTCGAAGTCATCCGGCAAAAATGGCAAAGAAAAATCTAGTAAAAAGGATGATCCGCTTCAAAAACAATTTGAAGCATCGCAAAAATTTATTGAGCATCAGAAGGCTATTGGACGCATGAGTACTCAGCAGGAATTATTGGCTTGGGAACGCGTCCAGGCCCGGTATAAAGCCGGATCAGAGCAGCGGCTTCAAGCCGACGAGAAAGTTTATGACTTACGAAAGAAGTTGGCAGAAGAGACCGCTAAGAAGGAAAAAGAAGCCTACGATGCTTCGATGAAATGGATTTCCCATCAAAAAGGTATTCGGGAGGTTTCCGCTCAACAAGAATTGGAAATGCTACTCCGGGTTCAGGCACGGTACAAAGCCGGATCGGAAGAAAGAATGCAGCTAGATGAGCAGGTTTATGCAGCCAAAAAAGCAGCGGAACAAGAATTCTTTTCCGAGTTTACAAAGAACCTTAACCATCAAAAGGCCATGGAGCAGTTATCCACCGAGGACGAAATCAAAGCTTGGGAAAAAATCCGCGCTATGTATCGCGAGGGTACAGACCAGAGGATGCAGGCGGAAGAACAATTATATTCCTTGAAGAAAAAACTCATGGACGAAGAACAGCAAACGGTCACGGTCTCCATAAAATCGATCAAATCCAAGATGGATTCCGCTAAAAACGATGCCATCAAAGCAATTGAGGCGGAACGGGACGCTTTTTTGGCTGCGCAAGATGACAAAATCAAGGCAATCGACGATCAGTTGAAGGCTATGGAACGTCTTTATGTTGAAGAGGATTATGAACGTCAGTTGGCCGAAAAACAGGCCCGTCTTGCTTTGCTCCAATCGGCTGTTGGTCCAGAAGGCATCGCCGAAAGAAAACAGGTGCAGAAAGATATCGAGGACATGCAGCGGGAACATGACCGTGATCTCGCTAAACAAAGCCTTGAAGATCAGAAGCAGGCGCTGGAAGATGAAAAGCGGCAAAAGGAACAGGATTATAACGAACAGATTGATGCGGCCAACCGACACTACGAAGAGTTGTCCAGCGCATTCGATTCTTTTTCTGAAACCATTCAATTCAAGGCGGAAGACTTGAAACAAATCCAAATTCTTAAAGAGGGCGAGAAAAACGCTGAAATCCTTGCTCAACTAGATCAATTTATTGCAGAGTACCAGGCCAAAATGGACAGTATTAACTCTATTTCTTCGCCTACCTATTCCGGCGATAGCGGAAGAGGTGGAATATCCGAAGAGGATCAGGACCTAATCCGCTACAATAACAACGTTGATAAATGGTACTCTAAAACGGCAACACCTGAAGACAAGGCTGCTGCCCACGCTGAGAATGAAGCGTTACGGAAGAAATACGGGATTAAGAAGGATACCGGGAAACTCCAACATTTTAAGTCAGGTGGAGTAGTACAAGGAATTCGAGGCGAAGCCGTTCCTGTAGTTGCTCATGCAGGGGAAATGTACATTAATGAGCAGCAGCAGAGAAATCTATTTAAACTGCTCAATTTCAAGATGCCTTCAATTAACTTTACAATGCCAAGTTTCTCTCTTCCGGCAGCTTCTGGCGGCTCAAATCCGCAGGTAAACCACAATTACTACACAGTGCAAACAGGAGATACTTATATTGAAGATGAGTCTACAGCGCGGGTATACTGGACCGAAAAAGACAACTTTATCCGGCGAATGCAATCCAGAGGGGGCGGTAAAGGTTGATTACAGTAACTGCTGATGGCATTGATCTTCGGTCGATAGGATTAGGGGTTAAAAAGCATAACATCCCTCCCTTACCGGAGACGCGGGACAACAGCATAGAAATAGCTGAGAGGGACGGGGAATTAGATTTTGGCAGCACTTATGGACCTCGAACATTTGACCTCGAATGCATTATTATGGCTAATGACACAACAATTGATTATCAAAACAGAGTCGCCCAAGTGGCGGCTCTTTTTAATGCTAAGAAAGGGGATATCATATTTACCTTCTCTGATCGTCCTGGAAAACGATACATCGGACGATATGCCGGAACAATCAGCATCGACAAATTGATTTTTGATGGGAACGTAACAATACCTATCAAAATGGGCGAGAATCCTTTTCCGGTTAGTGATGAGAGGATCACGGAGCTAACCATTACACAATCTCCGCAGGTTGTATCCGTCCAATCTGTCGGCGATGAACGGGCGAGCCCGGTGATCGTACTAACCAATATCGGAACGACAACTTTACAGAACTTTAAAATACTTAATGAATATAAAGTCGAAGATTAGGAGGGGTTAATTTGGCAGACGAGATTTTGTTATCCAAATCGAATTACTGGAAGATGGCTTGTTTAAACGCAGCGCTCCGGGGCGTAACTTTTACCGCTCCATCCGCTGTTTATATTGCTCTTTATGTTAGCAACCCAACAGATGCGGACACAGGACAGGAGGTAACCGGTAGCGGCTATGCGAGAAGACAAGTTAAGTTTAGCGCGCCGACTGTCGTTGATCGTCGAGCGGTTGTACAAAACATAGAGGATGTATCTATGCCAGAGGCTACGGCAGACTGGGGGCTTATAACGCATATCGGTATTAGAGACGCAGCGACCGGAGGGAATTTGTTATATCACGGTGCAGTCAAACGCCCAAGAACTGTGCTAGATGGCGATCAAATCCGTTTCTCTATTGGCAAACTAGTAATCGATGAAGGGTAGGTGATAAGCAATGAAAAAGATGTATCGCGGTGTAACGAACTCGCCTAAAACAGAGCTAGTAGCACTGATAACGGAAATGGATACTGAGATAGAAGTTAATGACATATCTGTCCTGCTACCAAACGAGGGGATAGCTGTAATTGGCAATGGGGACGTTGCAGAGACAATCAAATATTCAGAAGTTGAGGGAAATGTACTAAAGGGTTGCATTCGAGGTTATGAGGGAATCGCACGATCTTGGACAGCAGGAACGAGGGTAGCACGTAATTTTGCCGCTTCGGACTGGAACACCGCTATCGATAATATTGAAGGCTTATATGGTCGTCTCGACGATGAAAAAACCGTTCCGCTCACACTAAATCTCGGGCTACAATTGGTCACCGCAGCCAAGGGCGCGAGGTTTAAACTCGGTCAGATCACAGGCAAGACGGAGATCAACGGGCAGGGGAGGATCGGCATAATCGGAGTAGAAAATCCGTATGTGATCGGTGTGTCGGGTAATCTGCTGCCGCCGCTTTATGAGTATGAGGGAATTACAAATCCTTCGTCTGAATGGAGTTTTAATTCCGATTATGAGGCGGTTCAGAAGACAGTATCCACGGAAGGACATTACATTAAATTCCAGATAGATGTAGAACCAGATATGGAGTACGCCCTATCCTGTGAACATAATGGATATATGGCAGTCACGACACGGGATGGCACCACTCAAATCGTGCCATGGACAAATTCGCAAGAAGTCACTTTCAATCCAAGTGACTCCATCATATATGTATTCTTTGGGAATTATAACGGAAGTACAGGGGTGGCAGGTACCTATACCTATAAAAACCCTATCCTCGTCGTCGGTTCCGAACCTAAGCCGTTTCAGCCGCAGCGAAAGTACATGCTTGCTTTTCAAACGGAGTTGCACGCAAATCCGACGGACGGGAGCGATCCGGATATACTGTTTGAACAAAATGGGCAGTATTTTAAGTTGGCTAAGTGGAAAAAGGTTGTGCTGGATGGATCGCTTAATTATACCGTTTACGGAAGTAAAGACGGATTTAGGACGATTTCAACCCCTGTTCCTGGCGCTGTGTACCCCTCAACTGTCACAGATACAATAGGGGAGATGACAAAGTATGATGGGAAATTACTTACCAAAAATGATGCTTTTAACATCAATGATTCATGGTATTTGAACGGGGCTATTAAAAGTGCTATCCTCTCAATTCCTAGCGCTGACAGTGGTTGGGGCGATGACTACGAGCCAACTCAAGACGAGGTTAAGGCGTATTTTAACGGATACAAGATGTTTACGGTCGGTCAAGGACATACCAGTACCTACAATGGTACAGGGGTTAAGGCATGGGTAGCGATTATTGATATTTCAGCTCCGGAAGGTCCTGCCGATACGCAGATATTACCAACAGGCACGTACAGCCAATGGACTCCATACCAACTCCTGTACCGCCTAGCCAAAGAAAGCGTTGAACCAATTGTTTCTGAAGGTAGCCTGTTGCTGACCGAAGGCGATAACATGGTAGAAGTCGGTACGGGGATTGTGCTGCGGGAGCGGGCGAATCCTACGCTCTATCCGGCCAATGGAAACTATTATATAAACAATACCGCAGTAAGTGGCAGTCTACTGAAGAACAAGGCGTCTCTCATATTACGGGTTTACCGTAACGACCGGGTTGATAATTTTGCAAAGATCGAAAATGATGCTAACGCATACGGCAAACAGCACATCAGATTCTTGTCGGCAAACTTCGATCCAACCGCCGCCTACTCCGTCACCTACATCAAACTCGACAAATCACTAATCCAGCCAATATCAGGCACGTTGGCCGCGAACGAAAAGGCACAGATCGTCGACCTGACGGCGGGCGTAGCCGAAGCGCTCCAGCGTGTGAGCGTGGTCGAGCAGAAGAAGGCGGACGAGGATGCACCGGGGTGGATAACACCAACACTACTGAATGGATCTACCTCTTATGGACCATTTACCCCCCAATATATGAAACAGGGGGATAGAGTTTATTTAAGGGGGCAAGTTGTCCTTGCGGCATTGGGTACTACCGTCTTTAAACTGCCGGAAGACTATCGCCCTGATCGGGATATGAGGTTCTTAGGCTACTCATATAGCACACAGCCGACTTCAGGCGAAATTGTAGTAACAAGTGCAGGAGATGTATCCATTCCAACCGGGGGACTTGCTGCAACATCATTTGATGGCATTTCATTTTTAGCAAAATAGGAGGGATCAACTTGAAAGCAGTACCTAAAATTGGCCTTGACGGCCTCTATATCGAGGACATAATTATGGACGATGCCTTTTCAGGTGTCGCCCCTTTTTATGTCCGGGAACCCGATTCGGGCGCTGAGACGCTGGAAGATGTCGACACCGCCGCCGAAGACGAGCGGCCGGCAGAGGAGCCGGAGCCCGCCGGGTATATCGTCGGCGTGCCGGTTCCGCCTGGCTTGTATCTGCCAAAGTTTGATCTGGCGGCCTGGAACGAAGACAGTAGCCTGGACCCGACAGCGTATTGGTCGGAAGCCCTGACGCCGAATGAAATCGGTGACCTAATCAAGCCGAAGCCTCAGGAGCCAACGCCAACGGATCTGCTCGGCGCGGAGCTTACGGCTATAAAGTTGCAAAACATCGAGCAGCAGGCGGTAGTTAGTTCGTTGGGATCGGAGCTTACAGCGGCAAGGCTGCACAGTATACAACAGCAACAGACCATTAGCGCCTTGGGTGCGGAGTTGACGGCGGCCAAGCTTGAAATCATTAAATTAAAGGGAGATGAATAACCATGAAGTTCTGGACGTTGGCTTTTACAATGAAGTGGGTAACGGCAGAAGCGCTGCGTGGCGCTGTGAAAACCGAGCAAAATCCGTTCGGGGAGATTACGCCGGAGGAGTACAAAGAAATCACAAAGATTGACTTTGAACAACAGGAATAAGCCAAGGAAAATTTTCCTTAGCGGAAAGGAGCTGAGGATTTGTTTAACGGAGGCGGCTTTAACAACCTCGGATTTAACACCGGATCAGCAGAGGGGAACGTAATAGACCTCTCTGCTCACTTGTCTGGTAGCGGGCAAATGTACTCTCGCAAAATTGAAATGGAAGCAGATGCCAGCAGTAACGCCTTTAACAACATGCCGTTTAATACGGTTAATCAGGGCTCGAACACAGAATATTCCCTCGACTTCAACATGTACATGGCTTTATCGGCTAATTTATCCGGGGAAGGCCGAATACAAGGGGCTTTTGTCCGGGGGTACGTGTTACAAGTAGAGAGGATGTCATGCGAGGGGCGATTAAGTGCGGAAAACATACGCGGCATTGTATTGGAGCCTCGACGTATGTCCGGGGAAGGTCGGATGTTCGCCGAAGCGAGTAAGTACCACACAGATTGGATCGAGTTTACCGATGCATTTCGCCCTGGAGACGTAATCATCATTGACTCGGGAAAATTCAAAATCACGCGCAATGGAGTAAATGTATCCCATTTGTACAACGGAGACTTCTTCGACCTGAATCTTGGTGAAAACAGACTTACTTGGACGGACCCAGCGACCGGTCGGACAATTCTGTTTCGGATTACCCACCGGGATAAGTTTTTGTATTAAGGAGGCGATATCTTGCCTAATCCAACAATGCAGGTATTCGATAAAAATTTCAGACGCACTGGTACGCTGATTGATGCTTACAACATCGAGTGCAAAAGACGAATCAACAGCGACTATGAAATTACATTCATGGTGCCGATGACATCAGATGATTACCTAGAGAAAATCCAACTTAAAGGCCACGTTCGAGACGAGCGTGGCCAATTTTATGTTATCCAGTCCCGTAGCAGGTCGCGCGAAGGCCGGAAGTTGACGGCGAATATCTATTGTAACCACGTCATGTTCAAGCTGGTGGACTTTAAATTCCCTTATGCGAGTTACATTGATGAGGCGTATGGGGTCCATATTTCAACATTAACTGATAAGATTTCAGCAGCTACGGGCGGGCGTTTTACATTTCAGATTCACGATACCTTTGCTTTGCATGACGTAAAGGATTGGGGGCGTGGGGACTGCTTACAGGCGCTTAACGACGTAATCAAGATGTACGAGTGTGAAGTGGAACCCGATAATTTCGTGATCCACATCAAGAAGAAGATTGGAAGCGACAGTGGGCTTCAATACCGGCTAAAGAAAAACATTGTAAGCAGTTCGTTCAAAGACATCGGTGAGAAGCTTGTCACTCGCTTATTCGGGCAAATGAAGGATGGCCGGACGTTTATCGGTATGGATGCATCCAAATTGACCGAAGAGGAGCGGGCTTTGCTTTCTCAGGTTCCTGGAGCCATCGTTAACGGGAAACTGGCAGTAAACTATCTTATTTCCCCATATGCTTCGTTTTGGGGTAGTGACAGCGTTCCATTTTTCGACGGGGAGCTGATTAATCAGGACATAGAGGAAGCGGAAGACTTGCTTGAGGCCATGAGGAACAAACTCCGGGAACAGGAACAACCGGAATTGGAAGCAACCATTTCAGCAGCCGATTTATTTAAAATTGACAATACTGAACCGAAACCAGGCTTGGGTGATGCGGTCACTTGCATCGATCCTAAAATGGGTATGAATAAGCTAAAAGCCAGGATAACCGAGCTTATCGAGTATCCGTATAGCCGGAGTGAACATAGTCAACCGACCATTTCAAACGTCAAGCCGCGCGACTATGAAGATATTATTGCTGACTTACAAAAGAGCAAAGATCTGGTCGATAATATGTTTTCGAACGGTAAGATCCGAACGGAAGTATTCGAAGCAGCGGCAAAGCAAGTTATTATCGACATCAACAATTCCAAAACAGAATTGGTCTATCCTCCCGATGGAGGCATTTTAGCAAGAGAAAAGGACAATCCTTTGCGGCAAGTACGATTAACAGCAGCAGGCCTTGGGGTAAGTACAGACGGATGGAAGACTATCCGGGCGGCTGTAACGGCGGATGGTATTATTGGGGAAAGAATCATCGGTCAAATTGGTAACTTTGAATCCCTCTCAATCGGCAGCGGGAATGACATTATACTTCTAAATCATGTTGGCTTGTCTGCTGGGAATGCAAATTTTAATGATGCCCCGTTCAGGGTAGACATGAAGGGCAACCTCGTAGCTAATAAACTCACAGCGAATAGCGCTCAAATCAATAGCTCCAACTTTTCTAAAGGCTCCATTGTCGGCAGCAGCATTAATATCGGAGATGGCAAGTTTACCGTTGATACAGCGGGAAATATGTACGCTGGTTCTGGTAAATTTAGAGGTGATATCACGGCCTCGACGTTTACAGGCGGTACAATAACCGGCGCACTTATCCGTACAGCAGCTAGTGGGCGGCGAATCGAGATCAACTCCGGCGGAGTTATAGGCTACAATTCAAGCGGAGAAGAAGTCGTATCCCTTGGTCAAACCCATGGTGGCGGCGGGTTGGTATTCTCTGATAACGGAAGTCCAAGAGGTGATATTTATGGAGATTCAAACGGACTTCGAATCGGTAATATGGGCGGGATATATATTGAGTCCCGGGACGATTTGACGTACTTTAGGGGAGAAGTTGATTTTTCACGTGCCGTTGTAAGTGGGCTCGATGTTAGTCAAATCGATCAATTACAGGAGGCGCTTGATAGGGTAGAGAGGAAAATCGATGCGTTACGAGGTGATTTTTACCAGGACGCAGTTATAAACGCTGCTTTTGATCCAGACACTCGAAACCTAAAGCTTTACAGTCGACATCAAACAGTAGCGACAGTCAAAATACCTAAATAACTTCACCATAATTATTTACTGGAACAATCCTCCAGTGGTAATATCAGGATATACTTATCAATTGGAGGGTTAGTAGATATGAAGAAGTGGATGTATTTATTAATTGGAGTAGTGATTGGCGCAGTTCTCGCAACAACAGGAAGCGCGTTTGCAGATCAAGTTAAATCTATGGTCGGAAAAGAGGTCGTAGGGGAATATAAGGTCAGTGTAAATGGTGCCGCCTTATCCGAAAATGCTATTGTCGTTGAAGGTAAGGCACATGTTCCTCTTCGGGCTGTATCCGACTCGTTAGGGGCGAATATAGCAGTGAATGGTAAATCGATTCAAATCACGACGAATACAGCAGATCAAACGGAGCCCGAATCTGTTACAGAAGGTAAGGCTACAAGTGGGAAATTTGCCAATTGGCCCAAGGATGAGTTAGAAGAAAGAAAAGCAAAGTTGGAAGGGTATATTATTAATGCTGAAGAGGGAAAAGAGAAAACGACGATCAATCTTGAAAGAGTTGAAAAAAGCAAAGATTCCAGTGATTTCCCAAAAACATTGGAGATTACAAACAAGAATATCGAAAGGATGAAACAAAGTATCAAGGAATCCGAAGCTGCTATCGCAGAATACAAAGCAGAGCTTCAAGAGGTAAATGCTGCTCTTGAAGCATTAAACTAATATATCAAGCATCTAGCGAGTAATGGAGGTTAATCTTTGCATAACACATTAAAGCATTTTGGAACGTTGGCACTTATAGTTGGCATAGCGGCTGGAGTTCTTGTTGGAGCCTTTAACCAATCTATCGTCGAAACTTTGATTATCGGGGTACCCGCTCTTGTTATCGGTTTATTTTTCATGGGGTTTGGCGCACTCCTCGAATCTGTACATAAGATTCAAGTACACTTAACGGGGGAAGATGAGATTATTCAGAAAGATGAAAACATGGATCTGGATGACCTAGATATGTAGACCGATACATACGCAGTAACCTAGCACTAAATACAATCTACAATATAACTGACAAAGAACATTCTCTATGAGGGTGTTCTTTTTTTGTTTTGAATGAAAAGGAGGCGGATAGCTTGGCTGAAATTAAACCTTTGCTCGGAATACAACTTGACCTAACAAGACCGGTGGATGAACTTGTATCAGTAATCAATGCGGTATTAGATAATCATCCGCAACGTGAGAGAGAAATCCTAATCGAATTAGATTCACGGATCGGGGATTTTCTTGCAAAACAATTGAAGCAAGAATTGCCGGAGGAGGGAGGCGGGGAAGTTGAGCAATCCGGAAATGGAGATCCTGACGAAGATAAACAGTCGGATAGGAAAGCTTGAAGGGAGCCAGGAAGCAAGCGTAAGGGCGATTGGCGATATGGCAACCAACATAAATAGATTGATTGAGAAGATGGACAAATCTGACGATATCGCACGCGAAGCCGAGCAACGCTCCAAATCGGCCCATCACAGAATTGACGATATGAAAAAAGAAATATCAGAAGTGAAGGGTGATATCACTTGGCTTTGGAGAACGGTAATCGGAGCCATTATCACAGGGGGAATAGGCGGGGCTGTAACTCTTATTTGGAAACTAATCGGATGATAGAAAGGAGTGGTTAAACGTGCAATCACGTAAACAAGGAAACGCTCAGGGGATTGATGTGAGTCATCATAACGGTTACGTTGACTGGGCAAAGGTGGCGGCGGACGGGATCTCGTTCGTTTTTTTAAAAGCCAGTGAGGGCAAGACGTTTGTTGATTCTACTTTCAAAAACAACGCCAAAGCGGCGCGAGCTGCCGGGCTGCTCGTAGGAGCATACCACTTTGTCAATGCAACCAGCACCGGCGCGGCTGAACTAGAAGCGAGACATTTCGCCAATACGATTCAGGGCGTTCCGCTCGATCTGTCGCCTGTCATGGACTATGAGAACAACCCGGGCGGCCTGGGCAGATCGCAGGTCAATGACGTAGCCGAAACATTTTTGTTTGAGTTGGAGCGATTGACTGGCAAACGGCCAATCGTCTATACAGGAAACAGTTTTGCATCGAATTTTAGCCCTCTCCTGGGCGCATATCCGCTTTGGATAGCTCGGTACAGCACGCAGGTACCTACGGATGTCTCGGCGTGGCGTCAATGGACATTCTGGCAGTATTCGGACGGCAAGGACGGCGGAACGCGCCAGAACGGCAGCAGGAAGGTGGCAGGCTTGGGTGGATATGTCGATCTGAACGAATTTAATGGCACACTCGCCGAATTGAAAGCTTGGGCTGGAATAACCGGAAAGGACGCGGAGAAAGTGGCAGAACGTGATATTAACAAAGTGAGCGCTTGGGCTGCGGAAAACTGGGCCGAGGCGGTGGCAAATGGGTATTTTGACGGGAGTCGCCCGGGGGCGCAGATCACCCGGGAAGAAACGGCGATTGTGGTCAATCGCCTGCGGAGGAACTTTTTGCGGCTGATTGCTGCGAATACGGAAGACATTGCGGCGCTGGACAAGCGGATGCAGGAAATCGAACAGGAGTGATAAAAGATGGATATAAACGAAGTATGGGGCATTGTAGCTAATTATATCAGCCCGGAGTTGGCCACAGTGGTAGTTGTATGCTGGATCATCGGATTTGTATTAAAACAAACGCCACGGATTCCAGACTGGTCGATCATTTACATTGTAACCGCGTTTTCTATTGTATTTGCGTTGTTTCTCTGCGGCTTCACAGTGCAAGCTATCATCCAAGGCATCCTTTGTGGTGCCTTCGCTGTGTATGGAAACCAATTTATAAAACAATTCAAAAAGAGCGGAAGTGCAAAAGATGTATAATCCATTCGTTGGATATCGGTTGACGAGTCCATTTGGATATAGGATACATCCGGTATATAAAACAAAGAAATTCCATAAGGGCGTTGATCTCGTTACACCATCCAATGGACCGATTTATGCCTTTGTAGCTGGCGAAGTTATCCACGCTAAGGAAGGCGCTAAAGGATCTGGATTCGGCGGATATGGTATCACAGTAGCAATCAAAGATAATAAGGGGTACTTACACTGTTACGCCCACTTATCAATCGCTGCTGTTAAAGTAGGCCAGCGCGTTGAACGAGGTCAAATGATCGGTCGTCAGGGCAGCACAGGAGTATCTACAGGCCCGCATTTGCATTACGAGATTCGTAAGAAGTCTTCGCCGTCTTATGGATTCACTTCGGACGAAAGCGGAGTTGTAGAGCCTACTCAGTACCTTATAAATTATTATGCAAAGGAGCTACCTAAAGTGGATGTAAAGGACGCGAATGCAATAATCGATAAATATCTTAAATCGGCTTACGGGGTAGCGAAGACAGCTTCGGAGAAAAAAGAGATCGGTCGGTTAGCCGACGCATTAAGAGTTGCTTCGGGACAACCGAAACAAAATGATTAAATACAAAAGCCCACTAACCTTCATTGAAAGTTGGTGGGCTTTTCCTTAAAAGGTTCTTTTCTAAAGTAATTAAATTCATAAAATAGGACTTTTGTAACAATTAATTACTTCCAATATTCTACAATTTCTTATAAAATAAAAACAGACAAAAGGGCGGATACCTTTTATGTCTGTTGATAAGAAAAAAGTGCTTGGGACATTTCATCTTTTGTATATGTCTTAATTTTATTATAAAGACATACGGTGAAGTTGGTTTTTGTCAACGGTCATATATTGGTGCCCCTTACATACATATATGAGAGGGGATTACTTTGTTTACTGAGAGAGTGTTAAAAAATATTCAGATTAGAGAATTAAAATTATTCTTATCTGAAAATGATGTCAAAGGTAGAACAACTAGGATAAACGCTTCTAGCACAGAATTGAAATATACGGAATACTTAAAACTCTTAGAAGAAGAAATTCTGTCTGAAGAGGAAGGAACTTTAACACCCGAAATCGTTGACCAATTTGTATTTGAACATTTGTTTTATGCGAATAACAATATACATTATATATACAGATTTAATAGCTATTTTCATGAGAATCCAAAAAGTATTGATGATTTAGTACCATTATTTACTAGAATTCCGCAATTGAATTATAATCAAAGTTTAGTTGATTGGGATGATAATACTGATCGGATCAACCTTTGTACAACGAGAGCCGACTTTTTCGAAAATAGACAGTTGAAATCCTTACATTTTTTATTTAGAATTGCAGTTCTTTCGTTAGAGTATGGTAGAACAAGTGTTTTTTGTGGGGTTACTTTAGACTTTGAACACGATTTTCTTATTATGAAATTTAACCAGAATCAATTTTCAAGAATGGAAGGAGAACCGCTTTCCATAATCAATTCAATAAAAACTGTGCTTTCGGGAGGAGGAACCTTTGATGGTACATTTTCTTGGATGGATATAAGTTTAAAGCAGCTTAACGAAGACAGTGTGAACTCAACAATATACAAATTATTTGCAGATTTGAGCTTAGAAGCAGAAGCGATTCTGGATTCTAAAATGACGGAAGAAACTATTCATCATATTGAAAGTTTCATGAAGAATGTCGGCTTAAATGAACTTGATTCAAAGATTAAAGAAGAGTATGTTAAACAAATAAAAGCCGTTATCTACCAGGATATTAGTAGAACAATGGAAGAAAAAAGGTTTCAAAAAGGGTGGGTATTTAAACTTGGATTTCGCGAGGGGGATTATAGTAGAGCATCGCAAAATGCAGAGAAAAGGTCTCCCGTGTATAGCCAACAAGTTTTTTGGCAGCTTAAAGAAATTATACACAGAACTGGAAAAATGCAAGAAGGAGGCTTTCACTGGAAATTCCCAGGTTCTTATGTTGACGTTAGGATAGAGTCTAAGAACGGCGCACTATTAGTTTATTACTATTCACGTTTGAGAGTAGGTAGAAGGGAGAAGGAAGAATATGTATTACGAAAGGTTGCTGAAAATTTTTAATAATAATAAGCTGATTTCGGCTGAGTTCCCTGTCTCCTTAGTAGCCCAACTCGAGAATTTTATTAATTCAAGCTACTCACATCATAGGAAAATCCTAAGCCCATTTCAATTTGCTAATTTTGCAAAAATCAAGTCGGATATAGCTCTGAAGTTCTTCATGTTATTCGCAAAAGATGATGGTATTTTTGAAATGATCTACTATATTGATTGTTCATCTTCTCAATGTACGAGTCGTATATACTTAACACATGAGGATCTAGATGATTTAGATAATATAGTATACTGTGACGAATGCGATAGATCTTACAAAGTATCGGATATCGCTAGGTACGTAAAGATAAACTTTCAACTCAAAGAAACCAAAGAAAATACACGAAGTTCGTCATTTGACGAGAACAGTGCGTATGATGTTCTAAAAGGATGCAATCCAAGTTTAAAAGTTCAGTCCCCTTCGTCTTTAGATAGTCAAATCTGGAATGATGAAGGGGACAACTCACAAGAATTTAGCGATGAGGTAACCTTAGAGGACGTTGTGGCTAATAACGAAATACAAAATGAACCAATTTTCGAGTATCTGAGGTCGATAACTGCATCTATTCATGGATAAGGGTGTATCATGGACAATTTAGATTCTAAGGCGGTTTTGTCTAAATTACAAATATTACTTAAATTTGTTGAAATGGATATGACTGCTTGCCAAACCACGGGAAATCTTCTTAAGAAGAAGACATGGAGGTTTAAACTTGCGTCAATATTCATTTCATTTCTCATTACAATAACATTAGGGCTCACTTTGAATACCGAGGAAACAATAATTGGGATTAATGTAGGTTTATTGGTTAAAAATTTGGCGGTTATTTTAAGTGCCCTGTTAACTGCTGTGAATACATGGGAGGCTTTCGGAAACTATCAAACACGTTCCGGTCAAGAAGCTGCTATGCTCAATAAGCTGAACATGTTGTATAAAGATATTCTGTTATATACCGATAGAAACGAAACCTGCTCATACGATACGTATGTTGATTTTAAGGGGAGGTACGATGCTATTCAGGAAGAATATATCCAAGATCGAGCATCTTCGGAAAAGGAAAAGTCTGATTCAGAGACAAAAGACGAAAATTGAATATCCCCGCCCCTCTCTAAACTTTTTCGCAGGTCTAAGTACAGAGTGTGGAAGTCTTTCGAGAGCATATCAAAAGCCCACTGTCCCTAAATGGTCGGTGGGCTTTTTTTGTTCCATAAAAAAGAAAATTGCAAAATATTTAGATATTTTTTATAGATCAGCAAGTAATTGTTTAGACAATTATTTTTTTATGACTAGAATAAAGATTGTTTAATTATGATTTAGGAGGACTATTTGTGAAGAAAAAAAATTTAAAGAAAACCAGTTTTATTTTTGCACTTTTCTTAGCTGTATTCTTAGTTTTCACAGGTACAAATACATACGCTGCAACAGTTGGTGAACAACTAACTGCTCCTGAAGAGGGCTGGCAAAGAATTGATGACATTGAACTTGATAAATATGCAAAATATACTGGAGACTGGATCAATCACATAGGGGATAACACTTCGGGTTACTATAAAAATAGAATCAAGGCTACTAAACAAATCGGAGCTTCTGTAGAGTTCAAATTCTCAGGTACTAAATTAAGACTAATTGATGTTATGGTGGATGCGCGTTCAAATGATTCTCGTATAGTTATTGACGGGGTAGAAGAATCATTCAGCACCTACTAAGATAGCTCGGTTGCCGGATGGTTGTTCTGGTGTAGTCGGTTCCTCTGGTTCTGGCTCTGGATTTGAAGGTTCGTCAGGTTCTGTTGGATCAATAGGTGGAATTGGTGTATCGATATCTACCAAAGTTCCGTCCGCATCAATATCAATTGCATCTATCGCAACCAAATGTTTATTTAGAGAAGGAATTCGATCTGAGTATGAAAGAAGTCAATGACTTTATCGACTGGTACGAAGCTAAACAGTCGGGAACAGGAACAGCTTCATATGCCATTAATAAGCATGATAACAATAAAGGACCGTTCACAAGCCGTAAGGACTACATTCTGTTTGACCGCGTGCTGACGTTTGAAGTGAGTGAATATAATCAATAACTATTGATCTAATCGAAAAGAGTATCGAGGACCACAGAGGCATAAGCCAAAGTGGTCTTTTTTTGCCACACGAATAATCTCGTCGGATGCCCATGATGCTGGAATTATTGCAAAAAACTTGTGGAACCGGTACAACCAGTACGTAAAAAACGTGATAAAGAGTGGTAACATGAAATATTGAAAAAAGACCACCTCGAATTAATTAGGGATGGTCTTTTGATACCTGTATTATTCACAAGCTACTCCATCTTTATCTCTGTCTAACTTGGCACGATAACCTGGATCACCTTCATAAAGTGGGGCGGCTCCGGCTTCTCTGGCTGCGGTACAATTTTTATAATACACAGTTGAAGATTGCTCTGATTCTGTCGAGGGTGATTCGGTCTTTGCACTTGATGTTGATTGGTTAGAAGATGATTTTTTTGAATTTGAAGATTTATTTGTACTTGAAGATTTGTCTTTACTTGAAGACTTACTACTACTCCCTGTACTACTCTTGACTTTAGTTGCTGTATCGTTGCTCTCTTTAGCGACTGCTGTCTCTGCGAAAGTAAACAACACTCTCGTTCCGTCAGGATAATCTTCCAACGCGTTCCCCACCCAGCTCCCTGCGCCGCGATTGTCTGCGGGGGTTATGTATTCGATGTCGGCTCCGCTACCACCCTCGGCACACATCGCCATCGGCCATTCGTCGCGGTCATATCCGTCCTTAGTTTCGACGCCATCCAGCGATTCTTTGCGGTTTTCGTCCGCGCCCTTTCTGTCGATAGTGCATACAGCCGATTCGCCTGCTTTAATCGCTTCTTTGATGTGTTCGGCCGTTTCTGGGTATTTGCTTACAGGAAATGAAATCTTGATATCGTAGCTGGATGCATCAGAATTTGATGAGGTTGAGGAATCGGTCGCTTTAAGCTTATTCTGTGGTGTGTTTGGAGTTTGAATACTCCCAGTCGTTAATTTCTGGGCTGTTTCATTACTTGATTTTTTAGTTGCTTTGGTTTCATCTTCTTTTTTGGCGACATCATTAGAAACAATGTTATTAGAGTTTGTGTTGGCGGATTTAATTGTTTCCTGGGATGTTGGTATAACAAAGAAACTGACAATAACTAAGCAAAAACAAACGGCGGCTAAAAGAAAATACTTTTTGACTCCTTGTTTTTTCAGGATTGCAAATATAGTACCAATGATAACTAAGACTATAGCACCGAGGGATCCGAATAAAAATAGTAGAATAGCCAAGGTTTCCAAAAATTAACTCTTCCTTTCAGGCTTATATACTATTATTTTAGCAGGAATTTTTATTGCTTGAATACAGAACGCATATTCGCATATAATACAAACGTACGTTCTTATCCAAGGGAGTGTGAATTTCAATGAAGCAAGACGGGGGTTATACACCGGCAATTTGTGATAAGCTACCGGTTCGAACGTTGTTAGAGGTGTTCACCTTAATTTACAAAGCACATGCTATGCCAGAGACACAACTAAATTATATTGATCCTTTAGATAACGTCAGCTACTGCGCATCCTTTCGAAATCAAACCTTAGCTGTGTCTGTTGTTGATTATGGCCCGCTGCCGAATGCAAGTCTGCTTCCCATTCTTTCGGATAGATTTGGCGAACCGGATCGTATGCTTTCAAAGCCTTGGTATCGAGATGAAGAATGTACCTTTTTCGTTATGTACTGGGATGGCTTCGATATTGAATCAATTATAAATTCCTTTTCAACAGCACCTGGTTATTGGAATGATCGGAACACAAAGGATGTATTAAACTAATCAAGTATCGATGAAGGTGATCTGGAATGTTATCTGATTTTGAACGTAAACTCTTGAGAATCTTGTACAACTTTGGCCTAAAGTACAAACGTAACCCCACCAAGCCCGAGTTGGAACGCCTAACTTATCATGAATACGCAGACATTGAGAAGACGTTAGACAGCCTTGTACAAAAAGAATATATCTTCTGGCCGGATCGTCCGGCGCTGGATACGATAACTATCCTGGAGGCATGGGAACGGGAGCAACAGACGTCAAGGGCCAAGTTTTCCCCGTCAACAACAAACTCCAATATTGATTACTGGACTAAATATTGACAAAATAGACCGCAGAGGCATATGCCAAAGCGGTCTATTGTTTTGCATCGGAAGGTAAATCGTATTCATGATGATCAACAGGCGTGTAGTGGTTAATATCAAGCGGCATATCAGAACTAGGAAAATATCTCTATAGAAAGCCCGTAGTGATAAATGTTACTTTAATCATATATGGCATCAAACATCGGGGTGAACAACATGAAGATCATAGCCATACATAGCATTAACGGCACTGCACACGAACTGCCAATCACAGACATCCTTTATTTCTCCTCCGAAGGTGATAGAGTCATCATACACACGGCTGACGCCTCGTATTATCCGCCCCGAACTTTGAAGGACTTTGCTCTATTGTTATCCCCACATGGATTTACCTCACTCGAAAAATCTAATCTTGCGAACATGAAGATGATACGAAAGTATGACAAAATCTCGAAGGCGGCGTTTTTCGACAAAAAATGCGAGGGCAAGCATGTGACAGTATCACGCAGGAATATAAAGAAAATGAGCGATTTTCTATGAAATGAGAACCGTTCGCACCGGGTGAACGGTCGATTTTTTACGACTGCCTTCGACAAACAATTTAGTTCTTCAGTAGTATGCTTGATGTAAGCCTGATCAGGAATTCAAGTCTACTATGTGCAGGAGGAAAAAAGATGAAATATTTAGATTGACTATTTGGTAATGAAGTTACCATATCGGCAATTTTTATATTGAATAGGAACTAGTGTTCTTGTATAATTGGGAATAACAAACCTAATGAGGGGGGAGTTTGGAATGAGAGGGGTATATAGGATCAATTCTGATGAGAGCCGTAATAGTACTAAAGTACTTGAAGCAACGCTTACATACTTGGATCGCTAGAGTGGCTTCATCGTCGCAAACTGGGATGAGGAAAGTAAAGTTGGCTTAGTTTGTAGTTGGATAAGTTGTATCGCTGTAATTTTAATATTTCATCAATCGGCAGTAAACAAAAATAAGCATATGCAGGAGATGGAGTTATGACAAACGAATCTGATGTGAAAAACGCCAGAAGACAAAAAAGCATCAGAGAAGCTCGCATTAACAAAAGAATATCATTACGAAAAGCGGCTTTTAAATTAGGCATCAGTCCTAATAGGTTAGAATATTTTGAAAACGACCCTCGTAAAATTCCGTTTCAAATGGCTCGATCTTTAACGCAGTTATACGGAATTTCGATTGATGATATTACTTTTCTAAGGACATAATCATTAAAAAAAGACCACCTAAAAGTCAAGGTGGTCTTTTTACTTTGGTTCCGTTACCCGCGCTTTACCCGCAATCGGGTTTGTAAATTGATGTTTTTTTAAGTAGACAGAACTAGCAAACAAATCGGACAATCCCTTATCCTTTGTGGGTGTAACTCGTTTCTTATTGTTCCCTGTAGATGTGTTAAAATATATGTTCTATATTTAAGATTTTGTCTGCAGTCAGCTGTTGACGGCTCATGCGAAGTCAGCTCATATTTGCTGATGGCGGCTTTGAGTGGCCTTAGATAAAGTAAGCAATTACAAAAGTCAGCCCAAAAAAGAGCCTGCGGATTTGCATTGCAGGCTCTTTTTTGGGCTTATCCTAGAAATCCGGGGCTTGACCGCCGGCCACTGGAACAGCGAACCGCCGGCTTTCATACAATAGCAGCACTTTATGCTCTTATCCCCCGAAGCCGAGCAGGTTCATCCCGATTAGCGGCCTTTTTTGTCCTTATTTTCCCGTGAATGGCCCCCAATGGGGGTGTTTCCTTACGACATTTTGTTCCCGGAAAAAATAAACGGCAAGTACGTGCTGCTGCGGCGTCCGGAAGAATACGTTGGCGAAGCCTGCGGCACGGAAAAAGCGGCGATGTGGATCACCTATTCGGACGATCTGATTCATTGCTCTACATCTATTACGGGGTGACCGACACGGCGATCGCGCTGGCCACGGTACCGGTGGAAGAGCTCGTCGATTAATTCTGGAGCAAGCCGAATAAGCCGATGGATAAAGAAGCGTCCCGGGCCGGTGTATCATACCGTCCCGGGGCGCTTCTTCATATTTTGGGCAGGCAGCGCGCGGCGAGATGCCTGCCGTGTTTTAACTTTGCGGACTTTGCGGCTGGCCGAAGCGGACTTGTACGACAGCGCACGGTAATTCACGGGAAGGATATTCAGATGTCTCAAAACTTCCGGAATCGCCGGATCGGTAAATACGGAGAGCTCCCGTTCGCGAATGTCCGTCCAATCCGAAATCCGGCGCAAAGTTTCATCCACGTGCCAGGGGTGGCAGGCGATTTCCGTAAACCCGGGGCGAAGCGAGCAGAGATGCTTGATCAAGCGGAGCTTCCCTTCATGTTCTCCATACGAATCCAGCAGGATCGCATCGGTCATGCGCGGGGAAGGCAAACCCCGCAATCGATGATCGATTTGCGACCTCCGCAGGGGAACGTTTTCCCGGCAAGCTTTTTCCGCCATTACCTTGTATATCGCCGGATCGGTTTGGTGCAGCAGGTGATGCGAATCCAAGTGCGTCGGCCGGAGACCGGCCTCCATAAATCGCTTCCACTGCGCGGCAAGCTCCGTTCTCACATCACGCGGGTCCCTGCCGCCGGGGTAATCTACGCCATGAAAAACGCCGTCCTCCCCCACCAGCGAAGGAACTTTCCTGGGACTAGAAACCGGGCGGCCGTACGTCAAGTTAAAATGCAGGCCGATGCCGAGTCCGGGAGCCGTTTCGGCCCGGCTCACCGCATCGCCGAATCCGGGCATATTGACCATCAAGGAGGTGCTCGTAACGCCTCCGGCTTGATAAGCTTCGATAATGCCGCAGTTCACGGCCGGCGAAAGGCCAAAATCGTCAGCATTGATGATCACGCTTCTCAGCATAGGACAACCCCTCTTTTGAAACGATTCGTCAGGTTATTAGATGTTGCGGCTCCCCTGTTCGACAGGGCAGGGGCGGAAAGGAACAGGGGGCTGCTTTCTGCTTTCCCCAACGGGCCTTTCGCGCCCGTTACGGACCCTCGAACGCTTCGGGGGCGGACGGTTCGGGAACGGGCGGCTTGACGGCTTCCAGTATAACAGCCTGCGGTTTGGCTGCGTACAGTTTGCGGTATTGGACCGGGGGATAAAGGAAGAAAAGATAGAAAATTGTCGCATTTCAGGCATGAGTAGTTTTTTTTCGGAAAATCATATAGAATAAGACTGCTTAAAGTGTGTGTTCAAAAAGGCCGGTTTTCAGCACCGAGAAGGTTGGATGAAGCTAGGGACTGAGTAGCGGAGCGTACGTTTTGGGTACGTGAGCAACGGAAGGCCCGGCTGAATTCAAGATTCGATGTCGAGTTTGCTTCTTGATTCACTTCGTGATCAAAAGCGGACTTTTTGAACTACCTCTTAAAAAAGTCGGGAACATGACCCGGCATCCCTTCGTTTAAGGTGGCTAAGGAAAATGACTCACATATATCTCGACCATGCCGCATCCACCCCGGTCCATCCGCTGGTTGCGGAAACGATGCTGAACGTGATGCGGGAGCAGTTCGGCAACGCCTCAAGCGTGCATTTTTACGGCCGCGCCGCCAAACGGCTTGTGAACGGGGCGCGGGACGCGATCTCATCGCGCATCGGCTGCCGTCCGGACGAGCTGGTGTTTACGAGCGGCGGCACGGAAAGCGACAACCTGGCGCTGTTCGGTGCGGCCGCTGCCCGTAAAGACAAGGGGCGCCACATCATTACGACGTCCATCGAGCATCACGCCGTTCTGCATGCCTGCGAGCGTTTGGAAAAAGACGGCTTCGAGGTGACGTATCTCCCGGTCGACCGGTACGGCCAGGCGCATCCGGACCAGGTGCGGGAGGCGATTCGCCCGGATACGATCCTGATCAGCGTGATGTACGGCAATAACGAGGTCGGTACGATTCAGCCGGTCGCGGAGATCGGACAAATCGCCAGAGAGCGGGATATCCTGTTTCACGTCGACGCCGTGCAAGCGCTCGGTTCGCTGCCGATTGCCTGCAGCGGGCTGCCGGTCGATCTGATGAGCTTCTCCTCGCATAAAATCAATGGTCCGCAAGGAGTCGGGGCATTGTACGTTCGGAAGGACTTGGCGATCGAGCCGATTCTGCACGGCGGCCTCCAGGAAAGAAAACGCCGCGCCGGAACCGAAAACATGGCGGGGATCGCCGGCTTCGCCAAGGCGGTGGAACTGGTTGTGTCTGAGCGGGAGGAGCGGGCCGCCCACGAGGCGGAGCTGCGCCGGGGATTGCTGAACGCGCTGGAGGCGCGCATTACGCGCGAACGCTTCCACGTCAACGGCCACCCTGCGGAGCACTTGCCGCATATCGTCAACATCAGTTTTCCCGAGTGCGACTCGGAGACGATGCTGATGAACCTGGATATGGAAGGCGTTGCCGCTTCAAGCGGATCGGCCTGTACCTCGGGGTCGCTGGAACCGTCGCATGTGCTTGAGGCGATGCACGTATCTGAGGCGTTTTTGCGTTCGGCGATTCGTTTTAGCTTCGGATGGGGTAATACTAAAGAAGAAATTGCGCAAACCGCAGAAAAAATTGCAACCATTTTGGAACGTCTCCGTAAAAGAAGTTATGGGCACTCGTAACGGGGGGCCTCTAGCTTTTGCGGAGGGAGGCAGAAATTAAGCTAAGCAACCAAGGGAAATGCCAGCAGGGAGTGTCGGCGGTTCATGAGAATGCAGGAAATGATCGGCCTGGCTGTCTTTGACGTGGAACAAGGCAAGCGGGTCGGGAAAGTTCTTGATGTCTTGCTGGGGAGCGATTGGTCGATCACGGGCATTCAGCTGGAGAACAGATCTCTTTTTCATTCCAGCATCAAGGCGGTGCTCTGGGACGATATCGTCGCTTACGGCGAGGATGCTGTGATGATACGCAATCAACAGGCTGTCTGCAAATGGGAAGCCGAGCATATACAAAATACGTTTTTGTCCGGACCCGGCAAATTGAAGGATCTGTCCGTACTTACGGAGGACGGGATTCGGATCGGATACGTCACGGATGTTTATTTTGAACACGAATTGGGAAACACAATTACTGGAATTGAAATAAGCGACGGGTTTTTCACCGATTTGATGGAAGGGCGGAAAGTGCTCCCCTTTGTCCCGGAAATGACCCGAGGGGAAAATGCGATCATGGTGCCCCGCAGCAGCGAGCAGCTGCTTGAAAAACCATGAATTTTTACGAACGGTAGGTGGTCGGTCAATGATGAAATGTCCAAATTGCAATTCCAAGGATATCGGCAAAATCGGTTCCCATCAGTTTTACTGCTGGGGATGCTTTATCGAACTGACGGTGAACGGCGACAAAATGTCGGTTTATCAAGTGGAGGAAGACGGGACGCTAAGCTCCCTGGACGACTTGTTTTTCGGCGAGGAGATCGTGCAGGAATTCCCGCAGATCCAAGCTTCTTCTTAAAAAATATATATTTGCTTCCGCCTGCGGAAATGCTAAGAGCTGTCCATCTATTTATCGTAAATAGAGCGGGCGGCTTTTTTTCTGCTCTTAAAAAATTGTCAACAACGATCATGACGAAACCGCATTTTGATTTGATTGAGAAAGAAAGCGCTTTGAATTAGGATGAGATTAGGAACACGGTAAATCCTAAAGTTTGTGGTGGTCCGCACAATTTTTGAAGGAGGTTTCTCTTTATGGCTATAGCACAAACCAAAGCACAACCAGAGGGAAGCGGCGGAATCCGGGTGCAGGTGCAGCGGTTCGGACGTGCGCTTAGCGGCATGGTCATGCCGAACATCGGCGCTTTTATCGCCTGGGGCTTGATTACCGCCTTGTTTATTCCGACCGGTTGGTTTCCAAACGAATATTTGGCCAAACTGGTCGACCCGATGATCAAATATTTGCTGCCGCTGCTGATCGGCTACACCGGCGGGCAAATGATTCACGGCAAACGCGGGGCCGTCACCGGCGCAATCGTGACCATGGGGGTTATCGTCGGCAGCGATATCCCGATGTTCCTCGGCGCCATGATCGTGGCTCCGCTGTCGGCCTGGCTGATCAAGCAATTCGATAAAGCGATCGAAGGCAAAATCCGTTCCGGCTTCGAAATGCTGGTCAACAACTTCTCGATCGGCATTTTTGGCGGTCTGATGGCGCTTGGCGCGTACACCGGCGTAGGTCCGCTTGTAACGGCGCTCAGCAAGGCGTTGTCTTCCGGCGTTGACTTCCTGGTGAATGCCAAACTGCTGCCGCTGGTCAACATTATCATTGAGCCGGGTAAAGTGCTGTTCCTGAACAATGCGATCAACCACGGAATCATAACACCGATCGCTTCCGAGGAAGCATTGCGGATCGGCAAATCGATGTTGTACATGCTCGAATCCAACCCGGGACCGGGTCTTGGCATTCTGCTTGCTTACTGGCTCGTCGGACGCGGTTCGGCGAAGCAATCCGCTCCGGGTGCGGTCATTATCCACTTCTTCGGCGGGATTCATGAGATTTACTTCCCGTACATTTTGATGAAGCCGGTGCTCATCCTGGCGGCTATCGCCGGCGGCGTGGTAGGTACGTTTACGTTCCAATTGACGGGTGCGGGACTTTCCGGCGCTCCTTCTCCGGGCAGTATTTTAACCTATATCGCCATGACGCCTAGAGGCGGCTATCTGCCGATGTTCAGCGGTGTCATCGCAGCGGCGGTTGTTTCCTTCCTGGTTGCGGCTTTGCTGCTAAAAACGGGTAAACAAACCGATGAAGAACTGGATTTGGAAGAAGCGTCGGCAAAAATGAAAGAGATGAAATCCGCCGGCATGAATACGCAAGCAGCGGCTGAAGCGGTGACGAGCGTTCGCAAGGATACGGTCGACAAAATCGTGTTCGCCTGCGACGCCGGCATGGGCTCGAGCGCCATGGGCGCCTCGGTGCTGCGCAAAAAAATGCAGGATGCCGGCGTAAAGGTGACGGTCGTCAATTCGGCAGTCAGCGAAATTCCGGAAGACGCGGATATCGTTATTACGCAAAAAACGCTCACGGAGCGCGCCAAGGCGAACCGGCCGAACGCGGAGCATATCTCCATCGACAATTTCCTGAAGAGTCCGAAATACGACGAGCTGGTTGAACGGCTGAAAGACTAAGCTCGCGGGGACGATACTAGGGCAAAACACTGGCGGTTTGATCCGCCGGTGTTTTGCGTCTGTTTTTCTGAGGGGGGGAGTTCTAGTGAGGAAAATGACCGCCCGGCAAAAGCAGATCTTTCTGCTCCTGCTCGGGCGGAAAACGGGTATGACCGCCGCCGAGATCGCCGCCGATATCGGGGTCAGCGTCAGGACGGTACACCGGGAATTGGACGAAATCGAGAAAAGCCTCGCCTATTTCGGCCTCATGCTGTACCGTAAATCCGGCACGGGCATTTCCGTTTGGAGCGATGCCCCGGGAAATGACGAACAGGAGCGCCTGGAGGAAGCGCGCCGGCTGCTGCTCGAGGGCAGCCCCGGCGATTATTCCGGCGAAGAGCGGAAAATTATGCTGATCTGCCGTCTGCTGGATGAACTTGAGCCATGCAAGCTGTTTACGCTGGCTCACGATCTGAAAGTTACGGCGGCTACCGTAAGCAGCGACCTTGATGAGGTCGGTCCGTGGATTCGCCGGTTTGGACTTGAGCTGGTTCGCCGGAGAGGATACGGCGTGGAAATCGTCGGGGAGGAGATCGGCAAAAGGGCCGCCATTTGCCAACTGGCCTCCGATCATTTGGACTACTCCGATCTGATCGGCGGTTCAACCGAACGCCGCTGGTCGGCGGCCATCGACCATTTGCTGGAAGCGGCGGGCTCGCAGCACTTGATGACGGTGGAAAATACGCTGTGGCAAATGAACTGGGATTGGACCGAGCATTTATCCGAAAAAGCCTATACTCAGCTGCTGATCAACCTGTCCGTAACCGTTAACCGCAGCAGGGCGGGACGCCGCGTTTCCGGCACCGCTTCGGCCGCGTCATCTCCGGGAGGCAGCGATGACCGGCCCGGAGAAGGCGAAACGGAACGTTTTGCCAAACTTTTGGGCGAAAAGCTGGATTTGCGGTTTCCGCCGGATGAGGTTCAATATATGGGGCGCCTGTTCCATCAGGCCAGGGATGCTTCGCCGGAGCTGGTGCAGGCGGACATGGAGCTGGTGGACATCGTGTCCCGGCTGACGGACAACGTCGTGAAGCGGACCGGCATCCCGTTTCAGGAGGACCGGCTGCTCGGCAGCGGCCTGCTTGAGCATGTGGGTCCGGCGTTCAAACGGATCCGCGAAGGGGCGAGAATCCGCAACCCGCTGCTGGGCGCGATCCGCAAGGACTACGAGGATCTGTTCTACATCGTCCGGGAAGCGATGAACGAAAGCGGCGTGAACCTGGAGGTTCCCGACGAGGAAATCGGCTTCCTGGTCATGCACTTCGGCGCGTCGATAGAGCGGTTGAATCAGCTGGGCCGGAATGTGCGGGCCATTCTTGTCTGCTCCAGCGGACTCAGCTCCTCGAAGCTGCTGGCTACGCGGCTGGCCAAGGAAATGCCGCAGATCGAAGTGATGGGGAACGTGTCCTGGTACGAAGCGAAACGCTTGCCGGAGGAAGATTACGATTTGATCATCTCCACGATCGATCTGCCGCTTCCGTCCGATCGGTACGTTAGGCTAAGTCCTTTGCTGACGGACGAGGACAGCGACCGGCTGCTCCACTATTTGCAAAATACGACGCTCAAAGCGAGGAAAAACGCTCCGCACAAAGATTCGGCCAAAACGAGGGCGTACGACCGGCTGCGGACCTTAAGCTCCATGATGGATGAAATCGTCCTTCTGCTGGACCAGTTCGTGGTGGGAGCGCTGGATAACGCGGGTCGCTCCCTGCGCGAGACGGTTTTGGCGGCGCTCAAAGAGATAAACGCTGCTTTTCCGGAGAGCGCCGCCGTCTCTCCCGGAACCGGAGGGTACCGGGAGACGCGCGAAAGCGTCAGCGCAATGTCCGATATTGAGGCCGTCGCCGACCGCTTGCTGGAACGCGAAAAAATGGCCAGCCAAGTCATTCCCGGCACTTCGCTTGCGCTATTCCATACTCGCACCCGGTTTGTGAACTATCGTTCGCTGGCTTTGTTCCGGATGGCGGAGCCCGTGGTGCTGGACGGGGATACGCGGATAAGCGCCATCCTGTTTATGCTGGCCCCGCGGGAGCTGCCGAAGGAAACCCTGGAGGTGCTTAGCGAAATCAGCGCCCTGCTGCTCAAGCCGGAGCTGATCGAACTGCTCGAAACCGGGGAGCAGGAGGATATCCGCGACTTTTTGGCGGCGGAATTGCTGCAGTATGTTGAGAACTATTGATGGAAATTGGTAGGATATTAGTGGAAAAGG
Organism: Paenibacillus sp. FSL R5-0527; assembly: GCF_038008055.1. Taxonomy (NCBI): domain Bacteria; kingdom Bacillati; phylum Bacillota; class Bacilli; order Caryophanales; family Paenibacillaceae; genus Paenibacillus; species Paenibacillus sp. FSL R5-0527. Next base: position 6,062,111 of record NZ_JBBOYI010000001.1, on the reverse strand, counting down.
AGAGAAAATAAATGAAAATGCTGTCTAAAGAAAAAATTATCCTGAACGGAAAAGCCAAAGACAAATACGAAGCCATCCGCATGGCCGGCAAACTGTTGGTCGACGCCGGCCATGTCGCGCCGGAGTATGTCGACAAAATGCTGGAGCGCGAAGAGATCGTTTCTACGTACATGGGCGGCGGCCTGGCTATCCCGCACGGGACCAAGGAAGCGAAAAATCTGATCTTCTCCACGGGGCTGTCGGTCGTGCGTTTTCCGGAAGGCGTCGATTTCGGCGGCGATGAGCCGGCGTTTATCGTGATCGGTATCGCGGCGGCCGGCGGCGACCATATGGAGGTGCTGACCAACGTGGCCATGATCTTCACCGAGGAATCGAACTTGGAACGCATCATGAACGCCGCGACCGAAGAAGAAATTGCCGATATCCTCGAAGGGGGGGTGTAATGATGAAGGCGGTCCATTTTGGCGCGGGCAACATCGGGAGAGGATTCATCGGGCTGCTGCTGTCCCGTTCGGGGTACGAGGTTTGCTTCATTGACGTAAACGACCGCGTCGTTTCCGAATTGAGACGGCGCGGGGAGTATCCCGTCATCCTTGCCAGCGAACAACGCGAAACGCTGACGGTTACGGGCGTCACCGCGCTGAACAGCGTAAGCGAACCGGAGGAAGCCGCGCGGGCGGTTGCGGAAGCGGATCTGGTGACGACGGCGGTCGGCGTATCGATACTGAAGCATATTGCCGGAACGATTGCGGCGGGCCTTAAGCTGCGCAAGCAGGGCAACGCGGAGGCGAAGCTGCACGTCATCGCCTGCGAAAACGCCATCGGCGGCAGTTCCCAGTTGAAGGCGCACGTCTATGCGCAGCTCGATGAGGACACGCGCCGCTGGGCGGATCAAACGGTCGCCTTCCCGGACGCGGCGGTGGACCGGATCGTTCCGCTGCAGCAGCACGAAGACCCGCTTCAAGTTGTTGTCGAGCCTTTTTACGAATGGGCGGTGGATCAATCGCAAATGTTCGCCGGCTTCCATAAGGTCGCGGGCGTACATTACGTGGACCGGTTGGAGCCGTACATCGAACGCAAGCTGTTTACCGTAAACACGGGGCACTGCTCGGCGGCCTACATCGGCCAATTGCAAGGTTACGCAACCATTCAGGAAGCGATGAAGGATGAAAAGGTAGCCGGGCATGTCCGTTCGGTGCTTGCCGAGTCGGGAGCGTTGCTTATAGCCAAGCACGGGTTTGCGGAGGCGGAGCACCAGGCCTACATCGACACGACGCTGCAGCGCTTCGCCAATCCGGCGCTGACGGATGAAGTGTCGCGCGTCGGCCGCTCGCCGATCCGCAAGCTGTCCCCCGGCGACAGGCTCGTCTCCCCGGCGGCGCAAGCTTATGAGCGCGGGCTCGGGTACGATTACCTGGCGCGGACGATGGCGGCGGCGCTGTTCTTCACCGCGCCGGACGACGCGGAAGTAGAGGAGCTTCAGGCTTATCTGCGGGGGGCCGGGCCGGAGAGCACCCTTGCGAAGTACACGGGGCTTGGGGTGGACCACCCGATTGTTCAAGCCGCGCTGCGCCATTACGAGGAGTTGAACAAGGACCGCTAACTAAGCTAGGCCCGTTAATGGCCCATTGATGGCCCATTAATGGCCCGTTAATTGATAGGCTGCTGCATGTATCGGTAATTGGCCATAAGTTCTTCTAGGCCGGGTAGGGGAGTTCCCTATCCGGCCTAGAAGAATTGGCGTCTTACTGGATCAAATGCAAAAATGCATTTCAACTCACTATAAACTTCCACTTTTGAGCAAATGAAATGCAAAATTACATCTGATTTAGGACTTTTCGATAAAAAATACGCTTTCAACCGGGAATGAACTGCATTTTTGCCTTTGGTGAGCCATATTCGGAGCATTTGGGTGAGAATGAACTGCACTTTTGCATTTCGCTGAATTTGGAATGGTTGGCATAGCGGGCATTGTTGGCATAGCGGGCATTGTTGGCATAGCGGGCACTGTTGGCATAGATGGTATAGTTGGATAGATGGAAGTTGGATAGATGGAAGATGGAAGATGGATAGATGGAAGATGGATAGATGGAAGATGTATAGGTGTATAGATGTATAGATGTAGGTGTATAGATGTAATAGCCTTGGATTAGCCATGGCCCAAAACGCTTGCGATTATTTTTCCCTCCTCCGGCAAATAATGAACTATAGCCAATCCATTGCCAAAGGAGGAATCGCGCATGGAACCGATCTTCAAAAGCAAGGCATTCCGCTATGGGGTTTGGCTGCTGCTCGGGCTGTTGATTTTGTACTTCATTTGGCTGCTTCGCCCGATGTTTGCGCTGGTTTACGGCTTTCTCAAAGCGGTGCTCGCCCCGTTCGTGATCGCCATCATCATCTCCTACGTCCTGAATCCGGTCGTCCGCATGCTCGGCGGGCGCAAAGTGCCGCGAACGATCGCGGTGCTGCTCATTTATGCGGTGTTTCTGACCGCGCTTGCGGTTATTTTGATGAACGTTATCCCGATGTTCGTGGAGCAGTTGGAAGAGCTGGGAGAGCATTTGCCGGAGTTGACCATCCATACGCAGCAGATGATGAACCGCTGGGATAACGGCCTGTTGCCGGGCAGCGTCCGCATGGGGATGAACAACTGGTTTTTTCAGTTCGAGAACCGGCTGGCGAGCGCGATTTCGCGTTTTTTGGACAATATCGGGGCAACGATCGGAGTCGTCTTTAACGCGTTTATCATTCCTTTTCTCATTTTCTACATGCTGAAGGACATCGAGTTGATTGAACGGCTTGTGCTTCGATATCTTCCGCGCTCCGGCCGCAAATCGATCATCACGCTGCTGAGGGAAATCGACCAGGCGCTCGGCAACTACATTCGGGGGCAGCTGCTTGTCTGCGTTATTATCGGCGTACTGGCTTATATCGGGTACATGATGATCGGGATGCCGTTCGCCCTGCTGCTCGCCGGAGTTGTGGCGGTCTGCAACATCATTCCTTATCTGGGGCCTTTTCTCGGCGCCGCCCCGGCGCTTGTCATGGCTACCACGATATCCTGGAAAATGGTGCTGTTCGTGCTGCTCGTCAACATGCTTTGCCAGACGATCGAAAGCAACGTCATCTCGCCGCAGGTGGTCGGCCGCAGCCTGCACTTGCATCCGATGCTGATCATTTTCGCCCTGCTGGTCGGCGGGGAGGTCGCCGGGGTTCCGGGGTTGATTTTGGCCGTACCGCTGTTCGCCGTAATGAAGGTGATCATTCAGCATTTTTTCACTTATTACGTGCGGCGCAAGGCCATGTGAAGGGGCTGCTGCGGCGGCCCGGGAGTTGACCGGATTCCGCTAAGTGCCGTTAAATGCTGCTAAATGCCGCTAAATGCTGCTAAATGCACTAGCGTTGCATTAACTTTTGCTAAAGATTTCCCAAAAAAGCTACCCGGAAATTTAACGGTTGCAGCAGCGGCTATTTGCCGAAAAAAGCCCTTTTCTAAATTCTAACGGTTGTAAGCGTCGTTATTTGCCTGGATCTAAGCCAAAATAGCCGGATTTCAGTGAAATAAGCGCTATGGCAACCGTTACAATTTGAAATCAACGTTTTTGGAACAAATAACGCTTGTGGCAACCGTTAGAATATTGGTGAGGCTAGAAAATGTATCTTGTCAGATTTAATGCAACGCTAGTACTCTAAATGCTGCTAAGTGCTGCTAAGCGCTGCTAAGTGCCGCTAAATGCCGCTAAGTACCGCTAAGTACCGCTAAGTACCGCTAAGTGCTGCTAAACGCCGCTAAACGTCGCTAAGTGCGCCCGGTTTAGGCGTATCGTTGCCATCCAGTGTAAAGGTGCATTGACAGCGCGTTTTTCGCCTTATATACTAAAAATATTATTTTCAAAGTAGTTAAATCGTTGATGAAATGGAGTACGTTCGAATCGCGGATTTATCAGAGAAGGGTTCCTTCGCTTTAGGCCGGGCGCAAAGCCCTCCTTGAAATGCGTTGGCTGAGAGAACCCGAAATCTCGCGCGGGCGGAAAGCTGATTTCGGAGTGTGAGTCCAAATTCACCGGCGAGGTCCCCGTTACCGGACCAATGAGGCGATCGCTATACGGTGTCGTGCCGGTCTTCGGAATCGGACGGCGGCGGAGGCGATAACCAGGGTGGTACCGCGATGCAATCGTCCCTGTATTTCAGGGGCGTTTTTTTGTTGTTCCGCGAGGCCTTTTACAAGGCTCAGCTAAATAGCGAAAAAAAGGGGTCATATTTTCGCGGATTCCCCCGGTCAAGCCGTAAATAGAGGACTTTTTTGGCGCTATTTTCGAGCGGGAGCAGCAAATGGGCACGTTTCCTTAAGGTGCTGACGGAATAACGCCTAGAATTACCGCTATCTTCCGAGGAACTGGCCGAGTCCCCGGAATAACGCCCAAAAACGCCGCTATTTTTGCCGGTGCATCCGGAATAGGGTGCCGAATTTTATTTGTATATGAACTCTAGGAGGTTAAAAACTATGAAAGCAAGTGAAATCCGTTCCAAGTGGCTGGAGTTTTTCGCCGGCAAAGGCCACAAAATCGAACCGAGCGCTTCGCTCGTTCCGCATAACGATCCGTCGCTGCTATGGATCAACGCCGGGATGGCCCCGCTCAAGCCATATTTTGACGGCCGGGTGAAGCCGGAAAATCCGCGCCTGGCCAATTCGCAAAAGTGCATCCGCACGAACGATATCGAAAATGTCGGCAAAACGCGGCGGCACCATACGTTTTTTGAGATGCTGGGCAATTTCTCCATCGGCGACTATTTCAAGGAAGAGGCGATCACCTGGGCCTGGGAATTCCTGACCGGTCCCCAGTGGATCGGGTTCGATCCGGAGCGTCTGTCGGTAACCGTCTACCCCGAGGATGAAGAAGCGTACAAGCTGTGGAACGAAAAGATCGGCATTCCGGCGGAGCGGATCGTGAAGCTGGAGGACAACTTCTGGGATATCGGCGAAGGCCCTTGCGGACCGTGTACCGAAATTTTCTACGACCGCGGGGACGCCTACGGCGATCTGTCCGATCCGGAAATGTATCCGGGCGGCGAGAACGAACGTTTCCTTGAAGTGTGGAACCTCGTATTCTCGCAATTCAACCATAACAAAGACGGCAGCTACACGCCGCTGCCCAACAAAAACATCGATACCGGAGCCGGTCTGGAGCGCTTTGCATCGATCCTCCAAAATGTGGACTCCAACTTCGACACGGATCTATTCCAGCCGATTATCGCCAAGACGGCGGCAATGGCCGGGATAGAGTACAAGGCTGCCGAAGACAGCGACGTCGCGATGAAAGTGATCGCCGATCACATCCGGACGGTTGCCTTCGCCGTGGCCGACGGCGTGCTGCCGTCCAACGAAGGGCGCGGTTACGTCATCCGCCGCTTGCTGCGCCGGGCCGTGCGCTACGGCAAGCTGATCGGACTGGACAAACCGTTTATGTTCGGCCTGGTGGAAACCGTAGGGGAAATTATGGGCAGCTACTACCCGGACGTCGTGACCAAACGGGAGTTTATTGAGAAAGTTATCCATAACGAAGAGGAGCGCTTCCACGAAACGCTCAGCGACGGCCTGGCGATTTTGGCCGAGATCAGTGGCGAAGCGAAAGCGGCCGGCCGCACGCTCATCAGCGGGACGGATGCGTTTAAGCTGTACGATACCTATGGCTTCCCGCTCGACCTGACTGAAGATTTCGCGGCCGAACAAGGCCTTAGCGTCGATCGCGAAGGCTTTGAAGCCGCGATGGAGGAGCAGCGCGAGCGGGCCCGGAAGGCCCGCCACGAGAGCGGCAGCATGAAAGTGCAGGGCGGCGTGTTGGCGGATTTTACGACTAAAACGGAGTTCGTTGGATATAATGAGCTTGAAGTAAACACCACTATCGTGGCTATTATCGCGGACGAAACGTTCGTCGACACGCTCGCCTCCGGCAAGACGGGGCAGATCATTTTGGAAGTCACGCCTTTTTATGCCGAAAGCGGCGGTCAGGTGAGCGACCAGGGGATCATCCGCGGCGAGTCGGGCAGCGCCAAAGTGGAGGGCTTGTTCAAAGCGCCGCACGGCCAGCATGTGCATCAGGTGACGGTGGAATCCGGGGAGCTGCGCGTCGGCATGAGCGTAACCGCAGCGGTCGACAAGGAGCAGCGGGCCCAAACGGTCAAAAACCATACGGCCACCCACCTGCTGCACAAAGCTTTGAAGGAAACGCTGGGCGAGCATGTCAATCAAGCCGGCTCGCTGGTTGAGCCGCAGCGCCTGCGCTTCGACTTCTCGCATCTTGGCAGCATTTCGCCGGAGGAGCTTGCTGAAATTGAACGGCGCGTCAACGAGCAGATCTGGAAGGCGCTGCCGGTCAGCACGCTGCTCAAACCGATCGATGAAGCGAAAGCGATGGGCGCCATGGCGCTGTTCGGCGAGAAATACGGCGATATCGTCCGCGTTGTGAAGGTCGGCGATTACAGCCTGGAGCTGTGCGGCGGCTGCCACGTGAACAACTCGGCCGAAATCGGCCTGTTCAAGATCGTCAGCGAAAGCGGCATCGGTTCCGGCGTACGCCGGATCGAGGCGGTGACCGGACGCGGCGCTTACTTGTTCCTGGACGGGCAGCTGGACCTGCTGAACCAGGCGGCCGGCCTGCTTAAAGCAAACGTAAGCGATGTGCCGAAACGGATCGAAGGGCTGTATCAGCAACTGAAGGAATTGAGCCGGGAGAACGAATCGCTGCAGAGCAAACTCAGCGCGATCGAAGCCGGCGAGTTGACTAGCAAGGTCGTCAGCATAGGCGAAACCCGCCTGCTCGCCGCCAAGGTGCAAGCCGGCAGCATGGAGGCGCTGCGCGGTCTGGCCGACGAACTGAAGGCCAAGCTTCCCGACGCTGTTCTCGTGCTGGGAGCGCCGATGGATGACAAGGTGAATTTTGTCGTGGCCGTGCCAAAGGTAGCGGTGGGACGCGGACTTCACGCCGGCAAGCTCGTCAAGGAAATCGCCGCGGTTTGCGGCGGCGGGGGAGGCGGCCGGCCGGATATGGCCCAAGCCGGCGGCAAGGATGCCGGCAAGCTGGACGAAGCCTTGAAGCTAGCGGAACAACTGATCGCTTCACAAGGCTGAATCCGCCGATAAAAATTTGACGGGGGCTGCCGAAAATTTCCTTATGGAACCCATGATATGGTATAGTATGATTAGGCTAAGTAGAAGCCGGCTGCGATCATATAGGGATGTCTGAAGAAGCGAGGTGTCATCATGGACTCCATGGATAAAACCGTCAAGTTTAACGTCAAGGGCGATGAGCAAGAGGCGTCGGCACAGGAAATACTTTTAACGGTATACGAAGCCCTGCAGGAGAAAGAATACAACCCGGTCAACCAGATCGTCGGTTACTTGCTGTCGGGGGACCCTGCGTATATACCGCGGCATAACAATGCGCGAAGCTTGGTGCGCAAGAAAGAGCGCGATGAATTGATTGAAGAGTTGGTCCGGTACTACATGGCCGGCCACCGTTAAAGAGGCAAAATGCCGACTTTTGATCACGAAGCAGGACAAGAAGCGGATTCGGCGTCGAATTTTGAATTCAGCCGGGTGGGGGCATGTGCTTTCCGAAGTATGTTTCCTGCGGAAACATTTCAGTTGCTCACGCAGGTTCACAAGCTTATGCTTCCGCAGCCGTTTTCTCCGAAAACGTTCAGCTCCGCTCCTTCGTCCCTAGCTTCATCCGACCTAAAGCGTTTTTAAAAAACGCCTATCGGAAGCATAAGCTTCGGTGCTGAAAAGTCGGCTTTTTTGAACTCGCACTTAAAGGAGCAACGCATGAGAATTATGGGTCTGGATTACGGGGACCGCCGGATCGGGGTGGCCGTCAGCGATGCTTTCGGCTGGACCGCCCAAGGCGTGGAAGTGATCGAACGCCGCAAAGAAGGCGGAGAATTCGACCGGATCGCGGAGCTGGTGAAGCAGCATGAAGTGGAAGAGATCGTAGTTGGGCTTCCCAAGAACATGAACGGCTCGATCGGTCCCCGCGGAGAAATATGCAAGGCTTTTGCCGACGACCTGCAAAGCAGGCTGAATCTGCCCGTTCATCTTTGGGATGAGCGGCTAACGACCGTCTCGGCGCAGCGGACGCTGCTCGAGGCGGACGTCAGCAGAAAGAAGCGCAAAGGGGTCGTGGACAAAATGGCCGCCAGCTTGATTTTACAAAATTATTTGGACTCTAAGAGTAAAATGTGAGGAGGACCCGCTCATGTCTAAAGATCGTATCGGCAATGAAGAAGAACCGGAGATTATTTATATTCCCGATGAAGAGGGGAATGAAGAAGAATTCGAAGTGATTATGAAATTCGAAGTTGACGGTTCCGACAATAAGTATATGATGGTCGTTCCTCTGGATTCCGATCAGAACGAGGATGAAGAGAGCGAAGAGGTATACGCATTCCGTTACGAGGAAGACGGCGATGATCTGAAGCTGTTCACGATTGAAAGCGATGAAGAATGGGAAATCGTGGAGGAGACGTTCAACACGCTGATCGACGAGTTCGACGGAGAAGATGATCATGACTGAGTTCACGGCGGATCAAGTCGTTTGGTCTTCGCGCGTGCGCGACGCCTATGGCCCGGTTGTGGAGCTGGAGGATGAATCCGGCAAAGCGTCCTACTACAAGGTCGAACGGGAGTTTGACGTAGCGGGGGCGTCCTACGCCGTTCTGCTGCCGGAAAATGCCGGCCGGGACGATGAACCGGAGATTTTTAAAATCGCGGAAGCGGCGGACGGATCTTTGGAGCTCATTACCATCGACGACGACGATGAGTGGGAGAACGTATCCGAGCTTTATGACGAATTGACGTTCCCGGAATAAACGTATTACCAGGTTCTAAGCACGAAGCGGATAAGAACGGTCTGGGAAGGGCGGGGTAACAACCGCTCTTTTTGGCTGTAAAGGGGTTGAGCGATTGAAAAAGGCGCTAAAATGGCTGAGCATATTGATCGTGCTCGTGATGGCCGCGGCAGGTGCTGCGGGCGCTTATGTATATACGGGCATGCAGCCTGTCAAGGCGTCGGAACAGGCCGTTAAAATAACGATCGAGCCCGGAACGGGCACCGGTGAAATTGCGGATTTGCTGGAGAAACAGGGACTTATTAAAAATTCATTATTATTCCGGTCTTACTTGAAATGGAAGTCCGAAGGCAGCCGTTTTCAAGCCGGCGTTTATGAATTCAAGCCGGGAGCGACGTATGACGAAATCATCGCCAGGCTGAACAGCGGCGATATCGTCAAAGCGGAGATGGTCCGGTTTACGATCCCCGAAGGGTTTACGGTTAAGCAGATGGCCGATAAGCTGAGCGAGGAGGGCGTCCTCTACAAGGGCGCGTTCTTAAAGCTGGCCGGAGACGCTTCCGGGCTGGACAGCGAGCTGCTGAAGGAAATTCCGCAAAACGACAAATTAACCTATCGGCTGGAGGGGTATCTGTTCCCGGAAACCTATGAGCTCAAAAAAGGCAGCACCGAGCGGGATATCGCCTTGCGTATGCTCCAGGAGACGGAGAAAAGGCTGGACGGCATCCCGGATTTCCGGCAAAAACTGAAGGAACGGGGCCTTACCCTGAACGAACTGATGACGGTGGCCTCGCTGGTGGAGCGGGAAGTCGTGGTTGACAAGGAGCGAAGTATGGTGGCCGGCGTCATCTATAACCGGCTGGCCAAGCACATGAAGCTGGAGATCGACGCGACGGTGCAGTACGTGCTGGACAAGCCGAAGGAGCGGCTGCTGAATTCCGATTTGCGAAGCGTGGACAGCCCTTATAATACTTATCTTTACGAAGGTCTGCCGCCCGGCCCGATCGCGGCCCCGAGCCTTAAATCAATCGAGGCGGCGCTGGCGCCGACGGCTTCGGAATATCTTTTTTATGTGACGAAAAAAGACGGAAGCGGCGAGCATCTGTTTGCCAAAACGTACGCGGAGCATTTGAAAAACATCGAGACTAGCAAGGCTATGGCCGAGAAATAAGGTGGTAAACTGTATGACGAAAAAACCGGAATTGCTCGTTCCCGCGGGATCGCTGAAGGAACTGGAGCGGTATTTGGCGGCCGGGGCGGATGCGGCTCTCATTGGCGAAGCCAAATACGGGATGCGGCTTCCCGGCGATTTCTCGCCGGACGAAATTGCCGCGGCCGTTCGCCTTGGACATGAGCGGGGAGCCAAAATCTACGTAAGCGTGAATAACCTGATGTCGAACGAACTGCTGGAGGATTTGCCCGATTATGTGAAGCGCCTTGCCGATTGCGGCGTCGACGCGGTGGAATTCGGCGATCCGGCGGTGCTGCAAACCGTGCGCGAAGTTGCGCCGGAGCTGGGGCTCCATTGGAACGCGGAAATGACTTCCACGAATTACGCGACCGCCAATTATTGGGGGTCCAAAGGCGCATCCCGCGTCGTTTTGGCGCGCGAGCTGAATATGGACGAGATTACGGGCATGTCCCCTTCGCTGCAGATTGAAGCGGAGGTGCAGGTGCACGGGATGACAAACATATACCATTCCAAACGCCGGCTGGTGCAGAGCTACATGAATCATCAGGGGCGCCCGGTGGAACCCGGCGGCGACCTGGGCCTGCGGCGCGGGTTGTTCCTGATCGAAGCCGAACGGCCGGAAGAGAAGTTCCCGATCTATGAAGACCGGAACGGTACGCATATCATGAGTTCGGACGATATTTGCATTCTGGAGGACCTGCATGTGCTGATGGCGGCGGGCATCGCCAGCTTTAAGATCGAAACGCTGCTGAAGCCGGCGGCCTATAACGAGACGGTCATCTCCGCGTACCGTCTGGCGATCGAGGCTTATTTCCGCGATCCGGACGGCTATGAGTTTGACGAATCCTGGATCGAGGCGATCCGCCGCGTACAGGACCCCGAGCGCGAGCTGTCCTTCGGCTTTTTCTATAAAGAGCAAGTGTATTGAATAAAACGAAGAGGTGAACGAAGATGCGGACAGCGGAGAAACACATCCCGAAATATGCGGGAAATCGTTACCGGCTGGCGAAACCCGAGCTACTCGCTCCGGCGGGCAATCTCGAAAAGTTGAAATTCGCCGTTCATTACGGAGCGGATGCCGTGTATATCGGTGGACAAAAATACGGCCTTCGTTCCAATGCGGATAATTTCAGTTTTGAAGAAATGCGCGAGGGTGTGGAGTTCGCGCGGAAATACGGGGCCAAAGTGTTCGTGGCCACCAATATTTATGCCCATAACGAGGATCTGGAGGGCATTGAAGAATATTTGCGGAATTTGTACGAGGTCGGCATCGCCGCCATCATCGTGGCCGATCCGGTCATTATCGAAACGGCGCGGCGGGTCGTTCCCGGCCTCGAGGTGCACCTCAGCACCCAGCAATCGACGGTTAACTGGCAGGCGGTCAAGTTCTGGAAGGAGCAAGGCCTGCCGCGGGTCGTGCTTGGCCGAGAGACGAGTTTGCACGAAATCGAGGAAATCAAGAAGCATGTCGACATCGAGCTGGAGGCTTTTATTCACGGGGCGATGTGTTCCTCTTACTCGGGCCGCTGCGTGCTGTCAAACCATTTTACCGACCGCGACTCCAACCGCGGGGGCTGCTGCCAGTCGTGCCGCTGGAAATACGATTTGTTTGAGGACGGCCGTGAGGAGGCCGCTTGGGTCTCCGAGGAAGAAGCCCGGGAGAGCCAAGTGTTGCAGCAGTTCCGTCTGGGCGTGACCCAATTGCCTTTGTTCGAGGAAAATGACAACGCGTTTACAATGGGATCGAAAGACCTGTGCATGATCGAGCATATTCCGGATTTGATCGATGCCGGGGTGGACAGCTTTAAAATCGAAGGACGGATGAAATCGATCCATTATGTGGCCACGGTCGTGAACGTTTACCGCCAGGCGATCGATGCCTATATGGCCGATCCGGACAACTATGAGCTGAAGCCGGAGTGGGTGGAGGAAATCAACAAGGCGGCGAACCGCCCGCTGAATACGGGGTTCTTCTACGACACGCCGGACCATGAAGATCATATTTACGAGCCGGAGGAAAAGGCTGCGCCTTACGACTTTGCCGGATTGGTGATGGAATACGACGAAAATACCGGCATGGCGGTCATTCAGCAGCGCAACCATTTTAAACCGGGGCAGGAAGTCGAATTTTTCGGGCCGGGCGGGACGTTTTTCAAACAGACGGTCGGGGCGATTTATGACGAGGACGGCAATGAATTGGATGCGGCAAGACATCCGCTGCAGCGGATCAAAATGAAAGTGGAGCACCCGGTATCCTATTTCGACATGATGCGGAAAAAGAAATAATTGAAAAATGCAATATGCTTTGAGGCCTGTTCTTGTCTAGGACAAAAGGCCTCTTTTTTGCGTTTTGGGACTTTTTTGTTAAGAAAATTTAAAATCCAGTCCATTTCCAGCCGATATTAAAGAGGAGAACGTCAGTTATTGTCGAACTATTTACTGACGGAAGTCATACATACCAGTAGTATTAAGGCATGACCTCAAGCCTATTTGGCAGAGGGTGCAACTATTATGAGTGGTGGGTGATCAACATGAGTCTGGTTCCAAAGAACGAGGACCAACAGGCGGACAGCAAGAAAAAGGCGAAAAGCAAGAAAGGGGAGCGGACGGAATCCAAAAAAGGAAACACCGGCAAACCGGGTTTTGACTGGAAAGCGGCGGCGGTTTCGTTGAAGGACAAGCTGCCCAAACAGATTAATCCATCCAAATCGGTTGGCATACGTTTGTTTTTGATTTTCTTCGTGGCGATTATGGTGTTTGTACTAACGATCGGCATTTTGTCTTCCCAGATGGCGAAGGCGACGATCCAGGACAACGCCGAACAAGCGAATTTGCAGACGATTGTGCAGACCTCCCAAAAGCTCGATATCGTTTTGCAAAAATACGAAGAGAATCTGCAGCAAATGTTCCTGGACGACGAAATGCAGAGTGCGATTATGGACGCGTCCTTGTCGGAGGTTTCCGAATATGACCGGTTCACGGCAACGAATAAAATGAGAACTCGTTTGAATACGCTGACATTTTCCACTACGGGCGTTGCCGCCGTTTATATGCTCTCCCCGGACAAGGTCATTGACGATGTCACTTCCGGAAGCGCCGATACGGCTTTCCTGGGAACGGTGCGGGAGCAGCCGTGGTTTGAGGACGTGACCAAATCGTCCAAAACGATGTGGATCAACGTGCCGGAACAAAAAGCGGGCTCCTCCGTGTTCCGTCTCGTAAGATCCGTACAAAGCGTTAACAGCATGAAGCGGTTCATTCTGATCGCGGACATCAATCTGGAAGTGCTGAACGGTTACCTGCAGGAAGTAAATTTGGGCAAAAACTCCAAGCTGCAAATGGTGAACGACCAAAATATCGTCGTCGGTTCATCGGCGGCCGGGGATGAAGGCAAAGAATCGGAATTTAAGCTTGGCGAGGCCGCCGCAAACGAGCCTTACGGCAGCTTCCGGACGGCCGATGCGAACGGAAACGCCGTTTTGGCCGTGTTCAATACCCAGCAGTCTTCCGGCTGGAAATTGCTTGGCACCGTTGACGCGGGAGAATTGACCCAGAGCGCCAACGCCATTTTGCTGGTTACGATTTTCTCGCTGCTTGGCGTCGCCATTATCGCGATTTTGATCGGCATCTGGATGGTGCGGATGATCGCGCATCCGCTGGGCAAATTGAAAAACCTGATGGAGGAAGGTTCCAAAGGGAATTTGAACGTCCGGTTGGAGCTTAAGGTTAAAGATGAAATCGGGCAATTGGCCGACAGCTTTAACGTGATGATGGAAAATATCACCTCGCTGGTGAAGCAAACGAACAGTTCGGCGCAGGAGGTTCTCGATACCGCTACCGAACTGACGCACGCCTCCAACAAAACGGCGCTTTCCGCCAAGGAGATCGCCATCGCGACGGAGGAGATCGCCAACGGGGCAACCAGCCTGGCGAACGAAGCCGAGCGCGGCAACGAACTGACGGAGAACATTTCCCGGCAAATGGAACGCGTGATTCAAACCAACAAAGAGATGGAAGCATCGGCGCGGCAAGTCGAGAAGTCCAGTCAATTGGGTACCGAATATTTGAACGGCCTTCTGGAAAAAACGAATATCACGGGAGAAATGGTCAATGCCTTGACGGACAAAGTCAATTCTTTGAAAGCAAGCACCAATTCCGTCATGAAAGTGCTTGACGTGATGCAAAACATTACGCAGCAAACGAATATTTTGTCCCTGAATGCGACAATTGAAGCGGCCCGGGCAGGCGCGGCAGGCAAAGGGTTCATGGTTGTCGCCGACGAAATCCGCCAACTGGCCGAGCAATCGCGCCAATCGATTACGATGGTCGGGGAAATTACCGATACGATTCAAAAGGAAATGAACGAAACGGTCAAAGCGCTCTCGGAAGCGAGCCCCTTGTTCCAGGAGCAAGCCAACTCCGTACAGGAAACCAGCCAGATTTTCGTTTCCGTTCAAGAGCAAATGGAAGGCTTCGTGCGGCATCTCGATTCGGTAACGGCTTCGATCGACGAGTTGAACGAAGCGCAGACGGTGCTGTCGGAAGCGATGAGCAATGTCAGCGCCGTCGCGCAGCAGTCGTCGGCCACCTCCGAAGAAGTGGCTTCGCTCAGCAGCGAACAGCAAACGGTTGGCGATCAATTGGTGCAGTTGTCGAACAAGCTCGAAAACGTATCGGTCGGCCTGAAAGAATCGCTGTCCAAATTTACGGTTTAGGCATATTGCACCTAAGCAAATACACAGCCCTGCAAATCAGCAGTTGATTTGCGGGGCTGTTTGTTTTTTAAGACGGGTGTCTGCGCTCGATAGCTGTAAAAGATACAGTTATGGATCGGGAAATGGAGCGGGGCGCTTGTTTAGATGTAATTTGCGCAATTAAATCTGCACGATTCGAAGGTATGGCGCAAGTGATGGGGTGTAGTTGCAGGAAAGGCAATTAAAACGGATGAACCCGTTGCTTCGTTGAGATCTAGTTGTACGTTTTGCAACTATTCCTACGGGCCGCCAGGCTGTTGCTGGCATTGTCTGCTGTAGCTGGCAGGACGAACTTTTCTATTTCAAGCAGCCGCCCCTGGTGTGAACCCGCTTTTCCCAGGAAATAATAAGGGACAAGGGGGGCGAATCATGTCATTATTGCGCAAAAAACGCATTTTTTATATTTTGCTGTTGTTTACGGTCGTGCTTGGCGTGTTTGCCTTGCGGATGGCCTGGATCCAAGCGGCTTCCGCTTTCCGGGCGGCCACCGTCGGCGGCAAAACGATCAACGAACTGGCCGTGCGGCAGCGGGAAGAAAGCATCGAATTGGACCCGGGAAGAGGCAACTTCCTCGATCGGAACGGCCTTCCATTAACCGGCCGGGTAGCCTGGTCGCCGATTCTTTTTCCCGTAAAAGACGTCCCGGACGGAGAAGCGCTGCGTAAACTGGCGGCCTTGCTTGAGGTGACTCCTGCGGAGCTTCGGTCAATATGGGCCGAATTGCGGAAACCTTATGTTTGGCTTCGGGAAGGGGAGAAACCGCTACAACTGACCGAAGCACAGGCAAGCCGGCTGCCCCGGCTTGAAGGGCTGGAAGTGTTGCCTTATGTAACGCGTTATGATTCGGGAATGCGCGGAAATCAGTGGCTGGGTTATGTCGCTCAGCGCCCGGATGTCATCCGGCGGCTGCGCCGGGATCAGCCGCGCACCCCTTTGCCGATGGCCCTTCAAGTCGGAGCGGCCGGGCTGGAAAAGACATTTGACCGCTATTTGCGGGGGATCGGCGGTGTGCGAGCCGCTTTTACGGTAGATGGGCAGAAACGGCCGCTGGATGGTTTAGGCACGCGGATCAATGCGAATGGCAGCCGTTATTATCCTTTGCAAATTAAAACGACGGTGGACGAGGGAGTGCAAAGGGGGATCGAACGGCTTGCCGCCGAGATGAACGTCAAGGAAGGAGCCGTCGTCGTTCTCGATGCGGACAATGGGGACATTGTGTCGATGGTTTCTTTGCCGTTTTACGATCCGCGGCATGTGGATCCGAAGCGGCCGGACTGGGCCAACAAAGCGGTAAAAGCGGCGGTTCCGGGGTCGATCTTCAAAACGGTTGTCGCGGCAGCGGCGCTTGAGGAGCATGTTTCCTCCCCGCATGAAACCTTCCATTGCAGCGGACACTACGGAAAATACGGATTGTCCTGCTGGAAGGAAGGCGGTCACGGTACGATTACGCTGGAGGAGGGATATTCCCGTTCCTGCAACATCGTATTTGCAGCGCTGGGGGAAAGGCTGGGACCGGCAAGGATCGCAAAAGCGGCGTCCAAGCTTGGGCTTGCCCGCCAGGTAGGCTGGCAGGCCGAACGCTTTCTGGACGGGGACGATCTCAGACAGCTGGATCAGGAGGAAGCGGGAGCCGTTTTTAACGATAGGTCTAAAGTGGACGGAGGCGCGCTTGCCCAGACGGCCATCGGCCAGCGCGATGTGCTTGTCTCTCCGCTCCAGGCGGCCAACCTGGTCGTTACGCTGCTGCACCGCGGCCAGGTGACGGCGCCGCGGCTGGTCAGCGAAATCCGGTTTAAGGACGGTTCGCTGCTGGCCGGTTTCCCGGTACAAGCCGCGCCGTCTCCCGCCGGGCAAATTTCGCCCCGTACGGCGGACACGCTGCTGTCCTGGATGAGGCTGGTGGTAACCGAGGGCACGGGACGCTCGCTAAACCGGGCCAAATGGCCCTTGGCCGGAAAATCCGGGACGGCCCAGGTGCCAAAAGGCGGCGTAAACAAAAACCATCAGTGGTTTATCGGATACGGGCCTGCCGATCAGCCCAAATATGCCGTCGCGGTACTGGTCCAAAACCGCCCGGCAGGCTCGGCGCATCAAGCGGCCGAGCTGTTCCGCAGGACGATGGATTTGCTGGCGTCGCGCGGTTCGTAAGGCATGTCCGGTGCTGAAAACCTGACTTTTAGTACTCGTACTTTAAGCCAATGGCGCAAAAACTTCCCTGAGCTTTCCCCAAAAAAGTACGCCTAAACCGGCGGGGGATATGATAAAATAATGTAGATGCTATGCTAAAAAGCATGCCAAAGTCATTGATCATTGAAAAGTGGGGAAAGCATATGGAGACTTTGCTGCTATGGTTGTTTTATATTTCAACGCTGTACGCTTTTATACCCGGATTAATTACCCGGATTTTCGGGTTTCGCGTATTCAAGCATGGGAGCAATGAGAAGCAATTCGCGCTGACTTTCGATGACGGCCCTGATCCGAGATATACGCCGCAGTTGCTTGACTTGTTGAAGCGTTTCGGAGCCAAGGCCACTTTTTTCGTCGTCGGTACGAACGCGGAGAAGTATCCCGAATTACTGAAACGGATGCATGAAGAGGGCCATTTGATCGGGACCCATAATTACGTCCATAAAACCAATTGGCTGATGGGGCCCGCCGCCGTAAAAAAACAAATCCAAAAAACGAACAAAATCATTTACGATGCCACCGGAGTCCGGTCTCATTATTACCGCCCGCCATGGGGGATCGTGAATTTGTTCGATTTCGCGGGCCGGGGCGATACGCAAATCGTGTTGTGGTCG
Organism: Paenibacillus sp. FSL R5-0527; assembly: GCF_038008055.1. Classification (NCBI taxonomy): domain Bacteria; kingdom Bacillati; phylum Bacillota; class Bacilli; order Caryophanales; family Paenibacillaceae; genus Paenibacillus; species Paenibacillus sp. FSL R5-0527. Next base: position 6,044,517 of record NZ_JBBOYI010000001.1, on the reverse strand, counting down.
GCGATGTTTAGCGATTGGCGCGTCAAAGTCGGCGCGAATCGGTTAACGGAGCGAATGATGAGGAAGCTTCGCGGCGGAGAAATATTTCTGCTTCACGATTGCGGCGCTACGTTGGGAGCAAACAGCGATGCGCCGCGGGAAATGTTGGTCGCTCTGGAACGGGTGCTGCAGGAAGCCCAGCGGCGGGGACTGCAAAGCATCCGGATCGATGAAATGATCCAAGAGACGGAGGCTGCACGCCAGATGAAAAGAAAAGCGAAGCCAGTGACGAAGGAGACGGAACCCGGGCGGAAGAAGCCGGCATCCATATCCGGATTCAAAAGATGCATCGTTGCCCTGTGGCTTTTGTGGGAGAAATTGTTCCATTTCGTTTTTCAGCTTAAGGTCGTCGACGAGCACAATCCGATTCTGCATTTTCGGGAAGCGACCTATCATGGCAAACCGGTGGCTATGACCGGAGGAACGTCTTTGGAGCAGGGAGACCGGATATTGGAACTTCATCTCGATAACAAGACCTTGTTTCAGTACAGCACACGCGCCAGATCTTCGGTCCAGCTTGCGATCCAAATGATCCGCGCCATGGAGAAATCGTTGCCCCGGTTAGCGGAATACGTAACCGCTCATCCGGAACTGAACGACGTTAAGGCCTTGTACGGCGTAACTATGATCAACCGGGGACCGGAGCAGTTTGGTTTTACCGTCACGGACTTGCCCAAAGGCTGGTTTGCCCGTTCCTCCCATTTTTATTTGAAATTATTGATGAGTGTTGTTCATCCGGAGGGGAGTTCGAGGTTAAAGCAGCATACGGAAGAGATGGTTCCAAAGCTGATCGTGATGCCGATTGACTATTTGATCAGTGAATTTATGGATTCCGGGCACCGCCGCCACCGTTTGGCCAAAGAGCAGCACGCCGCGGCGGAGGAAGATGAGATGGCATTGCGTACAACGCTGCCTTGCAATTAAAACCAAGCGTTACGTTATAACTCAAGAAGCCGTCCCGAGCAGGCTTGAAGCTGCTTTTGGGGACGGCTTCTTGATTAGATAGACAACGATGTATACCTTTATTTTGTTTGCCGGAACAAGCATTGGCCCGGTTCTCGCTCTGCAATTTATAAGAGCCGGCAGTTTTGCGGTGTCGTTCGCACTCTTTGCATGGGTGCTGGGGATCGGGCTAATCGCCGCGCTCCTGCTTGACCGCGAAACCGATGAAAGCCCGCTGTCCGCAAACAAATGATCCCGCTGATCAAAAAATAAAAAAACCGCCGGAGCGGGTGCTCCGGCGGTTTTTGCGATGCGGATAAAACAAAAATTAAGTCAATTAGATCTTCATGACGCCGCCGGAGCTCGCGTTGGTGACGAGCTTGGAATAACGGGCCAGATAGCCGGTTTTCACCTTAGGCTCAAAGCCTTTCCAGTTCGCTTTGCGGCGGGCCATTTCTTCTTCGCTGACATGAAGCTCGATTTTGCGGTTATTCAGATCGAGCTCGATGATATCGCCGTCTTCCACGAAAGCGATCGGACCGCCTTCAGCGGCTTCCGGCGAAATGTGGCCGATGCTGATGCCGCGGGAGGCCCCGGAGAAGCGGCCGTCGGTGATCAGGCCGACTTTGGCGCCCAGGCCCATCCCGACGATTTGCGATGTCGGAGCGAGCATTTCCGGCATCCCCGGACCGCCTTTCGGCCCTTCGTAGCGGATGACGACGACGCAGCCTTCCTTGACTTTGCCGTTGGCGATGCCTTCCAAAGCTTCCTCTTGGGAATCAAAGCAGACCGCGGGTCCTTTATGATAACCGCCGACGGATGGATCCACGGCGCCGACTTTAATGACCGAGCCTTCCGGAGCCAGGTTGCCGTACAGGATCGCCAGACCGCCTTTTTCCGAATAAGGTTTGTCGATCGGATGGATGACGCTGTGGTCGAGGATCTCGCATCCTTCAACGTTTTCCGCGATCGTTTTCCCGGTGACGGTGATTCGATCGCCGAAGATCGCTCCCGGTTTCTTGAGCAGCTCGTGGATTACGGCGCTCACGCCGCCGGCGCGGTGCACGTCTTCGATAAAAATATCGGATGCCGGGGCCAGCTTGGCGATATGCGGCACGCGGTTGGCCACTTCATTGATGCGCTCCAGCGGGTAATCGACTCCGGCTTCCTGGGCCAAAGCGAGCGTATGCAGGACGGTGTTCGTGGAGCCGCCCATCGCCATATCCAGGGCGAACGCGTTGTCGATCGATTCCCTGGTGACGATATCGCGCGGTTTAAGGTCCAGCTTGATCAGTTCCATCAGTTGGGTCGCGGACTTCCGCACGAAATCGCGGCGTTCTTCGGAAACGGCCAGAATCGTGCCGTTGCCCGGAAGCGCCAGGCCAAGAGCTTCGGCCAGACAATTCATCGAATTGGCGGTGAACATGCCGGAGCAGGAGCCGCAGGTAGGACAGCCGTACTGTTCAAGTTCCAGCAGTTCGCTGTCGTCGATTTTTCCGGATTGATAAGCCCCAACGCCTTCGAAAACGGAAGTCAGGGAAAGCTTGCGGCCTTTGCTGTCCACGCCGGCCTTCATCGGGCCGCCGCTGACGAAGATGGTCGGAATGTTGACGCGCAGCGCGCCCATCAGCATGCCCGGCGTAATTTTGTCGCAGTTCGGAATGCAGACCATGCCGTCAAACCAGTGCGCCGAAACGACGGTTTCCAGGGAATCGGCGATGATTTCCCGGCTCGGCAAGGAGTAACGCATACCGATATGCCCCATCGCAATGCCGTCGTCAACACCGATGGTGTTGAATTCGAACGGAACGCCGCCCGCCTCGCGGATGGCCTCTTTTACGATTTTGCCGAATTCTTGCAGATGCACGTGCCCGGGAACGATATCGATATAAGAGTTGCACACCGCGATAAACGGTTTGCCGAAATCTTCTTCCTTGACGCCCGCCGCCCGCAGCAAGCTGCGGTGAGGCGCCCGGTCGAAGCCTTTTTTGATCATGTCAGAACGCATTTTCTTGGCTGTCATGATGCCTATCCCCCCCATGATGGTTTAGATTTTGTAGCTTTACACTGCTAAAGGTTTTCTCTAAAGTCTATCACAAGTAGTTATCTTTTTCTAGCGGGGATCACAGGGAGCAGAACAAAGGAAAAGCCGGGCTTGCTCCCGCGAAAACAAGAAATCCCCGAATTTTTCGGGGACTTCACAATAATAGCAGCTTTTAGTAGCTTTTGCTGCGGGTAACGCCGCCTTTGCGGCCGATATTGCGGTAAAATTCTTTATCGTGCTTTTGGGAGGTGGCTTCGCCGCCCTTTTGGCCGATTTCCTGATAGAATTCCTTGCTGTGCGATTTGGAGGTAGCCTCCCCTCCCTTTTGACCGATTTCCTGGTAAAATTGTTTGCCGTGGGTTTTGGCGGTGGCTAGACCTCCCAAACGTCCTGCTTCTTCACGAGTCATTTTCTTTCCATTCCTTGCCATGAAATCCCTCCTAATCTGGTTGGTAAATAAATGGTATGATTTATTTACCACAGATTTGCCTTTTGAAACGAATTTCGCAAGGAAATAAGGCCATGTTCTCGGTTATGCGTAAAAAAGCGGACTGTGGGCCTATGAATGTTTGCCCGTTGCGCCTACTTGGCGAAAGGCCCGGCGTTCCAGCTTCAGCAGCCAGGATACCGGCGGCTCGATAAGCGGGGAGCTGCACATCCGCACCCAGCGGCGGGTGAGCAGCCATGTCAGCGCCACGGCTCCGGCCACGACGCCGAGGGCGGCAGGCAGGCTCCGCACGGCGGCATAAAGCGGGGAAACCGCAGCCAGGCGGACGATAAAGCCGTGCAGCAGGAATACGTAGAGGGTATGGCGTCCCATCTCGGTGACTTTGCTCTTTTTTGCCGGAACAAATCCCCAAAAAACGATTCCCGCAAACAGCTGCAGCGGATAGAGCAGCAAGCGGAAAACGCCGGCGTACCATTCCGGATGCCCGAGCTGGCCGTAGGTCATGCTGCCGTACAGCCATCCGGGGGCGATATTCGCTCCGCCGAGGGCGATCAGGCCAAACCAGGCAAGCGACAGGGCGATGGCGGCAAGCCGGACTTTCCGGGTGAGCAGACGTTCCATACGTTCAAACGAAAAATGATAGCCTGCGATAAAAAAGGGCAGGTAGACAAACGTGCGCGACAGGCTCAGCCAGCTTCCGTCCACGGGCAGATAACCGGCCAGCACGGCCAGCGCGATCGAGAAGGCCAACTGATGAAGCGCAGGCCATTTTCGCAGCATAAGCTGCATCAGACGCCAGCCCAAATGGCTGGCCAGGAACCAGAGCAGCAGATAAGGGGCGAAAAAGGAGCGGTGGATGCCGTTTACGTGAAACACCGCAGCATCCAGCAAGGAATAAAGGCTTTGGAAAATGACGTATTGCAGCCCGATCTGAAGCAGCACCTTGCGCCCGGCCTCGCCAAGCAAATTCGCCTTGGCAAAATACCCCGTCACGAACACGAACAAAGGCATATGAAAAGTAAAAATCCACGTGTAAAGCCAGGCCATGCCGCCGATCCGCCCCATCAGGGGTTCGATGGCGTTGCCGACGAACACGCAGACGATCAGCAGAAAGCGCAGGTTTAGAAAAAACGTCTCGCCTCGAGGGGTGATGCCGGTTTCCGTCATGTCGTTTGCCTCCTCCTCATTCCCACTAAAAACTCAAAATTTTAAATATATAACTCAAGTATTAAGGTACGATGTTTGCCGGCAAAACTTTGTGATAGAAATCACAATAGAAAGCGCTGCCACTTGCTGCAATTATGTCGAACTGATGAACCCCGGCGCCAAAATGGTATAATGGAATATATCACCATGGATTTCCGGAAGGTTGGGGTGCGGATGGCGAATATTCAGGCGGCGGGGCGCCTTGTCCCTTGCCGGGGCATACTGTTTGACAAAGACGGCACGCTGCTCGATTTCATGGCGCTTTGGGGAAGCTGGGCGGAGACGCTGACCGGCTTCGTGGAGCGGGAGTTGGAAACGCTGGGAGCCGCAGGCCTGTTCAACAAAACGGCGGTGCTTGGACTGCGGCTGGACGAGGCGAACCGCGTCAGCGGGTACGACCGCACCGGTCCGGTCGCGATGGGCACGGAGGAGGAAGTCACCGCGCTTCTGGCCGGCCCGCTTTATGCCGCGGGCGTTCCCTGGAACGATGCGGTAAGCCGGGTGCGGGAGTTCAACGCGGCGGCGCTGGCGCAGCTCAAGCGGCGGCGGGAGGCGCGGCCGCTGCCGGGCTTGCGCGAGTTCCTCGACGCTTGCCGGGAAGCGGGGCTTGCGCTGGCGGTGGTCACTTCCGACACGACGGCGGAAGCTCTGGAGCATCTGGAATGGATGGGCCTGCGCGAGCGGTTTGGCAGCGTGGTCGGCCGCGACCGGGCCCGCCGCGGGAAACCCGATCCGGACATGGCGCTTTTGGCCTGCCGCGAGCTGGGCATTTCCCCGGCGGAGGCCGTGGTCATCGGCGACAGCAATGCAGACATGCAGATGGGCAAGCGGGCCGGCGCCGGGCTGACCGTCGGGCTGGCCGCTGCGGAGGACGGGGCGCCCCCGGGGACAGCTTATTTGCGGGATGCGGACGTGATCGTTTCCGGTTATCGGGAACTCTCGGTGCGCTAAGGCGGCGCGAGCAAAATTTAAGGAGGAATTCAATGCGATGAACAGTGAAACGCAAACGGAGCGGCTGGCGTCCTGGGTGAAGGAAAGCGGCCGTATCGTGTTTTTCGGCGGTGCCGGCATTTCCACGGAAAGCGGGATTCCCGATTTCCGTTCGGCGGCGGGCATCTACCAAACGGAGAAGGATTCGCCCTATTCCCCGGAGGAGATATTGAGCCGCCGCTTTTTCGACCGGCACCCGGAGGTGTTTTTTGACTTTTACAAATCGAAAATGATCCATCCCGAAGCCCGGCCGAACCCGGCCCATCTCTTTCTCGCCGACCTGGAGCGCGCGGGGAAGCTGGATGCGGTCATTACGCAAAACATCGACGGTTTGCACCAGCTGGCGGGCAGCCGCAAGGTGCTGGAGCTGCACGGGTCCATTCACCGCAATACTTGCATGACATGCGGCCGCCGCTACACGCTGGAGGAAATCATGAGCGGAAAAGAGACGGTTCCCCGCTGCGAATGCGGCGGCATTATCAAACCGGACGTCGTCTTGTACGGTGAAAGTTTGGACAACGAGGTCATCGAGGCGGCGGTGTCCGCCATCGCTGCGGCCGATCTGCTGCTGATCGGGGGAACGTCTTTGACGGTGCAGCCCGCGGCTCATTTGGTCACTTATTTCCGCGGGGACAAAACGGTGCTCGTCAACGCCTCATCCACCGCTTACGACCAGCGGGCCGATCTGCTGATTACGGAACCGATCGGCGCCGTATTCGGCGAAGTGGGCAGACAGCTTGGGCTGCGTTAGCGGCGAGCCCCATCTTTTCACGGATGAGAGGATGGGGCTTTTTTGGGTTCGGCCTGGACCGCCCCCGTCACGGCCTTGCGGTATTCGCTCGGCGATTCGTGATGAAAGCGGCGGAACTGCCGGGAGAAATACAGCGGATCGGTCAGCCCGACGGAGGCGGCGATCTGCTCGATCGACAGCTCCGGCCGCTCCCGCAGCAGCTGGCGGGATTTATCGATGCGCAGCTTCAGCAGATAGGTGACGGGGGTCAAGCCGGTCGCTTTTTTGAAAATACGCGATAAATACGCCCGGTTATAGCCAAGGGAGGAGCACATCTGCTCGATCGATACCGGGTGCGCATATTGGCTCGACATATAATGAATCATTTGTTTGACGATGCGCTGGACCCCGGCTTCGCCGGACGGGGGCGGCGATTCCTTCGCCAGGGCTTCCTGGGCCTCGGCCATCAAGAGATGCAGCAGGCCAAGCGACAGCAGGTGCGAGCTTGGCTTTTTCGCCTGGAAAGCCTGCAGCGCGCTTTGCAGAATCCCGGGGATTTTGCTGCCCGCGCCTTGGCGGAACACCGGAAGCTCCGGCGTCAGGCCGGCCCGGAGGACCAGTTCCGCGGCTTTGTCTCCGGTAAAGGCGATCCAGCGGTAGCGCCACGGCTCGGACAGATCGGAGCCATAGCTGACAAGCTGCTCGGGATGAATCAGGAAGCAGTCCCCTTCGCTTAAGTCGAAGGCGGCGGATTCCGTGCGGAAGTTTCCTTTGCCGCTCTCGACGAAGTGCAGCAGAAAATAATCGTATACTTTGGGGCCCAGCCGATGGTCGGCGCGCGTTTGGCTTTCGCCTGCAAACAAGACGTGCAGGTCGCCGGATTCATAAATCTCGGGATTGGCCGCCGCGCTGTAGGTTTCTTGGATTTTTTGCATCATATCAACTCTCCTCCTTTAACAAGGAAGTTCAAAAAGTCATTTTTTGAAGATATAAGAAAGAATAGACGTCCAAGTATCAGCTTCCTTATATCGCAAGAAAAACTACCGCTAATCGCGGTCTGGCTTCCTAGAAGATACTTCGATAGAAGTTTTTCTTAGAACACGCATTTTACTGTCCCCATTTTAACCGCAAAAGTCACATTTATCTATATAAAACTCGCAAAGATGCATTATCAAAGCGGAGCGTTTTCATTATACTGGGAACAAGAAGTACAGATTCTTTGACGATGGGGTGTACGTTGATGAAGAAACAGGAAATGGAACAATTGTTTATATCCAAATACGGCGAAAGCGCGGAGCCGCTGCGCATCTTCAATGCGCCGGGACGCGTCAACCTGATCGGCGAGCATATCGACTACAACGGAGGATACGTATTTCCCGCCGCGCTCGAGTTCGGCACCACGCTGGCGCTGCGCAAACGCGCCGACCGCAAAATGTCATTTGCTTCCATGAATTTGCCTTATACGGCGGAGCTTGATTTGGATCAGCTCGGCAAGGAGAAATCGGGCGAATGGATCGATTACCCGGTCGGCATTATCCTGGAATTGGAAAAGCTCGGCACCCGGCTCAGCGGCGGTTACGACCTGCTGTTCCAAGGCGAAATCCCGAACGGTTCGGGCCTGTCCTCCTCCGCTTCGCTTGAAGTGGTGACGGCCTACGCGCTGCTCAGCATGGAAGGAAAGGAAACCGATACGGTGGAAATCGCCCGCCTGTCCCAACGGGTGGAAAACGGCTATGTCGGCGTCAACAGCGGCATCATGGACCAGTTTGCGGTGGCGAACGGGGCGAAGGATCACGCGATCCTGCTGATGTGCGATACGCTGGAATATAAGCTCGTTCCGTTCCGAACGGGGGCCTACAAGCTTATCATCAGCAATACAAAAAAACGGCGCGGGCTGGTCGATTCGAAATACAACGAACGGCGTTCGCAGTGCGACGCGGCGCTGGAGATTTTGCGGAAGCGCGAGCCCGGGCTAGAGTACCTGGCGCATTTGCAGCCGGAGCAGCTGAACGAGTGGCGGGGGGATTTTCCGGACGAGGTGCTGTTCAACCGGGCCAAACACGTGGTGGAAGAAAACGCGCGCGTGCTGAAATCGGTCGACGCTCTGACCGCCAACGATCTGAAAGCCTTCGGCGAGCTGATGAACGCTTCGCACGATTCGCTGCGCGACCTGTATGAAGTCAGCTGCCTGGAGCTGGACGTGATGGTGGAAGAAGCGCGCAAAATCGAGGGAACGCTGGGCGCGCGGATGACCGGAGCCGGTTTCGGCGGCTGCACCGTATCCCTTGTGCATGAGGACGCGGTGGACCGGTTCCTGGCCGAGGTCGGCAAAGCTTATCAAGAGCGGACCGGCATTGAAGGCGAGTTCTACGTTTGCGGTGTGGGCGATGGTGTGCATGAAATGAAAGGGGAGAACTAATCATGGCGATTTTGGTTACGGGCGGAGCGGGTTATATCGGCTCGCATACGGTGGCGGCGCTGCTGGAGCAGGGCAAGGAGGTTGTCGTCATCGACAATCTGCAGACCGGACACCGGGGAGCTTTACTGGGCGGCAAGCTGTACGAAGGGGATTTGCGGGACAAGGAACTGCTGAAGCGGCTGTTCTCCGAAAACGACATCGAGGCGGTCATTCATTTTGCCGCCAACTCCCTGGTCGGGGAAAGCATGAAGGACCCGGTCAAATATTTCGACAACAACGTTTACGGCACGCTGTGCCTGCTCGATGCGATGAATCAGGCGAACGTGCGCAAAATCGTCTTTTCTTCCACGGCGGCGACCTACGGCGAACCGGAAAAAGTGCCGATCGAAGAAAGCGACAAAACCGAGCCGACCAACGTGTACGGTGAAACGAAGCTGACGATGGAGCGGATGATGGCCTGGTTCGACCAGGTGCTCGGAATCAAATACGTATCGCTGCGCTACTTTAACGCCGCAGGCGCCCACGAAAGCGGGAAAATCGGCGAAGACCACCGCCCGGAAAGCCATCTGATCCCGCTCATTATTCAGGCGGCTTTGGGGCAGCGCCCGTCGATCCAAGTGTTCGGCGACGATTACAATACGCCGGACGGCACCTGCGTCCGCGACTATATCCATGTCGGCGATTTGGCGGACGCCCATCTGCGGGCGGTCGACTACCTGCAGCGCGGCGGGGACAGCAACGTGTTTAACCTCGGCAACGGGCAGGGATTTTCGGTCAAAGAAGTAATCGAAACGGTTAAAAGCGTGACCGGCCGCGATTTTCCGGTCGTGATCAGCCCGCGCCGCGCCGGCGACCCGGCGGTGTTGATCGCCTCTTCCGACAAGGCCCGCAGTGTGCTTGGCTGGCAGCCTTCGCAGGGCAAGCTGGAGGACATTATCGAGAGCGCCTGGGCTTGGCACAGCAATCATCCGGACGGCTATAACGACAACTAAGGGGTGAGTTAAGCGATGGGAGTAGACGAGAGAAACCGGCTGGACGTTTTGCACGCGCTCGAACGGCTGGTCCATTACGCGCTGGAGCAAGGCATGATCGATTGGTGGGACGTCGATTACTCGCGCAACCGGCTGCTGGAGCTGTTTTCTTTTGACGAGCCGTTCGCCGGAACGGTGGCGGAGGAGCCCCTGTCCGGGCCGCAGGAGCCGCTGGAAATTTTGATCGACTACGGCTTTGCCATCGGGCTGATCCCGGAAAATACCGCGACGTACCGCGATTTGCTGGACGCCAGGATTATGGGCCTGTTGATGCCGCGCCCTTCCGAGACGATCGCCGCTTTCCGCAAAACGCAAAGCGAACAAGGAATCGCCGCCGCGACGAACGCGTTCTACAAGCTGTCGGTGGCCAGCAACTACATCCGGATGGACCGGGTGCGGCAAAATATTTATTGGAACCAGCCTACGCCTTACGGCGAGATGGAGATTACGATCAATCTGTCCAAGCCGGAAAAAAATCCGCAAGAGATCGCCATGGCCAAGCTGCTGCCGCCTCCCGTGTATCCGAAATGCCAGCTCTGCCGCGAAAACGTCGGCTATGCGGGACGGCTCAACCACCCGGCCCGGCAAAACCTGCGCGTCATTCCGCTGGAATTGAACGGGGAACCGTGGTTTTTCCAATATTCGCCTTACGTGTATTATAACGAGCACTGCATCGTGTTCCATCACGACCATGTGCCGATGAAGCTGACCCGGGAAACGTTTAAACGGCTGCTCGATTTTACGGCCCTGTTCCCGCATTACTTCATCGGCTCCAACGCGGATTTGCCGATCGTCGGCGGTTCGATTTTGACCCATGATCATTTTCAGGGAGGGCGCCATACGTTCCCGCTGGAAAAAGCGCCGATCGAAGCGGCCTTCGCCCATCCGGACTTTTCCGGCGTAACGGCCGGCATGGTGAAATGGCCGATGTCGGTACTGCGTTTGCAAGGCCGCGATCCCGGCGTGCTTCTCGAAGCGATGGACGATCTGTACGAGAAGTGGAAAGCCTACAGCGACCCTGACGCCGCGATCCGGGCGTTTAGCGAACAGGACGGGCAAAGCGTGCCGCACAATACGGTGACCCCGATCGTACGCCGCAGCGCGGACGGCGGCTTTGAAGCCGATATCGTGCTGCGGAACAACCGGACGGACGAACTGCATCCGGAGGGGATCTTCCATCCGCACCGGGAAATGCACCATATCAAAAAAGAAAACATCGGTTTGATCGAGGTCATGGGCCTGGCGATTTTGCCGGGACGGCTGAAGGAAGAGCTGGCGCAGATCGCCGGCATCCTGTGCGGGGACAAGGCCCTGTATGATCAGACCGTAACCGACCCGAACGCCCGTTTGGCGGTGCACGCCGACTGGGTGAAGGAGCTGGTTGACCGGTTCGGAACCTCGCTGACCCGGGATGCGGCCGATGCGCTGCTGCGAGACGAGGTCGGGCGCAAGTTCTCGGAAATCCTGGGGCATGCCGGCGTGTTTAAGACGACGGAAGCCGGGCGGGCGGCTTTTGAACGTTTCGTTGCCTCGGCGGGTTACCGGAAACAATAGCACAGGTTTATTCAGAGATGCGTGAGGGGGCGGCCCGGGCAAGCATGTGGCTTGGGACGGCCCCCATTTTTATTTATTCGCGCGACATATGCGGTGCGAAAATCGGCGGTGGAGATAGGCTCAATCTTGAAATCGGCGAAATTGCGAATCTGTAAAGTCGCGAAATTGCAAAGTCTGCAAAATGCAAGTCTGCTAAGTCTGCTAAGTCTGCTAAGTCTGCTAAGTCTGCTAAGTCTGCTAAGTCTGCAAAGTCTGCTAAGTCAGCGAAATGTGCAAAGTCCGGGAATGTGCAAAGTCTGTGAAATCTGCGAAATCTGCGTTTGCTAGCCGGTTACTGGAATGAGCGACCGCCGGCCGTCATAATAGCGGCAAATTATGTGCTTATTACTCCAAACCCCAGCAAGTTCAACCCATTAGCGGCATTTTCTGTACTTATTTTTCTATAAATGGTCCAGAACGCGGGCATTTCCCTGCGGGTGGGGAAAAATAGCGGCACAAATTACCTTTACTTCTCTCAAATGAACGGATATCACCGGAATAACGACATTTTTTATCCTTATTATTTTCGCGGTGGGTTTCACAGGCAGCTTGGGCTTCCCGAGCAGGCGGTTCCTGTTCCTCAATGTGCCGGCTTCCCGCAATGTCTCTCCTTGGCGCCATTCCTAAAGGTACCTTGACAACGGCTTCCGCGGCTTTCGTTTTCATTGTTTTCTTTTTGCGGTTGGAAGTATAATAAGGTCGTAATTTCTACATAAAACAGGTTGGAGGGAGCTTGGCATGGACAATTTTGTGTTTCGTAATCCGACGAAGCTGATTTTCGGCAAAAACCAGCTGGAAGCTTTAAAAACCGAGGTTCCGGCTTACGGCAAAAAAGTGCTGCTGGTGTATGGCGGCGGAAGCATCAAGCGCAGCGGCCTGTATGATAAAGTGTTGGCGGTTTTGGGGGAAATCGGCGCCGAAGTAACGGAGCTGGCCGGCGTGGAGCCGAATCCCCGGCTGTCCACGGTTCGCCGCGGGGTCGAGCTGTGCAAAACGAAGGGCATCGAGCTGGTGCTCGCCGTCGGCGGAGGCAGCGTGCTGGATTGCTCCAAGGCGATTGCGGTGGGCGCCAAATTTGACGGGGACATATGGGATATCGTGGACCGCAAGGCTGCGGCGACGGCGGCGCTTCCGCTCGGGACGGTGCTGACGATGGCCGCCACCGGCTCCGAAATGAACGGCGGATCGGTGATTACGAACGAAGCGACGCAGGAAAAACAAGGATGGGGCAGCCCGTTCGCTTTCCCCGCCTTTTCGATCCTCGATCCGCAAAATACGTTTTCCGTGCCGAAGGATCAGACGGTTTACGGCATGGTCGATATGATGTCCCACGTGCTGGAGCATTATTTCCATAAAGCGACCAATACACCGCTGCAGGACGGTTTTTGCGAGGCACTGCTGCGCACCGTGATCGAAACGGCGCCCAAGCTGATCGCCGATCTCGAAAGCTACGAGCATCGCGAAACGATATTGCTCTGCGGCACGATGGCGCTGAACGGCGTATTGAATATGGGCTATGCGGGCGATTGGGCGACCCACAACATCGAACACGCCGTGTCGGCCGTGTACGACATTCCGCATGGCGGCGGGCTTGCCATCCTGTTCCCCAACTGGATGAAATACAACCTGAAGCATGACGTGTCCCGCTTTAAACGCCTGGCCGTAAACGTGTTTGACGTCAATCCGGCGGGCAAAAGCGACGAGGCCGTGGCCCTGGAGGGCATCGAGGCGCTGCGTTCGTTCTGGAGCTCGATCGGGGCGCCAAGCCGGCTGGCGGATTACGGCATCGACGACAGCAAGCTTGAAATCATGGCCGACAAGGCGGTCAAATTCGGTCCGTTCGGCCGATTCGCCTTACTCAATAAGCAGGACGTGGTGGAAATTTACCGGATGTCGTTGTAAGCATAAGTTATTGGGCCGTCCCTTTTATTTGGGGGACCGGCCCTTTTTTCGTTTTTGCGGCGGAAAATCGCCGGGAAAACCGCGCTCCAACCGCTTGAAGCTATTTTTGTTGAAACAAATTCCCTGAAATAACGTATGAAATATATAGATTTACATATTTGTTTATCGAAAGGAGGGACGGCATGGAAACGCTGTTTTGGTCCTGCTTTATCGGCGGAGCGCTGTTTGCGGTCGTCAGCGCGCTGATCGGAGACTTGATCGGCAGCTGGATAGACGGGATTTTCGATGCGGTGTCCGCCGATTTCCTCAAACCGGTCATTACGGCTTCGGCGGTAACCAGCTTTGGCGGGGCCGGGATTTTATTGCATCGCTATACCGGGCTCGGGAACGCCGCCGTGATCGTGTTTGCGCTCGTCATCGCTTTGGCGCTGGCCGCCGCAGTTTACTTCGCTTACGTCAAGCCGGCGGAAAACAGCGAAAATTCCACCGGTTATTCGACCGCGGAGCTGCCCGGTAAAGTGGGCGAGGTGACCGTGCCGATTCCTTCGGAAGGTTTCGGCGAAGTGATGGTAACGCTGGTGGCCGGCAACACGATTCATATCGCCTCCAGCTTTGACCATCGGGAAATCCCCGCCGGAACGCGCGTCGTCGTTGTGGATACGAGGGACGGAACCATTCAAGTATCCGAGCTGTATGAAAACCAATCTTGAAAAGGGAGCTGATGTGATTGTTTGAAAGCATTCCTGACATTATCCTGATTCCCGCTGTTGTGATCGGGGTTATCATTGTGCTGGGCCTGGCTTTTTGGGCCAGATACAAAACCGTAAGCCCGGACGAAGCGATGATCGTAACCGGTTCTTTTCTCGGCAACCGGAATATTTCCGATGACCAGTCCGGCCGCAAAATTAAAATCGTCCGCGGCGGCGGGGCGTTTATCTGGCCGATTTTCCAGAAAGCGGAGTACTTATCGTTATTGTCCCATAAACTTGACGTAATGACGCCTGAAGTGTATACCGAACAGGGCGTGCCGGTTTCGGCCGACGGCGTGGCGATCATCAAAGTGGGCAGCTCGATCGAGGACGTGGCTACCGCGGCCGAACAATTCATGGGCAAGCCGATCGAATCGCTGAAAGGCGAAGCCCAGGAAGTGCTCGAAGGGCATCTTCGTTCCATTTTGGGCTCCATGACCGTCGAGGAAGTGTACCGCAATCGCGATAAATTTGCCCAAGAGGTGCAAGGCGTGGCGGCGCGCGACCTTAAAAAGATGGGGCTGCAGATCGTTTCGTTCACGATCAAAGACGTCCGCGACAAGCACGGCTACTTGGAGGCGCTGGGGAAACCGCGGATCGCGGCGGTCAAACGGGACGCCGATATCGCCGAAGCGGAAGCGCTGCGGGATGCGCGGATCCAAAAGGCGATGGCCGAAGAGTCCGGGCAGAAGGCGGAACTGCTGCGGGACACGAATATCGCCGAAGCGGAGAAGGAAAAAGAGCTGAAGATCGCATCCTTCAAGAAAGAGCAGGATACCGCCAAGGCCGACGCCGACCAGGCTTATTTCATCCAGGAGGCCCGGGCCAAGCAGATTGCGGTCGAGGAGCAAATGAAGGTCGAGCTCGTGCGCAAGGAACGGGAAATCGACCTGCAGGATAAAGAAATCACCGTACGCCAGAAGCAGTATGATGCCGAAGTGAAGAAAAAAGCCGATGCCGACCGTTACGCGGTCGAACAGGCGGCGGAAGCCGAGAAGGCGCGGAAAATGCGGGAAGCGGACGCGCTGCAGTACTCCATCGAAACCCAGGCGAAGGCATCGGCCGAACAGAAACGGCTGGAGGGCCTGGCGGTCGCCGAGGCCGAGCGGGCCAAAGGGACCGCGGAAGCCGAGATTATCCGCCTGCGCGGGTTGGCGGAAGCGGAGGCCAAGGAGAAGCTGGCCGAGGCGTTTTCGAAGTTCGGAGAAGCGGCGATTTTGGATATCGTCGTCAAAATGCTTCCCGACTTGGCCGGACAAATCGCCAGTCCATTGTCCTCCATCGATAAATTGACGGTGGTCGATACGGGCAAAGGCGAAGGAGCGGCCCGCGTCAGCAATTACGTTACGGAGTTAATGGCGACGGCTCCGGATATGCTGAAAAGCGTGTCGGGCATCGAACTCGATCGCTTGATTCAAGGCTTGACGAAAGGCAAAGCGGTGGCGTCCGCGCAGCCGGCGGAGGGGACGCCCGCAGCTTCGGCACGAAGCGGCGAGGCCGGCCGGGAGGCGGTTGTGCTGGAAAGCGCGGCATCGCGGGAAGCTAAAGAGTAAGAGATTGGACTTCAGTGGACCCAAAGAGGCCGTCCTAAGCAGTTAGGACGGCCTCTTGTTTTGCGGCTGAAGCGCTTTTTGCGGCGGTCGTCCTATACATTTATTCGCAAACGGCTGACAAGGGCTCGGCCAATCGTTTATAATGGGCGTACATGTTTTCGGAGAATAGACAAGAAGAGGTGCGACCTGTGAACAGTCTACGCGTGGCCAAAGTGTTGAATAACAACGTCATTATCGCCAACCATCCGGATCATGGCGAAGTCGTTGTGATCGGCAAAGGCATCGGATTTAACCGCAAATCGGGCGAGTCCATTCCTCTTGAGGCGGTAGAGAAACTGTTCATTCTTACGAATCAGCAGGAACAGGAACAATACAAACAGCTAATTCCCCAGGTGGACGAACAACTGATTGAGCTCATTGGCGAAATCATCATGTATATTTCCAGCAAAACGCAAGCGACATTGAATGAGCACATCCATATTGCGCTCACGGACCATTTGGCGTTTGCCATCAAGCGGGCGGAGCAGGATCTCGCCTTCCACAATCCGTTTCTGTTTGAGACGAAGGAGCTGTATCCGCTGGAATTCGAGCTGGCCGAATACGCCATCGATTTGATCCGCCGGAAAATGGGCGTCGATCTCGGCCAGGATGAAACCGGATTCGTGGCGCTTCACATCAACAGTGCCATGACGAACCGCCACATCAGCGAGGTGCGGGGGCATGCCCAACTGATCGCCGATTTGGTCGGCATTATTGAGGATGAACTGCATTTTTCCATCCTGCGGAACTCGCTTGACTACTCGCGGTTGCTGACGCACCTGCGGTTTGCCATCGAACGGGTTCGCCGCGGCGAGCGGGTGGCCGAAGTCGATAAGCTGGAAAGCTTGCTTAAGCGCGAGTATCCGACCTTGTATGCGCTCGCTTGGAAATTGACCAAAGTGATGGAGAAACGCCTGAAAATGCCGGTTTATCAGGCGGAAGTCTCCTATTTGACAATGCACTTGCACCGCATCGTTCCGCCCGAGATCAACTAAGCTCTTGCGTAAGCAAAATAGGTCTGCTATAATTTCAAGTGCATTAACAACAATATCAAATCACAATGTGTAACTGATTCGATCAGGCATGAGTTGATAAAAGGTTTTTGAGTGTATCGTTGGATTACGGGGTATTCTATCCCTAACGAAACGATAACCGAAAGTCTTTTTTGACTCATGCTTTTTTTGTTGTTATGATCATTTAATATTTCAGGAGGGTGCATTATGTTCAAGCGTTTCTTTGGTGTTTTGCAGCGGGTCGGGAAAGCGCTTATGCTGCCCGTCGCGCTGCTCCCTGCTGCAGGACTGCTCCTGGGGATCGGCAATATGCTGGTCAGCCCGGACTTTCTTGAACGGGTTCCAGCCTTGGACAACCATACGATTCATGCGGTAGCGACCGTCATGATGAACGCCGGGCAGATCGTATTCACGAATTTGGCCCTGCTCTTCGCCGTCGGCGTTGCCGTTGGTCTGGCCGGAGGCGAGGGCGTCGCCGGCTTGGCCGCGATTATCGGCTATCTCGTGATGAACGTGACGATGGGTACGGTCATCGGCGTAACGCCATCGATGATCGGAACCAACGCGGCCTACGCCAATGTGTTGGGGATTCCGACGCTGGCCACCGGCGTGTTTGGCGGGATTATCGTCGGGATATTGGCCGCCGCCATGTATAACCGCTTCTTTAAAATCGAACTGCCGTCTTATCTCGGATTTTTTGCCGGAAAACGGTTTGTTCCGATCATGACGGCGGCCACCTCGGTGCTGCTCGGTTTGCTGATGGTCGTCATCTGGCCGCCGATTCAATCGGGGCTGAACGCCGCTTCCCACTTCATGCTGGACCAGAACCGGACGTTGTCCGCGTTTGTGTTTGGGATTATCGAACGCGCATTGATTCCGTTCGGTCTGCACCACATTTTCTATTCCCCGTTCTGGTTCGAATTCGGGGAATACACCAATGCGGCGGGCCAACTGGTGCGCGGTGACCAGAACATCTTTATGGCTCAGCTTCGCGACGGCGTGCCGTTTACGGCCGGAACGTTCATGACCGGCAAATTCCCGTTCATGATGTTCGGCTTGCCGGCGGCGGCGCTCGCCATTTATCACGAGGCCAGACCCGAGCACAAGAAATATGTGGCGGGGATTATGGGCTCAGCGGCGTTGACCTCGTTTCTGACGGGGATTACCGAACCGCTCGAATTCTCGTTCCTGTTCGTGGCTCCGGTTCTGTTCGCCGTGCACTGTGTTTTTGCCGGGTTGTCGTTTATGACGATGCATCTTTTGGGCGTAAAAATCGGGATGACGTTCTCCGGCGGTTTGATCGACTACCTGATTTTCGGGGTTATTCCAAACCGCACGCCTTGGTGGTACGTCATCATCGTCGGCTTGATTTTGGCCGTGATCTATTATTTCGGATTCCGGTTCGTCATCCGCAAGTTCAACCTCAGGACGCCGGGACGGGAAGATCCGGCTGAAGATAATGAAGATGCGGAAGCCAGCCGAGGAAAAGTTACGCAGGATGAGCTGCCGCACAATATTTTGTCCGCGCTGGGCGGACAGGAAAACATCGTCCACCTGGACGCTTGCATCACGCGGCTGCGGGTTGAAGTTAAGGATAAAGCCAACGTAAGCAAGGACCGGCTGAAAAATCTGGGGGCTTCCGGCGTCCTGGAGGTCGGCAACAATATCCAGGCGATCTTCGGCACGCGCTCCGATACGATCAAGACGCAAATTGCCGATATTATGAACGGCAAGGCGCCGAGAGCCGCCGAGAAGACGGAGGCGGACAAACCTGCCGAAGTGGAGCGGCAGGCGGCTCAGGACGGCGACGCCATCATCAACGAGGATATCGTGATGCCGGTTAACGGCGAACTGATGGATATTTCCAATGTGCCGGACCCGGTGTTCGCGGAAAAAATGACGGGCGACGGCTTTGCGGTTCTGCCGCATGACGGGGTCATCGCTTCTCCGGTCTATGGCAAGGTGTTCAATGTGTTCCCGAGCAAGCATGCCGTCGGCATCATGTCGGACGGCGGCAAGGAAGTGCTGGTGCACATCGGGGTGAACACCGTGAAGCTGAAAGGGCAAGGCTTCAAGGTGCTCGTGAACGAAGGCGACCTGGTTTCGGCCGGACAGCCGATTATGGAGGTCGACCTGGATTACGTGAAGGAGCACGCGCCTTCGATCATTTCGCCGATTGTGTTCTCCAACCTGCCGGAAGGGGCGGCGGTCAAGCTGAACAAAACCGGCAAGCTGGCGAAAGGCGAGCCCGATATCGTTACAATCAAATAAAAGCTGCCGGCGCCCTAGCGTCACGGGCGCCGGCAGAAAATTTGGAATTGTAATCGCGTTCCCTTAAAATAAAAGGGAGCGTTGATATATATTTATACTACATTGATGAGAAAGCGAGAGGATTTTATTATGGAAAGAACCTTTAGAATTACGGATGAAGACGGTATCCACGCACGCCCTGCTACGGCATTGGTAAATACGGCCAACAAGTTTAAAGGAGCTGAGTCCTTTGCTGAAGCGAAGGGCAAAAAAGTGACCTTGAAATCGATTCTCGGGGTGTTGTCCCTGGGACTGGAGCAAGGGGACACCATTACGTTGTCTGTAGAAGGAGAACAGGCTGCAGAAGCTCTTCAAGCGCTCACCGACGTCATGGTTAACGAGGGGTTAGGAGAAGTAAATGCTTAAGATCGACGGCATCGCCGCTTCGGCCGGCGTGGCCATCGCCGCGGCATTCAAACTGGAGCATCCCGATTTTACGGTAAAACGCCGGGATGCTTCCGACCCTACCGCCGAGCTGGCAAAGCTGGACGAAGCGTTGGCCAAATCGCAGCAGGAGCTTGAAGCGATCAAAGAGCGCACGCTTCAAGAGCTTGGCGAGAAGAAAGCGGAAATTTTCGAATCCCACCTGCTGATCCTGAACGATCCCGAGCTGCTGGATCCGGTGCGGGAGAAAATCTCCAGCGAGAAAGTGAACGCGGAATACGCGCTGGACGAGACGGCAAACCAGTTTATCGCCATGTTCGAGAACATGAAAAGCGCGTACCTGCAGGAGCGGGCCGCCGACATGCGGGATGTCACCAAACGGGTGCTGACCCATTTGCTGGGCCTCACCTACGTCAATCCGGCGGAGATCGACCGGGAAGTCATCGTTATCGCCGAGGATTTGACGCCGTCCGATACTGCTCAGCTTAACCGCAAATACGTCAAAGGCTTTACGACGAATATCGGCGGCAGAACGTCGCACTCCGCGATTATGGCCCGTTCGCTGGAGATTCCGGCCGTCGTCGGGACCAAAGAAGTGCTCGGCAAAGTAAACAACGGCGATCTGGTGATCGTGGACGGTCTGGACGGCCTGGTGATCATCAACCCGTCCGACGATGTGGTGAAGGAATACACGCAAAAACGCGACGACCACCTCAAGCAAATCGAGGAGTGGAAGAAGCTGCGCGAAGTGGCGACCACGTCGAAGGACGGCGTGCACGTCGAACTGGCGGCCAACATCGGCACGCCGAATGACGTTGCCGGGGTGCTCGACAACGGCGGCGAAGCCGTAGGCTTGTACCGCACCGAGTTCTTGTACATGGGCCGCACCGAGCTGCCGTCGGAGGAAGTTCAATTTAATGCTTACAAGACGGTGCTGGAAAAAATGGAGGGCAAGCCGGTCGTTGTCAGAACGCTCGACATCGGCGGCGACAAGGAGCTGCCTTACCTTAATCTGCCGAAGGAGATGAACCCGTTCCTCGGCTTCCGCGCCATCCGTCTTTGCCTGGAGCAAAAGGATCTGTTCCGCACGCAGCTGCGAGCATTGCTTCGGGCGAGCGTTTACGGCACGCTGCGGATCATGTTCCCGATGATCGCCACGCTGGACGAGTTCCGCGCAGCCAAAGCGGTGCTCCAGGAAGAGAAGGAGAAGCTGACGGCCGAAGGCGTCAAGGTCGCGGACGATATCCAGCTCGGCATTATGGTGGAGATTCCTTCGACCGCCGTTATGGCCGATCAATTCGCCAAAGAAGTGGATTTCTTCAGCATCGGCACCAACGATCTGATTCAATATACGATGGCCGCCGACCGCATGAACGAACGCGTTTCCTACTTGTATCAACCGTATAATCCGGCGATTTTGCGTCTGGTGAAAATGGTGATCGACGCCGCCCACAAGGAAGGCAAATGGGCCGGCATGTGCGGCGAGATGGCGGGCGATAAAGTGGCGATTCCGCTGCTGCTCGGCCTCGGCCTGGATGAGTTCAGCATGAGCGCGACCTCGATTTTACCGGCACGCTCGCAGATTTCCAAGCTTTCCAAAACGGAGATGGAAGCTTTGGCAGCCAAAGCGCTGCAAATGCGGACAGCGGAGGAAGTCGTGGAACTGGTGCGCGGTATCGGCGAGTAAGACGAAGTAGGCGAAATTGCCGAATTAGCCGTATTAGGAAGTTCTATCTATTCTTTTCCAAACTAGTTTTGCGGGTTTCTCTGTTAAACCGGCGCCTTCCGAGGCGCCGGTTTTTTCTAGGTGAATTTAAGTATTAGGCATTGCCATTAGATATATCCAATAGAATTGGAAATTTACTAGTAAATGCAGCAGCATGATTGGATTTGACGGGGACTCGAACTGAGGACTGAGGCGGCTGTCTAAATGTAGCATTCGTGTCTAATGTCCTGGTGTCCTGGTGTCCTGGTGTCCTGGTGTCCCTGCATGCTGCTTTGCACGATTATCCCTTTCATTCAGTGGATAGGTGTTAGGGGCTAGAATAAGGATTAATAAGGAAAAAATGAGGCGGTTAAGGTGAGATTTTCGGCTTGATAAAGGAACGCATGTTTGGTATAATGAAATTAACGGAACTTATGTTCGTGTATTCTTGATTCGGGAGGTAAGCGGATATGGAAGCCAATGCGAGAACGGAACTTCAACCATTCAGCAGCCGTTATAACAGCGAGCAGGATTGTATGGAGGCGCTGATCGCGATGAAGTGGCCAAACGGCTTCGTCTGCCCGCGCTGCGCTCACAACCGGTGCAGCCGTGTGACTTCCCGGCATATCCCCTTGTTCGAGTGCGGAAAGTGCAAGCATCAAACATCGCCTTTGGTCGGCACGATTTTTGAAGGAACGCATCTGCCCCTGGTGAAGTGGTTCCAGGCGCTGGAGTTGTTCCTGCTCCCTGACGGCATCTCGGCGACGCGGCTGCGCCAGGTGATCCGGGTCACCTACAAGACCGCGTGGTCGATGCTGCAAAAAATACGTCATGCCGTGGGGGAGTTCGATGCCCGGGAGCTGCTCTCCGGAGACGTGAAGGTGAATAGCGATCAGTATGGGCGTAATCCGTCCCGGTGTCAGCTTTCGCATCCGTACGCCTCGGCGGTCGTGGCCGGCTGCACGGTCACGGACTCGGGCGAGCCGGAGCAGGTCAAAATCCGCCTGGTGCCGCATAAGCGGGGAGGCGAAAAAAGGGCAGACCGTACGATCTAACCGCGTTTATTGGCGGGCATGTGGATGTCCGTACATCGACGGTGCAGTCGTTCCCTCTGGCCTTTCGGCTGTATGCGCCCTTGCGGAAAGTGGTGAGAGAGGCGTGGGAATCGCTGAAGGGTACGTATGGAGCCTTGGGACTGAAGCATCTGCAGGCGTACCTGAACGAATACACCGGACGCCGCCGGCTGCGCCTGTCCGGAGGACTTCCTGAAGCGGAAGAAACGATGCGGCAGCAGTTGCTGCACATGTGTGTGGCGATTCCGGCGATCCCTTACCGTAAGCTGATCGCACGCCAACTGAACCAGCCCCTTGCGGCTGCGGCCTAATCGTGGCGCTTGAACGGTGTCGGCATTGATGCAGACGGATTCAGGTTGCAGCAATGACCTGTCTAATGATCTCGAATATAACTGCTTCTTACAAATATATTTTCTTCTCCTGAATTTATCTTCTTCTCTGCTTCCCTGATCAAACGGGATAATCGTGCAAAGCGCCCGGACAGCAGATACTGATCTGCCGACCAACCCACAACCCATCGGTCTCCCCCCCCCTCCTCTGCCCTGTACGCCTTTAACGCCCTCAAACAAATTCGTACTTGCGAAAAGCTGAAAATGTTGCCGGATTTAACCTTGGTAAGGTTTATTTTTGGACGAATTTGGGATAAAGTGAGGTAAAACTTACTTTTAAGAACCTCTTAAAGGGATGTCAGGAGCAAACTATGAAAAACAGCCATATGACGATCGGAATCATTGACATCGGATCCAACTCTATCCGTCTGGCTATTTATGAAGCAACGCCGCAAGGGGAGTACCGGTTGATTCAGGAAATTAAAGAGTCCGCCCGGCTCAGCGAAAAGATGAATTCGGGCGGCGCCATGGAGCGGAAGGACGTTCTTTTGATCGTGCCGATTCTGGAGCAGTTCAGGGAAATTTGCGCCGTCTACGGCTGCCGGCAAATCCGCGTCGCCGCGACGGCGGCGATCCGGAACGCGGCCAATGCGGGGGAAATTGCCGAACTGCTCACGCAGCATACCGGACTTGAGATCGAAATCCTTACCGGGGAGCAGGAAGCCTATTTCGGATTTCTCGGCGTCGCCGGCGCCATGGCGGAGGAGGACGGCTTCATCATCGACATCGGGGGAGGGAGCACGGAAATCACGCTGTTTCGGGCCCGTAAACTGCTGCACAGCATCTCGCTCCCTTTAGGTGCGGTGAATGCCCAGGTCAAGTTCGGGAACGGAAAAGAACCGTGGACGGCCGAAAATGCGGCCAATCTGGCGGGCGAGATCGAGCGGATGCTGTCGGGCCATCCTTGGATGGCAGCCCATCCGGGGCTGCCGTTAATCGGTCTCGGCGGCACGATCCGCACGCTCGGCAAGCTCGACCAGCGCCGGCGGAAATATCCGCTGCGGCTCGCCCACTATTACAGGGTGGCTCCGGAAAGCATCCGCCATTATGCCGAAACGCTGCCGTTCATGCCGCTCGAAAAACGCAAGCGCCTCGACGGTTTGTCCAAAGCGCGGGCCGACATTATCGCTCCGGGGCTGATTATTCTGCAGACCGTGTTTGCGCGCATCGGAGCGGACTGCTGCCTGATCAGCGGAGCGGGGCTGCGGGAAGGGCTGCTGCAGGATGCGCTGGGGCTGCAGGTTCCCGCCGCCTCCGAAGTGTTAGCGCTGCAGGCCCGCGGCTTGCTTGCATTTCATAACCAGTCCCCGCTTGCTCATTTTCAGCAGGTCAGCCTGTACGCGGTCCGGCTGCATGATCTTTTGCTGGGAGCCGCCGCAACCGGCGGGGCGAAAACCCGGCAGATCGCGGCCGCGGCGGCCATGCTGTACAAAATCGGCGGCGCCGTGCGCTACCACCAGTACGACAAGCATACGTTATATTGGCTGACGCAAGCCCCGCTTGGCGCTTTAACCCACCGTGAGGCCGTAATATGCGGGTATGCGGCGGATTATCCGGCCAATCACGGAAAAAAAATGAATTTGGAAAATTACCGGGAGCTGCTTGCGGAGGGAGACGAAATCCTGATCCAGAAGCTTGGCGCCATCGTGGAAGCGGCCGTCGCGCTGGATACCAGCGAAACGCAAAACGTCGAGCTGCTCAAGGCCGAGGCGTCCTCCGGCGCGCTGCTGCTGACGCTAAAATGCCGCAGTCAAGCTTACCTGGAGATCAGGCAGCTTGAAACCGCGGCAAAAAGCTTCAAAAAAGCGTGGGAGCTCAGGTTGGAGTGGGAGGTTCGCTCTTCTTCCACACGCTGATGTCCAGGGCGTCAAATTGGCTGCGGCAGGCCGGCTGAGTGCCGGTGAACGGCTCGTATTTTCCGCTCGGCACAAGCCGCTTCGCTTTGATGTTGTCGGAGAGCGACAGCATCAAAATCTGCACGAGCGTCTCCCGGGTTTCCGGCTTCGTCACGGGGCACATCAGCTCCAGCCGGCGCGTCAGGTTGCGCGTCATCCAATCCGCGCTGGACAGCCAGACTTCCGGCTTCCCGCCATTTTCGAAATAATAAATGCGCGAATGCTCCAAAAAGCGGTCGACGATGCTGCGCACCGTAATCCGTTCGCTCAGGCCTTCCACGCCGGGGCGCAGGCAGCAGACGCCGCGGACGATCAGGTCGATGTAAACCCCGGCCCGGGAAGCGGCGTACAGCTCGTCGATCATCTCCTGGTTGGACAGCGAGTTCATTTTGGCGATGATTTTGGCCGGCCTGCCGGCTGCAGCGTGTTCGGCTTCCCGGCGAATCAGCGCAAACAGCTTGTCCTTCATCCCCGTCGGCGCCAGCGTAAACGCCTGCCACTCGCCGGCGTCCGAGTATCCGGTGATCAGGTTGAACAATTGCGAGGCGTCCTCGCCGATCGCGGTATCGGTCGTAAACAAGCCGATATCGGTATACAGGCGCGCGGTAATGTCGTTGTAATTTCCCGTCCCCACATGCACGTACCGCCTTAAATCACGGCCTTCCTGCCGGACGACAAGCAAAATTTTGGCGTGGGTTTTAAGGCCCACCAGGCCGTACACGACATGGCATCCCGCTTTCTCCAGCGTGCGGGCCCAGGCGATGTTGCGCTCTTCGTCGAACCGCGCCTTAAGTTCCACGACGACGGTAACCTGTTTGCCCGATTCCGCGGCGCGGGCGAGCGCCCGGATGAGCGGCGAATTGCCGCTGACCCGGTACAACGTCATCTTGATCGCCATCACGGCCGGGTCCTCCGAAGCCTGGCTGATAAAATCCGTCACGGCGTCGAAGCTTTCGTAAGGATGATAGACCAGCACGTCCCGTTGCTTAAGCACCTCGAAAAAATCGTCTTCGGCATCGAATTCCCGGGGGTACACCGGATCGATCTGCGGGTAGCGGAGCTTCGGATACCCTTTGACCACGCCCGGCAGCTTGCCGAGGAAGCTTAAATCGAGCGGTCCGTCGATTTCAAATACGGCGTCCGTAATCTCAAATTCCTCCTTCAGCACTTCCAGCGCGTAAGGATGGATACCCTTTTGGATCTCCAGCCGTACGGGCGCTCCCCAGCGGCGTTTCCGCAGCTCTTTTTCAATTTCCTCGAGCAGATCCTCGGCCCCTTCTTCGTCAAACGCCAAATCGGCGTTGCGGGTTACTCTGAACTCGTGCACGGCGAGCGGGACATAACCGCTGAACAGCGTTTGAATATGGTGGCGGATCAACTCTTCGATCAGAATGAAGGATTGCTTTTTGCTGTTGGAATGATGCGGCAGCGGAATGATGCGCGACAGATTGGAAGGAATTTGCACGATCGCGAAATAAGGCTCTCTCTCCTCCTCTTCGTCCGGCTTCTGCGCTTCATTTTCCCGCTTCAGCACAACGGATAAGTACACAAACCCTGTATGGACCAGCGGAAATGGTCTGCTTTGGTCGACGGCCATCGGAGTCAGCACCGGGAAAATAATGTCGTGATAGTACGTTTCCATTGATTTGCGTTGCGTCGAGGTTAGCTCATCGTATTTTAGAAATACGATGTTCTCTTTGGCGAGCTGTCTCGACAGATCCCGGAACGTCCGGTACTGTTCGCCGACCATCGCCGAGATTCTAGCAATCAGGCGTTTGTATAGTCCATCGGGAGTATAGCCGGTGAAATCTTTTTTGGTGTAACCCGCGCGGATCTGATCCTGGATCCCGGCCACGCGCACGCTCATGAACTCGTCCAAATTGCTCGACACGATCGAGAGAAATTTGGCTTTTTCCAGCAAAGGCGTCGCCGGATCCTTCGCTTCCTTCAGCACCCGGCGGTTGAATTCCACCCAGCTTAAATCGCGGTTTAAATATCTTGAACCTTGGTTTTTCGTTTCTGCAAGCGCCATCTCTACCATGACCTCCATTGGCCGAAAAGCTGTCTTAAAATCTTCGTTTTAGTATGGTGTTCCATCTTTTATTTTACAATGCCGATATGCCGGCGAAATACCTCCTTTTGTAAAATCTATGTAAAAAATATAACTCCATGTAAAATCGCGCTTCCTAAAATGATCCGATGCTTGTACACTCCCGGCAAAAATGGAGTAAAATAGAAATGCGACGTCTTTTGACGCCTGCCATGAAGTTTTTATATTTCAAGGAGGTTGTTCAAGATGAATGCAAACCATCACGCGTATTATTTGAATGCCGCACCCCGAACGGAGTTTAACCGTTCGTCGCTGCGCCGGCTGAGACAAGACGGCCGGGTGCCCGCGGTGATCTACGGGGCCGAAACCGAAAATCTGGCGGTTCATGTGGATGTGAAGGAGCTTTTGAGGGTCGTCCGTACCGGAAGAACGGAGTTTTTCGACTTGAAGGTCGAAGGGGGACAGGTTTTTCCGGCGCTGATTAAGGAAATTCAGCAGCATAACGGGAAAATCGTCCATGTCGATTTTCAGCAGGTGACCAAAAACAAGCCGATCCGCGTAAAAATGCCGGTGCACTTGGTCGGTACGGCCAAAGGCACGAAGGTTGGCGGAGTTCTGCAAATCCAGGAGACGGAGCTGGAGGTGGAAGGGCTGCCGGATATTTTGCCGGCCAGCTTGGATGTAGATATTTCATCCCTGGATGCGGGCGATAAATTGCTGGCCGGGGACGTACGGCTTCCGGACGGCGTTGTTTTGCATTCGCAGGCGGACGAGCTGTTGGCTTCGATCGTCCTGTCGCGTTCAGCGGAGGCGGATGCGGCCCGGACCGGTGACGAAGAACCCGCGGGGGCCGAAGGGGCCGGCGAATAAAGGACCGACTAGAAACCGGCAAGATCATGGGCCTGGAGTTCAGGCTGCCGTTAGGCGGGCCGCTCCCTCGCGCGATCACGCAGGAAGCGGCCCGTTTTTTGAAAAATACCGGAAATTATAAAATTATCAGCGAAGTAGAAGATGAGGCACAGGTAGAGAGGGGAGGAGAAGAGGAAAGCTTGACGAAACCCGCTTTTGTAACTAGAATGGTTGCAGGATAACCGGGATTACATAAGTTGCAAGATTTTATTCAGAAAGAAGGGTTCGCATGCCGCCGAAAACGAAAACCAACGCCTTGGCCCAGCGCAAAGCCGAGCAGCTCAAGCAGCAGCAAAAACAAAAAACGAGAAGATTGATCTGGTTCAGCACGGTGGGAGTATTGCTCGTGCTGATTATCGCCGTCCTGGCGATCCAACCGCAACCGAAAGCAAAAACGGCATCGTTTGATTATGCGAACCTCCCTGTGCTTGGGAATGCCGAAGCACCGGTGAAGATCGTAGAATTTGGCGATTTCCAGTGTCCGGCTTGCAAAAGCGTAAATCAACTGATCAAACCGGAGCTGGTCAAAGACTATGTAGATCAAGGCAAGGCCGCGTTTTATTTTATGAATCTGCCCATTCTCGGGACGGATTCGCATACGGCGGCTTTGGCGGCGCAGTCGGTATTTCATCAAAACCCCGACGCTTACTGGACTTATTTCGATGCGATTTATGAACGCCAAGGCGATGAGAATAGCGGATGGGCTTCGGCGGAGTTTCTCGTCGCTCTGGCCAAAGAGCTGAAGCTGCCGATCGATTACGACCAGCTGCAGAAGGACATAACGGAAGCAACTTATAAAAATGAAGTCGATGAACAATACGCCAAAGGGGACAAGCTGGGCGTAAACAGCACGCCGACGTTTTTCATTAACGGTATTGAGTATGCGGGCAACGTTGGCGATTACGCCGCTCTGAAAAAATACATCGATCAGGAACTCCAGGGCAAATAACGAACGGGGAGGAACGGGCGTGCGGGCTTTTCTAAGGGATTACGGCATTTACCTTGCTTGGCTGGTCGCGCTGGTCGCTACGGCGGGCAGCTTGTATCTCAGCGAGGTGCTGCACTATGAACCGTGCCGGCTCTGTTGGTTCCAGCGGATATTCATGTATCCGCAGGTCATTTTGCTGGGCATCGCGGCTTACCGGAACGACCGGAGCATCATTCCGTACGTGCTGCCGCTCAGCATCATCGGCGGAACGATCTCGCTTTACCATTACGGTGAGCAAAAAATTCCGGGATTGGCGCGGCTGGTTCCCTGCAAAGTGGGGGTTCCTTGCAACGTGGATTATTTGGGCAGCGGCTGGCTTGGTTTTATTACAATACCGTTTATGGCGCTGACCGCTTTCGTTCTGATCGTCCTGTGCTTGCTGGCGGCGCGCCGCAAGGCCGAGGCGGAGGAACCGGAAGGGCGGATATAACCAGTAATTTCTATAATCTTAATAAAAAACCTGTCCCTATCACCCTTAGCAGGTTAATAGGGACAGGTTTTTTGACGTTTTACCCCAGCATACGCTGAAACCAATCATTCACCGGTGTATACAGCCAGATGATGAGATAAAGCGGACTGGGCAGCGGAATTATCCTTATCGTATATGGCGTACCCCTGGGCCTGGAGACGGCAGCTTTCGCCATAACTCTGGTGCTGCTGGTCGTTTATTACGTCAGGAAATGGCGGTCCGGTAAAACGCTGGACGTTTAAACAATCGTGTTGCCGATATTGGTGTCGTCTTTATTGAGCAACATTTTGCCATTGATCAGCAGGTTGTTTAGAACCTTGGTTCGTTTCGAGCTTTCGGTTACGATGGCGTTGGGTATAGATTTACCGTTATTGGAATAAATCATGTTTTGAGCGATGATCGCATCCTCGGCGTTATCAGCTAATGAAATACCGTACGCAGCGTCATCCTTTCTTTTGAAGGTGATACGGTTGCCGACAATCTCGGCGCGCTGCCCCCCCTTGATTTGAATCGCCGAATTGCCCGCAATGTCCGAAATTTCGTTGTCGGCGATTTTAACGGCTTTGCCGGCGCTGCTCTCTCCGTAAATGGCGACGGATCGGGAGCCGAGGATATAATTCCCTTTGAGCGTAACATCGCTGTTTTTGTCGAAGCTGATCGCGTAATTATTGGTTTGTTTTCCTGTGTAGCTGGCGCAGTCGATATAATTGCCTTCCGCGAAAACCGATGTCCCCTTTGTCCCCCAGTTTTTGATGGATATGCCGCCATTGCACTGGCCAAACGAATTGCCCCGCAGCACGACATTGGTGGACTTGTCCAGTTCGAGGCCGAAGCGTTCCGAATGGAGTGCCTTGTTGTTCAGGAATTGCACATCATTGCTCTCGTCGACCTTGTAAGGCAGGCCCGCCCCGCGGTGCACGATATTGTCCGCGATCAGCACGTTTTCCGCTCTATATACACCGATGCCCGTTCCTTCGCCGAGATGGGAGACCGCATTTCCCGTCACGACCACGTCTTTGCCGCGGGCGTCGATGCCGCTGCTGAAGCCTTTGATGGTGTTCCCGGTAATCGTCACGTTGTTGCCGTCAAATCCGTTCGACACCTTATCTCCTGCGATAGCTACGTTGATTTTGTCCGTTCGTACCAGCACGTTGTTGGAAATAATCGTATCCGTACCGTTGCTGTAAGAAAACGTATTATCCGAATGATTCCCGTCGATTACAACTTCGTAGCCGCTGAAGTTAAGAACGGACGCTTTCAGGTTTCCGCGGAACAGATTACCGCGAATGACAACTTTGCGCGGCTTTTCGTAATCGATAGCGCCTTCGCCGTATCCTTCTATATCAACCCCGACGCTTGGGTCGGTCGGTTTCACGGTGCCCGTGTTCGTAATTTCATTGTTTTCGACGAAGACGCCTTCGCCGGCCGTAATCGAAATGTTGTTCCGGCGCGCCCCATCCAGCGAGCAATTGCGGACGGTTACTAATTTCGGCTCATCATAGTCGGGGTCTATGCCCAAACGGCCCACCGAGCCAAGCATGACGCAGTCCCCGGTACATTTGCGGATTTTCATATTTTCTATCGTAACTTTTTTGCCTCCATGGACGTAAATGCCGAAGCCCCATTCATGCGTCGAATCCGGAAGTTTGCTGAAGTCATGCTGGTCCAGATCGCCGGTAATGATGCCGCCCGAAATCGTGACATTTTCCACTTTACGCAGATAAATACAGGAGTAACCTTTCGCAGCGTTTGGCTGAACCTTCAGTTCCGCTTCGTGATCCAGAGTCAGCTTCATATGGGATGGGACCTGGATGCCCGCCCCTTTCTCCGGAGTGTTTGGATAGGTGGTTCCAACGCCTTGAATCAAATACGTCCCTTTCGGAATAAACGCTTCGTTATACCCGGCGCTTTTCGCATGGGCGATCGCCTTGTTCAATCCTTCCGTCGTTTTTACCGCCTCGGTGCCGTCGGTTTTAATGCCCCACTGCGCCGGATCGATGACGTAGCAGGTGGTGTTTACGGCGGTAGCCTGCGCGGCCAAACCGTTCACTGCACCCTTTACATTTTCCGCGCTGTTTGCTGCCGGTTGCGTTTTGTTTTCATGCTGGTTGTTCATTATGATTCCTCCTTGTCTTTTGCCTCTTGATTTTTGGCTTGTTTGCCTTAGGGCCGTTTAAGGTATTCCGGTGTAAACTTCATCTCCTTTGCGCAAAGTCTTTAAGTACCCGTACGGTGTTTTCATTCGGGCTCCGAAGGGGGCAATCCCCAAGGTTCCCGTACTACCAAAGTAGCAGAACCCGCGAGCGGCGAAGGGCCATGAAGCGGACAAGGCAAGGACAAAAAGCGGACAAAGAGCGGCCAGGTAATGGATGGGATAAGGCGGGAGGGACAAGAGCAGGGGCCAGGGGGCGAAAGTTGCAAAACCGGTAAAACCGGCAAACCGGCAAAACTAGCAAAATTAGCAAAACCTACAGCTTATGTCGGACGATTTGGGTGTCAGCTCATAAAATAGCGGTACTTTATGTTCTTATTATCCGGATATAAGCATGTTCATCACCGTTAGCGGCATTTTTTGTACTTATTTTCCGGCGAATGACCCGGAACGCGGACATTTTCTTACTAGTCAAGAAAATAGAGACATAAATGGCTCCTATTTCTCTCAAATGGGTGCATAGCGCCGGAATAACGGCGTTTTTTGCCTTTATTTCTGGGGATCTGCTGTCCCGTCGCTCCGTCCCCCGTCGCTCCGCCGCCTCGCCGCCCCGCTATACTCGCGTTATTCTAGGAACCGCCTTGGACTTACGAAGTGTACTGTTTGCGGAACTGCCGCGGCGAGCAGCCGTTTTTGAGCGCAAAGCGGTTGGAGAAATACGGCGTGCTGCCAAACCCGACATAAGCGGCGATGACCGAGATCGGCCATTCGGTTTTCAGCAGCAGCAGCTTGGCCTGTTCGAGGCGGTAATGCAGCAGATAATCGTTCGGCGTCATCCCGTATACCTGCTTCATGCAGCGCGTAATGTAGTTGTAGTGGTAGTGCAGCGCCTCGGACATCTGCCCGCTGCTGATTTCCGCGCGGTAATTGTTCTTGATGAACGCTTCGGCTTTTTCCGCCACGGTGACGACCGGTGAAGCGTACGACTCCAGTTGCCTAAGGTCCATCGTACGCAGCAGTTCCCCGAACAGCTGCTGCCCGGTCCAAAAGGCGCTCGACTGGCGTTCCCCCGAATGATGCAGCAGTTGGCGAAACAGGCGGTAGGCCTGCTCGGGGTAGGGCATCGTCCACATTTTGGGCAACTGGATGGAATAAGGCGAGGCCAGGAACCGCCGATAGTGCTCTTCCGCGCCGGGGTACGGGAAATCCGGTTCCTCCCCGGGAATCTGCTGCCAGGAGCTAACCGTGTGAAAATGCAGCCAATAAAAAGCCGTAGGTTCCTCGCACGGTCCCGACGCATAATGATACTGGTCAGGGAGCAGCAGCAGCGATTGCCCCGCCGTCAAGCTCCACCGCCGCCCGGCTTCGCCGATATGCAGCGTCCCGCTCTCCATAACGAGCAGGTCGAAAATACCGAGATTCCTGCGGCTCGGATGCTCCTCCCCGGGCTCGTAAACGGTATACCCGCATTCGAGAAAATAAGGCAGGGGCGGAGCGGCGATTTGCACGATTTCCGCTGTTTTCAGCATCGGACGATCCCTCCGGGATAAGTGTGAAATATTATAACTTTTAAGTTGCTGACATCCATATTATGAAGCAAATCTATGAGATAGAATAGGGTTGGTTAGTATGATATTTCAAAAAAGAGGAGGATCTCTGGTATGTTCCAAACCGACAAAACGCAGCGGTCCGAAAGAGTGCCGTTAAACCGGGTGCGCATCCGGGACGATTTTTGGAGCTACTATATTGGGCTTGTGCGCGACGTGGTCGTTCCCTATCAATGGGAGGCCTTGAACGACCGGGTGGAGAGCGCCGAACCAAGCGGCGCCGTCCGCAATTTCCGGATCGCGGCCGGGCTTGAGCAAGGGGATTTCTACGGAATGGTGTTTCAGGACAGTGACCTGGCGAAATGGCTGGAAGCGGTGTCTTACTTATTGGAAGCGGATGCAAATCCGCAGCTGGAAGAAACCGCCGACGGGTTAATCGACATTATTGCCCAGGCCCAGCAGGATGACGGGTATTTGAATACGTATTTTACGGTGAAAGAACCGGACGGACGTTGGACCAATCTGACGGAATGCCACGAGCTCTACTGCGCGGGGCATATGATCGAGGCGGGGGTGGCGTATTACCGGGCTACGGGCAAAAGAAAGCTGCTCGACGTCGTCTGCAAGTTTGCGGATTATATCGGCACCGTGTTCGGAAACGAGCCGGGGCAGCTGCCGGGCTACGACGGGCACCAGGAAATCGAGCTGGCGCTGGTCAAACTGTACGAAGTAACGGGCAATGAGCGGTATTTGCGCCTGAGCAAGTATTTTTTGGATCAGCGCGGACAAAAACCGAACTTTTTTGAAGCGGAGCTGCAAAAACGGGGCGGCAAAACGCATTGGCCGGGAAGCGGCAAGCATGTGGACTTGGCCTACCATCAGGCGCATCTGCCGGTGCGGGAGCAGGAGACCGCGGCCGGGCATGCGGTGCGGCTCTTGTACATGCTTACCGGGATGGCCGATGTGGCGGCGCTGACGGGGGACGAGTCCATGCTCGCGGCGTGCCGCAAGCTGTGGGACAACATCGCCGGCAAGCAGATGTATATCACCGGCGGGGTAGGCTCGATGCCGCAGGGCGAGGCGTTCTCCTTCGACTACGATTTGCCGAACGATACGGTATATGCCGAGACATGCGCTTCAATCGGGCTTGTTTTCTTTGCCCAGCGGATGCTGCGGCTCGCGCCCGAATCGAAATACGCGGACGTCATGGAGCGGGCGCTTTACAATACGGTCGTCGGCGGAATGGCGCGGGACGGCAAGCATTTCTTTTACGTCAATCCGCTTGAGGTGGATCCGAAAGCCTGCCATGGCGCCAACCATAAATACGACCATATCAAAACGGTACGCCAGGAATGGTTCGGCTGCGCTTGCTGCCCGCCCAACGTCGCCCGGCTGCTCGCCTCGCTCGGGGAATACATTTATACGGTGCAAGGGGATACGGTGTACGCCCACCTCTACATCGGCGGGGAAGCCGAGCTGCAGGTTGGCGGAAGCCGGGTGAAGCTGGTGCAGGCGACCGATTATCCGTGGGACGGTCTGGTGCGCTTTACGGTCCACCCGCAGGAGGGCGGGGAGTTCGCGCTGGCGTTGCGCTTGCCGGACTGGTGTCCCGAAGCGAGCCTCACCGTCTGCGGTGAAACGGTGCCGCTGAACGGCAGCACGGTCAGGAACGGCTATGCGCGGGTACAGCGGCGCTGGCAGGAGGGCGACGTTGTGGAGCTGCGGCTTTCCATGCCGGTTACGCGCATGTACAGCCATCCGCTTGTCCGCGCAAACGCCGGAAAGGTCGCGCTGCAGCGGGGACCGCTCGTGTACTGCCTGGAGCAGGCGGACAACGGAGCGAACCTGCACGAACTGGCGCTGCCGAAAATGGCGGAGCTTACCGTCCGGAGGGAGGCGGAGCTGCTCGGCGGCGTAGTCACGATCGAGGCTGCGGCTGAGCGCCAGGACGAAGCGGCGTGGACCGGCGGCTTGTACAGTCCGCAGCCGCCTTCGGCCACGCGGCCGGCGGCGCTGAAATTTATTCCGTATTATGCCTGGGCCAATCGCGGGGAAGGCGAAATGACCGTGTGGGTTCGGGAGCAGTGACGATTCCCGCACCGATAGGCGCTTAGCCGCGGATGTCTACGGATTGCCGGACGCATTGCGCGTTTCATGTTGTGCGTTCGTTGTTCCATGTTCAAGAGGCGGATTCGCAAATATACGAGCAGGACGACCCAATAATTTTTTCTCTTTTTTGCCGGATCTTCGGCAGATACGGGGGAAGTCGTCTGTGACGAGTGCCTAAACGTCCGCATATGATACCAGAAGAGACGATCATCTTTTTGGTAAAGGAGCGAGCGGTCCTTGAGAAAAGGCAAAGGCACAAAATCCGGCAGGGCGAGAAAATCCTCACTCTACTATGTGGATAATCCGGATATGAACGAGTTAATGTTGTTGGAAGAAAGGAGAGCGGCACGGCCGGAGGAGCTAAAGGAAATAAAAATTCATCAGAGCGCCTCTTCGCTATTGTCCGCCCCCGAAGAGGAAGAACTGGAACTCCCTTCACCCGAAAAGGAGGCGGTAGAAGACCTTCCGCCCGGGAAGGAGGCGATCGCGGCCCCTCTGCCCAAGAAGGAGGCGGTAGCAGCTCCTCAGCCCGGGAAGGAAGCGATGACATTTCCTCCGCCTTGGCAGGAAGCGCCGGAATACCCTACCGGCGAGCGTGTGCCGCAGGTACAAGACAAACCGGTAGATAAAAACGTCCTGAAACAGGAACTGGGAATTATTTATACGGATGATATTATGGATGCGGCGGTAACCGGGGAAAAAATCGCGCCCCATACGATCGACGCTTCGCGGATTATGCGCGGCAGCATCGGTACCGCCTGGATCGCCGATTATGCAGTGGACACCATCAAATTGGCCGACGGAGCCGTCACTTCGAGCAAGCTTGCCCCTTTGTCCGTAACCGGCAGCCATCTGGTGGACAGCGCGATCGAGGGCAGAGCGATCAAGGATCGCTCCGTCGGCGGGGAAAAGCTGGCGGACGGCAGCATCACCTCGGATAAATTGGCCGACCGGGTCATCGCCGGGGAGAAGCTGGCGGACGGTTCCATCGAAAGCCGGCATTTAAGCGAATGGATCGTCACGACCAATTTGATTCAGAATCAAGCGGTGACAAGCGAAAAAATCCGCAGCGGGGCGATCGAATCGGTCAACCTGGCGAACGGAGCCGTGGATACCTCCAAACTGGGCGATGAATCGGTTACGACGTCCAAGCTGCGCGACGGCGCTGTGACGAGCGCCAAGCTGCGGGAAGGCGCGGTGGAAAGCCGGCATCTGGCGAAAAACACCATAACCGCCAGCCACCTCGCTCCCGGACTGATCGGCGGCGAGATGCTGGCTCCCGCCAGCGTCGGTACCAAGCAGCTGCGGGAGGGAAGCGTCGGCACCGGCCATATCTGCGACCAGGCGGTCGAATCCCGCCATATTCGCTCGGGAAGCGTCGGCACTGCCCATTTGCAGCCCGGCAGCGTCGGAGCGGAGCAACTGGCGGACGGTTCGGTTAAAGGCCGGCATTTGGCCGACAAATCGATCCTGTCCACGAAATTGTCCGATCAATCCATCGGCACCGCGCAAATCGTCGAACAGGCCGTCACTTCGTCCAAAATCGCCGATCAAAGCATTTTGCCGGGGAAAATCGCCGACGAGGCTGTGCAGACCCGCCATCTGGCCAAATCCGCGGTCCATTCGCCGCAGCTGGCGCCATCTTCCGTCACAGGAATGCATTTGGCGCCTGCCTCGGTCCAAGGGGAGCATGTGTTGCCGGAATCTATCCAGGAATGGCATCTGGCGGATGGGGCCGTCACGGGAGAAAAGCTGGCTGTCGGCGAGATTGCCGGACATCACCTGGCGGAGGGGGCGGTTACGGCGGCCCACCTTCAGCCCGGCAGCGTCACCGCCGACAAGCTCACGGAGGACAGCGTGACCAGCCGCAGCCTGGCTCCGGGCGCGGTGACGGGATACGCGATCGGCCCTCGCCAGGTATCGTCGGAGCATCTGGCCCCGGGGGCGATTCAAAACATTCATCTGGCCAAACAGAGCATTGACGGCAGCCTGCTGCAAAACGGGGCTATCCGGGAGGAGCATTTGGGGGCCGGATCGATCTTTTCTCCGCATTTGCAGGATCATGCGGTCACGTCCCTGAAGCTGTCGCCGGAAAGCGTTACGACCGACAAACTGGGCGATCTGGCGGTAACCACCGCCAAAATGGCCGACGGCAACGTGACGGCCGCAAAAATCGCCCCGCAGGCCATCCAGCCCCGGCATCTGGCTCCGGGCGCCGTGCAGTCGGAGTGTCTGGCCCCGGGTGCGGTTTTGCCCTTGCATCTGGCGGATAACGCTGTCTCTTCGGCGCATCTGCAAACGCATGCCGTTGACGAGAATCATCTTGCTTCCGGAGCCGTTTCGCCGCGGGTGCTGCAGGATGGCGCCGTTTCGGCCGGAAAATTGGCCGCCGAAGCGGTCCAGGCGCGGCATCTGGCGGAGGAAAGCGTCGAGGGCCGGCATATCGGCGAGGCGGTGGTCGCATCGCGCCATCTCGCGCCCGAAACGATCGACTTCTGGCATCTGTCGCCCGAACTGCAGCAAAGCGGACTGTTGCCGGAAGACGGTGTCGACGGGGAGGATATCCAGCCGCTGTCGATCGAGCGGTCGCATCTGCAGTCCGGGGCCGTGGATGCCGATGTGCTGGCCGGGGAAGCGGTCGGTTCGGAGCATCTGCAAAAAGGGGCGGTGCAAAGCGGCCACATCGCCAGTGAGGCCGTTCAGAGCGACCACCTGGCGCAAGAGGCCGTGCAAGCGGAGCATCTGGCGGAGGAGAGCGTAGAAGGCCGGCACATCGGTGAAGGGGCGATCGTATCCCGCCATATTGCGGCCGAAGCAATCGACTTCTGGCATTTGTCGGCCGAATTGCAGCAAAGCGGGCTGCTGCCGGAAGACGGAATCGATGGGAAGGATGTAAAACTCTCATCGATAGGCCGGGCGCATCTGCAGTCCGGAGCCGTGGATGCCGATGTGCTGGCCGGGGAGTCGGTTGGCGGCGAGCATTTACAGCGGGGCGTCGTGCAAAGCGGGCATATCGCCGCCGAGGCCGTGCGAAGCGCGCATCTGGCCCCTGAGGCCATACGTTCGCTGCATTTGGCGGAAGCCAGCGTAGAGGGGCGGCATATCGAAGAAGCGGCGATCGCATCGCGCCACCTCGCGCCCGAAGCGATCGAGAGTGAGCACCTGTCGGCCGAACTGCTGCGAAGCGGGCTGCTGCCGGCAGACGGGATCGATGGAAAGGATATTCATCCGTTATCGATATCCCGGGTGCATCTGCAGTCCGGAGCCGTGGACGGCGACGTGCTGGCGGAAGAGTCCGTCGGCGGCGAGCATCTGCGGCGGGGCGCGGTGCAAAGCGGACATCTCGCCGCCGAGGCCGTACAAAGCGATCATTTGGCCTCCGGGACCGTACGTGCGCAGCATCTGGCGGAGGCCAGCGTAGAGGGGCGGCATATCGGCAAAGCGGCGATCGCATCGGGGCATCTCGCACCCGAAGCGGTCGAAGGCTTTCACCTGTCGGCCGAACTGCTGCGAAGCGGGCTGCTGCCGGCAGACGGGATCGGCGGGGAGGATATTCATCCCTTGTCGATAAGCCGGGCACATCTTCAGTCCAGAGCCGTGGATGCCGACGTGCTGGCCGCGGAGTCGGTCGGTGCCGAGCATCTGCAGCGGAGCGCGGTGCAAAGCAGGAATCTCGCCGCGGAGTCGGTGCAGAGCGCCCATTTGGCTCCCGAGATCGTAAGATCGCTGCATCTGGCGAAGGAGAGCATAGAGGGACGGCACATCGAGGATGCAGCGATCGCATCCCGCCACATTGCCGCGAAATCGGTGCAGGGCGCTCATCTGGCTCCTGAAGCCGTAGGGCCGCAGCATTTGGCGGAGGCTAGCATAGAGGGGCGGCATATTGGGGAAGCGGCGATCGCATCGCGCCACATTGCGCGCGAAGCGATCGGGAGTGCGCACCTGTCGGCCGAACTGCAGCGAAGCGGGCTGCTGCCGGCAGAAGGGATCGACGGTGAGGATATTCACCCGCTGTCGATAGGCCGGGCGCATCTGCAGTCTGAAGCCGTGGACGGCGAGGTGCTGGCCGAGGGAGCGGTTGGCGGCGAGCATCTGCGGCGGGGAGCGGTGCAAAGCGGGCATCTCGCCGCAGAGTCGGTGCAGGGCGCTCATCTGGCCGCTGAAGCCGTAGGGCCGCAGCATCTGGCGAAGGGGAGCGTAGAGGGGCGGCATATTGGGAAAGCGGCGATCGCATCGCGTCACATAGCCGCGGAGTCGGTGCAGGGCGCTCATCTGGCTCCTGAAGCCGTAGGGCCGCAGCATTTGGCGGAGGCTAGCATAGAGGGGCGGCATATTGGGGAAGCGGCGATCGCATCGCGCCACATTGCGCGCGAAGCGATCGGGAGTGCGCACCTGTCGGCCGAACTGCAGCGAAGCGGGCTGCTGCCGGCAGAAGGGATCGACGGTGAGGATATTCACCCGCTGTCAATAGGCCGGGCGCATCTGCAGTCTGAAGCCGTGGACGGCGAGGTGCTGGCCGAGGGAGCGGTTGGCGGCGAGCATCTGCGGCGGGGAGCGGTGCAAAGCGGGCATCTCGCCGCGGAGTCGGTGCAGGGCGCTCATCTGGCCGCTGAAGCCGTAGGGCCGCAGCATCTGGCGAAGGGGAGCGTAGAGGGGCGGCATATTGGCGAAGCGGCGATCACTTCCCGCCACATTGCCGCCGAGTCGATCGATGTCCGGCATTTGTCGGCCGAACTGCAGCGAAACGGTCTGCTGCCGGCAGACGGTATCGGAGAAGAGGATATTCATCCGCTGTCGATAGGCCGGGCGCATCTGCAGTCCGAAGCCGTGGACGGCGAAGTGCTGGCCGAGGGAGCGGTTGGCGGTGAGCATCTGCAGCGGGGAGCGGTGCAAAGCGGGCATCTCGCCGCAGAGTCGGTGCAGAGCGCTCATCTGGCCGCTGAAGCCGTAGGGCCGCAGCATCTGGCACAGGGGAGCATAGAGGGACGGCATATTGGCGAAGCGGCAATCGCATCGCGTCACCTAGCCGCAGAGTCGGTGCAGGGCGCTCATTTGGCCCCTGAGTCCGTGCGGGCGCTGCATCTGGCGAAGGAGAGCGTGGAAGGCCGGCATATCGAGGAAGCGGCGATCGCATCCCGCCACATCGGCCCCGAGTCGATCGATGTCTGGCATCTGTCGGCCGAACTGCAGCGAAACGGGCTGCTTCCGGAAGAAGGGATCGACGGTGAGGATATTCATCCGCTGTCGATAGGCCGGGCGCATCTGCAGGCTGAAGCCGTAGACGGCGAGGTGCTGGCCGAGGAGTCGGTCGGCGGCGAGCATCTGCGGCGGGGAGCGGTGCAAAGCGGGCATCTCGCCGCAGAGTCGGTGCAGAGCGCTCATTTGGCTCCTGAGTCCGTGCGGGCACTGCATCTGGCGAAGGAGAGCGTGGAAGGCCGGCATATCGAGGAAGCGGCAATCGCATCGCGTCACATCGGCCCCGAGTCGATCGATGTCTGGCATCTGTCGGCTGAACTGCAGCGAAACGGGCTGCTGCCGGAAAAAGGGATCGGTGGCGAGGACATTCAGCCATTGTCGATAGATCGGGTACACCTTCAGGCCGGTGTTGTGGATGCCGACATTCTGGCCGAGGAGTCGGTCGGCGGCGAGCATCTGCAGCAGGGAGCGGTGCAAAGCGGGCATATTGCAAACGCGGCGGTCGGCAGCGCACAGCTTGCCGATGAAGCGATTGCCTCGCGCCACCTGAAAACCGGCGCGGTCGGCGCGGAGCACCTTGCCTTTACTCCGGTCCAGACGCTGCTGGACCAGCCGGCCAAACAGCTGTTTGGAATGTCGGCGTTTTTGTTGCAGCGCGATGAGGCCGAAACGCAAGTGAAGGTTGAATTTGAAGAGCCGTTTGCTAATCCTAACTTTGTTATCGTTGCAATGACGAACCATTCGGCTTTTTACGCCACGCTAAGCGAACAAACTCAGGAATCGGCCGTCATTACGATTTCCAGGCTGAAGGAAAGCCATGTCCACTACGGCTTCGTCATGTGGATTGCCATCGGAAACGCGCATTAGAGTGTAGGGCCGATAAGATCGTAGCAGGGCCGCCGAGTTTATTCGGCGGCTTTTTGCCGTGCCAGCCGGGCGGGGATTTATTCCTGTCTGTGCCTTATTCGTAGTGGGACTGACGGCATGGGCTGCGTATGCAGCGATGGGCCGTATCCATTGGAAAAATCCAATAGATTGACGGAAATCAAACACAATTTTGAACTCACATTGGAAGTATCCAATAAACTTCGCTTAAATCGCCCATTTTGCACCTTGCCGAGTCTCATCTATTGGAAAGTATCCAATCAAGCCTCCATATTTACGATTGAATTTCCATTTTAATTGGATATATCCAATGAGGTTTCGCCGGGGCTGTTTGTGGCTTCGCTGATCCGCCCTGAATCCGCCCTGAATCCGTCCTGAATCCGTCCTGAAGCTCCTGAAGCTGTCCCTGAAGTTCCTTAAAACTGCCCGGAACTGCGTCGGATTACCTAAGGCCTGGCCGTGATTCCGGCTGGAAAAACGGCTGCATATTTCGCCGGTCAATCGGGCTTTCTCACGGCTCAGACCGGCCGTTTTTAGTATTTACACAGCCTGCTCAGGCGTGTTAGTATGAAACCAACTAAAAAATAGCAAAGACTAGAAGGGCAAACTTGCCGAAAGACAAGGACGCAAAGCCACGGGCCTAAAGTACCAGCAACAGCTACGGCAGCCGGGTTTCTATAGTTGGATAGGCGTCCTCTCTTTCTTCGGGTTCTCTTTCTTCGCTAGAAGGTTCATGAAGAAGGAGTTTTTTTATGTCTGAAATTTGTCGAAAAAGCATCAATAATGTCGAATTATGTAAAACGGGGAGATAGTTTATGGCAGAACGAGAAAATAGCGATCCGTTATTAGAGGTCTATCTTCACGAAAATTCGCAGCTGCTCGAGCAGTTGGAACAGATCATCCTGGAATGCGAAGAGCTTAACGCTTTTCCGTCCGCCGCCATCCACGACATTTTCCGCATTATGCACACGATCAAAGGCTCCTCCACGATGATGAATTTCGATAACATCGCGGCTTTGTCGCACATCATGGAAGATCTGTTTGCGTTTATCCGCGAACATCAGCCCCGCTTGGCCGATTGCACGGCGTTGTCCGAGCTGGTGCTGCAGGGCGGCGATTTCATTAAGCTTGAGCTGTATAAGATCAGGCAGGGCGATTCTCCTGACGGGGACGCATCTTCGCTGAAAAGCAGCATTACCGGATATTTGGAAGAACTAAAAGCCGCACAGCATCCCGGGCCGGCTGTTTCCCCTCTTCGAGGCCCCGAGACCGGCAAACGTCAGGACGGTGAGGATTCCGCTTCCGGGGCTCATTTAAAAGCCGTTCTTTATTTTGATGACGATTACAACATGGAGAATGTTCGGGCATATCAAGTCGTTCACAGCCTGCAGGAAATGACCGAGCAATTCGCCTACTGGCCCGAGGACATTGCCGAAAATCCCGAAACAGCCTCGCTCATAAGAGAGCAGGGCTTCCAAATTCTGTTCCGGAACGGCGAATCCGCGGACACGGTAGCTGCTTACCTGTCGCAGGCGCCATCCTTAAAGCATTTGGAAATGATCAATTTGCCGGAACAAAGCCGGGCAGAGCCTGAGGCTGAGACGGCCGCCGCGGCAGAGACGCTTCAGCCGATACCCGAAGCGGAAGCGCGAACAGGAGAGTCTACGGCGGCACATTCTGCAGCGCACGCTGCAGCACTTTCTACGGACGCTGCACCAGCCTCCCCTTCCGAGCCGGGCGCCGCCGAACCCTCCCAGGTGCCGGGAGCGGCTGCCCGCACTTCGCAGGCGCCGGAGGCCAAAACGCAGGATATTGCCAGAGCTAATGCCTCGCAGCATTCCAGTTTCATCAGCGTGAATTTGGCCAAGCTCGACGAGTTGATGGACCTGGTCGGCGAGCTCGTCATCGCCGAATCGATGGTCACGCAAAACCCGGAATTGGCCGGACTGGAGCTTGAACAGTTTCAGAAGGCCGCTCGGCATCTGCGGAAGATCACCGGCGAAATCCAAGACAAGGTCATGTCGATCCGCATGGTGCCGCTGGTTAATACGTTCCAAAAAATGAACCGCATCGTACGGGATATGTGCAGAAAACAGGATAAGTCAGTCCGGCTGGAACTGCTTGGCGAGGATACGGAAGTGGACAAAAACATCATCGAGCACATCTCCGATCCGATCATGCACCTTGTGCGGAACGCGATCGACCACGGCATCGAAACGCCGGAGGAACGCTTGGCGGCAGGTAAGGAAGAATCCGCGACGTTGACCCTTGAAGCGAAAAACGTCGGCAACGAGGTATTCATTATCGTGCGCGACGACGGCAGGGGGCTGAACAAAGCGAAAATTTTACAGCGCGCCCGCGAGCGGCAAATGCTGTTCAAGGACGAGTCGGAGATGAGCGACCGCGAGATTTACAACTTGATCTTTCTCCCCGGCTTCTCCACGAAAGAGGTCATTACCGAGTATAGCGGGCGAGGGGTCGGCATGGATGTCGTGATGCGCAATATCGAAAGCGTCGGCGGGAATGTGTCGGTGGACAGCGCGGCAGGCGAAGGAACGACGATTACGATCCGCATTCCGCTGACGCTGGCGATTATCGACGGCATGAACGTGAAGGTGGGGAAAGCGAGATACACAATCCCGACGACGGCGATCAAGGAATCATTCCGCGCCGCCCCCGGCAGCGTGGTCACCGATCCCGACGGCAACGAAATGGTCATGGTGCGCGGGCAGTGCTACGGCGTACTGCGCCTTTACGAACGGTATAAGGTCAAGACCGAGATTACCGCGATGGAAGACGGGATTTTGATCATGGTGGAGCAGGACGGCACGCCGTTTTGCGTTTTTGCCGACGAATTGCTCGGGCAGCAGCAGGTTGTGGTCAAGAGCTTGCCGGCGTATATCCGTAAAATTCGGAACATCGGGGGCTTGGCTGGCTGCACGATGCTCGGGGACGGAAGCATCAGCCTGATCCTCGATGTCGGGGGACTCGTCAAGGCATCGGCATCATAGGACAACCAAGCAAAGGAGAGGGAGACATGGCGAATCAAGAGGCAAGCCTGCCGCTGGAGCAGGACGACGACACGCAGAAAGGAAAGTTCCTCACGTTTATGATCGGGAGCGATGTTTACGGCATCGAAATCAAATTCGTCACCGAAATCATCGGCATCCAGGCGATTACCGAGGTGCCGGAGTTGCCGGAGCATATCCGCGGCATCATCAATTTGCGCGGCAAAATCATTCCGGTCATGGACGTGAGGCTGCGCTTCAAAAAGCCGTTCCGGGAGTATAACGACCGGACCTGCATCATCGTCGTGGATATGAAGGACATTTCGATCGGGCTGATCGTCGACAGTGTCGCCGAGGTCGTCACGATTGCGGAAGAGGATATCGTTCCTCCGCCGGAGATCAAAAGCGGCAGCCAGCAAGGTTTTATCAAAGGGGTCGGAAAAGTCGGCGGCGAAGTCAAGCTGCTGCTGGACGGCGACAAGCTGCTTCATCATGATGAAGCGGAAAATTTAAGTCAACTGTAAACGAAAACCGCAACGGGGGTTATGGAAAATGATGAAGCTAACGATCAAAGCAAGATTAATCCTGTCCTTTAGTCTTTTGGTTCTCTCCCTGGTCGGCCTCGGAGTGTATTCGATCAATTCGTTAAACCAAGTGAATCAGCAGTCCACGGTCATCAGCGATACATGGCTCCCGGCGATGGATGCGGCCCATGTCATGAACACGGCCACTTCCGATTACCGGACCACCGAATTGCGGAT
Organism: Paenibacillus sp. FSL R5-0527; assembly: GCF_038008055.1. Lineage (NCBI taxonomy): Bacteria > Bacillati > Bacillota > Bacilli > Caryophanales > Paenibacillaceae > Paenibacillus > Paenibacillus sp. FSL R5-0527. Next base: position 5,999,989 of record NZ_JBBOYI010000001.1, on the reverse strand, counting down.
TATTTTGGCGGAGAACGACCCGCAGGGATTGAAAGAGATGAAAGAGCGTTTAAATAATAAAGTCCAGGAATTGCAGCAGCTGATGACCGGTTACGAGGAGCGGACCCAAAACGACGAAGAGGCCGCCCGGCTGTATAACGTGTTTAAACAGGAGTGGGCCGGTTATTTGCAGATCAGCGACCAAATCATCGGATTGGTCGATCAGCATAAAGAGGCCGAAGCGCTGGAGCTCATGAGCGGAACCTCCGAGAAGGAATTCGATCAGGCTTCAAACGCTTTGCTCGATTTGGTGAAATACAATCAAACGAATTCGCAAAAAGCGAGCGATGATGGTGATAAAGCTTACGCCGGCACGATCACCATCCTGACTACACTTATTATCGTCATCACGCTGATCGCCATCGGCCTGGCTTTCCTGATCGTCCTCGGCATCACGAAGCCGATCCGCAAGCTGTCCGAAGCGGCCGAGGAAATGGCGCTGGGCAATGTAAACATCAACGTGGAGACGAAGAGCAAGGACGAGATCGGTCAATTGATGCAGTCGTTTGCCCGCATGATCGCCAGCATCCGCGAGCAGGCCCAGGCGGTAGAGATGGTGGCGAGCGGGGATCTGACCGTGCAGGTGAGAGTAAGATCGGAAAACGACCTCATGGGTAAAAAAATTCAAGAAATGATCGAACGCAACAACGAGATATTGACCAGCATCAATACGGCCGCGGACCAGGTGGCTTCCGGCTCGAAACAGGTGTCCGATTCCAGCATCGCGCTGTCGCAAGGGGCCACCGAGCAAGCCAGCTCGGTCGAGGAACTAACCGCCTCGCTGGAGGAGATATCCTCGCAGACAAAGCTGAACGCGCAAAACGCGAACGAAGCGAACAAGCTCGCGGCCGACTCGAAAAACAGCGCGCTCCAGGGCAACGAGCAGATGAAGGACATGCTGGCGGCGATGCGCGAAATCAACGACGCTTCCAGCAACATTTCGAAAATCATCAAAGTCATCGACGAAATTGCTTTCCAGACGAACATTTTGGCGCTTAACGCCGCCGTGGAAGCCGCCCGGGCCGGCCAGCACGGCAAAGGCTTCGCCGTCGTGGCGGAGGAGGTCCGCAACCTCGCGGCCCGCTCGGCGAACGCGGCCAAGGAAACGACGGATATGATCGAAGGCTCGATCGACAAAGTGCAGGAAGGCACGAGAATCGCCGACCAGACGGCCGCAGCGCTGCAGTCGATCGTGGGCGACATCGAAAAGGTGGCCAACCTGGTTGGCGATATCGCGATGGCCTCGACGGAGCAGGCGGCCGCGATCACGCAAATCAACCAAGGCATCTCGCAGGTGTCCCAGGTCATCCAAACCAACTCGGCGACCTCGGAGGAAAGCGCCGCCGCCAGCGAGGAGCTGTCCAGCCAGGCGGCTCTCCTGAAGCAGCAGGTTGCGCAGTTTAAGCTGAAGCGCAGCGGGTACGGAGGTTTTGCGGGATACAACGGCAGCCTTGAGGAATTGAATCCCGAAGTGCTTCGCGTCCTGGAAAACATGGGTCCAAAAGAGCGGAATCACGAGCCCTCCGGCGCTTCCGCGGCGCCCAAGATTCTCCTTAGCGACTCGGAATTCGGTAAATATTGAGGTATGATCCGCATTACGAACCAGGAGTTTCGGCAGCTGTCGGATTACATCCGGCTCCATTACGGGATTCATCTCAAGGAAGAGAAGCAGGCGCTGGTGATGGGCAGGCTGAACAACGTATTGATGAGCAAAAACTTCACCAGCTTTAAGGCCTATTTCGAATATATCGTCTCCGACCGAACCGGAGAGGCGGTCATGACGCTGGTGGACAAAATCACGACGAACCACACGTTTTTTATGCGGGAAAACGATCATTTTCAGTTTTTTCGCGACAAGGTGCTCCCTTACCTGGAAGCCACGGTGAAGGACAAGGACCTCCGCGTTTGGAGCGCGGGGTGCTCCTCGGGGGAGGAACCCTATACGCTGGCGATGCTGATGAATGAATATTTTGCCCGGAACAAGCCGCTGTGGGATTCGCAGGTGCTGGCGACCGATATTTCGCGGCAAATTTTGGACAAAGCGCAGAGAGGCGTTTACGCCAATGAAGATATCGCCGTTCTTCCTCCCGCCTGGCGAATGAAATATTTCACCGGGGTGGATCAACTGCACAGCGTCGTATCCGATAAATTAAAAAAAGAGGTTATTTTCCGCAAATTCAATTTGATGGAGCCGGCGTTTCCGTTTAAGCGGAAGTTTCACGTCATTTTTTGCCGGAACGTCATGATCTATTTCGATGCGCCTACCAAGCAGGCTTTGGTGGACAAGTTTTACAGGCATTTGGAGCCGGGCGGCTATTTGTTCATCGGCCATTCCGAATCGCTGCAGCGGGAAACGACGCCGTTCAAATACGTGATGCCCGCAGTTTATCGTAAAGAATAAGATTTGTGAAAATGAGGAGATCGTATGGGAGTGCCCAGGAAATTGCGCGTGCTGATCGTTGATGACTCCATGATGTACCGGGAAGTGCTCTCCCTGGGGCTTTCGTCGGATCCGAATATCGAGATTGTCGGAAAAGCGGTTGATCCGTTCGACGCCCGCGACCAAATCGTCAGCCTTCGCCCGGACGTGATGATTTGCGACGTGGAAATGCCGAAGATGAACGGGATCGAATTTATCCGCCGCCTGCTTCCGCAATACGCTTTGCCCGTCATCGTGGTGAGCACGATCAGCGACGCCGTGTTTGAGGCCATGAACGCCGGGGCCGTCGATTTTGTCGGCAAGCCGGATCCCCGGTCGCCCAGGAGCGTGGAGCTGTTTATCCGGGAATTGATTGAGAAGGTGAAGATCGCCGCCGTCACGAATGTTTCGCGGCCCGGGTTCCGCCCCGCCGGAACCGGCAACATCCCGGAGCAGACGTTCAACTCCGACCGCATTATAGCCATCGGCGCATCAACAGGGGGGACGGAGGCCATTTCGTATATTTTGAAACAGTTGCCTTCGACGTTTCCGGGCATGGTGATCGTACAGCATATCCCGCCGTTGTTTTCCAAAATGTTTGCCGACCGCTTGAATCACAGCACGAAATTTACGGTCAAGGAGGCGGAATCGGGGGATATCGTGGAACCGGGAAAAGTGCTGATCGCGCCCGGAGACCGGCATATGCGCCTTCGCAAGCTGGGCGGCCGGTTCAAGGTCGAATGCTTCGAAGGCGATAAGATCAACGGGCATTGTCCGGCGATTGACGTGCTGTTCGAATCGGCGGCCAAGGAATGCGGCTCCCGGGCAGTTGGCGTGATTCTGACCGGCATGGGATACGACGGCGCCAAAGGGCTGCTGTCCATGCGCCGTAAGGGCGCCCGCACGCTTGGGCAGGATGAGCCGTCGTCCGTTGTATACGGCATGCCTAAGGTCGCTTATGAGCTGGGCGCGGTCGATAAGCAGGTTTCGCTGGAGCGGATGGCGCGGGCGTTATGTTCGGCGGTGGTCGAGGCGGCGGACCAATAAAGCGCAAGAGCGCGGCCGGGCGGCGTTTTGCCTGCGCCGGACGCATTAAGGCAGAGAGTTCCTCCCGGGTGACGGGAGGGCTCTTTTTTTTGCTCCATGCCGGTTACCCGATCCCGTAGTATAATGGATGTATCATTTGGGGGAGGAATTTGGAAGTGACTTTAATCAAGCAGCTCAAGAACCAGGATGAATTCGTAGGCTTTTATCTGCTCAAGGAGCTGGAAGTGAAGCAGACGAACGCGAATCCGCCTAAGGATTATTTGGATATCGTATTATGCGACGCAACCGGGGAAATGCCGGCGAAATTTTGGGACGCTTCGCAGACGGACAAAGAGACGTTTTTTCCGATGGGGCTCGTGAAGGTACGCGGGGTTGTCCAGACCTACCGGGAAAAGCTGCAGGTCAAAATCATGCAAATCCGGCCGGCCAAAGCGGAGGATGGCGTAACGCTCACGGATTTCATCCGCTCCGCGCCGATTTCGCCGGACGATCTGATTTATACGATTCAATCGGTTATCGCGGACATCGACGACGACGAAATTCGCGAGATCGTCCGGTATTGCGTCGGCAAGGTGAAGGAGAAGCTGTCCCATTACCCGGCGGCGAAAACGCACCATCACGCCTATTTCGGCGGGCTTGCTTACCATATGGTGCGGATGCTGGAAATCGGCGATTTTCTGTGCCGGCAGCGGCCGTTCCTGAACCGCGATCTGCTGAAGGCGGGCATTATACTGCACGACATCGCCAAGCCGGAGGAGATGGTCGCGCAGCTCGGCATCGTGTCCGAATACAGCGTGCAGGGCAAGCTGGTCGGGCATATCGCGATGGCCTCGAGCTGGATCACCGAGGCGGCGATCCGTCTTGGCATCGATCCCGATTCGCCGAAGGTGCTGGGGCTGCAGCATTTGGTGCTCTCGCACCACAACCTGGGCGAATGGGGCAGCCCGGTGCAGCCGCAAATGGCGGAAGCGGTCGCGCTGCACCATATCGATGCGCTGGACGCCAAGCTGCAAATGGTGGAGGACGCGTTGAATACGACGCCGGAAACCGAGGAGTGGACGCCGTTCATCCGCGGTTTGGAGAACAAGGCGATCTACCGCTTGAAGTGGTGACGCCTAAGACCCTGTTATTCCACATCAAAATCGAAATAGGTCGAGGGATAAGGTTCGTTTTTTAACGTGTAATGCCACCATTCCTTGCTGTAAGGTTTAAAACCTTGCTTGACCATCGCGGTCTTCAGAATGTAGCGGTGTTTGCGCTGTTCCTTGGTCAGCCCTTTGGCTCCGTGCGCGGAAACCGCCCCCAGGAAATCGACGCGGCCGCCCATATCGACTTCTTCCCCGGTCCGTTTGTACACCATGGTCAGATCGACCGTGCTGCCACGGGAATGTCCGGATTTGGAAGAGAGATAGCCGAGTTTGAACAGGTTTTTCTTGTCGACGTCGGGGTAAAATTTCTCTTTCATCAGTGTGTCCTGCGGTTTTTTGGACCAGGCGATGAAATGGTCGACCGCTTTTTGCGGGCGGTAGGCGTCGATGATCTTGAGCCGGTACCCCTGCTTCTCCAAATCGTCGTTGACCTTTTTTAAAGCGCGGGCCGCCCTTAAGGTTGATATGGCAAAAGGGGCGTTATATCCGTCGATCCGCTCGCCGATAAAGTTGTCCCCGGTATAATAGCGGATGTCGTAAACCGCATCCGGGATCACTTCATCGAGATAGACGAATCCTTTTCCTTTGGGCAGTTGATTCCGCTTTTCGATAGATTTGGGCGGGGCCGTTTCCGCTTGCGCGGCTGCGGCTTTGTCCGGGCTTGCCGCGGTTATCCCGGTTCCGGCGGTATTCCAGCTGATCAACAGCAGCAGGGCGGACAGGCCAAGCAGGATAGTCCGCCGCAGGCTTCGCCGGGCAAATCGGTACACACTGGCGCGAGGTTGAGGTTGGTCGGAAGTATAGGGATCGGTAGAATTGCGGTTACGGGAAAACATTGTATGGCTCCTTTCGTGTCTGCTTTCAATGGGAAACATAATGACGTAATTTTCTTCATATCGTTTTTGTGAAAACGCTTTATAAAAGTGGCCGCTCCGGTTGTTTTTAGGTGGAGGGTTTCTCCTCAAACCGCAAAGCTTCCCGGAACAGCCGATTCAAATCAAATGAAAGACAGGGGAGTAGCGGTGAGATGATCGTTCCCTGATCGACGTATATAATTCCGTCACTAAAATCTGATGGGCTATTTTGGGCGAGGACAGGAAATCGTAACGTACGCCTCCGATAATTTCGAATCGCTCTTCGATCCAATAGCTGCCTGGAGTTTCTTTGACGAAAGTGCGCTGCTTGTCCTGCTTCTTTTCGCTCATGGCAGACCTCCTTAGGGCGTATTTACTTCTATTTTAATGCATGCGGATAAGGGCGTACAGCCTACTTGAAGTGAGGCGTGGGATGTGAGACTTTGATCACTACCACGAAAGAAAGTTCTATTATATTCTCGTAGGAGGGATTGTCTTGGCAAAGATCAGGATCGGGAAAATCAGCTTTTGGCATGTGCATGCTTGGGATTATGAAAGAGGCCGGGAACCATGCGCGGGCCGTTCCTCAGATAATCGCTGAGGCGCGGTCCGCTCCCATGTTCGCTTACGTTTTCATGCTCATGGTTGTGGCGGTTGTCTCCCAGAAAAGAAGCCAATTCAAAACTCCTTGAAAATGCCATTAATGCAAAATGCGGTAAATTGAAAGAAGATGAGATGATTGGGATTTTTTTGGAAAGGGGTTATCGCGTGTGAATGGTTCTTCTCTGGGAACGGACAAAGAGGCTGTTTTGGTGGAGATGAAGCGGTTGAAGCAGAAGGCGGACCGGCTGCTCGCGATGTCGATCAGGCTGGGCCAGCCCGGGCTGGTCGTGGAAGCGGAGCAGTTGTACCGGGAAATCGACAAGCTGTCGGAATATTCGGGATAAAGCGGATAATGTTATATGTATGTAATGTTAAATAACATATATAAAAATATGTTATTTTTTTTGACATAAATATATTGACAAGTCCTCGGAATCGCCTATAATTAAACATAAGATTCATCGTTTTAAGGATCACACCCGATTAATATGACATATTATCTTACATGAAATGGGGTGTGGGGATGATTACTTCGGCGGGCGAACTGAAGCAGGAAATTTTGAGGATTTACAACGCGATCAATAAGCGGATTTTTAACGTGGGTGTAAAACAGCAAAAGGTGGATTTCGTCGGCAACAAAATAGTGATCGTCTCCTTAAATGGACGAGTCCCGGTGTTGAAGCTTTTGGACGAGGAGTACCGTTTTTCGACAAGACAGCTTGATTATTTGCTGTTTCAGGTCTTTAAGCGGGAAATCAAGGCGGCGCTTGAGCAGCAATTTCAATTGAATATTGTCGCAGTACTCAAAGATTACGATGCCGAGACCGAATTTTCCGGTACGATCGTGGTCTTGGATCGCGACGTGGAGCATTATCTGAAGGAACCGCCGGAACTCCGGTAGCGGAGAGCCGGTTAATCGTCAGTTTGGACTCGTGGGCGCATCGAAGGATGCGCCTGCGGACCTGGGCTGGCGATTTTTCTGTACCCGAATTTGTTATTAAAAAAAGGGCTCAACCTAATAATCAGATCAACATTCGCTGTCCGGACGCTTTGCACGATTATCCCGTTTGATCCGAAAAGCAGAGAGGAAGATAAATTCAGGAGAGGAAAAAAGGTTTGGGAGCAGCAGACATGTTCGAGATTGTTAGTTCGAGATCGTTAAGTTCGAGATTGTTAGACAGGTTTGTGAGAAGGAGGATTAGGAGAAGGAGATTTAGGAGAAGTGAAGCAGACCTAACGGGAGGAATGGGGCAGGACACCGGGAAATGAAAGGGCCGTGATCAGCCCCCCCTCCCCCCTGAACAAGAGGGATAATCGTGCAAAGCAGCGTGCAGGGATACCAGGACACGAACGCTATCATAATTTATTTTGTCAAGCACTGATCTCGGCTTTGAGCCAAACAAAGATTTGCACTTTAAGGAGGATGGGGAGCATGCAGCCGAAAATCGAAATTTCCGGGGTCAGCAAATGGTTTCGCCGAAACGGTCAGGAGATTCCCGCGATGCGGGAAACGAGCCTGACGATCGAGGAAGGCCGGTTCGTCAGCATGATCGGTCCGAGCGGATGCGGGAAATCGACCTTGTTCAACATTATCGCCGGCCTGATTCCGCCCTCGACCGGGCAGGTGATCGCGGACGGGCGCAATATCGTCGGTAAAACGGGTTATGTCGGCTATATGCTGCAAAAAGACATGCTGCTGCCGTGGCGGACAATTCTGGACAACATCATCCTCGGCATGGAGGTGCGCGGCATTCCGCGCAAGGAGGCCGTAGAGCGGGCCTTGCCTTTGATGGAGAAGTACGGGCTGAAGGGGTTTGACAAGCATTATCCGCAGGAGCTGTCGGGAGGCATGCGGCAGCGGGCGGCGCTGCTCAGGACGCTGCTGTACGACCGCGACATCATTTTGCTGGACGAGCCCTTCGGCGCGCTGGACGCGCAAACCCGGCTGACGATGCAAAACTGGCTGCTGCAAATCTGGACGGATTTCGGCAAAACGGTGCTGTTCGTTACGCACGACATCGACGAGGCGATTTATTTGTCCGACGACATTTACGTATTTTCCCCGCGCCCCGGGCGCGTGAAGTCGAAAATTACGGTCACGATGGAGCGGCCGCGCAAGACGGAAGACATGACCTCGCCGGATTTTATGGAGCTCAAGCATCATCTGCTTGATGAGCTTGCGGCGGGGCACGCGGAAGAGGACATCGCTTTATAGCCGAGCTTAACATATCACATTTATCCAGGAGATTTAGGAGGCGATTCTACGATGGAAACGGTACGAAAATCGGCTTTTATGGTTCAGGCGCTGCCGGCGGATGCGGCGGAGACGGCGGATGCTGCGGGAAAGGCGGAAAAAGAGGGAAGGGCGGCCAAAGCGGCGAAGGCGGCCAAGGCGCAGGCCGCGTCCCGTTCCGCTCCGCTGATCCACGATGAGGAAGCGGCCGCCCGGAGGCGGGCCCGCGTGATCGGCTGGGGCAGATTTGCCGTGGCAGTCCTGTTGTTTGTCGTATGGGAGGTGTTTACCCGGCTTGGCTGGCTTGATCCTTATTACTGGAGCAGCCCGAGCGTTATTTTGCAAACGACCTGGGTACAGTTGACGGCAGGCACGCTGCTTTCCGACATCGTCTACACGTCCGGCTCCACCGTGCTTGGCTTCGTGTTCGGGACGCTGCTTGGCGCGCTGCTCGGCCTCTCCTTCTGGTGGTCAAAGAGCTATGCCGGCATCAGCGAACCTTACCTGATCGTCCTGAACGCCATGCCGAAGCTGGCGCTGGCCCCGGTGCTCGTCATTTTGCTCGGGATCGGCTTTTTTTCCAAAGTGGCGCTCGCTTTTTCGATGACGGTCGTCGTGGCCGCCCTATCGGCTTACAGCGGGGTCAAAAGCGTTGATCCGGACATGGAAAAGCTGATGTATTCGCTGGGCGCCAAACGGATGCAGGTGTTCACCAAAGTGGTGATTCCGTGGTCGATGCCGTGGATCATCAGCAGCCTGCGCATCAACATTGCGCTCGCGCTGGCGGGAGCGATCGTCGGCGAGTTTATCGCCTCCAGCCAGGGCGTCGGCCGGATGATCATGTACGCCGGCACGATTCTCGACATCAATCTCGTGTGGGTCGGCGTGGTCGTCCTGTCGGTGCTGTCCATGGTCATGTATTGGGGCGTGGTGCTGCTGGAAAAAGGACTGTCAAAGGGACTTGGCGTGAGGTAGTGCATCGCACCGTCATCCATTCAACTTGAGGGGGAAACCGTATGAAGAAAAGAATCGCATTGCCGCTGCTGCTGGCTTTGGCGCTGGCCGGCGGACTGCTCGCCGGATGCGGGGGCAAGAAGGACGAGCCGACGGCGGAAGCCGCGCCCGGCGGGGAAAAACTCAAAAAGATCGTCATCGCCGAACCGGTCCATTCCACAGGGTATTTACCGCTTTACCTGGCTCAGCGGGAAGGCTACTTCCAAAAACGCGGGCTCGATGTGGAGGTCATCCAGGCGTCCGGCGGGGCGCACGTGACCGCCGTCGTCAGCGGCGACGCCTGGGGCGTTATCGGCGGCACGGAGTCCAATGCGCTGGCCAACAACAAAAACTCCGACCCGATCGTGTCGGTCGTGAATGTCGTCAACCGGGCCAACGTGTACCTGGTCGCGAAAAAAGGGCTGGCGCCCAAAAGCGGATCGGAAGCCGATCTGAAGGAATTTTTCCAAGGGAAAAAAATCAACGCGGGGCGCCACGGCGGAACCCCGAACCTGCTGATCCGTTATTTGCTGCTGTATTTGGGGCTTGATCCGGAAAAAGACGTCACCCTGCTGGAACCGGCCGACGCGTCGACCGTGGTGACGATGGTGCAGCAGGGCGCGGCCGATATCGGCAACGGCGCCGAACCGCAAATCAGCGACGGGATCTCCAAAGACGTATGGGGCGAGCCGTTTTACAAGTTCCACGATTTCGGCGATTTCTCCTATTCGGTGCTGAGCGTCAAAAAATCGACGATCGCAAACGATCCGGAAACGGTGCAAAAATTCGTCGATGCGATCAAAGAAGCGCTGAACGCCGTCAACAACGACAAGGAGCTGGCGCAAAAAAATATGAAAGCCGAGTTCCCGACGCTGTCGGACGAGGCGATCCAGGCTTCGCTTGACCGGGCGTATGAGGACAACTTGTGGAGCCGGGACGGGTTTATTACGGAGGCGGCCGTTAAGCAGGATATGGACGTGCTGATCAAAACCGGCATTTTTAAAGGCGATTATGCCTATGACCAATTGGTGGACATGCAGTTTGTGAACAAATCCAAATAAACGATTGCGGGGTGAAGATTCGTGGACAACAATCTGGAACAAAAGCTTCTGCACAGCCGTCCGGCCGTTTTGGTCGTCGATGTGCAGAACGATTACTGCCATCCGGAAGGGGCGCTGGCCAAGGTCGGAAGCGACGTCAGCGGCGTGCGCGGGATGATGCCGAACCTGCATCGTCTGCTGGCGGCGGCCAGACGTTATGAAGTGCCGGTCATATTTATCCAGACGTTCCATGAAGAAGCGACCGATTCCGCGGCCTGGAAAGCCCGCTCGAACGGACGGTCGCTGGAGGTGTGCCGGACGGGCACCTGGGGGGCCGGGTTCTATGAAGTCGCCCCCGAGCCGGGCGAAACGGTGGTGAACAAACACCGCTACAGCGCGTTTGTCAATACGCGGCTCGATTCCGTGCTGCGCAGCCAAAAAATCGAAACCCTGATCATGACCGGGGTCAGCACCAACGTTTGCGTGGAATCGACGGCGAGAGACGGGTTTATGCTCGATTACCACATCGTATTGCTCAGCGACGCCTGCGCTTCTTACTCCAAGAAGGCTCATGAAATGACGATGGAAAACATCAGAGGGTATTTTGGCGATGTAGCGGAGTCCGGGAGCGTCATTGCTCTCTGGGAGCGGGAACGGAAAGCGCCGGAAATGCTGCTGAAGGTCGCGAAACAACGGTGACGGAAGCAGCGCTGCAAAAAAGCAAGGCCGCCGCAGGCCGCCCTTTGGGGAACCTCCCGCTGAACGGCAGGCGGCGCCTGCTCGTTCAATACATCATTTGCACCGGGGCTTTCTTGTCCAATCTTTCCGCCGGTCTGTTCAATATCGCGTTGGTGGACATCGCTCATGACTTTGGGGTGAACATGGCTGTCGCGCAATGGGTCGTTACGGTGTATTTGCTAGTCATCTCGGTGCTGCTGCCGATCATGGGGCGGCTTGGCGATACGTTCGGCAGGCGGACCGTGCACAACCTCGGGTACTTCTGCTTTGCCCTTGGGGCGCTCTGCTGCGCCCTGGCCCCGTCGCTCGGCTGGCTGCTCGCCTTCCGGGCCGTGCAGGGCGTAGGCGCCTCGATGTATCAGGCGACGAACATGGCGCTGATCGTCTCGGTGTTTCCGCCGGAGAAGCGGGGCAAAGCGCTGGGCCTGATCAGCACGTTCGTCGCCGCCGGCTCGATGATCGGTCCCAGCCTCGGCGGCGTGCTGATCCAATGGTTCTCCTGGGAGACCAGCTTCTGGCTGCTTGCCGGAGCCGCGCTCCTGGCTTGGGGGTTGGCCAAGCGGTTTATTCCCAAAGATCCGCCTGTGCTTGAAGGGCGGATCGATGCGACCGGAGCGTTCTTGTTCGCAGCCGCCTTGGCGGGGCTGGTGACGGCGATCAATCTCGGCTCCGCGTGGGGCTGGTTTTCTCCGGCGGTACTGGCTCTGCTGCTGCTGTTCGCCTCCGGCGCGGCCGGCTTTGCCGCCTGGTGCCTTTCTTCCCGGTGGGAAGCTAGACGTGTGAACGGGTCGGGCGGCGCGGCCGGAGGGAGAATATTTCGCGGGCGCGCAAGCTCTCCGTTCATCGACCTGCGGCTGCTTGCCGACGGGGCGATGAATACGGGCATCTGGATCACCATCGTCACGTATATGGCGGCCTTTTCGGCCCAGCTTGTCCTGCCGGTGTTTCTGCGCAGCGAGCTGGGCATCCCGCCCGCGTTGGCCGGGCTGATCATGATGGGCTATCCGCTCGCGCTGATCGTCGCTTCCCCGGTGTTCGGCAGCTGGTCGGACAAGCTGGGTCCTTTGCCGCTGCTGGCGGCGGGGCTGCTGACGATGGGCGGCGTGCTGGCGGTCCTCGGATTTTTGACGCCGGCGCATCCGCTGCTGCTGCTGATCGCGCTGATCGTCCTGCTCGGCATTTCCATGGGCATGATCACCTCGCCGAACAACAGCCTGGTCATGGGCCGGGCAGGCAGCGGCCAGCTGGGTTTGATCAGCAGCCTGCTCGCTTTGTCCCGGAACCTCGGCATGATGTTCGGGACAGCCGCGGGCGGCGCGCTACTCGCCGGCGGGGCGGGCAATGCGGGAGATTGGGGAAAGGCGGGGACAAATGCGGCCGGCGGCGCCGGAACGTCCGGAATGGCGCAAACGGCCGGGGCGGCGCAGATGCTGGAGCTGGCCGGCTTCCATACGGTTTTTGCCATTTGCCTGGTGCTGGTGCTGTTTTCCCTGCTGCTTCTGCTCTTCACCGTTCGTCAGGGCAGACATCGCCGTAAGGAGACGGTATCATCGAAAATTTAAAATAAACCACGAGAAACCTCGCCGGCGGCGAGGTTTTTTAAGATTTTTGAAGGAATTTGCTGAGTTATGTAGAAATTTCACATCTAGCATCGTATCAGGAAGCGGGGTGAAATGAATTGGATTTTTTCGATAAACTGAAAGCGGGCGTTGCCGAGGCGGGCAGCAAGGCCAAGACGGTGGTGGAAGTCAACCGGCTAAAGATGCAAAACAACACCCTGCAGGGTCAAATCGATCAGCAATATCAGGAGATGGGCAAACGGGTTTTCGAAGCTGCGCAGGGGGGCAATTGGCCTCTCGGAAAGGAAGCGTTCACGCAAAATATGGAACGGATTCTTAAGCTGAAGGCCGAAATCGATGGGAACCTGGCGCAAATCGCCAGCCTGTCTGAATGAAAATATGATGGGGAGCCTGGTGCAAGGTTGTCCACAAACATCCGATTAGGAGGAATTATTTCTAATGCAGCAATTTTCCGTGGTTCTCCGCGAGCTGCGAGCCTGGTTTGAGTCATTTAAATGGTATCCGCGGATTCAGGCCTATTCCCTTCATTTGCTGTTCGGCGGGTTAGGCGTCAAGTTTTTGTATGAATTGTTGGCGGCGGTACTTCCATACGGCGGCTATAGTTTTATCCATACGGTATTCTACACCATTCCGCTGGTATCATTGGCCAATTATGCTTTTCTGCTCGGCGCTTGGTTGACCTTAGTCTCGAAAAACGTAAAATACTTGCCTTACGGACTATGGGCCAATGCGGTATTGATGATTTTTCCGTTTACCGCGATCTCGCTTTCACTTCTGATCCCGGTCGCGGTGTATGCGTTTTTGGGATATGCTTTGTTTAAATACACGGCGTCGGTTTATGCTGAACAGTGACGGTTAGTATATAGCTTTAACGATAGATGCCCGAGGTTTCGGCCTCGGGCATCTATTCCGTTATCCATTCCGTTATCCAAAGTGTCCAGGGTCAGTTCATTTCGTCTCCTGCACTCTTTCCGCTAGTCCGCTTAAATGGGGCTTTAATTCCGGCAGCGAAAGGGAATGCTTGATCGCTTTGGCCACAAGCCTGGCGATATGGCGGGCCCCGGTGTCGGAAAAATGGGTGTCGTCCCGGATGCCGTCCGGATAGTTGGGATGGGCCCCTTCGGGCAGATGCATAAACAGATGGCGGGACCCTTCCTCGCCGAGCGCCCGGTACAACTGCTGCGATGCCGCAAAAATATCGAGCAGCGGCGTTCCGGTCTCCGCGGCGGCCTGCCTCATCGCTTCGGGATACGCCCCGACGGCTTCGGGGTCAGGGCTTCCGTCCGCGAGAAAGCGCCTGCGGCTGACCGAAGTCAGCAGCACCGGCGTCCCGCCGCGCTGCCTGGCGCTGGCGATAAACCGCTTCAGGTTGCCCGGGTACGCCTCTTCCGGATCGGCGTAACGGGAGGGGTCCTCCTGTTTGCCGTCATTGTGTCCGAATTGGATGAACAGGTAGTCCCCCGGCCGGAGATCCCGCTCAATGTCGGCGAGCCGGCCTTCGTCCAGAAACGATTTGCTGCTGCGCCCGTTGACGGCGCGGTTGTCGACGCGGACGGACGAATCGAAATAATCCTGCAGGTATTCGCCCCAGCCGGTCATCGGTTTCTCGGCGGCGCCTTTCAGCGCAGCCGTGGAATCCCCGGCGATAAATACGGTGATTTTCATGTTTACCTTCCTCCTGCGGGCCCGTTTACAACGTAACCCCGGTTTTGAAAATCGCCAGCTCGCGCACTTCGTTTTGCTCGTTGCGGGTTTTTTGGCCGCTGGCTACCGCGATCACATAAGCGATAAATTCCTCGAGCACTTCTTCCATCGGCTTTTCCAGCAGCGGGCCGGCGTTAAAATCCATCCAGTGCCCTTTGCGGGCAAACAGCTCGTTGTTCGTCGCCACCTTCACCGTCGGGACAAAGCTGCCAAACGGCGTTCCCCGCCCGGTTGTGAACAAGACGAGCTGGCAGTCCGCGGCCGCGAGTGCCGAGCTGGCGACCAGATCGTTGCCCGGCGCCTGGAGCAGGCTGAGGCCTTTTTTGCGCAGCTTTTCGCCGTACTGCAGCACGTCGACGACCGGAGCGGTTCCCGCCTTTTGCGTGCAGCCGAGCGATTTGTCCTCCAGGGTGCTGATGCCGCCGGCCTTGTTGCCCGGGGAGGGATTTTCGTACACCGGCTCGCCGTGAGACAGGAAATACTGCTTGAAGTCATTGATGAGGGCGACGATTTGCGCAAAAACATCCTTATTCGCGGCGCGGGCCATCAGCATGTGTTCGGCACCGAACATTTCCGGTACTTCGGTCAGCACCGTCGAGCCGCCCTGGGAGATGAGAAAATCGGAGAACGCCCCCAGCAGCGGGTTGGCCGTAATCCCGGAAAATCCGTCGGACCCGCCGCATTTCAGGCCCACGTTCAGCTCGCTGAGCGGCACCGGTTCGCGCCGGTCATGTTTGGCCGCCTCGTACAGCTCTTCCAGCAGCGCCACACCGGCTTCCGCTTCATCTTCCACCTCCTGGGCGACAAGGAATTTGATCCGGCTTTCGTCAATATCGCCAAGCAGATTGCGGAACTCGGCGACCACGTTGTTTTCACAGCCGAGGCCAAATACGAGCACGCCGCCGGCGTTGGGATGACCCACGGCATCCAGAAGTATGCTGCGGGTCATCCGATGGTCGTCGCCGAGCTGCGAGCAGCCGTACGGGTGCTTTAGCACAGTCACGTTGTCGAAGGGGCCAAGGTCCGGATGCAGCACCTTGAATTCGGCGATGATCTGCTCGGCGATGCCGTTGACGCAGCCGACCGTCGGTACGATATATAAATCATTGCGGATGCCGACTTTGCCGTTTCGGCGGCGATAGCCGTCAAAGGTCAGGTTGCGTTTGGGATAAGTGACGGGATGGAGGTCGGGCCGGTATTCGTACGTTTCTTCCCCGGCCAAACCGGTTTTTAAATTGTGGGTATGCACCCATTCGCCTTGGGCGATATCCGCCGCCGCGCGGCCGATCGGATAACCGTATTTGATCACGGCGGAGCCGGCCGCCAAATCGGCAAGCGCGATTTTATGGCCTTGCGGGATCGCTTCCCGGGCTTTGACGGACAAAGCATCAAACGCGATTTCTTCCCCGGCTTCAATCGGGCGCAGCGCCACCGCCACGGTGTCCCGGGGGTTCATTTTCATCAGTCGTTGCATGTGATTTCTCCTCCTAAACGCTGCCGCAGGACGGCGCGGCAGCCCATTTGGTCAAGCTGCATTAAATCGTCCTTCAGGGCTTCGGCAAGCTGCGGGATGTCCGACAGGTCCAATCCCCATAAGACTTCGCTCTTCAGGATTGTCCGGATAAACGAGTTCGGATCCGGGGTTTGCCAAGCCTCGTCAAAAACGGCCAGCACTTCCGGGCTGTCCTTCCGCTCCAGGCGGTCTCCCCGATAACCGAGCAGCAGGGCGGCGAAGGAGAGGGTAAGGAGCCCCGGCAGCTTCCGGCTTTCCTGAACATGCCGCAGCAGGACGGGCAGCAGACGGGTTGTGAATTTGGAAATGCTGTTCAAATAAATCGACGCCAGCTCATGCCGGACAAACGGGTTCATAAACCGTTCCCGCACGGCCCGGGCGTAAGCATGCAGCTCAGGTTTGGGCAAATGGAGCCCCGGTAGCAGTTCGTCTTCCATCAACCGGCGCACGAACGCGGAAAAATCCGCGTCCTTCATAACCTCTTCCACCGTTTGCAGCCCGGCGAGCAGCCCCAGCGAAGCCATCGCCGTGTGCGGGCCGTTCAGCAGATGGACTTTTTGTTCGCGGTAAGGCTTCAGATCCTTGGTGAAAATAACATCTAATCCCGCTTGGGCGAGCGGCAGACGCGCGGGCAGCCAGGACGGGCCTTCGATCACCCAAAGCAGGTACGGCTCGGACGCCACCATCAGCCGGTCCTGATAGCCCAATTCGCGCTCCAGTTCATTTGCTTGCTCCTGCGGAAAACCGGCGACGATCCGGTCGACCAGGGTGCAGCAAAACGTATTTTCCCGGTTCAGCCAGGTTGCAAATGGTTCGCCGAGCCGCCAATCCGCCGCGTAGCGGAGCACGATTTCCCGCAGTCTTTCGCCGTTGCGGTCGATCAGCTCGCAGGGGAGGATGACGAAGCCTTTTTTTCCGAGCCGGAAACGCCGGTAAAGCAGGGCCGTCAGCTTGCCGGGAAAGCTGCTGGGGGGCCGGTCGTTCAGCGTGTCGGCGGGATTGTAAGCGATTCCGGATTCGGTCGTGTTGGACGTGATGAACTCCAGATTATCGTCTTCGGCCAAAGCCAAAAAGCCTTCATAGTCGCTGTAAGGGCTGATTAGGCGGCTGACGCTCGTGATGATTTCGCGTTCCCGCACCGTTTTTTGTCCGGCGATGCCGTCGATCACGACCGTATAAAGGCAGTCCTGCTTTTCGAAATCCTCGCTCACCGGGCCGTTCCGGGGTTTGACCATCACCACGCTGCCTTGAAACAGCCCTTGCTTGTTCATCCGCTGCAGCTGCCATGCCGCAAAAGCACGCATAAAGTTGCCTTCCCCGAATTGAATCACGCGCTCGGGATAGATAGGCAAGTCCGGGTACATGGTTCTGGAAAGCAATCGTGCCATCCGTCATCGCTCCTTAGCTGAAATGTATGGTTTAATGCACACGTTAACAATTTTGCGTGAATTCTGAGTTGGTTTCAGAACCGTCCCGTCCATTCGGTACGTTGGTTCGTAGATTGTGGCATCCGTTAGAGTAGTTTGTGGTCTAACTTTTGCAGGTTTTCACCGTTAAACTTTCGCCACCGTTCCGCGCACCATTAACGACGTGGGAACCAGCAGCTGCTCCGGCGGGGAGTCCGGTTCCTGCATCAGTTCGATCAGTTTGCGCATGCCGAGCTCGCCAATGTCGGCAACCGGCCTGCGGATCGTCGTGAGCGCCGGGTTGGTGTATTTGGCAAACAGGATGTCGTCGAAGCCGATGAGCGAAACCTGGTCCGGTACGGCCACCCGCTGTTCGAAGCAGGCGTTCATCGCGCCGATCGCCATATCGTCGTTGGAGCAGAACACAAGCGACGGCGGCTTCGGCAGGGAAAGCAGCCGGGCCATCATCCGGTGCCCGCTTTCGATGCTGTAATCGCCAAGGACGATATAATCGGGCGAGATCGCGACGCCATGGGCCAGCAGGCTGTCGAGAAAACCTTGCCTCCGCTCCGCCGACGATTTGAAGCCGGGTTTGCCTTCGATGATCGCCAGCCTGCGGTGGCCTTGCGCCAGGGCGTAGTCGATCGCTTCCCGCACCCCGTCGCGGTCGCCTGCCGCCACATTGGGAATGCTGCGGTCCTCCAGCAGCCGGTTTAATACGACCAGCGGAATGCCCATGCTTTTAACGTGATAAATGAAGGCGTTGTCGGCGTCGCTTTGGCTCATGACGAGAATGCCGTCAAACCGGTGCGGAGAAATGCCGTCCAGGTGGCGGATGCTGTCGATCCCATGCACCGTCAAGCTGTAATTTTCGTCCAACGCGGCGTTGATGCCTTTGATGGCGTCGACGAGAAAGCTGGACGAGGTCCCTTGGTCGATGCTGGAAAAAAACAGTCCGATCGTATACGATTTTTTCATGACCAGGCTTTTGGCGTTGACATTCGGAACATAGTTCATCTCTGCGGCGATCTTTTCGATTTTGTCGCGCGTTTCCTTCTTGATCAGCGTACTTCCGTTCAGCGCCCGGGATACGGTGGTGTGCGATACGCCGGCGACGCGTGCGATGTCTTTGATCGTGACCATATAACCTCTTCTTCGTCAATTAAAATTTTCACGTTTTCATTCTAAATCGCGTTTTATTTTAAAGTCAAGAAAAATATCATTTTGCACACGTGAAAATAAATTGTCAGCAAAATCATGTAAGCGCTATAATAAAAATAATCCCTTGGGAGAAGGAGCGTCCGTCGATGCATAAAGGAAGCTTGTTCTATAAAATATTCATCCCGATTCTCGTGCTCGGCATTGGTCTTGTGGCCAGCTTTGCCGGTTACATTTATTTCAGCACGGTCAACTCCGTAAATGAGCGGATCGCCGGCGGCAAACAAAACTTTATTTTGCAGACGAAAAATAATTTGGAGCAGCAGATCCGGTCGATCGAATATGCGTTTGACACGTACAGCACGACGACATCGTTTAGCGAAATTGTCAAAAACCCGATCACGGAGCAGGATTTCATCGCGTACCGGAACGTGAACAGCCAACTGAACTACATCGCCACCTTGGGGATGGAGCGAACCGAATACGCGCTAATCAGCTTGGAGCAGAACTGGCGGATTTCGAACGGCAGGCTGACGAAACTGAGCGAAGCAGAAAGAAACGACCTTATCGCAGCTTATATACAAAATAAAAACCAAAGCCTGTTCTGGATCAAAACGGACACGGGGATCCGGTTCGTCAACACCTTGCCGGTGTTCTCCAAGAACAAACAGGCGATCGCCATGTCGGACATCTCGCTGGAGACGCTGGACCAGACGATTCAGACGGGTGACGGCAGCGGCGTTTATATTTTGAATAAGCAGGGCGAGCTCATGTATTCCGGCGGCCATCCGCAGGACCCCGGGCTCGCTTCCGGACAATTGAAAGAGGTTGTCTCCCGGATTGACGAGAACCATGAACCAACGGGGGTGCTGTCCCTGCAAAAGGCCGGCGGTCATACGTCCGCGCCGAAAATCATTTACGCCGTATCGGAATATAACCATTGGATCTATCTGACCTTGCTGGATCAAAAAGAAGTCGCCGGCGCCCTGAAGCTGGCCAAGTTCGGGATCATCACGATGGGGGCGGTGCTGACGCTGTTGATCGTCATTGTGGCTTATATCCTGGCCGTTTACTTTACAAGGCCGATCCGGCAAATCAAACGCAGCCTGTCGCTCGACGATCTGGCCGCCTCCAAAAATGAAATCGAAACGATTATTCATTCCATCGATACGATCATAACCGAAAAGGAAAGCCTGGAGAACTTGATGGAAGCGGAAAAGCCGCAGCTGGAAACGCAGCTCGTCATGAATCTGTTCCGGGGGCGCGTCTCGGCGGACGAACTGGCCGTAAAGCTGCCCAGGCTAGGATATCGGCCGGTGGAGGACCGCCTTTACGTAACGATGCTGATCCAATTGGACAATTTGGGCGAACGCGAGGCGTCGGATAAAGATGTGTTGCTGCTGGCGGTCAATAAACTGGTGGAAGAGCAAATTCCGCCGGAGCGGCGGATGCTGCCGATTATTTTGAACGATAAAACCCAAGCCACGATCCTGATGTTTACGGGCCAGACCGAACAGGAAATCCGCAAACCGCTGTTTGAAATGGCGACGGCCTTGATGAAAAGGGCCCGGGAATATTTAAAGGTGTCCATCAGCATCGGCATCAGCGATCCGTACGACAGTTTGCTCGGCAGCAAGGAAGCCTGTGAAATGGGCAAGCAGGCGCTGCATCACCGGCTTAATTTGGGCAAGGAATCGATCATCTTTTATGAGGATATTTCACAGGGCGTTTCGGGCCCGGTGCTGCTTTATTATCCGGCGGAGCTGGAATCCCGGCTCTTTGACGCGATTCGTCTCGGCGATGAGGAGCAGGTCAGCCGCTGTTTGTATTTGCTGCTCGCGGAGATGATGAAGAAAAACAAACATTCCATGAATTTCGAGGTAGCCCTGGTCCGGTTCGTGAACAATTTGATTGAGCTGGAGCAGCTGCTCGGCATCGAGGTCCTGCTTAAGCAGGACAATTACGCCCTGTATCATGTGCTGCTGGATACGCGGAATCCCGAAGAAATCGAACGGATGCTGGTGGACGAAATTATTTTTCCAATGGTCAGAAGCATGAAGGATAAGACGAACAAGCAATTCCGCAGCTTGTCCGAAGAAATCGCCGTCATCGTCAGGGCCGAATACGATCAGGAACTAACCTTGGAGCAAATCGCCGACCGGCTGCATTATAATCCGAACTATTTAAGCAACATTTTTAAAAAGGAACACGGCACGACATTTACCGAATATCTGATGAACTACAGGCTGGAAATGGCCAAAAAGTGGCTGGTCGAAACCGACATGACCGTCAGGGAGATCGCGGAGCGGCTTCAGTACCATAAACCGCAAAACTTTATCCGCTCGTTCCGCAAAAAAGAGCATGTCACCCCCGGCGAATACCGAAAAGCAAGGCAAGCGGTTTGACTTTAATATAAAGGAGCTTTTCCATGGCGGAAGAGCTCCTTTTTGACAGGTTAGAAAGTGAAAATCCCAGGATAGTTCCCCGTTCCCTCCAATGTTGGAGTCATGGCTATCAATGAACGACGTCAGGCCGTTTTTAGTCACTTAGCAGGGGAAGTGTTAGCCCTTGACCGAACCGAGCAGGGCCCCTTTCACGAAGTGGCGCTGCACGAAAGGATAGGCGATCAGCATTGGCAGGGTGGCGACGACGATCACGCCCATCTTGATCGCTTGGGCCGGCGGGACGATATCGACGACGCTGTTGTCGCCCTGCATGCCGCTGGACACGATGACGATCTGGCGCAGCAGCACCTGAATCGGCCATTTCAGGGAGTCGTTGAGATACAAAATCGCATTCATGTACGTATTCCAATACGCGACCCCGTAGAAGAGGGAGATGGTTGCGACTGACGGCAGCGACAGGGGCAGCATGATTTTGAAGAAGACGCCGAAATCGGTGCAGCCGTCGATTTTGGCCGATTCCTCCAGACTGTCCGGCAGCGCCTGAAAGAAGTTGCGCATAATGATCAGATTAAACGCGTTGATGGCGGTCGGAATAATCATGGACCAGTAGGAATCAATCAAATGTACGCTTTTTACGACGAGAAATGTGGGAATCATCCCGCCGCTGAACAGCATGGAGAAGACGACGATAAAATTGATGGTACCGCGGCCGAGCAGATATTTGCGGGACAATCCGTACGCCATTAAAGCGGTAAGGGCCATGCTTACCAGGGTTCCGACCAAGGTGACTCCGACCGATACGCCCAATCCTCTAAAGATCGTTGGCGTTGAAAAAATGTACTTGTAGGCGTCCAGGGAAAACGTGGTCGGAAACAGGATGAATTTCTTTGCTACAATTTCCTGGGTTGAAGCAAAAGAGCTGGCGATGACATTAATGAAAGGCAAAAGACAAGCCAGAGCAATGAGGGCCAACAAAGCGCCGTTGATCATCGTAAAGAACCGATCGCCGATGGAATGTTTTTTCCGTAAAGTTTGTGCCACTTGAGTTTCCTCCTCTTTATCGTTTGACATTTCCACCTTACCAATGAAAGGAGAATTACGTATATAATCTCCAATTGAGGTCTTGTTCGGACCGGAAAAAGAGGGCCAATAATCCGCATGCTCCTCAGCTTAGCCCGTAATCAGCAACTAAGGTGAAATCAGCAAAAAAGCCCGCTTCCGGCCGGTTTTGCAACCGCTGTCATCTGGTGATTATATACGGAATGCCCCCTATCCATTACGCTTAAAAACGTAAAAAGGGTAGTTCCGAGCCCAAGCTTCCGAAGCGGATTTTGCTCGAAGTCTACTCAGGAAGCAACGCTCACAAAACTAGGCTTATGCTTCCGAAGCGAGTTTTGCCCGAAGCTCATGCAGGAAGCAGCGCTCACAAAACTTTGAGGAGGTTGCTCTAGTGAAAGCCTTAAACCGCAACAAACTTTTGTATCTGATGATTTTCCCCGGGCTTGTGTACTTTATTGTTTTTAAGTACTTGCCGATGGGGGGGCTGGTGATCGCCTTTCAGGATTATCAGCCTTTCCTGGGGATTGCCGGAAGTCCCTGGGTGGGGCCAAAGCATTTCCTCCGTTTGTTTACGGAGCCCACGTTTTTTATGCTGCTGAGGAATACGCTGATCCTGTTTGCCATGAACATCGTATTTTTCTTTCCGCTGCCGATCCTTGTGGCGCTGATGCTGAACGAGGTGCGGAACAAATGGTTTAAAAACGCGGTGCAATCGATTATGTATCTTCCCCATTTCATGTCCTGGGTCATCATCGTGTCCATCACGTATGTGTTCCTGAATGTGGACGGCGGGGTATTCAATGAATTCCTGGCCGCGCTCGGCTTTAACAAGATCAGCTTTTTGACTTCTCCGGAGTGGCTGCGGACCGTGTATATTCTGCAGATCATTTGGAAGGAGCTCGGATGGTCGACGATCATTTATCTGGCCGCCATCACGGTCGTGGATACGCAACTATATGAAGCGGCTGAAATGGACGGCGCCGGGCGCTGGAGAAAAACGTGGCACATCACCTTGCCGGCGATCCGCCCCGTGATCATTACGCTGTTGATTCTGAAAATCGGCAGCACGCTGGATCTCGGCTTTGAGCATATGTATTTGATGCTTAATTCCTTGAACCGCGAGGTGGCGGAAATCTTCGATACCTATATTTATACCTCCGGCTTAAAGAACGGACAGCTGAGCTTTAGTACAACGGTCGGATTGTTCAAGGGCCTGGTCGGTTTGATACTGGTGATGCTCTCCAACAAGCTGGCCAAAAAGTTCGGGGAAGATGGAGTGTACTAATAAGTGCAATTTTCTATAGATTCATTAAAAGAGAGGGGTATAAAAATGAAAATGAAAAAGAAAATGAAGCAAATGGCGGTTTTATCGTTCGCCCTGATCCTCTTGTTGTCCGCTTGCGGCGGCGGGAAAAGCGCAACCACCGGCGCGGGCGAAGGAGGCGGCAGCCCGGGAGGCGAAGAACCGGCCACCATTACCTGGATGAATATGCTGCATACGCCTACTACGCCGACGGGCGATATCCAGAAGCTGATCGAGGAAAAAACGAATACGAAAATCAAATTTTCCTGGGTTCCCGACGCGAGCAAGGAGGAGCGGATCAATACCGCGCTGGCGTCCACCTCGCTGGCCGACATCGTCTCCCTGACGATTCTTGAAAACGCATCCGTACGCAATGCGCTTAAAGCTGGAATGTTCTGGGAAGTCGGGCCTTATCTGGATGAATTCCCGAATCTGGCGGCGATTTCCGAAGAACAGCGGCGGGCCGCTTCGATCGGCGGCAAGCTGTACGGGGTTCCTTTTCTCAAGGACGTGGCCCGCAATGGCGTGGTGATCCGCAAGGACTGGCTCGACAAGCTGGGCCTCGAAGTGCCTAAAACCACCGGCGAATTGATGGCTGTGGCTAAAGCTTTCACCGAGCAGGATCCGGACGGCAACGGGAAAAAGGACACTTATGGATTTATCGACCGCAGCGATTTGATTTACGGAGCATTTAAGACATTGAGCTCTTATTTTGGCACCCCCAACTACTGGGAAGTCAGCGAAGACGGTAAATTTACGCCGGAGTTTGAAACCGAGGGATACCTCAAAACGATGGATTACATGAAGGAATTATACGTTAACGGCTATATTAACCAGGATTTTGCCGTTACGGCCAAGAAGGACCAGCAGGACGGTTTCTCGCAAGGCAAAGCGGGCATTTATGTCGGCGCCTTGTTTGACGGCAAAAACTTGCTCAATAACGCGATCGGTATTCAGGATGGCATGGAAATAGCGCTTGTCAACGATATTACTTCCACCGGCAACGAAAGCGACCGGGCGATCTGGGCGGGGAACGGAGGAATCGGCGGTTTGCTGGCCTTCCCCAAATCGGAAGTCAAAGACGAGACGGAATTGAAGCGACTTCTAAAATTCGTAAACGATCTGATGGACGAAGAGATCTTCACCTTGATGACCTATGGTATCGAAGGCGTGCACTACACGGTGGATGCGGATATGGCCGTCACGATCCTGGATCAGAATAAATGGGAACAGGAAGTTCAGCCGTTCTCCTCTTCCCGCCCCAAGGAGCCCGGTTATAAAATCCACGATGCCGACCCGCTGAAGGTCGAAGCCGCCGCGCTGATTTTGGAAAATGAGAAATACGCGGTCTATAATCCGGCTCATTCGCTGGAATCGGAAACCTATACGACGATGGGGTCGGAGCTGCAAAAGATTATTACGGACGCCACCTATAAATACATTCTCGGTTCCCTCGATTTGAACGGGTTTAAGGCGGAGGTTGAGAAATGGAAGCAATCCGGGGGCGGCAAAATTATCAGCGAGTATGAAGCCGCATATAAATAAGCTTTCGACGGGAGGATGCAATGATCGATGAAGCAGATGAAATGGGCGGAAAAAACCGCGTTATCCGTGCTGGAACGAACGCCGAAATTGTACGAGAAGGGGTATAACGGCAAATGGTCCTACGATTACGGCGTGGTGCTAAGAGGGTTTGCGCTATTGTGGAAGCGGACGGGGGAGCGCAAGTATTTTCAGTATATCCGGGATCATATGGATTATTTTATCGGCGAAGACGGAAGCGTGCGGGGATACCGCCAGGATGAATACAATATCGATCACTTGAATAACGGCAAGCTGCTGTTTTTGCTGCACCGGGAAACCGGCCTGGAGAAGTACCGGCAAGCGGCCGCGCTGCTGAGATCGCAGCTGGCTGCGCATCCACGTACGTCGGAAGGGGCTTTTTGGCACAAAAAGATTTACCCTTATCAAATTTGGCTCGACGGTCTTTACATGGGGGCGCCGTTTTATTTGGAGTATTTGCTGACATTCGAAGACGGAAACGGCCTGGACGATGTGACGAAACAGTTTATTTTGTGCGAAAAGCATACGAAGGACGCCGGTACGGGACTGCTTTATCATGCCTGGGATGAAAAAAAGGTCCAGCCCTGGTGCGATCCTGCCACCGGATTGTCCCCGAATTTCTGGGGCCGCTCCCTGGGATGGTACGTCATGGCCTTGGCGGATGTGCTGGAACTGCTGCCGCAAGGGCATCGCGATTACTCCGAGCTTGTCCGAATATTCGTCGAGGTGCTGACGGCTTTGCGAAATTACCAGGATGAGTCAAGCGGCGTTTGGTATCAGGTCGTGAATATGGGCGGACGTAAAGGCAATTATTTGGAAGCGTCGGCTTCCAGTATGATCACTTTTGCCATCGCCAAAGGAATCCGGCTTGGAGTGCTGGATGCGGACGATTGGCGGAACACGTTGGATAAGGCTTTCCGGGGGCTGATTACGGAATTTGTGCTGGAAACGAAACAAGGCTGGGTGAATCTGAACAAAAACTGCCAGGTGGCCGGACTGGGCGGAGAGGATCGCCGGGACGGCACCTACGCTTATTACATCAGCGAGCCGATCATTACGAACGATCTAAAGGGAGTCGGGGCGTTTCTGCAGGCCTGCGCCGAGGTGGAATGGCTCGCGGACATGAAAGAGACCCCTTAAAAAGGAGGAAAAAGGGATGCATGTATACAACATCGCCGATTTCGGCGCGGTTCCGGACGGAAAAACATGGGTGACGGCGGCGATTCAAGCCGCCATCGAAGCCGCGAGCGCGGCGGGGGGAGGCACGGTGTTCGTGCCGGCGGGCAAATATTTGACCGGTGCGATCGAGATGAGGAGCAATATCGAACTGCATGTAAGCCCCGGCGCCGTGCTGTCGTTCAGTACGGACCCGGAGCATTACCCGGCGGTCGTCTCCAGATGGGAAGGCGTGCTTCAGCAGGTGCATATGTCGTGTATTTTCGGGCAGGACTTGGAAAATGTCGCGCTCACGGGCTACGGGACGCTCGACGGAAACGGCGGGCCGTGGTGGGACAAGAAGCGGAACGCGCCGGAGGAACTGGAGTTTCCCCGGCCGAAGCTGATCAGCTTTGACGGCTGCCGCCGCGTAACGTTAAGGGACTTGAACCTGATCAATTCCCCGAGCTGGACGGTCAATCCGATTCGCTGCTCCGATGTGACGATCGACAATTTGTCGATTCATAATCCCGCCGATTCGCCGAACACGGACGGCATCAATCCCGAATCGTGCCGCAATGTACGGATCACCGGCTGCCATATCGATGTGGGGGACGACTGCATCGCGATTAAGGCCGGCACCGAGGATACGGCGGAACGCGTCCCATGCGAAAATATTACAATTATGAACTGCACGATGGTGCACGGTCATGGCGGCGTGGTGCTGGGCAGCGAAATGAGCGGCGGCATCCGCAACGTCACGATCACGGGTTGCGTATTCCAGCATACCGACCGCGGCATCCGTCTGAAATCCCGGCGGGGACGCGGGGGGATCGTGGAAGATATCCGTATCGGCAATATCGTGATGGAGGACGTCATCTGCCCGTTTATCATAAATCTTTATTATTTCTGCGGTCCGCGCGGCAAAGACAAATACGTTTGGGACAAAAATCCTTACCCCGTGACGGAGGAGACGCCGTGTTTCCGGCGAATTCATTTTTCAAACATTACTGCGCGCCGGGTCCATGCCGCCGCCGGATTCCTTTACGGCCTGGCCGAACAGTACATTTCCGAAATTACGTTTGATCATATCGATATTTCCATGGCGGAGCACGCGGTGCCGGGCGTTCCGGCAATGATGGCGGACTTAAGCGAAATGAACAATCGCGGATTTTTCCTCGGGAATGTAAGACAAATCCGTTTTCACCATGTCACTATCGAAAATCACGAAGGGCCGGCTTTTTATGTGGAGAACGGGGAGCAGGTGACCGTGGAGCATTGCGAGTCCAGAAACACAAAACGCGAGGAACGGCTGCTGGAGCAGGTTGCGGTTCCGCCGGCGAATTTGGACGCGGAAGCGGATTCGGGTAAGGATTCAGGCAAGGAGGCGCGAGGATCATGGTAGCGGAAGGAACAATGACAGCTTTTGTCCAAAACCCGATATTGCCGGGATTTAATCCGGACCCTTGTATATTGCGGGCAGGAGATGTTTATTACATCGCGGTTTCTACTTTTGAGTGGCTCCCCGGGGTTAGAGTATACGAGTCGGCAAACATGGCTGATTGGGAGCATTGCACGGATATATTGACCCATCAGGCAGATTTGCGGGGAAATCCGAAAAACTGCAGCATTTGGGCTCCGCAGCTTAGCTGCCATGACGGTTTGTTTTATCTCCTGTATACCGATGTGAAAAGCACGAAGCGCCCTTTTAAAGATTGCCATAATTATTTGATCACGGCGCCTTCGATCCACGGGCCTTGGTCGGAGCCGGTATATCTCAACAGCAGCGGCTTTGATCCGTCCTTGTTCCATGACGACGACGGCCGCAAGTGGCTGCTTAATTGCTTGTGGGATTACCGCATCGGCGAGGGCAATAAATCGAGCGGCATCGTGATTCAGGAATATGATCACCGTCTGGGCAAACTGGTCGGCGAACCGAAGAAATTGTTCGATGGTACGCCGCTGAAAAAGACGGAGGCGCCCCATATCTACAAGCGCGGCGGCTATTACTATCTCATTACGGCCGAGGGGGGGACCGGAACCGGGCATGCCGTTACAGTGGCGCGCTCCCGGGAACTGCTCGGCCCCTATGAAGTCGACCCGCTGAATCCGATGCTGACCTCGCGGAACGATCCCGGTCTGGCGCTGCAGTGCGCCGGCCACGGCAGCTTGGTGGAGACGCCCGATGGAGACTGGTATATGGCGCATTTATGTACGCGGCCTGTCGAGGGGAAGTATGCCATTCTGGGGAGGGAAACCGCGCTGCAGCAGGTGTATTGGGATGAACACGGCTGGCTCCGCCTGACCGGGGGAGGGAACGCGCCGCAGCTTGCCGTGCCGCTGTCCGGCGGGGTTATGCCGCAGGCTCGCGGGACGGATTTTGCCGATGATTTTTCCGGGTCCGGACTTAAGAAAAATTGGAACACGCTGCGCATTATGGCCGAAGATAGCTGGTGCTCATTGTCCGTAAGAAAGGGCTGGTTGCGAATTGTCGCCGGCGAATCGCCGCAAAGCCTGTTCCGTCACCATATCGTGGCGATCCGCCAGACGGACAAGTCTTTCCGCGCGGAAACGCTTGTGGAATGCGCCCCGGTTTCTTATTTGCAAATGGCCGGGCTGATGCTCTATTTAAACGAGGACAACTATTGGTATGCCTATGTCAGCCATGAGGAAGGCCGGGGCAAGGTGCTCCGGCTGATGTGCTGCGAACGGGACGAATTCTCGCTCGACCCCGTTTTGATCGATGTGGACCGGTTCGCGGCCATTCAATTGGCGGCGGACGTATCCGGAGTAAACGGGCGGTTCTTTTACCGCATGAACGAGGAAGAAGAGTGGCAGCCCTTAGGCGAGGCCCGGAATATCGGCTTCCTCTCGGGCGGGTTTACCGGCAATTTTATCGGCATCGCGGCACACGATATGAACCGGTTTGGCGGCAGCTATGCCGATTTTGGATATTTCAGGTATACAGGCAGGGATAAGCGCGGCTAAAAGAAGGAAAGCGAGCAACCGTCCGGAGTGAAAGCAGGGTAGCGCAAGTATGAAGGAGGACGAAACGCAAACAAAGCTGACGGAACGCAGACAAAGCTGACGAAACGCAAACAAATCGGATGGACAATTTTAAGGAGGGCGATTGCAAGTGGATTGGAAGCCGGTCGAGGCGCGGGAAAAATTGCACAGTTTGCTGGGGGATCTCCCGGCGGAAGGGCCGATTTCGGCAAAGCTGTTGAAGTCGGAGGAACGTGACGGCTATTTGCTGGAAACGCTGGTGCTGGATCTGAACGGAATTGACCCGGTCCCAGCTTATGTGGCTAAGCCGAAAAAGGGGGAAGGGCCGTTTCCGCTTGTGATTTTTAACCATTCCCATGGCGGCAATTACGGCAATGGCCGCAACGAGCTGATCCGCGGCAGTACTTACCTTCAGGAACCGTCGTTTGCCAAGGAGCTTACCGGGATGGGCTGCGTCGCCGGCTGCATCGATATGTGGGGCTTCAACGAGCGGGGCGGGAAGACCGAAAGCGAGCTGGTCAAGGAGATGCTGTGGAACGGCCAGGTCATGTGGGGGATGATGCTGCATGACAATCGCCGCCTGCTCGATTATATGTGCGCCCGGGAAGACGTGGACGCTTCGCGGGTCGCCACGATCGGCATGTCGATGGGCGGGCTGATGGCCTGGTGGCTGGCTGCATTGGATGAACGGGTCAAGGTCACGGTTGATATCTGCGGGCAGGTGGACGCCCGGACGCTGATCGCCAAGCGGGGGTTGGACCATCATGGCTTCTACTCCTATGTCCCCGGGCTGCTGAAGCATTTTACGACGCTGGACGTCCAAAAGCTGATCGTGCCGCGACCGCGGATGAGCCTTACCGGCCGCAACGACCGGCTGTGTCCGGTTGAAGGAGTCGAGTTATTGGCTGCCGGTTTGCGGGAAGCTTACGCGGCTGCGGGGCGGCCGGAGCATTGGCAGACGGTCGTCACCGGGGGCGGCCATATGGAAACGGCGGAAATGCGGGCGGCCTGGCGGGAGTTTTTGTTGTTGCATTTGGCGGCCTGACCATTTATCTCGCCCATTCGTGTTTAGTCTGCCTGTTCCGCTCCGCCGCCGCGATCCGCCGAAGGCAGCCGGTGGAACTCGCGCTTGTACAGCCGCGTGAAATAAACCGGCTCCAGGCCGACGTAGGACGCGGCCTGCCGGACGGTCAGCTCGGGGTGATCCTGCAGCAGCAGGCGCGCGGTTCTGAGCCGAATCTGCTGCAGATATTGCAGTGGCGTCAGGCCGATCGACCGGCGGAACAGGCGGGTCAGCTGCTTTTGCGAATAGCCGACATGCTCCGCCAGCCGGGCGATGGTGATCGGCCGGTTCATATGGTCGTGCAGGAAGCGGACGGCCACGTCGACAACCGTTTCCCGGTAGGAAGCGGGCGGCGGGGTGTGGAGCGGCGGCTCGGAGTCCGGGGTAGCGGGCCTGCCGGCGGCGGTATCCTTCACGATCGCCAGCAGCAGGGACAGCAGCAACTCCGTCGTTTGCCACGGATCGTTGTCCGCGCCGGAGCGCTCCCAGATTTCCCGGAGCGGGCCGGTGAACAGGGAGACGTCCGACAGCTGCAGCTTTTTAGGAGCATGATGAAACCCCCACCGGCTTAGCAGGTCTCCGAAATTCTCCACCATCGTAACGTACCCGACGAACCAGGGTTGTTCTCCATACGGCATATACTCGTGCACGCAGCCGGCGGGGATGTATAATAGCTGGCCGGGGCCGAGGATGTCCCATTTGTCCTTATTCACCTGCAGCCGGCGAAACCGCCCCGAGCCGGAGAGGGTCAGAAACAGCTGATGGGCGGAAAAACCTTTCATCCGCGTGATCGGCGGCTGGATTTCCGTACCCGCGGTATAAACCGATAACGGCAACAGCTCGCGCAGGGAATGTGTCAAATTGCTTCTAAGCGGAAGCAGTTCCATAGGATGGCACCTCTTTTGTCCATTTTGTATGGTGTTTTGTCCGATTTGTCGCTTCCGCCCGATTATAGCTCACATCTATAATGAGAGCAAACCTGTTAGGAGTGTGAAGCCATGATCGAGTTGGAAAAATACTGGGAAAACCTGTCTACCCTGCACGTAAACCGCCTGCCGGCGAGAGCTTCCTTTATTCCATACGCGGATGCGGAAGCGGCCAGGACGGGAAAACGCGGGCGTTCGCCTTTTTACCAGACCTTGAACGGCGCCTGGAAGTTCCGTTATCACCGCAGCTTGCGTGAAATCGGCGACCGTTTTCTTGAACAAGACGCGGATCCCGCCGCTTGGGACGACCTGATCGTGCCCTCCTGCTGGCAGACGAACGGCTACGACCAGCTTCATTACACGAACGTCAACTATCCGATTCCTTATGATCCGCCCTTTGTGCCGGACGACAATCCCGCGGGCGTTTATGTAAGGGAATTCAATTTGGCTTCCGCGTGGACGAAGCGGGAAACCTATATCGTGTTTGAAGGGGTTAACGCCTGCTTCTATTTATGGGTGAACGGCCATTTTGCCGGCTACAGCCAAGGCAGCCGCGTTCCGGCCGAGTTCGACCTTTCTCCGTACGTCCAGGCCGGCCGCAACCGCATCGCGGTTCTGGTCCTGAAATGGTGCGACGGCACTTATCTGGAGGATCAGGATGTTTGGCGCTTCTCCGGCATTTACCGCGATGTGTATCTGCTGTCCCGGGACAAAACGCATGTGCGCGACGTGTTCAACAAACCGCTGTTGTCGGACGATCTGGCTTCGGGCAAGCTCCGTTCGGAAATTGAAACGACCGGCGGCATCACGGTGAAAGCCGAACTGCGCGACCCGGACGGGAAGGTTGTTGCGTCGCAGGAGGCCGAGATTGATGGCCGAGGCGCCATCGAGCTGGACGTCCCGCAGCCGCAGCTGTGGAACGCCGAGGCGCCTCGGTTATATGAGCTTTTGTTGTATGCGGGAGCGGAGGTGCTGCGGTTCCGGGCCGGTTTTAAAAAGGTGGAGATCGCGGGCGGCGTCTTCCAAATCAACGGCCGCGCCGTCAAGCTCAAAGGCGTCAACCGCCACGATTCGCATCCGGCGCTCGGGCAAACCGTTCCGCTGAACCACATGATCCGGGACCTGAAGCTGATGAAGCGGCACAACATCAATACGATCCGGACTTCTCATTATCCGAACGATCCGCGGTTCCTCGACCTTTGCGACGAATACGGGTTTTACGTGATCGACGAGGCGGATTTGGAATGCCATGGGGTGACGCAAACCGGGAAAATCGAGGAGGGTTCTTTTCATAAATTGACGGTGGACCCGGCTTGGAAGGAAGCTTTTGTCGAGCGGGCGGTGCGGATGGTTGAACGGGACAAAAACCACGCCTCGGTCATCATCTGGTCGATGGGCAATGAATCCGGCTACGGTCCGAACCATATCGCCATGGCCGAATGGACGAAAGCGCGCGACGCGTCGAGACCGGTCCATTACGAGGGCGCGGCCGCCCGTTATCATGGCGATCCGCATACGGAATGCCTGGACATGGACAGCCGGATGTATGCGTCGGTGCCGGAGATCGAAGCGTACGCCAAGGACGAAAACAACGCGAAACCGCTGTTCCTGTGCGAATACAGCCATGCGATGGGGAACGGCCCGGGCGATTTGCGGGACTACTGGAACGTCATTTATGCCTATCCGAAGCTGATGGGCGGCTGCGTATGGGAATGGTGCGACCACGGCATCGCGGCCAAAACGCCGGACGGCGAAAGCTATTTTGCTTACGGCGGCGACTTTGGCGATAAGCCGAACGACGGCAACTTCTGCATCGACGGTCTTGTGTCGCCGGACCGCAAACCGCATACCGGGCTGCTGGAATTAAAGCAGGTGATCGCGCCGGTGCTGATCGAAGCGGAGGATGCGGAGCAGGGCCGGTTCCTGGTGCTGAACCGCTACGATTTTATCGACCTGTCGCACCTGGCGGTGAGCTGGAAGCTGGAGCGGGAAGGCGAAACGCTGCAGCAGGGCCGGACGGGTCCGCTTGCGGCGTTGCCAGGGGAATCGCAGCCGCTGACGATCCCTTTCGCGCTTCCGCAGGAGCTTCCGGGGCCGTTTGTGCTGACCTGCTCGGTGCGGCAGCAGCAGGAAAACCGCTTTGCGGAAGAAGGCCACGAGATCGCCTTCTATCAATTCGAGTTTTCGGGAGCGAAGGCGGCCGTGCCGGAGGTTCAACCGCGGCAAGGCGAGCATTGCGCCGAGTTTATGGACGTCAAGGAGCACGGCGGACTGCTGACGGTAACCGGCTTCGATTTCGAGCATGTTTTTGATTTGCGGACCGGGGCAGTTAATCATATGTCGAAGCACGGTGTGCCGCTGCTGCATCAGCCAGTTCGGTTCAACATCTGGCGGGCGCCGATGGACAACGACATGTATATCCGCAAAGCCTGGGAAGCGGCGGGACTGGACCGCGCCGGTATGAAGGTGTACGGCAGCCGATGGCAACAACGCCCTGACGCGGCGGTTGAGGTCTGCACCGATTTTTCGCTGGGCGGCTATACGTTTAGTCCATTCCTGCGCGGGCAGGCGGTATGGACGTTTGCGCCGACCGGTGAAGTGAAGCTGGCTGTACACGTTGACGTCCGTGAAGACCTTCCGTACTTGCCGCGGTTTGGTCTGGAGCTGACGATGCCGAAAGGAACCGAGGAGATTGAGTATTACGGCTACGGTCCGCATGAAAGCTATGTCGACAAGCGGGCCAGCGTCCGCAAAGGCAAGTACCTGCTTACCGTGGACGACATGTTCGAATCTTACATTATGCCGCAGGAAAACGGTTCCCGCTACGGGACGGAATGGGCGACCGCTTCCAGCGAACTGGGCATGGGGCTGGAATTCCGCTCGCCGCAGCCGTTCTCCTTCCAGGCTTTGCACTACACGCCGGAGGACCTGACCGGGGCCCGGCACATCTACGAGCTTACGAGACGCGACGAAACGATCGTGTCGATCGACTACAAAATAAGCGGGGCCGGCTCGGGCTCATGCGGGCCGCAGCTCGCCGAGGCTTACCAGCTTAAAGAGAAATCGTTTGATTTCGAGCTGACGGTGGCGCCGGTGTTTAAGGAGGAATAAGAGTTAAAATTTCTGAATAGGCAGAGGGGGTACGCTGCCTGCATTTTTTGTGGAGGACGAGGAAATAACGGTAAAAATGGAGCTTATTTTCATCGAAAAGGGAGCACAAATGCAATAGAGGAATTTTTTACTGCTATTTTAGAAAAACGAGGTCAAAAGGAGCTTTTTCCAAGGTTGGTTTCCAAATAGGACCCAAAAGTTCCGCTATTTTACGATGTAAGGTGAAAATCTCAAAAATAACGCCTAAAAATGTCGCTATATTTGGCAATAGAAGCTGAACATCAAAAGACCGTCGGAGCAAATTGAAGTGCACCCCATAGAATAGACATTGGAAAAACCCCTTGGTTAATCCGATGAAATTCTAGGGGGTGCATTTTTTATGGCGATAAAAGGACAGAAGTTTAAACATTACCCAGAGTCAGTAAAACGTGAGGCAATGCGGCTTCATGTGGAAGAACATTGGTCTCGTAAGAAGGTGGCAGCTCATTTAGGGATTGCCGAGGATCGAGTTAAAAAGTGGGCACGAATGCTTCGTAGACAAGGGGAAGAGGTATACATTGACCGCAGAGGTAACCCACACAGAACAGAAACAGAGGAAGCGCGTAAGGTTCATCGACTTGAGATGGAGGTAGACGTGCTAAAAAAGTGGTTAGAAATCTTGAACAAGGAGGTGCGCTGATTAAACATAAAGTCGTGGATGCACTTAGAAACCGCTATTCCATTGAGAGCCTGTGTAAGTACCTCAGGATATCCAGAAGCGGTTATTACAAGTACCTACAGCGCAAAGATTCAGACCGCGACCTAGAGTGCAAAGCTCAAATCCAGTGCATCTACTTAGAACGTAACGGTACCTGGGGGTATCGACAAATCCAAATGGAGTTGTATCGACGTTATCATGTTGTTGTTAATCACAAGCGCGTACTAAGACTCATGCAGCTTATGGGACTGAAAGCTGTTATTCGACGTAAGCGGAGTTATGCTTCTAACTACCAAACAGCTGGGTCGGACGGACGTGTGGCAGAAAACCTTCTTCGTCGAAACTTCAAAGCAGATGCACCGAACCAAAAGTGGGTAACGGATGTAACGCAGTATAAGGTTAAAGAGCAAAAGATTTATCTGTCGGCTATAAAAGATTTGTATAACAACGAGATCGTGGCTTACCACCTGAGTCCTCATAACGACAACGAGCTTGTTCTTGAAACATTCCGTAAGGCGTTTGAAATACGAAAAGACGTGACTGGGCTGATCGTTCACAGCGACCAGGGATCCCAATACACGTCTCATGCTTACCACGACATGCTGCCACAGGTTGCCGTCCAGATCAGCATGTCACGCCGAGGTTATTGTATAGACAACGCCTCGATGGAGAGCTTCTTCTCACATCTAAAAACGGAAGGGCTCTATCCTTATGATATTCGAACTTTAGACGAGGCACAAACCAGAATTATTTGCTATATAAACTTTTATAACGAAGAACGACCGCAAAGAAAGCTAAAAAAACTGACGCCTGTTGAGTACAGACGCCAGTTTTCGGCATAGGTGTTTTTTTCAATGTCTACTTAATTGGGGCTTGACCAAATTTCCCCGGCGGTCTTTTTTACCGCTAGCCTACGGTTGCAAGTAATTTTTTAATTCCTCATTTAAAACAAAATCCCCTTGCTCATCCCTCAAAAACGGCAAGACTTTAATGACGGCGCTCAGGTTTAATTCGCCATAGATATGCGGATAAACTTGCCCATAGTTGCCGTTGTCCTCCCATTTTATCGGCGCTTCGACTTTGGCGGTGTCAATGCACAAGAGGAGCAACGGTCCATGAGTATCCTTGAAATTTGGGGCGACCCGCCAAAAAGTTTCAATCGAGGAACAATGGATAAATCCATCGCGCTCAATAGATTGTTTTCCGTAATATAAACGATCCTTGACCTCCTCCCATGTTGTTTGCTGCAAACAATGCAGTATGACCATTTTACGCTCCCCTTTTTATAATGAAATATATGGAAAAAAAAGTTTGAATCAAGGTATTATCTTTATATTCTTCCATCAGCTATGGAAATACCCTTCTGCTGAATATTACAAAAAAGGGGCAATATTAAAATGCTTAGGAAAATCTTCACCCTGTTTATGCTGTGTATATTATTTACCGGGTGTACTGCAAAAGAAGAGCAAGAGCAAGCCAATGTCACCTTAAAAGTTCTTGCTTGGAATGAAACCGTCTTTAATCGGCAATACGGTAATTTTTTTCTGGCGACGCATCCGAATTACACCTTGGAGGTCATTTCAATCATTGAAAATATGGAACCGATGACCGATATTACGAAAACCATCGAAGAGCTTCTTGTCAAGGAAAACCCGGACGTCATATCCATCCCCATGGAATCCTATGTAGTGTTAAAGGATGAAGGAAAACTGTCCTCATTGACAAAACCGCTTCAAGGAGCAAACTTTGACCTAACCGGTTTTTCCCCGGCAATCATCGATTTTTTACGGGACGAACAAGGGGAATTGTACGGATTGACGCCGGTCTTTACCGGACAAGCGCTTTATTATAATAAAAGTCTTTTTGATCAATATGGGATTGCATACCCTCATGATTTCATGACTTGGGAAGAGATGTTCAAGTTGGCGGAGCAGTTTCCTGCGGTTAATGAAAATCACGAACCTCAATACGGGCTTTATCATAAAGACTCGTCCAATCCTTTTATGATGGCGTTGAAAGTCGGAGAATCCAGCGGTTTGTCTTTTAATAATAGCGAGCATATTACCTTAAACACGGAATCCTGGAAGCAAATTTTCGAAAATGTCACGGATTACTTTAAAGCCAAGGTTTGTTACGACCCTAACCAGGTCCCGAGCAGCGACTCTATGAAAATGAAGGATATTAAAGATATGGAACCTATATCGTATCCTTTTTTACGCGGAAATATAGCCATGGCTTTGGACGAGTCTACCTTCAATATATTTGCGGTGAAAGTTACGCCAAGTTATTGCCGCAAATCGATATGACCGTCCTGCCGACACGGCCTAATCTGGACGCGATGGATGAACCGTTGAAAACCTTTTACAAACTTGAACAGGTTAATGTTACGCTCACTAATCAATTACGCAAGTTTCCCGCTTCTTTTTTGCTCAAAATAGACGAAATCTCGCAGAAGCATATGGAAAAAATCATGTCGGATCAGAGTGCGGTTCGGGAATCGCTTCAATCGATGGAGGAGGAGCTTGAACAGGCGCTTAGGCAATCGGACAACTGAGCGATCGGCGCTTGGCCGCGGGACAAGTTCGATAGCGTAAAAGAGCGCTAAAAAAATCTAATGGTTGTGAGCGACGCTATTTGGGAAAAAACGAGCGGATACAAAATGTAACGGTCGCCAGCGAGCTTAGTTCCTTTTTTTTGGCGGTAATGGGGCGGTTTCGCCTAAATAAGCGCGGGTGGCAACCGTTAGCGTAGAAAAAGTTCCGTATAGCTTGATCATTCGAGATTAACACGTTAGTCAAGCACCGATTTTTTTGGTTAAGCCCCATCTCGAACTTAAATTTTTTAAGTAAAAGTGTTGCATTACAAACGGCTTTGTTTATTTTTTTAACCACGAATGGTAATTGAATTAAATATTTATTGAAATAGTAGGAATATATTTTCATTTTTTATGAGTGAACTATAATTAACTTAAAAAGTGCTGATGAACCAAATTCATTTACTCTGGAATTATACGTCCAAACCCACAATGGGTGCATACCGAATTTTTTCTGCCGCCCTAAAGTTAAACGAGGTAAACTTATGACAAATTTAAATACAGCTCCATCACGAAAGGCTAAGGAGCAGGGGCCGGCGAGTCAATCTCCTGCTTTCCAATTGCTGCAACTGCCCTTTTCTTATCTTCGTTTTTTAATCGGGATGTTTATTTCACGAGTGGGAGATTCGTTGTTTACTTTTGCAATTCCATGGATCTCCTACAAATTAACTCAATCCAGCATCGTAATGGGCTCTATGTATGCGGTGAGTGTTCTCCCCATTGTTCTGTTTGGCCCGGTTGTAGGCAGTATGGTTGACCGCTGGGAACGAAAAAAGTTGATGATCCTTACCGATATTTTAAGAGCGTTGCTTGTCGCTTTGATTCCGGTCTTACATTTTATGGGTCTACTGCAGATTTGGCATCTGTATGCCATTTCATTTGTACTCACGATACTCTCACTGATGTTTGATGTATCGATTGTAGCAATTATTCCATCTTTGGCTCCAAAGCAGTTGACCCGTGCCAATGCTTCTTACCAGTTCATCAATCAAATTGCGGAGTTGACGGGTCCTTTGCTGGCTGGGGTGCTGATCGTGTCCATTGGCGGGTTTAATGTTCTTTGGCTAGACGCCATTTCATTCTCGGGCACATTTATTGTTCTTATGCTGATGCCAAGCTTTAGTAAGCCCGAGTCATTGACAAGTGTTGCGCAAATTTTTAAAGATATCAAAGACGGGTTTTGGTGGCTGATTCGTTCCAGAATAAATTTATCATTTTCTTTACAAGCGATGATCGGAAATTTTGGGTTCAGTGCAGCATTCGGTGTGCTGATGTTCTATTTGCTCAACACACTTCAGTTGAACACGCAGCAAAGCAGCATGAACTATACGTTGCTAGGATTAGGAGGGGTTATCGGCAGTTTATTGGCCGTGCCGTTGGAGAAACGATTTCGCCGGGGGGCGTTAATCCCGGCTCTTCTGGGCATAGGAACATTGGGCTTTGTTTTTGCTTCTATCAGCCAATTCCGGCTGACGCCCGGTATAGCTTTTTTAGCGGTAACCGTGTGTAATGTCGCCTGGAATACGATCGTCACATCAGTCCGTCAAGAAACGATTCCTTCCGAAATGCTTGGCCGCGTGCTGGGATTTTCCTGGGTGCTGACCCGTCTAGCGATGCCTTTAGGTGCAATGATGGGAGCCGCGCTCGCGGAATGGACGGATCCACAAGTGGTATTCGCTGTTGCAGCTGGAGCAAAAGCTCTGAAAGTCGTTATAGCCCTTGTCACACCGATTCGAAAGCTTTAGTTTAAGGAGTTAGGAGGAGCAGAGAATGGATGAAATCGACCTGCAGATTTTGCAAATTTTAAAAGCTAATAGCCGTACTACCAGTTCCGACATCAGCAAAATGATTCATTTGTCCGTTCCTTCCATTGCGGAAAGAATCCGGAAATTGGAGAAAAACGGAGTCATCGATCAATTTACCGTCAAGCTGAACCGGCGGGCGATGGGGCAGCATTGTATCGTGTATATTTTCGTGCAGTTGGACGGTTCGGCGGAAACCCACAAATTTCGCGAAGCCATCGTTCAATCGGAACATGTGCGGGAATGCCATCACACCTCCGGAGAATACGATTATTTGCTAAAAGTGGCGCTTGCGGAAATTTCCGAACTTGAGGGGTTTATCATGCACACTTTAAAAGCTAACCACAATATCGTCAGATCCAACACCGTCTTTATTCTCTCCACATTGAAAGAAGAGTAGGGGGGAGTAGGCGGTATGGCTTGGGAATGGTTGTTCAAAGGCGTATTATTGGGTCTTGCGATTGCTGCGCCGCTCGGTCCGATCGGCATCTACTGCATTCAAAAAACCTTGTCATCGGGATTTAAAAGCGGACTGTTTAGCGGTCTGGGGGCGGCAACGGCAGATGCCGTTTACGGCAGCATCGCCGGGCTTGGCCTATCCTCCTTCATCAGTTATTTGATGGGGTATAAAGCCCTTTTTCAAGGTTTAGGCGGATTGTTTATTTGTTACCTCGGCATCAAATTTTTTATTAATACTCCACAAGTTCATCTCCAAAAACAACCGGTGCAAAAAAGCACACTAAACTCTTATACTGTAACCTTCCTTCTCACCTTATCCAATCCGATGACGATCGTATCTTTTCTGGGGATTTTCGGTGTTTCCGGCGTTGTTTCTTCATCGGCCAGCGGCAAAGGAATTCTTTTGCTGATCGGCGGTGTTTTCCTGGGATCGGTGCTTTGGTGGCTTTTTCTGGTAAGTGCGGTAAGTTTCTTCCGGGCAAAGATTCTAAATGGCCCCAGACTATCTATTTTCAACAAACTGTCAGGCCTCGTTATGTTAGGATTTGGCGTCAGCGCGCTCATCCAATTCATAAAAGGGGCATAAAAAATCGGCTTGACGTACCGTTTCAACAGCGCTATAGTATGTAAATGCTCTAATATTTAAGTTCTAAATTAATTAGTTATTAAATAGTTTTGAACTACCTCTAGAATGAAGGGAGGAGGAATGCATGGTCAAAAAAGAAGAGTTGTTCGAAGTGACCTCGATGTTCCGCACCCTGCTCAAATCGATCTCACAGGAATGGAACAAGCGCGGCGGGGAATATAACCTAAGTTTCCCGCAGTACAAAATGCTCTATATTCTGGATGTATCGGGAACGCAAAAAGTGTCGCAGCTTGCAGAGTGTCTTGGAATCACGCCGGCCGCCATCACCGGGATTACCGACAAACTGCTTACCGAAGGTTACGTTAAACGCGAACGCGCGGAACATGACCGCAGGGTCGTTAATATTACGATTACGGAACCGGGCAAAGAAATCATGCGGAAAGTGAACGAAAACCAAAAGGAGATGATTGACGGGATGTTCAATCAGCTCCAGGAGGAAGATTTGCAGCATTTACGGCGGATATTCGGCCAATTGCTTGCGAGCTTAGAGCAAACCAAAAATTAATGGAGATGAAACAGACAACAATGGAACACCTTTCTATAAAGCGGAAAATCACGATTATGATCGCCATTATGGCGGCGATGTTCTTCGCCGCGATCAACCAGACGATCGTAAGCACGGCGATGCCGCGGATTATTTCGATTCTTGACGGCATGGACTATTATACCTGGACGATCAACATTTACTTGTTAACCTCGACGATCGCCACCGTTCTGGTCGGCAAGCTGTCCGATATTTACGGGCGGAAGCCTTTTTTGTTGATCGGGATATTATTTTTTATGGCCGGGGCCTTCCTGACCGGGACTTCATCCAATGTGTTTCAGTTTATCGCTTACCGGGGGATTCAGGGGATCGGCGCCGGGATCATTCAATCAACGGCCTTTACGGCGGTCGGCGACTTGTTCCCGCCGCGTGAACGCGGTAAATGGATGGGCCTGATGACCGCGGTGTTCGGCTTCTCCAGCGTACTTGGGCCGACGCTTGGCGGATATTTGGTCGATCATATGGATTGGCATTGGCTGTTCTGGATTTTCCTCCCGCTCGGCATTGTGGCTTTCTTCATGATCCTTACTTTGTTTCCAAAAATGGAACGCGGCAAGTCGCAAGCCATCGACTACCTCGGTTCGCTGTTTATGACGACGACGCTCGTGCCGCTGCTGCTCACATTCTCTTGGGGAGGCACGGAATATGCCTGGAATTCGGCGCCGATTATCGGCTTGATCGCAGCCACGGTGATTTCCGCCATCATTTTCATATTCGTTGAATCCAAGGTGAAAAATCCGATCCTGCCGCTTCGCTTATTCAAAAACAGCATCGTCACCATCTCAAATATTATCGGCTTCCTGATGAACTTCGGGATGATGGGCGCGTTGGTTTATCTGTCCTTTTTCGTGCAAGGCGTGCTTGGCATTTCGCCGACCTATGCCGGTTACGTAACGATGCCGATGTCGATCGTGATGGTCGTATCCAGCGCGATTACCGGGCAGTTGATTGCCAGAAAAGGAAAATACAAATCGTTTGCTTTGATTGGGGTTCCGATCATGATTGCCGGCATGGCCATTATGATCTTTATGAACAACGTGCCGCTGGCCGTCCTGAGCATGATCGTGTTCGGCTTCGGGCTTGGCCTGGGGATGCCGGTGTTCTCGCTCGCTGCGCAAAACGCGGTGCCGCATCAGGAGCTTGGGGTCGTCACCGCTTCGACCCAACTGTTCCGTAACCTCGGGGGAACGATCGGGATCGCGGTCATGGGGATGGTGATGTCCAACAACCTGACGAAAAATTTGCAGGTGGCGCTGCAGTCCTCTTCCGCTCCGGATTTGAGCCAGGTGGATCCGAAAATGTCCGAGCAGATTCTGGCCTTTGCCAATCCGCAGACCTTGATGAACAAACCGCTGCTGGAGCAAACGCAGGCCGGCCTGCCCGCCGATGTGCAGCCGCTGTTCGCGCAGATGATTCAAGGGATCCGCGATGCGCTCGGAACGACGTTGTCCACGGTGTTTTTGACCGGGACGCTCGTACTCGTGGCAGCGTTTATTCTGGTGTTTCTCCTGAAGGAGCTGCCGCTGCGGTCCACGAACCAGACGCCAAGCTCATCGGCCGCCGCGAACGGTGGACCGGAAGGCGCAGTTCAAACCGCCGCCCCCAATCAAGCGTAAATAGGTTTTTGCATACGAAAGAGCCACGTCTTTTTGAGACGCGGCTCTTTTTTTCATAGGTATTTTTTCTTAATTTTATTTTGTTGAGAAATTGTCTAGTTCTATTAAATATATGTATACTTGATGTAATATATATCATATACATACTCGAGGAGAATAAGATGAATGTTGTCCTAATCGATGATGAGAACTTGGCTTTGAATTATTTGGAGCATCATTTGCAAAGCATATTCGGGATTCATGTCGCCGGCAAGTTTATCAACCCGGTCGAGGGCAAGGAATTCATTCTGCAAACGGACATCGATGTCGTGTTTTTGGATATTCATCTGCCCGAAATTAGCGGCATTGAACTGGCAGGACAGCTGCTGCAGTTTAAGCCTAGGCTTAATATCGTCTTCGTTACGGCCTATGACGACTATGCCGTTAAAGCTTTTGAGTTAAATGCGCTTGACTATGTCATGAAACCGCTGCGAAAAGAACGTCTGACGATCACCCTGGAACGAATCCGGGAGCGTCTGGAAGGAGTTCCGGCGGCGCCGCCCGCGGCCAAAGAAGAGCTGCACGTATGCTTGTTTCAGCAGCTGCAAATGACAGCGAAGGGCCGTACGTTTGCGCCGATCCGGTGGCGAACGTCCCGGGCTCAGGAGCTGTTCCTTTATATGCTGCAGCATCGCGGCCAGCTTGTGCGAAAATCGGCCTTGATCGAATTGCTCTGGCCGGAATACGAGCCGGGCAAAGCGTATTCCTAATTATATACGGCAATTTACCATATCCGGAGAACCATTGAGCCCTTTGGTCCTTATTTTCATATTTCGAACGCAACGGACGGGTACGTGCTGAGCCTGGACTGTGTACGGCTGGACGTGGAGGTATGGGAACGTTTCATCCTTTCGGGGTATCCGGTGAACGAAGCAACGATCGGCGAATACGAAGGAGTCATGGATTTGTATCAGGGAGATTATATGCAGAATTATGAGTACTGGTGGGCGGAGAGCGAAAGATTCCGGTTAAAGATGCTATGGCTCCGCGCCTCCTTCCAAATGGCCGAGTGGTACGATTCCAGCGGATACCGGGACAAAGCGGTCGAAAAATATCTGGAAATTTGCAACAGGTATCCCTTGGCGGAGGAAGCGCATTTTGCGCTGATGAAAATTTACGGCTCGCTGGATAATCACCTTTCCGTCCATCGTCAGTACCGTTTGTTGACCGCGATTCTGGCGGAGGAATTAAATGAACGGCCAAGTCCATACATAACCGAGTGGTACCGGCAGTGGGCCGGCGAAAACAAAAGGGCTCTCCCTGAACAGCTTTAAGCTGGGGGAGAGTCCTTTGGATTATGTCGGAATGCAAAAACGTACGGTCGTTCCTTGACCGGGGGCGCTTGCGATTTCCAAACGGCGGCCGTACAGCTGCGTAAGGCGCCGATCGGTGTTGCGGAGGCCAACTCCCATGCCGCGATGATCCGGCGAAGCAAAGACCTGGCGGATTCGTTCTTCGCTCATGCCGAGGCCGTCATCGCTGACGCACACCTCATATTCGCCGGCCGAACGCTTGATGCGAATCATCACTTTGCCGCCGCGGGAACGCTTAAGAATACCGTGATTCACGGCGTTTTCCACCAGCGTTTGGATGGACAGCGGCGGCAGGAAAAAGTGCAGATCCGGGTCCAACTCCCACTGTACCTGAAGCCGTTCGCCAAATCGTTCCTTCTCGATAAACAGATACGAGCGGACCAGGGAAAGCTCGCGGTAGACTGGAACCTCCAAGTCGAAATTGTGAAAATCGAAGCTCGTCCGCAAATAGTTGCTGAATTCCTCCAGCAGTGCCTGCATTTTGGACAGATCCATGGTTGCCAGCGCGGCGATGGAATTGATTGTGTTGTACAGGAAATGCGGTCTGATTTGGGCTTGCAGCCAAGCCGCTTCCAGGCGCAGCCGCTCTTCAATCGACAGCTTCAATTGCGTTAATGCCTGAACCCGCGACTTTAATTCCCAGGAATCCA
Organism: Paenibacillus sp. FSL R5-0527; assembly: GCF_038008055.1. Taxonomy (NCBI): domain Bacteria; kingdom Bacillati; phylum Bacillota; class Bacilli; order Caryophanales; family Paenibacillaceae; genus Paenibacillus; species Paenibacillus sp. FSL R5-0527. The sequence continues at coordinate 5,955,564 of NZ_JBBOYI010000001.1, read as the reverse complement.
CCGGCTTGGTGACATAATCGTTGGCGCCCGACTGAAAGCCGGTAAAAATATCCTCCGCACGATTCCGCGCCGTAAGAATCAGGATCGGCAACTCGGAGATCGAAAACCGCTGGCGAATCGCCCGCGTCAATTCGTATCCCGACATGCCGGGCATCATGACGTCCGTAATGATGAGATCGAACCGCGCGTTGTCGAGAAGGGGCAGCGCTTCGTCGGCGCTTGCGGCCGTAGTGATGTTATATTGGACCGGCCCGAGAATGTCCGCGAGGATTTTCAGGTTCAGAAGGTCGTCGTCTATGATAAGTACCTTCGGTTTGTTGCCCGCCTCCAGCGGATGCTCCGCGTCACCTCCGGCCTCATTGCCCCGCGCGCTTCGGTTCCCGGCTTCATCGGCAAGCGCCGCCGCAGTTTTGGCATAAGAATAAAAAGGGACATGGGCGGGAACAGCTTGCACCGAAGCCTCGCCGTCTTCTCCGGCAGCCGGAAGCGTAAAGGTGAATTCCGATCCTTGGCCGAGAACGGACCGCACCGTAATCGTCCCACTGTGAAGCTCCACCAGCTGCTTGCAGATGCTAAGGCCCAGTCCGAGCCCCCCGCCGGCTCTTGCGGCGGTCGATTCCCCCTGCTCATAAGGCAAAAAGATCCGCTGCAGGGTTTCCTCATCCATGCCGATCCCCGTATCCCGGATGTGAATATAAGCCATACCGTCCACGACTTCCGCATCCAGGGAAATTTTCCCGCGGTCCGTGAACTTGATCGCATTGTGCAGCAAATTGAACAAAATTTGAATGAGCCGGTTTTCGTCCGCTTTTACGGCGGGAAACCGGTCCGAGATATTCACCTCAAGCTCGATCGTTTTACCGTTTAACATGAACCTGAGCATTTCAAAAATACCGCCGATAACGGATTGGAGGCGAACCGGTTTGATTTGCAGCCGGACGGTGTTTTGCTTCAGCCGGCCGATGTCCACCAGGTCGTCCAGCAGCAGCGACATGCGTCTGGCGACGGACAGCTGTATTTCCAGCCTTTGGCGGTGCTCTTCGCTCGTCTGGTGAACCGGATCGTCCAGCACGCTTTGCGTAATATTCATAATCCCGTGCAGCGGATTTCGCAGTTCATGCGACGTATTGACGAGAAAGTCGTCTTTCTGCCGGTTGGCCAGCTGCAGTTTGTCGGCGAGCCGCTTCGTTTGCGCCGTCGCCTTGAAAAACCGCCTGAACCAAAAGGCCGCAAAGGCCAGCATGGTAAAGATCAGGTCAAATGGATAAAACGTCATTTCAACGGAAAGCTTCGCCGCCGCAACGATCCAAACGATATTGTTTCCAAGAATGGTGCAGGCCAGCAGCAGGAAGAAGACATCCTTCTGCTTTCGGGCGGCGGCTTGCAGAATGTAAACGGCGATCGAGACGGACACCAGTAAAATCGGCGCCAAAAAAATTTTTTCCGACGGAATGACGTACTTTGGCGGAGCGATCAGCACAAACAGCGCGTAACATGAAGCAAAATAGGCAAACCAGCGAACTATTTTCAACTGGCCGTATTCGGGAAACATGTTTTTGATGAACGGCGGGATGAAGGAAACAACCCCGACATAAGACAACAGGACGATTTTAAGGTCGGCTGCATACGGCATGGACGGCAATAATATGAACAAAATCTTATCGTCAACACCCAAAACGCTGATCACCGCGCACACGATGACCGCCGAAAAGTACAACAGTCCCTTATTGGCCGCTCCCAAAAAATACAGCATTACGGCGTACAGGCCATGCACCAGAAAAACGACGCTAAGCAAGCCTTGCAGTGCCATGGAAAGCGTGGTTCGCTGATTGATCGCATCCAGCGTGCCGAACCGGATCGATTTGGTGATTCCTCCTTTACCGGCATGGTTTGCGGCCTGAATCACGATTTCGTAGGAATCGCCGCCTTTGGGAAGGTTTATGGTGTAAGGACGGTGCCCCGGCTTGTACGACTCGCTTTGAGCCGAAGGGTTCCCTTTGCTGCCGGCGGGTTGTCCGTTGATATAAACGGCGGAGGCCCGCGTTATTTCGGCGATTCGCAGCGCGAGCGTTTGGGAAGCCGGTTCGTCCAGGAAAATCCGCAGCCGGTATGTTCCGTAAGTATACCTCCCATGCTGATCGTCCGGAAAATATTTATCCCAAGCGCCAGGCACCGGAATAAAGACTTTCCCGGAGTTAGCGGATACAGGGTTCGTTGAGACCGAATCCAACGCCGAATCCGGTACGGATGTCAGCCTTTGATTCGGATAAAATTCCCACTCCCCGTTCAGTGTGATCGTATGGTTTGGGGGAAGCTTCCATCCCCGCAAATCGAGAATGCCGTTCTCGGCCGCCACCGGTTGCTCGATCGTTTGGTGGAAGCTGTTCCAGGTAACCCGGATTCCGTTGATCGCGGCAATAACAAGCAAAATCATGAATATCTGTTTTTTGTACGTTCTCATAATCTATGAAGATTCGACATTTGCGGCGGAATTCCTTTTGTCCCTGCTTGACGGCGGGCGTAAAACCGGGGTTATATGGGATAGTTTTTGAATTTATTGCGCATTTCCGTTTGTTTATACAAGCAAAAGCGGATGATGTCGGAACGAAAGGTGTCTTTGATTTCGACAAACTTCAGGGCAACGCGGTATTTCTGATCGGTATGTCTTGTGCAGCTGATTATTTTACCGGTAAACGGAATATGCTTCTGGTAGATGTTCGTTCTTAAATATACGGACCCTTGAACTTCTTTGCCCCGTTCCAACGGATCCGGGCAAAGAAACGAAAGACCGCCTCCACTGATGTCAAGGGTGGTCAAAACTAGCGGCTCATCCTTGCCGGCGGCGCGGTCAGCCGGTTTCGGCTGCAGCTTTAATTCGATCTCCAGAGCAACGCGAAAAAAATGGCGGTGCTGGTTTTTTTCCCGCTCGGTTTGAAGATGTCTCAAATATGCGAAATCGGCATCATCGCCTTCGCCGATGTTCATTGCGGCCCCTCCTTTTTCGTCTGTTTCATTTGGAAGCTGCAGACTATACTCTAGTAGACCATACGAAACTCGACAATTTCTAAAAAACGATCCGGCGAGCCGGCCTGGCGTGAATGGGGACGTTTTTTTTGATAAAATTACATATGTCATTCATGTACATTTAAATTTAAAGGAAGTAATGTTAATGAACCATACGAAAGTGGCGGTTATCGGCAGTCTGAATATGGATATCGTCGTGGAGACCCCGCGTCACCCGCAGGTGGGAGAAACGCTGCTTGGCGACCGGGTCCGGTTTGTTCCCGGAGGAAAAGGGGCCAATCAGGCGGTTGCGGCGGCACGCCTCGGGGCGGAAGCCGCGATGATCGGAGCCGTGGGGGACGACGCTTTTGGGCTGGAGCTGCTGAACGCTCTAGGGCGGGACGGTGTTGACGTAACCGGCGTAAAACGCTTGAGCGGGACGGCGACGGGCATCGCTTCGATTTATGTGAGCGAGGGCGATAACAGCATCGTGGTGGTCCCCGGGGCAAACGACCGGGTGCGGCCGGAGGACATCGACCGGAACGAGGCGAAGCTGAAGGAGGCGGACATCGTGATGCTGCAGCTGGAAATTCCGGTCGAAACGGCGCTATACGCCGCCCGGAAAGCGAAGTTGCTCGGCAAAACGGTCGTGCTGAACCCCGCCCCCGCGCAGCCGTTGCCGGAAGAACTGTTTCGCTGCACCGACTTTATGACGCCGAACCGGACCGAGCTGAGCGGCTATACCGGCATTGCCGCCGACGGAACTACGCTTGGTGCGGCCATGCGGCGCTTGAAGGAGCTGGGAGCCGCCAACGTCGTTACGACGCTGGGGGCCGGCGGATCGGCTTATTTGGACGAAAGCGGCGAGGTGCGTTTCGTTATGGGCCATCCGGTACCGGTGATCGATACAACGGGGGCGGGCGATTGCTTTAACGCCGCGCTGGCCGTTTCGATCGCACGGGGACGGAGCCTGCGGGAAGCGGTCGAATACGCCGGGCTGGCTTCCGCGCTGGCCGTCACCAAATTCGGCGCCCAGGCAGGGATGCCTACCCAGGAAGAAGTCCGCATGTTTGCGGCCAAGCGGAATGCTGGCGGGTGACTTCCTCCAGGTCCAGGGCTACTGGACCCTTAGCGGGGTCCTTTAGCGGGGACCCTTAGCAGGCCCAGGAGGAAGCCCCACGTTCCCATGGCCGTCCGAGAAAAAAATCCGGTTGTGAGCGTTGTTATCTGCTAAAATCTAAGCCCAAATCGCCGGGTTTTAGCTAAATAAGCGTTATGGCAACCGTTAGAATTTGAAAACGACGATATTGGAGCAAATAGCGGCTGTGGCAACCGTTAGCGTAGAGAAATTTAGCGTAGAAAGTTAGCGTAGAAAGTTAGCACAGAAGGTTAACTTAGAAGTTTAGTGCAAAAAATATGGAAAGGATGCGAATGTCGGATGGATTCAGCAATGGAAAGCCGGATTGCCGTGAAGCGTATTTACGAAGCGCCTGCTTCGGGGGACGGGTATCGCATTTTGGTGGACAGGCTGTGGCCGCGCGGCGTAAAGAAGGAACAAGCCGCGATCGACGAATGGATGAAAGCCGTCGCGCCCAGCCCCGAGCTTCGCAAATGGTTTAACCACCAGCCGGAGCGTTTTGCGGCTTTTAGCGATAGCTATGTCCGGGAATTGGAGACGGACCCGGAGCGGGCCGTACTTGCGGCCCGCATCCGCGAGTTAGCGGAGAAGCAGCGTGTGACGCTCGTTTATGCCGCCAAGGATCCGGCCTGCAATCATGCGGTTGTACTGCAGCGCTGGTTAACCGGCTAAGCGGGTTATCAGTGTCTCAAATACATATCGGTTGTATGACCGGCTTTGTGAAGGACGGTTTCATTGCTCTGGGCGGCACGCCTGCACGAATGCTTTAAAAAGCCGAAAGCTGCTGTCGTCGATGTTATAGTTGAATTCCGGATGCCACTGCACGGCCAGGACAAAGCTTTTGTCCGGCATAACGACCGCTTCGATCAGCCCGTCCTCCGCAACTGCGGCGGCCATAAGCTGCCCTGACAATTTTTTGATCCCCTGGTGATGGTAGCTGTTGACCTTTAAGGACTCGGTCTGTACGATCTCATACAGGACATTTCCTTTTTCGATGTGAACGTCGTGGACGGGGATGGTGTATGGCGGGGTTTGCTTATGTCCGATCCGCACGGCGCTTGCTCGCTGGGTTGGAAGGTCCTGGTACAGCGTCCCGCCGAGCAAAGCGTTAAACAACTGCAAGCCGCGGCAGATGCCGAATGCGGGCTTATCCTGCTCGATCGCCCGGTTAAACAGCAGCTTTTCCATAACGTCTCTTTCCTCGCACCTTGCCCCGCACACCGGCTCGACCTTCTCCCCGTAAATTTCAGGGTTAACATCATGCCCGCCCGTAAACAAAAAACCGTCAAACGTTTCGGCGATGCCTGCAATGGTTTCCGGGTCCGTCGTTAACGGAAGCATAAACGGAATCCCCCCGGCTTCCTCGACGCCTTTCATGTAACCGGGCAGCATCCAATAGCTATCCTTTTCCTCGTCGTACAACGGCAAAACCCCGATCAGCGGTTTTTTCATATAAATGCCCTCCCCACCCCTATAAGGGTCGAATCTATAAGTTTAGTAGATATTATACATGATTGGCGGGGATAAAGAGACGAGTTCATGGAGGACGGGGGGGTTTCACTTTACCGGACAGACAACCCTATCCATACACTTGATAATATGGTAGTCTATCTTGAAAGAATGGAGCGCAACGCGACTTTAGGAAAGGTGAACAGATGAAAAGTTACACGGTACTTCAAACCCTCTGCATCATAGGGATTATTTTAGCGGTTTGTATTCTGGTTGCCGGATGCTCCGGCTCGAGGGAGGCAAAGGAAAAACAAATAAAAAAAGAGTTGGCCCAAATGGCTCAAAATTACGTCATGGAAAAGTACGGGATGGACGATGCGAAAGTGGTGGAAGTGAAGTTGTCCTACGCCGGGCTGAACGGGCCGATTCCCGTTTTCAAGCGTGAAGTCCCCAAAAGCGGAACGGTTACGTTGGAGTTTAACGGTGCCTCTTTTCGAGTGTTGGCCGGCCCCACATGGAACCGGTACAGCGATGAGTTAAAAAATGTGCTTTCGGACAATTATCAAACTGAACGGATCAAAGCCGATATTCAAGAACAGCTGATTGACAAATTTAAAGTAACGGATGAGTATTACGTCCAAAAGTACAGCATCTCCAGCGAACTTGACTACGGAGGTATCGATTATTTTACGCTGAAGCAAAAATATGACGGGGATTTGGAGACATTTTTGCAGAACAGCCATTTCGGCTTGGAGCTGGAGATTTTCTTCAAAGGCGGCAAGGCGAATCAGAACCAATATTTCGATCAAACCAAGGAACTGTTTCACCAATTGGCAAGCCGTTTCAGCAACGGAGAAAGCGAGATTTCCCTATACGTCAACAAGGAAGACAAATATATGGACGCTAGAATGAAGGAAATTCTGGACATCAGAAATCCCCAAGCGATCGATCCGATTATTTATGGCCCCGCGTATAATTACTGCAGGCTCACTGGAGAAATTCATAACACCCAATACATAGAACGTATCAAGAAAGAATTTCCCGAAACCGACATGAAGCCGCTGGAAATGAAAGAAAACCGTTTTGAATATGTTGATGTCGGAGAGGGGATCAGCCTGGCCTCTATGCTGGAGAATGTAGAATTCCGAACTCCCGAAGACGTCGTTTTTTCCGCTCGACCGCTGACGGAAGACGATTCCTTTACAAAGGCCGATTATAGTGTCCTGGATCCGGACAAAGAAGATCAGTTTGACTACAAGCTGCTGAGCGATAACGTTTACCGCGTGAGCTATCCCAAGCAAGAATATAATGGCAACGAAGTAGACTGGGATGATCCGATTGCCGTAAAAATAAACCGAAGCCAAGTGCCTCAAACGGCCGATCGACTTTTTCTGGTTCACGGTGGAGTATCCGATGAAAACTCCGGGAATTTAATCATCGATTTGGATGATCCGAACTTTCTTACCAGCGCTGATTCCTGGATCGCCCCTGCGAGGACGGACAGCGATTTTGTGATCGTTTACCGGTCGAAGAAGTGAGCGGGGATCGACTAAATTATTGTGAAAGGGTCAGGTGAGCAAAATGAATAGTGAAACAAAAATAGGCCTAGGACGCCAAGAAAGTATTTTGCAATTTTTGTACTCGTTTGTATTCTGTCGAATATACTGCCAAGCGGCCGCGGCCGAAGAGCAGAGTTGCAGCTGATTAACCTGCACTTTGATAATGGTGTTGTCTGCTCTCTCCCCTTATGGAGAGTTTTTTTGTTCATCGCGAATATCAAAAAATTGTCGTTTACTTAAGGCTCAAAACTGAGATTAGTGCTTGATAAAATAAATTATGATAGCGTTCGTGGCTTGGTATCCCTGCATGCTGCTTTACACGATTATCCCTCTTGTTCAGGGGGGAGGAGGGGGCTAATCATATCACGGTCCTTTCCTTTTTCCCGGTGCCTTGCCCCCATTCCTCCCGTCAGGTCTGCTTCACTTCTCCTAAACCTCCTGCTCACAAACCTGTCTAACGATCTCGAACAGGTCTGCTTCTCCCAAACCTATTTTCTTCTCCTGAATTTATCTTCCTCTCTGCTTCCGGATCAAACGGGATAATCGTGCAAAGCGTCTGGACAGCGGATATTGATCTGCCGATATTTCTTGCTTATTAATAGGATTTTTTCAATACGTTTTATAGTCATTTCCAGTGTAAAATGTGTCTCGATCGAAGTTAAGCAATCGGTACTAAATTTAGAAAAGGAGAATTCAGTTTGAATAAATGGATTAAAATCCTTCTGTTTATATTGGTTATCTTTTGGCTTGGGGGGAGTAGTAACGGAACAGGTTGGGGAGCCACTCGTCTATGCTAAGAAAGAAGAAAAAGGATGCCGTCACCGGGCAATTAACCTAGTCAAAATTCCCCCCGTACAGGCACGGTTGGGCCTCTGCCCACATACAATGAAATGACCCAAAATGAAGCAGGTTTATTTTCATTGCCATGTGATTCAGCAGGAGGTGTCATCTATGCCAGGATTATTTACCGCCATAGCACTGTTCATCAAACAGTTGACGTTGCTCGTCTCTTACGTGAAAAACAACGCATTTCCCCAGCCGCTCACGGAGGAGGAGGAGACGAAGCATCTTCAGCGGATGGCTGAAGGGGATGCGGTTTCCCGCAACATTTTGATTGAGCACAATTTACGGCTTGTGGCGCATATCGTGAAGAGATTATAAACAAAGTCCGGCGTAAATTTTTTATGTTTACTGAGAATGTATTGATTAAGCGAGTTGGTAAAGAAAATGCTTTTGTATCAGGGTTTTAGGAACAAATTGAGATAGTTAGGTGTCATTATTTTGGCACCTTTATTGTTTTGGGGGTTGTAGCAAAAATTAACAATTTATAAGAGTAAATTATTGAGATGAGCATAGAATTACAGGATTAGAAATCAAAGAGAAGTGTTCTAATTATAGGGACATTTTTTTTTTTTTGATAGGAATTTTGTCTTAATTTTTAGATAAGAAAATTGATATTAATTACATTACATAAAGTACATGTTCGATGAAGGAGGTCAGCCTAATGAGAAACAAGCCATATGTAAATGAGGATGTTAAATTGCAGATGGAAGCTACGTATACTCGACATAGTAAGCCGAAACGTTCATTCGATCTCGTTATAAAGGGAATCCTGATAAGTTCGTTCATGCTGAGCAATTTCGCTATGGGAGGGGTATCCGCTTTTGCAACGACCTCACCCGATCTTCCCAATTCCCCAACCTCTGTTCAAGCTTCACAGCAAATCCAAGTCCAAGAAGATGAGCTTGTGGTCAATTTACGATTGGCGATCAAAGCCATCGAAGAGATCGGATGGAGTCCGAAGACTCTGCAAGCGATATCGAATAGCCTTCATGCTATTGATGACAAATTGAATGACGATATCAGCTATAGGTTCACATTTGGATTGAAGGATGCCATCTTGGACACTAAGTTAGTGATTGCTCAATATGGCGGGGATGGTTTGACGGAGCTTAGGGGAAAAGGGAATTCGATCAACGAGACATTACAAAGCATTGAGGCAAAAATGGGGATGTCCACTCCTTCAAATCATGCTACCCCACCGCCAGTTCGTAAAAAGGCTGAAGTACGAATCGCGTCCGTAGCCGAGAATAACGTCACCGTAGTCATGGACGGTCAGATCCAATCCTTCCCCCAACCTGCAGTTATCATCGATGGCAGTACGATGGTTCCAATGAGAGCAATCTTTGAGAAATTGGGAGCCGAGATCAAATGGGACGGGGAAACCCGAACTGTCACCGCAACCAAGGGCAATACCGTAATAAGATTAACGTTAGATAGAGACATTGCTTATATCAATGGTAGTCCGGTGAAACTGACCGCCAAGGCTCAGTCTTTGAACGGTCACACGATGGTTCCCCTCCGTTTCGTAAGCGAAGCCCTTGGCTCGGGGGTAAAATGGGATGGGTCAACAATGACCGCTTACATTGAAAGTGCAGGACATACCGATCAAGCTTCACAACAGGTAATTAACGGAATTAAGGTAAAGTATGGTCGTCATACGTATGGAGTATCAACTCAATCGGAATATGACCAGTCTCTCGCGATTGTAGAGGACGCTTTAAAGGGGTTTGACGATGTTGTCTTTGGTGGAATGTACAACGAGTATTTCGAGTTATTTCTTGAAGGTGAGAGATGGTCAGGAGACCGGAGGGATCGATCCGAACGAAATATTGGTCTTAAAATTGCTGAAGGAAGTATCGGTGAACTTGTTAAAGCGGGCGTTAGTAAAGATGTGATCAGAACAGTAAGTAAGGCATCAACAGTTGCAATTGATTTGCTCAGGGGTAAGACTGATCCGCTTGACGGCACACCTCGTTCTATCTATGATGCACTAATTTTGAACAGAATTGATTGTGATCCAATAGCCGAGACGTATTCAGCCGTTTTCGACAGTCTAGGCTTTAACACCATGATTATTGGTGGAAACAACCACGCAGAAGTGTTGATTCAAATCAACGGAGAATGGTGGGAAACGGGTTCGGGGGCATTTAGGAAAGCAGATCCTAAAAAAGCCATAGCCAACGGGTCATATGTTATTTCGCAGCCCACTTTTGGAACCATATTTGAATAGGGTAATGAGTACTAAGGCGATGTCTTGAGCGACATCGCCTTAGTATTTTCCGAAAAAATTCTTCAGAGATTTTTTCTACTTTTGGACATTGGAATTAAGTAGAAATACAAATAGTAACGATAGGACTGATTAATATTCAGTAGTACGAACAACGGACTTGATAAACAGGTTGAGACTTGGAACGTAATCGTGAACCAATATTTTCTCGAGGGGGTATATCCACCCGATTTTAGGATATTGCACTCAGTGCATTTTGCAAAGCAGATGTTGTTGAAGAAACACTTTACCCCGCATCCCGAGACGGTGTCCCACCCGGCACCGTCTTTTTCAATTCCCGATATTACATATGGAGTTCATTTACTTTTTCGAGATGAATTCCCATCAATTTTATAAATAGCAGGAAGATTAAATGCCTAATCTTCAAGGCATTCCAACCAATCAGATTTTTCGAGGAGGAGAGAGCATGAGGAAATTATGCAGCTTCATGGCTTCACTGGCTCTATGTTTCTCGCTGTTCTCAGCTTCAGCTTTCGCCGCTGAGTCAACCGGAAACATAGAGACCGCAGTTCCCACAAATCCCACTCTGACCAGTCTATCCAATCTGACGGACAATAGCCAAAGGGTTGTCACTGACGGTCTGTATGTGGACATTTACTACCCAACCTATACCAACACCTACATCCCCGAGTTCACCTTGGAGCTTTGGGATGTCCAGACCGACAAGTTGATCAGTACCGCCATAGGTAACAGCCAGAATTACCAAGACGGGAAGTACCGCCTGATCTTTAATCATCCGGGGTATCGACTTGGTGATGAATTGGCTTTAATCCTGCGAAAGACGGACGGCATCATCGAGGAGATTAACTTCAATGGCTACCATCTCAAATTGAACACTCACGTCAAGTTCACTATCGACTCCTTCGATTATTACGAGGGCGACAATGATGAGCGAGCTTTCCGAGACCTGACCGCAACCAAGCTCCACCCGCTCACAGCATCTTTGGTAACCAACCCAAAGAAGATTGGTCTGTCGCTCCAATCGGAGTCCGGCGTTCCGTTAAGGAAGACACCTGTCGAGATCAAGCTGTTGGAGGGTAAAGGTTCATTCCAAGCGACTTCGGACGACCACGGTATGATTTGGCTCGACACCGACAAGTTGACATGGAAGTTCCTCGTATCCGCAAAGGGGTTGACTGCATTAGACGGCTCCAATGGCAAAGCCGAGGTCGAGTTACCGGCACCAGTGGTTGCAGGAACACAGAAGTCTGCGGTCATCCTGCCCATCATTTTCAAATCGGCAACTTCTGAATCCGATAGCAAGATTGCTGTATCTCTATCGACCGATGCCAATACCGACTTGAGCAAAGCTTGGTCGGAGTTCGACCTCACCCTAACGGATGCAAATGGGGTGACGAGCACTCACACGCTCAATCTTGACAGCACGACCATCCAAGGATTAGCGGACGGTCAGTACAAACTCCAGGTTTCCAACGCCAAGTACGCCGATGTCAAGCTCGATTCCGCTTCCCTCACTATCCAAGGGGGTAAAGGGGGCATCAAGGGCACCATTCAGCCGAAACATGTTCTCGAAATCAGCAAGGATGGGGACCCTTATAACTTCTCGGTCATCAACGTCACCAAGATCGCTGACAAGAAGTACACGGGAACAAAGCCACAGACCTTCGCCGTAACACCAGGCGAGTCATACATGATCAAGGACAACGATACGGGTAAAGTGGAGACGGTCGCTATTGACGCCAAATCCCCGATTACCAAAGTCGTTTTAGGTGCTGGAGTGGTATTTGGAGGTTCAGCAAGCACACCGCATACCGGCGACCCAATCATTTATTTAGTCATCCTGTTCGTCATGGCAGCAATGGGAGCGTGTTTAATGATGATGGGGTATTTGAAGACCCGCAAAAAATCTGGACTTACAACCAAAACGATGAGTCTTTTATTAGCCGCGGCACTCTTAACCACTGTTTTTTCAGCGGTATCACCGACATCAGCTTTCGCCGCCGAGTCTACTACAAGTGTTAGCGAAGCAACTATCCATGTGGATGGGGGTAATATTCATATTCAGTTGTTTCTAGCTATCGCATTGATCGTAATGGTGATAGTAAATACTGCAATACTTATTTGGTATGTGCGATATCAGAAAAAGAGATTAAAGGACTTAGACGAACTCCGTAACATCCTTAATAACATTCGCAACACCAATGATCGTAAAGTGGTTGCTATACCCAGGGAGAAAGATTCCTCATCCAAAACCAAGTTACTGGGCTATTTATTGATTGCGACACTTGTAACTTCACTTTTTTCAGCGGTAATGCCGACATCAGCCTACGCATCAGATGCGAATGTCGGAGGAACTGATCCTGCAACAGGAAATGCGACTTCATCGACTCCAGCGGGAACATTCCAAGTATCAGATCAAATTGCAGTCCTTCAGTTCGGATTCATTCCTAACAAGGTAAAGCCAAGTGGCGAGAAGGTCTTATCGGCTTCCTCAGGGGTTGCTGATCTTGAAGATCCATTCAAGTTCGATTATGAAGACTTGATGTTCTACATGGCTCCAAGTAAGGTATCGGACACCCTGTGGAGAAAGCAAGGCTCGGGCTTAATCACCTTCAAACGGGGTATCGGAGTGAAGACCCTCTATGGAAATAACCCACTCTACCCGAATAGTCCTGCCGGAAAGAGCCATGAAGACTTGATGAAGCGCACATTAGAGTATGCCGACCTTGCTCGTAATAGAGATCCGAATTATAAAACCAACTACTTCAAACAGATTATTGGTGAGGTTCTCTACAACATTGATCCTAATAACCCGAATAGATCGTTATCCGGTCTAGGAAATGATCGGGTTATCGGTGAAGCCTTGAAAACCATGATCGAAGATTATATCACCAATCGGAAAGATGAAAGTGAAATCGATGCTCAAATCATTGGTAGTTTAATGTTTGGGGGGTATCTGGATCTTATTAAATCCAGAGGCATCCTAACTGGCGATGAATTTATCGCTTTTGAACAGTTGATGAGGGACAAATTTAAGAAGGGTGAGCTGATCTTTTTTGCTCAAGTCGTAGTGGGAATAAGTGTTAAGGACAATCGCTCTGCCTTTGACCGAGATTATGCCTTCATCCCAATGCACCAAGCGACCGACTGGTATCTTTGGACAAGACAAGTTGCTCGTCCGACCGATACGGTCGTTCAGGGGTTGACCGCAAATCGGGAATATGAAGCTGTATCGAAAGGCGGGGCTACCACCGCTGAACAAGGTTCACTTTCTCCGTACAAGGAAAATGGTAACCTGCCGTTCAGTTTCCGTACCTATGCGCGGGATTACTACGCCAGAACCTTAAAGCCGGTAACCGACAGCGTACCGATGTCGACCGATGCTTCCGTTAATCCGTTCGGTGGTTGGGGCTTCCAACCTTGGGGGTATGGGGATTCTGAGCAAGCCAATACGCCAGCAATCGATGCACAATTGAATGTCACAGTGGTCGATAAAGATGGCAATCCTACGAACGAGGTTTTCAATGTTCCAGTAAACGGATGGACGGAACATAGTGAAAGATATTTAGGTGTTCTTGGTGTCGGTAATGATTCGGATTCCGTGATTCGAGGTGGAATGGAAGTAACTTATAAAGGGAAGACTTATAAAATTCTCCCTGACGAAGACGCCAGATTTACATTAGTTGATAAGAAGGACAATGAGAATATCAATAAAGCGGTATTAACAAAGGAAGCTGTAGGCGAAGATTTAACCATTCCTGTTCCTTCTCCGGGGGCGAGTACTTGGGAGATCCGTTTGGGGTATGATACTCCCTTGCCGCTCGATCTGAACAAGTATTTGGGCGGAGACGAATCATCGGGATCGTCATCGGTAGAAAACAAATATGAAGGCACTGGTGAGTTCTCCAATGCTCAAATCACCTTATTCGTTCAAGCGCGAGAAGCCGCTCCAAAAAATGAAAAAGTCGAGAGCAAACTTGAAGTCCCGCAATGGCGACTGTCGAAGTATTGGGGAGATATTTCTCCATCGGCTAAGAATCCGGCAACGTTCAGTCTCCAACTTCCGATTGAGACGTTCAGAAACCCAAGCGTATCGCCATCAGATGTGACCTTTAAGTTACTCAATCCTAATCTGAGCCAAGTTCCTTGGGCGATCAGCCGAGCGAAGTTGTTCAACGACACACCGTATCGCAGCTTCTCGCCTTACAATACTTCAGCCGAGTTCAACCTTGCCGGAGACCTGTTAGCCCTAAAAGACAACGGCACAATCAGCAACAATAAATTTGCATCTTGGATAAACGACATCACCTTATTCGATAATCGTATCGGTTCTGCCAGTGTTGGTTCTCCAGAAGGACAAGCAACGGTAACCAAGAGCTTCTTGTTCCAATATGGGGTCGATAGCGGTGTTGATCCGTTCCGTTACACTGAGGACAAACAAGTTCCTGATTATTATCATGACACTCCATTCGGGGGTCACTGGCATTATAAGTGGGAGCCAAGAACCGCTAACGCCATAAGCAATTACGATACAGCGGACTATGATACAACCGTAACCTTCCAACGTTACATTCCGAAGGACAGCACCGCCCCGAAGACCTTTGAAAATGCTTCGGAGTCAGTCAACGGCAAGCATTGGGAGACGAATCAAAGTACGGAGACCTTGAAGGTTAATCCGGAAGTGTTGATGGCGTATGACGATCATAACGGTAACACGAGTGTCGCCTTTGTCGCAGGAGATAGACTTCGCCCGATCAAGCCAGTCACTTACAATGTGGCGCAGTTTGTTAACGTTGAAGTTGAACCGATGGTCACGGGAACTTCGGTAGCAACCGATTCGAATGCGAAGCAGTTGGCAACAAGCCTTAATGCATCAGGCAAAGAGGTTCTTTATAAAGGCAGCGGGGTAACCACGAGCTTCGATGTTAAAGGTCAGCTTGAACTGAAGACCTTCGCTTTGGACATTGGTAACTCCGCATTGAAAAATGCTTGGAATCCGGGCACAACCTACTCGACCGATGCAATCAATGAAGCTTTCGTATCCAAATATGCAACTAAGGATGAAGCTACGGGCAAGTGGAAGGTGATGCTCGATGCGGATGGAAAGCTGGTGATTGGCGGTAAGGAGTATGGTGGCAAACAAGGAAAAGTTGTGGCGGAGCAGTCGAATCAAGATGTAAAGATGTACGTTCTTGAAGTGCGCGGCGGTAAGTTGATCGGGGTAAATGGCAACCGCAACTTGGGCAGCTTGCCGACCGAATTGAAGGAAGCTTTGACTCGCATGCACATCATGGGTGAAGACAACATCTTTAACGCCTTTGAGCGTAATGCTGGTGCTGAACTGACAGAGGATATTGTAGCCAACCTTGGTAATGCAGTTCGAGGAACGAATGATCTTGCAGTCGATAAAGGTTTCTACAATGAAGATTCGACTGTCTTAATTGTAAAAGAGTATACTACGACCTTTAATCTTCCTTCCTACATGACAGTCGATAAAGTTCCGATGGAGATTGACGGTTTGGAAGTTCCGGTAGATAAGAACCAGTTCTTCTCTAAAGGAAAAACGGGGCATACTTTACTCCAGTACAAGGTGGCTGTTGTCGAAATGGTTGCCGATTCCTCCAAGGGTGATTTCGGGGTCAAGAAATCCACGCAGTTTGTGGTTGGCAACGCGAGTGTTTTAGACAGTTTCTCCAGTCCGTAATGGTTGTCTGTTCGGGGGTTGTAAAAGGCTTGGCATTGAATTGGATATAGCAGTCTTGAAATGAAGGTGTCGAAAAAATCGGCACCTTCTTTTCTTGCGATGATGTTTCGATTTACGGTATAGTACCACAACACCAATTTTTCTATTATTTTGCGAGGGGTGTTGTCATGTCCAGCATATCTGAATCAGATCTGCACACTCGATTTCCTTGGTCGAAACCGGTTTCTCCTTTGCTAACAGACCATGAAAAATCGGAAGGTTATTTCTGCGATCCGATCCCTTGGAACTTTGACGAACCTGTCTTAAGGTTAATCGAGCAAATGTTTACAGAGATCGAGGCGTACTTCTTCAAAAAGAATCAGCCTGTCGAAATTGCGATCTACGGGATGCATGAATTATTTGGCGAACTCCAGGTTGAAATGTACAGTCCTCATCCTGAAGTCTATCGGATCGTGAAGAAGTACCAAAGACTATCGAGGAATTTATTATCAAACGATGATGAAGTAGGTTAAAGGAAATCCACTGATGGGTGTCGTGAATAGCGGCGCCTTTTTTTTATGGGATGTCTTGAAGGGAGGGGGGGGAGCTGAAAAATATATTGAGGGAGATGAGATATATGTGACGGAGTTGAAATTAAGTTTTCGATCTGGATTAAGAGATTTTTTCTCTTCTAGTGAATAAAAAATTCACTAGTCGAGGTGGCTGGAAATGAGCAAAGTTAGTGTGGATTTAGATCAAGTGAAAGTTAAAAATGGAGTATTACCCAAACCTGATGAACTGAATACAAAAGAAGATGTGTTTCCTAAAGGCTTGCGGGAGATGGTTGAAGAAAATTTGCAAGTAGAACTCTTACATGTGGAGTACCCAAATTATGATGGTAAGATTTTTGTACCAAAGATAACCAGCGTATGGGGAGAGTCAAAACCGGTATTTTTCCCTCTCTCTGATCTAATAGATAAAAAGAAAAGAGAGCAAGTAGTCATTCAATTAGTGAATCGGGGTATTTTTGATCCCGAAAGAGACTTTGAACCCCTTTTGGAATATATTAGGTGTTTAATTCGTGCAGGTTTATATAAAACGCACGATACAGCATTTCAACATTATATTTCTGAAACTGAGGATCTTTCCGAAAACGAAGATAGCTTGGAGTATTACAAACTAGTTGTCGAATATATTGAGGAGAATCGTTCGGTATTTCCGAAAAGAAGTAGTAATGCCTTCAATAAAGAATGGTGTCATGGTGTTCAGTTAGATAAGCCGGAACAAGTGAAGAAATTTGGCAAAAATGCTTATGCGATCATACCTGAATACCTTCGTGAGTTATTTCAAATACCATATACTAATAAGTATGGTGCTATCCTTGATGACCTCGTTAAGAAAGGGCTTCTGTATTGCGGAGGGGGTAAAAAACCAAGAAAGGACATTGTGGTCTCGCTTTCTGATACGGTTGCGATGAAAGCATATGTCTTTAAGATTGATCCTTCAGTATCATCTGAAGGAGGGAATGTGGATGATAAAGATAAAGTTTATTAAAACACTAAAAACTATAGGCGGTAAGATCCGCTTATTGAAGAAGCTTATCCCTATCATTCGTTTTGTAGTGAAATCCTATCAAATGATTGGTGTACTCGATCTTTTTGGTGGAGGGAATAAGTTCATTCCACAATTAGATAGATTCTCAATACCTATTCGAATATACAATGAGCTAGACGAAGGTATCTCAAATTTGATGGCTTGTCTCGCTGATGAAAATAAAGCGAAAGCTGTGATTGATTTAGCATTTCAATTGCAGGATGAATATAAAACTAAAGAAGCATTTCATGAGGCGCGAAAGAAGAGACGTTCTAAGGACACACCGCAAATCGAATCAGCTGCACTTACACTTATTGTAGCAGAGTTCAGTAGAGCTGGAGATAGGATCAAGTATTATAGACCAAATGTTGAACGAGGAATAAAGCATAAGAGTCTAATGCGTTTTATGGAACTTGTCCCGATCATGCGAGATGTTTGTGTGACCTGTGCTAGTTATAAGATTTTCTTTGAGATTTATGGTCATAGAAGTGATTTTCTAGCGATTTTAGACCCGCCATATGTTAATGCTGACTGCTACGAAGATTCATTTCCTAACTGGATGCATGAGGAGATGGTCAGAACTATCGTGGACACCCAAATGAAGGTCATCCTTTGTGGGACTGATAACACTATATATGACTATCTTTCTCCAGAAAGAGGATGGTATAAGTATAAACTTGGGGAAATACCGCGAAGTAATGTAGGTAAGGCGGATACAGTACAGGAAGAATTTATTTGGACAAATTTTGTAATTCCGCACTTCTTACTTTCAAGGTTAGATATTCAACCAGTCTACCCAATCAATCCAATCAAATAAAATAGTTGAATGATATCCCCAAATCGGTTGTTTTACTTCGATTTGGGGATATCAACTTTGATAACAGTTTGATCGACAGGTTAAATAAGCATCGCTAAAATCACACTTGAGGATGACAGTTGGACAACAGGATCTAAATTCCACGCTAAAAGCACACTTGTGCCGGTATACTTGGACTCATTCTGACGGCATGTTGTCGCAAATCCGTCTTGAAATCGGGGTTAATTAACACATTCGGAGGTAAATTGTCAGTGATCTTGCGGAGCACTGTTGATATTTGTTGAAGAATGAGAGTTAAGGATCACTGCATCGAGGTTTTTATTATTCGCATTTTCGTAAACCGAATTTTTTCGTATTAGGTCAGGGTGATTTTTCTCCCCATATCGGGGGTCGTCCACGCCCTTCACAAAGGCTCCAAAATCGCCCTTACAACCCCCTCGGCTGTCATAGGTCTACCCCGCCTTCAAAAGCGTTACAAAACGACAGACAGGTGGCTCATACCGTTCGTTTGAATGGCGGCTCTGGTTCATTGTCGGCACTTAGCTTCATCCTGTTCGATTCCGAAAGGTTTAATCATGCTCTTTCTAAGGCAGTTGGCTTCAATCGGTGGATGGAAGGTCAAGGTTCAAATGGCTCATGCAACTCTGCAGCTTTTAGAACGTCCAGCAGCGGTTTTATAAAAACACCTGAAAGTTCAATGAAGTCCCCCAGGTTGATTTGGTAGTGGATGAGCTGTCAAGTCTGAATCTTACTGACAGCATGTTGTCGCAAACCTATGGTAAAAGCACAGTTTTCGCCAATACGGTTTTCGATAGTTCAGGACGCAGTAACGACATCAGGTTCTAAAAGCACACTTCTCGATGGAGGGGTTGCCATGACAAATGATTTTGCACAACCTGTCGTTGCGAGAGGAGGTATGGACAGAGGGTTAAATGCCATTTCGTGGAGTAAGATCTGCAATCTACAAAGGAAAAGGTACTCTGATCAACTTGAGATGATATAAATTTCGAGAGTTAACTTAAACCAAATCGATATTTGAATGTTCATCAGACGCTAAACTCGTATTTTTCCGCAATGGTATGAAATGGTATCTTAGTCCCCTCCCCCTTCATTACGGGGTCGCCCCTGTTCGCTTCTTGTTCGCCTTTTGCTCTGCCCTCCATATTTGCCCTCTGCGCCTTCTGCCCTCGCTTAGGGCTATGTCCTATTACCCTCCCCCTGAAAATCGTACACAGGGGCGTACAGGCTCGTCACGCGCTGTGGTCGCTTCTCGGTCGATGGTCGGTCGCCCAAAATCCAGTCGTATCAAGGGTTTTCGGCTCTTTGGTTTAGTCAAAATATTATTAAATTAGTTAAAAAACAACTTGCTTAGTGACTAAATCAGAGCTATACTCGTAATACGAACGAAATAGGTAAATTGTACTAGAAAAGGAAAAATAAAGAAAATATTATTGAGGGAGAAAGGATGATTGAAATGATGGAGCAATTGTTGATTATGTTTTGGGGTTTACTGAGCTTTTTCCTTGGGTTTCGTTTCTTCACCGTTGCGATGGATGATTTAGGCGAGACTGTTAGAGGACGCGTTTCAGGTGTGTTGGCATTTGGGTTCTTCATTATGATGATTGTTACCAAATTTCTCGTTGGTTGATTTGCAACAGTGAACGCACCTTGTTGTTAAAGAACACAAGTTGATTTGAAAGGAGGTGAGCAGTTCGGTGCAGAGAAAGGTTCCGATGTTTTACGATCCAGATACAGATCGCTGGTGTGTTGGACAAGATGGAGATAGTTATGGACTCCATTGTGGTGAATGTTTCGAGATCTATTTGGGCGAGAGTGCCATTCCTTGCCGGATTGAGATGGATCGAGACTGGTATCTGATCATTAATGGGGTTAGTTTTAACCTTCGGAAATCGAATAGATATCTGGTGAACATGAAATAAAAGTGAGGTCGAGAATATGGCAAGAGTTGGTTACCTTCGTGTAAGACGGAAACAGGAGATTGAAGAATTTGAGAACAAAGCAAAAGTGGACAAAATTTTTATAGACTTGACGGACGAGTTCGGGTTCACGAATGGTGAATCTTTGAAATCAATGTTGGAGCAACTTGAAGTTCAGGATACTGTCGTAATTCGTAATTTATGCGATGTTGCAGATGATGTTACCGAATTACGTAAATTTATTGTCACTTTGAGGGATATTGATGTAGCCTTGGTAATGCTTGAGTCGAATGATTTGAGTATCTTGACGCAACAGGGGTATGAAACACTTTCTATGATTGTAGAATTTCAAAAGGACAAGGCTAAGGGTCAACAATCGAAACAAATGAAAGCTGGTCGACCTTCCAAGCCTTATCCACCAAATTTTCTGGAGGTATATGAAGCCTACCGTACCAAGAATGTTAACGGATCAAAATCAGTAAAGGGATTATCGGGACCGGAAGCCGCAAAGAAATTGTCGATAAGCTACAATAAGTTCCGCGAATTGGTCAAGATTTTCGAATTAAAGGTTTAAGTTCTGCTTTTTAGAGAGAGAGGGGAAGGGAGAATGCGTTCGGTGATTAGCTTTTCTATCAATAAGACGGATAAAGAAGTATTTGAAGCATCAATGATTGCCCTTGGTTACAATCGGGAAAATCGGTCTTTGCGGGGTAAGGAATGGCAAAGCGAGGTCATTCTTGCCTGTCTTGAAAGAAGACTTGATAGTAGTGATTATGTCAATGTAGAAGGTTATTCGGTAAGATGCGAACACTATTCGAACCTTCAAAAGTTTAGTCGTGAGGTTAACTTTATTAATGATGATGAATGGGAACAGGGATATAAAGGCATCACTGAATCGACTTTTAGTAAAGGTTCAAGATTTAACAAAAAAACGGAAGTGGATCTTCTAATTGAGCAACTTGATAAGGAAATGATTATCGCTGAGTTCAATGAATTTGCATCAGAAGTGGCAATTGTTGATGGTAAGAACATTCGAACACTGCTAAGAAATGCCTTGACCACAGGGTATAAGAGATACATCAATCCGATTATCTTTCTGATTAAAAAGTATCAAAAGGAAGAACTGTTTGAGACAGTCCTTAATAGTAGAAAGTTAATGGATGCACTGGACATATTGGATGAAGACTATGAATTAAGGGCAGTCATAGGAGGTGATGATCGAAACGAAGCCGGTTATGAAACTTTAGGGCGGAGGAAGTATATCGTTGATGTTGATGAGAGGGGTAAGAGAGTGGTTTGAAAAAATAAAACATGAGGAGTGTTATCTTATGAATATCACAAATATTGTTAATACAATAACACTTCCCCGTATTGAAGATTGGGAAGTTAAAGAGCATTGGCGTAAAGAATGGACTCCAGTTTTAGATGAAAAGAGTACAGATATTGAAATCAATGATAACTATACGATAAAACAACGTGCACTTGCTTTAATGAGACGCCGTAAGACATGGTTGATGAATAGGGTTTATTCCACGTATTACGATGAGTACACACTTTTGGTTTGTTTTGATACAGGAGGGGTTTATTATTTCAATAATAAAAAGTACGAATTGGTAATTCAAAATAACCAGATTTATTTAAGAGATTATATAACGGGTGAAACCAAACTTGTGTATGATGGTGAGTTCTTCGATCCTACTCCGAAAAAATGGCTGATGAAAAGTAGTTCAAGATTAAGTAGGTCACATCGTTATGGAATAGAATGGGGGAAAAATGGTTTTAGAGCAGATAGAATTTTTATAAAGGATCATCAGCTAATTGCAGTTTTATATTTCGGACAAGAGGCGATATATGCTGTTGAAGAGTTTCATAGTTTAGTCGTAAACCATCGGAATCTAAATAAGCATGATAATCGTCCTGAAAACTTAGAGCTTTGTACAGATGAAGAAAATACTGAGCACTACCTTACTATGAAACCAATTCTTGAAGCAAAAAAGTTGGAGTTTACAAGATTAGTGGTAAGCACAATTCAACAAATGTATGGGAACGAGAGTCAACCTATTGTAAGTTAAATACTAACAAAAGGATAGAGGTATATGGCGAATGGTAATATTATGTAGTATTTGAAGCGCAGGATCAGGGTTGTTGATTCTGCGCTTTATAAATATAAACGTACAAGTTGTAAGGTTACGGTTTTTAACTCATAGGCAGAACAAGATTTGATTAGTAAACAAACCGAGAATCGGTTAGAAATCGATCATAAGCTCTAAATGATTATAACTTACTTTATTTTTCGGAGTTAACAAACAGCGCGGGGACATTATATTAACTCTTTAAATGTTAATCGGAGTTTTTCCTTTGAATCGTAAAAGTAGAAATAGTCGGGCGGTAATTCATTTTTATTACAAACTGGAGTGGTTTTAGCTCGACAATGAGAATCTATTAAAATATCAGGACTGGTTTTAGCTCACAAATGTGTATCTGTATAAAAATCAGGACTGGTTTTATAAAAAGAAAGACTTCTTTTAGAAAAAGTGTGAGTATTTTAGAACGATGCAGATTACTATTATAACAACAATGAGTGGATTTATAATATGTTAATACTTTTTAGAATTAGCACGACTTCGATTATAAAAAGACTGAGTTCTCTAATAAAATTGCGGAGTAGTTTTACAAAAGTTTCTGTTATGTCTTATTTTTGAACGAGTTATGCTTTGTATAGAAGGAGTGTTTTATAAAATTTTGGTTTTCAAGTATGGGTCATGCTGAGTACCGCATTCCAATTTGGGGTATGAATTGCATGTTTCTTCAAAAATGGTTGTTCCTTCGTTTAAGTTGCTTTTCCTCGGTTTCATCAATTTACCCCAAACGTAGACCTTCTATCAACAGAGATTAAGATTTCGTTCAAGTATTTTTCAGGTGTCTTACATGGAGCAAAGAACAAATGCGCTTTATTGTGTTGTTTTCTGCTTACTTCCTCAAGAATCCTATCTTCGATTGGTCACATCTAGTCATATTTCACCCCGTTTTTGATTGCGACATTCCCCGAGCAATAATTTTTATTTTCAAGGGCATGTTAGTTCGATTTAGACAGTTTGAAAGTGAGCAATTTTATATTACTGAGGGTTGGCTACTTGTATAAAATTATTCAGCTCATCCCCCTCGGGCGGTTTTCCCTTTATGCGTCTAGGAATTTCACGAAAATCTAAACCTCCACAAGCCTAAAAGTACGGCAAAAAACGATTATTTCCCTAAGTTGGGGGTCGGTTCAACATGTAAAGAGTTGATTTTGTTGTTTTCAGAGGACTTGATTGAGCAAAATTGGAGATCCATTTGAAAAACACCAGAAGGGATGTTGGGACATGACTGATGTGAGATCACAGATTGTGACCGATTTCAACTCGTTAGTTGAAGTTTCTTCACAGATTAGTGCCAAGTTGACTTCACCGAACCTGACAGACAATGAACGCCAACTCTATATATTAAAGCTCTCTGTAATAAAGATGATTACCGGATTTTTAAAGGCACTCATGGATCAATCGCCCAAGCTGAAGGCTCTAGTAATGATTTGTTTGACTGATGGCAGATGCAGCAGTGAAGAAGCGGAAAAACTAGGCTTTCGCAGTATCGGTCATATGCGTTTTGTTAGGGATCAGTTGAGGACTTTGTTGGCATCGTCTGTCTTGGAGACTGGAATCATAAATCTACTTTTTCGGACGAATTCCATTGCTGAGGTTCAAGAGATTATCAATTGGTATAAAGCAAATGTTATTGAAAATGTCCAATTAAGACGTTTTATCGCGCGGAATTAAGGGAGGGGGTATCATAATGGCACACCAACCCAATATCTTTCGTAAAGTAAGAGATGCCCGGCAAGATGTAATTAGTCGTTTGAATGATGAGATTTACAGTGATCAGTATGAATTGGAAAAGAGCAGATTAGATGCATTGGATGAGTTGATTCGGTATGTACGATCCCTTTCCTATATCAAACATAAGGATACGAAGAAGAGACTTGAGGAATATTTCAAGTCGGGTTTGAATTGCCGAACAACTGCAGCCCGACTTGGGATCGATAATATAAATGCTGTAGAGCAAACAGTCAAAAATGCTTCAGATAAGGTTAGACGAATCATTGAGCAGCCGTTAGACAATGTGATGCAAGCCAAAACTGTAGATGCCATCAATGAAGCTGTCCAAATGTTTCGAGTAAAAACGGATCAACCAGACACATACGGATACTTCTTACCGGGACTCTCGCGCTTTCTACCTTCGCCTAAGTACAATCCAATTTATAAGCTTAGGGATTGTGAGAAGGAGTTAACATGGCTTGGGGTATTTGCTCATTTTGCAGAATTTTTACTCACCCAGTTTTGTAATCCAGAAAAAATCGCTCATATTCTCTCTTTAATAAGCAGTCGTAACGGATCAGCCTTGGATCGTGAGGCATTAAAACTTTTCTTTAGCGGTAAGTTTAGCCAAAATGAAACGGGAAAACAACGCACCATCCAGCAACAGGTGAGCCATATGCTTGAGTGGCTCGAAAAACAGAATCCTTATATGAATGAGGAGGATGAGGTAAATGCGCCCGATGCGGATTAATGATTTATTGAAATACCGTTTTCCTTCTCCTGAAGAGGTGTATTTTCTTGATGGGGTATTGTTCGAGCCTTTAACTCCTGATCAAATGCTTCAATTAGCTTCTCTTCCTTATAGAGATGATTATTTTATTAGGTTGGCGTATTCTGTTTCGTATCGCTCACTTCGTCATTTTATTGATGAGGATTTTATTGAACTGATCAAGAAGATTCCACACGATTCAAGCAACTTTACGAGTTCAGTTACCGAGACACCAATTCGTTGCCTGACCATACTTACAAACCTAAAATCTCCGCTTTATCAAGTACGGGAAATGAAATGGATCAAAGGAACGTACCTTCTTGGTTGTTATGGAATGTATACTATTCAATGGGAGTTTGACTATAGTGAAGAATTATTGCTGATGGTAGCGACTCGAATTGTCCAGTATAGTTTGGAGTCTTGTAACCCTTACAAGCGACTGTTTATCGGTTTGATCGAACCCGATAACAGATGGCAGCTAATGTTAGTCAACATGAGTATTTCCCCATTTCTTATGCAAGATGGTGGTAGTCCCGTGAGTGCGTTAGTTCGGGTTTATGACCCAACAACTTTTGTTAAGATGGTTTCTGGTGAGTTAAATCCGAACGATGTTCCTTGTCAGGAACTAAGGCTAATCACAAAAGTGGCAGTAAGTTTACAGCATTTTAAGTAGCTGTTTTTAGTTGAATTATCGGCACTTTAATCCTTATGGTTGGAAATCTGGTTGTAATGAAAGATAAGATAAAAGTTCCATTAATGAAAGAATTTAAGTTGGTGATCAGTATAAGGATGATTAGTTTTTTATTGATTGTAGTCTTATCTTTAATGATGGAGGTTATGTAAGTACGGCTATTGATGCAACAGTCGTGGTTAACCAGATTGGGGTAAACCAGCGGTCGTAACTGACCTTTCTTTTATAATGGAGTTTTTCATCAAAGGTTGGAGAGTATTTTGTGGTTCGATACGAATAGAGAGAAGTTTTCGTATTATAATACATCTCCCTCTGGGTAGGTGTCATCCTCTCTTCCCTTCTCTTTAATCCACTCTTGCAGTTAAATCCGCGAGAGTGGATCTTTTTATGTGTTAAAGCTATCAGGATTCAATGAATTAGGGCGCAGTGGGCATTTGGGGGGGTTGAATGTTGAAAACTATTTTTGAAAATTGATTTTTACTCAGATTCTAAAGAAGCCCCTAAATTTTCGACTTATTATTTTTGAATAGGAGTTTTAATCAAGTGCGAAATCTATTCATGTCATTTTTATTAGGATTTTGTACTTATCAGGTGTTTAGGTCACATCAGTAACAATCGTGAGAGTGGGTTTCTGTTAATAATTAAGGACTTATCATTAAAGTATCGAATTTTCGATATGCAATCTGTTTTAAGCAAAGTGCCTTACCTTAATGGGGGTAAAGGCACTTTGTCTTTTTTGAATGACCGGATTCCAATTTGCTGTAACAATTTTTGTTCAGGGGATATTTTTTAACTTTTCGAGTTTATGACTAAGAAATTTTATAAGGTGTGAGTAAAAAGCAAGCTGTTCCTCCCTTGCTTTTTTACTCCCTCCTTTATATTCGTTTCACTTGCGGTTGACCTAACTCCAATCGCAAGTGAAACGCAAATTAAAACGGATGTTACTTTTGAAGGGAGAAGTGATGTGATTGAGTGCAAATGAAGCTGATCTTGCAAGGAAAAGAAAACGAAGGTGGATTATTGCACTGATCCTCTTGTTGTTGGTCACTCTGATCGGAGTGTTTGTCTTTGCTCCACAGGGGAAAGATAATCAGCCGGTGGATTCAATCGACCCTCCGAAGATGGAGGATCGAGGTTTTGGTGAAGATGGCGAACTGGATATGACCAACGCCGAGACCATTCGAGCTGGAGTTCAACAAAAAGCGGATGAGTCGATGGTTCGCTTCAAGATTAACACGAATCCGGTTTATTCGAATGGTGAGGTCAACTGGATGATCGAAAATCCCGCTCAAAATAAGTATTTGGCTCAAGTGGATATCATGAAAGACGGTGAAGTGATCTACAAAAGTCCAACTCTAAAGCCAAACCAAAAAGTCCAGAGCGATAAGGTTGATTTAAGCTTTTTGAGTCCAGGGACACATGAAGTTTTAGCGGTCTTTTATATTTACGACGAAGAGACCAAGTATTTGATAGGGAAACAATTCGTAGACAAAGTTAACTTAACCATTTCAGGAGGTTCAGGGGTATGAAAAGTGTAAATAAACTATTGGTTTTAGTCATGCTGTTTACTTTGGCTTTTGCGGGGAATGCATTCGCGGCGGAATCTGATTACAGTTATATAGATAATGGAGATGGAACAGCGACAATTACAGGTTATTCGGGGACAGATACAAATCTTGTTATTCCCAGTAGTGTGGGTGGTTTAACTGTAACAAGTATTGGTGCTAGTGCGTTTGAATTTCTAGGGATATCAGCGGTTACAATACCTAACACTGTACAAACTATTGGAAGTAGTGCATTTAAGAGTAATAGTTTAACATCGATCATTATTCCAGATAGTGTTATTACTATTGGTGACCGGGCGTTTGCAAAAAACTCTTTAACCAGTGTTACTATCCCTGAAAATGTTGCTAATATTGGAGCTATGGCATTTGCGGATAACCAGATTACAAGTGCAACATTTTTGAGCGTTTCCACAGTACTGCCTAATTCACCTGCTGATGATATATTTTCCAACAACGTAACGGTACCAAGTTATCTAACGATTTTTGGTTACGACGGTTCAACGGCTGAAACTTATGCAACATCAAATAGTTATACGTTTTCTTCACTTGGACCTGCACCTGCACCTGCACCAGAGCCGGTTTCCAAGGATGTAACTGTAACAGGTAATGTTTATGCTACCGTTCTTGATTTTTCTGTTCCGCTTGAAGTGACGTTTGTTATCGACCCTAACCAAAGCAATCCACAAGACCGATTCATTTCTCCTGTATTAACGGTTCAAAATTTAACCAATGCACCTGTGAAATTGTCGATTGCAAGTTTTGAAATGAAACAAGAATCTATCGATAAAGGATTTCAAAGTGTTGCTCCAAGTCTTTATTCGGATGACGTGTGGTCAAAATTAAACAAAGCGGACAGTAAAAAGTTGGCGGTTGGTATCAAGGCAAATAATAACTGGCAACATCTAGACAATGCAAGCTCACTTTATGCAAATGGTTTCTCTAATCAGGTAATTGGGACGATTGCAGCCAATGCCACAGCTGACTTCGTCTTTGAGGCTAAACACGGTAACGCCTTCGATAAAGCGGAAACGATTAAGTATACCGTTTCATTTGTCATTGAATTGGATTAATGGTGAGTTGAAAGCTGGCATCCCTCTCATTCGAGAGGGATACTCGCTTTAATAGTTGTTACGGTAAAGAATTGAGACGAAATGTCGACTATTTATACGAATCTTGAGTTTCTAAAAATTTCTTGAGTTTGAAAGTCTCGTCTTGATGTTTTTTATCACATTTATTTTTTTAATGCGGGATTTTATCTTACTTTTTCGAGTGAAAAGTGTAGAAACTTTACAGTTACTATAAGAAAAATCTTAATTCTAATGAGGAGGAAAGCATTATGCGTAAATTCTTATCAAAAGCGATTGTAGAGGTTATGTACAGTCAAAAAACGTGGAATGTTTACAAGACCGGTGTATGGTTGATGGAGACTGCATTGTTGTTTGTGGGGTTACTTGCTCTTTACGCAGGGTCATTGTTGTGCATGTACTTTACTAACATGCAATTGCCAAGCAACATATACAGTCCTGCGCACTTAGCATTATTAGCTGTGATTGCAGCAATTATTGCCTTCTACCGTTCACTTGGTTTCAAACCTGAGCAAAAGGTTCTTCAAGCATATCAGAAGAGTTCATAATTCTGAAAAGAAGGTGTGAAGGAATGACAAGAAAAATTCCTTTGATGGTTGTGTTGGTCGTGATCCTATCGTTCTGTTTCAGTGCTGTTGGGGTATTTGCAGCAGAAGAAGAAGCTGGAGTGAGAAATATTCTGATTCCTCCAGGTGATAGAAAGTATATGGAAGAAGTTTGGGCAAAAATGGGGGTTGATGGTGACTACCTTAGAATGGAATTCAAAGAGAACTCCCGAAATTTAAGTTCGGATACTCGATTATTGGTATACGACCAACAAAGGGGAGAATTAGAATTCCGTTTAGGGAATTTCCAATCTGCGACTGATGGATCTCGATTAAGAGCGTTGGAAATCTTCGTCTCCACTTTACAAGAGTCAAGGGTGTCCGCTCAAACACAACAAAATATCATTGATACAATGTCCGCAATGGATAGAGATGTTTCATTTCTGTTAATTCCGATTGTCATGGAGTCAACAAAAGCAGACGTCTACACGGCGATGAAATGGGTTAGTCCATTGTTGGGAATTATTCGTGTAATCTTCGGGCTTGGTGCTATTGTAATATCCGTTTTTTTAATTGCATCAACCATCTTAGATTTAGTTTTTATTGGGTTACCATTTGCTCGAGAAAGAATTCTTGATAGAAGTCAAGAAAAAGGGAAGACTAAACCGTTATTCATTACTACTGACGCTATGTCTGTGATTCAAGAAGTAGAATCATCATTAAATTCAAGCGGGAGCTACAAAAACGCGTACCTATTGTATTTTAAACGGAGATTCGTGACATACATTATCCTTTCAATATGCTTACTGTATTTAGTTCTTGGCGAGTTGAGCGGGTTCATTTCTTGGCTCCTGAAACTTGGAAGTGGTGTTTTTTAATACGAGTTACCCCTCTTTTGGGAGGGGTATTCTCATTAGAAGGGAATGATCAGCTTGAGATTTATAAAAAGTTTAGAGCAAGCTGAACAAATGCTTGTGAAAAGAATACATCAAAATATGTATGATACTCGAGCAAGAATGCTCGACACAACTAAATTACAAGCTATTCATGAGATTTCGGAGTTTGTATCGAAGAAGTTGATTGATTTACTTCCGAATGACATTTCAAAGTATCGGTTTTTGGTTTGGCAGAAGAACGGTCGCAATATCAAGGTGACTGCATCGGAACTTGGGGTGTCTGAAAGTGCAGTTCGGCAATCATTAAATAACGTAGATCAAAAATTAGAGTCAGCAGTTGGTCGGGATACTGTAAAGCAAGTATTAAAGAGTAAAGCTCCTGAGGCTATAAAGTATATTCTTGAACATGCTTTAAAGTATGCGATTATTTACTTTTTGAAGAAGAAACTATAAGGTATTTCTTTTGTTTTAAGGGGTTAATTTTCATTGAGTGTTTGTATGACCGCCTTTTTTAGGGCGGCTTTCTTTTTGGGAATTTTCGACTTTCAGTAAAGGTGCTTTTAGTTCTGGATGTATTTTTATATATCAATTCAAGTTTTGGATATGTTTTGGGATCGAATTCACAAGTATCAAAAAGAATTAGTCTTTTATTCACGCTTTCAGGTTACGTAAGAGGTCTTAATTTTGAGTAGGGGTGAGGATGAATGGTTAAAGAGAAAGTCGAAGTGTTTGTGACGATTATTGTTAACTATGAACAAGATGATACATCTAATGATCTGACTGAGTTCGAAGATTTGAAATTATGTAATGATCAGTTTAAGTTCGATGCTTTTAAATCAGGTAATGATCAGACTGAGGACGAAGCTTTGAAACCAAGCAATGATCAGACTAAGTTCGATACTTTGAAAACAAGTAATGAACTAACTTGGTGGCAAAAGAAATCAGGGGTTATGAGATTCGAAGAATTGACTAGATATCAACAGTGTGTAGTTAGAATTATTGATTACTTGAATAAGTTATTAGACTCTTGGTCTGATAAATGTGAACAAATGGCGGCATGGGCAAATGAGAAATTGGAGCAACAGAGAAGAAACAATGGTTATTGAGAATCTATAAATTTTTTCTGAATTACTCGGAGGGGTTGGTAAAATGATACTAAGATTGATTAAAAAGACACTTATATTATTTTGTTGCATATTAACTCTTTCTAGTAGTTTTATAACTACGAATTTTTCTTATGCCGCAGAGAATGCTAATGCCCTTGGTAGAGCTATGATGAATTTCTTTAGGCAAACTCAGACGGAGTTAGACCCGGCATCGGTATCAGATAGCGAATTATTGGTGTATGGGGTATTTATTTCTAACTTCTTTATACCGGGCAAGACTACTTTGAAGGATTTAGTTAAAATGGAAGGGGATGAATCAATCCCTAATCGTATTAGTTTGAAGTTTTTTGGGACAGGCGGAGAAAATGGGAATGCTAATCAAGTTTTGAAATTGAATGAGAAGTTGTTAAAGGGGATAAAGGACGGTTTTCGTTTAAGTAATAATTACTTTGGTCTTTTTAGTACAGGAAAATTGACTGATGCTTCAGTACCGATGAGTGGGGAAGACTTGCTTAAAAAATTAGCAGGTCTAGATTCTGACGGTAAAATTTACAACTCTCAGGGTGTTGCGGTACTTGATTTTAAGAATCCCAATAACCAAGCCGCTAAAGGGGCTTTTCAGATTCTGTTCGGTGTAATGCCGGATTTTGTTCTGTCACCTTCAGGTTTGAAGTCGATGAAGCATTTGTATATGGATGGTTTGGGTAATATTTGGGGTGCTTATGAGAAGGATGGAGCTTTGGTTTCTTTAGATGATTACGTGTTGGTTTTTCCTGCAGCTTTGAACCCTGCGGTTTTTAATGATAATATTGCTGATCAGCGACTTCCTTTGAATAACGTGTTTGCTATGGGGGGTATTGTTAAGTTAACCGACCCTTATATCTTATCGAATAAGCATTTTGCTTTTCCTTACTATAATCTTAAGGAAGCTTTGACTACGGGTTCGGCTGGTTCACATGGGTGGTTGAATAGAGAGAATTTTATGAGTATTTTTGGTATTGAGAGTGCTTCAAGATCTTATAAAGCGGGTGGAAGCTCTTATCCTGCTGTTGGAAATACTAATGGTGTGTTCTTCCATGCAACTGAAATAACTTCTAATCCTATTGCTGATGGTGCGTTACAGAGGTTTTTGAATAGTAATGATACTACAACTTTTAGTGAGTATGATTCGGCAATCATACTTACTTTTGACGCAAGTAAGTTTGGAAATTTAAATCTTTATTTTGATGAGAAGAATAAGGATACTGTAGTTTTTTCTGATAATGATGCTAGGTCAAATTTATTTAGTTATCTTTTTAGTTCTTCGGTATTCTCCTTCAGTCAGATCTCTGATATGATGTATTACTTTGATCTCACAGGCATGGGTTCAAGTTATAAAGGGGCTAGTGGTGATAATGGTAGTTGGTTTAAATCCGATTCTATCGATAACTTGGTTATCGGACAAAGGATGTTTGCGGAAGAGATTAAGAGTGAAACAGGTTCGTCTTATAAGTTGTATAATAATTCGTATGTTTCCTCGCCTTTTAATATCTTCATGAAGAATTTTTATAAGAGTCTTGATGAGGGGACTTCTTATTCTTATTTGTTAGATTATATCAATACTCACAATGGTCGAAATATCTCGAAGGGTTCCGGTACTTCGGTTTCTTTTGATAAGTTTATGGCTGATACACCTATCGATAATTTGAAGGGTGATTTACAAAATTTAAAGGCTTTGCATAGCTTTTTAGCAACAGGTAAGTTTGGTACAGATAAAGAAGAGATCATTGATAAAGCTTTAAATCTTTTATCGGATGCAGATGGCGATAAGTTTGTTATGGATACACTACCTCCAAGTCATCTTTCTTTGAGGGTGATGTTGGAGAAGCTTGGTTTTTGGGCGAGTTTATTTTCTTGGCTTACTGGAGCTAAGGATGATAAAACTCATATGAGTTGGGCTTTAACTGAGTATGATTCAATCTTGTCTAAGTTGTCTTTGAATTATTTGAAGGGTGATGATTTCAAGGTATCACCAACAGACGGAAATAGTTTGAAGGGGTTTACTCCTAATAGTAATCATGCATGTTTACAGTGGAGTCCCGGACCATTTCCTGTTTGTCTCTCAGAGCAAGAGCCTGAGGGTAAGCAAGGCGGTTTAGAGGGTATTCTAACTGATTTGAATAAAGAGGGTAAGACCTATCTTGTACCTGATAATCTGCAAAATTCTATTGCAGTTCTTTTGAATACTGCTCTTTCGTACAGACTGTTTAGCGTTAATAGTACTTTTGCTGAGGCATTAACACCTGATCTCTCTGAAAGTGCTTTAAGTTTAATTCCCGGAGAAAAAGTAGAGGGGTTAATCGGTACTTATAATGTAGAGACAGCCATTATAAATGGTGTCAATAACTATCCCGGTATTTTTTGGGGTTATATGGTTGATCTCCTTGATATTACTGAGGATTCTATTAAAAATAA
The DNA here is from genome assembly GCF_038008055.1 of Paenibacillus sp. FSL R5-0527. Classification (NCBI taxonomy): domain Bacteria; kingdom Bacillati; phylum Bacillota; class Bacilli; order Caryophanales; family Paenibacillaceae; genus Paenibacillus; species Paenibacillus sp. FSL R5-0527. Next base: position 5,922,332 of record NZ_JBBOYI010000001.1, on the reverse strand, counting down.
TGCATACCTCCAGTGGCAGAATGAGCTTCTGTTGTATATGCCTATTGAATCATCTAGTCCGGGGTTCAATATTGGTGACGCGATAGGATCAACAGGGGTTGTTGCTTCTGAAGAAAAAACTATGGAGGAAATGCAAAAAGATATCGTTAAGAAGGTCTATGGTCTTTTGACAGACGGACCGAGTGCTTATCGTGATAAGTTAGTGAAATCAACGCAGGATAGTTGGATCATTTCTACTCATAGAAGTATTACGGGATCATGGGTAGGGAATGTCCTTAGTGTGAGTGCAGGGGGTAATCACTCCTACGCTTCGATTGTAGGATATATCAATTCTCCAAGTTTACATGATTTACCGTTGACTTCATGGTTGTTAGATGATTACATGTATGTTTACCTGTTTTTCTACATTCTTATTCTTGTCATGGTTATTCTAATGGCGATATCTCATATAAGGTCTTTGAGAGAAGGCGTTTTAATTCTGATTTTAATGGCTTTCATTCTACTACTTCCTCAATTCTTTGTAGGTAATGTTATAAATATTTCGAATTCATTTGGAGATAAGATTTATTCTTCGAGATTTGATTATTGGGCTATAACTCAGCATCAGCAGTCTTTTGAGACTTTGTTGAATGCTCAAAGCAGTGGAGATGAATTGAATTATATTATTGCCCAAAATGCTATGAGTTTGGAGAACGTCTATACGACAGATGTAGGTGTTAGGGTCAAATGGATGGCTCCCAAGCGCGAGGGGGTATTTGATAGTCTGTTCACTGAAGGAAGTCCGGCTTCGAGTTTGACTTCTAATTTGACTGTATTTCGTTGGTTGTTTAATTCTTTCTTAAGTCAACAGGAGTATGTTTTTAATGATCCTTTGGCTACTTATCTTTATAGACCGTATAATGCGATAGCGGAGGAAGCAAGAGCTTCTTATGAATCTTTGGAAGCGTTTGATGAGAGTGTAATTTCACTCAATAAGGTTGCTTCCAATATTTCGACTCATTCTAACAAAGTAATGGGATTACCAAGCCATCGTTTTATGTTGTTTAATAGTCCCGAGGGGTTAGTACCTTATAGTGATGAGCAAAAAGAATTGATAAGTAGAGCCGCTGTGTTTCCGACTTCTGAATCAGGGGTTTTTGATGATAAGCTTAATAGGTACAGATTTTGGGCTTTAGGGAATGAGAACGTCACAAAGGCAATCTTTAATAGTGAGTTTACGTTAGATCCGACTGTAAGTGGTATTTCAGGTGATTTGAGTAATCCTTTCTATAAGGCTTATGTTTTATCTACAGAGAGTCCGTTTTATTACTTCTATAACGTCTTTAAGATGCGGTATTCTTCAGGGACATCAGGGTTACCTGACTTCAAGTCGGCTTTGTTGAAGAGAGAGGTTTTTCAGGTAGAAAATAGTGGTGATCCGAGAGTCGATGGTAAGCTTAGAGACTTCTTGGATTTAGAAGGTTTGTTTAAGTATGTCATACCGTATTTACATCAAGGTAACGAGTATGTTGATGGTTGGACAGCTCGGTTTGGGACGGATGTTCAGGGGTTTGATTTTGATAATGCGGAAAGTAGTGCTTCTCTTGGTCAATCTTCGGACTTCCAGTTCCAACAAAAGAAGAAACAAACCCTTAAAAATGTTTGGAATTTGTATGCACCTTGGGTAGATCAGTTATACGATTTGGATTCAGTCTCGCAAGAAATCGAAATCGCGGGTAAAAAGGTATATCTTGATGATACTTTGAATCCCGGTGCTTACGAGCTTTTGGGTCGCTCTATGATTTTCTCTCCTGCGGATATGGCGGCTAAGAGCTATCACTACGGGGATTTGACTGATGTTGAGAGAAGAATTCAAGCTACTTTGGAAGCTACCTATAAGGATCTTCTCTATTTAACAAATTATCGAGATTTCGACAATGAGGTCTTAATAACAGCTGCGGCTATGGCGGCTACATTTAATTTTAATAGGGAATTTTCGGAGTACAAGTTCTTGGGTGAGAGTTCAATTCTCTACCCTCAAAACTTCGAGTTGAAGAATTTCAACTATGATGCTTTCATGCGTTTGCTTTTGCTTAATGCAACTGGTGAGCCTTTGATGGCAGATAAGGATTTGTATGTGCGTATTTTGGATAAGACGTCTTTCTTTACAGGTTTGGTGTTACTTGCTTGCGATATAATGGCGGTTTTTGCTGTTCCTGCGTTTAAGGTTATAGTATTACTCCTTCTGTTATTGCTCAGTTTTGTTATCGCGGTATCGTGCGTATTATCCCCGCCACCTAAGATAGTAAGTGTTATTTTGAAGAATTTAGGGCTTCCAGCGGTGCTGTTTATGGTAGCAAGCACGATTTTTGCCTTTGTAATCTCGTTGTTCATGGGAGAAGGTCAAACAGCCTATGTTGGAGGAAGGGTTCCAAGTTTAGGGCTTACTGATCCGACAATAATGATGTCGTTAATGCTGGTAGTAGACGTGGTTTATTTGTACGTTCTTTGGAGAATTATTAAGCTCTTACTTGATTCCTTTAAGGTTCATTTGTCTACAACTTTCGCAAGTTCGGTGGCTCTATTTGCTAGTGCAGGAGCAATGTTAAAACAAATGAGTGGAAGGGTATTAGGGAACACCTTAGGTACCTTAGGTCCTTTAGGTACCATAGGTTATGGTGTGTATCGTCTTGCTAAATTCGGTAATAAGAGACGTAAGTTTAATAAGATCCATGATGCAGTAGAGAATGTTGGAGGGGTATCTAGTTCTCCTACTACGAGTAGCGCAGGTGGATCAGGTGGAGCAAGGGGTTCAAGAGGAGGATTCAAGTCAAGATCCACGAAATTTTCTAAATCTTCCGGTGGCTTCGGACAAGAGGATATCGATGCTTTGGCTTCAAAACCTGTTTATAATGAGAGCAAACCTTCTCCTTCAATACAAAAGCGTTCCATTGGTGAACGTGTAATTGATTTCAAATACGGAGTAAGGGATAAGTATCGTGATGTAAGAGATTCCGTTTCGGAGTTTAGTGGAAGCGTAAAAAGCACGAAGTGGTATATTCGTTCTAAAACTGAAAAGGTTATTGAACATAATAGAAAGTCGAAAATGTTAAGAAATAAGTTAAGATTAGATACCGAGTCTCAGGGTTAAGAGAATAAGAAATGCCAGTAAACTTTGTGTTGGTACAGTAAACAGATAGTGAAAAGAAATCGGATATGTGATTGTGTCAATTTTATTATTTTGTTGGTTAACCGCCTTATTTAGGGCGGTTTTTTATTGTTCTTTTTCCGCCATTACAATTTCTCTAACTTGACCTCCATTCTGTTTCAACGAAGAATCCTCTATTTCTTCAGATATTTTTTCAAAATCCTCTTGAGATGGCTTAAAAAAGGCATATGAAATCAGAGCTTTTTTACAACATACAGGAAGGAATTTTCTATGAAAGGAGCTTTGAAATGTGTCAGTTGATCTCTCGAGTCTTACGTTTGGCTTGGAGATCGAGTTCACTCGTATCCAAAGATATTTTGCCGCTAGAGTTATCGCGGACTTTTTTGACACCAGTCCGATCTCTCGAATGATGTGGGGATATGAAGTCTATGATATTCAAGATCGGTCAGGACGAATATGGAAAGTCATTCGTGATGCTTCAATTGAACCCGAGAGAAGGAGCGGAGGTGAAATTGTTATCGCTGATGACAATTATCAATGTGAGTTAGTTTCACCCATATTGAATTATTCTGATCTTCCAATGGTTCAAGAGCTTATTCGTCAACTTAGAGCAGCTGGAGCCAGAGTAAATCGATCTTGTGGGTTGCATGTTCATGTTGGAGCGGAGAAGTTCACACCGAATCAACTTCGAATCTTATGCAATATCGTATACGCTAAACAAGATTTGCTGATCAAAGCCTTACAAGTCAGAAGTGATCGTCAGCGATATTGCCAGAAATTATCCGAGGATTTCATTCGAAGGTTAAATATAAAGAAGCCTAAGACGATGAGTCATCTCTCCGATTGTTGGTATCACGGGGTTAGCGGAAGCAGATCTGACCGCTATAACCAAAGCCGGTATCGAGTATTGAATTTACACCAATTGTTAAGCGGCAGGCTCAAGACCGTAGAATTTAGACTTTTCAACAGTACATTGCATGCCGGTAAAGTCAAGTCCTATATCCAATTGAGTTTGCTTATTGTTAATCAAGCCTTGAATCAAAGAAAGGCTACCAGTCGAGTGACTGTATCGGGTTATGGGAATGACAAGTATACCATGAGAGTTTGGTTATTGCGGATGGGAGCGATATCGGATGAGTTCAAAACCATGCGGCTCCATCTGCTAAAGTTCCTTCAAGGTGATTCGGCTTGGAGAGATCCATTAAGACGTGTGGAGTTAGAAGATCCGGAATTAGAGGCGAGTTTAACCTGACTTAACCTGAATCGGGACTACACATTTCTGCGAAGAGTACGGTAAAGTAACATATCAAGCCAGAAAGGGTGTTGGAAATGAGAAGGAAGATCTATGCAGCTTACGGTTCGAATTTACATATCCATCAAATGAGGCGGAGATGTCCCGATGCTTACGTTATCGGACAAGGTTACATTGATGATTATGAGTTGGAGTTTCGAGGCGTTGCCACCATTAAACCTAGCCCAGGTCAAAAAGTTCCGGTAGTTTTATGGAGTATCTCCCAAAAGGACGAAGTAGCATTGGATCGCTATGAAGGGGTTGCCAGCGGTTTATATCGGAAAGAGACGCTTGAGGTGATTATGGAACTTGGAAAGAAAGGATCAAGTCAACAGTTTAAGAAAGTAGCGGCGATGGTTTATATCATGAATGTTAATGAATCGAAGCCCATCGCACCACCGAGTTCATATTACTACAATGTCATTCGAGAAGGGTATATGCATCATGGAATTCACCCCCATCCACTCGCAGTAGCGGCGATCTTGTCGGGAGCTAAATTCATCGATGAAGCAAATCCTAGTGCCCGGTGTCCATTTGAGAGAAATTTTTGAGTTTATATGTTTCGGATGGATTACTTTTCATATCCGACTATTACAAATGTCTAAATTTATGAGTTGTATGGTGCAGTATTACACTAATCTTGGATATGTTCTGTTAGAGAGGAGATAGGAAGTTGAGTTTTAGAATCTTTATGACACAAGGGGTCAACGAAATCGGGTGTAACGATTGGGACTTGACGATTCAGCTTATTTTTCAATTATATAAGCAAGGTAATGAATTCATCTCTTTCAAAAATGTTGATGGCAACACGGTTATCACAGATGGGGACGACAACCATTTGGTTACTGTCGATAACAAGCAATTATTTTCTGAGAAAGTATGGGCGATCTACGGTGACGATGGGAAGACAAAATACTTCACCATCATGCTTCCGAGTGAGTATTAAATCTTCATGTGGGGGTAATGAATTTGACAAAACCTGTTGCTCGTTTAATTGGAGAGAATGGAAACATCTACAACCTACTCGGTATCGCTTCTAGAGCTTTAAGAAGTGCCGGACTAGATGAGCAAGCAATCGAGATGAAGAAAAAGGTCTTTACCGAAGCACGCAGTTACGATGAAGCATTACGGATCATCATGGAATACGTTGAAGTTGAGTAGCATGGACAACCTGTCTAACAATACATCCCTTTATAATGTTTCAAAAGATCGACTTCGATTGTAAGCATCTCATATTATCATGAAAAGTAAAAATAATAGTAATGTGCTGTACTTCTTATCGGAGTGCAGCACTTTTTTTATGTCTAAACCTTATCGAAAGATCCCCTTGATGCTCCGAGCTATACCAGAGAATAAGAACATTTTTGCAGTTATTAACTGATTAATTTCACACCTTTATAGACCAGTGAAATGTTTATTCTATCGTGAGGGGATGATTGAAGTGTCAAAAAAGAGGAAGTTGTTTAGCGGTATTGCAATACTACTAGTCATTGCTTTAATGATATCTTTATTCCCGCTTGGGGTATTCGCTGATGGAGCAACCGTAACGGATGCTGTATATGGTGACAGCAGCGTTACCGATTCGGTCTACAGTAATCTGACGGTTACAAATGCGGTCTATTCTGACCCGAGTCATTTTAGTTACGAGATATCTGGATCTGATGCAATAATTACAGGCTATACAGGACCAGGTGGTAATATTGTTATCCCTGATTCAATAGAAGGATATTCAGTTGTTGGTATCAAAGGTTCATACCGTGGCACTTCGTATAAACCAGGCGCATTTGAAAATAATCCTAATATTGTAAGTGTTGTTATTCCTGATGGAGTAACATTTATTGGAGAAAATGCCTTTAGCGGAAGTGTAAATTTGACCAGTGTAACACTTCCAAGCACCTTAAATAATATTGCTGATGGTGTCTTTGCTAATACTTCGCTTACAAGTATTGTAATACCCTCGAATGTCACCAGAATCGGCATGAGCGCATTTAAAGGAACTAAACTTGAGTCAGTAGTAATCCCGCCAACAGTCACAGAGATTGGTATCGGTGCGTTTGAACATTGCTATAACCTGAAAAGCATTATTATTGAAAATCCAAACACAATTGTAAGCAGTTTTATTGGAACAATCCCACAGCAGACGACTATTGTAGGTCATGTTGGTTCATCTGCCGAAGAGTATGCTATCGCCAACAATATTAACTTTAAAGATATTACCACTGGCACTGATGTTCCTGAAATCGACAATGGCGGTCAAGATCCGATCTCAAGATATCATCGTGGGGAAGATGTAGCTATCAAAGATTTATTTGAAGACGAGGATTTAGCGACTTATTTTGCTGAATGGGTATCTTATGAATTTGGACAACAATGGTCGGTAACTGATTTGATCAATAAAGTAGATGTCGAAACAAGAATCATGGATTTATACATTGATAGTGGTTTCAGTTATGTTAGTTTCGGTGACCCTGCAAGCAATATGGGGGTCTCGAGCCTTGAGGGAATGCAGATATTTGACAAAGGACTTTTCAAAAATCCGCGAATTGCAAAGAATATTTACTTCCCGAACAGTAGTTTAACAGATGTTGATCCATTAAGCTTTTTGGAAGATGCCAAAAACATATTTTTAAATGACGGACAGCTTACTAATGTGGATGGATTAATCAATCTGCGGACAGTAGACACGCTGGATCTAGGACGGAATAAGTTGACCGATATTAGTGGCTTAACAAGCTTAACTTCAATTGACACGTTGAGGTTAAACGATAACCAACTAACAAACAATGATATGGCAACTTTAACATCAGTGTTCAACAGCGCGAATCCGAATTATGTGGATGCAGCTTATAACTACTTTGTCTTAGGCGATGCGGAGAGCACGCAATTTTTTAATAATCTGATGGAGATTACTTCATATGTCGGGGCTCGTAGCCCACAGTATAACTTTGAGTTCGTTCCAATTGGAAGTGTAAAGGTCGAATATCGAGACAGGGATACCAATGAAATCATTGATTCCGAAGTGTTTACAAATGTTGATATTTTGAAACCACAAACTTACTATGCGAAAGATATTGATGGATATTCCTTGGATGATGATTTTGAAAAAACGGTATCAGGATTCGATGCAACTGAAAGTGCAGTATTAACTCCAAAGTTTTTGCTGAGGGGTATCTATGCACCAAACCCTAATACTTCTGTGGACGGTCTTGTTGATTGGAATTCTGTCACTTATACAATAAAAGATAATTCCGTTTTGAAGTATGATGCAGTTAGTACAAATATCGAAGTGATTGGTTCTGGTAATACTGAAATTGATGTTTTTGAAAAAGGAGAATATCGAGGCACATATTCCGTTGATACAGGAGCATTTGGTAGTAATCCAGTAGTATTTTATTACAAAAAATTGCCACCGTCTCATTATACAGTAACAGTTCAAGTAGAAGGACAGGGAACAACAAATCCAAGTGCAGGAACATATCAGTATCCAGCTGGAGAATGGGTAAATTTAATTGCAATAAGTGCTGAGGATGGATATGTATTTGAAAAATGGGTAATCAATGGCAAGGAGTACTTCTTCAAAACGCCAGGTTTCACGTTGGATGAAGATATAGTGGCTATTGCTTATTTTAAGCCGACCGCATCAGAACAATATACGTTGACTGTTAATCAGATCGGAGATGGTAATGTCTCCCCTGCAGGTGTATCAAAATTTTATGAGTTTGAAACGGTTGAGTTGACTGCTAACCCTGCGGACGGATATAAATTCGTAAAATGGGTCGTTAATGGGCAAGATGTTTTGAACGCTAACTTTACTCTCACGATGGTGGAGGATGCTACGGCGATTGCCCACTTTGAACCGCTACCTCCGAAAGAACCTCGCCTGTTTACGTTGACAGTAAACCAGGTCGGAGAAGGGACGATCACACCAAGTTCGAGTGATGGAAAATTGGTGTATAAAGAAAACGAGAAAGTTGTTTTAAACGCTGAACCGGCTGATGGATATCAATTTGTGAAGTGGGTTGTTGATGGTCAAGAATATACGGACGCTGAAATCACCATTAAAATGGACAAGGATAAAACCGCGACCGCTTATTTTGAGAAAGTAACACCACCGCCAGTTATCAAGGGTAAAATAACGGTCGAGTTCAGAGATGCGGTAACCAATGAGAAGATTAAGGAAGATGAAGTCTTAACTGATTTAGATCTGGGCGAACATTCGTATATTGCCGAAACGCAGATTGGGGTATACGAGCTTGTGGGCGAAGCTTTGAAAAAGGTCGTGCTAACCGTAGCCGAGCCAATCCAAAAGATTACTTACTTCTACAAAGAGAAGGTTATTACTCCACCTGCAGATGATGATCCAGTTGAACCACCAGTGGATGATGATGATCCGGTCGAGCCGCCAGTAGTTCAGGAACCACCTACACCACCAGTGGTTGAAGAACCTGCTGAGCCGCCTGTAGTTGATGTTCCAGCCGAACCTCCTGTTGTTGAGCAGCCGGAGGAACCTATTAGCAATGAAAAGCCGGTTGTCGAAGATCCAATTGCTGACGAACCTGTAGAAAATGAACCTGTTATCGTTCAAGAGCCGGTAAGTGATGAAGGTTCATCAGAGGATGTTCCGGTTTCGAATGATGTTTCGATAGTTGAAAAGGCTCCAGAATTGGATCAGGTTCGTATTGTTGCGATTGACGTTGAAACGGATGAAGTCTTGACAGAAGAGATTCTGCGGGATTTACCACTCGGTAAGCAAGTGATTTCTGCTCCTGCTATAGAGGGGTATGAACCCTTAGCTCCTATTATCCAAAGTGTAACAGTCGCAGCTCAAGGTCGTCAGTTGGTAGTTGAATTCAGGTATCAAAAGCTGAAGCAATTTGGAACAGTCTTTGGGGTTGTTACGGATGTCAGGGGTAATCCGATAAAAGGGATTCAAGTTGAACTGCATTCTAATCCTCGAGTCACTTATACTGATCAGAATGGTGAGTACAGATTTGAAGAAGTGGAGTTTGGACAACATACGATCATTCTGAAGAATCCTTTAACCAAAGAGGAGCTTGGTAAAGTCGACATTGTTGTATATCAAGATGGTCAGCAGACTTCTTCCAAGACAGAGTCATTGCAAGATACGAACGAGGTAAAAACGGTAATTGAGTTGAATGAGTCGCAAAGGGTGAAACGGATCGATTTCATTATCGAGTCTGTGGAGTCAGCCGATTTAATCCCACAAATCCCACAGGAACCAGAGCCAATTGAACCACAGAGGAAGTTACCATTCATCCCGATAGCAGTTACGAGCTTACCTTTTATCGTTGCGGTGGTTGTATATTTTAGACGTAAGAACGTTGTGGTTACGAATGAAGATGGACTCATAATTAAGAAGTTAAGATTGAAAGCCAAGCCAGAAACAGTTATTGATCTGACGAGCTTAGAAGCATCAACCTTTATCATCCAGTTCAAAAATCCAGACCCCTTTAGAAATGTGGAGTTGTTCGTTAAACATGGGGATGATTTAACACCTGTTAAACTACAGGATGGTCAAAGTCATATCGAATTTGAATTATAATGAAGAGTAAAGACTAAGAAGCATCTCGTACAACACGAGGTGCTTCTGTCATGAGGTTAATACTGGATATGTTAATGAGAAGTTCGATAAAATGGCACTTTGTACTTCCAAAGATGAGTTTTTCTTGGCTCTAAAATTTTGATGAAGTATTTTTTGGAGTAAGAAGGATTTTGTTGAATGATGTCGAATAATGAATATCAATATCAGAGTAGGAGTCGAGAGTTTCAATATCTTTTGTATGATGTAAAGCACAATTACCTTTAATCGGGGTAATTGTGCTTTTTTGATTTTAGCATGGACGGGAGAATTTTACTGTCGTTTGGGAGTTAGGAATACTTTTGCAGTTTGCATTTGAGATTTAATACATATACCAAGAGAGGTCGGTGAAGAGGTAATGAGTACATCTGCTAAAAATGTAACAAAAAAGAGAGAAACGAACGTTGCTAATCAACCACTAGAAGTTGATGATATCTCCATTTCCTTCTTCGATGATGGTAATGGCGACACCATTAATATCGGCATCGGCACCGAGATTAGCCCAAGTGTCATGATTGAGTCCTCAGCAACACACAATGATGACCAGGAGCAACCTGAACCAGTTGTACCACTTGAACCCGTTGCAGATGATAAGCCGGTTGAAGCCGATTGTACCGATGAGCCTGAAATCGCTATTGATTCAGGGATTCTCTCTGATGAGGACAATACCGATTCCGAAACAAATAAGGAGGACACCAACCTCGACATTCCTCTCTCCGAACCGATGCTTCAAATCGAGGATGGTCAATCCAATACTGAACCTGAACCTCCGCTCACTGACAATATAGATGCTGACATTATCGAAAAAAGTGCCAAACTGTTCGAAGAGACCCGATCATCGATGCAGAGCCGACTATTCACCTTAACCGAGACCGACTCTCTCCGACAGACCAAGCTGAAAAGTGGCTCATTAACGTTACCTGATGTCGAAGCAGACATTCCAATAATCGATGATGCGGAAAAGTTGGATGAGCAATACCGAGACCTTACCACGCCAGTCAAAGAGAAGATCGTTACAGTTGAGGTCGATAAGGTAACAGCAGCCGACCGAGCCGGTAAAGCAGTGAATTGGTTCACCGATATTTTCATTGTGTCACCAATGAAGAAGTTATACCGAGACTTACATAATGGAATAGTTGACTTCATTGGTTTTATCGGTCGTTTACTGATATTTTTATTTATCAGTATTGTTGTCACAGTTGGTATTTACGTCATTATTGCACATTATTCCGATTCTGGTCTTTCACCCTACGAGATGGCGATGCAACATTATGAGGCGATCAAGAAGATCATAGTAACCCTGTATAGTGACATTTCCTCCGAGGTCAGGGGTAAAGATAACTGATTTGCTCAAGTAAGTTTTGTTAGCCCACATGTATAATTCGACAAATTTGAAGAGGAAAACCCTTCCTATTGTCGAATTATTGATGTGCGGGAGGCGGTATTGAATGGATATAAACCACCATGAAAATATAATTTATAAGCTTAGTAATATGCCCGATGATGCTTTAACCGAGGTAGATTTATCATTTCACCTTGTAAGGAAACAAAAGGAATCTGATTCGTACTACCAATCGACATGTATTCAACTTGCACCTGATGTTATTAAGTGGCTCAAGAAAAGTATTGTTAATTCCTTGCAAGAGTTGAAGGAAGTTGATGATGCTGAAAGACAAGTGTTTCTTGTTGGTGACTATAATCATGAAATAAAATTAAATGACCGAATTGCGAAGTTTGTTTTAGATGATGATGATGATCAAGGTCTTATAGATAAAGTAACTAAACTTGTCAAAGCCTTGCGCTGTCCTGATCCTGAGTATCCAGAGAAGCATACTAAGTTTCAAATAGTAAAGTTAACTTTGGGCGAAAAAGATGCATATTTCTGTTATTATCGAGGGGTTAAGAAAAATAGTATAAAATCCTCTAAGAAGATGATGGTAATAAAGAATTCCAATCAATTTGTGTTTGCTGAGGATACAGTAGTTGACCTTGGGGGTAACATTGATTTCTTTATAATTGAAAACTGCATCTTTATCATCAATGTTCGGAGTTTTGAATACGCATTTGAATATAAAGATCATATTACCGAGCGTCGAGATCAAAACATTGCACAAATTATTTCGATGCCATTCTTTCATGGTAAAGATTCCAATAGAGAAGCTTTTGAAAAGTCATGTAAGAAGCATATTTATTCGAGAACATTGGCGCAAATTAAACCTGAAACAATGGCGGCTATTCAGGAAAATTTTGATGCAAGATGTGATGAGTTATCTCAAATTAAAGCTAATGAGCCACAAGATCAAGATGCGAAAGAACAGTACATGGCGAAGTACAGTTCACTATGGGGGTTATTTGAATATATTGATTTGGAGAATCGAAAAATTATTTTTACTGAGGATTCATCTCCCAAACCGCTAATACATTTCTTTGCGGACAAGATCGTAAAGTCCTTCGTGACCGAGAACTACAAGGTAGCGGTTGCTTATGAACAATAATTGTTAGGGGGTATGATTGTCCTCTCTGGGAGGGAGAGTAAAATGTGGGGCAAGAGAGAACAGGTCATTTTATGGGCGACAGCATACCTTCCCTTAGTCCTTATCATGGTCTATAGATTCGTTGACAGTAACGACTTTTTCAAGAAAACTGAATGGGCGAAATGGTTAGCCAAGCAAATTGATAAGACGGTCTTTGACGTAATCGTTATTGCGGGGATAATCGTCTTATCACTGCTCATCTATCGCTTGGTTGCGATGTGGCTTTTCAGTGACTATGATCGCCAATTAAAGGATAAGGAAATAGGTAAGAGTGTCTGGGTTAGGAAGTATGAACGATTAAGTGTAAATGACTATTCATTCTTTTTAATGACCTTGCTGTTGCCATTGATATCTATAGATCAAACTTCAGCGATAAATTTGATGGTGACATTGGCTATCGTAGTGATCGTGATTGTCATATACGTAAAGACGGACTTTATTAGTGTATGTCCAGTGTTCTTTATGTCTGGTCGGCAAGTATATAAGGCAATAATTTCAGACCAGAGTAAAGAGGCGGAAACTGCAGATCCATCGATACGAAAAGATGTCATAATCATAACCCGAGAGAAGTCACTAAATTTGAACTACAGATTTAGGGCAGTGAAGTTAATAAACAATATTTTCTATTTATCCAGTAACAGTAATAATGACGATTCTGATGATATATGAATTAATTCAAGAGCGGACATGCACTTGATATCACTCCACCTTCTCATATTAGTAATCCATAAGGTAATGGTGAAATAATGGTAATGGAGGGGTAAATTGCCCATCTTTTCGATAATCGCATTTTCCGCTTTAGTTGTTGCGATAGTGTCTTTAGTTATAGCGATCAGCGGGAAACATCGTCATTACTGGATATGTGCTATCGCAATCTATATCTTCAGTTTTATTGCAGGGTTTTCTATAGGTCAACTAACAGTTGGGTTGACTTTCATACCACTATCCTTGGCAGTTGGCTTGTCTTTCGGATGGATAAGAAGGAAATCGGATTATCTATGGTCTGTAGGAGCTGGAACCCTTATAGGAGTGATTGTTGTATTGTTCGTTGATGATTACTGGACGTTCTTCCCGTTTTGGATCGTCTCCAAAATAATTTCAATGTAATAATTCGGTTGAGGTGAGCTATCTTTGGACGACATATTAGAACGATTAGTTAATATTAAGACTTCTTTATTTGAACCATTTCCGTATAAGGACACGAAGCAAATGCAGATAGATTTCGAAGACGAATTTTCCAAACTACCCGAAGAGATCAACGATTTTTCGGGCAATTTTAATACCTATTGTATGAACATTGCTGGAACGTTGAGTTATATTCTTAACGGCAAAACAAATGATATTCCACCAAAGCAAATAGAACTTTTGAACTTTTCATTCTTCGAATGGTTTAAACACTATGGTTTCGTCGAAGTTAACCTTTCTAGGTATGAAGAGTTCCACCGAGAATATATGAATTTCGAAGAAGCCAGAAAACTACTATTAGAATACCTTGGCTAATAAAACCTTTTTACCGTTTACCCAATCAACCCAATCGTTCTCTGCACGAAATCTCCCTTACATTTAGTAGAAACTCGGTAGGCTCCCCGCTGTTGTCGACCCTTGGGGGTCGCCTTTTTTATTTCCTCAGGACTGGAACTCCTTATTCAGTTACGCTAAAGTAACAACAACCCTTTGGAAAAGGCAGGATTAATGAGGATTTTGTCGAATTTTTATCCTTGAATGAAAGGTCAGGTGTTGCTTTTGCGGGTAAAACTGCATACCAACGATGTGACTGATAATCGACAGACAATCAAAGTAATTGTTTGCTAATGTAAAGTTAATTTGAAGATGGTTTAGTCTGTAGAGGGATATAGGAGGAAGTGCGATGCGAAAGTTTTTTCTTTTTGTTTTCGCTTTCACATTGGTATTAGGGAGCATTTCATTTGCTCCAGTTCAAGCGAGTGCTGAATCTGATAAGGTGATGGTGGATGGATTTGAGTATCCGAAGACACATCTTGAGGCGCTGGAGTATTTCAATGAAATTCGCAGGAATGTAGGGATTCAGGAGGTTAAGCTTGACCCTTATTTAACTAAGTCGGCTGAGAACCATGCTAATTACCTTTATAAGAATAAAGGGAAGTACAAATTAATAGATGGACATACTGAAGACCCTAAAAGAGATGGTTTTACTGGTGAGGAAGTTTGGGATCGGGCTTATGCGGCTGGTTTAGATAAGAAACATTCTGTTACTGAAGTGATTAGTTTTGGATCTAATTCTTTGAAAACAGGTATAGATCGTCTGTTAAATGCACCTTATCATAGGGTTGCAATGTTAAGTTACTCTCATGAGAAGATAGGTTTTGCTATAGTAGGTGATATTGTTGTAATTAATATGGCTAATATGCCTAAGCAGATGGACCCTCCCCCAATTATGTATCCTTATAACGGTCAGACTGATGTTGATGTAGCTTATTGGGGTCGAGAGATTCCAAACCCTGTAGAAGAGTTTGGTTTAAAGACCTCGGGGTTTATTATTACTTTTTCTCCTGATTATGAGTTAGGGGAGTCTTATATAGATGCTTCTGATACAGTACCGAGTCTCGTAGACAGCAAGGGAAATGAAGTTCCTTTCTTTTTCAATAAGTCTAGGTTTATTATTCCTAAAGAGCCTTTGAAATACGGCGAGACTTATACAGTAAATGTCAAGTATACGAAGGGTCGTAGTCTTACGTGGTCTTTCACCACCAAGAAAGCCCCTGAAGGTTCTAATCCTGATAGTCCTAAGAATGATCCCATCGACATATCTGTTGCCAAGGGGTATGTTGATTTTCAAGAAAATAAGTACTGGTCGGAGAATATGGCTTGGGCAATCAAAGAGGGGTTAATTGCGGGGTATGAGGAAAGGAACCCTAAGACTGGCAAGGTCGAGAAGTTGCTGAAACCTCAAGGACAACTCAGTGAGGCACAATTTCTAACGATCTTGTTCCGTTATAGTGAGTCAAGCGAAATGTTGATTACTACACCTAAAGATCCGAAATGGTGGGCTTCAGTTCCTTATCAGATTGCAGAGAAATTGGGGGTTCCAACCAAGGGTTCTTTGAAGGATAAGGATAAAGCTAATGCTCCAATGACAAGGGGCGAGATGGCTGTTATCTTGGCTTCCTATTACAATATTAAATATAATGGTGGGAAAGCCTTAAATGAGCGTGAAGCTGTTCAAATGATGTACGATATGGGGTTGTCCAATGGGTATCCTGATGCTAATGGCAACACACCGAAGACTTATGAATCATATGGTACAAAAAATATCCTTCTGAGGGAGCATGTAGTTACGTTTATGAAGAATTACGATGACTACCTTCAAAAGAAGTTCTCTCAATAATTATGTCCTCGGGGGTATTATGTCAGGTGCTTCGGCACTTGACTTTTATTTTGATGAATTACGTTTCCAACTTATGCTACAATAGTAAAGACCAAAGTCATAGGTGGTTTGATATGTTTTTAGGATTAATTCAGTCTGACCCCTACTGGCTGTTGTGGATGGCGGCATTTAATCTTGTGCTGATGACAATCCTTTACGGTCGAGGGGAGTTAGTAATCGTTTATAAAGATCGCTACTACGGTGCAACTACTTCCAAGGCTATTGCGGATGTAACCGAATTGTATATGGAGTAAAGTCTTATTACTTGTTGACGATATTTTATAGAGAGTTATTCGGGGGTATTTAATGACAGAGAGGTTATCGGCAAGATCGACAAATTGCTACCGAGACAAAGCAATTGAAAATCGGCTTTGAAGATGATTATGAGTGGATCAAGCTGGAAGATGTGCTGGAGATGGAGATTGTTTAATCAAATTGCAGATTAAAAACGGCAGTATAGAAACTCATCGGTGAGTTTTATACTGCCGTTTTGTATTTACAGTAGAAAATTTCGCGGCGATTTTGATTACTTCTCGTAGGTAGGAGCAAAAGTTAATTTTGGGATATAAACTAAGAGATTTTCCATAGCAGGAGTATACAAAATCGAATGAAGTGAGGCGATCATTTTGAGTACCCGAGCAGTTGTTATCGACAGTCGTGTTGATGGTAAAGGATTTTGGGTTTATGAGGACGGTTATCCTGCTGATCTTGGGGTAACATTGAGAAATTTATTCTCTAAGGACAAGAGCATTGAGCAAATCTTTAATGAACTTGTCCAAATGCGGACAGAGCGTACTCGTCAAATTATGGCTCGAGCAGGTTATCCGATGCCGAATATGAATAATAAGTTCCGTATTCTCACACCTGAGCAAGTCGATGTTGCAAAGAAATCCGGAATTGAAGCTCTGTGGGATCGGTTTAGAATTGGGGCGCAATATATTTACCGTATTCGACAAGATGGGGTCTTTGTATCGGGCGTTGAAATTCCGAAATTACGAAGAGTTCAGGCGAGAGAAACAATTCGGGGGTAACGGCGGGCAAACCCGCCGTTACCCTCTCCCCCATCCTTTCCGATCTAATGTGTCTCTACAATGGTAGATTGTCTAAACCGATAGGGAATATATTCTCTATAACCAGAGTTGATTTACTTTTGCACTTTGTAGGTGAGAAAAACACCTTAATTGTAAGATTTTATTCTACAAAAGTGAGGCGATCTGTATGAGTACTCGAGCAGTTGTCATCGATAGTAGAGTTGATGGTAAAGGTTTTTGGGTTTGGGTTTATCAAGATAGGATAATCATCGAACGTTATCCCGTCGAACTGGCTGAACTGGGGGTAATCTTGAGGAATTTATCCTCTAAAGGTAAAAGCATTGAGCAAATCTACAATGAATTTGTCCCAGTGTGGACAGAGTATACCCGTCAACTTTTAGCTTGGACAGTTCGTCCAATGCCTGATATAAACAAAAGGTTTGGTATTCTTACACCCGAGCAAGTCGAGGTTGCTAAGAAATCCGGTATCAAGGGTTTATGGGATGGGTTTAGAATTGGAGCCGAATATATTTATCATATCCGTCAAGATGGGGTCTATGTGACAGGTGTTAGAATTCCGAAACTTCGGAGGGTCTAAGAAAAGGAAACTAAACGTGGATGAGGGTAGTCTAAATTCGTATCGAGCTGAATATTTGATTCGTAACATTTTAAATTTAGGGAGTTATTGAGGGATCAAGATTATATAGTATGAAACTTAAAAAGGGAGGAATTTGAATGCGTACTTGGCAGGGCGTGATGACAAATGGTGCTGGTGAAGAGGTAACAGTGAACTACGTTTTAATTACTCATGCAGATAGTCGGGCAAATATCAAGGCGAGTAAGTCACTACCAATTGTATTGCATTTCAGCCATTTTGAGGTTGATGAATCTCATCATGTTATAGCAGTAACTCGGGAAGCTTTTAGTGACGAAGATGTTAATCAGTTAGATGAGAATATTTGCGTCAGCACTGTAACGGACTTCCACTACATTCCTAATAAGAATTACACTATTGAAGAACTGCAGAAGTTGGCTAGCGAACTTGCAAATAGAAAATCTGGTCAAATTTCTTTTGGAGTTGAACAAGTAATATCCAGGGAGGATATGGTCGCCTTTGTAAGTAAGTATAAAAAGTCTTTAGATGCTGAGGGTTCGATAAATATCGATATTTACAACGTTCCAAGAGACGAGAGTACCGCTGTTCTCTGGTGTATGTTCTCTGCGGACTATGCGGAATTGTCTCCCGATGAATACCTCTGGGGTATTGTTGATCTAGCAAGTCTTGATATCATTCTTTGTAACTAAATTGCTGATGCGGCAATACCGTTCAACTTCGGTGTTCGGTATTGCCGTTTTTTTTTTTTTTTTTTTTGTTGTTGTTGTTGTTGAAATAGAGTTTGCACTTTGTTGGAGAAATAGCAATTCGAAGTTGAAGTGTTTGCGGTCTACCCACTCCCCCATCCTTTTCTCTCTTACGTGGCTCTACAACCGATTTTATTGTATCAGTTGTTCGGTCTAGAGGGAAAAGTCGATTACAAGCCGTTTCATGCTTAAATGGGTAAGCTCTCCTCTATATTGAACGAAAAATTTCTGCCGGTAACGAGTCCCAAAAACTCCCCATTAGCGCGTTAAAAGCACACTTCTAATGCTGGCTATTTTGCTTTCATTACAATAGTAGAAACTCGTTTTAGGCGTTACCCTCGAAAGCCGCGATGGGTCGCCTTTTTCTTTGTGATTTCTCTTGGCTTCATAATTACTCAATCGACTAAGATCTTATCAAATTTGGCAGTCGGTTTTAGATAAAGAATACATAAATAAGGATACGGTATTGCTGTAACAGTATACGCCTGATGCTCATCCCCATCGGGGTAATACTTCTTCATCATCCCTTCTAAATGAAGTAAGCATACCGTATCCTATTCAAATTGGTAGCGTGAAAGGATTTGATCAAATGAGGTTCCTTTTCAAACTACAGAGGTGTTTATATCATTGTCATGCTGAAAGAAGAGAACGATATAAAACCATTGAAACCCTTTATGACCGATATGACTTAGAGGTTGCAGAAGCAAGATTACGCACAATAGATTATATCTTCGCCTTTATGGGGTCTGCGATTGATCTCAAATATCCGTTTTTGGAGGGTGGTTTCAAGAATAATTTGCCTGATGAGGCGAAAAAATGCTTTGAAGTTTTTTGGTGGGAGTATAGCGATCATGGTTATTTCTTGGGGTTGAGATCAGCATCCCATTATTTGCATTTGCCTACTAACGAACTTAAGAGGAAACTTGACCGAATTGACGCAGTTATGGAGTTTCTCGCCCACAGTGCGGTTAAGGCTATTATGAAAGCGAAAACCGACCGAGAAATCATGTGGGCAAGACACTTCTTCGAGCAGAATGTAGTGAGAAATAAGGAAAAGATCTGGAATCTAAAAATGATCAAATAGCAGCTTAATTTTGGCAGTATCGAATTCGCTGGTCGAGTTCTTTACTGCCCGTTTATTTTTTATCCCGATTATTTATTATTTTGAAAAATAGTTACTCGCATGTCGGTGATCTTATTCTACTTTGGCAGTCAGTTTTAGATTAATAATACACCAAGTAGGATGTGGTATGGTGGTTGGTAATAAATCCCCCTTATAAGGGGGGTATAGCTTTCAAATCAATCTCCCTTCTCCTTTCGATATTAGAACCATACTGCATCCCCACTTGGCAACAGAATTGAAGCATCTGCAAACAGATGGCGTTAAAGAACACAATTCCTTCTTTTCAGAAGAGTCGGTTCTGAAACGGTATTCCAAGGGTTCAAATCTCTTGAGTTTTGCCCCGATCATTTCCGTCCGATTTTTGGACGGTAAAATGCGGGTTTAGGCGGTGTCAAAACTGGGGGTCATAAGTAAACCCGAAAAATCATAGGTGGTGGTTGTAAATATGCCGAAATACGGGTATGCCCGAGTCAGTACGGTTGGACAGTCAAAGCATGGTAATAGCCTTGAACATCAGGTCAATTTACTGCTCGCTGAAGGGGTTGACCAAGCCTATATCTTTGTCGATAGTTTCACTGGTTCAAAAATGGATCGCCCTGAATTCTCCAAACTGTTTCGTTTGCTGAAAGCTGGCGATACCTTGGTCGTAACGAAGCTGGATCGGTTTGCTCGTTCGATGATCGAGGGAGTAAAGATCGTCAATCAGTTAATCGAACGTGGTGTTCGGATTCATATCTTGAACATCGGTATTTTGGATAACACACCAACGAGCAAATTGATCAGAAATATTTTCTTTGCCTTTGCGGAGTTCGAGCGCGATTTGATCATTGAGCGTACCGCTGAAGGTAAAGCCATCGCTAAGCAGAAATCCGGTTTTCGAGAAGGACGCCCACCTAAGTTTACAAAGTTACAACTGGATCATGCGATTAGCTTGCTCCAAACCCACAGTATGAAGGAAGTCGTAAGTATTACTCGCATCAGTGAGAGTACTCTTAAGCGCGAACTTCGACGAAGGAGGAGCCAAAAATGAGCAATGCGATGGTAAGGGCTAGATTAAGAAATAGACCAAGGGATTTAACACCAGAAGAGTTTGAAAAAGTTAGAGAAACCATAGGTAGATTCGAAGAAGAAACTGAACGGGGTGTTCAAAAGTTAAGAGAGGAATGGGAACGAGATAATCAGCGGCGAAGAGCTGAGCAAGAACGTATTAAACGTGAGGAAGAAGAAAGAAAGCATAGAGAATTTCTTGATGATATTCGTGAGCTAATGGCAAAAATTGAATTTGGGTTTCCTGAGTCACCGAATAAAGATTACGGAATTATCAAATCAAACCGTAAGTTCTTTCAGGATATGCTATTGGACGATTGGTCTAAGGAAATGATGAATGAAGCATTGGAGTATTTTGGTGGTTGTGCATTAACGGGGGTTACTGATGATATTCAATTCGATCATTTTATTCCTCTGACATGGGGACATGGTGGGACTTATAAAGGGAACATGATTCCGCTTTGTAAAACGTTAAATTTTAGTAAGAAAGATTTTAATCCGTTCGAATGGATAAAAACTCAAAATGTAGATCCTAAAAAATGGGTTAAGGTAATTAAATATCTCGCAGACTTGAATGGGTTGAGCTTTAATGAGTATCGTTCGTTTGTTTATTGGTGTGACTCCAATCGAAGGGTTACGTCCAGTGATTTTTCAAAATCCTCATTACAACTGTTCAAGGAAAGTATTAGATATTCAGACGACCAGACGATTCATTCAGCAAAATGAGGTTATCAGATCAATATACCAAATGGAGGAGTAAATATGGACAAGTATAATTTATCGAAAATGGGTATTGGTGTGGACTTTCACCCTATTGTTGACGCAGGTCTACAAATCATCGCTTATGAGGGGGTAATAACGTTAGAAGAGAATAATCCTTATCAGGAAGATTTCGAGTTTGCAGCTTCTGAATTTTATAATGTTTTAAGCGCACTTGATTTTTATTATAAGGATCTAGCTTTGAAAACGTATAACGGATCACTCCCTCTTCTATTCACCACCTATCCGAATGTACCTGTTCCGTACCCGAGTGCTTTGCCGATACCCGAGGGTTTTGAGGTAGTCGTAGCAGTAAATCCGCCTAAACCAGTGCTTGATAGTATGTTAGTCGATTTGTATGAACATTTGTCTGAAAATGGGGTCGTCTTGGCTTTTCCTCACTATGGGAAAGGTTTTTTGACTCAGCCCCTTCTGCAAAAACTTCGTCCGAAGTTCATTATTTTAGGAGAGGACGTTGTGAACGCCTGTTTTATTGATGACGAAACCTTAAAGAAAATATCTGCGCAGTTGGAGACGTTTAAGGAAATGGGTATCAAGATCTTGGTAAGGAACATTATGACACACGAGCAGTTCGAACGTTTGACCTCGGTAGCCGATGCCTTTCAAGGCTACTGGTTTTCCAAGATGGGTGGTAAACCTACGATTCTGTAGGTGCAAGCATGTCCGTCCAATTGGGGTTGATGACGTGGATGTGAATGCTGAACTTGAAAAATATGGCGACACCTTCGCCGCGGCGGTGTATCTGTGGTCTGCTTCAGTTAATAAATATGAAGCGAATCGAGAAATCGCAATTATGCTCAAGAAAGTATTCGATTTTAAGTACTCCACGGAAAACATCGTCATCGTTGATTCCTATATAGACCGAGCCGGTTCGAGATCAGAATGGGGTCGTTTGCTTCGGGATGCTGGATCAGGTCATTTCCAAGGGGTCTTGCATTGCGGAGATTTGGTGTCATCTACCAATCTCCATAGTATGGGGTTACTACTCATCGATGTTAGGCGGTGAAGTAGATGTGTCCTTAAGGGTGGTGTAGACATTGGCAAGGGTTAACATGGAAATCAAGGAAGTAAGGCAATGCTTTCAAAAGGCACTAGCAAAAGTGGAGTCATTACAAGCCATCGGGGTTGAGCATGGCTTATGCGCTCCCCAGGATTTATCGGAGCTTAAATCTGAGATTGATAAGATTCATAATTCACTTGATCTTATGACCTTCAAAGCTAACGGTCATTTCCATAAATTATCGGAACTAATGCGTTCCTGTGGCTCAATTTGTTGTAAGAAGGTTGTTCAGCCCAATTCGCTGATGATTTTTATTCAATGCAGTTCATGCCCGATTTTGGAGTTTGAAGAAGCATTTCTAAATGATGATGAATAGGAGATGAGTATTATGTCGACTGCATCAACAACTCTGCGCAGTCCTGATCATTTCTTGGTGGCACTTATCATTGATCTTCGGAAAAAGGTGCATATTCGAACGCTTGTTGGTCATTATAGTGAGCTTCTTCCTGAAATCAATACATTAGATCCAAGGAATATAGCTCAGAACTATATGGATTTAGGTGGACATCGGTTGGTGTTTTTGCAAAATTGCTTAAGAACATTGAAAGATTTCAAACAGTTCTACAACTTCTGTGTAGCTGAAAAGATCATCATCAATATGGAGTCGATCTTTTTTGATCTGTACCAACTCTGTGAGACCTACACCCGTATTAACGAATACGGTAAATTGAAGTATGCAGACGTCTATCATCGAATTAGATGGGAGGCATTAAAAATAAAGTGTCAACTATCGGACTTTGAACGTAAGTTCGATATAAAGCGTATTACTTCACCCAATCATTATGTTCCTATCGAGTTAGGACAGTTCTTAAAGAGTGTTTGGGGTCGCTGAGCACTCTGATTCTTTTTCAATATTAAATAATTTGCAGTTAATTTTCGTTGGATGGATAATTTACCGGTTGCAACGGCGAAAAACGTTATTTCTATTAAGTCAATTGGGAGTTGAATTTATGTTTTGCAGCCACCTAAGTTGGAGTTCTGTATCCTGCTTAGGTGTTTTTATTTCGCTCGGGGGTTGAACTGCTGATGGTCAAATAGATATTTTTGCTCTCCGGGTGGATAAGAAATCATTTTTGGAGTAGGTAAAAGAGCAAATACATAATAAAGGAGAAGAAGTCTAATCACTGACGATAACATCTGGTACTCATATATAGTTAACGGATAGACGAAATCAATCAGGCAGTTGCAGTAATGTGGCTCTGTGACCAATTTAGATATGAAGTCCCCCCATCGAGGTTTTTCCACCCACCCGACCACTCTACCCACTCATCCCACTCTCAAAGTGGTCGACTGCAGTATTCAAACTTATCGGTTACGGAGGTTTCGAATAATGGAGACACCTACACTTCCATCAGCTCTAAACCTATTTCCAGTTTACCAACCAATCGTGGATCGAGATTTATCTGTTATTGGATACGAGTCCTTTATCAGAGGTAACGATGCAAAACAGGTGTTAGAAGGTTTCAATTTCCCTTCAATGGATAAGATAAGTCAGATTGTTTCAATGGACACGTTATGTAAGCAATTGGCATTAGAGCAGTACACGAGCGATGCTCCCCTGTTTCTCAATTCGCACCCGTACTCTGTTAATCCGTTCCCGCCTTCATTACCGTTCCCAAAACAGCATGATCTGGTCATTGAGATTACCGAGCAAGCTTTTCTACACGATGAACCGAGTTTGTCGAACCATGTCGAGCAACTTATAGCCAGAGGTGTCCGTTTTGCCATAGATGATTTCGGATACGGTCATTTCTCCTTACCATTTCTCCTTAACCTTCAACCAACCTATATTAAATTGGCTAAAGAAATTATTCATTCCTGCAATAATGAGAGATCCTTGGATGTGTTGAAAAGACTCACCGAACCATTCAGGGAGATGGGTATTCAAATCATCGCAGAAGGTATCGAGACTGAGGTACAGTTTGAACAGATGCAGTCCGTTGCCGATGCCTTTCAGGGGTATTGGATTGCTCACCCAAGGAGAATGGCGATCTCTAATCTTTAATGAAGTTGTTTTTATGTAAATTAGTAGTTTGCGTTGCTTTGGACAAAGAAACGGTTGTCGGCAAAGGGTTTAGCGGCAAATTATAAATATCGGGATTTTGAGATATAGTACAGCCTTCCAATCACACTTATCAAAGTGTGATTTTCTTATATTTGAATTCGCTCGCTCATGGGGTAACCGGCTTTTAGTGCCCCACCTGACCGTTCTACCCACTCAACCCACTCAACCCACTTGTCCCTGTAATAACGAGTAAGTAAAATGGAAGACGTATACAGCATTTCGTGAGCAAGACATATCGAGCCCAATTCTATAAATTAGTATTATTGACTGGAATAAGTAAACTTCAGGGGGTGATAGCCAATGGCATCAAACATGAAGTACCAAGTTATTAACGGAGATGTAACTATCGACTTTAACAGATTCTGTGATACTGTAGCCAATTGTCAGGAAGAAGAGATCGAGAAGGATTTTGACAAACGGAGCTATCAGGTAAGTGATTCAGAAGTAGCACTTAATGAGATCAGATACTTTATCAAGGATTCCATAGTGCAACTTAAGAAGGGGAACAAGGTTATTTTCACTCGAGCTTACGGTGACCCTCCAAAGGTATTTGAAGATCTGGACAGTTTTGTATCTTGGTTAAATAATTTTTTCAGTATATCCAGATACCAGTTCATCAAGACAAGAGTGGTTGACAAAGTTTTAAGTGATGAATAGGGTTTAATTTATCAATGGAGATGGTGTCCTATGGCACCATCTTTTTATTTGCCTTCATTCGGGGTATCGATTGGAGATGGAAACATTTTCTGCACTTATTGAAGATCGGATGATTATTTCATGATCGGTTCATTGTTTATGGTCTGTTTATTTGAAATGAACGGCAGATTTTTGAACCGTGACGGAGTTGAAAACTACTTACGGATCTGAATTAAGAGATGTTGAAAAATATATGTAGATTCAAAATACAACAACCAATTTCAAGGAGGAAGATCAGTATGAAAAATCAGTAGAACGAAGAGGCGCGGCTTGAGGCGCGGCTATATAAGTAAAATTAATAATTGGAGGTATGACAATGGTAAAGATTGAGGTTATGCAAGGCGAAGGTACTAACATTATCGACTTGTTCAAGCAAGTGTCACCCGGATCAATGGGGTTGGACATGGTATCGACTGACGGAGGCATCAATTGGAGACCAGCCGCCTTTGTTAAGACTACGAAGAGCATGCGTGACAGCTTTGGTTCAAACCCACAAATCGGTATTCGAGTAGCTGCCTTTGCCCTGAATGATGTGTATCTCTTTTCCCTGATGGTGAAGATTGGACGCAGTTCTTATTTTGAATCATGGTTGAATTACCATGCTGAAGGGGGTATCGGAAAAGATTTCTTTGAAGGTTTAGCAAGCCACCTGTACATCCCGGCAGTTTTCCTCGATGAAGGAACCGCCATCGCTTCTGCCTATGAAGTCAAGAATTCAGTTCGGTATGGCTTTAAGGACTATCTAAAAGTTCTTGCAAACGTCAAGCCTTGGACGATGGCTGAGTTTGATGGAGCGAAGGCTATTGCCATGAACATCCTCCCTCCCCTACCTGAAATGTGGGGTATGTATGCCAAGCCGCCTTCACTGAAGATTGGACTCGGTATTGATTTCAACATTCGCTAATTGAAGAAGTTACCTTAGTAGGGAGTGTTCAAGGATTCGTCTACATTGAATCCTTGAAGATCTCCCGAACGATGATTGCAAGCTGCTCTATAGGTAGACAGAGACATCGCAAAAATCATCACCTATCTTATCTCGATTGGATATGTATCGGGTGATTTCTTCTCTAACAGTAAGTTTCCTCCCCCTGAAGGGGTTTCTGAAATCTTAATTCTGGAGTTTTTTAATTCATCGACGGAGTTGAAATCCTCTTACGGAAAATTATCAAGAGATCGTGAAATATATGTAGCCTTATATTTAACAACCAATTTTAAGGAGGAAGCTTAGTATGGGAAATCGTAAGTCGAAGTACGGAAAAATAGTTGGTCGCATCGGTGATTTGCGGATCGTCAAAAACGAGGATAGTGAAGAAGGGCTGGCTTACTATGGTTTGTATGGTTTAGTGGATGAACAGGACAATGTAATTATTCCTTGCGATTTTCTTAATCTTCAAAAGGTAGATCACAATTTGATTAGAGTTGAAAATCAGGACGGTATCTACGCATTTTTAGACCATCAAGGCAAAGAAGTTGTACCCTTCTCAAGGGGTTATAATTTTGCCGGTTCATTCGCTGATGGGAGAGCAATCGTAGGTAAGTACACCGAAAATAGAGATGATTATATTGATGTTTTATTCGAAGACTATACTTTCGATTATTATAATCTGCTTACTGACCCAGTAAATGGAACTTGGCGTTCTCCTATCTACAGTATTAATGAACTCCCGAAGCAATTCGGTTTCATCGATCAATTCGGTAACGAGGTGATCCCATTACAGTATCAAGATGTTAAGAACTTCCACGAGGGGTTAGCCGCAGTTAAAGATACCAGCGGTAAATGGGGTTTCATTGATGTTGCTGGAGAAGTGGTAATTCCTTTCGAGTATGATGGCGTAATCAGTACTAATGATTGTAAATTCAAAGGTTTTCCGAAAGGAACGATAATCGTTAAAAAGAATGGTAAGTGGCTTACAATCACTAAAGAAAATAACCCTGTAGCTCCACTTGATTATGCTGAAGTTTTATCTCGTTATATTGAAACAGCGCGGGTCATAAAGATGAAGAGGAATCGGCTAATATAAGATTAATTATGGGACTTGATTCCAAGGTTTCTTTGAAAACACCAGTAGATAAGCAACTTATCTCAATGTAGCTGGTGTCCTCACTTGGACACCAGCTTAGTTTCCTCTTTTGTATAAAGAAGCAGTGAAGTACGCATACGAGAACGAATTCTTGCTGTTCGTAAGATACAGAATTAAATGGGGTGTCGAAATCATTCTTGAAGTCTCCCTTATTGTATTGTAACAAGGCAAACACTACCGCTTGCCTACAAGCGGTAGTGGTCACGCCTGTCGGGGTATGAGTCAAAGAGACTCGATTATTAAGATCACCTATTTAGGAGGAATGAATAAACATGAGCAACTTTATTTATGCCCGTAGTGCTGTCGGATCAAAATATGCTGTTGAGGTTCAAGTTGAAAATTGTCTTAGGTATGCAGAGCAAATGGGGTTAAAAATTGATGGGATTTTTCAGGATAAAGGCTTCAGTGGGCTGGACAACAACCGTCCGTGTTACTCCAAGCTCTTAGAAGTTGCTGAAGCCGGAGATACTATTATTGTAAGTTCAGCAGGATTAATCCATCGGAACATGCTAACTCTTAAATCATTGGAAGCCAAGTATAATTTGATTTTTCTGGACAGAGCAGGAAATTGATGAGCAATTTGCCCATAAAATATTTTATAGTTGAGGTCAACCTAACCAGCATACTGCCGGTTTTTGTTGTGATTCGTGTAATGTTGGATACATACAGTCGTGATTTGGTAAGGTACACATATCTTAGGGGGATCGATTGAAGCGGTATCTTCTTTGGTTGTTCCAGATCGATTTGGGTCTTTTGAAGGATAAAGATAGGATGTTGTAGAATAATGTAAGAAACCTATGAGGGGTATAATTGACCTAAGGAGGTTCTGTAATTGTCCTATCAATCGGAAGCCCAACTCGAGAAAAATTTGATTGAGCAACTTGTTCGTCAAGGATACGAGCGAGTGACCATAAGTGACTACGATTCAATTATCGAAAACTTTAGACAGCAGTTGAATAGGTTCAATGAGAAGAAATTAAACGGTCAGCCACTGACAGATGCCGAGTTCAGCCGATTCCTGACACAGATTGACGGTAAGAGTATTTTTGAGTCCGCGAAGATTCTCAGGGATAAGCAAGTGTTTCAAAGGGATGATGGGACTGAAGTTTATCTCGAGTTAATGAATACTCGTGAATGGTGCAAGAATATTTTTCAGGTCACTAATCAGACCACTGTTGAAGGTAAATATAAAAATCGTTATGATGTGACAATCCTTATAAACGGCTTACCTGTGGTTCAAATTGAATTAAAGCGCCGCGGCTTAGACTTTAAAGAAGCGTTCAATCAGATTCAAAGGTATCGAAAACATTCCTTTAGGGGGTTATATCGTTATCTTCAGATATTTGTTGTTAGTAATGGGGTTGATACAAAATATTTTGCCAACTCGGATGGTGACATCCTGTTTTCGCATACCTTCTTTTGGTCGGATGCAGAAAACAATCGCATCACTAATCTAAGTGATTTTGCAGCCAGCTTTTTGGAAAGATGTCACATCGCGAAGATGATCGCTCGATACATGGTACTGAATGAGACCGAGAAGCTGTTAATGGTTATGCGCCCCTACCAGGTTTATGCTGTTGAAGCACTTATTAAGCGGGCTTTAGAAACCAAGAACAACGGTTATATCTGGCACACCACTGGTAGCGGTAAGACGTTAACTTCATTTAAGGCGAGTCAGATTCTTGCCAATGAACCGCATATCAAGAAGGTTTTCTTCCTCGTTGACCGCAAGGACTTGGACAGCCAGACCCTTGCTGAATTTAACAAGTTTGAACCCGGTTCAGTGGATATGACGGATGATACGGACAAACTGGTGGCACAAATTTCGGACTTAACGAAGCCGTTGATCGTTACTACGATTCAAAAGATGGCGAACGCTATTAAAAATCCACGTTATGAGCACATCATGAAGCCGTATCAGCATGAACGGGTTGTCTTTATCATTGATGAATGTCACCGTAGTCAATTCGGGAAGATGCATACCTTGATCAATAAGCATTTCAAAGAAGCTCAATACTTTGGTTTCACGGGGACACCTCTGTTCGAGGAGAATAAAAGTCAAGATGGTCGGGTAACTGCCGATATTTTCGAGAAGTGCTTACATACGTATTTGATTAAAGATGCTATTCATGATGGTAATGTCTTGGGGTTTTCGGTGGAGTATATCCAAACGGTTGATGTCTCGATTGATGAAAAGGATCAAACCCGTGTAAAAGGCATTTTAACCGATGAAGTTTGGATGCACGATGATCGTATCCGTATGATTGCCGAACATATTATCACCCACCATAATCGGAAGTCTCGAAGTAAGGGGTATACGGGGTTATTTACTGTTGACAGCATTCCAATGCTGATCAAGTATTACGACACTTTTAAATCGTTGTCTCATAATTTCAAGATTGCTGCTATCTTCACTTATGGTCAGAATGAAGATAGTGAGGGTGACGGACAAGACGAGCATTCGCGGGATAGTCTTGAACGCATTATCAAGGACTACAATGCTATGTTTGGTACCAATTTTTCTACTGAAAAATTCCAGGGGTATTTTGCCGATGTTTCGAAGCGAGTCAAAACTGCTCAAATCGATATTTTGTTGGTGGTCAACATCTTTTTGACAGGATTCGACAGTAAGACCTTGAATATTCTCTACATTGATCGTTTCTTGAAGTATCATAATTTGATTCAAGCCTTCTCCCGTACCAATCGGACGGAGAAAGCGACTAAGCCTTACGGTAATATCGTCTGTTTCCGTAACTTGAAGGAAGATACGGATGAAGCGATTAAATTATTCTCGAAGACGGACAATGTTGATGACGTTTTAATGAAGAGTTATGAAGAGTACCTTCAAATGTTTAGAGCAGCACTTGCAAAGGTAAAAGTTCTCGCTACTACACCTGCAACAGTAGATGCTTTGGAGCGAGAGGAAGAAAAACAGGAGTTTGTTATTAGCTTTCGAGATCTAACCAAACTGTTGACCCGATTACAAACATTTACCGAGTTCGAATTTGATCCAGCGCGACTGGGTATTACCGAACAGGAGTACCAGGACTACAGGAGCAAGTATCTTCGTATTTATGACGAAGTTAAGCGCGGCGGGGGTAAGGAATCGATCTTGGCGAATGTTGATTTCCTAATTGAACTGATGCATACTGACAGAATAAATGTCAGCTACATCATGAATTTGATTAGGAACATCGATTTCGATAATCAGGAAGAGCGAGACAAGTCGATAAAAGACATTGAAGATGAGATTGATCGGGCTGATAATGAGCAACTCCGTCTCAAGGCAAACTTGCTGAAGGACTTCTTGAGGAAAGTTGTACCGACCTTAACCAATGCTGATTCAGTCGATGATAACTATAATGCTTTTGAGCAAGAAGAACGTATGAAGGAAATTGAGGCATTCGCTGATGAAGTGGGGTTATCACCTGAAGAGATCCAGGGCTTTGTGCAGGAATATGAGTATTGTGGGATTGTGAATCAACAAGAAATAAGTGATGCAGTCAAGCTACCCTTCCTTCAAAAGCGAGCGATGATTCAACGGATTATTGAATTCATCACTGAACATACCAAACGATTTTCATGATGCTATTTGAAGAAATAGCAGAAAAGGAATTGCCTTTTCTGCTGTTTTTTATTATGATGGAGATGTTTGAATTGATGCTATTTACTTAAATAGCAAAGGGGAGGGCTGGTTTGAATTTAGAACAATGTGCATCGGTAGTGCAAGGGGCATTTCTATCTCGTATCCAGACATCGCCTTCAATGGAAGCAGTCAAGCTTCCAGTCTACACGTTGAAGGAAATGAATGAGTGGTTGAGTCCTGATCCAACATCGTCAGAATACCAGCAAGATATTCATGTTGCTAAGGATCGGTTAGGATCTTTACCGCTTGCCAAAGAGGGGTTAGTCTTAATCAGTTTGACTGGACAAAGGGCAGTGGCGTTACAACAGGAGCATGTTGGCAAACTGATTCCATCAAACTTTGCGATTATTGAACCTTTATGCGAGTTGCATCCTGATTATCTGGAGTGGTTTATTAACGAGCATCCAGATTGTCGCAAGCAATTAAAGATCGCCACGCAAGGCTCGAGTGTAACAGCTCTATCAATTCAAATGCTTAGGACATTAGATATTATTTTGCCACCTATGGACGTTCAAATGAAGATTGGTAGTATCCACAGATTATTACACCGAAAAAATCGACTACTTCAGGAGAGAATGGTATGGGAACAGCAGTATATCAAACAGTTACTAATGGGGTATCTAGAGGAGGAAAGCAGATGACAACGACTGAGTTGCAGCGTCATCAACAAGCCGAGTTACATAAAAAGCTTTGGGATATGGCGAATGATCTTCGAGGTCAACTTGAAGCTTATGAGTTCAAAAACTATATTCTCGGGTTGATCTTTTATCGTTACTTATCAGAGAAAACGGAGACTCGGGTCAAAAATCTGCTTGAAGAAGACAATATTTCTTATCGGGAAGCGTGGAAAAATCAAACTTACCGTGACGCCTTAAAAGATCAACTCATTCAGGAAATAGGTTACGTTATCGAGCCCGATTACCTTTTTTCGAGCATGATTGAAGAGATTCGTAAAGGCGAGCAAGGTAAGTTTGACATTGAAATGTTACAGAAAGCAATTAACAAAGTGACCGAATCAACTCTTGGAGCGGCGAGTCAGGAAGACTTCCAAAATCTTTTCGATGATATGGATTTGAGTTCCTCAAAATTGGGTCGTGATGTTAAGTCTCGTTCCAAGCTGATCGCAAAGGTCATGGTTAATATCAATGATATTCCTTTCATGCATAATGATGCGGACATAGATGTTTTGGGAGACGCCTATGAGTATTTGATTGGGCAATTTGCAGCCAATGCGGGTAAAAAAGCTGGTGAGTTCTATACTCCACCGCAAGTTTCAAAAATTATTGCTAAGATAGTGACATTGGGGAAGAAGGATTTGAGAAATGTCTATGACCCGACTTGTGGTTCGGGGTCATTGCTCTTGAGGGTTGCCAAAGAAGCGAATGTACGGAAGTTTTACGGGCAAGAGAAAACCTCAACTACCTATAATTTGGCTCGTATGAACATGCTTTTGCATGGTGTGTCTTATCACAACTTCGACATCCAGAATGCTGATAGTTTAGAAGAGCCACGACATCTTGGTATGCGCTTCGAAGCTGTAGTTGCGAATCCCCCCTACTCTGCTAAATGGAGTGCAGATGAGAAGTTTTTGCAAGACGAGCGTTTCAGTGCTTATGGTAAGCTGGCTCCCAAGTCCAAAGCTGATTTCGCCTTTGTTCAACATATGATTCACCACCTTGACGATAATGGAACAATGGCAGTTGTCCTTCCTCATGGGGTATTGTTCCGCGGCGCGGCTGAAGGGGTTATTCGCAAATACTTGATTGAAGAGAAGAATTACTTGGATGCGGTGATCGGTTTGCCTGCCAATATCTTCTTCGGGACAACGATTCCAACATGCATTTTGGTGTTCAAAAAATGCCGAGAAGCGAATGATAATATTCTGTTCATTGATGCTTCCAACGATTTTGAGAAAGGGAAGAACCAGAACCGCTTGCGTGACGAAGATGTTGAGAAGATTGTAGAAACCTATAAGACACGTCAGACCATTGAAAAGTACTCCAATGCAGTATCGCTAGCGGATATTCGACAAAACAATTATAACCTCAATATCCCACGTTATGTAGATACCTTCGAAAAAGAAGAGCCAGTTGATCTGGATTTGATTCAGGCTCGTCTAAAAGAAATCGACGCCGAGATTACTAAAATCGATATTGAGCTTGAAAAGTACCTCAGGGAATTGGGGGAATAGAGGATGGCTTGTGTTCCAAAGTTAAGATTTAAAGGGTTTGAAGATGAATGGGATAATGCTACACTTGGAGATCTAGGGACGGTTTTAATGTGTAGACGGATATTTGAACACCAAACAAGTAGTACTGGAGAGGTTCCATTTTATAAAATAGGGACGTTTGGTAGAACTCCGGACGCTTTTATTTCTAGAAAGTTATTTTCTGAGTACAAAGAAAAGTATCCTTATCCCAAAAAAGGGGATATTCTGATATCGGCAGCTGGAACAATCGGGAGAATTGTTGAATATAAGGGTGAGGATGCCTATTACCAAGATTCAAATATTGTTTGGTTAAACGTTACAAGTGATAGATTATTAAACAAATATCTCTATTATTACTACCAGACGATTGTTTGGAGTAAATTGGAAGGCGGAACTGTTAAGAGGTTGTATAACAAAGATTTGTTGGATACAAAAATACATTTACCAAGCATCGAAGAACAACAAAAAATCGCTTCTTTCTTCTCCCTCCTCGATCAAAAGATCGAGAAGCAACAGGAGAAGATCGAGCAGTTGGAGTTGTTCAAGAAAGGTATGCTCCAGAAGATTTTCTCGCAGGAAATTCGGTTCAAAGATGAGAATGGACAGGATTTTCCTGAATGGGACAGTGAATTGTTCGAGCAAGTTGCCACAAACAATTCTAATAAGATCATTCCACAAAGTAAGACGAACGTGCCATGTATTGAACTGGAGAATATTGTCGGTAATAGGGGGCGAATCAACGGTTTTTACTTATCACAGGAGCAACAAAGTACTAAAAATGAGTTTGCTAAAGGCTCCGTTTTATTTGGGAAATTACGACCGTACCTTAAGAAGTATTGGTATGCAACATTTGATGGTATTTGCTCATCAGAAATTTGGGTTTTGACATCAAAAAGTCCTAGAATTACTAATGAATTTTTGTATTTCATAATTCAAAGTGATACTTTTCAACAGGCAGCGAATATATCGTCAGGTTCCAAGATGCCGAGAACTGAGTGGGATTCCATCAGAAGTCTTGAGATCCCTCTGCCTTCGATTGAGGAACAGAAGAAGATTGCTTCGTTTCTGTTTACCTTAGAAGAAAAAATCTCCAAGGAAGAATCGAAATTCGAATCCCTCATACAGTTGAAAAATGGTTTGTTGCAGCAGATGTTCGTTTGATATCAGGAAACGGTATTGGTGGAAGTCAAACGTTTTTAAAGATCGATCTCAATAGGGGTCGATCTTTTTTAACTATACTACGACTTACAACACTCCAGTCACAAACCCCAATTACTTACAGGAAATTTGCTTCTCTTGTATAATGGTCTTAATTTGATCATCGGGGGTTGTTATTGATGAATCAACAGTATAATCGAGAAGCCGAACTGAAAGAACGCTTCAACCGATTCATCGCGGACAAAATAACCGGCAGTAACGACGATTACTATTCCAGGCTATCAGTTGAGGATTTCGAGGACATCAAGACCGCTCTGAAGGACATACATAACATCCTTACATATAAGACAACGATCCGTTTCATCGAATGGCTGAGCGACCGATTCCCTTATGTTAAGGAGAATTATCAGGTTTACTTGGATCAGGTGCTTAACACCAAGCCAAGCAATAATGGTTATGATCTAATGGTCATCGGAGATATAAAGATCGTAGCCGAGATCAAATGTAATAAACCGATCAATAACGGCTACGTATTTGGTTCCAACCAGAAAAGGGGTATCATTGATGATATTAAGGGGTTGCTTACAGGCAAAACCAAAATGAAGTCGCTTGATCCGACCGAAGCTTATAAATTTTTGGTGATCTATGACTTTGGCGACCATACTTTATCCGCCGCGCAGCACTTAATCAAGAATTTATCGGCTGAAATGAAGGATAGGGTAACGATTTACGAGGAAGGTCAGCCTTTGAAGTTGGATAAGGTTTATATCGTATTTATCAAATAGCACGTAAATGCCCTAATGAGGTAACTCTTTTCGAAGGTAATTGAGTTGGTAATCACAACGCTTCCTCAAATTTGCTTTTCCTTGGGGTATATCCAAAAAGCTTTGAACGGAGCCTATTATTTTTTTCTTCATAAATTAATATATTTAGTGATTAAAGACCTTCTTTTATAAAGAGGAGGTGAGAGTTTTATGCAAACAAATGACGTAATCTTTGCGAAAGAGTTTAGAGATATGATGAATGGTCGTAGAAGTATGGCACATTCATTTAAGATTACGGATTTGCCATTACCTCGATTGGATACTATGATTAACGGCATCCCAAAGGGTCGTATGGCTCTCGTTAAAGGGGTAACGGAGATGTTTTTTGATCGTTTGAATGAGCAAGAAGTTCAGTTAGTCGGTCGGACGACTCTGAAGAAGCGTCAAGTTCTCTCGGATGGGTCATTTCGTCGGGATAGCTCGGGTAATTATGTTTACGATCAAATCCCGGTTAGTCATGATTGTGTAGCGGTGGTCAGTAAGATTTCGATTGGCTTGAGAAGGTTTGTGGATGGAAGGGAGCATAAGCCATCCGAGGGGTTTAAGTACGTGGATTACGTTGATACCAGTTTCGGACGTAAGTACATCTATATCCTCCCGAGAAAACATGTTTACCGTCTAAACATGTGTGCCTTAATTTTAACTCCAAATAAGCGTCGAGTTTATTTCAAGGGTTGTAAGTTAGCTTTGCAGAATGGGAACTACGTGTATCTTTACGTGATTCCCTACACGTATAGGGAATACCTTGATGTTCGAGTCCTTGGGGTAAAGTCCTCTTATAATTTCGACAAAGAGGTCACAGCAATCCTGAATTACTGGGTGGAACAAGGGGTTATTTTCCATCCAAGTCTAACGGCTCTCGAAAGTCAAGTGAATGGGCAAACGAACCTTGGCATTATTGACCTAGAGGGAACCATCATTTATGATGAATATCGCCGTTATGGAGTATCAATGGCGGAAGAGCGAGAGGAATTCATAGGTTAATTTGCGAATACAGATGAGCGATTAAGATGACCACCCAGAGTGAGGGTCATCTTTTTGTTTTTATGATCGGGGAATCCATTATAGAGGAAAATCGTAGAAATGTGTCGAACTTCTTTTCAGAAAATGGTTGAGGGGTGTGGAGTGTTTATGGACAAGTTGACAAAGGGGACTTGGATAGTAAATACAATCAAACACTTATCGGAAATAAAGCAGAATACGACCGAGTTAACTTATTATGAAGCGACCGAACAGGCAGGAAAAGCCGGTGCATTTCTTGGAAGATTGATTGCTGACAAACAAGAAATTGTGCCGTATGAAAAAGCCAGAATATTCGCCCGTCAGTCTAGTATCACTAGTGGGGAATTGATCACTTACTTAAATTATTTACGACAAGCTGAAAAAATAGATTTTATAGTTGATGATATGGGGAAACCAAAGGAAATAGAGGTATATTGTTTTTCCGGCAAGGAAGCATTGGAGACGGTTTCTACAATATATGATAAGCTTGAGCCGCAGGAAGAGGAGCAAGCTAGTTTATTAGGATTGAATCATACTTTTGAATTACCTAGAGTCCCTGATGAACTCAAAGAATATTTAACGCAAAATGGAATATCTGAGGAATGTGCTGTCACCACAATTGAACTTCAACAGACATTCGGTCTTGTAAAAACGAGTGGTGAAGGTTCCGATCAAGTTTTGTATAACGAGTACTCTTTTAATGGAGATCCACAGCGAGTAGTAAAGGCTTTATCTGCTTTGGATAATGAAGAACGTGATATGGTAATGGAAGTCCTGCGGTTAGTCTCGGAGACTCCAGGATTCTTGATCGAGGATATACCTTCAACGATTAAACCTCATATAGTAGTAATGATGGAAGGCGTTGGATTACTTGATGGGATTACAGTCCAATCTTCGATTGGTTCGGCTACTTTTCTGACAACTCCTCAGTTAAGGGGTCAGGGGGTTGGGAGCTTCTCACTTTCCGAAGATGTGTTTCATAAGGCAAAAATTTTGTTAAGCTGTCTGAGATTTGGGCAAACCAAGTCCTCATTTGGAAGAGGAAGGATTTCGACTCTAGAAAAGATGTTGAATATAATAAACAAATTACTGCGTGGAGAATGGGTTGGACCCGCAACAGCAATCGGTGAGGACTATGCTTTATTAGAGATGGATGGTGTAATCCAGACAAGCCCTGCTGAGCCATATGGTTTCTATATGAAATTAAGACAACGCGAGGTTGGAGAACTGGTTCGACAAATGATAACCTATAATAAGGTTGCTCTAGAGGCAGAATCGAACATCGGAGACCTGTTCAAAGAACAACCGAGCAGTTGTATAATTCCTGAAACAAGAAAGAGTCAGATTATAGCTAAATCTACAGCTCCAGTTGAAGCCTTAAGAAACAAAATGCTTACTACTCTAAGGACAGGGGGTGTTTATAGGTGATAAATGAAGATAAATCGGCTAAGAAAGGTATTGGTTTTGAGTACCTAGTTTCAGGTATGTTTCAGAGCCAAGGTTACCTAACAAGGAGGGGTATCCCCCTTCAATATGGGGTTTCAAATCATGATGCAACTGATATTGATGTATTAGGAATAATTTTCACCAATCCTTTTCAGGGACACAGAATAATCTGTGATTGTAAGAATAAAGCCAGATCGAAGCCTTATGAACGGATATTTTGGGCAAAAGGACTTGGGGAATTTGTGAAAGCGAATAATGTATTTGTTGCTTTAAATAAGACCCAATGGGAAATTATTCGCTTTGCGTCCACTGGAGGCGTTAAAGTGCTAACCAGTGAAATACTGGAGGAATATAAAGACGAAAAATATGCTTTTGGTTTAGCTGATGGAGATTTCTATAGTAAATATGAAGGTATTATTCAAAGAGTAGCAAAGTCCAACGCAACCGTTAATAATATTTTGTCTAACACAAGAAAGCTATATTTATATGAGAATCCTTACGTTGCTATAAATATTTGTTTGGAGTCCTTGAATACTGTTGCTCGGGGGCTTGATCACGCTGGTAACCATAGTAAAGATCACCGAGATACATTGAAATTTCTTGCGTGTGAGTTAACTGTTTTGGTAGGACTTCAAATCCTTTGGATTTGTTCCGATGTCCTGGGGTTGCCCGAACGAGCAAGACGGGATCACATTACATCGAAACTTACATATGGAGATTTAGACCCAAGAACTGCAAATGAATTAATTAGGACTGCGAGAGACTTGGCGAATGAAATAATCAGATCTTCAGTGCCTAAATCAGTAGCTCCACAAAGTGTTGAGTTCGGTCCGATTGATCCACCGCCATATACAGCAAGTCTGATAGGGTTAGTCGATAGAGCGTTAGCTCGTCCGAATTTATATCTATCGATGCCGCAACACCTTGACTTTCTTCTTTTCGAACAAGGATTAAAAGGAAAGGAATATTCGGAAGAGGGGTTAATGAAAGTATTCGGCTATGGTTTATCTGATGAGAGATTTAAGGTCGCGCGAAATATACTTTCCTTTGTTAGAGAATCCTGTAGCTTAGATTGGAAATCTATGTGGGGTAAGGGAGATAGTATAAAATCAGAGCAACCTTATCTTTCTAAGACTAGTGAGGCGGTTATTACTGTTAAAGATGAGAAACGGTCTATAACTAAGGATCTCACTAATTCAGAAACTAAGCCCCAACAAGTGACAATGGAGGTTGAAAGTGCACCTCTGAATAAAGTAGATGATCAGAAAGAGTCATAGGAAAATTTAGAAGGTTTACTCCCAGATCAAGGGGAGTCAACCTTTTACTCTTTTTGGAGCCGGATCGCCATCAGATTTACATAGGTATAGCAAAAATCAGGAGGCGATCTAATGCTTCAGCTTTCAACAGAAGATATGATTTTGTTGGTAAACAAGTGGGTATCTGACTTGGCAAGGGAGAACCATATTACTCCTGTTTTCAAAGGGTATCACAATGGTCAATACGGCAGCTACACGAAGAATCCTGGCTTCTACAAGAGCATTCGATTTCAAAAGGATGACCTTGATGTCTACATCGATTACGATGATGAAGATGAAAGTGGGCTGTTTAAAGTCACTATTCTAAATGATGTTGTTGGCGAGCAATTGAAGTGGGCTAATCCGACTTCCCTATCTAAATTGAAAGAGCTTCTTGGGATGATGAAGCAACCGTCCGCCGCGCTTATAAATTACATCAACGAGCAAGCAACTTAGGTAGACCGCTAATCTCAATTTAAAGCCGTTCCTCCCCCCTCAGGGGTATCGAACGGCTTTTTCTATTCTCTTACCTATTCCCCTCACCTATCCATCAATCATAAAGCTCCTTGCAATTACTAAATAATTACGGTAACGTACAAGCACAATTTGCAAAGGAGGGATGAAAATGGTAGGAAATGGTGTCTCACAAGCCGGTAAGATTTTGGCTCTGGACAGCTTTCAGCCATTGCTTTGGTTGCCATCCAAAGAAGCTTGTAATCCAGATGAATTACCTGCTTTAATAAGGCAGTCTCTCGAGGATTGTCGGGATATTGAGCTTGACGCCAAGTCCACCGATGATTTTTCGCTTTTGGAAGACCAGTTTTCGAAGATCATGAAGCAGCTGAAGGATAGCCTGACCGTTTCCCAATATGAACAGTTGCAGATCTGGTGTAAAGTGAACCAAGATAACATGTCTCGAAGGTATGAAGGGGTCTATCTGGCTGGAGCCAGGATCGGGATCAAGTTTGCCAAACAATGCGAAAGCATTGGTTAAAAGGAGGGCATTTTTCTTGGAATGTCACTATCGGAATGTATCTCAAAAGACCTTGACGGAGGACATTGGTTTACCTGCTTGTATTGGAACTGCACTTTTAAATGAGATGAGGTTGATCGTTTTAGCCAATCGGGATAAAGATGTACCTGAGGAAGATCGACATCGTGAGCAGCAGCTTATAGCAGATCTGAAAAAATCCTTGTCTGATGACCAGCTTGAACTGGTAACTGCCCTGCAGGAAGTGATGGACAGGAAGTCATTATTCGTTAAGGAGTTTATGTTTTTCAGCGGGGTCAAGCAGGGGATCAGCTTTTACAAAGCGTATCATTCTACTTAATTTTTCGATCTCCTGTGTGGATGGCTAAAGATGCAATATACGATTGCTCGGATAAGTGGTAAAATAATAAGTAGTTTTAATTAAAGTTCCTCTCAAAGGTGGGGTAATTTTGGCAAGATCAACGGTTCAGTGGTCAACGTATAAAATAATTAACCAAATGAGGAAGCAGATCAATTTCGACCTTCCATTCCAGCGTCGATATGTTCGTCGAAAGGATCGCAGTTGGCAAAGCCTTTTAATGCACACAGTCTTGACCGATGGTTACATTCCGAACTTATTGGTTTGGAAAAACGGTGACGTTCTCGATAGCAATGCAAGAAAGCCCGATCACATCTATTATGCAGTTGATTGTCTCCAACGTTTGAACACTTTGTTTTTATTCGTTGATGACGGTTTTGCTTTGTCCGATGACACACCGATGGTCGGAGACATATCCGTTTCAGGTTTGAAGTTTAGCGAGTTGCCTGAAGACCTTCAGCAAGCAGTGCTAAATTATAGCTTCTCCGTAACGATTTTCGATGAATCGTATTCCCTTGAGGACGTAGAGGAGATTTTCTACCGAGTTAATCAAACCAAGCCGTTATCGGATATTGAGCAGTCTCAAGTTCTACTTGGTGAGGATAACCGTTCAATCCTGAAACGCATCACGGAATCCGAGCTTTTCCAAAGAATCAATTTTACCAAAGCCGATATCGAGAGGTATGTTGATCGGAAAACGGTTGTCCAAGTTATCGCCCTTCTTTCTGGACGAGATATGTCTTTTTCCGGCAAGGATATGAAGTTGTATATGCGTGAGATTGGGAAGACGCCAATTGATCCAGTGATTGTTAGCGAGATTGAAAAAAGTGCTGAATACATGATGGAGGGCTTCCAAGATTGGACTTTGAACATGTTTAAGAGGCTAAAGAAATCGGTTGTTCCCTCCCTCTTTGTTGCAGCACGAAAAGCGCAGGAAAAGAATTTGTCAGCGGCAGAGTTCGGACAGTGGGCGCAAAAATTCCTGATTGATGAATACGACAAGGATTCTGAATTTGGTGAGACCTTAAGCAGAAAAACGGCTAATAAAGAAGTTATACAAAGACGAACGGATCTTATGGTTCAAGATTTAGAAGCCTTTGCCAATTCCTTAGCGCAAGGAAATTGATTTTTTGCGTCATACGACAGTATGGGAACGGTTTGACCATATTTGCTAAAGGGACATTGCGACTGGAGGTCAGCAATATCCCTTTTTTATTGGGAGTTAACCAAATTCAAGACGATTGATAAACCTCTGTTGAATCAAGAAGTGGTATTTTTTCGTTTGGATTAGCAATCCATTCATGGGGGTAACTCATTGAGCTTTGGTTTTGATTAACTCATTATCGTGGATACCCACAAGCTCATAAGCCCTACCGACCATTTCTTTATCTTTTCCATAGAGATGGGTCGCTTTATAGATAATCCCACTTTGTGTAGCTACATGGTTCAGGTTTTGAACCATGTATTCCGAATTGCATAATGCTACGACCCGTTTACTGTATTTCAATAGTTCTTGTTGGAATATTACTGCACGTTCTGCAACCTCTGGAGAATAAACGGCAATTTCACCGTCAGGTGTTTTCATATCCCGATGATCGACTAAGACGTTCAATTCCTCTGTCCCAAACGCAGTGCAAACACCGATGATAACTGAAGATAGATAATCAACATCACGTTTACCTGAAAATAACCCTTCCACCTGAAATGCCAATAGTTTCTTCTCACTGTCAATATGGTATTTAAATCTTTGTTTAAACGGTTTCTCAAAATCTTTAGGTTGATATGCAGGGGTTGTCGAAAATCTTTCGTTAGAGAATAGATATTCGACTGATACACAGAGTGCTGACGCGATCTTCTCAATATTGACGATACTGATATTTCGTTCCCCGCGCTCCACTCCGCTGATGTATGTTCGATCCAGCCCCGCTCGATGAGCCAGCATTTCTTGTGACATTCCGCATCTGGCTCGAAGTTCCCTAACCCTTTGACCAAATTCTGCTCGAATGTCCAATTAAATTTAACCTCCCGTCTTACGAAAACATATCTATTTAATTTTATCGGTATAAAGAGTCACGAATTGTACAATTTCAGTCGATGATGTGACTTAAAGTCAACAGACGAATTTAACGGTTTTCATTAAAATATGGGTTAAAAATTTTGTCGTAAGAGGGTGGTTCAAAAGTCATGTTTCAATCGGGGGTATAGTGTAGTTGTTTCAATATACTTGAAGTATTTTTGAAAATCAGGACTGTTGTTAACAATGGAGAAAAGGAGTCGATAAAAGATGAAGAGAATTTCTACAGTTCTAGTTTTCACCTTGATGATTTCTTTATTCGCATCGGTATCTGTTTTTGCAGCAAGTGAGACCAAGATTGAAACTGAACAAGGCGGATATGTGACTTTATCTAATATTGTTAAAGAAGTTGAACTGATTAGAGAAGATCCTCAAGGAAGTGATAAGGCTTATATTTCTGATGGTGCAGTCACCTTAAAAATCGTAGGTGATGACCCCCATCCTACTATTAATTATTATAAAGATGCGGAAATAACTGATGGTTTCTTCGTACCTGCAGGCGAAAGCAAATCTGTTGAGGTAACCGGCAACAGTGTTACCTTCACTGAACCGGGATATTATTCCGGATTTGTTTACTTTGGTGGTGACTTCTCTTTTTCCAGTACTGCAACCTTCGTTATTCAAGTAGTTGGAGGGTCGGCAGATAAACCGGCTTCTTCATCTGAGAAAATCCCTGCGACTGCGACTGCAAAACCAACTAATTCTAAAGTACTGGTCAATGGTAAGGAAGTTTCCTTCCAAGCCTACAACATCAACGGTAACAACTACTTCAAACTCCGCGACATCGCAATGGTTTTGAATGGAACCGAAAAGAGCTTTGAAGTGGGATGGGACGGGAAGAAGAATGCGATCTCTCTCGAATCGGGTAAAGCGTATACGGCAGTTGGAGGCGAGTTGGTAGTTGCCGAAAAACCTGCAACGGCGGAGGCGAAACTTTCCACTTCGACAATTTATCTTGATGGTAAGGAAGTCAAACTGACAGCCTATTTGATCAACGGTAACAATTATTTCAAATTGCGGGATGTAGCGGCGGTCATCGATTTTGGGGTAACTTGGGACGGAGCAACGAATACCATTAGTATTGATTCCTCGACGGGGTATGTAGAGGATTAATTGTGATTTGCTATGTAGTTACTGTATAGGAAGAATGACATACTCCTTTTGTCGGACGAGATCTGTTCTGATAGAAGGAGTATTTCAATTTATATTGAATTATTGTGTATACCTTTCTTCGATACCAGATGAAAGAGGGAGAAACATGTCGAAAATTCATCTTAATGAATTGTTGCCTGATAATTTTAATCGAGTGACAAAAATATATAATGGCACAGAATTGTTGTTTGTATATGAATTAGGAAAGTATTCCAAACTGTTGTTGGGTAAAGAATTGGATTTATCAAATGTAACAATTGAAGAGAGTATTAAGAATAGTGAGTATTTTAGTTTTGTTGTTTATAACGGTTTGAATGTGGGAGGTAATTTTGAAAAATCCAAACTGGTAGCATTTGATGAGAGGAAATTTTTCACTGAATCGGTTGAAGGGGTTGTATTCAAAAAAGAAAATGAGAACGAAGTTATATATGATTTCCACTATGACGTAGTATCAAATTCATTGATGAATGATAGTTTTAACAAATCAGCAGCATATATAAGTCTAGTGGCTTTTATAATCGTAAAAAGAGTCAGAGATAGGATCAAGATTCCGAGAATTGTTATTGATCATGCAAATTATCTTCCTCAAAGATTTGAGTACGTTGATTTACAGATATTAATGACTTACGGGAATAAGCTGTTAGATGGTATAGTTGAATTTCCATTTAAACAAAAAGAGAATCCCTATGATAATTTTTTTGATATGATGCGTGATTTTGTGGACAATAAATTAAAGGTTCATTTCTTAAACCTTGATTGGCTTGCATTTGTGATGCATAATCGTCAACTTGGAACGATGAATAGAAGTTACGGTATGAAGGAAAAATACCAGTATTTACGAGGTAACTTTGAAATTGGGGATGTAGTACTTCTTTATGAAAGAGTTAATGTAAAGAAAAGTGATCCAGGTGATTTGATCTCTTGCTACCCTGCTGTCTTAAGAGAGTTTGGTGAAGATTATCTGACTTTAGAATACTATCCCATTATTCGCTCCAAAGTTACTCAATATGTAATACAT
Source organism: Paenibacillus sp. FSL R5-0527 (assembly GCF_038008055.1). Classification (NCBI taxonomy): domain Bacteria; kingdom Bacillati; phylum Bacillota; class Bacilli; order Caryophanales; family Paenibacillaceae; genus Paenibacillus; species Paenibacillus sp. FSL R5-0527. Next base: position 5,877,939 of record NZ_JBBOYI010000001.1, on the reverse strand, counting down.
AATTCTTTTAATGCATTACCTAAAGAGTCTCGAATGGCTAAAAATGTTCCAACAAATAAGGTAACAAAATATGATGGTATTGTAACTGTATTGGAAGATAAGGAGTTACGGTTTGAAAATGACAGTTATTTTATTAGTAGGGTCGAGAAGTTACATTTGCTAGATATAGGGATTGACACAAGTACTTATATGGAAACAAGGTTTTTCATAAAGCCGATAGAGGTTCTAGAGGGCGATGGGTCAAAGCAGTATTTGGCTACAGAGCTTGGGATAGGTCAGTATTGGTTATCTACTCTTGATACTATATATCTGATATTTGAGGAACACAAAGTGGATTACAATAAAGAAAGGTTCCGTAAATTGTATTATGAAAGTTTCAATCGGGAGCCGGGGTATTCTATCAAAGAACTTCAATTTTGGGAGTGGAATAATGGCATACGGTAAGAAAACGACCTATTATTTGAAAATGTTAGCAATGGGTCAAGAGATTATAGATTCGTTATCAGAAGAGCAATACAAATATCTATCAAGCAAGTCAGGAACCTTACACTTCAAACGGTTATTGGGATTTCAATCGATACTGGATAAGCGTTCAAAAGGCGGTAATGGAGAAAAGGAAGATTGTCCAACAAAAGTGGGTATTACATTAACATCAGATGAAGATATTGAAGTTCCCGTGATAAATATCTTATTAAATAATAAAACAGGTATTGATTATAAGCGCGATGTTTCATTACGAAAAGTAAAAGCAAACGAAGAATTTGATTTATCTTATTACGAGATGATGTTTCTTATTATCAGAGATGAATACTGTGGATATTTTGAGGCGAACGGTGATCCGCGCGGTGGATACGTTGCATTTAATTGGAGAGCGTATTCTAATGGAAAAGCAAAATTACCGACTCCAATGATACAATTTAAGCGTAATAGACCAGAAAAAACGAGAAGTGTTTACGAGAAACTAATTCGACCGATTACTTCCTTCATTGTTCCAATTGATGAAAAAGGTCCAGATGGTAGTTGGATAGTTCAGCCGCGATATCGTGAGAAGTTTGGACCTTTATTGGAAAAAATGTTAAAGGATAAAGTGAAGGGGAAAGAACGTTCTAAACAGGCATTAAGAGAGTACCGATTAACGCATTAATTATATGGATCGGTATTCGTCACTATGGATGGGGTTGGGTAATATGGGGTGAATACGGCTTGAAAAAGAGAAAAGTTTGTATTGATGATGCAGATTTTCAACGAGCGATTATATTCCAAAGAGATTTAGAAGTATGGATCGCTGGAGAGTTGGACACCGTTGGGAAGATTGAATCGTTCACTAATGATTCAGTCAAAATGGCAGATGGTAATCATTACTTGAGAATGAATTGTAAATTCTTCATGGTGTGAGTTAAGAATGATTTGGATGCGCCGCGGCACTATCAATAGTTATTTTTAATTGAGTTCAGATAATCTGATTCTCGGTCGGATATTGAAATCCGACTTTTTTCATTTGAGTAATCTGAAGGCGTTGTATGGGGATTATGTTCATTTACAGACACTTCGTAAAATTTCTACAGAGAAATCTTTGAAAAGTATCGAGAAACCCTCTGAATTTGGAGTGTAAAGCAGAGCTTTTTTATATAGTATAACCAACCATTATCCCTGCTTTCAGGCAATTTCAATGTGTATCGGATTATGAGTTGGAATCTATATGAAGGAGCTGATTTTTTATGGCGGACGATAATGGAAAAGTTGATCCGAGGGTGGTCAGAAGCAGGAAAATAATACCTTTTGTCACGAGAAGTCAAAGACTGGCTGAGGATATCATGAGAATTTTCGGGATAAAAGAGAGTATCATTGAATCTTTCAAAGAAGGTCGTGTTCTTAGGACGAACTACATTCATTACAATAAGATTTTTCAATCCGAACCAACTGAACAAGATCTTGAGGTAATATCTGATTTGCTGGAACAAGGACAACTTGTGTATCACATCTTGCTTGCAATTGATATGGACGGAAAGGAAATCGACATTTCGAGTGAGTATCCTACATATGTTTTTGATAACTTAATCACGAAGAAATGTTATCTTTGCGTTCCGACAAATATTTATGAAGAAGCACTTCATGAAGAGGGATATGAAGGAAGTACTCGTCAGGAAACAATTCAAAATTATATCGATCAGACACTTTTTGAGGCTCAACAAGGCGTCCTTAATGCGTATGTAACGGATGACTCCAATGAAAAATATTCTTTCTGCAAAATTGAGGTAACTGTTATCAGAGAAAATTTAGTGTTGGTGACATGATGGTTTTGGTTTTGTTTGAATTATGGTGAAATAGTCCGATTTTCCGTTTTAGTGACGGAGAATCGGACTTTTTTGTTTTTCATAAAATTTTTTACATATCTAACGAGAAAATCGGATCTAAGACTTTGTAATTGGTATTTTTGTATTTTGGGAAGGGCTTAAATATAAAATTTTGATCGTTTATATGAAGTCGGTAATGGGTCTTGTCATAATTCTGGGAGTCATGTTTCTTCGGGGGTGTATGTTCTGTTTTTATGAGGGGGTCTGTTTATTATTCAAGGGGTTTATTTTCATTTGGATAGGGTGTTGAAATCATTATTCGGAGAATGAATAAGAGATTTTTCACATAGGACATGGGGTTATTGCTCCAAATCGCTTTAAGGAGTAGTGATACGCATGTCTAGTGTTAAAGATCTAAATAAAAAGGTTGTAGGACAAAATCCGAATGGCATAGGGATTGGTGATGGGAGTGTGATCACCAAGATGAGTAAAAAGAAAAGGCAAAAGAAAATTACTTTCACGTATGTTCCGAATGGGACAAAATACACTCCAAAACAGATCGCTGAGTATGAAGCTAAGGAAGAGCAATTGATTAAATATATTATGGAACATTTATTATTCACTGAGAAGGCTTCTGTAAATTGAGAAGCCTTCTTTTCTTTACTCTTTCCCATACTTTGATTATAATGATGACAAATCATTGTAAACAAGGTGATATTTAATGGCGATTGGAATTTATGCACGGGTTTCAACATTACAACAAACAGATAATACAAGTCTCGATGAACAGATTAGACTTTGTAAAGAGAAAGCAAAGGAACTGGGTTATTTTGAATCAAACATAATCATTTATAGGGAAGAGGGACGAAGTGGTGAAGATATTGATACAAGGGTTGAACTCACAAAGTTACGAGAAGATGTTGCGAGTGGTCGAGTCTCAGCAATTATTTGTACTCACCCAGACCGTTTCAGCAGAGATCTTACAGATAAACTAATTGCATGTCGTGAGTTTGAAAAGAATGGTGCGAAGTTATATTTTACCGATACACAATTTAATGATTCGCCTGAAGGTCAGTTGTTTTTTAATATTATGTCCGCAATTGCGTCTTATGAATTGGCGTTGATCAGGAAAAGAACGATTCGGGGAAGATTGTCCAAAGTTAAAAATGCAAAAAAGATAATGCCAATGAGAGTTGCACCGTTTGGTTACGACAAAGATGAAAATGGACAGCTTGTTATCAATGATGTTGAACGACAATATGTCCAAATGATTTATGAGTGGTATGTTTTTGAGAAATTGACACTAAGGGAAATTGGAGAACGTCTCTACGGAAAGATAGAGCCTAAACGAGGAGAAAGTCCGAATTGGAATGCATCAAGTATTAGACGGATTTTAACATCAGAAATATACATAGGTAAGTATTACTACAATCGTAGAGCCACTGAGAAAAAACGGGGTGAATTGACAGTCGGGGGTAATCCGAAGAAAACATACAAAATTAGACCTGAAGAAGAATGGTTAACAGTTGATGTCACTCCAATTGTTGATGAGGAGCTCTGGAAATTGGCACAGCAGCAAAGAATACAAAATGATACGACTAAACATGTTGGGAACAAGAAGTATGAGTACCTGTTGAAATCCTTGTTAAAGTGCGGTCACTGTGGGAGAACATATCAAGCGACAACGTACAAAGGAGCTAAGAATAAAGAAACTGGGGAAATAATGAAGAGTCGGAGTTACAGATGTCCTAATAAAAACCCAAGAAAATATGGACCAGAAGTCAAAAAGTGTGAAGCTCCAGCTTTAAATGCTGATCTAATCGAGGATTTTATTTGGAATCAGGTACTTGAGATAGTTACTAATCCTGAGAAGTTTGTATCACGTATCAAAAATAAAGGTAATGATTCGATTTCAGGTGTTAGAGAAAAGTTGGCTGTATTAGAAAAGCAGTTGCTAAAGAAAAAGCAAGCACTTGAGAAGGCAGAACGTTCTTATTTTGAAGCAGAGACTTTAGAAGATGAGAAGCGATATGACAATCATCGGAAAATATATAAGAAAGAAATCGCAGCGTTAGAAGATGAGATTGTGAATTATCAGTCCAAAATCGATTCTCATCGGATGGAGGAACTAACAGTCGATCAAATAATGAGTCAGGTTGAAAAGTTACGTGAAAGAATATCAAACAGCAGTGAAGTACCTTTTGAGTTAAAGCGAAACATTATTGAAATGTTATATGATGAGATTATTATCACTGTTAAAAAGCCAGCAGATGGTGATACAGCAGATGGGACAGAGTTAAGTATTACATCCGTTGGACTTTTTGATAAGTGGTATCAAGAAGAAAAAAATACCGGACTTTGTTCACAATCTCAAGAAGTTCGACAACACCGGCGAGGATCTGGAGGATTTGATCTCGATCGGCACGATCGGGCTGATTAAGGCCATCGAAAGCTTCCGTCTAGGAAAAGGCACAAAATTGGCAACGTTTGCGGCGCGGTGTATCGAAAACGAGATTCTCATGCATTTGAGATCGCTGAAAAAAACGCGGAAGGACGTATCTTTGCATGATCCGATCGGGACGGATAAGGAAGGCAATGAGATTACCCTGATCGATATTTTGGGGACGGAAGCGGATGACGTGGTGGATCGGGTACAGCTCAAAATGGAAAAGAGCAAAATATACCGGAACCTCGATATATTGGACGCACGGGAGCAGGAAGTGATCAAAGGGCGGTTCGGGCTGGAGCATGGGGGAGAAGAACGGACCCAGCGCGAAATCGCCAAGGAACTGGGGATCAGCCGCAGTTACGTGTCCCGGATCGAAAAAAGAGCGCTCATGAAGCTGTATCATGAGTTTTATAAGCAGAAGAAGTGAGATTATTTTAAGCGAATGATTAGTGCTGATAAGAAAAAGTCCAATATTTATTAAGGACTTTTTCTTATTTTTGCTTTAGCCTAGTCATAACTATTTTGCTTTTTTAATATTGCTGTCAGGCGGGCCATGGACAAGAACATGACCGCGAATAGCACCATCAGATAATATGGGAACATACTAACGCCAAGCGTTTGTGCCAGCAAGCCAAACAGCGGAGGCATTAGTGCGATTCCCACGTAGGAGACGGCCATCTGAGCGCCCATCATCGACTGTGAGATTTCTTTCCCGAAGTTTTTTGGCGTCAAGTGGAGGAGATTCGGGAAGATCGGTGCGTTGCCAAGGCCGACCAAAAACAGGGCGGCAGCCGATACAGCTGTGGGCAATGGCAGCATGAGCACCACAATCGCGGCAACGAGGATACTTTGTCCGATATGAATCAATTTCCAACTCGTCAGCTTATCCGCCAATAAGCCTGACAGCAACCTTCCCGCCGCCATTCCGACGTAATACAAAGTAAGGCTTTTGGCTGCGCTCTCTGCAGACAAGCCTTTGGTATATACCAGAAAGGTGCTTCCCCAAACGCCGGCAGTGTATTCAATCGCACAGGAACTGATGAGTATCAACCACACCGCTCTTGCCGAAGACAGCTTAAACAGATATGCGATACTGACCGTTTTAAAAACTTCATCCTTCGCCTCCTGCTTGTTCTGGTTGGCTTTCTTCCATATCGGCAACGAAAACAGGGCAATCAATGCGATGACACTTTGTATGATGAATACAGTGTAGTAGCCGCCCCGCCAGTTGTTCTGCTCCGAAAGCGCAAGCGACATCAAATACGGGCTTAAAGAAACCCCGATACCATAAAAGCAATGCAGAAAATTCATATGGGTGGACTTATAGTGGAGCGCCACGTAATTGTTGAGCGCTGAATCTACAGCCCCAGCCCCTAGTCCGAGCGGAATGGCAAACAGGCAAAACCACGCCAGGTTTTGCGAAAAAGAAAAGCCAAGCAGAGCAACAGAGGTCATAACGACGCTTATTGCCGTGACCTTGCCCGTTCCGTATTTGTTAATCACCTTTGCACTTACCAGACTGGAAATAATTGTACATCCTGAAATGGTAAACGTAACATACCCCGCCGCCGAAACCGGCAAGCCGAATTCCTGATTAATCGCAGGCCAGGCGGTCCCGAACAATGAATCCGGTATCCCCAAACTGATGAATGCGATGTAGATGATCATTAAAAGCAGTGTAGCCATAATTCCCTCCTGTGATATTGTAAAATAAAGGGATTTCATACCAAGTTGCCTGGACAGGAATTTAAATATATCACAAAATGATGTCGATTTTCTTGCAGAATTACGCGAAATTATAGTACAATATCGCAAAAAAAGGGGGTGCTTGAATTGCAGTCAGCGGTTGTTACGGATGAACGGCTTCGGGAGTTGGCAACACATGGCTCCAAACAATTCCCGATCCAATATTACCTGGACGATACTGACAATTTCCCGAATCACAACGTCAATCGACATTGGCATGACGAATTGGAGTTTGCCGTCATTCAGGAAGGAACGGCGGATTATCTGATCGGAGAAGAAATCGTGCAGCTCGGCAAAGGGGATGGAATTTTCATTAATTCGAGAATAATTCACGGTTATGAGGCAGGGGGAAGAGCGGTTGTGCCCAATATCGTATTTTCTCCGGAGCTGATTTCGGGCGGAAATCAAATGGTATACCAAAAATTTATACAACCTATATTATGCTCTCGAATCTCTTGCTTATATTTAAGCAGCCAGATAGATTGGCAAAATGAGATTCTGCAATCCTTGCAACAGATATTCCACTTATTGAATTCAGAGGAAGAGACAAGGGAAATCGACGTACAGATCAATATCGCCTCCATCTGGCGCACATTGTATCTGCATCAGCAGTCCTGCATGGAATTGCCGCAAACCGCGGGTTTTCTGACCACTCAGGAACGGTTGCGGCTAATGCTGGAGTTCATTTATGAGAATTATACGGAAAGAATCCGCCTTGCGGATATAGCGTCTGCCGCCAAGGTAAGCAGAAGCGAGGCGCTGCGCTGCTTCAAGGAAGGAGCAGATGCTTCTCCTGTAGACTATCTGATCCAATTCCGCTTGAATAAAGCCAGAGAACTGCTGCAAACCACAGAAAATACCGTTACGGAAATTGCCGCAACGGTCGGTTTTGAGAATGCCGGATATTTTGGCCGGATGTTTAAGAAGGCATTTGGGGTCACACCAAAATATCTGCGAAAGCACTAGCGCAGCAAGAAGGGGTGCAAGGCAGTGGGGGTTAGACTGGTATTAAATTATTTTCAGCAGGCTACGATGAAGAAGAGGATCATGTTTGTTTTCGCAACTGGCACATTGGTTCCCTTTATTTGTGTACGGGAATTTCCTATTATAAACGGGCACTCATTTTCTCCTTAAGATATTGCTCAAACTCAAATGTAATAAAATCAATAATATTGTGTATGAAACTGGAGGTGAAATGAGTCTCATCAGAGTCTTCAGAATAAGTTGAAATATTAAAGACAGAATGATGACTAAGCCAGTTTTGACTGGTGTTTGTAAAGGATATAACCGGAATTTTTTTAAGTAAAGGTATGGCCAAGGCTTCTTTCATGGCATGATTTTCGCCGGAAAACGAAAATACAATCAACAGATCCTCGGGTTCCAATTTTTCGATGACCGCGCTTGTTAAATGAGTTCCGATGTCTAACGGGATCAGGCTCATGCTGATGCCCATTTTTAAGAAATTGCGTTGCAGCATCTGCGCTTGAAGCTGCTGGGTCAATCCTGTAGACAGCAAATAAATACGCTTACTATTATAGATTTTGTCATACAGCTTTAATAAATCCATTTGCTTTGTTTTATTCAAGATATTAATCAATTGCTGCCCAACATGCTCAATCGGAATGACCGGAGGAGTCTGATTATTGTGATTGTCCCATTGAATCAGATATTTAAATTCCGAGTAGCCTGAAAAGCCCAGCTTTTGTACAAATCTGAATATGGAGGACTTGGAGGTAAAGCTTTTTTCAGCCAGTTCCACAATACTGAGGTTAGAAATCTCCGCTTTGTGGCTCAGAATAAAAGCAGCGATTTGGTGATCCAGTTCATTTAGTTTGGCATAGTGCTTCTCTAAGATTTTTTCAAACTTCATCGTAAATCCTTTCTTTCCCAATCATTTTCTGAATGTTGGACAATTTCCCAAGGTTCCTTGAAAGTGTTTTTTTTCGTTTGCAGCGACTTTATACTAAGTTTATCGTAAGCGCTTGCTTAAATGCAATGGTTCGACTAATCCGGATTAGAACTACTTGCAGCTACGGAAGGAGCAAACAGGATGAGCTATGAAGCACTGGCTAAGGAAATCATTAAAAACGTAGGCGGGTCCGGAAATATTTCAAGTTTGGAACACTGTGCGACACGCTTGAGGTTTAAATTACATGACGACGGGCAAGCACAGACAGAAGATTTAAAGAAATTAGATGGGGTAGTAACGGTTGTAAAAAGTGGAGGACAATATCAAGTTGTCATTGGGCCGCATGTAGCCGATGTGTATAAGGAAGTTGTGAAGGCAAGACAACAAGGCGGTGATGCTCCAGTTGAAGGTGAAGGTGCGTCAGCCGCTCAAAAACCCGCCAAGAAGGCAAAGGTACTTGATCGCTTTATCAATGTGATCTCGGGCGTATTCACACCGGCATTAGGTCTTTTGGCAGCTTCAGGTATCGCCAAAGGCCTGGCGGCGGTCTTATTGGCTACGAACGTATTGTCCGCGCAATCCGGGGCTTATATTTTATTATGGGCGATTGGGGATACCTTCTTTTATTTCTTCCCGATCATCTTGGCCTATACTTCCGCAAACAAGTTCGGACTGTCTCCCATTTTGGGCATTATCATCGGAGCTTCCCTGGTCTATCCAAGTTTGACCGCTTTACTGAGTGAAGGAAAACCAATCTATACCCTCTTTGAGGGAACGATTTTTCAGGCGCCTGTATACTTTGAGGTATTCGGAGTACCGATCTTGTTAATGAAATATGCGCAATCGGTCATTCCTTCAATTATAGCCGTTTTCTTTGCTGCCAAAATCGAGAATTGGTTAAAAAGGGTTCTGCCCAAGGTGATTCAAATGTTTATGGTGCCTTTTGCCACCCTGATTATTATTGTTCCGCTCACTTTTTTAATTATTGGTCCTGCGGCGACCTGGTTAGGAGCTATGTTGGGCTTTTTGGCCAAGGGAGCATATGATTTGAATCCAACGCTTGCGGGTTTGTTTATCGGGGGATTATGGCAGGTGTTTGTCATGTTCGGTCTGCATTGGGGATTGATACCTATTAGCTTAATTACAATAGCCCAATTCGGCTTCGATCCACTTCTGGCTTTAATGCTGGGAACGCCATTCGCAACATTGGGTGCGGTGCTGGGCGTCTTTTTGAAAACCAAAAACTCCAAGCTGAAGACACTATGTGTTCCATGTTTTGCGACGGGGATTTTTGGCATATCGGAACCTGCCATTTATGGAATAACGTTACCCAATAAGTATCCTTTTATCTTTACTCTTGCAGGGGCTTCCATCGGCGGAGGGGTCATGGGATTCCTGGGTTCCAAAGCTTATGTGGTCGGCGGTATGGGGATCTTGGCGTTGCCTAATTACATTAACCACGGGAGCTTCGACATGGGCTTTTTCGGGGCTGTCATCGGAATTACGATGGCCTTCATCGTCACTTGCTTGCTTACCCTTTTCTTCTGGAATGACAGCAAAAGCGTAAATGCCGTTAAATAATCGCCGTGAAAATAAAGAAGCAATTCAAAAGGATGGAGAAACCATGAGAGCTCTTATGATTATGTTTGATACATTAACCCGCAGTTTTTTGCCTAACTATGGAAACGATTGGGTCAAAGCGCCTAACTTTGAACGTTTAAGAGAGAAAACCGTGACTTTTGCCAACTTCTATGGCGGAAGCATGCCGTGCATGCCGGCAAGAAGAGAGCTGCATACAGGGAGATATAACTTCCTTCATCGTGGCTGGGGGCCGCTGGAAAGCTTTGATAACTCGGTTTTTGAGAGGCTGCAAGAAAAGGGGGTTTACTGTCATCTGGTTACGGATCATTCTCATTATTTCGAGGATGGCGGAGCTACGTACCATAACCGTTATTCGACGTGGGAAGGGTTTAGAGGGCAGGAAGGCGACCGTTGGGTTCCGCGCAGCCAAGCGATGTCCATGGATAATCAAAACCCGTTCAATAAAGCAGGAATTTCGGCAGTACAGCATTACGCCAACAGAACCAGACAATTAAACGAAGAGGATATGTCCAGCGTTCAAACGATTCAGGCAGGCTTGGATTTTCTTGCTCACCATCATGATAAGGATAACTGGTTTTTGCAAATTGAATGCTTCGATCCCCATGAGCCTTTTTATGTTCCGGAGAAGTACCGGCAGCTTTATGATTGCAAGGAAGATAAAGACATCCCCTTTTGGCCAAAGTATCAAAAAATGGATGCGGACAGTAATCATGAACAAATCGACGGGATGAGAAAAGAATATGCTGCATTGCTCAGCATGTGTGACTATCATTTGGGCCGGGTGCTGGACTTCTTGGACGATCACAATATGTGGGAAGATACCTTGGTTATCGTCAATACGGATCACGGCTTCCTGCTGGGAGAACATGACTGGGTGGGCAAAAATATTGCACCCATGTATGAAGAAATTATTCACCTTCCGTTCTTTATGCATATACCCGGAGAAGATCATGATGACGGAAAAGTCTACGATGGACTGTGTCAAACCATAGACATTGCGGCAACCCTGTTAGATTACTTCAATGTTTCCGACGGTTACAGTCGTGACGGCAGGTCTTTGATCTCCATGATCAAAGAGGAAATGGGTCATCATGCTGAAATTCTTTTTGGGGTCAACGGCGGACATGTTAGCATATTTGATGGCAGATACGTGTATATGCGCAGCTCGGCTAAACCGGATAATGGCCCTTTGGTTAATCAGACACTTGCGATGACAAGAATGAGGGGGTTCTTTGCCGATGATTCCTTGTCACAAGTGAAACTTGTCCCAGGAAATCGTTTTACCAACGGCATGCCTGTATTGCAGTTGCCTGTTGAAAACTATATTAATTCTTACGGAATCGGAAATTTACTGTTTGACATGGAAAAGGATCCAAAGCAAGAAAATGCGCTGGATGATTCAGAAATTGAAAAAGTCATGGTCCAAAAACTAGTTAATAAAATGAAGGAAATCGAGGCGCCGCCGGAAGAATTCGAACGACTTGGCCTAATCAAGAAATAAGAAGGGATAAATCTTATGTTTGGACGTAAAAAGAAAAGCACTCCCCAAGAGGTGTTGGTTGCCGCTCCATTAATCGGAAAAGTGGTTTCTATTGAACAAGTGGAAGACGAGGCCTTTTCAAGTAAAGCCATGGGGGAAGGAATAGCCATTAACCCCTATGAAGGGAAGGTTGTTGCCCCTTTTGACGGAACTGTGGCCCATATTATGGAGAAGAGCAAGCACGCACTGGTTTTAGAACATGAATCCGGAATACAAATTCTCATCCATGTTGGCATGAACACAGTTTCCCTTAAGGGGGAAGGTTTTACAGCTCATGCAGGTACCGGCGAAAAAATGAAAAAAGGCCAGTTGCTGCTTGAGTTTGATATCGAGCATATTCAACAGGCCGGCTATCCTGTCGTTACACCGGTCATCGTGCCGGTTGGCCAAGAGTTAATTAAGCGAGTTGACATTTTACAGAGTAGTAACGATGATACACGGGCAGACATGGATATGTTGCGTATCGTTTTATGATTCTGCCCCAGTGTAGCAAAGAGCTTATCCGTACAGGATGAGATCAACTCTATTTTGGAGGCTCCGTTTATGAGCGGGGGCATCTATACGCCGATATAATGAGGAGGACGCAGCCCGAGCGAAGGCAAGGGAGCGTCCTTTAATATGAGGAGAAGAGTTTTAAAGATACTCACACTTAAATGTTGAAAACTCAGCCATAGATCCTTCCCCACAGGCATATAAACCGATGAGCACGCCAGTAAATCCTCCCGCAACTTCGGAGGAAAGGTATCTGGTTTGCGCCGTGCCTAAGAGGATGTCCTCGCCGTTTGCATGAAGGAAGAAGCTATAGCGCTCATGGGCTGCCCGTATCATCACAGTAGCATGATTGCTGTTTCTCAGGTCAACTTCATTTTCAATGGATTTAATATCCCCAATATTCAGGCGCTCGATCACTTTATACCCGTGCTCATCTTTACGTACAGCTAAATCATAATGATGATGTTCATCCATATACAGCGTGATGCCGGCTTCTCCGCTTGTCAGCTGTACATCGCAAGAGATTTCCGCGTTAAAGTCCCTTTGGCGAATGCCGATAAATGTCGGGGATTCCGGCATATCCAGCGTCACTCCGGTCCCTTTCAGCGTTGCCTTATCGAATTCCAACCGATAGTTCTCCACAACAGGATGACGGAGATAACACCAGTCCAGATTCCACTTCGTGTTCTCGAAAGTGTAAATCTTTTTCTCCTGCTGGATAACATGACATGCGATCCGATCGGTTTCAAAACTCGTAAGGGTCGTGCCGTTATGTCCTGCCGTAAACCAGCCATCCTCGCCAAAAGTAACCGGCGTAAGGAAAACTTCGCGGCCAAGGTGATGGTAGGTAAGCCAACGTCCGATTTGACGGAAGCCCAGATGGAGCATCCACCAATTTCCGTCGTGATCTTGAATCAGATCGCCATGGCCAACCCCCTGCAGCTCATAACCGCCCAGATTGCGATTGGTCAGTACGGGATTGTGCGGATAAGCTTCGAACGGACCGGAGATGGAATCTCCCCGTGCATAAGTGACCATATGTCCATATTCAGTTCCGCCTTCAGCCGCCATAAGGTAATACCGGCCATTGATTTTATACATATGCGGGCTTTCCAAATATCGTCCGCCTGTACCTTGCCAAATCGAACGGCTTGCCGACAGCTTGCCGCCCGTTTCAATGTCAATTTCACACTGAACAATGCCGTAGGTCCCGTTATCGTCTTTCCCGTTGCTCATAAAGAAGACCTTTCCGTCTTCGAAATACAAATCGGGATCGATTCCCCCCTGATCCACATAGATCGGTTCGGACCATTCACCGTAAATATCGTCAGTCCAAACATAGAAATTTTGACGAGTGGTGTCGTTGGTCGTGGTCATGTAGAATCTCCCGTTGTTATGCCGGATCGTAGGAGCGAAAACGCCGCCGGAACTGCTTACCTTGCCGAGCTGAATCTGGCTCTCTCGGGTTAGGCAGTGACCGATTTGCTTCCAGTTAATCAGGTCTTTGCTCTCAAAAATCGGAACACCGGGAAAGTATTGAAAGGAACTGCAGACCAGATAATAGGTATCTGCTACTTTGCATACACTGGGGTCGGGATAAAATCCTTTGATGACCGGGTTATTGTATTTCATAGGTCCACCTCTTTCATAAATTCACATATATATAAATCTAATGTGATTAGCAGCTAAGAAAATTAAACACCATGGTTTAATATCAAGCAATGGATTAGGCTTGATGATTCATGTTAAATCTTTTAAATTAATATATATGTGAATTAAATTGTTACGGTCAGGAGATTATGATGATCATTAAAGCGAACGGAGAACCGAAGTTTATGCCGCTATACGAAGCATTGGCCAGCGAAGTCCGCTGGAAAATGATGAGTCTCCTTGCCGATTGCGAGATGAATGTGAAGGATATTGCGAACCGGTTGGAGCTCAGCCCCTCGATCGTTACCATGCACATCCGAAAACTCGAACAGGCCGGGCTCGTCGGAAGCCGCAGGGTACGGCTGAACGGGGGGACGCACAAAATCTGTTTCCTCAAGCAAAAAACCGTCGAAATTGAGCTGCCGTCTGCCGGCCCCACCGCAAAGATCAGGGAGCAAAGTATTTCCGTCGGTCATTACACCGCTTTTGAAGTTTATCCTACTTGCGGGCTCGGTACACGCGAGAAAGAAATCGGAGTTTGGGACGATCCGCGCTATTTCCTCGATCCCGAGCGGGTTCACGCCGCCATTTTGTGGTTTGGGTGGGGGTATGTGGAATACAAAATGCCTAACTTTTTGCTGGCCGATCAAACCGCGGACGCCATCGAAATCTCCATGGAGATCGCTTCGGAAGCTCCCGGTTTAAGAGATTATTGGCCTTCTGATATTGAATTCATCTTCAACGGCATCTCCCTTGGCACATGGACAAGTCCGGCTGATTTCGGAAGGGCTGCACGGGGGAAATTTACACCCGAATGGTGGCATCGTAATGTGAATCAATACGGGTTATTGAAGACGATCCGCATCGACGTGTCGGGTACATTTATCGATGATGAGCGGATGTCGGCGGTGACCCTCGCGGATATCAAGCTGCGGGAACCGTTCTGGACGCTTCGTTTCGCGGTGGATGAGCGGGCTGTTAACGTAGGGGGCTTGACAATGTATGGTTCCGGATTCGGCAATCACGATCAAGACATTGTCATCCGCGCGTATCTTAACGATAATCATTAATTGGAAAAGAGATCTGCCTCCCCTGCGGGCAGATCTCTTCGTTATTTCTCAAAAGAACCGATAGAGTCGCACCCCGTGCGGCGGCACAGTGGCCCGCAGCGTGCCTGCCGTAAGCTCGGCGGGCGCTCCGCTCCATAGCTCGGTGCCTGCGGCGATACCTGTCAGGCCGACCTGTTCCAGGGCCAGGTCGAGCGGCAGCGGGTTTTCGCCGATGTTGAATACGGCAGCGTAGCGGGAGCCTTCGGCGTCTTCGGCCGTCCAGACGATAAGATCTCCTTGGCGCAACGCTTCCTTGGCTCCGCGGCTCTCCTGGTGCATGCGCAGAACCTCGCGGTTGGTCAGCAGCGACAGCGTCCAGTCGTCGCAGTCCCGCAATTCGCCGCCAAAGATGAGCGGCGAGCGGAAGATGCTCCAGAGCGACATCATCGTTAGCTGCTCGTCGCGCGTGAACCGGGTCCAGCGGTCTGAACCCCCGCCATCGACCGAGCGAATGCCGATGTGGCCGAGTGGCAGCATGTCACAGTCCGGCCAGGAACCTCCCCCCGGTACGCCCTGCCAAGCCCGGCAACGGTCGAACATATCCAGCAGGAGCGGCCACTGGTCCCAGAAGTCATCCGTGACACGCCACATGTTGGCATGCTCGGCGAAGAACGCCGAGTATTCCACCGGAGCGGGTCCGGGTGATAGGCTCAGCACC
Source organism: Paenibacillus sp. FSL R5-0527 (assembly GCF_038008055.1). NCBI lineage: Bacteria > Bacillati > Bacillota > Bacilli > Caryophanales > Paenibacillaceae > Paenibacillus > Paenibacillus sp. FSL R5-0527. Next base: position 5,862,490 of record NZ_JBBOYI010000001.1, on the reverse strand, counting down.
ATGGGCCGGCCGCAGCGCTCGATCGCTTTGGAGATCAGAGCGATCTCCGGCTGATGAGTGTCATACAGCTTGGAAGCCGCGATGTCGTCCACCTTCACCAGGTCGACGCCCCACTCTGCGTACAGTTCAAAGAGAGAATCGTAATAGGCCTGGGCCCCTTCCTTCGAGGCATCCACACCGTACATATCCGTGTTCCATGGACAGATTGAGTTCGTATGCGCAATATCGCGCGCCGTCGCGGCTGTACCCAGAATTGGAGTGGCGGCATGAACTGCCTGCCGCGGAATGCCGCGCATGATATGAATGCCAAATTGCAGTCCAAGGCTGTGAACATAATCGGCTAACGGCTTAAAGCCTTGGCCGCCCGCCGCGGAGGGGAACCGGTTTTCGGCAGGCATGACCCGGGAATAGCCGTCCATCACAAGCGGAACAAACGGCCGGTATTGGGAGGAATGCGCATAGGGCTCGTACCATTGAATATCGACGGTAATGTAGCTCCAGCCGAATGCTTTAAGATGCTTTGCCATGTATTCCGCATTGCCCCGAATCTCATCTTCCGTTACGGCCGCGCCGTAGCAGTCCCAACTGTTCCAGCCCAGCGGCGGAGTAGGCGCTGCAAGCTTATGATCCATTGTTAAGCTCCTTTACTGATTAATTATTGCTCTTGCCATGTTCATCATAATAAAGGAGATTAGCGATATCTATAGTAATCTTGAAAGCCCGATAGTACAATATTGCGGTCAATCGAAGAACAACTTGCGATAAGCAAGGCTTTGGCCCCCGCTGCGGAATTCTCCCGGGGTAAGCCCGGTCAAACTGCGGAACGCTTTGATAAAATAACTTCCGCTGGAGTAGCCGATCCGCTCGGCTATCGCCTCAATGCTAAGGCCGGTTCCCCGCAGCAGCTCCATGGCTTTCTCGGTGCGGACGCGGGTTAAGTAAGCGCCGGGCGTCAGGCCGGTGCTGGCCGAAAAGCGGCGGATCAAGTGGTATTTGGACAGGGAGACATGCTCGGAAAGCTGATCGATGCTGATCATCCGCGAATAATTGTGCTCTATAAATTCAGCTGCGCGCCTCACATTCTCCGGCCAGTTCTCCCTGTCCCGCAGCGTGGTGACCTGCAGTCTGGCCAGTTCCGTCATGAACTGGTAGACGCAGGACGACGAGATCAAGGGATCGGTGATTCTGCCCGCTGCCGCATCGGCCACAATCATTCGCAATAACCGGACTGGCGCACAGTCTGCCGGCAGCTGCGGAACCTCCCCCGCTTCACGCAGGAACTTACGCCAATGGGGTAATATCAGATCGGGCCGAAACAGCAGGAACAGAAACTCCCAAGGCTCTTTAGATTCCGGGGGATAATAATAGCGATGGGGTCCCGGAATTTCGGCGAGAAAAGCCTGTCCGGCGGTGACGCGGAAAGCCCGGTCCCCCGACTCATATACACCTTCGCCGGAAAGGGTGTACTGGAACAGCAGGAGAGGCCCATCAGTCCGCACCAGTCCGTCCCAACGATAAGAAGGAGTAGTGATAGAATCACAGCCGGCCGCAAATAATCTGCATAACTGGAGCTCCCGATCTTCCGCGAACCGAAAGCCGTAGGTGCCTTTGGGGATGTCCATAAATGTCCCTCCTTTGGTGAGAAATCAATCACATATTTACAGCTGGCCTATGAGGTAGAATTCACGGGTAGATGCAGCCCTTTCTTTAATCAGAAGTTGATATTAAGGTTATGAAGTGAGGTGGGGAAATGCCGTATAAAAAACTATCGATCCCAGTTTTAATTATATCTTTACCCTTTATCTTTTTTGATGTTTTGTTGCCGCTGTATACTGAGGAACTCGGATATACTACATTTCAATTTACCCTTCTGGTTTCCGTGTTCTCGCTCGTCCAATTGATTATGCGGCTTGTGCTTGGCAAAGTGTCGGATAAATATAGCAGACGCTCCATCTTTATTGCGTCCTTCTTGTTTTTTGTCGCAGCTTATTTTACATTTGCTATGGCCGGTCAATTATCGCTTTTGCTGACCGCAAGAGTGTTGAACGGCATCGCAAATATTCTGCTGACCCTTTCCGTCTTCGGGCTTATCGCCGATGCCAATACAAATGTAGCACAACAACTGGGGCGCTTTAACAGCAACCGCAATCTTGGCGGGTTCATCGGCGTCGGATTAAGCTTCTACATATTAAGCAACTACGAATTGCTGCAGGGATGGAAGGTGTTGTTCGCAGCTTGTGGAGCAGCCGCCTTGTTGGCGCTTCTGTATGCTCTTACTTTAAGACCGGAAGAGCCAAAGCGAATGATGAATCCGCAAAGTGTTGCTTTATCACCCGAGAAACGCAAAGTCTGGACGGTGAATGTACTGTTCCAGTTGATCTCCAGCATGATTATCGTTTTGTTGATTCCTTACCTGCAAGATGTTTTTGAAGCAGACATTGAAGAGATCGCCATCACCTTCTTGGTGCCCTTGCTGGTGTCTTCATTTTCGGGCACTTATCTGGGCAAACTTGGCGATCGGATGGGTTACCGCAAGTCGGTTGTTATATCAACCGTGATGTCCGGCATAACGGTTGCCGCCCTTCTGTTTTCCTCCAGGCTGAGCATATTCGCCTTGTTTTGGACGGTCTTTATCCTTTCATTTTCGATGCTGGAATTCTCGCTGGATGCAATGTATATGAAGGGCATTTCCGAGCATAACATTGGCGATGCCTACGGCAAATATTCCACAGGCTCCAAATCGGCATGATTGTCGGACCCGCGCTGGGGGGCTTTTTATTTGATTCCTTCGGCCATGTTGTCCCTTATATCGTGTTCGTGGCAGGGATGGCCGCATTGATTCCGTTTGTGCTCGTTGCGCTTCCCAAAGACCCCAGTGCTACCCATCAAGACAACTTAATAAAGCCAGGCCATTCCTGACCGGAGGTTAAGCATTGATGGTACCCCTGTTACATTCTTCCTAACAAATCCCGCTGAGCTTAGTATAATAGACTATGAATAAATTTCGAGATGGGGGCGGCAAAAAATGAGGATCGTTAACTTGAACCCGAATCCCGGCAGCGGGGCCAGACTGGTCGGTTATTTGCACGATATCGAAAAAGAAAGCATGGGCAACCGTTTGGAGCGGCCCTGCGTGGTGATCTGCCCCGGCGGCGGCTTTGAGATGCTTTCGCCGCGGGAAGCGGACCCGCCGGCTACGGCTTTTTTTGCCAAAGGGTATCATGTGTTTACGCTGTATTATTCCATTCGCGAGAATGCGAGCGAGCTGCGGCCGGTCATAGACATCTCTCGAGCGATCGGGAAAATCAGGGAAAACGCCGCGGAGTGGGGCATTATCCCCAACAAGATCGCCGTTTGCGGTTTTTCGGCAGGCGGGTATGTGGCGGCTTCGTCGGGGACCTTATGGGACCATGCCAAGCTGCAGGAAGCCACTGGCGGCAAAGGCGAACAAGGCCGGCCGGATGCGATGGTGCTGTGTTATCCGGTTATTACGGCGGGCGAATTTGCGCACCGGGGTTCCATTGAACGTCTGGGTCCCGGATGGAGTGATGCAGAACGGGAAGCGTCGTTTTCGCTGGAGAAATATGTAACCGCCTCAACGCCTCCCGCTTTTTTGTGGCATACAGTGGAGGACGCTGCCGTGCCGGTGGAAAATTCCATGCTGTTCGCTTCGGCGCTGCGGCGAGCCGGCGTGCCTTTCGAATGCCATCTCTACCAAAACGGCAGACACGGGATGTCGATGTGCAGCACGGAGGTAGGCGATCCCGACGACCATCTGGCCACCTGGTTTCCGTTATGCTTGGAGTGGCTGGGCCGGCAGTTTGCATTTGAATATTAAACGGTTATGTTTCCCGGAGGTTGCCATGTGTAAGAACATGGCAGCCTTTTTTTAGTTCGGGACAAGGTATGATGTGGAATTTCTGCATCCCTCTTAATAGCAAATAATAGAAAATTAGAGCAAGATTGTGATAATGCTATAAATATAAAAAGGAGTGCCTTTCTATGAAAAAAGAAAAAAGACAAAGATTAATTAAGCAATTGGTGAGCGAATATGAAATAGAAACCCAAGAGAAGTTGGTAGAATTGTTGGCAGAACAAGATGTGATGGTAACGCAAGCTACGATTTCACGGGATATCCGTGAGCTGAATTTAATCAAAATAGCTTCTCCGAAAGGACTTATGATATATCATGCTTCTTCAGAAATGGCTTTGCAAACGGATTTGAAGTTAAAGAGGAAGTTGCAAGAAGTGGTTATAAGGATTGATTATGTTGATCAATTAACGATTATTAAAACGTTGCCTGGCAATGCGCATGTTATCGGTGTTTTATTGGATAATCTAAATTGGAAAGAAATGGCGGGTTGCATATGCGGGAATGATACCTGTCTTGTCATTTCCCGGAACCGATCGGAGCGAAAGATTTTAGAAGAAAGATTTAATTTGATTTTTAGATAAAATCAGCTGGTAGATGGTCAATTGAGAATACGAGATTGCTTGAAAAGAGCGTAGGCTGCCTGAAGCGGGCATGCCTTCGCTCTTTTTCTTGTTATTCATCATATATGCGCAGTATAAAATAGGTTTCGCAAAAAAATGGAAAAAATCCTTTATAAAAATACAGATTTTTATGATTTTAAAAATAAAATTGTGCAATATTTCACGACAAATATGCTGGCGTTTTCACGAGGCGGAAAGCATGGACCCTTTATGATGTCCTTGTAAACATCAAAGCCTACAAAGGAGGTACAGCAAATGGAGCATCCCATGCATGTTGCTTCGGAAATTGGGGAATTACAAACGGTTTTATTAAAACGCCCTGGACAGGAATTGGAAAACTTAACGCCGGATTATTTGCAGCCGTTATTATTTGACGATATCCCCTATTTGCCGGTGATTCAAAAAGAACATGATTATTTTGCCCAAACATTACGCAATCGGGGAATTGAAGTTCTTTATTTGGAAAAACTCGCGGCTGAGGCGTTGGCGGATAAGAAATTGAGAGAAGAATTTGTTGACCGTGTTTTAGAGGAAGCAAGGGCTGAAGGAGATGTTTCACAGCAAATTTTAAAAGAATATTTACTTTCCTTCGCCAATGAAGATTTAGTTCAAAAAATAATGAGCGGGGTAAGGAAAAACGAAATTGAAACGAGCCAGAAAATGCAACTCTATGAATTTATGGAGGATCATTCCCCGTTTTATTTGGTTCCCATGCCGAATTTGTATTTTACCCGTGATCCCGCAGCGGTTATTGGCGACGGATTAACGATTAATAAAATGAGAGAAACCGCACGCAGACGTGAATCATTGTTTATGGAGTACATTATCAATCATCACCCGAGATTTGCCGGTCATCATGTGCCGGTTTGGCTGGATCGCAACTATCAATCTCCCATTGAAGGCGGCGATGAGCTCATTTTGAATGAAGAAACGATTGCCATTGGCGTGTCTGCCCGCACTTCAGCTAAAGCCATCGAACGATTAGCCCTAAATCTATTTAGCCGCCAAGAAAAGTTCAAGCGAGTGCTGGCCATAGAAATCCCAAAATGCCGGGCATTTATGCATTTGGACACCGTATTTACGATGGTTGATTATGATAAATTTACCATTCATCCGGCGATCCAGGGACCGCAAGGGAATATGAATATTTATGTTTTGGAGCAAGGTCCGGATGAAGAAACGCTTAAAATTACCCGCCACACTTCTTTAATAGAATCGCTAAAAGAGGTATTGGGCTTAAAGGATTTGGTTCTCATTCCTTGCGGAGGAGGAGATGAAATCGCCTCGGCTCGCGAACAATGGAATGACGGATCCAATACACTGGCCATTGCGCCGGGGGTAGTTGTTACGTATGACCGCAACTATGTATCAAACGCTTTATTGCGTGAACACGGCATCGAGGTTATTGAAATATTGAGCTCGGAATTATCCCGTGGCCGTGGGGGTCCGCGTTGCATGAGCATGCCAATCGTTCGCAAAGATATTTAAATTTCGGAGAAAGCAGGGATAGATATGAGAACTATAAATTCAAGCTTAAAAGGCAGAAGTTTTCTGGCGGAGATCGATTTTACGGAACAGGAATTGTTGTATCTCCTGGATTTAGCGGCAGATTTAAAGGAAAAGAAGAAAAACGGTATTCCCCATCGTTATTTGGAAGGAAAAAATATAGCTCTTTTATTTGAAAAAACTTCTACTCGCACCCGGTGTGCCTTTACAGTAGCTTGTACGGATTTAGGCGCGCATCCCGAATATTTGGGGAAAGGCGATATCCAGCTCGGTAAAAAAGAATCCGTAGAAGACACGGCGAAAGTGTTAGGCCGGATGTTTGACGGCATCGAGTTCCGCGGCTTTGCCCATAAAACAGTGGAATCATTAGCTCAGCACTCGGGTGTACCGGTATGGAACGGTTTAACGGATCTGTGGCATCCCACCCAAACGCTCGCGGATTTGTTAACCATCCGGGAACATATAGGGCACTTGCGGAATGTAAAGCTCGTTTATGTTGGCGATGGCCGGAACAATGTGGCCAACAGCTTATTGGTCGGCGGTTCAATCGTTGGCATGGAAGTTCGGATTTGTGCGCCAAAAACATTATGGCCGGCACAAGAAGTCGTTTATTTGGCCAAAAAATTCAGCGACCGGGTCATGGTAACCAGCAGTATTGAAGAGGCCGCTTTCGGCGCGGATGTAATCTACACGGATGTTTGGGTATCTATGGGGGAAGAAGATAAATTTGCCGAGCGTATTGAACTGCTTTCCCCTTATCAAGTAAATAGGCAAATGATTAAAGAAACGGGGAATAGCGATGTGATTTTCTTGCATTGTTTGCCTGCCTTTCATGATCTGGAAACCGCGTATGGCAAAGAAATTTACGAAAAACATGGATTAAGAGAAATGGAAGTCACCGATGAGATATTCCGCAGCAAGCATTCCAAAGTATTCGATCAAGCGGAAAATAGAATGCACACCATTAAAGCGGTTTTAGCAGCTACTTTGGGAAGTGAGCGCAATGGGTGAAGATAACAAATTAGGATTATTTACACTAACGGCTCTAGTTGTCGGTTCGATGATCGGCGGCGGAGCGTTTAACCTGGCAAGCGATATGGCCAAAGAAGCCGGCGCCGGAGCGATGATTATCGGATGGATTATCACAGGAATCGGCATGATTGCGCTTGGATTATCCTTTCAGAATTTAACTAACAAAAGACCGGATTTGGATGGCGGTATTTTTAGCTACGCCAAAGCCGGGTTTGGAAACTTTATGGGATTTAACAGCGCATGGGGGTATTGGGTAGCCGCTTGGCTTGGCAATGTAGCTTACGCGACCTTATTATTTAGTGCGTTGGGGTATTTTTTTCCCATTTTTGATGGGGGGCAAAATATAGCCTCGATTATTGGGGCGAGCATATTGCTCTGGTGTGTTCACCTGCTGATTTTACGAGGCGTACAATCGGCGGCGCTTATCAACTTAGTAACCACAATCGCGAAATTAGTACCTGTGTTTGTGTTTATTATTGTGGGAATCTTTGCTTTTCGAATCGATATATTCATAGACGGATTTTGGGGACAAGGCGGTACTTTTGCTTGGGGGGCGGTAGGCAGCCAAGTTAAAAGCACCATGCTTGTAACTCTCTGGGTATTTACTGGTGTTGAAGGGGCTGTTGTCTTATCCGGCCGCGCCAAAAATAAACGTGATGTCGGGAAAGCGACCGTCATTGGATTGATAGGCACACTTATTATTTACGTATTGATTACATTATTATCTCTCGGGCTGATGCAGCAAGCGGATATTGCCCAGTTAAAAAATCCGGCTATGGCCTATTTATTTGAAAGTGTTGTTGGAAAATGGGGCGCTGCATTCATTAACCTGGGTTTGGTTGTTTCCGCCTCAGGCGCTTGGCTAGGCTGGACTTTACTTGCATCTGAAATTCCCTATCTAGCCGCTAAAGATAGTGTATTTCCAAAGTGGTTTGCGAAAGAGAATAAAAACAAAGCTCCTGTAAATTCATTATGGATTACCAATGGTTTAATTCAACTGTTTTTATTAACTTTCATGATTTCGGATCAAGCGTATAATTTTGCGTTTTCTCTAGCATCCTCAGCCATTTTAATTCCCTATGCGTTTTCGGCGTTCTATCAATTGAAGTATAGCTTGCGATCCAAAGAAAAAGACCGAACCATCAATATAATCATTGGTATAGTCGCAAGTATTTATGGAATTTGGTTGGTTTATGCGGCTGGGCTGGATTACTTGTTATTGGCCATGACCTTATATGCACCAGGCATTTTCATCTATTATAAGCTGCAAAAGAAAAGTAAACCAAAGCGGATCTTTACTCGGGCGGAACTGATCTTATCCGTTGCTATTGCCGCTTTAGCAATATTCACCATCTATGAATTAGTTACGGGGAACATTACGATTTGAAGTTTTTGGAAGTAAAAAACTATTGGAGGGTTGAAGCATGGCACGAAGAAAAATTGTAGTGGCACTGGGCGGAAATGCGATACAATCCGGTAATGCTACGGCAAAGGCACAGCAAGAAGCATTGGAAAAAACAGCGGAACAACTTGTAAAAATTATAGAAAATGATGTGGATGTCGTATTTGTCCATGGGAACGGTCCGCAAGTGGGGAATATTTTATTGCAGCAAAAGGCGGCCGAATCGGAAAAAACGCCCGCCATGCCGTTGGATACTTGCGGTGCGATGAGCCAAGGCATGATCGGCTATTGGATGGGAAATGCGATTGCAAAAGTATTAAGAAAACAAAATATAAATAAAGATGTGGTAACCATCGTAACGCGAGTGGTCGTCGATGAAAAAGACGAAGCCTTTAACAATCCCACAAAACCAATCGGGCCTTTTTATACGGAGGACGAAGCAAGAGCGTTAATGAAGGAAACCAAAGTGGTTTTTAAAGAAGACGCAGGAAGAGGCTGGAGACGGGTTGTACCGTCACCAACGCCTGTAAGCATTCTTGAATATAAAGTGATCGATTCTTTGGTAAAGGCCGGGAATATCGTCATTGCTGTGGGCGGCGGCGGAATTCCGGTCATTCATGGTAAAGAAGGATTAACGGGGACCGAAGCGGTCATTGATAAAGACTTTGCCGCTCAGAAATTAGCGGAATTAGTAGAGGCCGATACGCTGGTCATTTTAACGGCAGTGGATTTTGTATATGTGAATTTCAATAAGCCAAATCAAAAAAGGTTAGAGTCTGTAACCGTAGATGAATTAGAAGGATATGTAAAAGAACAGCATTTTGCGGCGGGAAGTATGCTTCCTAAAATTGAAGCTGCCATCCATTTTGTGAATGCAAATTCAGAACGAAAAGCTATTATTACCTCTCTAGACAAGGTCAATGAAGCGTTGGAAGGAAAAACGGGTACGGTTATTTATAAACAAAAGGGACCTGTGCATGCATAAATAAGATTTTTAAATACACTTTTTAAACAAAATGGTCGAATTTGGGCTCCTATTTGCTCCCGAATTCGGCCTGCTTGTTTCATTGATGATTTCCGGTTTATGATAAAATCCAAATTAATTCCATTACACAACAAGAGAGGTGTATTTATGAATAAAAGGAATGTGATAGAAAATTTAAAACAGTTTGACTTGTTTGCTGATTTATCAGAAAAAAAATTACAAAGCTTAACGGAGTTTGTCTATTGGCGAACTTATAAGAAGGGTCAATTTTTATTTTTGGAAGGGGATTCAAGGGAACGCATTTACCTGATGTTAGATGGGTTTGTAAAGTTGGAGCGGGTCAATCAAAGCGGAAATTTACTCTATGAGGACTATGTGAAACGATATTCAATTTTTCCTTACGGCGGTATGTTTACGGATAAAAGATATACTTACTCGGCAGAAGCTTTGACGGATGTAGATGTGTATTATATTCCAGCGGCGATTTTTGAAGATATGTTGAAGGCCAATCAAAAACAATTAATATTTGTGGTTCAGCAGTTTTCTTTGATCTTAAAACTTCATGAACATCGTGTACAATATATTACAACACCCAATGCACAGGATCGGGTAATTCAGTCACTTAATTATTTAAGACAGGATTTGGGGGAACAAAACGGTGAAGAGATTGTCATTTCGTGTCCACTGACAACCATCGAAATCTCCAAAATATCCGGAACGTCGCGAGAAACGGTTAGCTGCGTGTTAAATCAGTTAAAGAAAGATCATATTATCACCGTATCAGGTAAAAAAATTATAATACATGACCCGGCTTATTTCGAGAAAATCTCGATATGAAAAAAAAGATGAACGTCTTCAAAAAGAAGTCGTTCATCAACAGGCAAATCGATGGCAAACGGCGGCCGTTGCGATACTAAATTTATGCGGAAAGAGGGACTTAAGAATGTTGAAGAAACTACGCAAATCCAGGTTGTATACGGGAAAAATGGGGCTAGCTTGGCTTTTGCTCGCACTGCTCCCGTTGGCTGGCTGCTCGACGGGTGTACCTTCGGCTGAGAAAGGGGGATTACAACTGGAGACTGGGGCTGAGGCACAGACCGAGACAAGCAAGGGGACCGGGACGCAGAAAAAAAACGCACTCCGGACCGATCAAAACTTTATACGGTTGGAGCAAAAATTTAACGCCAGGCTGGGCGTGTATGCCATCGATACCGGCACCAATCGCACGGTTGCTTACCGTGCCGATGAGCGGTTTGCTTATGCATCCACATTTAAAGCGTTGGCCGCAGGCGTATTGTTGCAGCAGAATTCGCTTGAAAAACTCGACGAGATCATTACATACACACAAGACGATCTGGTCAGTCATTCGCCAATCACCGAGCAGCATGTAGATACCGGTATGACCCTGGGAGAAATTTGCAAAGCGGCCATTCAATATAGCGACAACACCGCGGCGAATTTGTTGCTCACAAGTTTGGGCGGCCCCGAGGGTTTCGCAACCGCTTTGCAGCGGATCGGCGACGATCAAACCAAGCCGGCGCGATACGAAACCGAGTTGAACGAAGCCGTCCCGGGAGACATTCGTGACACCAGCACGCCGCGAGCGCTTGCCACAAGCCTTAAATCCTTTACGTTGGACGACACGATCTTGCCCGAGAAGCGTTCAATCCTTACGGATTGGCTGATTGGAAACACCACCGGAGATCATTTGATCCGCGCGGGTGTACCCGTAGGCTGGAAGGTTGGAGATAAGTCCGGGGGCGGCTATTATGGAACGAGAAACGACATCGCTATCGTTTGGCCTCCGGGCAAAGATCCGCTTATCATCGCCATCCTGTCCAGCCGGGACACGCAGGACGCCGGCTATGACGACGCTTTAATTGCCGAGGCCGCCGAGGTCGTTGTTGGCGCCTTCCATGAATGACTTTTCGTATACTGTTGCGGCGAACGGCCGATAGGAGGTTATATGACCCGCCGCAGCTTAAGCATAAACGTACTCCCCGCGTCCGAACTGCCGGCAAGCGTAAGGTCGCCGCCTTGGGCGCGGGCGAGCAGCCTGCTGTAGGTCAAGCCGAGGCCCAGCCCGCGCACTTTCCGCTTCTTGGCTTGCCCGCGGTAGAACTGCTCGAAGATGTGCGGCCGCTCCTCCGCCGGGATGCCGCCGCCGTTGTCGCGGACGAGGATGTCCATGTATCTGTCGTGCGAAATCAGCCGGATACCGACGCGGAGCGGGCGTTCGTCCGCCGCGGCTTGCAGGGCGTTGTTCAGCAGATTCACCACGATTTGCTGAATCCGCAGGGCGTCCCCGAGGGCGACAATCTCCTCCCCGCCGGGTTCAATCGCAACGGAGGCCTGTTCCTCCTCATGGAGCAGCCCCCATTGATAGACGATTTCCTCCACGAGCAGCTTCACATTGAGCGGGCTGCTCTTCACTTCCAGGCTGCCGGAGGAAAGGGCGTTGTAGTTGAGCAGGTCGGCAACCATCCATTCCAGCCGTTCGGACTCCTTTAGGGCGATATCCAAAAATTCCTCGGCTTCCTCCCGGTTCACCACCCCTTCGCGTACCGCCAAAAGCAAACCTTTGATGGAGGTGACCGGGGTTTTCAACTCATGGGTCACTCCGGCCAGCTGCAGCGCCCGCCACGCTTCCAGCTGCTTAAGACGGACGGCCATGTCCTTAAAGGAGCCGATCAGCTCCTGGATTTCGCGCTCCGGCGTGGCGATATCCAGGTTGACGTCGTATGAGCCGGCGGCGATCTGCCTGGCGCTCAAGGCGACGCGGCGAATCGGGCGGGACAGCTTGCGGGACAAAGCGTAAAGCGTGATCCACCCGCACAAAACAAGCGTCAGCAGCAGCAGCACGACCAAAATGATTTCGTTCGGACTATAGGTCAGCGAGCGCTTGGATTGAAGCAAGGCGACCTGTCCCTTTTTTTCCCCGCCGCTCATGATCGGAGTCGTCACCGCCATAAACCGGCTGTCGCGCGACTCAGTCAGATCGTCCGTCAGCTTGTGCTTTAGATCTGTATTGCTGATTTTCGGCTTGGAGAACACGAGTTTCCCCTGATCATCGGTAATAATCAGACAAAGCTCGTCTTTGTCCAGATTAAAATAAACAAACCGGCTTTTCAGCAAATGCTCAAAATCGGGCGGAATGACGATCTCCCCGTTTGGGGAGGTGACCCGTTCCGATATTTCCTGACCGAGCAGTCCGGTCGTTTTTAGCCGGCTGTCCCTCGCCGTTTCCCGGATCCAATACACCGCGGCCACGGTGATAATGGCAAGACCCAGGCACAAGATGGCAAAATATCGCAGGGTCCAGTAAGACAGGATCGAGGTTTGCTTAGGCGCAGGTTTTATTCTTTGACCCATAATTGATACCCCATTCCCCGCAGTGTGCGGATTTCTCCATCTTTCGCCGACCAGTGCGACAGCGCCTGGCGCAGCCGCTTAATGGACAGATCGACCGCCCGGTCGCTCCCGTCATAATCCATCCCCCAAACCTGCTCGATCAACTGTTCACGGGTAAAAGTCCGGTTGGGCCGCTCGGCCAGAAAAAGCAGCAAAGCTAATTCACGGGGGTTTAATGCGACCTCGGCCCCGTTGACCAAAACCTGCTTGGCGGCCAAATCAATGTGCAGGTTGCCGTAAATTCTTGTATTGCGGTGGTCATTCCAATGCGGCGGCCGGCGCAGCACAGCGTTGATCCGGGCGATGACCTCCTCCGGGACGAAAGGTTTGACCGTGTAATCGTCGGCCCCTCCGTTCAGGCCGTTGAGCCGGTCCGATATTCCGTCCCTCGCCGTCAGCATAATGACAGGGCAGGCGCTCTTTTTTCGGATTGCGGTCAGCAGGTCCATTCCGTCGGAATCGGGCAGCATGAGATCCAGCAGGATCAAGTCCGGGGCCTTGCGGTCGAATTGCTCCATCGCCTCCGCGCCGGTGGCCGCCCTGACGGGGAGGTGACCCGCTTTTTTCACGTATGCGGCGAGCACGCGCGAAATCGCTTCCTCGTCTTCGATAATCAGTATGCTTTTCACGGGAATCTCCTTTTTCTCCAAATCTCTCGTTGTTTACATCAATACCATATGCTGAATCCAGCCGCAAGCTTTTCCAAACAGAATCATGAAGAACCAAAATGAGGAAATTTAATCGTTTGACATCGTCCCGACACATTCAACTGGTAGTTTATGTGATAAATAGGGATTAGGAGGTTTTCTGAAAAATGAATAAACAAACGAGAAACTGGATCATCGCGGGCGGAACCGCTGCAGTGATTTTGATAGGAGTCGGCGGTTATATGTTTATGGACAGTTACCTGGGGAACAAGGTGGAGATCGTGGAAGCCATTCCGGCAAGCGGGGCTGTGGCCGAAGCTTCACCGGACGGAGAAAAACCGGTCGTAACCGCCGAACAGTTGAACGGGGAATGGAGCACTACCGACGCTTCCAAGGTTTATTTTTCCGTGACGACTTCGCGCGAAACCGTGAACTTTGAAAATGCCGCGGTCAGCGGAACATGGACGATCCAGTTGGACCAGCCCGAAAACATGAAGGCCGAAGGGACCCTGGAGATGAGCGAAGTCAGCTCCGGAAACGGCCAGCGGGACGAACATATTAAAACCGCGGACTTTTTTGATGTAGCGCAGTATCCCCAGGCAACATTTACCGCCGCCTCCTTTGAAGGACTGCCTGGCGAATGGGAGGAAGGGAAGGTTTACGATTTTAAGATGGCCGGAACGATGAACGTCAAAGGGATCGATAAAGAGGTTACATTCGACGGACAAGCGCTTTACCAGGATAATCAGGTGCGATTGTCCGGCACTACGACCGTGACCTTCGCCGATTTCGGCCTGCAAAATCCGCACAATGTCGTCCTGGAAACAGAAAACGATATTTCCGTCCGGTTGGAACTGGTGCTTGAGAAATAGATTCAACGCCAAACAAACATATTTGGCCGGCGGGGTGAATAGGATCAATTGATTAGGGAAAATGATGCCGTACTTTCGGCAGAGGAGTGATTGATCCTTATGGAGAACCGTTTTCCTGGTGAACCTCGTTCCGGAGGCGTGGCTATTCCCGAGCCCATTCGTTCGGATGGCAGCGGGGCGACGGACCCGGGTCCCCGGGACATAATGCGGGACTTGGAAAATCCGGATATGCTGGTTCCTCCGGTCACGGACCAGGGGTTGATTCCCAATTTGAAATTTTCGTTTTCCGATACGCACATGCAATTGGATCAAGGAGGCTGGTCGCGGGAAATCACGATACGCGAGCTTCCCGTCGCGACGACGCTGGCCGGCGTAAACATGAGACTGACGCCGGGCGGGGTGCGGGAGCTCCACTGGCATCAGCAGGCGGAATGGTCGTTTATGATCGACGGGAGAGCCCGGATCACGGCTGTGGATCAAGACGGGAGAAATTTTATCGCCGACGTTGGCGTGGGCGACCTCTGGTATTTTCCGCCCGGCATCCCCCATTCGATTCAAGGGCTGGAAGAGGGATGCGAATTTCTGCTCGTGTTTGACGACGGACATTTCTCCGACATGAATACGCTGTCGATTTCGGATTGGTTTGCGCATACGCCCAAAGAAGTGCTGGCGGCCAATTTCGGGGTTCCCCGCAAAGCGTTTGATCATATCCCGAAAGAGCAGGTATATATTTATCAAGGCCGGGTTCCCGGTCCGCTTGAAAGCCAAAAGATTACTTCACCTTACGGCGAAGTCCCGCTCAGTTTCACGCACCGCATGTTGGCTCAAAAGCCGCTGAAGACCCCGGGCGGAAGCGTCCGCATCGCCGATTCCTCCAACTTCCCGATATCTAAAACGGTCGCCGCCGCCCTGGTTGAAATCAAGCCCGGAGGCATGCGCGAGCTGCACTGGCACCCGAATAACGATGAGTGGCAATATTATTTGTCGGGCCAAGGCCGGATGACCGTTTTTGCCGGACACGGAGCGGCGCGCACGTTTAACGTCCGGGCGGGGGATGTGGGTTATGTACCGTTTGCCTTCGGGCATTACATCCAAAATACGGGCGACAAAAGCATCTGGTTTTTGGAAATCTTCAAAAGCGACCGGTTTGCGGACATCTCCTTAAATCAGTGGATGGCTTTAACGCCCAGAGAGCTGGTCCAGAGCAACCTGCATGCCGGTCCTTTGCTGATGGACGCGCTGCGGAAGGAAAAGTGGCCGGTGGTGAAATATTAGCGGTTCCGCTCGTATTTCAATACTTCTTCCACATCAGCCATCTGGACCACCAGTTGCAGGATGTCCTCCGCATTTTCGTGCCTTTCGGCGATGCTGGAGAGAAGGATGCCGATGATTTTGACCGATGCATGATCGGGGTTGTCCGGCCCTTCCCTCTCCTCCGGCGGCACTTTGGGAAGCACTAAATCCTCCAGCAGGACAGACACGCCGGGAAGGTCGCCAAAATCCTCGAGTTCAAACGGTTCAAACGGGCCGGAAACAGGTATGTATATGGTTTGCGTCCAATCGAGCTCCCCGGGCCGGGCTCGAACCACAAGCTGCAGAGGACGGGGGGCATCATCGTAAAAATCGCAAAAAGCCGCAATCCGCATCCGTTACATTCCTCCATTTCCTTTAATTTGACGCTCCAGTTGGGAAAGCACCCTTTGGGTTTCGCTCGACCATCCTGGAGCCGCTTGCTTTTGCCGCCGATTCGCGGCCTGGGCCGCCGCAATTAGACTGCCGTGCAGCACCCGCCGCTGGATTTGATCCAGCCGCTGCTCGGCTAGTGTAAGCGGGACCTGAAATTGTTCGGCAATATAGGGAATCGCTTCGCCGCGATGGTCCGGCACGGGCAGCTTGGCGAACATGTAAAACGGCACGGCGGCATACAGCACGAACTGCTCGGCTTCGCTTTCCTGGGCGTTTTTGAACAACGCGGTCATACGGCGCTGATCCCCGGCATGCCGGAGCACATGGCACAACTCATGAAAAAAGATAACCCGGGCTTCCGCCGCATCCTTGTATTTGTTGAGAAAAATCACTTTCTCCTCGTTATCGGAAAAGGATGGGCAAGATTCATACACCAGCTCCACGCCAAAAGCTTCGGCCACCCGCTCAATGTCGAGATCCGCCGGGCTCGCAATCCCATGGTTCAGGCATTTCGTATTAATCCACTGCTCCAGAAGGGTCTCATGATAATAGGCGAATAACATCCAAAAACCACCTCGAATAAGAATATATGTTCGGTTTGGGGTCCAAAATAAGGGCCCCGCAATCAGGGCCGTAACGTGCATTATGTAAAAACCGGATGTTGATCGGCATTCCTCTTGATTACTTCGGTTCATCTCCGCCCAGCAGCTTCTTTTTCTGCTCACGGTATGCTTTTAAGGCAGCTTCCATCATGGCGATTTCATCGGCCGTATACGCTTCGGGACCGCCAAAAAAAGACAGATTGCTCCCTTTCTCCCCGGAAGGGGACGGGTCCTGCGTACGGCCCAGCAAATAGTCGGCGTTCGTATCCAGGGCGTCGACGATCTTCCGCAGCGATTCGGGATCGGGCTTGCGGTCGTTCGTCTCATATCTGGACAGCTGCGCGACCGACATTTCCGCTTTGGCAGCCAGGTCTTTTTGCGTGAGGTTATTTTGTTCTCTTAAGGATTTGATCCGCTCACCTAGCGTTTGCATACTTACTCCTCATTTGCCGTTTAGTCCAGTATATCATGAATTGACAAATTGGTAAATAAGAAAAGCTAAATTTGGATGGATTAATGGTTGACAAAATGAACAACGTCCTGCGTTTTAACTTAAATGTACTCGATGCCCCTTTTACCCTGTTCGACAGCAATTTAAAAGAAACGATGCAAATGGGCTAAATCAGCCTATTTTGGAAGGTATACCTGTAGAAACTTTTTTTGCTATGTGCTCGTCTAATTAATAAATGGAAAAATTAAGGTGATTGGAAATTTGCCGAAGTGGCAATTTAATGTGTTGACATTACCAATATGGTAATTTATAATCAGGATACAACTTACCAAATTGGTAAAAATGAGGAGGGCAATTGAATGGGAAGGAGGAAATTTGAAGGAGACGGCTTGACAGAACAAGGAGAAGTCCCGTAATTCATGCTTGGCATATGAAACCTGTAATGGACAAGCAATGCTGTCTAGTGTTACCGAAATGGCATCAATTTAGAACCCGTTTTTATAGATCCGAGAACCGCGGCATTCATTTTAGCATAATGGACAGGAGGGCTTCTAATGGGAAGAAGACGGATTCATGTATATACTACTTTTTTTAGTGCGCTGCCGGTCAATGAGCCGGCCACCCGGTTGGCGGTGGAAAAACGGTTGGAGGAAGTGAGGCAGTTCCGCCAAATCGGAATGATCCGGCAGGAGGCGATGATTACCCCTGGATACGAACCCCGGTACCATGGCGTCACCAACCAGGTCAGCAAACCGACCGAGCATCTGGCGATCCGCAATGCCGACAAGGAGGCGGAGCTGATCCGGAAATCGGAACTGCTCGACATGGCGATGGAGAAATTGTCGGCGGATCAGCGGGAAGTGATCGAACGCAGCTATCTCAGCCCGGAAGGGGAGTACGATTTCATCAGCTGCGGGGAAATGGGCATCTCCGACCGGACCTACCGCCGCATCAAAGCCAGCGCCATCCGCATCTTGGCGGCGGCGATGAGGCTTGAGGTGTATGAGGAGCAGGAAGAGACAAAAGCGAAAAAAACGAAACACGAGGTCGGCTGACGCCGGCCTTTTTGCATATTGTGGGGAGGGGGAGGGCTCAACCTGGAATCCGGTGCTTGACAGCCGGCTGCCGGATCGGCCGAGCGTGGGCTGACAGTCGGCTGACCGTGGCTGGCTGTGAGCTGGCCGTTGGCTCAACCGTTGGCCTTCAAAAATAACGGCACTTTATGTACTTATATTCCGGAACCTAGCACGTTCATCTCCATTAGCGACATTTTATGTACTTATTTTCCTAAGAATGGTTCAGAAGATGGGTATATTCTTGCGACGAGGGAAAATAACGACCTAAATTGCCTCTATTTCTTTCAGATGGACGGATATCGGAGGAATAGCGGCATTTTATGTACTTATTTTTTACACAGGAGTTTTTACGTGGAGTTTCTCAGGCGGCCTGATTTTGTAAAGGGTTTTCCCGACACTATACCTTTCCTGTGCACGCTTTTCATACACTTGTCCGTTAGCTGTCCGGTGAATGTCCGCCGCTTGTCCGGCACATGTCCGGCACTTGTCCGTTCGCTTGGGTTTATCCGTGGTAAATTGGTAGTGTGGAAATCAGGGACACCTGATCTGATCCCTACTATAAACTTTGCGAAAGCCGCTGAGCCATCAGCGGTTTTTGTTTTGGAAGGAAGGATGCGTGTGCGGAAAAAGAGCAATAGCCTGCCGATAAAGGCTTCGGCGCAGGTCTGGGCTCAGCCGGAACGCTGCCGGAGCTGCATTTGGGGACGTTTTGAAGGAACCAGACAGTTTTGCAGCCTTCCGCGCTGCGTGATCAATGAGTTTCACCTGGAAAGGAGGTGAGTATCATTGCTGGAGATGCGATAGGCGTAATTCGCGGCAAACTGCTGGAAGCCGTGCCGGAGTTGCGGGAAGTGTACGATTCGCCGCCACCGGCCCAGACGGAAAGCGCATTGCCTTTTGCGGTTGTGCGGCCGGTCGGCGGGGACGGTGCGGACGGTGCGGACAGTGTGAACAGTGCTGAAAGTGCTTGGAAAGGGCTCAGGCTCTTAAATGAGGTCGATCTCTATGTATCCGCAGTTGTCCCGGAGGAAATGGACCGGCTGGGCGAACTTGTCGTTAATGCGCTTGATAAGCAGTTGCTTAAGGCGGATAGCGGGGAACTTTGGGCCGGTTTGTATTTGGGAATCTCGGGCTCGGAGGGAGACGACCTTGACGAAGAACGCGGGGCGGTAAAGCGCGGGATGCAGATCGCGCTGCTATCGCCGCAGCCTGTCTCGCAGCCGGTGCAGATCACCGGCGATTCGTGGCTTACGGCGTTAGCCGACTGGACGAAACGGACGCTTGGCCCGGAGTGGGCGGCGTTTTGCGGCGCTTGGCCGCCTGGCCATGCAAGGCCCGCGGTGCTGTGGCAAATGATCGGTATGGACGTGCGGACGCTCAGTCCGTCATCCTATGAGATCGAAAAGCGGATGACCGTGTTTTTCCGGGCGGAGAATGCCGATCAGGAGCACGCGGGTATGCTGAAGCTTCTTGAAGCGTTAGGCGCCGCGGTGAAAATCCCGCTGGACCGCGCGGAGCGGACGTTCCTGCGCATCGGCGAGCCAAAGGTGAGCGTGCCGACGGCCGGCTCGGGAACCGGGGCGGCAATGGGGACGATGTCGGCGGTGGGGCCGCTTACCGTTTCGCTAGTGCGGCGAACCGCCAAACCAGCGGAGGAAGCGCCGCTCATGCAATACGTTCATTATCAATCCAATATGAGGTGAGGCAAGTGGCAGGGAAAAAAGGAACGGCGGCCACGAAGGCAGCTCAGACGAGGGCAGTTCAGGAAACTGCCGCTGCGAAGGTCGCGGAAGATCCAGCAGCGAAGGTCGTGGAACATCCAGCAGCGAAGGCCGCGGAAGATGCAGTAACAGAAAAGGCTTATCCGCTTCATGAGCTGATGGCGGTGTCCGAAACGCTGCTGGGGGTTAAGCCGGAGGTGCTGGCCGGTGCTGTGGCTGGGGCCAGAGCCGGGGTCGGAGATGGGGCCGGTAAAGAGATGATGCAAGTGGAGGAAGCCAAGCGGCTGGTCAAACAATTTTTGGGGAAGAAGGTGCTGTAAATATGGCAGGAGGAACATGGAGTTTAACGGATCAGCCGGTATTGCCGGGACTGTACATGAATTTTGTGAGCGCGGCGGGGACCGCCATTCAATCGGGAGCGCGCGGCGTAGTCGTCGCTCCGGTCAAAGCCCACTGGGGGCCGGTGGGACAATTCACGGAGGTGGCGAACGAAGCGGCGATCCGGGAGCTGTTCGGGGATGACGACTCCGATGGCGCATCCGCGCTGACGACGCTGTATCTCGCACTGTTGGGCGGGCCGAAAAAGCTGCTCGCCTACCGGATCGCCGCCAGCACGGCGGCAGAGGCATCGCTGACGCTGAACAATGCGGAAGGCGCCGCTTCGCTTTTGCTCAAGGCCAAGTACCCGGGCAAACGCGGCAACAGCTTCAAGGTTACGGTTCAACCGAGCCTGTCGGTTTCCGGCAGTAAGGAATTGAAGCTGTATGAAGGTTCGACGCTGCTGCGGACGTTCCCGCTTGGCAGCGGATCGGCCGAGCTTGCGGCGGCCGCGATTAACGCGGATACGGCCAACCTCTGGATCACGGCCGAGATTGCCGGTGAAGGCGCGCTAGCCGATGTGTCCGGCGCGGCTTTGACCGGCGGGGAAAGCGGCATTTCCGGCGTCACGAACGCCGATTACGTGGCGGCTATCGCCGCTTTTGAAACCCAGGACTTCCACGTGCTGACGCTCGACGGTGTTTCCGACCCGGCACTGCGCACCAGCATCGTGGCTTGGGTGAAACGCGTCCGCGAAGAGGGCAAAGGTGTCATCGCGGTGCTGGGCGGCTCGGCGGCCGACGATACCGGAGCCGACGCGGTGAGCAAAGCGATCGCACGCAGCGCCGTTATCGATTACGAGGGCATCGTCAACGTCGGCACCGGCGCGGTTCTGAACGGCAAAGAGTACAGCTCCGCACAGATCGCCGCCTGGGTTGCCGGGCTGATCGCCGGCCAATCGCTGAAGGAATCGACGACGTATGCGGCTTCGCCTTTCGACGATGTTACGCGGCGCTGGACCCGCTCTGAGCAAGAGCAGGCGGTGCAGGGCGGCGTCTTCCTGCTCGTCCACGACGGCCGCAGGGTGAAGGTGCTGCGCGGCGTGAACAGCTTGATTTCCCCGCGCCAAGGCCAGAACAAAGGCTGGAAAAAAATCCGCAAAATCCGCGTCATCGACCAGATCAACGCCGATTTGCAGCGCACCGCCGAGGACTATTATATCGGCAAGGTGAACAACACCGAGGAAGGCCGGCTGGCCCTGATCGGCGCCGGGAAGCAGTATTTGCAGACGTTGGCCGCGGAGAGCGTCATTGAGGCAACGGGTTTTGACGTCACGCTTGATCCGCGTTTTTACGGCAGCGCGCCGCAGTTTGTCCCTGAGGACGATCAGGTTTTCCTGGCGTGGAAAGCGGACGACACCGATGTGATGGAACAAATTTTCGGCACGTTTTACGTGCAATAATTTTTGAGGGGAGAGCTTATCTATGGCACAATTTCTTGATCCCGGCCGCGTGATTATGGGCACGTACGGGCAAATTTTTATCGAAGGCCAGTGGCAGTCGAATTTGAATCACCTGGAGGCCAACGTCGAAGCGGAGAAGAAGGAACTGAATCTCGTTGGCACCGACTATACCGTTTACAAGCTGGGGCGCAAAAAAGGGACCGGCACGATGAGCGGCTACAAAGTAACGTCCGATATGATCGCGCGGGGATTTCAGAAGTTTTCGATCATCCATAAGCTGGACGACCCGGAGGCTTACGGCTTCGAGCGGGTTCAGTTGAACAACTGCATGGTGGACAAAATCCAACTGGCCAACTGGACGGCCGGCGAAGAAGTGACCGAGGAAACGCCGTTTACGTTCGAGTCGTACGAGCTGCTGGACCCGATCGTGGCGTCTTAATTTTGGATTATTAGGCCAGTAACGTACAAGAGGAGGAATCATTTTGAGTCAGGATGGGCTGTTGAATGAGCAGGAAATTTTGGACGGTCTTTTCGAAACGGCGGCGAATTTGCCGGAGGAGACCGTTTTTATCGGGCGGTTGGGTTTAAGGGTCACGCTGCGCGGACTGACGTCCAGCAAGGTGGACGCGATCCGGGAGCGGTGCACGATCCGCAAGACGACGAAAGGCCAGGTCACGGAAAAAATCGACAGCGAGCTGTTTAACGCCGCATTGATCAAGGAAGCGACCGCCTCGCTGGAAGTGGTTAAGAAGCGGGAGAACGGCGGGGAAGCGCAAAGTTTGAAGTTGAGCGGCTGGGGCGACGACCGCCTGATCAGCCGGCTGAAGCTGTCCGGCGGGGAAGAGGCGGTGCGCCGTCTGCTGCTGGCCGGGGAACTGGACGCCGTCGGCGATAAAGTGCTGGAGATTTCCGGCTTTGGGGTCGACATCGATGATCTAAAAAACTGATCGGCTCCGGCGGCACGACGACGCTGCTGTTCCATTTGTGGACACGGCATCATCTGCGCCCCGGGGAATACTGGTCGCTCCCCAAAGGAGAGCGTCTGCTGCTTAGAGCGTTTGCGGAGCGGGAGCTGGAGATGATGCAATGAGCGTCTCCCGGCTCCCGGTTTTCCCGCTTCCGGGCGGGCAGGCGTAGTACGGAGAAAGGAGGTAACGAATGGCCGACAAAGAGATCTATGAGCTCGAGATCGAGATCGAAAACCGCGACGTAGACAAAACGCAAAAAAAGCTACGTTCCCTGGACAAGCTGCTGCAGCAAACCCAGCGCCGCGCCGGGCTTTTGGGCAAAACGCGAATCAAACCCGCCGTCACGCTGGACGACCGCTTTTCTTCCGCCGCCCGTAAAATCGGCGACACGCTGACGCGGCTGCACCGCACCACGGTCAAACCGGTCGCCGAGCTCGACGACCGCGCGTCCAAAGCGGCCGTGAAGCTTTACGCCACGCTTGCGGCGCTCAGCGCCCCCCGCTGGCGTGTATCGGTCGCCGGAGTCGACTGGGAGACCGCGGTCGGGGATTCTTTTATGAAATGGATAAGCTCCGACGGCAAAAGCACGATGCAGCGTATCTCCGCGTCGATCGCCAGCGCGCTTGGCGGTGGATTGAAGGATGTTATGATGCAGGCGCTGGGGTTGGGGGATGCGGTAAAGGCGAGCGGAACTAGAAATAGCGGGGGGAGTTCGAGGAAACCGAAAAAGAGTAGCGACTTGGGGGTATCAGGAGAAGGCGCTTCTAGTCTACTTTCGCCCTCTTTAACGGATATTATAATCAAGGAGGGCAACAACAAGAGCAACAACACGGCTAAACAGCCCGGATTTTCCGAAGAAAGTGATACCAATCCCTTTACCGCCTCTCTTCCGGATTTTATGAAAAAATGGGATTTCAATAAGACTAGAAGACCGGGATTTTATGAGGATGGCTACTATGATGTTTTGAGCTTTCTTAAAGATGGTTTAAAAGATAAAGCTCAAGCAACTGCCCCCAAATCTCTAGAATCTACCCCCAATATTCCAGTGACCGGTATAAAATCGGGGTATAGTGGATCGATTTATGCAGAGGCGGGGTTACGAGCAGGAGAGGCATTCTTCCAAGCGTTTTTATCCGTCCTTGACTCTAATCAGATTGGTGAGAAGTTGGGCGGGGTAAGCTTTAGTCCAGTTGCTGAAACCGATAAGAAGTTGGCGAAGTGGGAAGAGGAAACCATAAATATTTTTAAAAGTGTCGCAACTTCGTTGTTTTCAAGCTGGTTATGGGGAAAACTTAATAAATGGAACGGCAGTTTGAGTAAGTATCTTATAACTGATTTGAGTAAAGTACCAAAACCTGTTGCTGGGCTTGCTAGCGGAGCAACCAAAGGCCTTGGAGAAGCAATGGGCCCATTAGGAACAATTTTGTTATTGAATGATGGATATAACATTTCTGCAGAATTAACTGACTTTGTATTGGGACATAAGGCAGGGGATCGTAAGTATAGAAACCCGTTGTTTGGATTTCCAGAAGATTACTATACGGACAGCGTCTCTCCGTTTGGTTGGAAGGAATTTTGGAATCATCCTGCAGTACAAAGTATAGTTAAACCCGAGCCATTATCTAGCTCGAGTTTTAAGCCATCATGGAATTTTAATGAATATAAAAAGGTATGGACTAAAGCGTGGAACGACCTGTGGGGCTTTTCTAGCAGTAATCAAGAAGAACCTTTAAATAATTTAGGTACACAGTTGAATACCAAGGGAAGTTTGTTAGCCCCGAGCGTAGGGGGAACAATGAGTCCGGATAAAGAAAGTCGTAGAATTATGGGAACATCAGTGCCTGATGCAGTTCTTCCTCCTTTTGCTTCAAACCAAATCAATTCACCGGAAAAAACATATTCAAAAGAGAACACTGGCTATCAAATCAACGTTTCCGTCGCCCAAGGCGCCCTCAACCTCACCGTCAACAAAGACGAGATCAATTACGACGAACTTGCCCAGAAGGCGGGCTGGAAAATCGCCAATGAGGTCAGGTTCGCCATGCAAAATCTGAAGTAAGGGGGCGATGAGGAAGATGGAAATCCATTTGATCGACGGAGCGGGCAATGACTTTTATTTTCCGGTGAATCCGGACGAAATTTCGATTTCCCGCGGGAAGGCGCTGGAGACGGTCAATATTTTGTCGCTGGGGGAATACGATTTCCCGGCTGGAGAGAAGGTGAAGGAGATCGCCTTCTCTTCTTTTTTTCCGGCGGTTTATGATCCAGGATACTGCAACTATGAAAATCTCCCCGACCCGCAGGAGGCGATGAATCAACTGACCGCGATGATGAACGGCAAATCGCCGGTACGGCTGATTGTTTCCGGTACGGCGGTGAATGTGCTCGTTACGATTGCCGCGCATAACAGCAGCTTTAAAGGCGGGGAGCCGGGGGACGTGTACTTCGACCTGACCGCCCGCACCTGGCGGGAGATGAAGGTCCATACGGCTGCTTCGGCGGCGGGGGCTTCGGCCAAAAAATCAACCCGTCCGGATACGAAAAAGCCGGCGAAAACCTACGTCGTCAAATCCGGCGACACGCTGTCCAAAATCGCTAAACTGGAGCTCGGGGACAGCTCGAAGTGGCAGCAGATTTACAAAGCGAATCAGAAAACGATCGGCAAGGACCCGAACAAAATCAAGCCCGGTCAAAAGCTGGTGATGCCGTAGTGAGTTACGAAGTGGTGCTGCAGAACAAATATTATTTGCGCGAGCTGGTGGAAGGGATCACGTTAAAGGATTCGCTGGACCAAATTTCTTACCAAGGGACGATACAGCTGAAAATTCCGGCGTCTTTTCCCGGCATTGAACCTGGGCAGGAAATCCGCATTAGCGGAGTGCCGTTTAGCGGGGGCGGCGGCGCTTCAGGAGCTGGCGGCAAAAGCATGGTGCATCTGCTCCACCCCGGCGTCGTTTGGGAATGCTCAAGCTCGATCAAGCAGGCAAAGCATATGACGGTGACGGTGTACGACCGGACGATTTATTTGGCGAAATCGGAGGATGAGTACCTTTTTTCAGCCGGAGGAACGGCCGGTCAACGCCTGCGAAAATACGCTGCGGACTGGAGCATTAAACTGGATTCGGTGCCCGACACGAAAACAAAACTGAAAAAAGCCGTCTACCGGCCGCAGACGCTTTACAGCATGATCATGTCCGATCTCAAAGAGACGGTTAAGGCTGGAGGTAATATGTACATTCCGCGGATGACGCCTGCCGGGCTGACGCTTTTTCAAATCGGCAGCAACAAAACGGTCTGGGTGCTGGAGCAGTTGGAGGAAGCGACGCAAAACCGCACGCTGGAAGGCTCGGTCACGCGGGTGAAGGTCATCGGCACCGAGGATCAGAAGGAAAATGCTCCATCCAAGGTGTTGGCCGTGGCAAGCGGGGAAACTGCTAAATACGGCGTGCTGCAGCGGATTGTTCAGGACGAAAACGTCAAAACCGCCAGCGCCGCCAAAAAGTTCGCCGAATCCATGCTGACGGGCCTAGGGCAGTCCTACAACGTCACCTGTGTGGATCTGAACACGGTTCGCGCCGGGGATAAGGTGAATTTTAACGGATTGAATCTGATCGTGACGTCGGTGTCCCACGAGCTAGGCGAGCCTGGTCATATGACGCTGGAGCTGGCGCCGGAGGCCGACGTGAAAAGGAGGTATTTTCTTGACAACTGATCCATATGCGGCATTGGCCGTTTCGCTGCGGGAAAATGCCGCGAGGAAAGCGGCGGAAGCTTTGGCGGGCGTTTCGGCCGAACTGGGGACCATTACGAGGTCGGGGCTGAAGCTGGACAACTTTAAGCATGAAATCCAGGATTATTTGGTCGCGGAATTTCCGGGGACGTTGAAGCTGCCTGAGTTAGCGCTAACCGGGGAGGTTGGCTGGCTGGATGACGAAAGAGAACGCATCGTGGAAGTACAGCAAGGTGAATTCTCTTTTGAACCCTCGGAAACCGCGGGAGTAGCGTTGACCTTGCGGTACCAGCCAGGCGACCGGGTGCTGGCGCTGCCGATTAACGGCGGGAATGATGCGATCGTCATTTGCAGGGTGGTGAGCGGGAATGGCTAATCTTTTTCCGGAAGCGGTGGTGGATGCGTGGTCCTCTGCCGAGGAAGAAACGCCGGAAACGACGAATGATGAGGTGGCTTTTGGGCGAAGCTGGCGTTTTGATTTTGAGGCCGGGGAATTCGTAATGACGCCCACGCGAAAAATAGCCCGGGCCGACGACACCGCCGCCTGGGTGGTGTGGTGTGAAAAAGCGATCCGCACGCCGCGCTACCGGCATTTGATCTATTCGCGGTCGTACGGGCAGGAATTCGAAGAGCTGATCGGCAGAGGCTACAGCCGCGCCGTCCAGGAAAGCGAGATCGAGCGGATCGCGACGGAGACGCTGATGGTGGATCCCCGCACTTTAAGCGTGGGGGATTTTTCTTTTTCATGGCAGGACGATGGATGCCGGTTTAGCTGCCGGGTGAAAAATGTCCGGGAGGAAGAGATGATCGCGGAAGGGAGTGTGACATGATGGCGGAGCTGCCGCTTTATTTGCAGGATCAAACGGAAGAACAAATTATGCAGCGGATGCTGGCTCGGGTGCCAGCGGATATCGATAAATCCGAAGGTTCTTTTATTTGGGACGCCGAAGCCCCGGCAGCATTTATGCTGGCGGAGGCGGCGGTGTGGGCACGGCAGGTGCTGGAGCGCGGGTTTGCAAGCACGACGTACGGAGAGTACCTCGATTTGCGGGCCGCGGAGCATGGGGTGACCCGGCGGCCGGCCGTGGCGGCGGCGGGCGTGGTCAGGTTTACCGGGACGCCCGGGAGGACGGTTCCGGCGGGAACGGTCGTGGCGACGCCGGCCGACGAGGTTACGGCGGAGGCGTCGATCGAATACGAGACGACGGCGTCGGTAACGCTGAATGAAAACGGCGAGGGAAGCGCTCCGATTCGGGCTATTGTGGCGGGGAAAGCGGGCAACGTGCCGGCGGGCGTGATCGAGATTATCGCAACTCCGGTGAGCGGCGTCACGGCGGTGACAAACCCGGAAGAGACCCGGGGCGGCGCCGATACCGAGTCGGATGAGCTGTTGTTGGAACGTTTTTATTCCCAGGTGCGAAACCAGGGAACGAGCGGCAACAAAGCGCAGTATATGAAATGGGCCGGAGAGGTGCCCGGTGTCGGCGGGGTGCAGGTAAAGCCGTTGTGGAAGGGGCCCGGAACGGTGGGGATTTATTTGTTGGACACGGAAAAGCGGGCGGCCAACGAGGAAATTGTGGCGGCAGCGCAGGCCTACATCGATCCGACCCAGGATGGACAGGGAGAAGGCATGGCGCCGGCAGGCCCGATCGTCACGGTGCTGGCGGCCGATGAAGTGCCGATCGACATCCGGGTGAAGCTGACGTTAGCGAGCGGGGCGACGCTGGCCGAGGTACGGAAGCGGATCGAAGACGGCGTGCGTGCGTATTTGAAGCAGCTGGCTTTTGCCGATCCGTTGGTGCGATTTACCCGGATTGCGGCGATTCTGCTGGATATTCCGCCGATCATCGACTACGCCGAGTTGACGGTGAACGGGAACGCGGATACCAATTTGGAGATTTACCCGGGACAGGTCGCGGTGCTGGGGACGGTGGAAGTTTATGAGTGAGCGTATGCTGACGAACATGAGGAGCATAGGGGAACCTTTGCTGGCGGATAAGAGTGGAGCTTTCCCGGGAAGTGCGGGTGAGCCTTTGCCGATAAGCACAAGTACCCCTTTACTTACGAGCCCGCAGGGGCGCGAAATGTTTTCCTATCTGCCGAGTTATTACGAAAACTCCCGGGTCATGCAGGCGGATATGAATGCCAAAGGCACTGAGCTGGATCGGCTATTCGAGGCATTAGACGAAACGCTGGAGCAGTTTTTTGTGCGGACGGCCACTTGGGGCCTCGATCGCTGGGAAAACGAGCTTGGCATCGAGACCGATCCTAGTAAACCGCTTGACCAGCGCCGGGCCGTCGTCGAGTCCAAGCTGCGGGGCAGCGGGAAGTTTTCGGGGCGGCTGGTGAAGAGTGTGGCGGAGGCGTATTACGGCGGGACGGTGGATGTTTTTTTTAAGCCCAGTGAATGGAGCTTTACGGTGAAGTTCGTGGATAGTGCAGGGATTCCGCCGAACCTAAACGATCTTATAGCCGTTATCGGAGAACTTAAACCGGCGCATTTGGCATTGAATTTTGAATTTTCTTATTTGCTGATTCGCGACATTCACGAGGTGCTGACTCTTAACCAGATGGAACAAATCTCATTGAACCAATTTGCAGGAGGTGATCCGGTTGGCCAGTAATACACCTAATCTTAACCTACTCAAAAAAGACCCGGCAACCGATGGAAACGATACGTTTAACATCCAAACGATGCTCAACGACAACTGGGATAAAATTGATGCGGCGGTGGGGGAAGTTCGAGAAGAATTGAAGGACATCAATGTTCCCGATGCTTCCCTCACACAGAAGGGAATCACGCAACTTTCCAGCGCCACGGACAGCACTGCCGAGGACAGAGCCGCAACGCCGAAGGCGGTCAAGGCGGCGTTTGATGTTGCAGCAGCGGCACAGTCAACAGCGAATATGGCATTACCCAAATCGGGCGGTACTATATCTGGAAACTTAGCTGTAACCGGCACACTCACAGTAGGTGGGGTAGATATAAAAGCAGCATTGGAGGTCGGGATTGTGAAATCAATACAGAGGTTTTATGTAGAATTGGTGGGACATACCAAGCAGGTGAACGTTACTATCCTGCCGGTGAATACATCCAAAACTGTTTTGAATTACTTAGGCGTCTCATGTACTGCAACAGACTCATCTAATTCGTTTATCACTTTACGACTCATTTCTAGCACAACTGTTGAAGTAAATCGAGCAATAGCTGCAACTGATGCCAAGGTGTCTTTTGAAGTTATAGAATTCAACTAAATCAGAAGGGTGGTATACAGATCAGGATGTTTAAGTCAAAAGATAGAGCAGAAGCAATAGAATTTAAAGATGGAGAGCCGTCAACGATCAAGGGAATCATAAAGTTAACGAGTTTGCGTGCTACTGTTGAGTATAACCTAGACGGAAGCGTACGGGCCGGGCTCATTGTAGGGCCAACCGAGACGCTCGTAGTTAAGTTGGGGCAGTATGTTTACAGAGAGAGCAGCGGGAAGATTGGCGTTTGTGATTATGAGCAGCTTATTCAAAAACACGAAGAAATCACCTACTCAACCACAGGGAGCGCCGCATAAGCGTGTTTTTTTTAGATTATTTTTTTTTATAAATTCTCAGCAGTGTTGAGCATTATACAAAAATCAGACTTATGTTCGTTCTGTCTGCTTTGAATGCACTTAATAGATGTTTTTCTTAGCCTTCGGAGCCGATCCGAAGGCCATTTTTTTATCGAGAGAGGGTGAGGGTAATGGATATTACGGTAATTACTGCGGTAACGTCGGTCTTGGCCGCGCTGAGCGGTATTGCTTTAGGGTGGGCGGGGCGCGCAAAGGCGATGCGGCAGGAGGCTGAAGAGGCGGCGGAGCTTGAGGCGGTACAGCGCGCCGATGTGGAATACATCAAACGTGGCGTGGACGATATGAAAATAGAACAAAAGCTGCAGGGGCAGCGGTTCGAGGCGTTTTCCGAGCGGTTAACGCGGGTCGAGGAATCGACCAAGCAGGCGCACAAGCGGATCGACCGCTTGGAAGAATAGATTGTATCAAGGAGGTGATAGTTTTGGATGTTACTAAATATAATATAGAGCGCCGGTACATTGCCAAGCGATCCAACGTAAGACCCGGCACAAGGCTGAAGACGGGGACGCCGGAATTTTTTGTAGCGCATGATACCGGCAATCCCGGGGCGACGGCGGACAACCACTTTAACTATTTTAACTCGCAGACCGACCGCTCGGCCTCGGCCCACGTTTTTATTGATGATACGAAAATTTTGGAGATCATTCCAACCGGCACCGGTTCCGATCCGGCGGAGAAGGCCTGGCATGTGCGGTATGATGTGACCACCGACAACGACGCTTTCGGCTATGACGCCAATGACGCCGCGCTGGGCATTGAACTGTGTTACGGCGGAAAAATCAACTTTACCGAAGCTTACAATAGATACGTTTGGTATTTGGCTTTATGCTGCGACAAGTGGAACAAAAATCCTTACACCTTTATTCCCACCCACAAACAGCTGGATCCGGCGCGGCGGAGCGATTGTGAGCAGGCCTTGGCCAGCGGCGGCAAAACTTTAAAACAGTTGCTGAATGACGTAGCCGCTGAAATCAAGTCCACCCGATCCGCTGGTTCGAATCCGAACGCCAATACTAACGGAAGTTTTACCCCATTGCCGGCCTACATTGCGCAAACGCTGATCGACAACTACGTATCCCCGGCATGGTTTGCGTCCCAACGGAAAAACGACGAAGCCGGCAAAACCCATTTTCATAACCTGGCGAACAATCTGCGTTTCGCTGCCGGAATCCCGCTTGCCAACGATGCGGTCGCAAAACCGCTCACCCGGCTTCCCAAAAGCAACGCCCAGGAAATCATTTTCCGTTGGCTCTCTCCCGCATGGTTTAAAGCCAAAGCCGAAGGAAACGACCCGCGGGCTCAGCATTTTCACAATTTGGCGAATTACCTGCGGCGGGCGGCAGGGATTCCCGAGGAATAAGAAAGGAGGCGATAAGAATGCAAAATGAAATTTTGACCAATGTCCTGGCCTTTGCTTCGGTCTTATCGGTATTTGTTTTAGCTGTCGTACAGCTCGTCAAAACAACGATAAACCTGCCGAAAAATTGGGTGCCCTTCATCGGTGTGATCATCGGTGTGTTGATTGGTGCGGCGGCGTACCCTTTTACGGACATGGACCTGGTGTTGCGGTTGTGGGCCGGCGGCTTGGCCGGCTTATCGGCAACCGGGTTGTTTGAGCTTGGCAATAACCGGCCGGGAACGACGAAGGACAAGTAAACCGGCGTAGCTGGAATAGACCGTCACCTACCTCTGGGGCGGTCTATTTTTTCTTTTTAATAATGTATACTACGGCGTTTATCTTTGCACCAAAGATTCATCGAAAACAAGGTCTACGGAGCCGATTTTTTGTTCGGTATCCGTCTCCACATCAAATTCCCCGTTATGATCCTCGTCCAGATAAAAGCTTATGGTGGCGTTAGCGTTGGACGGAGTTTTGACCTCTGCCACCAAATCGAAGCGCCCTTCCCGATCGACGGTCAACTTCCCTTCTCCTATAAAAGAATGCCCGTCTTCGATTTGATAGAAGAAATAAGTTTCCCTGAGATTCGATGCTTTTCCGGAAATTTGAATTTGCCGGGTGTCCAGAACCGTTCCCGGACGGGGGTTATCCAATTGCAGCTTAACTTCATTTCCGCCACAGGCTGTCAGCATTAAAATGAGGGCGATCAGCGGCAAAACAAGGCCATTTCTCATCATTTTCCTCCTGAAGGTTGTTTTTTTAGCTACTAAGATCACTTTAATGGATAGATTGGCGCCAATCAATAAACAACGAGGTGATCAAACATGGCTTGAATGGTATTGTCAATACCTTTTTTACTATGTTAGAATGAAATCAAACGAAACTGCATAAAATAAAGAGTGAAGATGCGCACATCTTCACTCTGGCAACAGCCGCTTTGAAGAGCGGTCAGCTGTAGTCGGTTAAAGGAATAGACCCTTTCCTTCCACGGGGTGGTCTATTTCTTTTTGTTTTGGTTTAACGTAGCAACTATCGTAATGACCAAACCGATCAGCGTTATTAAAAACGCCCCGAATTGAATCATTAAAGACAGCACGTCCTTAACCTCCACAGGCATCACCTCCCTTCAAGGGAGACTAGCCGACCACCCATCTCAGCCATTCTGTTGTTAGGGGTATTATACCACAAATTGGAAAGATACAGAGAGAGATGACTTTAGAAACAATGGCAATATTAGCAATCTCTCAAATTCATCATGTCTTCTAGGCTCGTTCGACTATCCTACTCTGGTAACTCATCAGGAAAATGGCATAATTTGTTGGCAAGTTCATTTTTGCCCGTTAAAATTTCTGCCACCAGTCCCGCTCCAAGTCGAAATCCGCAGGTGAAAGTTGCAGTCAACTCCATATCATGAATCTGAGCGTACAAATCCAGTAAAGCCTCAAGCTCCTTAAATTCCTCTTCGGAATGCCGTTTTTTCCAGTCCGTCATCGTTTCGTATACATCTATGTTTACCTGACGATACTGCGGATCCTCGGGAACTATCTTTTCAGCCGGACATAAAATGCCGTTGTAAAGCTGCTCTATAAGACTGTTCATTTCTCCCCATCCTTTCAGAACATGATAGAAAGATTGATATTTGCTTAAATGAATCATAACATAAAAAAACATTATTTTGTAGAGTATACTCCGTGGATTTATTGCTGTAGACAACGGGATAATAAATCCAAAAAGAGGTATTGTCTTGAAATCAGAAGTCATTTTTGGACAAGTTCTTAAGACAATTCGTAAAGAACAGAAAATAAGTCAAGAAAGTTTGGCACTTAGAAGTGACCTTGATAGAACGTATATATCTATGTTGGAGCGTGGCATCCATCAGCCGACATTAAATACTTTATTAGCCTTAGCCCATGCTTTAAATATGAAGGCATCTGAGTTGGTTAAAATTGTTGAAGATGAAATCGAAAAAAATGAATAGAGTCTTATAAAGAAACCGCTACTTTAAAGCGGTTTTTTCTATATTTAATTTGAGGATCAGTCCGCATGGAATGGTCAAATATAAGGAGGATTAACATTTGATTTAATAAAAACGGCACTAAGCCGAGATCAGTGCTTGACGAAATAAATTATGACTCTAGCTCTATTGATTCGAGGAGGCCGGACTGAGGACTGAGGTGGCTGTTCTATATATAGCATTCGTGTCTTGGTTTCCCTGCAGGCTGCTTTGCACGATTATCCCTTTCGTTCAGAGGGCAGGGGTTGGGGGCTAGGATGTGAGGGATTAATAAGGAAAAAATATCTGCTTCTTACAAACCTATCTTTTCTCCTGAATTTATCTTCTTCTCTGCTTCTCTGATTAAACGGGATAATCGTGCAAAGCGTCCGGACAGCGGATGTTGATCTGCCGACCTGCCCACCGGCCTTCCCTGTCCTCAAGCTTTCAACGCCTTTCCAGCTTTTCTTTCCATGACCGGTTGCCGACATCACTGTCAAGCACTGATGATTAGACTGAGTCAAAAAAACATTATTTCCCTGTTGTATAAAGAACGTATGTTTGTATATACTACAAACAAACGTTCTTATTTGGAGATGGTGCTGGTGAAAAAATACATCGGCCGGACCGTTGAGATCATTTACATGGACCGCTCGGGAAAAATCACGCAGCGAAAGATCGAGGTTCATGACGTCCGTGAGGATCTGGTGCGGGCAACTTGCCTTGCTTCCGGCGAACCCCGGGCTTTTCGGCTGGATCGGATTTTGGCCTGTGTTCCGGTTGAACGCCGGGGCCATGATGCTTCTTAACCTAGATAAGTAAATTATCCTCATAAATGTGTCCGGGGCAGCCCCGTGCTGCTCCGGACTTTTTGTTCATTTATATAGGTGAAACGGATCATTTGTGGGATATTATGCCAACTAAGGAATTGTGAGGCCGGCGGCGGGTTGATAGAATGTATTGAAGTGTCTTTTCCATAAAATATCTAAATGTCCAGGAGTACGGAATGAATAGGACTAACTATGTGCTGTCGAATGATGAGTGGTTTTACCTATGCTTGCTTTCCGGAGCCACTACCTTGTTCGGTTTGGAAAATGTGCTGAATGGCCTTAATTTGCAGGAGGCCCGCCAACGATGGGAGATCGTGTCCGGGCGGCTGAAGAGAAAACATATTTTGACGGAAGAAGATGAGGATCAACTATACATAAAGCGTGATTATGCCGCGATTGCGGAAATTTTGTCGTTTCCGGACCAGGTGTTTGCTTGCTTGGCGGAAAAAAACGGGGCAGTCTCCATGGAGTTTATCCATTGCCGGGCGGGGATGTTCACGCGCTTAACTGGAGAAGAGACTTGCGAGGTCCAGCTATGCACCGGGCGGGAAGAAGCGATTGCCATGCTTCGAGAACAGTTTTTGCTTAGCGATTGTGAGCAAGAGGCGTCTTACCGTCTACCTGCGACGGAGGTCAATTACGCTCTGGCGCTTGCAGGTACGGGAGAACAAGGAGCGGCAACGGTTCTTTGGCAAAAGCTTGGGATAGATCGTCAGACCTCGGAAGACTTAGCGGAAGCCTTTGGGCCACAGTCCGATTGCCGGGTCATTGCCGGATACCATTTGGCTTCCAGAGAGGAAGCCGAAGCGCTGTTTACCTGTGCGCGAACAGAAAAAGGAACCTGGATAATGGGGATGATGCCGGAGCGGGATCAGGTCCTCTTGTTTCGGCGCCAACCGCTTTCCGCTCTTGAACAACTTTTTGCGTTTCCAAGCATGTTGGCGAAGGGAGGGGAACGTCTTGGAACTGAAGGTTGATCCGGCCCGCATTAACGGGCTCGCAGACGAAGTACGCCGGTTGGAGCAACAGTTCGGGGATCAAGTCACAGTTACGCTAAAAAGGGTATCGGAGTTAGCCAGTAGAACAAGTTCGGCTTATTCCGAGCCGGGAGTCCGCTCCGCAATATCTGAAGTGGAGCGGCGGATGGAGCGGATTAGGCAGCTGTCCCGGGAGATCGGCGGCGAATTGCGCACGAAAGAGAAAACGCTGCGCTGGGCGGCGAACGAGTATACTCGCCAGGAGCAGGAGTCCTTTTTAAAGGCGAAGCAGTTAAAACTTCCAGTTACCTTAAATAAATTTGCCGCGCTCCCGACGACTTCAGGGAATAAAACGGCCGTCCTTCCTTTGCCGTTTTCGGCGTTTTCCTTATTCTCCCGGGCGGCGGTTTACCTCCCTATCACCGTAGAGCCACTTACGAAAGAACTGACCCTGGATCCGGAGCATAAGAGCGACGAAGTGTTAAAGCTACAAGAAAGATTGCAGGAACTGGGATACGAGCTGGAAGCAAACGGTTATTTTGACTCGGCCACGCTGGCAGCAGTTAAACGGTACAAAGAAAAATACGGCCTGGACAATACCGGCGATCGGCAAGGGATCGTGGATGAAAATGTGTGGCGGACTTTGTTCGGGACGCTGAGCGGGCTGCTGACGGTGCAAATGCACGGTCAAACCTATTCCGAGCCGTTGAAAATGGCGCAGCTGCGGTTGCAAGAGCTGGGGTTTGAGGTCGAGGCGAACGGCTATTTTGATGAAGCTACCGTACGCGCGTTGGAAGGGTTCCGGGAGGTTTACGAGAAGGATCAAGACGGGCTCCAGGGTGTAATCGGGCAGGCAACCTGGCAGGCGCTGTTTAATATTCCGAAAGTGGAACCGGTTGAGGAGGCCAAGCACGAGCCGCAATACTTTATTATGGCCGATGATCCGCGAAGCTATTCGCTGGACGATGTGCTAAACCGCGATGATCCGGAAGTTCAGGAGCGGCTGAACCAGACCTGTTGGGCAGATTTGACCAAGGAAGAACAAGACAGGATCTATAACGAGCTGAAAGAGCTTGAGAAAAAAGAAGAAAACGAGATGCGGCAAAAACAAAGCGGCATCGGCAATCCTTTTTTCGCGAACCTAATGGTCGGCGGGTCGAATGCTGTGGTGAACGCAATCAACACGGCCTCGGCAGGATTGCCGGAGCTGCTTGCCGAATGGATTATGGGACCGGAGCCGGAAGGATACGTAAATCCGCTGGATGATCCGTACGGCAAAGGAGTTGGCGAAGCTGCCGGAAATGTAGCCGGGTTCTTTTTGCCCTTTAAATATGTGAAGGCAGTGAAAACACCGGCGGCCCTCTCCAAGCTATCGCCGACGGTGGTCAGATCCATGACGGCGGGAGCGATCTTCGGCACGGCCACCGAAGCGTCTGACGCGGTAACCGACTTCAAGAATGACGGCGACCAAGACCTCACAGGCCGCGCCCAAAATATCGCCCTCGATACCGCTATGGCCGGAGCCGGGGACGTGACCTTCACCTTTGCATTTAAGTTCGTTTCCAGCGCACTCAAGAGTACTGCGGGGCAAAGGCTGACCGGGTGGTTGAAGCGTTCGGAAGTGGATGAGGTGCCGGCAACAAAGAATGTAGAGGTGTCAGGCAAGGGTGCGATTGCCGGTGTAGATGAACAAGCAGTTAAAAATGCACTTGAAAAAGGAAGTGAAAAAACCTGGAAAGAGTTTTTGGCTGCAAACCCTGGGAAAAGTGTAGAAGATGCCTCAAAATCGTACATCAAATTAATTGAAGAACAATCCCCATGGCCTGAGGGATTCGATATAAAAGCTAACATGACTACACTTAAACCGGGGGATACATTCCAAATGGCTCTAGATAGTACACAACCCTTAACTTCACCAGGTAATTTTGCTACGTTTGATGATATACTCAATACTGAATTTGTTAGAAACAATTTAGCAGTTAAGTCTGATTGGAAAGCCGATTGTAGTAAAGTTGTTACTTATAGGGTTAAAGAAGGCGTAGAATTGCCTGTAGTTAATGGCCCAGTTGGCCCACAAGTAGACTTAAGTATTGATAAATACTTACCGGGCGGAAGTAATCAAATACAGATGTTACTTGATAGGAGCATTAATAAAATGGATTACCTAGAGATTGTTTCAGTACGCCAGATAAATTAATTTTTTATGAGGTGAAAACTGTGGATGTAGAAAACTTTAAATGGGATAGCGAGAATCAAAATGTAAGTTGGTCATTTAACGGAAAACCTATTATTAAAACCTTTCATAATGCTTATTTTGCTTCTATAAATAATCAGAGACAATATGTAATTGTCGAGGCTGGCCAAAATTATTCCCAGGATCAAATTTATTACATTTCTTTCGATGGCTCAACTTTATTTGCAATGGATAAGAGTAATGGAAAAATTAGCTGGCAGTTAAAAGACCAACACGTTGAATTAAATTGCAAAGTTATTCTTCATGCGCAGATATACTTTGAACAGAATCTAGTTATTATTCTATCTTCAGAAAAACAAAACGAAAAAGTACTTAAAGGTTTTTCTCTAGATGGTACGCCGCTTTTTGTTAATCAACCGCCACAAGGTTTTGATTTTAATTATTTGTCAATTTTTAATAATCAGCCCTCTGTCGTCTGTGATGGGGACAAAGCCCACACTGATGCTTACAACAGGAACCGTTGGCATTTTATTATTAATAACCAAACTGGGGAAATGACAAGAGGAAATTTAGCGTATTGACTTTGAAAAGTCTTTTTGGAGGTTAGAGACATCAACAGAGCTCGAGCAACCGGTAGGCACAAACCCAAGCGCATCATCACTCTAACGGTTGCGACCGCCGCTATTGTGGCAAAATCAACCTGAAATAAATTGTAACGGTTGCAGGAGAGCTTATTTTGCATTTTTTAGGCTGCGGGGCTATTTTAATGCGAAATAAGCGCCACTACAACCGTTAGAAATCAAACCGCCCGTTTTTACGCCAAATAAGCGCGTCCGCAACCGTTAGAAATCGCCGCTAGAGCAAAATTTACCACGGCCCCATTAGTATCCAAACATTCAGGCTTACTCCCCCTCCGGAATAAGCCTTTTCATTTGCCGCCACGCGAGTTCCATCCGCCCTCACTTAAACCCATCCGAGTCTATTATCCCAAGCCTAAATACCCAATTTCTAGGGATGTATCAAGTAGGAAGGGTATATATTTTTAACATTGGATTTATAGTAAAATTAATCCAAACTGCCGCAATTTTATTTCCTGAATTTTCCTAGGGTTAAGGTTGGTGTATAGGGTGACTGCGCTTCGCATATCAGGAATCGTGGAAAAAACAAAAGTCGAAGGGCCCGGGCTGCGTTATGCGATCTGGGTGCAGGGTTGTCCGATTCGCTGCGAGGGATGTTTTAATCCGCATACGTGGGAGATGGACGGCGGGGAAATCCGCGAAATCGACGAGATCGTTTCAGATATACAGATGGTCCGAAATGCCTCTCCTGAACTGGAAGGTGTAACTTTCCTGGGGGGCGAGCCGTTTAGTCAGGCGTATGAGCTGAGCGTTTTGGCCAGGAAGGTCAAGGAGATGAACCTGTCGATCGTCACTTTCTCGGGTTATGACTATGACACCATCCGCAGATCCGGCCATCGTGGTTGGCAGCAATTGCTGAAGGAAACCGACCTGCTGATCGACGGTCCGTATATCCAAAGCCAACATGATTTAAGCCGCCCCTGGATCGGTTCGCGAAACCAGCAGTACCGTTTTCTCACGGATCGGTATAAAGAACTGGAGGCCCGTTTACCGAACATCGCGAATAAAATAGAAATACGGCTGCATGCCGATGGCACCATCACCGCTAATGGCATGGCTCAATTGGAGGATTTGGAGCTTTTGCTGGGGCTGGGTTACGAACGTAAGGAGGTTAGGGAATGAGTTTGGAAATTGTGCTGATCCCCGTTGCCATTGCATTAACCAAGGAAATTGCCGAAGGGATCTCCCGGAAACTGGAGAACCGAGAGAACAACCTTTTGATCCTGGAAACGCGCATGAAGGATGAAGCTTTACTGAAGCAAGCGCTCGAGGATTGGGATTGTTCATTCCGTACCGCGGAGGGGGTAGAGGCCGTAAAGTTTGCTTCCTCCGTTACGAACGAGGTTATTTTTACGATCAATGAAACGGGTTGCTACACGCTGATTCTGCCCGAAACGGCGGACCAGGACGCTTATGAAGAGTGGATTGCCAACGTGGAGCAATCTTATACCCGGCTCCTTCAGCAAAAGGTCTATCAGAATCTGGTGGAGAAGGCGAGAAGCCAGGGATTGATCCTGGAACAGGAGGAGCGGCCTAGAGATCGTTCGATCCAACTGACGTACATATTGAATAGATAAGGAGACAGGCATGTTTAGAACGTATACCGAGCGCGGGAAAGCCTGGGAAATCGCCAACAGCTGGTGGATTCTTCTGACTTTGGTTCCGTTCGCGATGACAAGTTTTATCGCTTTTTTGTACATAGGGCTCCGGGTAAAGCTTTGGCGCTGGCAAATCTGGGGGATTGTTTATTTGGCGGGCATGATCGTCGCTTTTTCTACGACGGCTATTGGGATCGGTGCGGCTATCGCGTTGTCCGTGTGGGTTGCGAGCATTATACATGCTTTTAATGTAAGGCCGGTTTTTCTGATTCAGTTGGATGTGTATAAGGCTAATGAAAAAGTAAGGAACCAGCAAAAAATCACCCAAATGAGACAAGAGGCGGAAGCGAAGTTCCAAGCGGCGGGGAGTACGACCCAGTTTAAGCCTCCGGCGCCGAAAAAGAAGACGGAAGCGGATCAGCCGGAACGTGCGGGGAACGAGGAGCACGAGGCCGAACATCGCGAAAAGACGGATGCGCCCGAAACAGATGCACCCGCAGCAGATACGCCCGCAACAAACCTGAACCAAACCGGCAGCGGACGCCGGATCGATTACTAATGAGATGGGGTTGAAAATGTGACTACCGCGAACCCAACCAATAAAACGAAAAAACATCTGGCCAATTTGTTCCGGGCGCGCTTTCCGTACCTTTACATTCAGACCTGGGAGGAGAACCGGATTTTATCCTTGATTCGCGAGGTCGCCCAGGACGCCGAACTTATCAAAACGCCGCGGGAAGTGATGATGTGGCGGGTAACGACCGGCATGATCGACGGGAAAGGCCAAGCGAAGGGGGATACGAAACCGCCCCTGAAGGCGCTGGAATTCATCGAAAAATACGATAAACCGTGCATTTTTGTGCTGCAGGATTTTCATGTGTTTTTTGGCGGGGAATGGCGGGCGCCGGATTATCAGCTCATCCGCAAGCTCAGGGATATGCTGACCAATATCAAGCAGAGCGAGCATCCGATCAACGTTATTTTTACGTCT
The DNA here is from genome assembly GCF_038008055.1 of Paenibacillus sp. FSL R5-0527. Lineage (NCBI taxonomy): Bacteria > Bacillati > Bacillota > Bacilli > Caryophanales > Paenibacillaceae > Paenibacillus > Paenibacillus sp. FSL R5-0527. The sequence continues at coordinate 5,821,881 of NZ_JBBOYI010000001.1, read as the reverse complement.
CCGTTTTTGATGCTTCCGGACGATTTGCAAAAGGACGTCACGATCGTCGATTTCGAGCTGCCTTCCTTTGAAGAGATCAAGGCCGTGCTTGAGGAAATGATTCAAATCAATGAGCAGAGCGGGCGGATTCAGATCGATCTGGATGATGAAGGCAAGGAGCGGTTAGCCAAGGCGGCGCTTGGCCTGACGCTTTCGGAGGCGGAGAACGCCTTTGCCCGCGCCATGGTTGAGGACGGAAAGCTGAATGTCCACGATGTCGAAGTCGTCCTGCAAGAAAAAGAACAAATCATCAAGAAAACCGAAATTTTGGAGTTTGTACGCAGCGATCTGAAAATGGCGGATGTCGGCGGGCTGGAAAATTTGAAGCGCTGGCTGTCCAAACGCAACAAATCCTGGCTGGATTCGGCCCGCAAATACGGGCTGCCGGCTCCTAAAGGGGTGCTGATTACCGGCGTTCCGGGCTGCGGTAAAAGCTTGATCAGCAAATCGATCAGCTCGATGTGGCAGCTGCCGCTGCTGCGGCTGGACATGGGCAAAATTTTCAGGGGAATCGTTGGAAGCAGCGAGGAAAATATGCGCAAAGCGATCAAAACGGCAGAGGCGATTTCCCCGTCGATTCTGTGGATCGATGAAATCGAAAAAGGCTTTAGCGGATACTCCGGGGGCGCCGACAGCGGCACTTCGGCTCGGGTGTTCGGGCAGTTTCTGACCTGGATGCAGGAGAAAACAAGCCCCGTGTTTGTGATCGCGACGGCGAACAACATATCCGCGCTGCCCGCCGAATTGATGCGCAAAGGAAGGTTTGACGAAATTTTCTTTGTGGACCTGCCGACCAAGCGGGAAAGAAAGGATATTTTGAAGGTCCATATATCAAAACGGTTGACGGACCCGGAAGTTTCCGGCGAGTTTGAGCTGACGGATGAAATCCTGGAGCATTTGTCCTCCAAATGCGAAGGTTTCGTCGGCGCCGAGATCGAGCAGTTGGTGATCGATGCTTTATTTGAGGCGTATGCGGAAAGTTCGGCGGTTCGCCTGGAGTTTTTTGAACGGGCCATCGCCAACACCGTGCCGCTTTCGGTGACGCTGGCCGAACAAATCCGCGGGATCCGGGATTGGGCGAACGTTCGGGCGGTGGCGGCAACTCCGAGAGAGGACCGGGAAGAGTACGCGAATGAAGGCCTCGCCAACCCCTACGGGGGAATTCTGGCGGGCACGGGCGAGTTTGATGACGTCCGTTTCAAACGCGGCGGGAGAACGGTTGATTTTTAAGGGGGGAACATGATGGATGAAAAAATACAAATCCGGATATGTCCCGATGGCCGGATCGAAGTGGAGACGCTGGGCATCACAGGAGAGAAATGTAAGGATGTGATCGGGCTGCTTGAAGAGCTGCTGGATGCCGAAGTGGTGGAGACCACTTTGAAGCCGGAGTTTTACGAAACGGATGGGTTAAAGATACGCGAAACGTTAAGGCGGGAGGAATAAAGCGGTGTATTCAACGAGTGAAATCCGTTCGGCCGCGAGAAGAACGGCGCAAGGAGAAGCGGACTTGAGAAAGACCGAGAAACAGCTTGGCTCCCATGTGCAGGAGACGTCTTCCTGGTGGAAAGGCAAGGCCGGGACCGCATTCAAGGAGGATTATACAGGAAAAACCAGGAATGAAATCAACCGGTTGTGTGCGGAGATCCGCGATATAGAGTCGGGACTGGAACGGCTGGCCCGGGAAGTCCAGATCGCCGATGACCGGCGCAGGGCTGAGGCGGCCAAAAAAGCGTTTAAGAGATAATCCGAGATACGGAGTGCGATTGAATGATATTGAATGAACAACATTACCTATGGTTATGTGAATTGACGGGCACCGGGCTGCTGACTTCGCAGCATTCCGGGAGCGTGATGGAAATCGTTCGCGGCCTGCAGCCTTCCCTTGCGGGCCGGGGGCAGGGCGATTTGGCCGAGGCTATGCTGAAGTCCGCCCATTTAGCGGATTGGGAACTGCTTGGACGAGGGGGCGAGCGCGGCTCGGAATGGTTTCTTTTTGCGGATCAAACGCATCGTCAAGGCGCAATCGCCGTCTCGGAACCACGGGCATCGGAGGATTACGATACATATTCGTTCCCGTTGGACGAAGCGATACTTAAACTTCGGGAAATGCTGGTACCCGGGGGAAAGCATGTGTTTACCGGCCTTGGGCCAGGGGGCTGGCATGCCGCATTGCTCGCGGAAGCGCTGGGTGCGGAAGCCGTCGTTTTTGGCGCGCCGACCATGGAAGAGCTTCCGGGGAAGGCCGTCAACTTTGTGGGCGAGGATGATCCGGTAGGGGACCATACCAGGAAGGTCGTTTTTGTGAAACAAGCGGAAGACCTTGGCGAAGCGGACGAAGCCTTTTTGTATAGAAAGCTGGTTTTTGAAGAAAGCGGGAAGGCGGTTGTATCGGCACAAAGCGAATTTTCCCGGTTTGTGAGCTGGTTCTATAATACGGCCGGGACCGTGGAACCCGAGGTATGGAAGATCTTTTTTCCCGGATCGGAAGAAGAGGAGGCGGTGATTCTCGCGGATCTGGGCGTTTACTCCGTTTTCATGAAGGTCGGTGAACTGAATAAAGAGAAGCTTCTTCACGCCATTGACGCAGCAGTGCGATATGCCGCCGGACAATTGGAAACGGGCCGCGATCAGCTGGCAGCCGAACTGGATAAACTGCCTGATGAAAACTATGAAACCTTAGTATCGGAAAAGGCGGAAAAATATGCGATGAAGGCAACGGATTTCGTAATGCGCATCTTTGAAAGCGTCCAGACGGTGCTGATGGGAGTCGCTTTGTTTACGTTGGAGCAGGAAACGTTCGATATGAATACCCCGATTGACAGTTTCCGAACGCAAATCTATGACTTGCTGGACCAGGAATTGGAGCGGGTGAAGGCTTGCCTCGATCAAGCGATCGCCCGCCGGCTGGAAGCCTCCTTCCAGGTTCCCGATTTCGGCTTTGAATGGTAAGGGGAAGACGGATGAGTCAGCGGGCGGTACGGATTTTGCTGGTTATGCTGGCAGGAATGATCATTACTTTAGAAGTGAGCGGATGTATGGGTAAGAAGCAGGAGCCGGGCGCAATCAAGGAAAAAATGTTGGCTTATCTTGAAGAAAAATACGGGGAGGAATTTTTACCCCTTTCTTTTGAATCCAGCGGTTTTGCCTACAGCCATAATACTTTGTGGGCTTACCCCAAAAAGGGACCGAATCCGACAGATTTGAAGTCTGGGGGGCACGTATGGAGGACGGTTCGTACGAGATGAGTGACGGATATTTTGGGATATATATTAAGCCGAAATATGAAGAAATTTTGTCCGGTTTTGTGAGTGAGATATACAAAGATTTCAAGTTGTTCACTGGCTTTAATGAAGGGGTTTGGTCGGACGAACTGAATAAAGACACGAAGATAGAGGATATATATTTGAAGGACAAACTGTTCGGTTCAAATACGGTGATTTTTGTAAAAGAGGATTCTGCCAAGGGGAATGCAACACCGAGCGAAGAGAAAGAGTTATTTTTAAGAGATTACGAAATCATTAAAGTGACTCAAGAGCTTGAAGTGAAAACATATGGGGAGGGGAGCTAAATGGCGGAATTAAGAGAAAGCCAATCAATGCTCCTTTCCGAATTCGGCATTGAATGGTAAGGGGGAAACGGATGAGTCAACGGGCTGTACGCATTTTGCTGGTTATGTTGGCAGGAATGATCATTACTATAGGAGTGAGCGGATGTATGGGTAAGAAGCAGGAGCCGGACGCGATCAAGGATAAGATGTTGGCTTATCTTGAAGAAAAATACGGGGAAGAATTTTTACCCCTTTCTTTTGAATCCAGCGGTTTTGCCTATAGTTACGATACACTATGGGCTTACCCTAAAAATGGTACAAAAGAAGATAGATTTGAAGTATGGGGTTCACGTACAGAAGATGGCTCTTACGGGATGAGTGACGGATATTTTGGAATCTATATCAAGCCAAAATATGAAGAGGTCCTATCCGGTTTCGTGAGTGAAATTTACAAGGATTTTAAGCTGTTCACTGGTTTTGAGGAAGGGGTTATGGCGGATCGTCTGAATAAGAACACGAAAATAGAAGAGATTTATGCTCCCGATGAGTTGTTTTTTTCGGATACCGTCATCTTTGTCAACGAAGATTCAACCAAAGGGATTAGCGATGAAGAAGGGATCAGGAGAATAGCGGAGAAAATGAAAGAACATAAAATGGTTGGATCCGTCCGTTTATATGTCGTATTTAACGATAAGTTTGATTCCATAGGACTTAACGTATTAGATGCAACATCGGCGGAACGAAAGGAACTTTTTCCTCGGCCCCGTCAAATTATTAAAGTGACGCATGATCTTGAAGTTAAAAAATATGGGGAGGGGAACTAATGGCGGAATTAAGCGAAAGCCAATTAATACTCCTCGATAACCTAATTTATTTAAAAGGTGTTGCAAATAGCAGGGACAAAACAGTGGGCGAAATTGTTGATGATTTGCTGAATAATAACAAATTATCTTTAAGCAAGGATCCAAGGACGGGAAAATATCCCGGCTCGATGTCCAGAGATGAATGGATTGGCATTCTTAAAAATATTGAACGGGATCCTCAGCTAAAGGGGTTAACTGTCTTGCATGGGGACCCCGGCTTTGTTTATGACGAAAACGGAAAGATCGTTCAACATAAGCAGACTCCACTGGAAGTGGGGGCACGCATGGCAACCTTTGTTGATTTGGAGACAGACGAAGCTGTTGTCGTCTTCCGCGGCACCTCAGGAGACGCCGAGTGGCATGATAACGGAACGGGTGGTTATTTATCCGATACGGAGATGCAAAAACGAGCTTTGGAATACGTTGAAAGTTTGCCGTATAGCAATATCACGGTAACCGGCCACTCCAAGGGAGGCAATAAGGCCCAGTACGTAGGGATTCTTTCCGATAAGGTGAAACGAGTCGTATCCTTGGATGGCCAAGGGTTTTCCAAAGATTTTATTGAAAAATACAAAGATTTAATAGAAGCAAATAAGCATAAGATTACTTCAATTTCTGCTAGCGATGACCCTGTAAACAGCTTGCTTATTCCGGTTGCCGGGACGATTAAGTACATTCAAACGAGCGATCCCGACAATCCACTCGACATATTTTACTACCATAAGCCAAACATTGTTTTGAATGAAAAAGGCGAGTTAAATGATGAAACGGAACAAGGAGCAGTTTCGAAATTTTTAAATGATTTTACGATTTATGCCAGTACAACTATGCAAGAACCGTTCCGCAGTTATGTGCTCGACGGTTTGCTGGCGTTAAAGGAGAGCGGTCAGGAGGGAACGCCCAAGGAAAGTTTAACGCAATCGATTATTAGCGCAGTTATAGCTTTAAGTCACTTAGATGATTTTGCTCTTTCCAAAGTATCGGACAAATACGGAAATTTTGCCGAACTCGTTGCCGCAGCTCTCGGCACAGCTGTTTTTCCATACATTTTTATTGATGACTTGCTGCATTCAGTTTGGGAAAATTTGAATGACTTAAAAGATTATGTGGTTGCAAAGGTCAAGCAATTTGGAGATTGGCTTAATGACACGATGGATGCTGCATCCAAAAAATTCAAGGAGTTTGGGGAGCATATCGGTGCTGCGTTCTTGACTTTTGCCCAGCAAATTAAAAATGGTTGGGGCGCTATGGTCCAAGGTATGAATAACTTTTTCGCGGATCTCAGACAAGCCGGGGAAGCCGTAATGCAGAAGTTAAACCGGTTTATGGACAAATTCTCTCAGGGAGTCCAAAATTTCTGCAACTGGATTGCCGAAGGCACCAGGAAGGCGATCGAAGCCGCCAAAAATGCCTGGAACAGTTCCGTCGATAAGGTGAAAAGCTGGTTCGGGGACGTGCAAGAGAGCATTTCCAATAAAGCGGGCGAACTGAAAGACGGGATAAAGCATGTAGCCGAAATGACCCGGGAAGGCTTCCGTAAATTTATTGACGCGTCGGTAACCAAAGCGAAGGAGATCGGGAATTGGCTCGTTACCAAATTGGATCAGGCCCGGAAGACGGCGATTGAGATCGGCGCCAAAGTCAGCGCCGCCTTTACGGCGATGGCGGATAAACTGAAGGCGGGTTGGGAGAGCGTGAAAACCGGCATGGCAAATTTGGCCGGGAACATCAAAGAAACCGCCGTTCGGGTTGCCGAGGCGATGGCGCGTTTTGCCCAAACGTTGAGCCGGGCGGTTAAAAGCTTCTGCGATAAAATTGTTGCCGCCTATAAACGAATGATGGAAGGCCTGAAACAAGGCTGGGATAACCTCGTCGGCAATATCACTACGCTTTTCAGCAAAGCGACAAATTTGATCCGTCAGGAAGTTGATGAATTTAAAGACAACGTGAATTCGGCGGTAAGCATGGCCAGGGACAAAGTGACGGATTTGGGGAAACAGGCCATTAAGGGAATTAAGGGATTTACGGGCAAAGTCGTAAAGGGATTGTCCAAAATTTCCGGCGGGCTTCTCATGGTCAGCGTAAATCGGCTTACTGACCTGCAGACCAAATTTAAAAGAACGGACGACGATGTTGTTTCCACAACCAGCCGAATCGTCAACGATGCGGAACGGATCGCGTCGAACGTCTCGCGCGCTTATAGCGAGTCTAACGTGCAGAGCCAAGTTCGCCAGCTGCAAAGGGCGATCGACGATGTAAGGAACCGCCGCAATCAAGTCGCTGCCGAAATGCAGCGGAAAATCCGTTCCCTCGCCATGGCGCGGGATCAATACGTGAGGATCGAACGAATGTTGAAGAGTAATATGGGGAATCTGACGTAATCTAAAGCCATTTGCAAGAAGGCTTAGCACCCTGGGGAACCAAGGAGGGCTAAGCTTTTTTTGACTATATGAATATTCAAAAATATATAACTAAAATCATTGACAAAATATAGTGCATAAGGCAAATTATAATCGTAGAATTGCCTGCATTTTACATAATAAAAAATAACTTGATAGTTTGCCAGGCGATTATACGAGATTTTGACGGAAAGGGAGGGGATAACAAATCCATCAACTTGATCACTTTACGTTTCCAAATGAGAAAGGAGGAATACTATGACAAAAAAATGGCTTCAGACCAGCACCGTTTTGTTCATCGCTTTTCTTTTATCCTTTACTATGAATACCTCTTCTATGAACGTCTCGGCAGCGGGGGATTTTACTCAGGGTGTTGACGTATCCGGCAACAACGTGACTTTATGGTTCAAGTCAAAGGTCGATACGACGTGGGTGGATGTCCATTATAAGGTGAATTCGGGCGTTCAGCAAAATCTCAGAATGACTTACAACGCCGGTGCCGGAAGATACGAGCAATTCGTCGATTCGGCCGCCGGAGCCGTGATTGAATATTTCTTCACTTATAATAACGGCACTCCGGCTTATGACACAACGACCTTCACCTATCGAGGCGCGGGGCAAACGGACCCAACGAACCCAACGAACCCAACGAACCCAACGAACCCAACAGATCCAACAGGCGACTCGATCTACTCGATCCCGGCTTCTTCGATTCCTAATCCTACAGGCGGCGGGGTTAGCCTCAAAGTCATGAACGGCACCGGCGGGGCCTATCCCGACGATCAAATTTATTGGGGAGTTATCGGCAAAAATCCGGCCAACGGCCAATGGAGTTACTTGAATTTGTCCGGACAGCTCGTGCCCATTTCCACCGCTTTAAACGATGCCCCAGGCCACTTAACGAAAAATGGCGCCAATTATGCGAACATCTATCACAAGGTCAGCGACACTTCCTGGGTTAATCTTCCCAAGATCATTTCAGGCAGATTGTTCCTTAGCGTAGGTTCTCCTTTGTATATTAAAACCTTTGACGACGGCTTCGCCGGTCCGGATCTCAACAATCCTACCGATCCCAACCTCGATGTCTATTTTGACTTCGCCGAATTTACGGTGGATGATGCTGGATATCACGGGAACACAACAAGGGTCGATCAGTTCGGCTTCCCGATTCAGCACCGCTTGGTCAACAAGGCGGGAAATTACGACCGGACCGTAGGCGAGTTTGAAGCGGAAACCCGTTCAGGCCTGTTTGCAAAATATCGGAATGAAGTGCCTGCCGAGTTCAAATCGCTGGGAACCTTGCAGGCGCCCTACCGCATCGTCAGCCCTATGATCGGGCCGTTTAAGTCTGGTGGAGCCTATGAAAACTATTTTGCCGGCTACTCTAACATCTCCACCCGCGACATTCTGCTCGGCATCGGCGGCGCCAGCGATCCTCAAGTTTGTGCGGCGCTCAACCGGCATGTATTTACGGCTTCCGATTGGAATGATGTCAGCCAATATTATAAGGCTGCACCGGCCAACTATTATGCAAAATTTTGGCATGATCACAGCATCGACGGACTGGCCTACGGATTTGCCTACGATGACGTAAACGGGCAAGCCGCTTACCTGGAAGTCGGCGATCCCAAAGGTGTGATCGTTAGAGTAGGTTGGTAGACGGCGGCCTATTTTAATTTAGTAGATTGATAAGAGGAAGGACTGAACATATGAGGAATCATAAGAAGAAATTCTCTTTTTTAGTCGTGTTGGCATTATTGATTTCACTTTTCACTCCACTAGGGTTTAACGCGCAGGTATCCCAAGCGGCAGCCGATCAAGCTGCGGCCGCGGCCGATAGCGGCCGGGTTTTGCTGGCCAGCGCCTATCCGGCATGGGACAGCGGCAAAGTTTATCTCGCCGGAGACATCGTCTCCTATAACGGTCAGGATTACAAGGCCAAATGGTGGACTCAAGGCGACACCCCCGGTGCATCGGAGGTGTGGGAGCTGATTACCCCATCGGATGGCACCTATCCGGCATGGAACAGCAGTACGGCCTATGTTGGCGGAAATATCGTTTCTTACAACGGTCAACTGTACAAAGCCAAATGGTGGACGCAAGGGGAGACCCCCGGCGCCTCGGACGTTTGGGAACTGATCGGGGGCAATCCCGATCCGACGGACCCCACGGATCCAACCGATCCGACCGATCCTACCAACCCAACCGACCCGACGGATCCGCCCCTTCCAGGCGGCTTTAAAGTTGTGGGTTACTACCCGAGTTGGGAACCCGGCAAGATCAATACGATTCAATACCATAACCTGACGCATATCAATTATGCGTTTGCTATTCCGACCAGTGAAGGCGGGCTTCTGCCGCTGGAGAATGCCGGTGCCGCCAGCCAAATTATTGAGACGGCTCATGCCAACGATGTGAAGGTTTTGCTTGCGATAGGCGGCTGGTCTTACAACGGAACCCCGCTGGAGAACACCTTCATGGCGGCGACCAATACGCCGGAGAAGATTAAAAAGTTCGGCGACGCCATCGTCGGAATGGCCAAGCAATACGGCTTTGACGGCGTGGATATGGACTGGGAGCACCCGAGAACGGACGGTTCAAGCAAGCAGCAGTATGAAGATTTGATGGTGTATCTAAGCAAGGAGCTTAAAAAACAAAATATGCTTCTCACTTCCGCCGTCCTTAGCGGCGTGACTCCGGAAGGCGTAGTTTATTGGGATGCGGCGGCTCACACCGACAAGGTTATCAATGCGGTGGACTGGTTTAATGTCATGGCTTATGACGGGGGCGACGGCATCAGACATTCCACCTATGAATTTGCCGTGCTTAGCGGAAAGTATTGGAAGGAAACGAGAAAAATGCCCGCGGAAAAAGTCGTTTTGGGCGTGCCTTTCTACGGCAGACCTTCCTGGGCTTCCTATGCCGCTATTTTGCAAGCCAACCCCAATGCCTATAATACCGACGTTTCTATGATCAACGGGATGGAAGCTTACTATAATGGAATTCCGACCATTAAGAAGAAGACCCAGTTTGCCCTGGAGCAGCTCGGCGGCATTATGGCCTGGGAGCTGACCCAGGATACCACCGATTCCAGCAAAAGCTTGCTGCAGGCCATCGGCGATACCGTAAGAGCCTATAATAAATAGTTATTAAAAACGCGAGCAGCAAGGGACTAATCCCTTGCTGCCCGCGTGCTTTTCTTTGTACGGAACCCTTAATTGATCTCCAACTTAAACCCGTTCTGAATGTAATACAGATCAGGATGGGCAATCTTGCGGGTAACCAGGTTGTTGAATGTGGCGGAACCGTTGTTGGTGTAGGCAAAGATCGCCGCTCCCGGATGCGGTCCCGAGAAGCGCGAGGTGGTTACCCCGTCCAAGCCGGTACCGTCGATCGTAACGTTGTTGAACACGATGTTTTGGAAGCCGCCGGGGTACCCGAACTGGATAGCGTCACGTTGACTGTTGATAATGTCGATGTTGTTAAACGTGACGTTCCGGATAGCGTCCTTCGAAGCTTCCAGATCGATCGCCCCGCGTTCCCCGTTATATAGGTCTTTGCTGGTCCCGCTGTTGATGATCGTGGTATCCGAAAACTCAATGCCGGTGTTGTTTTGGAAATGATAGCCCGGGAACACAGTGTTCATGCGGATGCCGGAACCGCCGACGGCGTCGATGATCAGGTTATGGGTAGCCTTGTGTCCGCTGCCGCCAAAAATGCCGATGCCCCCGGCGCGCCAGTTGTTTTCGATCGTATTGTGCGAGAACGTATTGTTTACACCGGCGGGAGCGCCGTTTACGTCACTCGTCCAGATCGCCAGCGCGTCATCGCCGTTATTGCGCAGGCTGTTGTTGCGTACGGTCGAATGGCTGGTGCCCTGGGCGAAATTGACCCCATCGGCAAGGTTGTTGCGGATGCGGCTGTTTTCGATGACCAGCCCCGTTGCGATCATCGCCGGCGTATGGGCGTAGTCCCCGACCCAAAATCCGCATTCAAAATGCTCCACCCACACGTTGTGGATCTTCGAGTTGGTGCCGAAATTGTCCATGAACCCTTTATAAACGGCTTCTTGGTTGTACCGCGACCGCAAATTCGAGTTCATGTATACATTGCTGAAGTCAAGCTGGCCCGAAATACGGAGCGAGATGCCGCCGGACGCCCGATCGGGATTGGTGAACTGCAGGTTCGTATGCCAGATCCCCGCGCCCATGACCTTGAGATCATCGATCATCTTGCTCGCCGAGCCGATTTCCCACATGCCGCCGAGGTGGAAGGTGCCCTTCGGAATATACAAGGTTTTGCCTTCCGCCACCGCCGCATTTACGGCTGCTTTAAAAGCGTTGAGATCATCCTTGCCATCATTCGCCACAGCGCCGTAATCGGTGACGGAAACCGCATTGGCCGGACGGGCGATAGGATCGGGAACCTGCTCAACTTCGATGAAGTCTACCCCGTATTCAATGTTGTCGTTGCCTTTCTGAATGCGGATCGTATCGCCCGGCTTAAGCGGCATATCCAGCTTCCAGTGCACTTCGTCAAAACGGAAAAGCGGGCGTCCCGCACCGGGCGTATCTCCCGGCTGATCGCTCGAGAAGTATTGCCAGCTGTAGTAGGAGGTTAACGGTACGGCCTTCACCTTGGCGCCATTGACGTAAACGTCAAGCGAGCCGCTTTGCCCCATGCCGTCGGAGGAATCGGGCATCGTGAAGCGCATCGTCACGCCGTCCCCGCTTTGCCCCGGTTTAACCTTCCATTCCAGATAGGAGCCGCTTGAAGGCAGCGCGACGTATTTTTGACCGGAAGCCTCGGACGCGGTAATCGCCTGATCGAAGGTCGGAGCGCTCTTCAGTACGGCGCCGCCGCCGCGGACCGCCTCATCGGTTTCGTAGCGGAAATACGGCATGCTTGCCCCGCGCTGAGCGTATACGGCCAGGCTGGCCGAACTGGTGTTGTTTTCCCGTTTTCCCGCGATTTCATTCTTGTCCGGGGCCACGGTGAGCTGGATCGTGTAGTTTCCGTCCGCTGCCGTCCACGTTCCCGGAATCGCGATATTGGCGTCCGCGCCGGCCGCCAAAATGCCTTGATAAGCTCCATTTAGCGTTTGCAGCGTGGCGCCTGCGGCATTTTTAAGCGTCAGCGTGACTTCATGAGCGCCATCGGCCGTAGCGATAGTGCCTTGATTTTTCAGATTCACGTGAAATGATACCGCATTTCCGGAAGCCGGGGTGCTCGGCGTCCAGGAGACCGTGCCGACCAGGTCGGAGCTGGCGACGGGCGTAATGACGAGCGCCGTTGGATTCGTATACTCGTTGTTCGTCTCATTCAGCTCAATCACCGAATTGCGCGGGTCGGCCTTGGCGCTGACCGAATAAGAAGCGGCGGTTTTCGCGCCGGCAATCAGCGATACCTTCGCCACCGCGCCGGCGTCCAGCGCTTTGACAGGGGAAGTGCCGGCCAGCGTTCCGTTCAGGTAGAAGCCGACATCCGTCGCCGGGGAGGGACCTGTGCCGATATTTTTCACGGTTGCGGTCAAAGCGACGGCATCCGTTTCCCGCGGATTGCTCGGCGTCCAGGACAAATCGGTCACGGTCAAATCCGGATTGGCCGCCGGAACGCCGAAAACCTGAAACTCGGCGACCTGTCCGCCAGGGGCTCCGGAGTTTGCGGTGAAGCGCAGCTGTACGCTGCTCGCCGTTCCGCTGACGGGAATCTTTACGGTGTTTTTCGTAGCCGGGTTAAAGGTGTACTTGGCCTCGGAAACCAGGTTCGTGAAGGTCGCGGAGCCTTGCTCGCGGCCCAGCACCTGGATCGTTTGCGTGCGCGTTCCCCATATGCTCGACGGATTCAGTTTGATCACTACCGAGGAAAGGTTGGCGTTGGCTCCCAAGTCTACGGTTAATGTGCTTGGATGGCCGTTTCCTTCCCAATACGTGTTTATGTTGTCATCATTGGCATTAGCGGCCACATAATTGAAGGTGGCAGAGGAGGCCTCAATCGGTTTGCCGGCCGCCAGATTCGTCCCGTCGCCGGGCTCTTCACCAGGATCGGTGCCGGGATCGGGATTGCCGCCCCCGTTCTCGCTCCCGTATACCTCCACTTCGGAAAATTGCGCCGCCGGCCAGCCGGTATTGGCCGTCACATGGATTCGGACGTAACGGGTGGTCACGGCTGCGAAATCAATCTCCACCGTATTGCCGGCCGCCGGATCAAACGTATACTTGGCGGAATCGACGATAGACGAGAAGCTTGCGCCGTCATCGCTTCCCTGAACCGATAACGTCTGCGTGCGCGGCTCCCAGCCCGCCGGCAGCTTCAAAACAACCCGGTCGATGCTCGTTTTGCTGCCCAGATCGGTTTGAATCCATTGCGGGAACGCATTGTTCGTACTCTCCCAATAGGTGTTCTGATCATTATCGAAAGCATTTGCAGCAACATAAACGTCGTTATGTCCGCTTGCCGCATTGGCTTTTCCCAGTGCCAGATTCGCCCCTTCGGCGGCCTGAACCGCAGATGAACCGAGGGGGAGCAGAGCGGTCCCTACCAACAATGCCACGATACTTAACCATACCCAATATTTTTTCATCAGTAGCCTCCCATTTTCTTAGAATTCAACAATTTCAGACCGTTAAAATATACGATATATTCACTCCTTTTCTATAATTATAAAATAGTAGCACTTAATGTAAGTTATCATAAGCGTTAATTCTACTAAAGGGAAGTAGTTCCTCTACGGAAATGATGTGTAATTTTACGAAAAAACGGTAATTTTTCTAACCGGACGTTCTCGACATTTTTTTGCAAAGAACTCTTGACTATCTAATCTATCGGACTTATTCTAAAACTAGATTGGTAGATTTATGAAAGTTAAATAGTTTAGCGATTGATAAAGGCAAATCCATCGAAAGGTGGAGACGCAAAACTATAGGGGTTAAGGCGGCATGTTCGCTATACCAGCCAGTTACCGATCAAGAGGCCAGCGTTTTTTAAGCGTTGCACTACAGGACCTTCTTATTTCGGTAAGAAGGTCTTTTTTGTTGGATTTTGACGACATTTCATATTGATAAAGGCAAATCCATCGAAAGATGGGGACGCAAAGCTATAGGGGCTACCACGGAAATCCGTAACGCCAGCCAGTTGCCGATATGGAAGCCAAACGCAAATACGCGGTATTTCGTTTCTTCCTGATTCGGTTGAATACGCATCGTATTCGGTGCGCTTTGGGAGGAACACGGGATGAAACGAATCGTTTATTTGGCGTTTGCATTTATTTTTGCTATGAATCTAGCGGCAATTCCGGCTTATGCGGATGATAGCCAAAGTTTGGTGAATGATATCGTCGTGCTCCCCAAGGACGACTTCAACAAAAGCGACGCAGGCAAAATGATAAGCCGGCTCTCCGAAATCCCGGCTTCTCTTCTGGAAGGCTTAAAGGACAACGGCGTCAAAATCAAACTGGTCAACGGCAAAATTACGGATGAACCGGAGCTCGCCCAGTACAAGGGCGTTACTCCAAGAGGCTGGGAGAAGACCGGGCTGACCTGGGACGATGTGCCGGGCGTCAGCATGAACGTGGTGATCGTAAGAATCGGGTACAGCAACAAGGGGAAGGGCCATAACGGACAAAACCTGGAGCTTCATGAAACGTTCCATGCGATTGACCGGATTGTGCTGAATAACATCAGCTCTTCGCTCGAATTTACTGAAATTTGGAAAAAGGAAGCTAACAACGATTACAGCGGTGACGGTTATCTCTCGGCGTATTCGAACGAGTATTTTGCGGAAACGTCAACTTTGTATTTTTACAGCGAGGAAACGAAGAAACAGCTGAAAGAGGATATGCCTTTGACTTATGAGTTTTTGGACAAGCTGTACGCAAACTGGAAATAGTAAACATAAAAGGCCCCCTTCCGGTTGGTTCACCGAAAGGGAGCCTGCTTGCTTTAAGGATAGACGCGGCTAGCTTTTACTTCACTCCAAACCTCGACTCCGGATTCGCTTCTGGAGTATTCATGATGATTGGTGGCTTCAAGAATATCGTAGTAGTACCACATGCTGGAGATATTGTCCGGCCACTGTTTCGTATCCTTATGAATTCCTTCCTTATCGACTTTTCTGTTCAGTACGCTGTTGATGAATTTGGCGGCTTCAGCCCGGGTAATGTATTGGTCCGGTTTGAAGGTTCCGTCCGTGTAGCCTTTGATCCAGCCTTTATTGGCCGCGGAGGCGATATATTTTTCCGCCCAGTGTCCCGTAATGTCCGTGAACGTATCGTTTTGCCGTTCGTCCAGCTTGTCGAAGCGGGAAGCGATCGCCGCAAATTCGGCTCTGGTAATATATTGCCCCGGCTTAAAGGTGCCGTCCGGATATCCCGTAATAATTCCGGCATTCTCCATCGTCGAAATATGTTTATTGGACCAGCGCGTATTTCCAACGTCAGAGAAGGAATTTCCGGTTTTCAGGTAGGCGGAGCGGCTTTCATCATCGAGCAATCGGTAGAAAATCGCCGCGACTTCTTCACGGGTAATATTGTTCAGCGGCTTAACCGTGCCGTCCGGATACCCGTTAATGTAGTCGTAATGATTTTCCGTTTCCAGTTTTGGCGGAACGGCAGGCAGCGGCGGCAACGGCGGAAGCGGATCTACTTCCGGTGTGCTTGGGCTTGGATTCGGGTTTGAACTTCCCGAATTATCCGATCCGCTGGAACCGGATGAATCCGACGATTTTTTAGTGTAGTAGAACGTGTACTCTTGGCCCTCTTGATCACTAAACGTGTAGGAAGCGGTTGCTTTCACCGGATTGTACCCGGATACCGATACGGCCGTCAGCGTTTTCGTCTCTCCCGGTTTGCCGGATACTGTGGTCTGACTCGCCAATTGCCGGTTTGTGCCGTTTTCCAAATACTTGACGGTCAATTGCCGATCCGCCGGTGCGTTTTTCGTGTAATAGAAGACATAAGTCTGATTCGGATCGTCGGTCCAAGTATGCGTGTGGTTTGCAACTTCCGGAGTATATCCTTCTACCTGTTTAGCGGAGAGCTCTATTCCGGCACCAATGCGGCCTTTGTAGATCTCCTGTGCGGCCAACTCGTTACCTGTTTCTCGATCGCGATAAGAGACGGTGACCTGTGCCAGTTCAGCCGGTTCGCCTTTAACGTAGTAGATGGTATATTCCTGTCCAGCTTCTAGTGTAATTTTAATGTCGTATTTGGTTTGTTCCGGGAAATAAACGACATCGGTCACTGAAATTGGTTCAGGATAAAAGACCAAATTCGTTCCGGCGATACCTTTGGAAGCCGTTGGCTCGATAAGCTCTTCATCGGTCTCGCGGTCCACATGGTGGATCGTTACAATACGCTCCTGACCGGTATTGCCTTGGGCATACTTGAATACGAATTGCTGCACCTGATCTTCCGTGAAGGTGTACGGCACTTCATAAGCGTGCGGTTTGTAAACCGCCCCCGTAACGGTGTCTGTGTAATCTTTGGCCGTCAGGGTAATTTTTTCGCCTACTTTGCCCGAACGCTCAGTTGGATTGAGCAAGTCTTTACCTGTCTGTTGATCCACGTATCTGACGGTCAGAGTCCTGCTGTCATCCGGTTCGGTGGCGTTGGCTGTGTAGTAGAAGATATGCGGAGCGTTTTCCACGCCGAGCTTGTAGCTGGAGCTGGACTTCACCGGGGTGTAGCCCGGGATGCCAATCGCTTTGAGCTCGAGCGTTTGCCCGGTCACGCCTTCAACCGTAGTTGGGTCAGCGAGTTTCTTGTTGGTGCCTTGCTCGAGGTACTGTACTTCTACGCTTTGCTTATCGGCGACGTAGTAGAAGGTGTACTCGTTATTGCCCTCGGCTTTAACCACGTACTCGGCAGTTTTGTTTTCCGGAGTGTAGCCCGGAATTTCAGCTGCCGTCAGAGTTACAGTTTCGCCGGTGTGTCCCGTCACAGTGCGAGGTTCGATCAGTTCATTCCCCAATTCCTTCTCCACGAACTTCACTGTAACGGTTTGTTCGCTCGGTGTGTAGTAGAAGATATGCGGAGCATTTTCCACGCCAAGCTTATAGTTGTAAGTTGGCTCCACCGGGGTGTAGCCCGGGATGCCGATCGCTTTGAGCTCGAGCGTTTGCCCGGTCACGCCTTCAACCGTAGTTGGGTCGGCGAGTTTCTTGTTGGTGCCTTGCTCGAGATACTGCACTTCTACGCTCTGCTTATTAGCGACGTAGTAGAAGGTGTACTCGTTATTGCCCTCGGCTTTGATCGTGTACTCGGCAGTTTTGTTTTCCGGAGTGTAGCCCGGAATTTCGACAGCCGTTAGAGTTACTTTTTGCCCAGCGACACCTTTTACCGTAATTGATTGAGCGAGTTCCTTTTCTGTTCCCTGCTCCAAATAATGAACGGTAACTGTCCGTTCAACCGCTTCCTCATAACCAAACCAAACTGTCGGTGTCGGATTGGTAGCGGTAAGCCGGATGCTAACAGGATTTTCTCCTACCTTCAACTGATACCCGGCAATGTTTTTGGCCGATACGGAATATTCCGCAGCCCCGATCGGCAAAGCCTCATTCCCGTTTTGATCCTTGTAGTACTCGCTATAAAGCGATTCCGCGAATTCCGGCCCTTCCACTTCAACGCCTTCGGCATTGACAGGCTTGCCGCTCGCATTGACTTTATAGCCCTTCATGAGGATGGAACCGTTGCCGATGCTTACTTTCGGCACCTCAAAATCCTTCGAAACTTTCTCGCCCGTAACATTCGTATATTCGATTGTCGTTTTGCCGTTCGTAGGATAGAGGACATTAGAAACGGGGTTTTTGGATTGGTCCAAGACCACTTTGTAAGTTAATGTAGCAGGTTCACCTTCGGCGATATTGCCGACGTCCCAAGTAAATGTCTCGGTTGCGGCGTTCCAAGTTACCGTACCTTGCGATGCGGAATAATCCTGAGGACTGACTTGTTCGCCTTGTTTCTTGAGATTGAACATGTCTCCCATCGGATCAACGACTTTGGCATTTTGAGCCGCATAGGAAATCTTTCCGGCCATTTCGCGGAAAATCGTGTTCAATTCATCGCTGTTGGCAGGGAAGTAGCCTTCGCTTTGAATGTCTTTTAACACATTTATCGCGTTGCTGTTGTTTGAAACTTCCAAGCCTACCGAAAAGATCTTGAGCCCTGCATCTTTGGCGATTTTTGCTTCGGAAATGGTACCGATGCCGTTATCCTTGACTTGATAATTGTTAATGTTGTAGGTGTCGTTTTTACAGTTAAAACCAAAGATATTACAATCATAGTTTTTAAAAGTAAAATCTGCACCTGTCCCAAGGGTTTTTCCGTAATCAAAACTCGTAATCGAAAAGTTGTTGCTGCTGTTAGGCCAGTTGAATCCTTCAGCATGTGTTCCCTTGAAGCTGAATGTCGGTTCACCGTCGCTTAACAACACGATTATTTTGTTTTGCGCGATACTGTTCGCCAACAGGTCACTAGCTTTCTTCAAGCCCGCCTGGATATTCGTTCCGCCGGTCGGTTCAATACCTTCTATGGCATTTTTCAAAGCGTTCTTATTGCCAGCACCTTTAAAACCTGAGACAAGGGTAGAGGATTTATTAAATGAGACCACAGCGATTTGGGTGGAAGAGTTTGGTAACAGCAAATTATCCACAAATTTCTTTGCGGCATCTTTAGCGTTATCCATCTTCGATGGTGTAAACCATCCGCTTCGCTGGTCCATGCTCCCCGACTTATCGATGACCAGCACGATGTCCGAGCTTGTCCGGACGTTTTTTCCCTCAGCCTTGAGCGTAATTTCCCATTCGCCAGGGCTCCCTGTAGGTTGGGCGGTTTTGCTCAATTGAATGGCTCCGGGATTCGGCCAGACGGGGTCCCCCAAACTTGCGCCGAAGACGGACAGGGGGCTGGCAAAAAGCGAAAACATGCAAATCCAGGACAATATTATTTTTAACCCGCGTTTCATTGGTTCCTCCTCATTTTTTCATAGAATTCCTCCCTTTCAGGCACTAATTTTCTACCCTCCTTGCTTTGGGTATATTATATATCTCACGGAAAAATCCGTTGAGAACGAGGTGAAAATAAAAAAGGCTGCATAAACAATAGTATTCATTGTTATGCAGCCGGACGGTCATTAATTCGCTTGTCGAATTGTTAGACTCCAAGGCTTTGCGACCTAATCTTTCGATTAGTGTGCCGAATATTCGATTATAGTTAAAAAGACCTGCTCGTAGTAAAATATTACTAATATCCTATCAAACAATTTCAATATATTTCAAAAAAAAGCACTTGTCAACAATGTAATAGATAAAATAATCACAGTATAGACAATCCAATCTTCTAAAAAATGGGAAATATTCACAAAGAAAGGGCATACTTTTTTTGGGATATTATCGTAAAAAGACAAACGGTGTTCCTCTTTTTTCAATGGTTAAATAATTTCAAACATTAAATAGCAGAAATGACACAGAACTAGTGTAGCATTGTTATACAATAAAAGAAGCGCATGAAATTTTGGTTAAAGGAGCTCAAATGTATTGAACAAAAAGGCACTCCAGTTTGTAATAGGTATCATGATTTGTTCGGCGATTCTATCGGCTTGCGGGAATATAACAAGCGCGCCTGCTTCCACGGAAAAAACAAAAACAGAAGTTACTCAAACGAAAAATGAAACCAGCCCTGCAACTGATAATAGTAAGGGATCTCAAAAAACAATCAGTCTCGATGTCGATGGCGAGATTTATAAGGTGGCAGTAAAAGACGAAAATGCGGAGAAATATACCTTTGCCGTTAAAACACCCAAAGGAATGGTCTGGATTCCTGCGCCTACGCTAGAGCAGCGTCCTGATACGGAAAGTTATCCAGAGTACTATCCTACCGAGCCTTTTAGTATATATCTAAGTAATGCAAAAGATAATACGCTGGATATCAACACATCGACGAAACTTCTAACCCTCCCCCTCAAAGATGGCGAAGCCGATGTCGAAGTTGATGACTTATTTGCCGTAAACGATACGATTTTATATCATACCGTTTCCGATTTTCGTGGTGGCGCTCAGCCTCTAAGACAACAATTATGGGCAATGAATGTTAATGATCCAAGCAGCAACAAGGTCATCGAAGAATTTCATGCCTCTGGAGGCAGATTTTATCATTATACAATAGATAATTCGGAAGGTTTGTACGTGGGCGTTTACACTACGCCAGGCAATCCGGATGGGAGTTACACCAATGAAGCATTTGTCTATAACACCAAAACCGGTCAGAAAGAGATACTTAGGGATTTCGAATTCGATAGCGGGGAAATTCAATTTACTTATGAAGGAAAAAAACATTTATACGAACTGACAATAAAGTAAAAATAGAAAGTGCGTCGTGAATATTCACGACGCACTTTCTAATGAACATATCGATTCGCCATTAAACATTATAACGTTTATCCAAAAGAGGCGAGTAAAGTGAAAGAAAGATTCGTTCTCCGCCATCTTAAACGGGGGACCGGAGAAAAGATCGACGTCGTGGACGGAAAAATAGAATGGGGTGGGAGACGGTTTCGCCAGCGGGATCATCCACGGCGAGCTGGAGGGCTTCGCCAGCAGGATCATCCACGAGGGCTTCGCCCCTGTGCAAACCGTCCGGTTTGCGGCCGCAGCGGGGATACTGGCGCATACCGTGCCGGGCGACACCCCAATGGCGGCGGAGGCGGAAATCCACCGGGGGATGGAGCAATCCTCCCCGGGGATGTGGAAAGGTAGGTAAACAGGGTCGTGAGTTTGCCTGTAAAGATAGACCGTTATATTTGCAAATTAAAAACATCATCAAGGAGCGGATTCTCCACGGCGTTTACCCGCTGGGGACGAAATCCCCTCCGAGCAGCAGCTTGAGCAGGAGTTTGCAGTAAGCAAGATTACTGTCCGCGGGGCGATTCAGGAGCTCGTTCAGGAGTTTTACGATGCATAAGAAACGCCTGCGCGCCAGTGTACGGCGTTCACTTATTCCAATAAAGGCTGTCCTGGCAGGGGTTCCAATCCGCTTCTGGAGAGCCGGGGGACATTACTTTTGTCGGCTCGCGCTTTTTTGCTGGCACCGTGCGAACGGAGGGGACCAAATGCAAAAATGCATTTGATTTTTCCGCAAACCGCCATTTTCGAGCAAGCGAAATGCAAAAATGCATTTGATTTACAGCCGTTCGATAAAAAAGTCTCTTTTGACCGGATATGAACTGCACATTTGCATTTGAACCCCCCGTTTCGAGGAGTTTCGACGAAAATCGCCTGCACTTTTGCAGTTCGTAGCAGTTCGTAGCAGGTTCGCAGCAGTTCGCAGCAGTTCGCAGCAGTTCGCATACCGCTCTAGTCTCTTCTTTATCCCCGTCTATCCCCCATACCCAACGTAAGAGAACAACTTTTCTTCGGCTTATCCTGCGCCCCCACTTGATGGTTTAGCGGACAAATCCGTCGCTACGGTTTAGTGGACTACTCCGATTCTGCGTTTTACCGCACACTTCCGCTGCTCAACGCTCGGAACGCTCATCGCGCTTTTACTTTTCCGGTGCTCAACGCCCGTCCCGTTTTTGCTTTTCCGCGTCCCGGTAGGCGCTGGGCGATTGGCCGGTCACTTTTTTGAACAGCATGGAAAAATACTTGTCATTCCCATACCCGACGCGGGAAGCGATTTCATGGATTGGCGCGTCGCTATCCGACAGCAGGCGTTTGGCCTCTTCGATGCGACGGGTGATCAGGTAGTTGACGGGCGAATCGCCCAGTTCCTTTTTGAACAGGTGGGATAAATAATGCTGGCTGACGTACAGCGTGTCGGCGATTTCTTTTAACGTGATGCTGCGGGTGTAGTTTTTATCGATAAATTGCTTGGTCCGGACCGTGATTTCGTTTTTGTCCTTGAGCGGGTCAAACGGATGTTTGACGTCGACGATCCGGTACAGGAGCGTAATGAGCGACATCAACAGGTTGTTGCTGAGCGTTTCGTAGCCCAGTACCTGTGAATCGCACTCCTGCAGCATTTCGGACAGGCAGCTTTCCACTTTGTAGGCGTATTTTTCGCATGGAATGACCGGTTCCACGTACGCGGGAAGCAGCTGCCCTTGCGGGACGCCTTCGATATGCACGTTATTCAAGCCGCAGTAAATCAATTTGAACGGTTCCGGGCTCAGCGAGCGTTCCTCGTGCGGTACGCCGGCGTTGTATACGGCCACGTCCCCGGGGCGAACCTCGTACGTTTTGCCCGCGATCCGGAATTCTCCGGCACCTTCCACAATATAAATAATTTCGCAAAAATCATGGATCTGCGGCGGGGCGTAAAATCGGCGCTCATCGACGACTTGGCCGGCGAACAGCAGCTCGGGCGTTTTTTTGAAGCGAAAACGGTCGCTTTTGCGATGCGGAATTTCGATTTTCGGCACGCTAGGGTTCCTCCCCCACGATCGGATGGATACGCCTATTATATCCCAAGCGGGTGAGGTTGGAAAAAAAAGCTGGACCGTAGGCTTCACATTTCAACAAGCCGATATGATCGGGAGGCGGTTTAAGGTTTTCGCGGTCTGCCTGGCCGGGCGTTCTGATTGGAAATCTCCAATGGAATCAGAAATGAAGTGGGGATGCAGCAGTTTGATTGGATTTTTCCAATAGATGAATCCCAGCATGGCGCAATACAGACGATTAGAGCGGAATCTATTGGATATTTCCAATGAGAGGTCAAAAAGTCGTTGGATATCTGGCAATCTATTGGATTTTTCCAATGAAGGATGGGGTAGCGACGGGCTGAGAGGATCACTAGTGTACGGAACGCGAAATTCTCGCTTGTGGCAGGCCGCATATTTTCAATGGATGCGCTATTTGGAAGCTATGCCGGGGCGGATGAACGGGGCTTGCGGGAGAGGTTCACTTTTTTGCGGTTTTGTGCTGCGAATAAGGCAATATAGTAGGTTCACGAAGCCGGTTAGCTCATTTTAAAATGAGACCATATTCCAAGGCCAAGGAGGCAGGACAGGTATGGTTGAAAACGATTACAGATGGAGAAACGGATTTCCGAAAATCGGCATTCGCCCAACGATTGACGGCAGACGGCGAGGAGTCCGCGAATCGCTTGAGGAACAGACGATGAACCTGGCCAAGGCGGTTGCGCGCCTGCTCAGCGCCGAGCTGCGTTATCCGAACGGCCGGCCGGTGGAATGCGTCATTGCCGACACATGTATCGGCGGGGTAGCGGAAGCGGCGGCCGCGGCAAAAAAATTCAAGCAAGCCGAAGTCGGCCTGTCAATCACGGTGACCCCTTGCTGGTGTTATGGCACGGAAACGATGGATACCGACCCGCTGATTCCGAAAGCGGTGTGGGGCTTTAACGGCACCGGGCGGCCGGGGGCGGTCTATCTGGCGGCGGTCTTGTCCGCGCACGCGCAAAAAGGGCTGCCGGCGTTCGGCATTTACGGGGAAGACGTGCAGGACGAAGGCGACGACCGGATTCCGGACGATGTGCAGGAGAAGCTGCTGCGTTTTGCCCGCAGCGGGTTGGCGGCGGCGATGATGCGTGATCAGGCCTATCTCTCGATGGGATCGGTATCGATGGGCATCGCGGGTTCGATGGTGAACGACTCCTTTTTCCAGGAATATCTGGGCATGCGGAACGAATACGTTGACATGAGCGAATTTACGCGCCGGATCGAAGAGGAGATTTTTGACCCCGAGGAATACAAGCGGGCGCTGGACTGGGTGAAAAACAACTGCCAGGAAGGGCCGGACAACAACCCGGAGCATCTGCAAACGTCCCGCGAGCGCAAGGATCGGGAATGGGAAACGGTCGTCAAAATGACGCTGATCGCGCGCGATCTGATGATCGGCAATCCGCGCCTGGCCGAGCTGGGCTTTGAGGAGGAAGCGCAGGGTCATCATGCGATCGCCTCCGGATTCCAGGGGCAGCGCCAGTGGACGGATCATTTTCCGAACGGGGATTTTATGGAGACGCTGCTGAATTCGTCGTTTGATTGGAACGGAACGCGTTCTCCTTATGTAGTGGCCACGGAAAACGACAGCTTAAACGGCGTCGGCATGCTGTTCGGGTACCTGCTGACCAATACGGCGCAGATTTTTGCCGACGTGCGCACGTACTGGAGCCCTTCCTCCGTGGAACGGGTGACCGGCTATAAGCTGGAAGGCCGCGCGGCGGGCGGCATTTTGCATTTGATCAATTCGGGCTCGGCGGCGCTGGACGGCACCGGCGAACAGACGAAAAACGGCGCGCCCGCGATCAAACCGTACTGGGAAATCAGCGCGGAAGAAGTCGAACGCATGCTCAAAGCAACGCAGTGGCGCCCGGCTTCGGTGGAATATTTTCGCGGCGGCGGGTTCTCGACCGATTATTTAACCCGCGGCGGCATGCCGATGACGATGGCGCGGCTCAATCTGGTGAAGGGGCTCGGCCCGGTGCTGCAAATCGCCGAAGGTTACTCGGTCGATCTGCCGGAACACGTGCACGATACGCTGGATCAGCGGACCGACCCGACCTGGCCGTCGACCTGGTTCGCCCCGATCCTGACCGGCAGCGGCGCGTTCACCAGCGTTTACGACGTCATGGACCATTGGGGCGCCAATCACGGCGTGATCAGCTACGGGCACATCGGCGCCGACTTGATCACACTGGCGTCGATCCTGCGCATCCCGGTCAGCATGCACAACGTGCCGAAGGAGAAAATCTTCCGCCCGCGCGCCTGGGGCCTGTTCGGCACCGAAGACGCGGAAAGCGCCGATTTCCGCGCCTGCACGGCGTTCGGACCGCTATACAAGTAGCTCCGAGAATAAGTCTGAGGCTCTGTTGTCCGTCGCTTACCCTGGTGCTCGCGCAACGGGTAGCGCACTCCCAAAGGATCCCCAGCCGCAAGATAAAGGCAGGGCGCCAAGCTTCAGTATCTCGCTTGGCGGAAACCCGGTTTCCGCTGAGGAACCGGGGCCCAATGCTTTCGCACAAGTCAAAGAAGGATTCGGAGTTGACAGTCTCCCTCTTTTGCGGGAGCTGGGGTGAAAACCGCTGTGGATGTCCTCAATGGGCGGGAGGGGCCAATACTGTATTCTTACAGAGGACAAAATGCAAAACTGTCTTTTCAGAAGAGGACATAAGGTATATAGGGAATGGTAAGGCAGAAGTGTCCATATTTGGTGAGCAGGGACAGACTTGTTTCTATATATAGTAGACAGATTGGTTTGAGGACATTACTTTTCTGATTTCAAAGTGTCCACCTTATGAAAGACATTTTCGCCAAAAGTACACACCAAAAGGACGAAAAGCCAACTCGACCGATAAAATCAACATATTAAGCCCAAAAGGAGAATTGCAAAAATGGATCAGGATAACGCCGGAGAAATCCGGCAGGAACTTTGCAAATACGCCCGCAAAATCGTGGAAAACGGGCTGGTCGTAGGGCCGGGGGGCAATATCAGCGCCCGGGCGGGAGATAAAATGTACTTGTCGCCGAGCGGTTTCGCCCTTGAGGAGATCGAGCCGGAGCAGTGGATCGAAGTGGACATTCCGACGGGGCAGGTGACGGATATCGGGCTGCGCCCGTCATCGGAAGTGCTTATGCATTTGTACGGATACCGGCAAAAGCCCGATATCGGCGCCATGGTGCACACTCACCCGCCGAATTGCATCGCTTTTACGCTGATCGAGCGGGAGCTGCCGATCATGTTTCCGGATCAAGCCGCACTGGTCGGACGGACGGCGTATATTCCGTACCTGATTCCGACGACCGACCTGCTTGCTGACGCCGTGGCGGCCAAAGTTGGCGAGGCAAGCTCGATTTTGCTGGGCAACCATGGGCTTGTAACGACCGGCCGGAATCTTCGCGAGGCGTACTATCGGACCCAGGTCGTCGAGGAGAGCGCGAAGATTTATTTAAGCGCCCGGGCGGCGGGAACGCCGGTGCCGCTCACCGATCGGGAAGTGGCGGATATCGCCGCGCTGGAGAGCGAGGATTACCGGATTCAGCTGCTGCAAAAAATGAAATAACGGAAGGTGCGTTAAGCATGTCCATGTCTATGAACGTGAGCGAACGGCGACTTCCATTTCCTTGCGTTTTGGCGTTTGATTTGGGAGCGGGCAGCGGCCGCGCCATTATAGGCGAGTTTGTTGCGGAGGGCGCACAAGGCCAAGGCAAGCTCAAAATTACGGAAGTCCACCGTTTTCCGAACGTTCCGGTCCAAATCGGCAGCCATTTGCATTGGGATACGCCGAGGCTGCTGCAGGAAATCAAAAACGGGATTCGCAAAGCTTTTCAGGCCGGCTTCCAACCGGAAAGCTGCGGCATCGATACCTGGGGCGTCGATTTCGGACTCCTTGACCAAAACGGCGAGCTGCTGGGCATCCCGTACCATTACCGGGACCGGCAGACCGAAGGATTGGTGGAGGAAGTATCCGCCCTGGCCGGTCCGGAGCGGCTGTTTCGCGAGAGCGGGCTGCAGTTTATGCCCTTTAATACGATATATCAGCTTTACGCGATGAAGAAAGCCGCTTCCCCCAAGCTGGACAACGCTGCAACTCTGCTGCTCACGCCTGATTTGCTGAACTATTTTCTCACCGGAAAACAGTCCTGCGAATTTTCGATGGCGACCACTACGGGGCTCTATGACCCGGGACGGGGCGCTTGGAACCGGAAGCTGATGGAGGAGCTTGGTTTGCCTGGGGACATTTTTCCGGAACCGGTGCCGCCGGGGACGGTGATCGGCGAGCTTACGGCCGAGGTTTGCGCTGAGCTGGGCGTGCCGCCGATCCAAGTGGTCGCCGTCGCTTCGCACGATACGGAATCGGCCGCGGCGGCCGTGCCGGCAGCGTCCTCGTCCTTCGCGTACCTGGTCAGCGGCACTTGGTCGCTGCTCGGCACGCAGATGCCTGGGCCATTGCTCACGCCCGCGGTGTTCGAGCAGCAATTTTCCAATGAAGGCGGCGTGGACGGAAGCTTCCATTTGCTGAAAAACATCATGGGGCTGTGGATTTTCCAGGAATGCAAGCGCAAATGGGAGCAGGGAAGCGGCGACAGCTTCACGTTTGCCGAACTCGTCAGGCTGGCGGAGGAGGCCAAGCCGCTGCGCTCCTTGATCGATCCGGACGACCTGCGCTTCATGAATCCGGCGGACATGCCGGAGGAAATCCGCGGCTACTGCCGGGAGACCGGGCAGCCGGAGCCGGATTCGGTCGGCGGCACGGTCCGCTGCATCCTGGAAAGCCTGGCGCTGCGCTACCGGCAGGTGCTGGAGCAGGCCGAGGCGCTGACCGGCTCGCGTTTTGCCGGCCTGCATATGGTCGGCGGCGGCGTTCAGAACGAGCTGCTGTGCGGCTTTACGGCCGACGCCATCGGACGCCCGGTCTGGGCCGGACCGGTGGAGGCGAGCGCGATCGGCAATCTGCTTGTACAGTTCAGAGCCGCCGGCCGGATCAAAGATATGCGGGAGGGGCGGGAACTGGTGAAGTCGTCGTTCCCGCTCCGAGCTTTCGAGCCGGGCAGCCCGGAGCGCCGGGCGGAATGGGCGAGAGCCTATGAGCGGTATCTGCGGCTTGCCGCTTCCCCGACCGGCGGCCGTTCCCGTTCCGGCAGCTAGGTGGGCGGTTCGTTTACTCGCTATAAGAAATTTGGGAGGCCGGTGTATGCTAAAAGGAATTTCCGGCTTGATCACGCCGGATTTGATCAAAATTTTGATGGAGATGGGACATTCGGACGAAATCGTCATCGCCGACGGCAATTTTCCGGCGGCCAGCCATGCCCGGCGTTTGGTGCGCTGCGACGGACACGGGATTCCCGAACTGCTGGAGGCGATCCTGCCGCTGTTTCCCCTCGATGTTTATGTCGACCGGCCCGTGTCCTTAATGGCGGTGACACCGGGGGACGCGGTGGAAACGCCGATCTGGAACAAATACCGGGAAATTGTAAGCCGGTACCATCCGGTGGACGACAATGACCCTTTCGAGGAGGTGGAGCGGTTCGCTTTTTACGAAAGGGCCAAACAGGCTTACGCTATCGTATCCACCGGGGAAAAAGCGCTGTATGCCAACGTGATTTTAAAAAAGGGCGTCGTCATTCAGGCCCCGTAGAGGCTGCTCTAGCAAGATAGCTGATTCCCGCAATCCCGGGGTCAACGCAATGTTCTAATTGGAAATACCCAATAGAATTGAAAAAATACCGGCAAATCCCCACGGCTATATTCAACCGTTAGAATATTGGTGAGCCCAGAAAATGTATCTTGCCAGATTTAAATGCAACGCCAGTGCTAGAATCGGCTTGGCACGGTGAAAAACGGGCGCTTTGAGCGAAATCTATTGGATATTTTTCAATTAGAGATCAAAATTGCCTCCGATTTTCGTCAATCTATTGGATTTTTTCCAATCAGGCGGTAGGGCAACTGAACTTTGTTACGGTTATCGGCAGGCCGATTCGAAAATCTTCCGTTAAGGGAACGGAGGATTTTTTTATTTTTTTATTGAAAGCGCTATATCCAAAACAAAACAAATGGTTTAAAATTAAAACAAACAAAAATAAAGAAAAAAACAAACATTCAAAAATGGAGGTAAAGAAAAAACATGGTTCAGAACTTATGGGATTCATCCAAAGCAGCGGCATTAACTCCCGGACTTGATGAGCTGGTGTACCGCTCCAACCTGCTGGGCGTGGACCGCCGGGTATGCAACTGGGGCGGAGGCAACACGTCGAGCAAAACGATCGAAAAAGATTTTCGCGGGCGCGACGTCGAGGTGATGTGGGTAAAAGGCAGCGGATCGGACCTGGCGACGATGAAGGCGGGAAATTTCACCGGCTTGCGTATGGACGATATCCGGCCGCTGTTCGAGCGGGAGGAGATGTCCGATGAGGAGATGGTCGCTTACCTGGCGAACTGCATGATCGATGCTAAACATCCGCGCGCGTCAATCGAGACGCTGCTGCACGCTTTTTTGCCGTTCAAGCATGTGGATCACACCCACCCGGACGCGATCATCAGTTTGTGCTGCGCCGATAACGGCAAAGAGATTGCCCGGGAAATTTACGGCAGCCGTTTCGTCTGGGTTCCTTATATCCGGCCGGGCTTCACGTTGTCCAAAATGATCGCCGAAGGCGTGCTGGCCAACCCTGAAGCGGAGCTGGTGCTGATGGAAAAGCACGGGCTCGTGACCTGGGGCGATACGCCGGAAGCCTGCTACGCCAAAACGGTCGCGATCATCAATGAAGCGGAACGATACATTGAAGCGCAGGTTCAGGCGCAGGCCGCGGAAGGCCGCGTGTTCGGCGGAGCTAAGGCCGAGCCGCTTCCGGCGGAGCAGCGCAAACGGATCGCGGCGGCGGTGATGCCGCTGGTCAGGGGGCTGGCGAGCGGCGACAAGCCGGTGATCGTCACGTTTGACGACGAAGCCGATGTGCTGGAATTCACCGGCAGCCGGAACGCCGCGCAGTTGTCGCAAATCGGCGCCGCCTGCCCGGATCACCTGGTGCATACCAAGGTGGTGCCGCTGTTTGTCGACTGGACGCCGGACGCGGACGATATCGATGGCCTGAAAAACAAATTAAAGGACGGTATCGCGGCCTATAAAGAGCAGTATCAGGCTTATTTTGAGCGCAACAAGCAGGCGGATGACGTGATGTCGGGCGCGGCTCCCCGCGTGATCCTGATCCCCGGCCTCGGGATGCTGAACACCGGCAAAAGCTGGACCAACTCCAAGCTGAGCGGCGCTTTGTACCACCGGGCGATCGCCGTGATGAAAGGAGCGACCGCGCTCGGCCGCTTCGTGTCGCTTAGCGAAAACGAGTCTTATAACGTAGAGTACTGGCCGCTGGAGCTGTACAAATTGTCGCTTGCCCCCGCAGAAGCAGAATTCTCCCGCAAGGTCGCTTTTATTACCGGAGGGGCCGGCGGCATCGGCAGCGAAACGGCACGGCGTTTGGTAGAAGAAGGCGCTCATGTTGTGCTCGCGGACCTCAACCTGGAAGGCGCGCAAAAAGTGGCCGCCGAAATCAACGCCAAATTCGGGGAAAACCGGGCGCTGGCGGTCAAAATGGACGTAACCCAGGAAGACCAGGTGGCGGCGGCCTATGCGGAAACGGCGCTTGCCTACGGGGGCGTGGACATCATCGTCAACAACGCCGGACTTGCCACCTCCAGCCCGTTCACGGAAACGTCGCTAAAGGAATGGAATTTGAATATTTCCGTGCTTGGCACGGGATATTTTCTCGTGGCCCGCGAAGCGTTCAAACAGATGAAGGAGCAAAATACCGGCGGCAGCATGGTGTTCATCGGCTCGAAAAACTCGGTGTATGCGGGGAAAAACGTCACCGCCTACAGCTCCGCCAAAGCGCTGGAAGCCCATTTGGCCCGCTGCATCGCCGCCGAGGGCGGGGAAATCGGCATCCGCGTCAATACGATTTTGCCGGATGCAATTTTGCAGGGTTCGGCGATATGGAACTCTAACTGGCGCAACGAGCGGGCCGCCGCCTACGGCATCGAACCGGATCAATTGGAGGAGTACTACCGCAAGCGGACGACGCTGCTCGTCAACATTTATCCGCGCGACATCGCCGAAGGCGTGGCGTTCTTCGCTTCGTCGAAAGCGGCCAAAACGACCGGCTGCATGCTGACGATCGACGGCGGGGTTCCGGCGGCTTTTGTCCGCTAATTTGTTTGCTAATATGAAGACTAGTTTTATGAGGGGGTTCACGGAGGGGCTCAGGCAGCACCTCACGTTATTTTCAAAACGTTCAACTAGAAAGGATAGGGCAGGAGGATGCAGATGTTAGCTGCGGAGAGATATGAAAAAATCGTCCGCCTCGTCAACGAACGCGGCAGCATGCGCGTGTCGGAACTGAGCGAGCTGTGCCAGGTGACCGAGGAGACGATCCGGCGGGACCTGGACCGGCTGGAAAGCGCGGGGCGGCTGCTCCGCTCCCACGGCGGCGCGGTCAGTGTGCAGGGCCACCAGCCGGAGACGCCTTACTTCGAACGCGAGGTCATGCAGGCGGAGGAGAAAAAAAGAATCGCCCGCGAAGCGGTGAAGCGGATTCAGCCCCGGGAGCGGATTTTGCTTGATGCAAGCACGACGGCCTGGTACATGGCGGCCGATTTGCCGGATATGCCGCTGACCGTGCTGACCAATTCGCTGAAGGTGGCCGCCGAGCTCGGGAACAAGGAGCAGATCGAGGTCATTTCCACGGGCGGCCAGCTGGCGCGGCGTTCGATGTCCTGGGTGGGGCCGCTCGCCGAGCGCTCTTTGGACGCGTACCACGTCGACAAGCTGTTTTTATCATGCAAAGGGTTCCACCTCGAGCGCGGGATCAGCGAGTCGAACGAACTGCAGGCGATGGTCAAGCGGAAAATGATCGACATCGCGGACGAGGTCGTGCTGCTGGCCGATGCCAGCAAATTCGGGCAGCAGTCTTTTGCCCATGTGGCTCCGACCGAGCGGCTGCATACGATCATCACCGATTACCGGCCGGATGAAGCGGTTTTGGGCGAGCTGGGCAAGCGGTCGATCGAGTTGGTTTCGGTTTAAGCTGATCTCGGTTTGAGCGGATGAGCGGATTGACCGGATGAGCGGATTGACCGGAGTATCCGCTACGCTGCGAACACCGGCAGGCAAGAAAAACGCATGGGAGGTGCTTAAGATGGACAAACAAACGGACGATGGAGTGCGTACGGAAATAGGGAAGATCGTAACAAATTCAGCGGAAAAGACAGATTCGGCCGCCGCTCCGGACATCAAGGTGTCGATGTTTATCACCTGCATCAGCGACGCGGTGTACCCGCGCATCGGCGAGGCGATGGCCCGGCTGCTTGCAAGGCTGGGCGTCAAGCTGGAGTTCCCTGCGAAGCAGACGTGCTGCGGACAACCGGCGTTCAACAGCGGGTACTGGGATGAGGCGCGGAAGTCGGCGGCCACGCTGCTGGAGGCTTTTGCGGACAGCGACTTTGTCATTGCGCCCTCGGGGTCGTGCATCGGGATGATCCACCATTACCCCAAGCTGTTCGAAAACGATCCCGTTCGGCTGGCGATGGCGCGGGAGCTGCAAAACAAATCGTACGAGTTTACGCAGTTTCTCGTGCAGGTGCTGGGCGTTGCCGACCTGGGCGCCGTGTTCCCGCATAAGGTCACTTACCATCCTTCCTGTCACGGCATCCGGCTGCTGGGCATCAAGGACGAACCGATGGCGCTGCTGCAAAACGTCAGGGAACTGGATCTGGTTCCGCTTCCGTTCGCGGAGGATTGCTGCGGCTTCGGCGGAACGTTTGCAGTGAAGATGGCCGGCATCTCCGGGGCGATGGTGACGGAAAAAGCCGACCACGTGCTGGAGACGGAGGCGGAGGTGCTGACCGGGCTGGATATGGCCTGCCTGATGAACATCGCCGGCAATTTACGCTACCGCAAGCAGCCGGTGCGCGTCATGCATCTGGCGGAACTGCTGTACGAGGGGGTGAGCGGAGCATGAACCAGGGAAGCACGACAGCTTCGCAAGCCCAAGCTCAAACTCAAACTCTAGTCCAAATCCAAACCCAAACCCGGCCTCAGCCTGCCACGGTCAAAAAGCGCGCGGAGCTGGCGCTGAACAACGATTTTTTGCGCAAAGCGGTGCGTTTTACGACGGAACGGCTGCGGGACGGGAAAAAGAAAGCGTCCGCAGATCACGGCCATTGGGAGGAATGGCGGGAGCGCGGGCGGCAAATCCGCCTGCATACGATCGCCCATCTCGACTACTACTTGAACCGTTTTGCCGAGCAGGCCCGGGCCAACGGTGCGCACGTCCATTTTGCCGCGACCGGCGAGGGGGCGGTCCGCATTGCCCTGGAGATCGCCGAGCGCAAGCACGCCGGCTCTGTGGTCAAATCGAAGTCGATGGTCAGCGAGGAGCTGCATATCAACAAAGCGCTGGAAAACATCGGCGTGGAGACGGTGGAAACCGACCTGGGCGAATACATCATCCAGCTCGCCGGGGAGGCCCCGTCCCATATCATAATCCCGGCGATTCATAAAAACCGCTACCAGATCGCCGAACTGCTGTCGCGCGAGGCGGGGGCGGAGCTGCCGCCCGATACGGCCGTGCTGGCCGGTTTCGTCCGGCGGAAGCTGCGCGCCAAATTTCTGGAGGCGGACATCGGCATGACCGGCTGCAATTTTGCCATCGCCGAGACCGGCTCGATCGTGCTGTTCGAAAACGAAGGCAACGCGCGGATGGTGTCCACCGTGCCGAAAACGCAGATCACCTTTATGGGCATGGAACGGATCATTCCGTCCTGGACCGATCTCGAAGTGATGGCGACGCTACTGCCGCGTTCGGCGACGGGACAAAAGCTGACCGTCTACATGTCCGGCATTACCGGCCCGCGGCGAACCGGCGATGGCGACGGTCCGGAAGAAATGCACATCATCATCCTCGACAACGGGCGCTCCGAACAGCTCGGCGATCCGGAGTTCCAGGAGCTGCTGAACTGCATCCGCTGCGGCGCCTGCCTGAACGCCTGCCCGGTGTACCGCCACATCGGCGGCCACGCCTACGGCGGGACGTACAGCGGCCCGATCGGGGCGGTGCTGACGCCGGCGCTCAACCGCAATGTGGCCGAATGGGACGACATCGCTTCGGCCTCCAGCCTGTGCGGGGCTTGTTACGAAGCTTGCCCGGTCAAAATCCCGCTGCATGACATGCTTGTCTACTTGCGCAGACGCAAGGTCGAGCAGGGCTACGGGAACAAGCTGGAGAACGCCGGGATGAAGGGCTTCGCCGCCGTGATGGCGAACTCCAAGCGGTTTCACCAGGCGCTGAAGCTCGGGCGCATTGCGCAAAAGCTCGTCGTGCGCGGCGGCGAAATCCCGGCGCGGATCGGCCCGTTGAAGGGCTGGAACAGCTACCGCGTCGCTCCGAGCTTGGACCGGCAGCCGTTCCGCGAGCGCTGGGGCGGGCTGGAGCGGGAGCTGAACGCGGCGGCCCAAGCGGCGCAGCCGGCGGCGCGCCGGAACACGCAGGAGCGGCTGCAGGCCGCGCTGAAGAAACGTCCGGCCGGCGGGCAGCAGCCTTCAGGCTGGCAACCGGCCGGTCAGGCATCCGTAATGAAAGAAGGTCATACGTATGATGGATAAGGACTACGGCCGTTGGCTCAAGGAAATGGAAGCGGATTCGCGCGCCAAGCAGGAGCAGTTTATGAACCGGATCGCCGGGCGTCTGAAGCGGCCGAGACTTCAGGAAGCTCCGCAGCGCGCTTTTAAGGGAGCGCCGGATTACTGGCGGGAGTTTGAGTGGAGTCCGGAGGAGAAGCTTAACCGGTTTGCGGAAAGCTTCACGAGCGCCGGGGGGCATGTGGTGCGGCTGGCGGATATGGAAGCGGCCAAGACGTTTATGCTCGGTAAAGCGGAGGAAATGAAGGCGCGGTATATTTTGCGCCAAAACGATCCCGCGCTGGCGGAACTCGGGCTGGAAAGGGCGCTCGCCGCTTCCGGCGCCCGGCTGTCGGTGTGGAACGGAGGCGCCGAAGAGCCGTGGATCGCCCGCGCCGCGGAGGCGGACTCGGCATCGTGATGGCCGATTGCGCCGTGGCTTACACCGGCTCCCTGGTCGTTAAATCGTCCCCGGAAAAAGGCCGCTCGGTCAGCCTGCTGCCGACGGTGCTGATCGCCGTCGTTCCCGTCGGGCGGATGAAGACACGGCTCGGCGAGGTGCTGGACGAATTTGACGAAGCGGGACGCTCCGCCCTGCCGGCCGGCATCCATTTCATCTCCGGGCCGAGCCG
This sequence comes from Paenibacillus sp. FSL R5-0527, assembly GCF_038008055.1. NCBI lineage: Bacteria > Bacillati > Bacillota > Bacilli > Caryophanales > Paenibacillaceae > Paenibacillus > Paenibacillus sp. FSL R5-0527. The sequence goes on along the minus strand of NZ_JBBOYI010000001.1, from coordinate 5,787,280 downwards.
CTCCGCGGACATCGAAAACGACCTGACGATCGGCGTGCACGGCCCCGGCGTCGTGTTTGCCCTGCTGGTCGGTTAGTACAGCACCTCGATATTTTTGTCCCGCAGCAGCTTTAGCCAGGTTTCGGATGGACGGCGATCGGTGATCAAATAATCGATCTGCTCCCAATCGGCCAGCTTGACGAAGGCGGTTTTGTCGAATTTGGTGTGGTCGGCGAGCAGGATCACTTTGCCGGCATGGCGCAGCATATGCTTCTTGAGCTCGCATTCCGGCTCGTTGGAATCGGAGACGCCTTTGGCGAGCGACATGCCTTTGCAGCTGATGATGGCGGTGTCGGCGTTGTATTTTTGCACCGTCTGTTCGGCGGTCGGCCCGACCAGCGACAGCGAGCGGCCGCGCAGCGTACCGCCGGTCGAGATGACCTGCAGCCCGGCGCCGGCGAATTCCTGCAGCACGCTGACGGAATTGGTGATGACGGTGACGTTGTTTTTCGGCGGCAAAGTTTTCAAAAACTCAAAACAAGTCGAGCTCGGGTCAACCATCAGCGTATCGCCGTCATGGATCAGGTCCATCGCTTTCAGGGCGATTTGCCGCTTGACCTCCACGTTCAGCGTATTGCGGGTCGTATACGGAAGATCCTCGTTCGTGTGCAGGACCAGCATGGCGCCGCCGTAGGTGCGGTTGACGATCCCCTCCTTTTCCAGCTTTTCGAGATCGCGGCGGATCGTCTCTTCCGTCACCTCGAACATCCGGCTTAATTCCGACACCAGCACGCGTTTGTCCTGGTGCAGCAGGTCGATGATTTTTTGCTTTCGTTCAGCCGCCAGCATGGCGTTCACCTCGGGATTTCTTTTTATAAGGCCCCAAATTGGCCTAGTCTTCCATTTCATCATAGCGGTAATCCTTAACCTTTTGAACCTCTCGTGGCTAAAGCCGCGAGATTCTTGGGTAGTCCGTTCTGCTGAACAGAATTGGCACATAATGTGCCGCCAAGCTATCCCCGAAGTTCCTGCGGTTCCTGCATTTACGCAGATAGGAGCCTCTTGCCTTCGGCAAGGATGTTTTTGCTTGCATTGATATCCCGATCATGGCGGGTTTGGCAGGCCGGACATATCCACTCCCGAATATGAAGGTCTTTAAGTTCTTTATTTTGGTAACCACAACACGAACAGAGTTGAGAAGAGGCGAAGGTTTGGCCTACAGCAACAACGATACGTCCGTACCACATTGCCTTATATTCAAGTATCGTTCTAAATTGATACCAGGACACTTCACCAATCGCTTTGGCCAGATTGTGGTTTTTCATCAGGTTAGACACCTGCAAATCTTCAATCGCAATCATGTCGTGGTTTTTGACAATATGTGTTGATAGCTTTTGCAGGTAGTCTGTTCGGCAGTTAGCAATGCATTCATGGATTCGGGCGACCTTCACTCGTTGTTTATTCCAGCCCGAGGAACCTTTCACCGGTCTGGAAAGAATCCGCTGTTCCCGAATGAGTTTTTGTTCCATCTTCCGTAGGAATTTTGGATTCTCAAACATTTCACCGCTGGATAGAGTGGCGAAATCTTTTAGCCCCAAGTCAATTCCGACTTCTTGGTTTGTTTTTGGCAGGGGGTGTACATCGGTTTCCACTAACAGCGAAACAAAGTATTTGCCGGAAGGATTACGCCTAATCGTCGTATGCAATATACGACCTTCTACTTCTTTTGACTTGGCAAACCTTACTAACCCTATTTTAGGGAGTTTCATCTTGTTGCCTACGATCGAAATATTTCCATTGGTATAGTTGGTTTGATACGACTGTACAGGATTCTTTTTACTCTTAAATCTCGGTGCGTTAGTTTGTTTCTTATAAAAACGGTTAAACGAATATGCCAGATTTTTCAAGGCATTTTGCAAAGAAAATTTGTCCGGTTCTTTTAACCATTCGAGTTCTTGCTTCAATTTCGTGAGTTCGGCAGAACATGCAGCATACGACAGTCCTTTTCCTGTGCTGCGGTAAGCTTCATTCCATAATCCCAAAAAGTGGTTAAATACAAAACGTGAACAGCCGATCGTCTTGTTGATGAGAACAGCCTGATCTTTGCTCGGATAAATGCGAAATTTATAGGCTTTATGGATAAGCATGCTCTCACTTCACTTTCTGATCTTGAATATACTTTCGGATTGGTTTGTTCGCTCACCATAGTAACAAAATAGGATGATTCATCACCATAATAATTTTACCATACGTAACGACCATGTCGATTCATTGACATGTCAAATAACATGCCTGAACCGAAGTTTTCTTACTCATGACTAAAGTCGCGAGTTTGCGAAAGCTCGTGATCAATGTCATAAATCAGACAAAAACAAAAATAAAACAACACGAACAATCTTTATTTCGTTGACAACACAGAAAAACGGGCGTAGGATGGGATTGAAGAAAGCAAGTTTTAAAAATCGGCAACATTTCAAAGCGAGGAGCGCTGAAGGGATGAATCATCATATCGCTGTCGATATCGGCGCCTCCAGCGGGAGGCTGGTTGCGGGAGAACTGCGGGACGGTTTAATAACGCTGCGGGAAATCCATCGGTTCGACAACGGCTTTGCGGAGAAAAACGGGCATTTTTACTGGGATCTCGATCATTTGTTCCGGGAAATTTTGCGGGGACTGACGGAGGCCAAACGGCTCGGCATTGCAAAATGCACGCTTGGCATCGACACCTGGGCCGTGGACTATGCGCTTCTGGACAGCCAAGGCGAACGGATCGGGGACGTGTTCTCTTACCGCGATCCCCGCACGAATGAGGCCGTGGACGAGGTCCACCGGCAGATGCCGTTTGCCGAAATCTACGCCAAAACCGGAATTCAACACCTCTCCTTTAATACGCTGTATCAATTGTACGCTCATGACCGCCGCGAGCTGGCGGCCGCCGAGCAGATCCTGCTCGTTCCGGACTATTTGTATTATTTGCTGTCGGGGCGGCGGATTCATGAAACGACAAACGCTTCGACGACGGCTATGCTGAACCTGCAAACCCGGGATTACGATCCGGAATTGCTGGCCCTGCTCGGGTTGCCGCGGGCGAAGTTTCCCGCTTTGACCGAACCGGGAACGCCGCTTGGTCCGCTGAAGCCGGAGCTGATGCAGGCGCACGATCTTCCCGAATGCGAGCTGATCTGCGCCGCAACGCACGACACGGCTTCCGCCGTGCTTGGCGTACCGGCCAGCGGAGCATCCTGGGGGTACCTCAGCAGCGGAACATGGTCGCTGATCGGTGTGGAGCGGGACGCGCCGCTGGCTACGCAGGAGGCGATGGAGCGGAATTATACGAACGAATGGGGCGCCTACGGGACGTACCGCTTTTTGAAAAACATCATGGGTATGTGGCTGATCCAGGAGGTCCGCAAGGATTACGGAAAACAGTACAGCTTTGCCGAACTCGTTACGCTGGCCGAGGAAGTTTCGCCTTTCCGTTCGCTGATTTCCTGCAACGACGACCGCTTTCTCAACCCCCGGCAAATGACGGAGGAAATCCGGCGTTACTGCGCGGAAACCGGTCAACCCGTTCCGGATACGCCGGGCGAGGTGGCGAGGTGCATTTTTGACAGCCTGGCCTTATCTTATGATTTTTACATTAAAGAGCTGGAACGTTTGACCGGGGAAAAAATCAACACCCTGCATATCGTCGGCGGCGGGGCCAACAACGAACTGTTATGCCAGCTGACGGCGGACGTGCTGGGGATCGCGGTGGAAGCGGGGCCGACGGAGTCGACCGCTTTGGGCAATCTGGCCGTGCAGATGGTGAGCTGCGGCGTTATCTCGAATATCGGCGAGGCCAGGGAAATCATCCGGCGCTCTTTTGCGGTTCGCAGCTATGCCCCGCAGCCGGTCGATCCGGAAGCGATCGCTGAGGCACGCAGCCGGTTCGCGGCGCTGACGGCGCCGACGGTCCATCCATAAATGAAAAAAAGAGGAGGAGAACACGATGGAGCAAAGCATTGCAAACAGCTACAACGAAGCCAAAAAGCTGTACGAACAGCATGGGATTGACGTTGAAGGCGCGCTTAAGCAGCTCGCCCGGATCAAAGTATCCGTACACTGCTGGCAGGGGGACGACGTCCGGGGATTTTTAAGCAAAGACAAGGAACTGAGCGGCGGCATCGCGGTCACCGGCAGCTATCCCGGCCGGGCGCGGACGCCGGAAGAGCTGCGAAAAGATTTGGAGCAGGCGTTCGCTCTGATTCCGGGAAAACATAAGGTGAACCTGCATGCCATTTACGCCGACACGGACGAAACCGTGGATTTGGATGTCTTGGAGCCAAGGCATTTTACCGGATGGGTTGACTGGGCGAAGGAGCAGGGGCTTGGCCTCGATTTCAACCCGACATGTTTTTCGCATGATAAAGCCAAAGACGGGTTTACGCTCAGCCATCCCGACCCGGAAATCCGCCGGTTCTGGATCGACCACTGCAAAGCCTCGCGCAAAATCGCCGAATCGTTCGGCAAAGCGCTTGGCCAGCCGTGCGTGACAAATGTCTGGATTCCCGACGGTTTCAAGGATTCCCCGGTCGACCGCCTGTCGCCGCGGGTGCGGCTGAAGGAAGCGCTTGACGAGGTTTTCGCCGAGGAGATCAGCGAGGAATACAACATCGACGCCGTCGAAAGCAAGCTGTTTGGCATCGGCTCGGAAAGCTACGTCGTCGGATCGCATGAATTTTATATGGGCTACGCGCTGACTAGAGGCAAAGCGGTGTGCTTCGATTCCGGCCATTTCCATCCGACCGAAACGATTTCGAATAAGCTGTCTTCCTGGCTGCTGTTCGGCGATCAATTGCTGCTGCACGTCAGCCGTCCGGTCCGCTGGGATAGCGACCATGTCGTCACGATGGACGATGAGCTGCTGGATATCGCGCGGGAACTCGTTCGCGGCAATTTGCTGGACCGCACGCATATCGGACTCGACTTCTTCGACGGCAGCATCAACCATATCGCGGCTTGGGTGATCGGCACCCGGAACACGCTCAAAGCGCTGCTGCGCGCGATGCTGGAACCGGTCGAGCGGTTGAAGGAGCTGGAGTTGGCCGGCGATTACACGTCCCGGCTGGCGCTGGTCGAAGAATTCAAATCGTATCCGTACGGGGCGATCTGGGATTATTTCTGCGCTGCGCAGGGCGTTCCGGTGAGAGAAGCGTGGCTGGCGGACGTGAAAAAATACGAAGAGAACGTCCTGGCGGTTCGCGGGTAAAGTAAAGCGGCGTTTACGGATTTTTTTCAAAATATATAAGAGGTTGTTCAAAAAGTCATCTTTTGATCACGAAGCAGGTCAAGAAGCGGAATCGACGTCGAATCTTGAATTCAGCCGGGCCTTCCGGTGCTCACGTACCCAAAACGTACGCTCCGCTCCTGACGTCCCTAACTTCATCCAACCTTCTCGGTGCTGAAAAGCCGACTTTTTGAACACGAACTAAAAGGAGAGAACCTGCTGTGAATACGATAACGGAGATGGAGAAAAGCCGGGTTTCGCGGGACTTGGAAATTCCTTTTGTCCGGGAAATGGCGGAGATTACGTACCATATGTGGCGGCTGGGCTGGGACGAACGCAACGGCGGCAATATCAGTTATTTGCTGGACGAGGCGGAGGTGCTTAAATATCTTGGCGCCGGGCAAGGGGAGAAGACGAGAAGCATTCCGCTTTCTTTTCCGGTGAAGGAGCTGGCGGGCAAATATTTTGTCGTGACAGGGTCGGGCAAATATTTCCGGAACGTGATCTCCGATCCGGCAGCGAACCTGGGCATCGTGCGGGTCGCCGCAGACGGGGAGCGGGTCGACGTGCTGTGGGGACTGCGCGACGGCGCGGTTCCGACCAGCGAGCTGGCCTCGCATTTCATGAGCCACATCGAACGGTTGAAGGCCGATCCTGAGCACCGGATCGTCATGCACTGCCATGCCACTAACGCGCTGGCGATGACGTTCATCCATGATCTGGACGAGAAAAAGCTGACGAAAACGCTGTGGGAAATGTGCACGGAGTGCCTGGTTGTGTTTCCGGACGGCGTCGGCATCGTGCCGTGGATGGTTCCGGGCAGCCCGGAAATCGGGCGGGCCACCGCCGCCAAAATGCGCGATCATCGCGTCGTGATTTGGCCGCAGCACGGGATATTCGGCAGCGGCCGCACGATGGACGAAACGTTTGGGCTGATTGAGACGGTGGAGAAGGCGGCGCAGATTTACATGCTGGTCGCGCACCATCCGATCAAGCAAAGAATCACCGATGCGCAGCTGCTTGATTTGGCTAAAGCGTTTGGGGTCACGCCGGCCGCGGGGATATTGGAATAAAGGATGTGCACCGAAAAACGGGCTCCGATTTGGGGGTCCGTTTTTTTGACATTATGGTGTCTTTCATTACGATAGACCATCAGCCCGACCTAAATCAACTGCCAAACGAATTAAAGTTTTCTTTTCAGGCTCAACCTTATAAACCGTACTTGAAGTTAGCCCCCGGCAACCGATCGTGGCAAGAAACGCGGAAGGGCTTTGAAAGCTTGAGGACAAGGAAGGCCGGTGGGTGGGCGGCAGATCAACACTCGTTGTCCGGGTGCTTTGCATGATTATCCCGTTTTATCAGGTAGCAAGGAAATGGACAAGCTCTATAAAAGTAAATATTTGGTGGAGAATCAGATCGATTCGAGAAAATGAGACAGTCTTGGGAGAGGGAAGCAGGTTTATAGGAGAAGAAACAGACCGGACAGGAGATCAATACAGGAGACCAAGAGTTGAGATTCAAGGACAAGACGCGGTGGAAACGAAAAGACCGTGATTTTACTTCAGCCTGAACCCTTCCGTCTGCAACAACGCCCGACTGTTCATGCTAACCCCCATACCGTTCATGCTAACTACCAGCTATCAAGTTGATCCGCATCAAACTCCCCCTCCACCGTTCCAACGTCTCGATCAGGCTGCAGCCGCAAGGGGCGGATTCGTTTGACGCCCGATCAGCCGGCGGTAGGGAAGCACCGGTATCGCCACACACATCTGCAGCAACTTCTGCCCCCTGAACGAAGGGATAATCGTGCAAAGGCAGCGGGCAGGGACTCCAAGGTAGAGCCACCAAGACACGAACCCTTTAGACCGCCCCCTCACCTGGCGTTGATTTCGGACACTGCTCGGAGCGGCTACGGTGCAAAAGGTACATCAAGGCTTGTCTGCCGATTTCTTGCTGTGAAAGTTGAGTTTAGGGCAGCGTCTACAGATTGGAAAGAGCCTCCCCCTGCGCCCAGCGTTGAAGTCAGATCCAGACAAAGACGCTGTCAGACGTTTTTCTTAATTAACGAAAACGCTATTGCCTTTTTGAACGGACGACTTTAAAATAAAAGTATCAAAATTTGTACGTACAACATTTTATCTCAAGTTTTTTATAATCCGATGTATGTACAAGTTGGCGATCAAGAAACAATACTTTTTTGGGAGGCGTTTTATATTATGATGCAATTGAAACCGCATTCTTTTTGGTTTGTGACCGGCAGCCAGCATTTGTACGGTCCGGAGACCCTGGAACAGGTTGCCGAGCATTCCCGGATCATCGTCGAACAGTTTGGCAAAGATCCGGTGTTTGGTTTTCCGGTGGTGTTTAAACCGATTGTTAAGAGCTCTGATGAAATATACAAATTGATTTTGGAAGCGAACGGCGATGAGACGTGCGCGGGGATCATCACCTGGATGCACACGTTCTCCCCGGCCAAGATGTGGATTGCGGGGCTGTCTCAGCTGCAGAAGCCGCTGCTTCATTTCCATACGCAATTTAACCGCGATATTCCGTGGGAAACGATCGATATGGACTTCATGAACCTGAACCAGTCGGCGCACGGTGACCGCGAATACGGCCACATCGGCGCCCGCTTGGGGATCGCCCGCAAAATCGTCGTCGGCCACTGGGAGGACGCGGAGGTGCGCGCCAGCATCGCCGGCTGGATGCGGACGGCCGCAGCTTACGCCGAAAGCCGCCAGCTGAAGGTAGCCCGGTTCGGCGACAACATGCGCGAGGTGGCCGTGACCGAAGGCGACAAGGTGGAAGCTCAAATCAAGTTCGGCTGGTCGGTGAACGGCTACGGCGTAGGCGACTTGGTGCAGGTGCTGAACGAGGTGAGCGACGCCGAAGTGAAGGCGCTGCTGGAAGAATACGCGGAAACGTACACGATCACGCAAGCCGGCTTAAGCGAAGGACCGGTCCGCGATTCGATCGCTTATCAGGCCAAGCTGGAAATCGCCATGAAACGCTTCCTCGAGGCCGGCGGGTTCGGCGCGTTTACGACGACGTTCGAAGACCTGCACGGACTGAAGCAGCTTCCGGGCCTGGCGGTGCAGCGCCTGATGGAAGCGGGCTATGGCTTCGGCGGCGAAGGCGACTGGAAAACCTCGGCCCTGACGCGCGTGCTGAAGGTGCTGGCGAACAACAAAAGCACGTCCTTTATGGAGGACTACACGTATCATTTCGAGCCGGGCAACAACATGATTCTGGGCGCGCACATGCTTGAGGTATGCCCGACGGTCGCGGCGACGAAGCCGACGATCGAGGTGCATCCGCTCGGCATCGGCGGCAAGGCGGATCCGGCGCGGATCGTGTTCGACGGCCAGGACGGACCGGCGGTGAACGCCTCGCTCGTCGACCTGGGACACCGGTTCCGGCTGCTCGTCAACGTCGTGGACGGCGTGAAGGTCGACAAACCGATGCCGAAGCTGCCGGTGGCCCGCGTGTTGTGGAAGCCGCAGCCGTCGCTGCGCGAGTCGGCGGAAGCGTGGATTTTGGCCGGCGGGGCGCATCATACCGTCCTGTCCTACGCCATCACGGCGGAAAATCTGGCGGACTGGGCGGAAATGGCCGGCATCGAAGCGGTGTTCATCGACAAGGACACGTCCGTACAGCGCTTCAAAAACGAGCTGCGCTGGAGCGACGCCGCATACCGCTTGCGTTAATCGCAGCCAGGCCGGACCGGCGGGTGGATATTGCTTGCGCTAACCGCAGCCGCTTCACGGCTCCGGCGGTTGCATTGGTTTCGTATTTTGCTTAACCTATGCGTTCACCCGGCATGTGATACAATAGCGGGTATATAGGTGATTGTGAGGGTGGACGAGAAATGAACGATAAAAAAATTCCAAAATATTTGCAGTTGAAACGCGAACTGCTGTCGTGGCTGGAGTCCGGAAAATTGCAGCCCGGCGATCAGTTTCCTTCGGAAAACGAAATTGCCGAGCAGTTTGGCTTAAGCCGTCAGACTGTGCGGCAAACGTTCGGGGAGCTGGAGAAAGACGGCTGGCTGGAGCGGATCCAGGGCAAGGGGACGTTCGCCCGCAATCCGGAGCGCCGGGAAGGCGAAGCCGTCAAAACGATCGGCATCATTACGACGTATATTTCCGATTATATTTTTCCCCATATCGTCAGGGGGGCGGAAGCGGAGCTGCGCAGCCGGGGGTACCGCCTGCTGCTGTCGAGCACGGACAACACGAAGGAGAAGGAAATGGACAGCCTGCAGCTGATGACGAGCCAGCCGCTCAGCGGCCTGATCATCGAGCCGACGAAAAGCGCGGAGGGAAATCCGAACCTCGGGTATTTTTTGGACCTGCAGGAAAAGGGGATTCCGTATTTGATGATCAACGAGAAATACCGCGAGCTGGAATGCCCCTGCCTGAAGGTGGACGATGAGGCGGGGGGCCGCAAGGCGGCGCGTTATCTGCTGGAGAACGGGCACCGGCAGGTCGCCGGATTTTTCAAAAGGGACGACCTGCAGGGCGTTAACCGTTTGAAGGGTTTTTTGTCGGCGCATCGGGAATACGGAATTTCCGTCTCGCCGCAGCACGTCGTTACTTATACAACGGAGCAGAAGGCCGACTTTACGTATATGCGGACCATCGAGCTGTTGCAAGGGCCGCCCGAGCAGCGGCCGACCGCTTTCGTCTGCTACAACGACGAACTGGCGGTCATCCTGATGGACGCTGCCGCGGCCTGTGGTTTGCAGGTTCCGGAGGACATTTCCGTCATCGGGTTCGACGACTCCAGCCTGGCGGCCGCCTCGGGAACAAAGCTGACGACGCTGACCCATCCGAAAACCGTCATGGGCGAGCTGGCGGCGAGGCAGCTGATCGGCATGATCGAACAGGGCGATAGATATGAGGATACGGTGTTTGAACCGGAGCTGATCGTGCGGGATTCCGTGCGGCATCTAAGCGGCAACTAGAGCACGGATTCCGTGCGGCATCTAAGCGGCAACTAGAGCGGGATTCCGTGCGGCAGCCAGAACGGGAACCCCGCGCGGCAGCTGAACGCTAATTCGAGCGGGAATCCCTCCGCCTGCAGCGGGAGTATTTTTGGGAATGTGAAATTTTGGGTTAACTTTGAAATGGGTTCGGAAAGGAGCTGGACGAACGATGCTGGAAACGTTAAAACAGCAGGTGCTGGAAGCGAATCTGGACCTGCCGAAACACGGGCTAGTCACTTTTACCTGGGGGAACGTAAGCGGAATCGACCGGGACAGCGGTTTGTTTGTCATTAAACCGAGCGGTGTGCCTTATGAGGAATTGAAGGCGGAGCATATGGTCGTCGTTGACCTTGAGGGCAACGTGGTGGAGGGCGATCTGCGCCCATCCTCCGATACGCCGACGCATATGGTGCTTTACCGTTCGTTCCCGGATATCGGCGGCGTCGTGCACACGCACTCGCCTTGGGGCACAAGCTGGGCCCAGGCCGGGCGGGCGCTGCCGGCGTACGGGACGACGCATGCGGATTATTTTTACGGGGAAATTCCTGTGACACGGCCGATGACCAAGGCGGAGATTGATGGGGCTTACGAGTTGGAGACAGGCAATGTGATTGTGGAGCGCTTTAAAGGGCTCGATCCAAATCAGGTGCCGGGGGTGCTGGTGCATTCCCATGCGCCGTTCGTGTGGGGCAAGGATGCCCACAACGCCGTGCATAACGCGGTGGTGCTGGAGGAGGTAGCGAAAATCGCCGCCCGCATGCTGCAGATTAATCCGGACACGCCGCCGATGGACCAGACGCTGCTGGACCGCCATTTCTTGCGCAAGCACGGGGCAAACGCGTATTACGGGCAGAAGTAACCAAGGCAAGTTGTGCGAAAGTCAAGGCAAATGAAGTGAACGTCCAAGCTAACGTCCATGGGGAAACAGCAAGTTTTGCCGCTAGCTGGCCGCTAGCAGGTGTTCGCTATTTTTGGGGGAGGGTATGAACATGGGCAAAAAGTACACGATTGGCGTCGACTACGGGACCCAGTCCGGACGCGCCGTGCTGGTCGATCTGGCGGACGGCCGCGAGGTGGCCGATCACGTTACGCCTTATCCGCATCATGTGATCGATGAGCGTCTTCCCGGATCCGGGATCAAGCTGGAACATGACTGGGCGCTGCAGCATCCCGGCGATTACCTGGAAGTGCTGCGGCGTTCCGTACCGGCGGTGCTGAAGGAGTCGGGGATCGATCCGGCCGACGTGATCGGCATCGGGATCGATTTTACCGCCTGCACGATGCTGCCGGTCGACGCCAAGGGGCAGCCGCTCAGCTTCGACCCGGAGCTGACGGACAATCCGCACAGTTGGGTGAAGCTGTGGAAGCATCATGCCGCACAGCCGGAAGCCGATAAAATCAACGAGATCGCCGCCGCGCGGGGAGAAGCCTTTTTGCCGCGGTACGGCGGGAAAATCTCGTCCGAGTGGATGATCGCGAAGGTATGGCAAATTCTCGACGAAGCGCCGGAAATCTACGAAAAAGCCGACATGTTCCTGGAGGCGACGGATTGGGTCATCGCGCAAATGACCGGCAACATCGTACGCAACAGCTGCACGGCCGGCTACAAGGCGATCTGGCACAAGCAGGACGGCTATCCGGGCAAGGAGTATTTCAAAGCGCTTGATCCGCGGCTGGAAAACTTGACGGACACGAAGCTGCGCGGCGCGGTGATTCCGCTCGGAACGAGCGCGGGCGGGCTGCTGCCGGAGATGGCTGAGATGATGGGCCTTGCGTCAGGCATCGCCGTCGCGGTCGGCAACGTTGACGCGCATGCGGCCGTGCCGGCCGTTGGCGTTGTAACGCCGGGGAAACTGGTGATGGCGATGGGGACGTCGATCTGCCATATGCTGCTGGGCACCGAGGAGAAGCAGGTGGAAGGCATGTGCGGTGTCGTCGAGGACGGCATCATTCCGGGCTATTACGGTTATGAGGCCGGGCAATCGGCGGTAGGCGACATTTTTGAATGGTACGTCGAGGAAGCGCTTCCCGCCTACGTCAAAGAAGCGGCCGACAAAGAGGGCCTGAACGCGCATCAATGGCTGGAGCGGGAAGCGGCCGCCTACAAGCCGGGGCAAACCGGTCTGCTGGCGCTCGACTGGTGGAACGGCAACCGTTCCGTGCTCGTCGATACCGATTTGACCGGGATGATCCTCGGCATGACGCTGCTGACCAAGCCGCAGGAAATTTACCGGGCGCTGCTGGAGGCGACCGCTTTTGGCACCCGCAAGATCGTCGACGCGTTCCATGAGAACGGCGTCAGCGTCGACGCGCTGTACGCCTGCGGCGGCCTGCCGCAAAAAAACCGCCTGCTGATGCAAATCTACGCGGACGTGACGAACCGTGAGATTTTCGTGGCGGATTCCAAGCAGACGCCGGCGCTGGGCGCGGCGATGTTTGCGGCCGTGGCGGCCGGCGCGGCGGCGGGAGGTTACGACACGATTCTCGACGCGGCGGGGAAGATGGCCCGGGTCAAGGAGGAAACGTTCAAGCCGATTCCGGAGCACGTGAAAGTGTACGACCGTCTGTATCAGGAATACAGCAAGCTGCACGACTACTTCGGCCGCGGCGAAAACGACGTGATGAAGCGGCTGAAGCGGATTAAGAAATCGGCGGAGTAAGGATGTTCTGATTGGAATTTTCCAATAGAATGGAAAGTAAGTGGAAAATGCAGCGAATTGATTGGATATATCCAATAGATTAAGCTCGGTAGGCTCGAAATGGGCGATTTGAGCGAAAACTATTGGATATTTCCAATGAGCGCACGAAACGGCGTTCGAAATTCCGACAATCTGTTGGATTTTTCCAATGAGAAGTGGAGGGCGTCAGGTTGCGGAGAAATGTTTCATTGGATTACCGGCGTATGGTATGCGACAATATGGGCAGGCAGTGCGTTCTTGTGAATAGTAGGTAAGCTTATGTGATAGTAGGCAGGTTTATGAGAATAGGAGGGAGAGGGATCATGCTGGAGATGGATGGTTGGCAATTGCAGCATCTGGAGCGGATTGAGCTGGAGCGGGGAGTGCTGCGGGAGGTTGCGCCTTTTTTGCGGGAGCGGGAATATCGCCGCTCCATTCTGGTGGCGGACGAGAACACGTACAAAGCGGCGGGCGAAAGGCTGGCCCGCGAGCTTGAGGGCGCCGGACTCGCCGCCAAGCTATGCTTGATCCAGCCGAACGACATGGGCGACGTCGTGGCTGATGAGGCGTCGCTGGTCCAATTGCTGCTGGAGGTGGGTCCGGAGGAGACGGATGCGCTGATCGCCGTCGGGTCGGGCACGATCCACGATATCGTTCGCTTTGCCGCCCATAAGAGCGGCAAGCCGTTTGTTTCCGTCCCGACGGCGCCTTCCGTGGACGGCTTCACCTCCGCCGGCGCGCCGCTCATCATCCGCGGCGTCAAAAAGACCGTCCCGGCCGTGCCGCCGGTCGCCATTTTCGCCGACCTCGAGATCCTGATGTCGGCACCCCAGCGCCTGGTCGCCGCCGGCTTCGGCGACATGCTGGGCAAATACACCTCCCTGTTCGACTGGAAGTTCTCCAGCCTGACGGCGGGGGAACCGTATGACGAACAGGCGGCGCTCATTACCGAACGGGCGCTGCGTTCGTGCGTGGAGCATGCCGGAGAGATCGGCGCCCGCTCGGAGGAGGGCATCCGCGCCCTGATGACGGCGCTGATCGAGTCCGGCATCGCCATGCTGCTGTTCGGGCAGTCGCATCCGGCCTCGGGCGCGGAGCACCATCTCTCCCACTATTGGGAGATGGAATTTTTGCGCCGGGGGGAGCGGGCGGTGCTGCACGGCGCAAAAGTGGGCGCGGCCTGCGCCGAGATCGCCCGCGTTTACCATGACGCGGGCGAGCGGGGGATCTGCCCGGGCGCCGAGCCGGAGGCGCTCCGGCGGCACGGCGCGCAGGTCCGCGAATGGCTGAAGGATGTGCCCGAGGAGGGGCAAATTCGCGATTTGTTGCGCCAGGCGGGCGGACCGGCGAGCCGCACGGAGCTGGGCATCGACGATGATTTGTTCGCGCGCAGCCTGCGCGAAGCCCATCGGGTCCGGGACCGCCATACTTTGCTGCGGGCGCTTAACGAAGCGGGCGAGTGATCACGGAACGGAAGCGTTGTGGGGACCTATCGCAAGGTAGCGGTGAGGAACTCCGAGGCTTTTAAACGATTCGAACAAAAACGAGCCGAAGGCGGCATAAACCGCGGGTCGGCTCGTTTTTTTAGCAATCGTTTGCTTTAATATTCGCTCGCTTTGTTCATGAAGAGATCCTTTCCGCTTCTCCGATGTTCAGCATGGCCATAAGGGCGAGCAGGGCGCTGGTGGGATGCGAGTTTTTCCGCACGACCAGTTCGGTTTTCGTTTGCCGGAATGACTCAGGAACCTGGTGAACGTAAAGATTGCCGGCGTTCGCTTCTTTCTCGACGACAACCCGCGGCAGCAGCGAGATGCCTAGCCCTGCGGATACGCCGCCAATTATCGCCTCCAGCGTGCCGAACTCCATCGTGTGCGGGTAGTTCTGGCCGCGGGTGTGCTGCCAACTCTCCAGCAATTCCCGGTACGCACAGCCCCTGCTGTACACGAGATTCGGTTTGGCGAGCGCTTCGTCGAGCTCCGTGATGTCCGGCGGGGAAATCAGCACCACTTCTTCCTCAAAGACGGGATAGGCCTCCAGGTCAGGGTGGTTGCAGTGGCTGCTGATGAAGGCGACGTCCAGGTCGTATTGCAGCATTTTTTCCATCAAACGATCCGACAAGTCGGTGATCAGCGAAATTTCCACTTTCGGGTACCGTTTGTAATATTGGCTCAGCAGCTTGGGCAGGCGTACGGCCGCCGTCGTCTGCGAAGCGCCGATCAGAAGCGGGCCGCCCGGTTCGCCGGATGAGGTAAGGGCCGCGGCGGCTTCATCCAGCAGGCCGATGATTTTGTCGGCGTAATCCAGAAGCATTTTGCCGCTGGAGGATAACGTCATCCCCCGGTTATGGCGATGAAACAGCGCGGTTCCGAGTTCGGATTCCAGCTGCCGAATGCGCGAGGTCACGTTGGACTGCACGTAGCCAAGCCGCAGCGCCGCTTTCGTAATGGAACCTTCTCTGGCCACCGCCTGAAAGATGCGCAAATCCGCGCTCTCCATGGTCGTTCTCCTCCGTTTCTTTTTGATATCAAAAAACATGATATCAGATATCTGTATCAATCATTATACATAATTGCAGGCCTCCGGTACAATACAAACATGATTCGCGAAAGGGAGGCTGCAACATGAAAATGAACGGGTTCAAATATACCGGCCTGCTCCTGTTGACCACGTTTTTGATGGGAATTGCTTTTCCGGTCGGCAAGCTTGGGTTAAATTATGCTCCGCCTTTCTTACTGATGGGGATGCGGTTCGTTTTGGCCGGAGGTTTGCTCGCGCTGTTGACGATGAAAAAGCGGCAGCCTCGCGGGTTAAAGCAATGGCTGCAAGCCGCAGCCCTCGGCTTGTTCCAGTCGGCCGGCGTCATGGGCTGCGCCTACTACAGCATGCATTGGATCACTTCGGGGGAATCGGCGATCATCACCAGCACGAGCCCGCTGATGCTGCTCGTCATCGGGGCGGTCATGAACCGCGGCGCTTACCGCGTATGGCAATGGCTTGGGGTAGCGATCGGGTTTGCCGGCGTGATATTAACGTTTGGACTGCATATGAAAATCGAGCCCGGCACCTTTGTTTCCTTCGCGGGTGCGGTTTGTTTCACCATCGCCACGCTGATCATCAACCGTATTGGCCCGGCATTTGATTTAAAGGTCCTCGCCGCTTATCAGATGATGGCCGGAGGGACAACGCTGCTCGTGTTAAGCTGGCTGACGGAAAAGCCGTTTTTCTCCGTGACCTTGACATCGGTGCTGGTGCTGCTCTGGCTGGTGGTTATGTGCTCGATCGTGCAATTTTCGGTCTGGTTTTATTTGCTTCAAAACAGCGATCCGGCCAAAACGAGCGCATTCCTGTTTTTGGTGCCGCTGTTCGGCGTGCTTACGAGCCGGCTGCTGTTGGGCGAGCAGGTGAACTGGTATGTCTACGCGGGCGGAGCGCTGATTTGCGCCGGTATTTTCATGGTGAATTGGCAGGGGAAAAGGGAGCACGGCAGCGTCAAAGAAAAAGAGGCCGGAGCAAACGTCAAGGCGAAGTCGAAGTCGAAGGAGAAAGGTCAGAGGGGCCGTACCTTAACGGACATATAAAGAGGAGGAGCAGATATGAGCTTTCACAACAAAGTAGTTTTAGTCACCGGCGGAGGCACGGGAATTGGCCGGGCCACCAGCCTGCTGCTGGGCGAAAGAGGAGCGGCCGTCGCCGTCAATTACTCGCGGTCCGCCGAGGAGGCGGAGGAGACCGTGCGGGAAATCAAACAGGCCGGGGGCCGGGCGCTGGCCATCCGCGCGGACGTGTCGCGGGACGACGAGGTCCGGAACATGGTAGCTCAGGTGGTACGCCAATTCGGCACGATTGATTATCTCGTCAACAACGCCAGCATCACCCGATATATCGCGATGCAGGATCTGGATGCCGTAACCGAGGAGATATGGGACGATCTGCTTGGAGTGAACGTCAAGGGGATGTTCAACTGCGCGCGCGCCGCGGCGCCCTATTTGAGAGAGGGAAAGCAAGGGGCGATCGTCAACGTCGGAAGCGTCGCGGGAACGACGGGAAAAGGCTCGTCCCTTCCCTACGCCGTTTCGAAGGCAGCCGTGCACGGTTTGACCAAATCGCTGGCGCACGCCCTGGCGCCGGAGATCCGCGTATGCGGCATCGCTCCGGGAGCGGTTGCGACGAGATGGTGGGAAGGTAAAGAAGAGCAAATGCGGTCGCTCATCACCCAACTGCCCCTGGAGCGAATATCCCCGCCGGAAGAGATCGCCCAGCTTATTTGCGCCGTTCTGGAGCAGCCTTCGCTTACCGGGCAGATCATTACGGTGGATAACGGGCAGACGATGTAGCCGGGCAGCGTGGAACAAATTGTGAAACTCCGGCTCTAACGGACCTGAGCGACCTTATTCGCTCGAAAAGACAGAGTTTCTTTTTCTAACGGGCCTGCTTGCGGGACCACCCTCATAGAAAATAGCGGAACTTTATGGCCTTATTTTCCGGAACCCGACATGTTCATCCCCATTAGCGACAATTTTTGTCTTTATTTTTCAATGAACGGTGCGAAAAGTGGTCATCTCCCTGTGATTCACTAGAATAGCGACATAAATTTCCCCTATTCCTCTCCAACTGGGTGATCCCGCCGAATTAGCGACATTTTTTGTTCTTATTTCCTGGCTTGTGTTTAGCCCAAAGCGCAAGTCTGCCAGAAGTTCAATAAACGATCTCCCGGGCAGACTTTTTGTTATGCCGCCGTTCGGCTATCGTCTTCGGCTATCGTCTTCGGCTATCGTCTTCGGCTATCGTCTTCGGCTATCGTCTTCAGTTATTGTCTTCGGCTATCGTCTTCGGCTATCGTTTCCGGCTATCGTTTTCGCACGTTGTTTTCCCGCTCTCCTTTTCTTGCAAACGGCCATTGCCGCATCGCTTATGAGACGGCAAAGGCGACGCGCCTAGTGGACCTGGTGCACCAGGACAACAAACTCGTGTCCTGCCCACCGCTTGCCTCACTCCTCATGCACGTCGTACAGCACGCGGGCGAGCAGGTCCTGGCTGTAGTTGCCGAAGTTTTTGCCGTAGATCGTCAGCCCCCGCTTGTTGACGGCTTTGTCGGTGACGGCGATGCGCAGCGTCAGCTCGGATTTGTAGTCCAGTCCGATTTCAGCCAGCGTAACGTCCGAAATCCGGCAGCCGTCGATAAAGCTGCCGTCATGGTTGATGCGGATCAGCTTGAGCATGCCGTACTGGTTCAAATGCGGCGGCCACCAGTCCGGGTTGAAGGTTCCGCGGGCGTCCCCAAAATCCCCTGGACTCGTCCAGAAGCCAAGCTCCACGCCGTTCAGATAAAAATAAATGTCCGACGGATAATTGTCGTTAAAACCCGGGGCTTCCGAACCAAGCTCCAGGGAAAACTGGATCTCGCGGAACGTCTGATTCGGCTTGAGGTAGTTCGGAATCCGGTATTCCAGGTAACCTTCGGACAGCCAGATGATCTCCGAGTCGATCCGCTGCGGATCGGCGAAATAACGGGGATCGTCGAAATCCCCGATGATGCTGTCCTTGGTGGCCAGCCCGCAGGTAGGGGCCACTTGATAATTGCTGTAGTGCCCGACCTGAATTTCCACTTCGTATAAATTGTCCACTTCCTTGCTGCGCAGATCGACCATCAACTTATCCTTGTTCAAATAGCAAATTTTCTGAATCCCGTGTTTGCCGACGGAGGTGTTGATTTCGATCAGTCCGCTCTCTTCCAGCTTCTTGATATGCATCGTAATCGCGCCGTTGCTGAGGCCCAGCTTGGTGGCCAGGTCGTTTAAATTCAGCGCCTGATTTTTGGCGAGCAATTCGAGGATTTGAATTCTGATCTCCGAACTCAACGCTTTAAAAATATCAATCCCGCTCATCAAATCCTTAATGTAGATCATCGTCATGAACCTTCTTCCGCTAGAGATAATAGAGTTCTAATTTTCATTTATTTTAGATAATTATAAACTAACAGCACTATTTAATAAATAGTTAAATGAAAAAATGTAAATTCAACTTCAAAATTACTTAAAATTTGCAGAAAAAATGCACTTCAATTCACTTGATTATAAAACAAAATGCCAAAGTAATGCGGATTAAATGCTGATTTCGCCGTGAAACCACGGTTTTACAGCTTGTTTTAAATTGATTTCATAAAAACATAAAAAGATTTAGAAAAATATATTTACAACGATATTCTCATGTGCTATTTTATACCTGTAAGCGGATTCATTCAAGTTAATTCAAATCAGTTTATAAATTTATAAAACGGAGGGTGATACATTTGTCGTCAACCGCACCAAGAGCAAGCATGGTCGTAGACAAAGCATTCAAGATAGCCGAAGTAGATAAACGTATATACGGCTCATTTATCGAGCATCTGGGCAGAGCGGTATACGGGGGGATTTACGAGCCTTCGCATCCTACGGCGGACAGCTTAGGCTTCCGCAGCGACGTAAAGCGGTTGATTCAGGAATTAAACGTACCTATTATCCGCTATCCGGGCGGCAACTTTGTTTCCGGTTATAACTGGGAGGACGGAGTCGGCCCGGTGGAAGCCCGCCCCAAACGGCTGGAGCTGGCCTGGAGAACGGTGGAACCGAACCATGTGGGAACGAACGAGTTTGCGGCCTGGGCGAAGGAAATCGGCTCGGAGGTCATGATGGCCGTAAACTTGGGCACCCGCGGCGTGGACGCCGCCAGAAACCTGATCGAATACTGCAACCATCCCGGCGGCAGCTACTGGAGCGATTTGCGCCGGAGCCACGGCTACGAACAGCCGCATCGCATCAAAACCTGGTGCCTGGGCAACGAGATGGACGGGCCGTGGCAAATCGGGCAGAAGACGCCTCAGGAATACGGCCGGATCGCTTATGAGACGGCCAAGGCGATGCGCCTGGTGGACCCGGACATCGAGCTCGTATCCTGCGGAAGCTCCAGTTCTTCGATGCCGACGTTCCCGGAATGGGAAGCGATTACGCTCGATCACACCTACGAGGTGGCCGATTACATATCCCTGCATCAATATTACGGCAACCGGGACAACGATCCGGCCAACTACTTGGCCAGATCGATGGATATGGACCATTTCATCCGCACGGTGATCGCGACATGCGACTATATCAAGGCGAAGAAGCGCAGCAAAAAAACGATGAATCTCAGCTTTGACGAATGGAACGTCTGGTACCACTCCAATCAGGCGGACGCGCAAATCGCGCCGTGGAGCATCGCTCCGCCGCAGCTCGAGGACATCTACAACTTCGAGGACGCGCTGCTCGTCGGCAGCATGCTGATTACGTTCCTGCGCCACGCCGACCGGGTCAAAATGGCCTGCATGGCCCAACTGGTCAACGTCATCGCCCCGATTATGACCGAAAACGGCGGCCGGGCCTGGAAGCAGACGATTTTTTATCCATATATGCATGTGTCCAAATACGGACGCGGCACGTCGCTGCTGCCGATCGTCGACTCGCCGGTTTATGACGCCCGGGATTTCACCGATGTTCCTTACCTGGACAGCGCCGTCGTCTACAACGAGGCGGAAGAGGAGCTCACGATTTTTGCCGTCAACCGTCATCTGCAGGAAGCGCTGGAGCTTACCTGCGATATTCGCGGCTTTGAGGGTTACCGCCTGACCCAGCATCTGGTGCTGGAACATGAAGATTTGCAGGCCGTCAACACGGCGGATCGGGAGAACGTAAAACCTCATGCCGGGGGCGATGCGGTGTGCCGTGACGGCATGGTGAGCGCCCGTCTTGCCAAAGCTTCGTGGAACGTAATTCGCCTAAGCAAGCGGGCAACCGAATAGTATAGAGCGTGCCTAGAAATTCAAATTCCAAGGAGGGTCAAGTATGAAAAAAGGAATCGCCATGCTTTTGATTTTAACGATGGCCACGTTTTTGTGGGGCTGCAACAAGTCCTCGTCGACGGCCGGAGGGGAAACCTCCGTGCTCGATGGGGGGGCCGGCGAAAGCGCGACGGAGCTGTCCTACTGGACGTTTGTGGAGCTGCATGGACAGCATTTCGAGAAGATGCTGGAGAAGTGGAATGCCGAAAATCCGGACCGGCAGATTAAGTTGAACGTGACGGTTATGCCTTATGACGATATGCACAATAAATTGTCCATCGCCGTGCAGACAGGCGTCGGCGCGCCGGACATCGCCGATATCGAGCTGGGGAAATATCCCGACTTCATGCAAGGGACCCCGCAACTGGAATCATTGAACGACGTGGTAGAGCCTTACAAGGATACGGTCGTTCAGTCGCAATTGGATCTTTACAGCAAAGACGGAACGGTATACGGCCTTTCCACGCATGTCGGGGCTACCGTAGCTTTTTACAACACGGAAATTTTAAATGAAGCGGGCGTTGATTATAAATCGATCGTCACCTGGGACGATTTCAAAAAAGCCGGGATGCAGGTATATGAAAAAACCGGCAAATACATGGGGACCGCGGATACGAGCGCAACCTGGCAAGCCTCGATGCTGCTGGCCCAGCAAGGGGCCGATTTTACCGATGATGCCGGCAATCCCAAGGTGAACTCCGAAGAATTGGTCAAAGGGCTGTCGATCCTTAAAGATCTGCAGGACAACAACGTCATCGCCACGATCGCCGGCGGTCAACCCGATACGGAAGAAGCTTATGGCGAATTTAATGCCGGCAACTATGCGACCGCTTTCATGCCGCTCTGGCAAATGTCGAGATATACGAACTATATGAAGGATCTCTCCGGCAAGATCGCCATCGCTCCTTTGCCCGTGATCGAGAAAGGGATGCCTCGTTCATACGGCGGCGGCGGTACGGCAACCGTTGTCACCAAAACGGCCAAGGACGTTCAGCTGGCCAAGGAGTTCATCGCTTACGCCAAGCTTTCGCTCGATGCCAATATCGAAATTTGGAATACGCTGGGCTTTGATCCGATCAACATGGATGTCTGGAATATGAAAGACGTGACGCACAATCCGGAAAACCAGTTCGTGAAATACTTCGTCAACAACCCGTTTGACGTGCTGAACGAAATTAAAGACGAAATCCAGCTGATCAAATCGACTTCGGCTTCACCGACGATCAACAACGTGTTGTGCACGGTTACGTTAAACGAAATTTTCGAGGACGGCAAAGACATCAAGCAGGCGCTGGACGATGCCCAGGCGCAAATCGAACAAGAACTGAAATAGAATGATAAAGTTACGGAGCTGCTCTTTTCCGCAAAGAGTAGCTCCGTTTAAAAAGGAGTAGAGTGATGATAAAAAAATTCCTATACTCGCAAAAAGTTGCTCCTTACGTTTTTGTGTTGCCGTTTGTGCTGGTGTTTCTGATGTTTTGGGTGTACCCGCTGGCGAACTCGGTCGGAATGAGCTTCCAAAAGGTCACGTTGGGACAGGAACCGGCCTGGATCGGCTTTGACAACTACGGCAAATTGATGGGCGACGGCGTGTTTCTTAAAGCGGTGATAAACAGCGCCGTCTATATGGTGCTGACCTTGGTGATCCTCATCCCGTTTCCGATGCTGTTTGCGGTGCTGATCAACACCAAATTCATGTGGGGAAGGGAATTTTTCAAATCCTCGTTTTTCTTTCCCGCACTGACTTCCGTCGTCGTGGCCGGGACGATCTTCCGGCTGATGTTCGGCGAAATGGAAGGCTCGCTCATCAACAGCTTTTTGGGCTGGTTCGGCGTGGATCCGGTCAAGTTCCTGAAGGGACAGGCGACCGGGATGATCGCTTTGGTGGCATTGGCGACGTGGCGGTGGACGGGGGTTAATATGCTTTATTTTTTATCCGGACTCAAAAGCATCCCCGAAGAATACTACGAAGCCGCGTCGATTGACGGAGCTTCCCGTTTTCAGCGCTTTACGAAAATCACTATGCCGCTGCTGAAGCCCACGACCATTTATGTGCTGACGATCAGCATTTACGCGGGGCTGGCGATGTTTATCGAGAGCATGATGTTGTGGAACGGCAACAATTCTCCGAAAAATATCGGGCTCACGATCGTCGGTTACTTGTACCGGCAGGGCATCGAGAAGAACAATTTGGGATACGCGGCGGCGGTGGGCATCGTGCTGCTTGTCATTACGATGGCGATTAATTTAACGCAGCTGGCCTTCACCGGCATGTTCAAAAAGGAGGAGGAAGCATGAAAAAAGAACTGCCGCTTAAAATCGTCCTTTTTGCTTTTTTCGCCGTGCTGTGCGTGCTGATCCTCATTCCGTTTTACGCGGTGACGATCGCCTCCTTCAAACCGGGGGAAGATTTGATCCGTTATGGGCTGAATTTGCGGTTTGACCTGTCCGCCATGAGCCTCGACAACTTCATTTATTTGTTTACCGGGGATCATTCCTATTTTCTATGGTTTTTCAATTCACTGCTGCTGACGGTTGTGCAGGTCGTTCTGACGCTGCTGGTCAGCGCAACGGTCGCATACGGCTTCTCGGCTTATGAATTTAAAGGAAAAAACACTTTGTTTGTTTGCGTTCTGCTCATCATGATGGTTCCGTTTGAAATTTTGCTGCTGCCGCTTTATACGCTGACCTACAACATCGGGTTGATGAACTCGTATTCGGCGATCATTTTGCCGGGCATCGCCAGCGCGGCGACGATTTTCTTCTTCCGCCAATATTTGCGCGGGATTCCGAAGGAGATCATCGCGGCCGGCCGGGTGGACGGAGCTAGCGAATACGGCATTTACGTCCGGCTGATCCTTCCGGTGATGAAGCCTTCTTTTGCGGCGATGGCGATTTTGAACGGGATGAACAGCTGGAACAATTTCCTGTGGCCGTTTATGGTGCTGAGCAACGCCGATAAATATACGCTGCCGATCGGGCTCAAAACGCTGCTGACGCCTTACGGCAACAACTACGACTTGCTGATCGTCGGCTCCTTTTTTTCCATCATTCCGATCTTCATCTTGTTCGTCGCTTTTCAAAAGTACTTTATCGACGGGATGACGGCGGGAGCGGTGAAAGGCTGAGCGGGTAAAAGAGCATTTGGGAATTGGGGAGCTGTATTAAAATTAGGGCGAGGCTCTGGGCATAAGCAAGCTATAAAAACTCGGGCGAATCGTGCGAAAAAATAACGGAAAAAAACGGCGCTAATTCGGCAAGATCGCCCACTTTGGGAGAAATAGAGGAAATTTATGGCGCTACTTTCTTGAATCGCAGGGAGATGACCGCTTTTTGCACCGTTCGTTGGAAAATAAGTACAATAAATTCCGCTAATGGCGATGAACAGATTCAATCCCCGAAAATAAGACCAGAAAATTCCGTAATTTTCCGAACACATATATAAAGGAGAGAGAACCGATGGACAAAAATAGAGAATTTGTAAATCCGATCGTGGAGCAGCGGGCCGACCCGTGGGTATACAAGCATAGCGACGGATATTACTACTTTACCGCTTCGGTCCCCGAGTACGACCGGATCGAAATCCGCAGATCGGCGACCATTCAGGGATTGGGGGAGGCTGAGGCGGTCGTGGCTTGGCGCAAATACGACTCCGGCCCGCTGAGCGCCAACATCTGGGCGCCGGAAATTCATTATATCGACGGCAAATGGTACATTTACTTTGCCGCCGCCCGTACGACGGAGACGAGGGAAGGTCTGTTCGACCACCGGATGTACGTGCTGGAGAATGAAGCGGCCAATCCGCTGGAAGGACGGTGGGAAGAAAAGGGGCAGATCCGCACCCGCTGGGAAACGTTCTGCCTCGACGCAACGACGTTCGAGCACCGCGGGGTACGGTATTATGTCTGGGCCCAGAAGGACCCGGACATCGAGGGCAACTCCAATCTGTACATTTCGAAAATGAGCAACCCGTGGACGCTGACCGGGGAACAAGTGATGATTGCGACGCCGGAGTATCCGTGGGAAACGATCGGCTTTAAAGTGAATGAAGGTCCGGCGGTGTTAAAGCGGAACGGGCGTATTTTTATCGCTTATTCGGCCAGCGCCACCGACCACCACTACTCTATGGGGCTGCTGACGGCCAGTGAGGAAGCCGACCCGCTTGATCCCGCAGCCTGGACGAAATCGCCGGTTCCCGTGTTCCAAACGAACGAGGAGACAGGGCAATACGGGCCGGGGCATAACAGCTTTACCGTGGCCGAAGACGGGCGGGACGTTCTGATTTACCACGCCCGCAATTACAAGGAGATCGCCGGTGATCCGCTGTACGATCCAAACCGCCACACGCGGGCCCAGTATTTTGGCTGGAACCCTGACGGAACCCCGAATTTCGGCATTCCCGTGAAAGACGGAGTCCGCTCTTGAGACGAGTAAAGACGGGTTAGACCCGGAGAAAAAAAGCAACCAACCGCTGCCGGATGGCCGCGGGGAGGCTGCTTTTTTTCACATATAGCAGAATATTATAAAATTTCCGGCGGAGTAGAGTACGGTGCGCAGGTAGAGAAGGGAGGGGAAGAGGGAACTGGAGGCCAAAGGACATCAGAGGCGTTATCTGCGGAAAAACGAAGGTTTGTAAAATGTAACGGACAGAGATGCCGCTATTTCCCTCGAATCGGCCAGGGTGAACTCGTTTAGAGCAAAATAGCGACATTTGGGTCCGTTAGGTTGGGAAATACCCGGGAAATGGATGGATAAGGTCGCTGGAGTCCGTTAGAGCAGCATCCCCAGCTTAGAAAGGGCCGAAGTACCCGGAACTGCGGATCTTGTAAGAAGGGGAAGGGTACTCGTAGTAGAACAGAAGAGGGAATGGGTATGGGGGGGAAAGTTTACGGCCCGCCTTTAAAGTCGTTCTGACCTTATAATCCATTGAATAAGAACACGACTTTAACGGCGGGTTGAACCCCATACCCATCCTCTGATCGCTCTAACGTAGAAGTCAGAGTCATAAAAGGACGCCGTTAGGCGTTTTTCTTATGGTTTGCGCCGCCGGAGGATCAAAATAGTGCTATAACGAAGCAGGATAATGTTTGTTCCTCTTTTTGCGAATAACTTATAATTATTGTAAACGTTTCATCAGACCATTCGCTGGAAGGTTGGTGCATGTGAAACATTTTCCGGCTGGAGGAATGCAACATGATTAAAGTGCTAATTGTCGATGATGAACCGAAGCTGCGCGAAGGACTTCGTACGTTTATCGATTGGAATGCGCTCGGGTACGATGTGGTTGACACGGCCGCAAACGGCAACGAGGCGTTGGATAAATATAGGCGGCATCATCCCGGCTTGGTTGTGGCCGATATCCGGATGCCCGGGATGGACGGTTTGCAGCTGATCGAAAAGCTGCGGAGCGAGGATCCGCAGCTTCATATCTTGATCCTCAGCGGTTATGCGGACTTCAGCTACGCCAAACAAGCGATAACGCAGCGGGCCGACGGCTATTTGCTGAAGCCGGTCGACGAGGATGAGCTTAAGGAATATCTGGCGAAAATCAAAAAGGCGGTCGAGGAAGAGACCGCTTCCGAGGAATGGCGGCATGTTACGGCGGAGTGGACCCGCGAATCGCTGATCCAGTCCGTATTGGCGGGTACGGATGAGCAGCAGACGGCGCCGCTGTATGAGCGGGCCGGAGAAGTGGGGATCACGGGCAAGGCGTATCAGGTTTTGCTGGTGGCCGTACATGCCGAGGATGACGCCGATATGAGCGCAGGGGACCCGGTGAGAAAAAAACTGGCCCACCTGTTTGAGGATACCGGGCGGGGGTGGGTGTTCGGCATTCAAGCCAAGCTCGGCGTGCTGTTAAGGGAACCGCTGCTCGCTGTGGAATACGAAAGCGTATACAGAGAGATCCGGGAAGAGCTAAACGGCGCCGGAGCGGAATTTACCGCGGCGCTGGGGAACAAGGTCGGCTGTCTGCCGGACATCCGCAGCTCTTACCTTGAGGCGTGCGAACTTATTAAGCTGCATTTCTTTTTGGATCAGGGCGCCATACTTTCCCCCGAAGCGCTGCGGAGCGGGGCGCCTGCGGAATTGCCGGACTCCTCGATCGAAGAGATCGGCGAGCAGCTGTATTATGCCCTGGATATCGGGAATCGGGAGGCGGTGAAGTCGCTCGTTCGTAAAGCCGGGCGGACCCTTGCCGCCGGCGGGTATCCGGAGAAGGAAATCAAGCGCCGTTTTGTGGAAGTGTTGACGTCGATTCTCGGCAGGGCCTTGAAGCAGTCTTCCGCTTTGCAGGACCGCAGCAAAGAATTTTCCGATTATATATCGGAAATACACAAAATGCGGACGATCGAGGGGCTGTACGAGAAAACGGAATTCCTGCTGCAGCAAATCATGCATCAGCTGGGCGAAGGCGGCAAACACCGCGAAGTGAAGATCATGCTGGATTTGATTCACCGCAATTTCAACGAAAATTTGAAGCTGGAGACGTTGTCGGGCATTTTTAACTATAACAGCGCTTACCTGGGCAAATTGTTCAAAAACGCCACCGGGGAATATTTTAATACTTACTTGGACAAAGTGCGGATCGAAAAGGCCAAGGCATATCTGGAGGAAGGGCTGAAGGTGTACCAGGTGGCCGAGAGGGTCGGTTATACCAACGTCGATTATTTCCACAGCAAGTTCAGAAAATACGTCGGGACTTCCCCGTCCGCATACCGCAAAACAGCGAGCAATGTGTAAGGAAAATGGCGCAGGATTGGATGAAGTGCCTGAAGCCAAAGCAGCGAATGTTGGTTGAACAACGAACATCGCTGCTTTTTGCGGTTAAGCCGGGGAGAAGGGACAAGCGCGGCTTTCTGATACATCCAATTGTACGTACAAGATAATTTATTGAATGCGTTGTATAGAGGGCGTTTAATAGTTTTAGACTTTTTATTTTAAACAAATCCATAATAAATACGGCATAAAATCGCTAAATCCACATTTTTAACATCATTTAATAGGTACGTACATAGATTCGGAAAAACAAATAAAATATTGACATGTACGGACAATAGGATTAGTATTTTAACCATAAGCATGAAGATTATGGGTTTGAGAGGAGGCTGGTTCCAAAGTCAATGTTTTTGTAAGGGGTTACAAACGGGGTTGTTAAAGCATGATTTTGACCTGCATGTATGTACATTACACGACTGCACAGAAAAACAAAGCTGGAGGGGAATAGGTTGAGAAAAAAATGGACGGTTACGTGTATCCTTGTTTTTGTGGTAAGCGCTTTATTGGCGGCTTGCGGCAGCGGTGCCGATAAAAACACGATCAGCTTTTGGACGCCGCTGACCGGGGATGACGGGGCTTACATGGATCAGCTCGTCAAAGATTACAACGCCACCAATCCGGAGTTTAAAGTCAAACATATCGTAACGGCGGACATGTATACAAAGATTTCCACCGTGCTGAATACGGGAAAAGGCGTGCCGGACTTGGCCATTATCCATGCCGACCGCGTGCCCGGCTACGTCAAGCAGGGAATGCTCGAGCCGATGACGGCCGTCCTGGGGGCGCAGCCTGAAATCAAAGAAGCCAATTATTTGCCGCAGGCGTGGGCGACCGGCAATATCGGCGGAACGCAATATACGGTGCCGCTGGACATCCACAGCAACGCGATGTATTACAACAAAGATCTGCTGAAGAAATACAATGCGGAATCGTTCCTGGACGATAACGTCGTCACGATCGATGAGATGCTGTCGCTTCAAGGAAAGCTGGACGAAGGCGATTATGTCGTAAACGACGCTTTGCTCGGCTGGGTGATTCTGGCGCAGGTGCAGAACCTTGGCGGGGACATTCAGCAGGACGGAAAACCGGCCGTAAATACGGAGGTGATGAAGCAGGCGTTCGAAAACGTCAAAAAAATCGCCGACGCGGGGCTGATGACGCCGTTTGGCGAAGACGGCTACCTGATGTTCCAATCCGGGAACGTGCTGTTCTCCACGGACGGAACCTGGAGCTCGACGGCGCATGCCGCGGTGGAAGGCCTGAACTTCGGCGTGACCAACATTTACTCCCCAACGCCCGAGAAATTTACGAACCGGGCTTCTTCCCACCTGTTTGCCATGCTGAAAAACGATGACCGCAGCGACGAGAAAGAAGCGGGCATCGGCGCCTTCCTGGAGTTCATTCGCCAAAATTCCATGGAATGGGCGAAAGCCGGCCAAATCGTCGCCAGCAAGCAGGTGATCGAAAGCCCGGAGTATCAAACCTACATCCAATCCTTCTTCACGTCCAACGAGGAGGAGATTAAATCCCTTTACATTTACACCTATGAATATTATCCGTATGTGGCCGAGGCGGTGGATACGTACGCGGCCGATATCGTCCGCGGCAACGTCGGCATCGACGAAACGCTGCAAACGATGCAGAAATACGTGGAGGATAAAATCGCGGAAAGCAGCAAAGCGGCGGAGTAGCACGCGATGAAAAACAAAAACAAACTTGCGCCCGTTTTTTTTGTTGGTCCGCACTTCATTTTGTTTGTCATTTTTGTTTTCGTGCCGACGATTTACGGAATTTATGCTTCGTTTACCCAGTGGAATCTGATGAACGATCCGGTATGGGTCGGGCTGCAAAACTATAAAACGATCCTGTTTGACGGAGATTCGACGTTCTACAACCAATTCCGCAACGGGCTGAAAAACACGTTTATTTTCGTCGGACTTAGCGTTCCGATTTTGATCGTGCTTCCTTTGCTGATCGCCGCCGCGCTGGAGCACAAAAAAGTGAAGCTGAAGGGCGTCATCCAGTCCATCCTGTATGTCCCCGGCCTGATCTCGATTTCGGCGGCGGCGCTGATCTGGCTGCTCATCTTCAACAAGCAGCTCGGGATCGCCGGGAACGTGTTCGGCTCGGACGTGGCCTGGGCGGCCAATCAGCCTTATGCCTGGATCATCATTATCGTCATTACGGTATGGGGCGGCGTCGGCGGGAACATGATCATTTACCGCGCCTCCATTAACGGGGTGGCCAAAGATTTGTACGAAGCCGCCGACATCGACGGCGCGGGAGCGGTCCGCAAATTTTTCAGCATCACCCTGCCGTCGATCCGCTTTCCGGTCATTTATACGTTTGTGATGACGACGGCCGGCGCTTTTAACGTATTCGGCCAACCGCTGATGATGACGGACGGGGGGCCGCGGCAAAGCACGCACGTCCTGATGATGTATATCCGCCAGCTCGCCTTCGGCAACGGGGAATCGATCGCCGGGATGGCGTCCGCGATGGCGGTGCTGCTGGGGCTCGTTATTTTGGTCATATCGGCGCTGCAGTACTATGTGATGAACCGGAACGCTGCATAATCCGGGAGCAACGAATGGAAGAAAAGAACAGGGGGTGTCAACTCGCATGGAGAACCGCGCGCCAAGCGAATTAAGCCGGCTTCCGGGTCCGGGGATCGGAACGGGCTCCAAACGCATATCCTTCACCGTTTCCGTTTCCCAGCTTATCGCTTATCTGTTTTTAATCGCGCTGTGCGTCATTTGGGTCGTTCCGGTAATCTTCGGCGTCACCACATCGTTCCGCTCCCAATCGGAGGTCGTGTCCACCGGGTTCAGGCTGCTGCCTGCCGAGTGGATTGTCGATAACTACGTGACGATTCTGGAAAATACGTCAACGGCGCCCATTTTGCGCTGGCTGATCAACTCTTTATATATTGCGGCGTTTCATACCTTTTTGGTGATCGTCGTCATTTCGCTGACGGGATACGGTTATTCCCGCATGAACTTCAAAGGCAGAGACACGCTGTTTTTCACGCTGCTGGGCATCTCTTTTTTTCCGGCTGTCGTGAACCTGATCCCATCCTATAAAATCATCGACGCGTTAGGCTGGGTCAATACGTCCTGGGCGATGATCGTTCCGGGGCTGGCGGGCATGGGCAACATCTTTTTGGTACGGCAGTTTATGAAAGGAATTCCCCATGAGCTGGACGAATCCGCCCGCGTCGACGGGGCCGGCGATTTGCGGATTTATTTTTCCGTGATTCTGCCCTTAATCAAACCGGTGCTGATCGTGTGCGGCTTATTTTCGTTCGTCGGGTCCTGGAACGATTTCCTTTGGCCGGTCATCGTGTACACCGATGTGGTGAAGATGCCGGTGACGGCGGGGCTGCTGCTGCTGCAGGACATTTACGGCAACTACCGGATGATCGGGCAGCTCATGGGGTCGGCGATTCTGGCGATCATTCCGACGTTCCTGCTGTTTGTGTTCGCGCAAAAATATTTTTTGCAATCGATCAATCTGAATTCGGGGATTAAGGGCTGACGGTTCGATAATCCATTCGATTGCAGGGGGAGGACTATTCATGGAAATAAGAGCGTTTGGCAGGTGCCTGATTATGGTTTTGGCGTTCGCGATGCTGATGCCGGCCGCGGCTTCCGCCGGCAGTTTGCCGGCGAAAAAGCCGGGAAAACCCCCGGCGTTTACGAACGTCTCCGTGCACGATCCTTCAATCGTAAAGGACGGCGGGACGTATTACGTGTTCGGTTCGCATATCGAAGCGGCCAAATCCGCCGATTTGCTGAATTGGGCGACGTTCACGAACGGGTATGAAACGCCGGGCAACGCGCTGTACGGGGATTTATCGGAAAATTTGGCCGGTTCGTTCGCCTGGGCCGGGGAAAACGATTCGGACAGCAAAGGCGGCTTTGCCGTCTGGGCGCCGGGCATTATCCGGAACGAGCATTTCGTCAATGAGGACGGCACGACCGGGGCTTACATGATGTATTACAGCGCGTCCTCCACCTATATCCGTTCGGCGATCGGGCTGGCGGTATCGAAAAATATCGAAGGACCTTACAAGTACGTCGATACCGTCGTATATTCGGGTTTTACGAAGGATGAAGCGTACGATGCGGACAGCAAGGTGAACAAAAAATGGACGAATACGAATATCGGAAGGCTGATCGAAGACGGAGATCTCGCGGGCGTGAACACGAGCTGGTTCAAGACCGACGGCTCCTATAATAACGCACTTTATCCAAACGCGATCGATGCCGCACCGTTTTTTGACCGGGACGGGAAGCTGTGGATGGCTTACGGCTCCTGGTCGGGCGGCATCTTCCTGCTGGAGCTTGATCCGGCGACAGGCCGGCCGGTTTATCCCGGGAAGGACGGGACGACGGCGGACGGCCGGATAGTCGACCGCTATTTCGGCACGAAAATCGCCGGCGGGCACACGAAGTCCGGGGAAGGCCCGTACATCGTTTATGATCGGGAGGCCGGCTACTATTATTTGAACGTGTCGTACGGATGGCTCGGAGCAAACGGCGGATACAACATCAGGCAGTTCCGCGCTTCGCGCCCGGACGGCCCTTACGTGGATGCGGCGGGCCAAAATGCGGTACTGCCGCCAAATACGGAAAACTCCGCTTACGGCATCAAAATGATGGGCAACTTCCTGTTCCCGCGGGAAATCGGAGAAAGCGGCACGGGGATCGGCTACGGTTATGCGTCCCCAGGGCATAATTCGGTGCTGTATGATGAGCGGACCGGCAAATATTTTCTTGTGTTCCATACGCGTTTTCCGCAAAAAGGAGAGCTGCACGAGCTTCGGGTTCACCAGATGTTCCTGAACCGGGACGGTTGGTTTGTCGTCGCTCCGGAGCGTTATGCCGGGGAAAATCTGCAAACGGTGAAGGCATCCCAGGTGGCCGGCGATTATAAATTCGTCAACCACGGGTTGGCCTACTCCGGGGATATCGTTAAATCGGTGAACATCCGTCTGAACAAGGACAACACGATTAGCGGCGATGTGACGGGGAAGTGGCAGCTGTCCGGCAAATACGAGGCGACCCTTGACTTGGGCGGTCAGGTCTTTCGCGGCGTATTCGTCCGCGGCTGGGACGCCGATTTGGGCGGCGAAACGCTGACTTTTACGGCCATTTCCGGCAAAGGGGAGTCCGTATGGGGAATTCGGCAGCCGGATATGTCCGACCGGCAGGTCATCAAAGCGGTGGTTGAAGACTTGGATTTGGGGGATACGAGCCGGGTGATGGCCAATTTGAACCTGCCGGGGCGGGGGACCCGCGGCGCTGCGATCGCATGGAAATCTTCGGACCCGGGCGTCATTTCCGATACCGGGGTGATTTATCCGCCGGAGGTTGGGGAAGCCGCCGCGACGGCCAAGCTGACGGCGACGATAACGAAAGGAAAAGCTACCGCCAGCAAAACGTTCGCGGTTGTGGTGGCTCCGATCGATCCGGAGTACGGTTTGCAGGCGCGGTTTTCTTTTGAGGACAATTTAAGCGATTCCTTTGGCCAGTTTGGCGAAGGGGTGGCGACCGGCGACCGGATTGACCGTACAGGCGGTACGATCGCTTATGCGGACGGCGTTGACGGCAAGGCGGCGGTGTTCGATGGAAATTCCGGGATCAAGCTGCCCGGCGGACTCATTTCCGGAAACCGTTATTCGGTCTCATTCTGGGTCAACCCGCAGCAGTATACGCAGTTTACGACGACGTTTTTCGGCGCGAATTCCACATCAAGCTGGATCAGTCTGGTGCCGGAATCATGGGACAACAACACGATGCTGTGGTCGGGCGAAGCCTGGTACGACGGGGCGACCGGCGCCAAGCTCCCGTTGAACGAGTGGCACCATGTCGCCTTCACGGTCGATGAGGGTACGGTGAAGGTCTACATCGACGGGGAGCCGAAGTTTGCCGGCACCGGATTCCCCGACGTATTCACGACGGAAGCCGGCACATTCAGCTTGGGCGTAAACTGGTGGGACCCGCCGTTCAAAGGCCTGCTGGATGAAGTGCGGGTGTATAACATTCCGGTCACGGAGGCCGTGATCAAGAAGCTCGCGCAAGCGAAAGGATGATATATAGAAAGCCCAGTTGGACGTTGGCAGCGGCCGTTTTCCGAGTGCGGAAAGCGGCCGTTTTGGTATTGGGCGGCGGCTGGCGATTCCTAACGTTTTGGGGATATTTCTCTGCTTCTTTTCCCAACCCAGTGTCCAAATATGCTAAAGGAATAAAGGACCAGTGTATTTATGATAACCATGGTTGGTTTATACTCATAGATATACTCTACAACGCCGTCGCGTCTCATTCCAGTAATTTCGCTCACATTAACCCAAACGCCTAGGTCTTCATTGAGATCCCTGTCGTTAAGGATGCTGTTAACCGAGCCTTGCACGATTATCCCTTTTGTTCAGGGAGAAGAGGAGGAGGCTAATCACGGTCCTTTCATTTTTCCCCGGTGTCTTGTCCCATTCCTCCCGTCAAGTCTGCCTCACTTCCTCAAAACCTCCTTCTCCTAAATCTCTTCTCCTAAACCTCCTTCTCACAAACCTGTCTAACGATCACGAACATATCTGCTCCTTCCAAACCTATTTTCTTTTCCTGAATGTAACTTCCTCTCTGCTTCCGGATCAAACGGGATAATCGTGCAAAGCGTCCGGACAGCGGATGTTGATCTGCCGACCAGCCCTCATTTGCTTGATCCTTAAAATCGTCCTTTAATTTCTTGTTGATTAAATTCTTGGATTTGAGAAAGCGGCTCCTTAAGCGGATAATCTAGATTTTTACATGAAAACATGACTAATTATCGTTGTATAAAGCGCTTTCGGACCATTGTATGATGGGGGGGATGAAACGGAAGCGGTTTTGGAACGCGTGATTTGTGCAGCGCTTACAAACCGGAAATTCAAAATGAGATGGGGTCGTGACATGAGTTATCCTTATCAAAACCCGGATCTTCCGCTAATGGAACGGGTGAACGATTTAATATCGCGTTTTACGCTCGAAGAGAAAATCGAACTGATGTGCCAATATCAAACGGATATTCCGCGCCTTGGGGTGAACAAATACAAGCATGGCACGGAGGGGGCGCATGGCGTGGCCTGGCTTGGCGAAGCGACGGTGTTCCCGCAAAATACGGGGCTGGCCTGTACCTGGAACCCCGAACTGCTGCAAAAAATCGGCTCCGTCATCGGGGACGAGGCCAGGGTTTACTACCAGCGCGATCCGGCCGTTAACGGGCTGACGATTTGGGCGCCGACGGTCGATATGGAACGGGACCCGCGCTGGGGGCGCACCGAAGAGGCGTACGGGGAGGATCCGCATTTGACCGGTGCCTTGACGACCGGGCTGGTCAAAGGTATGCAGGGCGATCATCCTTTTTATTACAAAGCTGTGGCAACCTTAAAGCATTTTTACGGCAACAATAATGAGGTGGACCGCGGAAGCGCATCGGTCAGCATTGACCCGCGGAACAAGCGGGAATATTACTTGAAGGCGTTTGAGCCGGCTTTTCGCGACGGGCGCGCAGGTTCGATGATGACGGCGTACAACGGCATCAACGGCACGCCGTGCAACTTTAATCATGAGGTGAACGAAATCGTCAAAGGCGAATGGGGCATGGACGGCTTCGTCGTGGGCGACGCCGGGGATGTGCTCGGCACCGTGATGGATCACCATTACGTGGACTCTTACGCCGAAGCGGTCGCCGGCTCGATTAAGGCCGGCATCGACAGCATTACGGATGATCAGCCGATCTCGCAGCAGGCGCTGCGCGATGCGTTGGAGCGGGGACTGCTGACGGAGGCCGATTTGGACCATGCGCTGCGCAATACGTTCCGCGTCCGCTTTCGGCTTGGCGAATTCGATCCCGCGGAGCGGAATCCGTACAGCCATGTGCCGGAATCGAAGCTGTGCGCGCCTGAGCATGCCGCGCTGGCGCTGGAAGCGGCCCGCGAATCGGTCGTGCTGCTGAAGAACGACGGGCTGCTGCCGCTGGGCAAGGACGCGGCTTCGGTGGCGGTGATCGGCCCGCTGGCGGACGAGGCGTTCACCGACTGGTACAGCGGCACGCCGCCGTACCGCGTAACTCCGCTGCAGGGCGTAACGGAGAAAATGAACGGCCGTTCGGTGCATTTTACGACGGGGCTGGATCGGATTCGCTTGCGTTCGGCGGCTACCGGCAAATACGTCGGTATCGCCGCCGGCGAAGAGGGCGGAGCTGCTCTGGCGGCAAACTGCGAAGACGCGGAACAGGCCGAAGTGTTCGAGCGGAACGATTGGGGCTGGGGACAAATTACGCTGCGGGCGCTCAGCAACGGGAAGTTCGTAACCGAAAGCGAATCGGGCCGGCTCGAGGCGACGGCGGACGAGGCGCGCGGCTGGTTCGTGAAGGAAGCGTTCGGGTTCGAGACGCAGGAAGGCGGCTCCGTGCGGATACTGTCGTGGGAAGGCAAGCCGGTGTCGGTAGACGTCCGGGGATACATGAACGTCGAAGCGGACCAGGAAAAGGGCCCCGGTGAAACTGAAGAAGCCGTAATGGTTGGCGCTGGTGCAACAGTTGATGCGGAAGCCGCGGTAAGCGAGGGAGCCAACTTCGCCAATAGAGGAGCCGCTGCCGGCATATATGACGGATTTATCGTTGAAGTGGTGCAGAGCGGTTTGCAGCAAGCCGCCGCAGCGGCGAAAAACGCGGAAACGGCGATCGTGTTCGTCGGCAACAGCCCGTTCATCAACGGAAAGGAAACAATCGACCGGCCGGACATTACACTGCCGCCATCCCAGCAGGCGCTGATTCAGGCTGTTAAAGCGGTTAACCCGCGAACGGTTGCCGTCATTGTCGGCGGGTATCCGTTTGCGGTGAACTGGGAGCAGGAGCATGTCCCGTCGATCATGTTTACATCCCATGCAGGACAAGAGCTGGGGCATGCCGTGGCTGACGTGCTGTTCGGCGGCTACAACCCGGCGGGCCGGCTCAATATGACCTGGTACAAGTCGGCCGATCAGCTTCCGGATATTATGGATTACGACATTATCAAAGGAAAGCGGACCTATCAATATTTTGACGGAGAAGTGCTGTATCCTTTCGGACATGGGCTGAGTTACACGACGTTTAGATATGAAGGATTGTCATTGAGCCCTGCTGAAATCGGACAGGACGGTACCGTCACCGTGTCGGTGAACGTCCGGAATACCGGTGAGCTGGACGGGGACGAGGTTGTTCAATTGTATGTCCGGGCCGAAGCTTCCCGCGTCCCCCGGCCGCTTAAGACATTAAAAGGCTTTAAACGGATTCATTTGGCGGCCGGCGAGTCCAAGACGGTAATACTTGAATTAAAAGCATCCGAGCTCGCTTTCTGGGATGTGACCCGCGAACGGTACTGTGTGGAAACCGGCGCCTACACGATTATGGTCGGCCCGTCCTCGGGGAAAATCGCGGCAGCGGCAACGCTTCGGGTCAACGGGGAGACGGTTCCGCCGCGTTTGCTCCGCGAATCGGTCAAAGCGGTGAATTACGATAATTATGACCGGGTCTTTATCGACGAATGCCGTGAGGGCGGGGAGAGCATCCGCACCGTTCAAGACAGCGGCGGCTGGATCGCGTTCCATGATGTGGATTTCGGCACAGGGGCGTCAGAGTTCGAGGCGAGAGTTTCGGGGCATCTCAAAGGCGGGGAGATCGTTGTTACGCTCGGTTCGCCGGATGGGGAAACCGCCGGAACGTGCCGGGTGCTGCCGACCGGCGGCCGCCAGGCCTGGACGACGGTGACCGCGCCGGTAACGGGGGCGGCGAGCCGCCGCGACGTATACCTTCACCTCAAAGGTGAGGTGCAGATCAGCCGGTTCCGTATCCGCTAGGGTAGCAGGGGACGATAAGGGCTGAGAAATTGGCAACTATGAAAAAGAAACGACTGCCCCGCCGCCATACGGGCCAAGCGCGCTGCTCCGCCGCCATCATACAAGCGTGCCGCCCCCTGCCCTAAGCCTCGACCGGCTCCTGCAGCTTTTTGCGGAACTCCGAAGGCGAGCAGTTCATCGTCTTGCGGAACACCCGGATGAAGTAGCTGATGTTGTCGTAGCCGACCTCCAGCGCGATGTCGGAGATTTTCCGCTCCGGCTCGCGCAGGAGCTCGGTGGCCTGGCGGATGCGGTACGAGTTGATGTAATCGATCGGCGTCTGCCGGGTCATCGACTTGAAGAAGCGGCAAAACTGCCCTTCGCTCATCGGAATCAGCGCGGCGAGTTCGCCGAGGCGGATCGGATGGCCGTAGTTTTGCTGGATGTGCAAAATGACCGTTTTCAGCCGCTCGATTTTGGACGATTCGCTGCGGCTGCTGGCTATGCGGCTGACGGCACGGCCTTCGGCGGCGATTTCGGCCAGCATCAAATACAGATGGCCTTTCACCGCGCCTTCGTACCCGGGCGTTTCGTTGCTGCAGCTCCGCATCATCGCGAGAATATGCTCGAGCAGCGCGATTTCATAAGGCTGCTCCCGCCGGATATGGCGGGGGAACGTCGCTTTCCGTTCCTGGAGAGGGAGGACGAGATTTTCCTGGACCGCGTCATAATGGGCGCTGGCCAGCAGCTGCGTATCGAACACGAGGGAGAAAAAAGTGCAGCCTTGCTCCCCAAGCGCATGCGCGGCGTGAATGTCGCCCCCGTCGATAAACACCGCTTCCCCGGCGCGAACCGGAAAATAATCGGTGTCGACCTGGAACAGCGTTTCCCCTTCAAGACAGTAAAAAAACTCGGCTTCCTCGTGCCAGTGGCAGTCGATGACATGCTCGCCCGGCCCGAAGCGGTACCAGTATGTGCCGAACGGCAGGCGCTCGGTGCCGTGGCTTTTGTTCTCGTGCAAAGAGCGGCGCAGCGCTTGGTCCATGTTCGTTCACCTCATCAATATAGTGTTATATTATCGTCGAATTATGTTAGTTTATTATAATGCGTATCAGTATAATGCAAGTATAGAACGTTTTTCATTTTAAAACAATGCGCTAGAGGAAGGACGGTAATGGAAAAATGAAATTTACCGATGGCAACTGGCTGATTCGCGATGGCATTACATTGTCTCCCGCGGTACAAGCATACGATTTCCGAGCCCAAAACAACACGCTGATCGCTTCCGCTTCAACGACGCCGCTGCGCGGCCGGGGCGATATGATCAATACAACGCTGCTGACGATGCAGTTCCATTCCCCGCTTCCCGGCGTGATCGGCGTCAAGCTGTTCCATTTCGCCGGGGTTGTTGACCATGGCCCGCACTTTGAATTGAACGAAGGCGGCGCCCATGTTGAAATCACCGAAAACGAGCAATATGCCGAACTGAAAAGCGGCAGCCTGAGCGTCCGCATCAACAAAGGCCCGCAGTGGTCGGTCGATTTCTACCGCGAAGGCGAGCGGATCACCGGCAGCGGCTTCAAATCGATGGCGCATGTGACGGATTCCAACGGCGACGCGTATATGCGCGAGGAGCTCGACCTGCGCGTCGGAGAATGGGTTTACGGCCTGGGCGAACGTTTTACATCGTTCCTGAAAAACGGTCAGGTTGTCGATATCTGGAATAAAGACGGCGGCACCAGCTCCGAGCAGGCTTACAAGAACATTCCTTTTTACGTCACCAACAAGGGGTATGGCGTACTTGTCAACGATCCGGGAGCGGTTTCGTTTGAAGTCGCTTCGGAAAAAGTGAAAAAAGTGCAATTCAGCGTTCCCGGGGAATCGCTGGAATATTTTGTGATCGACGGTCCCGAGCCGAAGGACGTGCTGAACAAATACACCGATTTGACGGGCAAACCTTCGCTTCCCCCGGCCTGGTCCTTCGGCCTTTGGCTGACGACCTCGTTTACGACCGATTACGATGAAGCGACGGTAAACTCCTTCGTCGACGGCATGGCGGAGCGCGATCTTCCGCTGCACGTTTTCCATTTCGACTGCTTCTGGATGCGGGAATTCCATTGGACGGACTTTAAATGGGACGAACGCGTTTTCCCGGACCCGCAAGGTATGCTGAAGCGCCTCAAAGAAAAAGGGTTGAAAATTTGCGTGTGGATCAACCCGTATATCGGCCAGCGCTCCCGCCTGTTTGAAGAAGGCATGAAAAACGGCTACTTGGTCAAAAAAGCCAACGGCGACGTTTGGCAATGGAACCTGTGGCAGCCCGGCATGGCGCTCGTCGACTTCACGAACCCGGCCGCTTGCGAATGGTTTGCCGGCTACCTGCGCGAGCTGGTCGACATGGGCGTCGATTCTTTCAAAACCGACTTCGGCGAGCGGATTCCGACGGACGTCGTTTATTCCGACGGATCCGATCCGGTGAAAATGCACAACTATTACACGTACCTGTACAATAAAGTCGTATTTGAAGTATTGGAAGAAAAATTGGGCAAAAACGAAGCCGCGCTGTTCGCCCGTTCCGCAACGGTCGGCGGCCAGAAATTCCCGGTTCACTGGGGCGGCGACTGCTACGCCGATTATGAATCGATGGCGGAAAGCCTGCGCGGCGGCCTGTCGCTCGGACTCGCCGGCTTCGGCTTCTGGAGCCACGACATCGGCGGATTCGAAAACACGGCCCCGGCCCACGTATTTAAACGCTGGCTCGCCTTCGGCCTCCTGTCCAGCCACAGCCGCCTGCACGGCAGCAGTTCGTACCGGGTGCCGTGGGCGTACGACGATGAAGCGGTGGATGTGACGCGATTCTTCACGAAGCTGAAATGCCGCCTGATGCCTTACATGTTCGATACGGCGGTGCAAGCCACGCAGCAGGGCGTGCCGACGATGCGGGCGATGTTCCTGGAATTCCCGGACGATCCGGCCTGCGACACGCTGGACCGCCAGTACATGCTCGGCGACTCGCTGCTGGTGGCCCCGGTATTTAGCGAAAAAGGCGATGTAACGTATTATTTGCCGGAAGGCAAGTGGACGCATCTGCTGACCGGGGAAACGGTCGAAGGCGGAAAATGGCGTAAAGAGAACCATAATTTCTTCAGCCTGCCGCTGTTCGTTCGCCCGAACTCGATC
Organism: Paenibacillus sp. FSL R5-0527; assembly: GCF_038008055.1. NCBI lineage: Bacteria > Bacillati > Bacillota > Bacilli > Caryophanales > Paenibacillaceae > Paenibacillus > Paenibacillus sp. FSL R5-0527. The sequence continues at coordinate 5,746,704 of NZ_JBBOYI010000001.1, read as the reverse complement.
CTGGTCACCGGAGCGAATGATACTCGTCCGGATTACGATTATGCGGACGGCGCAGAAATCGGTTTGTACCAGCTTGCCGACGGAGCCGCGGTATCCCGCACGGTGCGCAATGTCAAAGGGGCCGCGGAGCTGAACGTGACGGCAGCCAAGAGCGGCAACGTTGTGACGCTGAGCGCCGAAGGCGCAGGCAAGCCGTTCCGCGTAGCGCTGCACGGCATGGGCGAAATCGCTTCCGTCCAAGGCGGAACCCTGGCCGCGGACGGAACGATCGAAGTAGCCGCGTTCACCGGCAAGGCGGAGCTGCAAATCGCCTTGAAATAATGCTCGATTGCCTGCCGCGGCGATGGCGCGCAGGTGTACAATTAAACACGGACAGGCGGACCGTGCGAACGGCCGCCTGAAAATATCCCCTTTTCCCCTTGGCAAGAGGGGATATTTTCCTTTTAAGGAGACTAAGGAGGAATCGCTTATTCCAATGTTCAGTAAAATCGTGCAGTTCACGAACAATTTGAAACTTAAGCACAAGCTGCTTATCTCCTACATCGTTGTCGTGATGATTCCCGTGTTGATTGTCGGCGCTGTCGTAACCGCTTATTTCCGCAATCAGGCGATGGACCGGGCGATCGCCCAGACCGTCAACAACGTCGAAAGGGTGAAATCGCGCGCGGCGTCGATGCTTCGCGTGCCTAGCGACATCTCGGATATTTTTATGCTGGATAAAAAACTCGAAGCCCTCGTCACTACCCGGTATCCGTCGGTGCTTGAGCTGACCAAAGCTTACTTGGAATATGACGATTTTCGCGCATACGTAAGGCTATACCGGGAAATTTCGGGGATCCGGTTCTATTTTGACAATCCGACGTTAATCAACAATCTGGAGTTTATACCGGTCGATGAACGGACCGCTTCGGCGAACTGGTACCAAAAGGCGATGGCGGAAAAAAGGATCGGCTGGTTTTACATTAACGACAAAGAGGATGAGGAGCTTCCAGTCCACAGGCTCAGCCTCATCCGCCGGATTTCGTTTGAAGGCACGCGGAAAAGCGGAGTGCTTATGGTCATCCTGAATCAGGACGAATTGAACCGGATGCTGCAGCAGGAGCCTTTTGAAACGTTTATCGCCGATGAGCAGGGTTATGTCGTGGCTGCGAAAAACCCGGCGTTGGTCGGGACAACGCTGGAATCGCTCGATTTCGGCACCGATTTGCGGAACCTGCAAAAAGGGACGTTCAAGGCGGATGTCGGGGACGCGCCTTCCTATCTGGTGGTGGATACCTTGATTCCTGATTCCAGTATGAACGGGCTGAAGATCGTTTCCGTGTTCACGACGGAGTCGATCGTCAAAAGCGCCAATGCGGTCAGTCTTTTCGGGTTGGGCATTATTTTGCTCGTCCTGCTGATCGCTCTCGTATTCGTTTATATCGTTTCTTTTTTGACCACAAACCGGATGCTGCGGTTAAGCCGCCATTTAAACCGGCTGGCGCTCGGGGACCTAAATGTCGTATCCCCCATAGACGGGAACGATGAAATCGGGCAGCTGTCGCGCCAATTCAACTACATGGTCGGCAGCATCAACCGGCTGATGCATCAGGTGGTGGAAAAAACGGAGCAAAACAACGCTTTGGAGCTGGCGCAGCGGGAAATCAAGCTGAAAATGATGGCCAGCCAGATCAATCCGCATTTTCTGTTCAATGCGCTGGAATCGATCCGGATGAACGCGCATCTGAAAGGGGACAAAGAGATCGCCAACGTTGTGCGCCTGCTTGGGAAAATGATGCGGAAAAGCCTTGAAGTCGGCCGGGAAAGCGCGCCGCTTAAAGAGGAATTGGAGATGGTGCGCTCCTACCTGGAGGTCCAGAAATTCCGCTACGAGGACCGCTTGAAGTACGAGCTGCGGATCGATCCGGCGGCTGAGGACATCCGGGTGCCGCCGCTCATTATTCAGCCGCTGGTAGAGAATGCCGTCGTTCACGGCGTGGAGGGCAAGGAGGACGGCGTCAACGTGGAGGTTAAGGTGGAAGTGAAAGAAGCGCTGGTGCATGTGACCGTCAAAGACAACGGGATGGGAATGACGGCGGAGCGTCTTGCGGAAGTGAAGCGTTCCATTTCCGCCGCCGAGGAATCGCAGCGGACGCGGATCGGCCTGCGCAATGTCCACCAAAGATTGGTGTTGTCCTATGGAGAGGAGCACGGCCTGCATATCGCCAGCACGCCCGGCTCCGGAACGGAAATCGCTTTTACGATCCCGTCCTGACCGCGATCTTTGGATTTTCGCCGGACGATGTCTAATTTTTATATGGTTTTGTTTGAAATCTGTCGGGTATTACCGTTTTCCCCCTTCACTTATGATAGAACTATAGAAATGAAGGGGGGACTGGAACCTGTGGAAACGCTGTCATCAAAACCTGGAACTAATGTAAGCGTTGCCCCTGAGCCGTTGAAGAAGCGGAGAAAAGGTACCTGGCAGAGTTTAATGCAGCAAAAGTATTTATATTTGATGTCCATGCCGTTTGTCATATGGTTGTTCGTATTTAACTATGTTCCGATCTGGGGCTGGACGATGGCTTTTCAGAACTATAAACCGGCCAAGTCTTTTACTGAACAGAAATGGGTAGGGTTCGATAATTTCGTGGACCTGTTCCAGGACGAAAGGTTCTATCTCGTGCTTAGAAACACGCTGGCCATGAGCGTCATGGGACTGATCGCCAATTTTATTTTCCCGATCGCTTTTGCGGTGCTGCTCAATGAACTGCGGGGCAAACTTTTCAAGCGTACGGTGCAGACGGTTTCCTATTTGCCGCACTTCGTATCCTGGGTCGTCGTGGCCGGGATCATCACGAAAATGCTCTCCATTGACGGAGGGGTTGTCAACGAGCTGCTGATGGCGCTTCATATTACCAACGAGCCGATCCAGTTCATGGCGCAAGGGAAATGGTTTTGGGGGATTGTAACCGCTTCCGACGTATGGAAGGAAACCGGCTGGAACGCCATTATTTATTTGGCGGCGATTACCGGGATCGACAAGGAGCTTTACGAAGCCGCCCGCGTTGACGGGGCCGGGCGTTTCCGGCAAATCTGGAACATCACCCTGCCGGGGATCCGGACGACGATTTCGGTATTGCTGATCATGTCGATCGGCCATCTCATCGGCATCGGCTTTGAAAAGCAGTTTCAGCTCAGCAACTCGCTGGTTACCGATTACTCGGAAGTGCTCGATATATACGCCTTAGAGTACGGCATCAATATCAGCCGCTTCTCGTACGGTACGGCGATCAGCATGTTCACTTCGGTCGTAGGCATCATCCTGCTGCTCGTGGCCAACGGCATTATGAAGAAAACGACGAAAGAAAGCATTATGTAGGGGGAGGGAACATAGATGGCGAGCAGCAAAGCGTTTAACCTCACCAGAGGCGAAAAAGCATTCAATGTATTCAATATCATTCTAATGTCGGTCATTTTGGTCATTACGTTGTACCCTTTCCTGAACGTGCTGGCGATTTCGCTGAACGATTCCACGGATACCGTTCGGGGCGGCATACATATTTGGCCGCGCGAATTTACCTGGAAAAACTACGCAACGATTTTCGGCTATACCAGCTTGATTCAGGGCTTCAAAATTACGATATACCGGACGGTGCTCGGCACCGTGCTAGGGCTGATCAGTTCCTCGATGCTGGCCTACACGCTCAGCCGGCCCGATTTCAAATCGCGTAAATTCGTGTCCACGTTCCTGGCCCTGACGATGTACTTTACCGGCGGCCTGGTGCCGACGTACATGCTGATGCGCCATCTCGAGCTGATCGGGACGTTTTGGATTTATATTTTGCCCACGTTAGTCAGCGCCTTTAACGTATTCGTCATCCGCTCGTTTATCGACGGACTGCCGTACGCGCTGCAGGAATCGGCGAAGCTCGACGGGGCCAACGATTTCACGATTTACTACAAAGTCATCCTGCCGCTGTGCAAGCCTGTTTTGGCGACGATCGCCCTGTTCCTGGCGGTTGGCCAGTGGAACTCGTGGTTTGATACGTATTTGTACAACGGCAGCAAACCGCATTTGACGACGCTGCAATTCGAGCTGATGAAAATACTGCAAAGCACCAACCAAGGCGCGAATATGGCCAACGCCAACGATTTGGCGAATCAAATGGCCCAGGTGTCGCCGGAATCGATTAAAATGGCGATCACCATCGTCGTCACGGTTCCGATTCTGGTGGTCTATCCGTTCCTGCAGCGCTATTTTGTGGACGGGATGACACTGGGAGCGGTTAAAGCCTAAGATGATTGGCTCTCAGCCGGTAGACACAGGTCTATATAGGTTGAACAGAAATACGGAAGCTAGGCAAGAGTGTGAAATGATTCTGAAGAAACTAACAGCTTTCTGGAAGAAAGCTGCATCGGAAGCATATGCTTGGTCGCCTTTGTGACCGGATTTCTACCTTGTATGAATCTACTTAATCAAAGAAATCTGGGGCGGGCAGCGATTGTAAGAACATTTCACACGGCTGCCCTGATCCGTACAATCAATAGTTCAACTAATATAGCCTGTTATACAATATATTTTTTTGAATAAGAATACGGGGGGAAAGAAGATATGAAATGGAAAAGCCCTAAAACCTTCGCGGCGATTTTGCTGGCCGGCACCTTGCTGGTCGGGGGCTGCGGCAGCAACAACGGCGCGTCCGGCAATACGAAGGGCTCCGGGGGAGAAACGGGCAATGATACGAGCCCGGTCACCTTTACCTTCTTCGGCGCTGACGCCAGCCCGAACTGGAACAATATGCAGGACGAAGTGGGGAAAGCGATTACGGAAAAAACCGGCGTGACGATCGAAGCCGAGTTTGACGTGGGCAGCGGCGGCGGCGACAACAAAATCGCTTTGATGGCGGCCAGCGGCGATGTGCCGGACCTGATTTTCGCCAAAGGGAATCTGTCCAAACTGGTGGATGCCGGCTATATTGTGGATATGACCGAACTGATCGATAAACATGCGCCGAACATTAAAAAGATATTCAGCGAAAACATGAACCGTCTGAAATACAGCAACGAAGATCCGGCGATTTATTCGATCCCGACCAACGTGGGCGTGGACCAGCAGTATTTTGACGCCGGCGGCGGGTTTGAAATCCAGCAGCGCGTTCTGAAAGAGCTCGGATACCCGAAGGTGCGCACGGTACAAGACTTTGAAAACGTCCTCAAGCAATATGTGGAAAAAAATCCGACCACGGACGGACAGCCGACGATTCCGCTGACGCTGAACGCCGACGACTGGAGAATCATGATCACCGTGACGAACCCGGCGTTTATCGCCACCGGTGCTCCGGACGACGGCGAGTACTACGTGGATCCGCAAACTTACGAAGCGAAGCTGCACTATAAACGTCCGGAAGAGAAAGAATACTTCCGTTGGCTGAACCATATGTACAACGAAGGTCTGCTCGATAAAGACACGTTTGTGCAAAAAGACGACCAATACAAAGCGAAAATCGCCAGCGGCCGCGTGCTTGGCCTGATCGACCAGGAATGGGGTTACATGGATGCCGAAAACGCGCTGAAATCGGCCGGCAAAGACGAATACACGTACGCCCATTTCCCGGTTACGCTGAGCGAAGAATATAAGGATCACTCCTTCCAATCCGCCGGCGTTGACGGTTACGGCATCAGCATCACGACCGCCTGCAAAGATCCGGTGCGGGCGATTAAATTCATCGACTGGCTGTCTTCCGATGAAGGCCAGGTTCTTGTAAACTGGGGGATTGAAGGCAAACATTACACGGTCGACGAGAATGGCAAACGCGTTATACCGGAAGAGATTACAGATCGTAGAGTAAATGATACGACGAATTTTACAAAACAAACCGGTCTCGGCAATCCGGACGGCTTGTACAAAATTTTTGGCGCCCGCTACGGCGACGGTGTTAAAGATCCTTCCGGCAATTATTATACGACCAACTTCCCGGAACAAATCGTAGAAAACTACACCAAAGCCGAGAAGGAAACGCTGAAAGCTTACAACGCAACCACCTGGAAAGACTTATTCCCGCAAGAGGACGATTTCCCGGCTAAAGAATGGGGCGCTCTGTACAACATGCCGGTTCCGACCGACGGGGATTATCAGGTTATTTTCCAGAAAACGCAGGACATTGTCCGCAAACGGATTCCGGAAGCCATCTTGGCCAAGGAAGCGGACTTCGACAAGGTGTACGACGCATTCCTCGCCGAGTTGGACAAAGCCGGCGCTCAAAAGATGGAAGCCGAATATACCGAACTCGTTAAGAAGAGAGTGGAACTGTTCACCGGCAAAGATTTGCAATAAATTAGGATCACCGGAATTGCCGCAAATATGAAAATTAACGTAAAGGCCCGTATTTTCATCGGGCCTTTTCTGCGGATTTATCGTAGAATTTAGAAGTATACACGTATAGTCAATAATTCAACTTATTATAAAATTGAGAGAAGGTGGCCAAACTGGAACGTTCGGCGGAAGCAGAATGGAAGTTATGGTATAAGCAGCCCGCATCGCGTTGGGAGGAAGCGCTTCCCGTAGGCAACGGGCGAATCGGCGGCATGATCTACGGCGGAGTGAAGCAGGAGCTTATCGCTTTAAACGAAGACACGCTCTGGTCGGGTTTTCCGCGCGACACGCAAAACTACGACGCGCTGCGGCACTTAAAAAAGGCTCGGGAGCTGATATTTTCCGGGAAATATAAAGAGGCCGAGCAGTTGGTTGAAGCCAAAATGGTCGGCACGGGGACCGAAGCGTATCAGCCGCTTGGCAACTTAAAGCTGGACCTGCTGGAGGACGTTCCGGCGGTTTCGGATTACCGGCGGGATTTGGATTTGGACGCGGGGGTGGCGACCGTTTCGTACCGGCTTGGCGGGACGGTCTACACTCGCGAGGTGCTGGTCAGCGCGGAGGACCAAGTGCTTGCGGTACATATTCGCGCCGAAGGAGAGGGGACTATCGACCTTTCGGCATCGCTTGATTCCCCGCAGGTGTTCCAAACGAAAGCGCTCCCGGGGGAAGCGGGAATCGTCATGACAGGGCGCTGCCCCAGCCATATTGCCGACAATTACCGCGGCGACCACCCGCAATCCGTCTTGTATGAAGAGGGATTGGGGATATCCTTTGAAGCGCATGTGCAAGCGCTGACGGAAGGCGGGACCGTCTGGACGGACGAATCCGGCCGGCTGATCGTCCGCGGAGCGCGGGCGGCGACGTTTTTGCTGGCCGCGGCGACTGATTTTGCCGGTTATAAGGTCATGCCCGGAACGGGGATGGAGGAAGGCGAACTTGTCAAAAAATGCGGCACCGTTTTGAAAGCAGCAGCTTCGCTGGGCTATGAGCGGCTGCGGGAAAGACATATCGCGGATCACCGCGGTTTGTTCCGCCGCGTCGAGCTGCGGCTTGGGGACACGGTACCACCGGTGTTGCCTGCCCATGGGCGGCTTGGGAGCGGTGAGCCTTCGAAGCTGTCTGCCGGCGAACGGTCTGGGAGCGGGAAGCCTTCGGAGTTTCCTGCCGGCGAACAGCTTGGGAGCACGGCGCTTTCGGAGTCTCCTGCCGCTGAACGGCTTGGGAGCACGGCGCCTTCGGAGTTTCCTGCGGCTGAACGGCTTGGGAGCACGGCGCCTTCGCAACTGCCCACCGACGAGCGGCTCGAAGCTTATCGCGATGGAGCGCAGGATCCGGGGCTGGAGGCGCTGTATTTTCAGTACGGCCGTTACTTGCTGATGGCTTGCTCCAGGCCGGGGACGGAGCCGGCCAATTTGCAGGGGATCTGGAATCCGCATATTCAGCCGCCCTGGAACAGCGGGTATACGACCAATATCAACGCGCAAATGAATTATTGGCCGGCGGAGGTGGCCAATTTAAGTGAGTGCCATGAGCCGCTGTTCCGGCTGATCCGGGAGCTGAGCGATACGGGGGCAAGGACAGCGCGGATTCATTACGGCTGCCGGGGATGGACCGCTCACCACAACGTCGACCTGTGGCGCCAATCGACGCCGACGGACGGCCAGGCCAATTGGGCGTTTTGGCCGATGGGCGGCGTATGGCTGTGCCGGCATCTTTGGGAGCATTACGAATTCACGATGGATGATAAGTTTCTGCGGGAGACCGCCTATTCGCTGATGAAAGGTGCGGCGGAATTTTGCCGGGACTGGCTGGTCCCCGGCCCTGACGGGCTGCTGACGACGGCGCCGTCGACCTCACCGGAAAATCAGTTTTTAACGCCGGAGGGCGAAAAGTGCAGTGTATCGGCGGGAACGACGATGGACTTGACGCTAATACGCGAGCTGTTTGCGCATACGGTTCGGGCGGCGGAAATTTTGGGCGTGGATGAGACGTGGCGCCGCGAACTGGTGGAAACGGCGGAGCGCATGGTCGGGCCGCAGGTAGGCCCTGACGGGAGGCTGCAGGAATGGAGCGAAAACTTCGCCGAACCGGAGCCGGGACACCGCCATGTCTCGCATTTGTACGGGCTTTATCCCGGCGATTCGATTACGGTGCGGGATACGCCCGAAATAGCGGAAGCCGTGCGGAAATCGCTTCAGCACCGGATTCAAAACGGCGGCGGCCATACCGGCTGGAGCTGCGCTTGGCTGATCAATCTGTACGCGCGTCTGGGGGACGGAGAAACGGCGCACCGGTTCGTGGAAACGCTGCTGTCCCGTTCGACGTATCCGAACTTGTTTGACGACCATCCGCCGTTCCAGATCGACGGCAATTTCGGCGGGGCGGCGGGAATCGCCGAAATGCTGCTGCAAAGCCATATGAACGGCATCGATTTGCTGCCGGCGCTGCCCAAGGCCTGGGCGTCCGGCCAGGTCCGCGGCTTGCGGGCGCGCGGCGGATTTACCGTCGATATCGTCTGGGAGAGCGGTGGGGTCGCATCGGCCTGCATCACATCGGCTGTCGGCGGATGGTGTACGGTGCGCGGCCTAAACGGGCGGCGCGTTCATCTGCCGGACGGAAGCACGGCCGGGGACGGGGAGCGCTTTTGGACCGAAGCGAATACGCCGTATTTGATTCAATAGGCAGATCCGACTGGTGAAGGCTAGCGGACCTGTACGGCCTTATTTGCCTGAAAAGCCGCCCTTTTTATTTCTAACGGGGGGAGCTTGTTATTTGTGCGAAAAAGACCGCAACCTTACGTATTTGTGCCAAATAAGATCGATGGTGTCCGTTACACTTTGAAAACTGTTGATTTCGCCGAAATAAGGTCACTGCCGTTCGTTAGGATTAGGCTCATCAGAGTAACTTACCAGAGTAAACCATTAGGCTAGTATGAACCGAACTACTGCAAGACTGCAGTTGCTCGGAAAGATCGGAGTATCGTGTCGGAGCATCGTGCGGGAGTATCGTGTCGGAGCATCGTGCGGGAGCATCATGCCGGAGGATCGTGCGGGGGAGACCAGCATTTTTGCAGCATTGCGACTGGCGGAATTCTAACGGTTGTAACAGCCGCTATTTTAACAAAAAAGTCCCCTTCTAAATTCTAACGGTTGTCAGCGCCGTTATTTACTCTAATTCAGGTGAAATTAGCCTAATTTAAGTGGAATAAGCGCTATGACAACCGTTAGAATTTGAAATCGGCGTTTTGGGATCAATTAGCGGCTGTGGCAACCGTTAGAGTTTGTTTTGGGGTCAGAAATGATCTGTCGCAACATCACTGGCCGCCGGAATTGCTTGCACTGCTTGGGCATCGTGCCGGGCCGAAATGGCGGTCGGCGGAGCTAGGTGTCCCGTACGCACGGTCAAGCTGTATTGCAAACAGCGTTACTTGAGACGTTTACGCCGGGCCGGGCTATACGGCAAGCAGCCAAACTTGGTCCGTTTGCGGCCAGTCAGCGCTTTATGCAACCGCCGGCCACAACCAGTGCGACCACGGCCACAAACTAGTGCAACCGCCGGCCACAACCAGTGCAACCACGGCCACAAACTAGTGCAACCGCCGGCCACAACCAGTGCAACCACGGCCACAAACTAGTGCAACCGCCGGCCACAACCAGTGCAACCACCGGCCGCATCTAATACAGCCACCGGCAACAACCAATGCAACCACCGGGGCCGCATCTAATGCAGCCGGCGGAACTGCTGCGGTGTCATGCCGGTATGCTTGCGAAAGGTGGCGACAAAATGGCTGGCATCGCGGAACCCGGTTTTGCCGGCGATGGCGGCTACGGTAACTCCTGGTTCGCCGGCCAGATGCTCCTTGGCTTTATGGATGCGCATTTGGGTGAGATAAGCGTAGGGAGATACGCCGAGCGTCTGCTGGAACAGCTTGCTTAAATGGCGGCCGGACATGCCGATCTCTTGGGCAAGCTTATCCAGGCCAATGTCGGGGTTGCCGTACTCCTGCTCCATCCAATGCAGCAGCGGCGCCAGCTTCTCCATATTGCGGGAGACGGACATGTTGCTGGCTTGCCCGAATTTGCTGAGCATGCCCAAAAAACGGTAAGTGCCGGCTGACGTCTCCAGGCCGAACAGGTCGGTGCCGCTGCCGACCTTGTTCAGCATTTCGCCGAGCATCGGGGCCAGAGGGGCCTCCGGGTCCCAGCGGAACAAGGCGGAGTCGCGGATCCCGAAAGCCGACAGAATCGCCGCGGCAGCCACGCCGCCGAAGGTTAGGTAATACGTTGCCCAGCCAGCGCCCCGCTTCGCCTCATAGGCGTGGGGCATCCCGGGAGGCAGCAATACGCCGCAGCCGGACGACAACACGACACTTTCGCTGCCGTAGGTAAGCAGGCCTTGGCCTTCCTCGGTTTGTAGCCAATGATAATAAGGATATCCGTTCGGGCGGGTGATTTTTTCCTGGTTCGGGTTGTAGCCGATGCTCTCCACGAGAAGCGGAAGATCGGGATTGGCGGCGGGAGAAAAAACAAAACGGGTAAACGCGCGCGCGCTCATATTTTTCCCTCCTGGGATGAGTTCCACATTATTATATATCAAAACAATAATATTATATATAAAGCGGATAAGAAACTTCCTACAATGGAGATATAATTATATTATTCTCAAAAGGATGTGTGTGCAGTGATCAACGAAAAACTGCCGAAAATATGGTACGGCGGTGACTATAATCCGGAGCAGTGGGGACCTGAAACTTGGCAAGAGGATGAACGGATGTTCAAACTGGCGGGCATCGACGTGGCAACCGTAAACGTGTTCTCCTGGGCGATGCTGCAGCAGGACGAGGATACTTACGATTTCAGTTTCCTCGACGCAACGATCGACCGTTTATATAAAAGCGGCGTGCACGTGTGCCTGGCGACCAGCACTGGCGCTCATCCCGCCTGGATGGCCCGGAAATATCCGGACGTGCTGCGCGTCGACGTGCAAGGGCGGAAACGCCGGTTCGGCGGCCGTCACAATTCGTGCCCGAACTCGCCGGCTTACCGGAAGTATTCGGAAAAGCTCGCCGGGCTCTTGGCCGAGCGGTACAAGGATCACCCGGGCCTTCTGATTTGGCATGTATCCAACGAATACGGCGGATATTGCTACTGCGACAACTGCGCCGCGGCGTTCCGCACCTGGCTCAAGGAGCGTTACGGCACGTTGGATGAAGTAAACCGCGCCTGGAATACCCGCTTCTGGGGGCATACGTTTTACGATTGGGAAGATATCGTCGTTCCGAACGAACTGAGTGAAGAATGGAATGGAAACCGCACCAATTTCCAAGGGATTTCCCTGGACTATCGCCGCTTTCAGTCCCAGTCGCTGCTCGACTGCTATAAGCTGGAATATGAGGCCATCAAAAAGTATACGCCGGACATACCGGTAACGACGAACCTGATGGGTTTCTATCCGGAGCTTGATTACTTCGAGTGGGCCAAATACATGGATATCGTGTCCTGGGACAACTATCCTTCCCTCGATACGCCGGTCAGCCATACGGCGATGACGCACGACCTGATGCGCGGGCTGAAAAGCGGAGCGCCGTTTATGCTGATGGAGCAGACGCCAAGCCAGCAAAACTGGCAGCCGTACAACTCGCTCAAACGGCCGGGCGTGATGCGGCTGTGGAGCTACCAGGCGGTCGCCCATGGGGCCGACACGGTGCTGTTCTTCCAGCTGCGCCGGTCCATCGGAGCGTGTGAGAAATACCACGGCGCCGTGATCGAGCACGTCGGCCACGAGCATACCCGGGTGTTCCGCGAAGTTGCCGAACTCGGCCGGGAGCTCCAGCAACTGGGCGGCACGCTGCTCGATGCCCGCACGGAAGCCAAGGTGGCGATAGTTTATGATTGGGAAAACCGGTGGGCGACGGAGCTCTCCAGCGGACCGACCGTCGCGCTGAATTACGTTAATGAGGTTCACAAATATTATGATGCGCTCTTCCGGATGCATGTGGAATGCGATATGGTGTCGGTGGAAGAGGACTTCGGCAAATACGAGATCGTGATCGCGCCGGTCATGTATATGGTGAAGCCGGGTTTTGCGAAAAAGGTGGAGGAATTTACCCAAAACGGCGGGACGTTCGTTACGACGTTCTTCAGCGGGATCGTCAACGAGAACGATCTGGTTACGACGGGCGGGTACCCGGGGGAATTGCGTCCGGTGCTGGGCATTTGGGCGGAAGAGATCGACGCGTTGTTCCCGGACCAGAAAAACCAAATCGTCATGAAGCAGCCGTGGGGTGAACTTACAGGACCTTACGAATGCGGCTTGCTCTGCGACCTCATTCATGCGGAAGGCGCCGAAGTGCTGGCGGAATACGACGCGGATTTCTATAAAGGCATGCCGGTGCTGACGGTAAACCGCTTCGGAAACGGCCGGGCGTATTATGTCGCCAGCAGTCCGGAGGCTTCATTCCTGCAAGGGTTCCTCAAAAATCTGTGCGAGGAAAAAGGAATCAAGCCTCTGCTCGAAGCTCCCGCAGGCGTTGAGACGGCGCGCCGGGTGAAAGACGGCAAAGCTTATCTGTTCCTGCTTAACCACAACGCGGAAGACACCCAAGTGGATATCGGCGCCAATACCAAAAAGGAACTGCTTAGCGGGGAGACACTAGCTGGAACCGTAACCGTGTCCGGCCGCGGCGTGCTCATCTTGGAAGATAAATAGAATTACGTTCATCAAGCACCCTGCAAGCGGTTTTGTGTGCAGGGTGCTTTTACATAAGGAGGCAACAGTATGGAAAGCGCAATCAAGCGGCGGTTGTCCGGCGAGGAACTCACGGCCTTAGTGGAGCGGGCATTTCAAGGTCAGAGACGATTGGACGGTTATGAGGAATTAAAGGACGGCTGGTTCAACTCCGCGTACGCCTTGACCCTGGATAACGGCATGAAGACGGTGCTGAAGCTTGCTCCCGGTTCGGAGGAAGGGATGCTGCGGTATGAGCGGAATGTGATGACCGCGGAAGTGAAGGTGCTTCGTCTGCTCGCCGCGGCGGACGGCATCCCGGTGCCCGGGATTCTGTACGAGGAGCGAGGCGTAGAGGGGAGCGAGTGGTTCCTGATGGAGTTCGTTCCGGGCGATCCTTACAACAAGGTGAAGGAGCAGATGGGGCCGGAGGAACGGCGGGACATTGAAGTTGAACTTGGACGGGTGAACCGGCGGATTAACGAAATTCAAGGAAAAAGATTCGGGTATTACGTACGGGAAGACAGTCAAGGGGATAGCTGGCCGGCCGTATTTACGGACATGATCGGCGGCGTTTTGGCCGATGCCGCGGATCAAGCCGTTGCCCTCCCGATGGATGCGGAGGAGGTATTCGGCCTGCTTCGTGAGCGGCAGGCCAGCTTGGGGGAGGTCACGGTTCCGCGGCTGGTCCATTGGGACTTGTGGGATGGGAACGTATTCGTCAAAGACCGGCGTCTTATCGCCATCATCGACTGCGAAAGGGCGCTCTGGGGCGATCCGCTGATGGAATACTACTTCCGCTCGTTTGTGGAAAACGGGGCGTTCCTGGACGGCTACGGCAAGCAGGATTTTACGGTGGCGGAATGCGAGCGGATGGCCTTGTACGACCTGTACATCGCGTTGATTCTTCACATTGAATGCAGGTTCCGCCAGTACATCGACGCGAATCATATCCGCTGGGCGGAGGAGCATTTAGCCCGTACTTGGAGTGGCTTAAATAGGGATGTTTAATGTTGGCACGCATTCTGGCCGACTACCTGAATGAAGTATATTTTAGCGAGAAGAGGGAAGCGCAGGGCCGATGGCATGAATGACGCACGAGAATGGCTCGTATAGGCATAAGTATGACTCACGAGATACGCACGAGATGACGCACGAGATGACGCACGAGCAATATGCATGATCGTTGTATAACAACGGGGGGCCGCTCCATGCTGTAACGGTGGGAGCAACAAAAGCGCGGGCTGCAGGGAGATTCTCCTCGGCAACCCGCGTTTTTTTAGGAATAAGATGTAAGTTTCAGCGTTGGCATAACCAACTGCAAAAGTGCATTTGATTTTCCGTACTTCCCCTATTCGAGGCAAGTGAGATGCAAAAGTGCAGTTGTTTTGTGCCTATTTCGGCAAAAAGTGGCTATTGGCCACAAATGAACTGCACTTTTGCATTTGAACCAAGAGTTTCGAGGAATCTCGACAAAAACCGCCTGCACTTTTGCATTTCGCATAATTCCTCGTCGAGGAACCGGTAAACCCGCGCAATGCTGCATCTACGGAATATGCACCATAGAGATGTAAACCATAGAGATGTGCACCATAGAGATGTGCACCATATAGAATATGCATAACATAGAATGCAACAACCCGCAATGTCACCTCTTCTTAATATTGCATCAGCAGACTGACATTTTGCCAACCGGCGCCAACCGTCCAGAAGACGAGGTAATCGCCGCGCTGTACTTTACCGGCTTGCACGGCCTCGTGAAGGGCGAGCAGCGGGCTGGTCGAAGCGGTGTATCCGAATCGGTCGCCGATGTAGACGACTTTGTCTTGATCGATCCCCAGGCCTTCGGTAACCCGTTTAATATTGCCGATGGTAAACTGGGAGAACAGGAAGCCGCCGATTTGCTCCTTGTTCAGATTGTTGCGTTCGAGCAAAATGCGGATGGAGTTCACCGCGGATTCCGCGCAAACCGAATCGTCAAACGGCGTAAACTGCACCTGCGCGTCTTTGGCCGTAAACTCCTCGCGGTACAAATTGGACAAACCGTGGGCCGGGAACAGGGAGTTGTCGATCACGGACGTATCGGTTTGATAAACGGAGTCGATCAGCCCGCGGGTTCCTTCCGCCTGCTCCAAAATGACGGCAACCGCCGACTCGGCAAAGTTGGAGTAATAGACGGGCTGCTCCGGACTGTGAATCGACAAATAATCCGCCCCGACGACAAGCGCCCGCTCTACCCGCGGGTTGGCCGTCATATACCGGCAGGCTTGCTCGATCGCCACGAGCATGCCCGCGCAGTTGGCGTTGATATCAAAACAGGCTGTAGAGAGGTCGCCGCCCAGTGCATGGTGCAGCTTCAGCGCATTGCTGGGGAGCAGATACTCCGGTGTTTGCGATGTAAAAATAATCAGGTCTACATCCTTGGCCTCAAGACCGCTTTTCTTCAGCACCAGCTTTGAGGCTTCCGCCGCCATCGTCAGCGTATTTTCTTCCGGGTTGTCGATGATAAAACGCTTGTTACGCCCGAGCGCGGTTACGAGACCGGTCACATCCGTCCCTTTTTCCGCAAAATAGTTGATGTAGTATTCGTTATCCACTTCATTTGCCGGATGGTACATGGCAATCTCGCGAATTTGCACGCCTCTCATAGCCATCTCTCCTTACACTTCGATGATTTCGTAGCTGTCCAGCTTAACGGTTCGGGCCACGCGCGAAAGCTGCATTTTCAGAATCGGGTTTTTGACAATGCGCAGCGTCACTTTTTTGAAGCCGTCTTTTTTGTAGAGGGCAAAGCATCCTTCCAGAAGCGGCAGTGAATCCGGCGCGGAGACGTTCAGTTTGGTGCAGTCGATGTCGATTTCATACTCCGGTACGGAAATGGTTGAAATCGCTTTGCTATAAGCCTCGATGGACGCTTGTCCGTCTTCGGGCGAAAAGGTTCCTTCTACATCGGCGTGAAATACTTTGGCGGATTGATCGATTTTAATATTAAAGCTTCCCATTGGATGTGGTTCCTCCTGTAATCGTTGATAGTTAAAAATTAAAAAAATTACTTTTTCAGCGCCTTCAGACGATCGAGAATCGGCGCCGGCTCGCTGCCATCGGTATTCACCTCGATCAGGCAAGGGCCTGCCATTTCCCGGACGAATCCCGGGATTTCGTCCATATCCTCCAGCCGGTCCACGGACATCGTCCGGATTCCGGCCGTCCGCATCATGTCGGCGATGGATATCCGCTCCTGCTTATAGTCCGGCATCGTGCGGTTGTACAGAAATTTTTGCCCGCGTTCGACATAGGAAAGCATAGCGTTATTGATGATGATATAGGTGATAGGCAGCTTGTACTCCTTGGCCGTAAGCACTTCGGAACCGTTCATGAAAAACGAACCGTCGCCGGCGATCACCGCGACCGGACGGCTTGAATCGGCCAGATAGAGTCCCGGTCCGCCGGCCATCGCCGAGCCCATCGCTCCGTAGTTTAGATTGATTTCAAAGTCTCCGCCCGCGGGGACTTCCAGATACTTCAGCACGAAGTTGGTGAATTCCCCGATATCGCACACATAACGCGTATCCCGCGGCATGACCTTGGACAGCTTCTCCAAAAACAGCCGCAGCGACAAGCCGGTATGATTGAGTTCATAAGGTTCGTTAAGCGGCAGCGGCTTTTTGAAAGCTCCTGGCGCAGGCTGAGCCTGCCGGAGAAGATAGGGGACCGCGTCCTGGAGATCGGCGACCACCGCCGCGTCCGTTTTGAAGACCTTCCCCGGCTCTTTGCCGTCGCGGTCGATATGGATCACTTTGCGTCCGGCCACAAGCGCTTCGTTGAAATTGCAGGTAGAGGCTTCCCCAAGGCTTGTTCCCAAGATGAGCAGGCACGAAGCCGGGGAAGCGTTGACGTATTCAAACGCCGCGTCGGTGCTGGAAAACCCGTAATTCCCCAGGTTAAGGGGGAAGTCGGCGGGGATGATTCCTTTTGCCGACGGCGTCGTAATGATGGGCCACTGCAGCCGCTCGCTAAGGCGCATAATCTCTTCGGCTGCGGCCCGCCCGCCGCGTCCGACCATGATGAGACCATGCTCTGCTTCGTTCAGCAGGGCGGCCGCCCGGTCCAACTCCGCCGGATCGAACGGAATCCGCTGAAGCAGCGCGGGATCCGGGGCGGCGGGAAGGCTGGGGGGCGCTTCCATCCGCTGCACATCGATCGGCACGGAAATATGTACTGGCCCGAAAGGAGGTGTAAGGGCGATCCTTACCGCCTTGTCCAGCTCGGCCATGACTTCCGCTTCGTTCATGACCGTGTTGCTGTATTTGGTGATCGGTCTGACGATATGCTGGGCGTCCATCTCCTGGATGGCACCTTTGCCGATCTGCCATCGGTTTACGTAGCCGGTAATCACGAGCAGCGGAGCTTTGGCCCGCATGGCGTCGGCGATCCCGTTCATCATGTTCGCTACGCCTACCGCCCCGGCGCCGGCGCAAACGGCCAGCTTCCCGGAGGTGCTGGCATATCTCGCCGCCATATAAGCCGCTCCAGCTTCATTTTTCGTAATGATCGGCTTCATATCGACATCGATCAACGCATCGTAAATCGGACCGATGATTCCTGCCGGAATCCCAAAAATACAATCCACTCCGGTTTCCTTCAAATACTTGAGTATGGCTTCGGCTATGTTCATATTCCGGATATCTCCTTATCCTAGTGTTGAAACGCATCTCTGTATTCGTTCACCAGTGCTTCCGCACGTTCGATCTCCTCGGCGGAGAAAAAATGCAGCTTGCCTATCGAGGCGACAACGACAATACCCTGAACCGCGCCGTCGTGCATGACGGGAATAACCATGATGCTGTCGATCCCGAACAGAAAAAACTCATCGGCCGATCTGGGATCGTTTTTGACGTCCTGAACCACTGCCGCCGTTTGGGGATGGGCCATCAGTTCGCGAAGCAGGCGGTCATGTTCGATATAGACCGGATTTTGCGCATGTACGCTTTTCCACCGCTCCACGCCAAGGTGATCCGTTTTCGTTTTCAACACCGGGTTCAAGCGGCCTTCCCTGATTTCGTGATAGGCGATATCGGCCACGCCGGTCAGGCGTTCCAGCGCTTCAAACAGCAAAGCTAATCGTTCCATGTCCATCCTCCTCGCTTGCTAGATTGAGTATCTGTTTAATAGGGACTTCAGTTTTTCGGCTTCCGTCTCAAGCTGCTTGGAAGATTCGAGCGTTTCTTCCATGGCGGTCAACTGTTCTTCCGAGCAAGCCATGATCTCCTTGGTCCCGGCCAGATTGACCTCGGTAATCTCGAGCGTCTGTCTTACGGAGTCCATGATTTGTTCCGTGCTTGCGCTGATCTGCTGCGTCACCGCGGAAACTTCCTGAACCCGGGTGGACACCTGCTCGGCCAAATGCACGATTTGCTGGAACGAATCGCCGGCGGAGGTAACGAGGACGCTTCCGGTCTCGACCTCGGTCATGACCCGTTTCATCGCTTCGATCGATTGATCGGAGCCTGTGCGGATATGGCCGGCCATCTCGGCGATATCCTTGGCCGATGCCGCCGATTGCTCGGCAAGCTTGCGGATTTCGCCCGCGACCACTGCGAACCCTTTGCCGTATTCGCCCGCTCTTGCGGCCTCGATAGCCGCGTTTAATGCCAGCAAATTGATTTGACTGGAAATTTCCGAGATCAGCAGAGTGACCTTGTCGATTTCTTCCGTCCGCTCGCCGAGTTGGTTTACGGTTTGCGACGAAGCGACCGTGGTTTCGTAAATTTTGCTCATTTGGTCAACCAGGCGGTCGATGCCTTCGTTGCCCGCATTCGCCTGAGCCGCGGCCTCGGTCGCTTCCTCCGCCACACCTTGCGCTGACAGGGCGATGTGCTCCATGCCTTTTCCGACTTCTTCAAGCATCAAATGGTTGTTCCGTGCACTTTCGACGAGCTGCTCACTACCTTCGGAAATCATTTTGATCGATTCCGTGACCCCTACAACGAGGTCGTTGCAAAACTCCATATTGCCCGTCAAGTCCCGCGACGTATCGGCTACCTTGGCCGACATGTCCTGCATATGCCCGGCCGCTTCCCTTAATTGGGCGCCGATCAGCTTCAGGTGGCCGGCCAGTTCGCTGAATTCGTCCATCACCTGGACGTCGCCGTCGAAGGCTAAATCGCCTTCCGTCATGGCTTTGGTCCGCTCGGCCATTTTTTGGAACGATTTGTCGAGCAGCCCGGCAATCAGCACGGCCTCCCCCGCGCCGATCAAGGCAAACAGGACGATCATCAGCGCGGCGGCCCAGCCGTTCATCAGTCCAAGCAGATAGAAGATCAGAACGAGCACGATCGCCAGCACCGCAAGCGGTCCGGCAACCAGCAACAACAACTTGCGGGCTAAGCCTTTACCGAAATGTGATAATTTCAAGTTACTTACTCCTTTGCTGTCACTCTAATACCCTTAGCAGCTGCCGTTTTCCGTTTTTCGCCGTTTTAACTTTTTAGAAGCAGGTCCCCTCCTTCCTTGTCCGAAGCTTCGCCGCGACGTTTTAACCTGGCCCCAAGCCCTAATTGAAACCAAAAAAAGACTTTCGCGAAGAAAGTCCGGCGGCCAACAAGCCATGATTCGGCATAAGGTTGGCATCCCGGCGGTCATGATTCCGTTAAGAATTTTAGATCCGTGGCTTTGCGTCCCTGCCTTTCGGCCAGGTTTGCGATTTACATCCTATTCCTTGTATTTGGTTGTGAATGATGGGAGAGTGAAGTCGCGGCGCTCCCACAGATTAGGAATATACTACTTATATCGGAAGGCGGGTCCTGATATTTCATAAAATTTTCGGCAAATTCAAAAAATTTTCAATAATAGGGGACTATAAGAGGATGACTTTGGTTCTAGAAAAAGAAGGGAAAATATAGGTCGAATAGGAAGGATGTACTATATATCCCATTTTAGATTCAAGGTATTGATGGCTGACCTATCGCATACGGCTGGGTTCAGTTTTCCTGGAAAGGCTTAGGTGTTCGAAGCAAAATTGGGTTCGCAGAAAATCTAACGGTTGTAATAGCGGCTATTTGACGAAAAAAGCCCTGTTCAAAATTTTAACGGTTGTGAGAAGCGTTATTTGCCTGAAACTAAGCAAAATGAGCCGGATTTCAGTGAAATAAGCGCTATGGCAACCGTTACAATTTGAAATCAACGTTTTTTAAGCGAATAGCGGTTGTGGCAACCGTTAGATTAGTTGTGGCCAGCGTGAGAGCTCACCGGGCTTGCTTAAGCGAAAATAAAACCGCCGGACGGTCAAGCTAAACAAGGAGTTAGCTTGCCATCCAGGCGTTAATTAAGCAGCGCACCCGCCGTTTGGTCAGCTCCGCTCCAGAATGGTAGCCAGCGTTGTGCGGTCGAGTCCTTTGACGAGCCGGATCAGCAGCTCCTTGGCGGCCGCGTAGTCGTCGGTATGGATGATGGACGACGAGGTGTGGATATAACGCGAGCAGATGCCGATCACGCCCGAAGGCACGCCGATGCCGCTCAAATGAACCGGACCGGCGTCGGTTCCGCCTGTGGATACAAAATATTGGTATTTGATGCGGTGCGTATCGGCCGTGTCCCGGATATACTCGACCAGCCCCCGATGCGTCAGCATCGTCGGGTCGTACACCCGCAGCAAAGCGCCTTCGCCCAGCTTGCCGAAGGCCCGTTTGTCGCCGGTCATATCGTTTGCCGCGCTGACGTCCAGCGCAAAGAAGATGTCCGGCTGGATCAAATTGGCCGCCGTGCGCGCTCCCCGCGTACCCAGTTCCTCCTGCACATTGGCTCCGCAGTACAACACGTTGGGCAGTTTTTCCCCATGCAAAGCTTCCAGCAGCTCGATCGCCAAACCGACGCCGTACCGGTTGTCCCAGGCTTTGGCCATGATTTTTTTCGGGTTGACGAGCGGAGTAAATTCACAGATCGGCAAAATCTGCTGCCCGATCTGCACGCCGGCCGCTTCCGCTTCCTCGCGGCTGTCGGCGCCGATATCCAGGTACATCGCTTTCAGGTCGACCGGTTTGCCGCGCTGCGCTTCATCCAGCAGATGGGGAGGCGTCGATCCGACCACGCCGACGATTTTCCCTTTCGGTGTAACGATCTGCAGGCGCTGCGCCAATACCGCCTGGCTCCACCAGCCCCCGAGCGGCTGAAAAGACACCATACCGTTATCGCTAATGCCGGTCGTGATGAAGCCTACCTCGTCAAAATGCCCGGCGACCATGACCCGCGGTCCCTGCTCATCGCCGCGCAGTACCCCAAACAAACTGCCGAGCCGGTCTTGAACGAACTCCTGCGTAAAAGCGGACATTTTCTCCTTAACCAAGGCGCGCAGCTCCCGCTCAAACCCGGGGGCCGCCGGAAATTCGGTCAGCTGTTTAAACAGCTGCTGCGTTTTTTCATTCATCTTGTTTCTCTCCTTTTTTTCCTGCAAATGGCAAGGCCATACGCTCTTTACATTAGTATGAACCACCTTGTTCCGATTGTCCATGCGCCTGAAAAGTCCTGTTCTTTTGCCGCCGGGCCAAGCACCAAATTCGCGGCGGCGCATATACTTTAACAAGCAAGGGGCCAAATAAGGGAGGCAAAAAAATGGAACTCCGCTCCACGGATTGGCTGTTGATCTGTCTTCTCTTTATTCTGCTGGTCATTATTCTTCTATACCTTTAAAAACAAATAGGACGCCTTGGACGCCAGTTCCGTTGTTTGACGCTAATTGTTTTACCCAAAACCCGGTGTCCCGAACCCGCCAGAGCGATCTTGGCGGGTTTTGTTTTGTTCGCTGCTTGCCGCTATGGATGATTTACCAAACATAACAAGCCAGTCGCTGACAAATAATGAATATACCGTGCTTATAAGGCATGAGCAGAAAAAGGAGGGATACCGTTGCCAACAAAAAGTAAACCGGGCGCCCGGGTGAAGCTGAACCATCTGCTGCTGACGGAAGAGGAATACAAGCAGGTTGCCGACCAGCACAAGCCGAAGACAAGCATCTTTGCCAATTGCCTCAAAGCTTTTCTGGTCGGCGGTTTCATTTGTCTGATCGGACAAGGTATCCAGCAGTTGTTCATGACGTTTGCCGGGATGACGTCAAGGGAGGCGAGCAGCCCGACCGTCGCCATGCTGATTTTGATTTCCGTCATTCTCACCTCGCTTGGGGTATACGATAAAATCGCGCAATGGGCCGGAGCGGGCACCGCCGTGCCCGTCACGGGCTTCGCCAACTCGATGTGCTCCTCCGCGCTCGAATCCCGGGCGGAAGGGCTGGTGCTTGGCGTTGGGGCCAACATGTTCAGGCTGGCGGGATCGGTGGTCGTGTTTGGCGTGGTGGCCGCTTTTATCGTAGGGATGATTTATGCGATTTTCGGTTTGGAGGGGGGCCACTGATGCTTATTGGCGCACAAACTTGGGAGTTCCGGTCCAGACCGGCGATCGTCGGGGCGGCCACGGTCGTCGGTCCCGAGGAAGGGGGCGGACCGCTCGGCGGGACTTTTGATTTCGTGTACGACAATCTGGAAATCGACGAAAAGACGTGGGAAAAGGCCGAGCGCAAGCTGCTCGAGCATGCCTCCGCCCTCGCCCTGGTCAACGCGGGGATCGCCCGGGAGGAGTTGTCCTGCTTTGTCGGCGGCGATTTAATGAATCAGATCATCTCCGCCACGTTCGCGGCCAGGACCATCGCCGCTCCGTACCTCGGTGTCTTTGGGGCCTGCTCCACTTCCATGGAGGGCCTGGCGCTGGCCGCGCTGATTGCGGATAGCGGAGCCGGACGGTTCGTGATGGCCGGCACGGCAAGCCATAACTGCACGGCGGAGAAGCAGTTCCGTTATCCGACGGAATACGGCTCGCAGAAACCGGGGACGGCTCAATATACGATAACCGGGTCAGGATGCGCCGTCGTGTCTTCGCAAGGCCGGGGGCCGCGGATCACACATGCCACGATCGGGCGAATCCAGGACCTCGGCGTGAAGGACCCGTTGAACATGGGGGCGGCGATGGCGCCCGCGGCCGCGGATACGCTGGTCTCCCATTTCCGCGACACCGGGCGGGGGCCGGAAGATTACGATTTAATCGTCACGGGGGACCTCGCCTCGGTCGGACATGCCATCGTCAAAGATATTTTGGCCAAAGACGGCGTACCGATGGATAAGACGGAATTTAACGATTGCGGGCTGATGATCTACGACCGCGGCAAACAGCCCTTCGTTATGGCCGGAGGCAGCGGCTGCGGCTGTTCAGCCGTGGTCGCTTACGGTTCGATTTTGCAAAAATTAAAAAACAAAGAGCTCGGCCGCGTGCTGGTCGTTGCCACCGGAGCGCTTTTGTCCCCGCTGTCCTATCAGCAGGGGGAAAGCATTCCCTGCATCGCCCATGCGGTTGCTCTGGAAAAGGAGGAAAGCGAATCATGATTTATGTTTGGGCGTTTGTAATCGGCGGGTTGATTTGCGTTGTCGGGCAGTTGATGTTCGACGTGCTTAAATTGACGCCGGCGCACACGATGAGCACGCTGGTCGTTGTGGGGGCGATCATGGACGGTTTGGGCTGGTACGATCCGCTTGTCAAATTCGCCGGAGCGGGGGCTTCCGTGCCGATCACCAGCTTCGGGAACTCGCTTGTTCACGGGGCGCTGACCGAACTTCAGCAACAGGGCTGGATCGGGGTCATTACCGGTATTTTCGAAGTCACCAGCGCGGGGATTTCTTCAGCGATCATCTTCTCCTTCCTGGCGGCCTTGGTCGTCCGGCCCAAAGGCTAGGAAATAAATAACAATCAGGCTTTTTGCGGGCCGGCGAGTGTACTCCCAATCTATCTTCATGTAAAATAGGTAGATATATACAGGGTTCTATTTGGGAGGGAAAAATACGTGCCCGTACAACAGCAATCGATTCGAACTTTAACCGCCGTAAAAAACAATTTGGAATCGTGCATTTTAGGAAAATCTTTTGAAATCCATCTCCTGCTCTCCGCGCTGCTTGCCGGCGGACATGTATTAATCGAGGATGTCCCGGGTACGGGGAAAACGCAGCTGATCAAAGCCCTGGCCAAGTCCATGCGCGGCGATTACCGGCGGATTCAATGCAATCCCGACATTTTGCCCAGCGACATTACGGGCGTATCGGTGTTTCATCCCCATGAGGAACGGTTCGTGTTCCGGCCCGGGCCGGTGATGACCAATATTTTGCTGGCCGACGAAATCAACCGGGCGACCACGAAAACGCAGTCCGCGCTGCTGGAAGTGATGGAGGAGCGGAGCGTGACCGCCGACGGCATCACTTATGAGCTGCCGCGGCCTTTTATGCTGTGCGCGACCCAGAATCCGATCGATTTTGAAGGAACATACATGCTTCCGGAGGCTCAATTGGACCGGTTTATGCTGAAGATCGGGCTCGGTTACCCCGATGCGGCCACCGAAAAATCGCTGCTCCGTTCCCACAGCCAGGGGCAGCCGGCCGATCAGCTGCAGCCGGTGACGACGATGGAAGAAATCGCGGCCATTCAGCAAGAAATCCGCGATGTGTATATCAGTGAAGCGCTGGCCGATTACCTGCTGGACATCGTCCGCCGTACGCGCGAGCATCAAGACGTGTTGCTCGGAGCTTCGCCGCGCGCTTCGCTGGCTTTCGTGGCGGCCGCCAAAGCGTACGCTTTTTTGCAGGAGCGGGATTATGTACTGCCGGATGACATCAAGACGCTCGCGCCGTACGTACTTGGCCACCGGATTTTGCTCCGTCCGGAATCTCGGCTAGGGCAAGTCCATGCCGCCCAGGTTCTGGAGCAAATCATGCGGCAGGTCCAGGTGCCGCTATCCGTAGGGCGGTAACTATGCGGGAGTTTCTCGAAGGAGTTAAAGCGGGCCTTGCCAGCCGGAAATTTTGGAGAGTGGCCGCCGTATGGCTGATCTGTCTCCTGTACGTTTTGTTTCAGGGCGGCAAGACTTCGTTTATGTTGTTGATGATGGTATCGGTGCTGGCCGCTTATTGGGCGATCGGCGGGCTTGGCGGCGTGAAGCGGATCCGTGGCACGCGGAATTTATCGCTCGAAGAACGCGGCGGAGTGCTGCAAGCGGGCCAGCAGGTGCTCGTCAGGCTTAGGCTGCAGCTCCCGGCGTTTATGCCGCTGCCTTACCTCGTCATCCGCGAGACGCTAAAGCGCCACAACGGCGACACCTGGGCGTTTGAAGACAGCGTGGTCCCGTACTTTCGCGGACGCGCGGAACTGGTGTACAAGACGCCCCCGCTTGAGCGGGGGAAATACGTATTTGCCGGCACGACCTGCAGCGCCGAGGATATTTTCGGTTTGATGGAGCATACGGGCACGGTGCAGTCCGGTGGGGAGTTCCGCATCTTGCCGCGCACCGTGTTCATCCCGCACTGGGAGCTGTACAGCCGCAATTCGCGTCTGGCCGGGCCGGAGACGGCCATCTCTCTTTCGCGGCGGGAAACGACCCAGATTAACGGGGTTCGCGACTACGTCTACGGCGACCGGATTTCCCGGATTCATTGGAACGCGACGGCCAAAACCGGTTCGTGGAAGTCCAAGGAGTTCGAGCATGAGTCGCTGCCGAAGACGATTTTGCTGCTCGACGCTCATACGTCCAGTTATGCGGGCGCAGCCCAGTTTGAGCTGGCCGTGTCGGCGGCCGCCTCTTTGCTGGAGTATGGAGCTAGGGCGCGGATCAGCATGGGCATGGGCACGATGGGCAAAACGTTTCGCCTCTTTGCGCCCGCCGAAGCTTCTCTGGAACGCGAGCAGATGATCCATCATCTCGTGGACATCGACGCGGACGGTTACGGCAACCCTCTCGACAAGCTGGAATCGCATAAAGAATGGTTTCCGCCGGGGGCGTTTTTTATTCTCATCAGCCCGCTGGCCGATGAGAAGGCGCTGGGCATGTTGCGTTGGGCTAAAACGCGGCAAATGGTGCCGTATCATATCCAAATCGGCCGGGGGAACCCGGCGGGAGCCCAGCCGCGGGCCAATCGAAGCCAGCCTTCCGCCTGGCAGCGGACGCTTCGCGAGCAGGGGCTGGGGGGCGTCCAAATCGCTGCCCTCGGCGAGCTGCCGGCAGCCATGGGAGGTGCGAAGCTATGATGACCACGGCGCCGCACTGGAAATGGTTTTCGTACCGGCTGCTCGTGATGCTCTGGCTTACGGTCATCGCCATGCAGTGGATCGATTTTACCGAGCCGATCTGGTTTTCGGCAACGACCACGCTGGTCACGGCCACCGTCATTACCATAGCGCTTATCGAAGTGCTGCTGCCGATCAAGGCCGCTTGGAGATGGACGGTCAAAATCGCGCTTGTTCTTGCCGGATGGAGGATCGTCTTGACCGGCTGCGGTGTTTACGTCCCTTACGGACCGCTGTTTCCCGACCAGATCCGCGGCATGGCGCTGTCCTTTGTTCCGTATATCTGGTTTTCGCTGGCGGCCTGGGCGCTCTTGGAACTGGCGGTTCGGCTGGTCGTCGGCCGCAAACGCATCCTGTTGTTTCTGGCGGTTCATCTGCTGGTGTTCACGATTTTGGACTCCTTTACTTCCTATTATCTATGGTCCAATGTCGCCTGGCTTGTTTTTGCCGCGCTGGGATGGCTGGCCAGCTGGCATTTTTACGAATACAGGCTGAAATATCCGCAAGGGTGGCAGCGGCTGCGGCGGCAGCCGATCAAAGTCGCTATAAACATCGCCCTGGTGTTTGCCTGCGTCCTGCTGATCGGCATCAGCATGCCGGCGGTTTCGCCGACGCTGACCGATCCCTACACGGCCTGGATCAAGCGCAGCGGCGGAGCGGGGGGAGACGCGGGAACAACGCTTGCGAGCGCTGTAGAAACTACGGGAACGGCCCTATCCCAGGAGCAAATTATGTCCGGATACAGCCGCGACGACAAGGACCTGGGCGACGGCTTCGAATTCAGTTACACGCCGGTCATGTCCGTATCCACGCCCGTCAGGTCATACTGGCGCGGGGAAACCCGCCGGATCTACTCGGGCAAGGGCTGGGCCGATCTGGAGGATGAGCCGCGGCAAACCGAGCGGTATCGGGGCGCCCCGTCCGACGGGCCGCTCGCCGCGGATCGTCCCGGGAAAGTCGAGACAAGACAGGTCGAGCAAATCATTACGATGAATACCGACCAGGAATATCCGGTGCTGTTCGGGGGCTACGCAATGGAGAGCGTCGAGCTGCTGGACGACCGGCAGCAGTCTGCCGATATGCGTTGGGCCCGGCGGGAAGGCGAACTGTTTTGGCACGGGTACCGCGATCCCGGCGACCTCCCGGATTATCCGCGCAAATACAAGGTTGTGGCAAATGTTCCGCTCATCCCGTTGCGGGAGCTGAAGCAGGCTGACTATGACGAGCTGTATCCGGAGCCCCCGGACGGGGAGTACTTGCAGCTTCCGGACAGCCTTCCGCAGCGGGTGAAGGATCTGGCGCGGGAGATCACGGCGGAAGGGTCCACGCCGTATGAGAAAATGGAGCTGCTGCAGGCTTATTTGCGGCAAAACTTCGAATATACGAACAAGCCGGACTTGTCCCGGCGGGAAAGCGGCGACTTCGTGGACAGCTTTCTGTTCGAAATCAAGCAGGGCTACTGCGATTATTATTCGACGGCGATGGTGATCATGGCCCGGTCGCTGGGGGTTCCGGCCAGGTGGGTGAAGGGCTACGCGCCGGGAACCCAGCCGAGCGAGGAAATGATGATGCGGAGTCCGGGGATCAGCGGGAATTACACGGTAAGCAACGCCGACGCCCACTCTTGGGCGGAGCTGTATTTTGGCGATTACGGCTGGATTCCGTTCGAGGCGACACCAGGCTTTGACGCGCCGATTTTGCTCGCCGAGGAGGACAGCGTGGAGACGCTGGCGCCGGAGCCGGCTCAAGAGACGGAGACCGCAGCCATAGAAGAAAGTTTCCTGGATAAGATCGATCCTGCCGTACTTCGCCGCGTATCCCTAATCGCGCTGGCCGTGCTGCTGGCTTGGGGACTGTATCAGGTTCGGAACGAGCTTTACTTCACTTGGCTGCGGCTGCGGTTGGGCCGGCCTTTAACGCCCGGCGAGAAGACGGTGTTCGAGACGCTGCGGGTGGTCAAAAGGCTGCGGCTCAGAGGGCTTACGCGCGGCGACCAGGAAACGCTGCGGGAAACGTTCGCCCGCTGGAAGCGGGAGAAGCCGCATTTGTCCGGCGCGCTCGACCCGCTGCTGGCCAGCTTCGAAAAAGCGAATTACAGCTCCGCCTCCGTCTCGGAGGAAGAATGGCAAGCGGCCCGTCGTCTTGCCCGCGATCTGCTCAAGCGTACGAGCGGTCGCCGCGGCCGCGGACTGCCCATGCAGCCTTAAGTCGGCGAAACGGCATTTGAATTTGCGTTCCCCCGCGCCCCGCGCGCGAGGGGCGTTTTCTTTTTAAATTACGAGTTACAATCCCTTAAAATATAGGCAGTTGGCGGCAGATTATGGTATAGTTTGTCGTATGGAAACTGAGGTGAACATCATTGTTTGAGATATTTATTCCGAAAAAACGTGTCGACACCGTGTTCGAAATCGACCTGGAGGAGCTGTACGCGGGCGGCTACCGGGGCATTATCACCGATTTGGACAACACCCTGGTCGGGGCCAAGGCGCCGCTCGCTACGCCCGAACTGATCGAATGGTTCGGGAAAGTGAAGCAATGCGGATTTAAACTGGTCATTGTGTCGAACAATAATTGGGACAGAGTGTCGGCGTTTGCCAACCCTTTAAATATCGAGTTTGTGCATGCGGCCAAAAAACCGTCCGCCGCGGCGTTCCGCCGGGCGATGGAGATGATGGGACTGGCTCCGCGGGAAACGGTGGTGGTCGGCGACCAGTTGATGACCGACGTGTTCGGCGGCAACCGCCTGGATTTGTACACGATCCTGGTTCTGCCGATTTCCGTTCAGGATGAAGGGCTGGGAACGCGCATCAACCGGCTGCTGGAGCGCATCGTCAAACGGCGGCTGGGCAAAGTTGGATTATGGCTGGAGGAGGAAAAAAAGCGATGACGGAGGTACGGGGAACAGCAGGCGGACTTCGCTGCAGCGGGTGCGGCATCGCGCTGCAAAGCGAGGCGCAGGATAAGCCGGGATATGTCCCGAGCGGGGCGCTCGCCAAAGAGCCGGTGATCTGCCAGCGCTGTTTTCGCATTAAAAATTACAACGAATCGTCTTCGGTGACGGTGGAGCAGGATGAATTCCTGCGGCTGCTGGCGCAAATCGGCGGCAAAAAGGCGCTTGTCATCCATATCGTCGACCTGTTTGACTTCCAGGGCAGCGTCATCTCCGGGCTGCAGCGGTTTATCGGCAACAACCCGGTGCTGCTCGCCGTGAACAAGATCGACCTGCTGCCGAAGGTGACGAACTGGAACAAGGTGCGGAACTGGGTGCAAAAGGAAGCAAAGGATATGGGGCTGAAGGTGGAGGACGTCGTGCTGTGCAGCGCCAAACAAAGCAGCGGCTTTGACCGCCTGCTGGAGGCGGTGGCGGCCCACCGCGGCGATCTCGACGTATACGTGGTCGGGGCGACCAATGTCGGCAAATCGTCGCTCATCAACCGGCTGATCCGCGATTACAGCGATTTGGAGCAGGAGCTCACCGTTTCGCGTTATCCGGGCACGACGCTCGATATGGTCCATATTCCGCTCGATGACGGGCGCGAGATCATCGATACGCCGGGCATCGTGTATCCTTCGCGGTACAGCGAGATGGTGGCCCCCGGCGATCTGGGCGTCATTTTGCCGGAGAAGCCGCTGAAGCCGGCGGTTTATCAGTTGAATGAAGGGCAGACGTTATTTTTCGGCGGCTTCGGGCGTTTTGATTTCGTACAAGGGGGTCGGCAATCGTTCACCTGTTTTGTCAGCGGGCGCGTGCCGATTCACCGGACGAAGCTGGCGCGGGCCGACGAGCTGTTCGCGGACCATGCGGGCGAGATACTGGCGCCGCCAAGCCGGGAAAACATAGACAAGCTTCCGGAATGGACGCGGCACGAGTTCCGGATCAACAAGGGAAGCAGAAGCGATCTGTTCATTTCCGGCCTGGGCTGGATTAAAATCAACAGCGACGCCGGGGCCGTCGTGGCCGCCCAAGTTCCGAAAGGAATCAAGGTGCTGGTGCGCCGCTCCTTAATTTGATCTTGAGGGGGCCGAGGGGGAAGTTATGAACGGTC
Organism: Paenibacillus sp. FSL R5-0527; assembly: GCF_038008055.1. Taxonomy (NCBI): domain Bacteria; kingdom Bacillati; phylum Bacillota; class Bacilli; order Caryophanales; family Paenibacillaceae; genus Paenibacillus; species Paenibacillus sp. FSL R5-0527. The sequence continues at coordinate 5,716,428 of NZ_JBBOYI010000001.1, read as the reverse complement.
AGGAACAAATGGAGAAGAACAAGCTGCCGCTGCTGCTTGGCGTGATCGGCGATCCGATCGGGCATTCGAAATCGCCGGCCATGCACGAAGCGGCGCTGAAGGCTTGCGGCCTCGCCGGGGCCTACTTGCCTTTTCACGTGAAGGGCGAGCGGTTGAAGGAGGCCGTGCAAGGGGTCGCGGCGCTTGGCTTTCGCGGCATCAATGTCACCGTCCCGCATAAATTGGATGTAATGAAATATTTGGACCGGATCGATGAAGGGGCGCGTTATATCGGCGCCGTCAACACGGTGGTCAACGATGGCGGCACGCTGACGGGGTACAATACCGACGGCATCGGCTACATCCGTTCTCTGAAAGAAGAGGCGGTGCCTGATCTGACGGGCAAAACCGCAGTCGTACTGGGCGCGGGCGGCGCGGCGCGCGGCATCATTTACGCGCTGCTCCTGGAACGTCCCGCCCACGTCATAGTGGCCAACCGGACGGCGGACAAAGCAAGCGAACTGGCTGCGGAATGGGCCCATCTCGGCCGCATAAGCGGCTGCGGCTTGGAGGAAGCGACGGAATATCTGCAAGCGGCGGATATTGTGATCAATACGACATCGGCAGGGATGTACCCGCATGTGCAGGAAACCCCGATCGATCCCGATCTCCTTCCGGGGGGAATTGTCGTCAGCGATCTGATTTACAATCCGCTGAAAACGGAGCTGCTGCAAAGAGCCGAGATGAAAGGCTGCACGATCCACAGCGGATTCGGAATGTTTATTTACCAGGGCGCGTACGCGTTTGAACATTGGACCGGCCTGCCCGCTCCGATCGAAGCGATGCGCGCGGCGGTTATGGCCAGTATGGGCATCGCACATTTGAATGTTAAGGGGTCTTGAATATACAATGCTAACAGGAAAACAAAAACGTTATTTGCGCAGTCTGGCGCATGGGCTGCAGCCGATTTTTCAAGTAGGCAAAGGCGGGACGAACGAGCATATGATCCGCCAGATCGCGGAAGCGCTGGAGCGTCGCGAGCTGATCAAAATCTCCGTGCTGAACAACAATTTGGACGATCCGCGGGAGATTGCCGAAACCTTGGCGGAAGGGGCCGGCGCAGAGCTGGTGCAGCTTATCGGCCGCACGATCGTCCTGTACAAGGAATCGCGCGAATACAAACAAATCGAGCTTCCTTAGGACGGCCCGGGGGGAAACCAACATGAAAAAAGTCGGGATTATGGGCGGGGCGTTCGATCCGATCCACCTCGGCCATTTGCTTGCGGCGGAATCCGCCAGAGAACAGCATCATCTTGAAGAGGTTTGGTTTATGCCTTCGCATATTCCGCCCCATAAACACCGGGCCGGAGTCAGCGGCAAGCAGCGGCTGGAAATGGTCGAGGCGGCCATTCAGGGCCATCCCGCCTTTAAGCCGCTCGACATTGAGCTGAAGCGGGGCGGCGTCTCCTATACGGTGGATACGATCCGGGAAATCCGGGGACAACATCCCGATCTGGACTTGTATTTTATTATCGGCGCGGATATGGTGAATTACCTGCCCAAATGGGAAGGGATCGAGGATTTGGCCGGAATGCTTACGTTCATTGGGCTGCAGCGGCCGGGCAGTTTTCTGGAACTGGATGCGCTGCCTCCGTTTATTCAGGAGGCGGTGCGGCTGGCGGAAATGCCGCTGATCGACATCTCTTCCAGCCTGATCCGCAGCCGTTTGGCGCAGGGGCGTTCGGTCAGGTATATGGTGCCGGATTCCGTGCATGATTATATGACAAGGAGCGGATTGTATGGGATACAGTCGTGATGAGCTGATTGCGGCGGTTTCGTCGGGGATGCCGGCGAAACGCTGGAAGCATGTCGAGGGCGTGATGGAAACCGCCGTCATCCTCGCGGGGCGTTACGGGGCCGACCCGGTCAAAGCGGATCTGGCGGCCTTGCTGCATGATTTGGCCAAGTTTTGGCCGATCGACCGGCAGGAAGCGATCATCCGCGAGAACGCCCTGAACGCCGAGCTGCTGGAACATGACAAGCAATTGCTGCACGCCGAGGTCGGCGCGTTTATCGCCCGCAGGGATTACGGCGTGGAGGACCGGGAGGTGCTTGACGCGATCCGCTACCACACCTCCGGCCGGGTCGGCATGACCCTGCTGGACAAAATCGTCTGCCTGGCCGATTACATGGAGCCGGGGCGGGAGTTTCCCGGGGTGGAGAAGATTCGCGATCTGGCCGAGACGAATTTGGAAGACGCGCTGATCGCGGGCTTCGATTCGACCATTTCTTTTTTGCTGGAGAAGGGTAAACCGATTTTTCCGCTGACGCTGCTGGCGCGCAACGATTTGATCAAACAAAGAGCAAAAACCAAGGAGGCTGAATGAATGGCGGTAACATCAAATGAATTGTTAAACCTGGCGGTTCAGGCCGCTGACGATAAAAAAGCGATGAACATCGTGGCCCTCGATTTGAAAGGCATTTCCCTGATTGCCGATTATTTCGTCATTTGCCACGGCAACTCGGATACGCAGGTACAGGCAATCGCCACCGAGGTGCGCAAACGGGCCCAGGAGGCCGGAGCGCAAATCCGCGGCATCGAAGGCATGGATTCCGCCCGTTGGGTGCTGATGGATCTGGGGGATGTCGTCGTGCACGTGTTCCATCGCGATGAGCGCGAATATTACAACATCGAACGGCTTTGGTCGGACGCCAAAGTTGTGGAGACGGTATGAGTCTCGTCGCGGGCACTATCGTTTCTTTGCCGATCGACCGGGAGGTTTCGCCTTACGGATATTTTCTCAGCGCGGGCGGGCAGGACGTTCTGCTGCATTATTCCGAGCTGACCCGGCTGGTGAAGCCGGGCGAAACGGTGGACGTGTTTTTGTTTTACGATACGGAGGACCGGCTGGCGGCGACGATGAAAAAACCGCTGCTTACGCTCGGTGAGCTCGCTTTGCTGGAGGTGGCGGACGTGCATCCCCGGCTGGGCTGCTTTCTGGAAATGGGACTCGGGCGGCAGCTGCTGCTTCCGATCCGCGAGCTGCCGGAGCTAAAGGAACTGCATCCGCAGGTGGGCGACCATGTTTACGTGATCATGGAGCATGACAAGCAGGGGCGGCTGAAGGCTAAGCTCGCCGGCGAGCAGGAGTTGGCTCCGCATACGTTTCATGCCCCGCAGTCGTGGAAAAACACTTGGGTGGACGCGATTGTATACAAGCCGCTGCAAATGGGCACGTTCGTGATCGTGCAGGGCGGCGTGCTCGGCTTCGGCGCGATCGGCATGATCCACGCCACAGAGCGAAGCCGCCTATTGCGGCTGGGCGAAAGCGTCAGCGTGCGGGTCGCCCATGTCCGCGAGGACGGGCGCGTCAACCTGTCGATGGCCCCGCGCAAGGAAGTCGGCATGGGCGAGGACGCCGAACGCATCTTGGCGTATTTGCGCAGCCGGCAAGGCGGGGGAATGCCGTATTCGGACGCGACGTCGCCGGACTTAATCAAACAGCGCTTCGGCATCAGCAAAGCGGCGTTTAAGCGCGCGCTCGGCAAGCTGATGAAAGAGGGCAAGGTCGTGCAGAAGGAGAACTGGACCTATTTGACGCAGCCCGAGGCCGGGGAAGGAAATGCCGGGGAATAGGCTAAATCACAGAAAGCGCGGTGACGAAATGGCTTCGTATCGAAAATTTGCCTACGTATATGACGAACTGATGGAGGATATGCCGTATCCGGACTGGATTCGCTTTGCCCGCACCGCCTGGGAACGGCACGGAATGCCGAAGTCGGTCGTCGATCTCGGCTGCGGCACGGGCAGCATCACGATTCCGCTCGTGAATTCCGGCTTCGAGGTGACGGGCATCGATTTATCCGTCGATATGCTGGCGGTGGCCCGGCGCAAAATGGAAGGCACGCCCCAGGGCGTTCGCCTGTTCCGGGAAGGCAGTGTGCGCTGGGTGCAGCAGGACATGACGGAATGGGCCATGCCGGAACCGGTGGATTCGGTGATTTCCTTTTGCGACTGCCTGAACTATTTGCTGGAAGAGGACGATATCGTCCGCACCTTCCGCCGTACATATGAAGGGCTAAAACCCGGCGGGACATTCCTGTTCGACGTGCATCACCCGAATACCTTGATCCGGTATGAGGAGGAGCAGCCGTTTATTTGGGACGAATCGCGGGTGGCGTATATTTGGACGTGCGAGCGCGACCCGTTCCGGAATGAGATCGAACATCATTTGACGATTTTCGCCCGCGAAGAGGAAAACGGGCCGGGCTTGTACCGCCGTTTTGAAGAGACGCATACACAGCGCGCCTACGATCCAGCATGGATGAAAAGCGAGCTGCTGAAATGCGGCTTCCGCGAAGTGAACTGCTACGCCGACTTCGAGTGGGTTGAAGCGATGGATGACGCCGCCCGGCTGTTTTATGTGGCCGTGAAATAAGGCAGCTGCGACGGTAGAATAAGGGCCGGCGATAAGGCTAACAGTATAAAACGACATATGGTTCACTGCGTACGGCGAACCGCAAGCCGGGGGAGGCCGCTTTTGGGCGGCCTATTTTTGGTTAAAAACCGAGATCAGTGCTTGACAAAATAAATTATGATAGCGTTCGTGTCCTGGTATCCCTGCATGCTGCTTTGCACGATTATCCCTCTTGTTCAGGGGGGAGAGGGTGGCTAATCACGGCCCTTTCCTTTTTCCCGGTGTCTTGCCCCTCCTTCCTCTCGTCAGGTCTGCTTCATGTCTCCTAAACTTCCTTCTCACAAATCTGTCTAACGATCTCGAACATGTCTGCTTCTCCCAAACTTATTTTCCTCTCCTGAATTTATCTTCCTCTCTGCTGCCGGATCAAACGGGATAATCGTGCAAAGCGTCCGGACAGCGGATATTGATCTGCCGATATTTCTTTCCACGGTCGTTTACCGGGCCCTCCCTGTTAAGCGCTGATTATTAGGTTGAGCCTTATTTTTTTGGTTTATTTTTCGCCTCTCCTCAGCTAGGTTTCCCCTCCCCTTTCGTATAAAATCATTCTCCTTTTTGTCGTTAATATCCGTAGCCTATGAAAATTGCCTGTACAAGCGTTGATGAAACCATCCTCTATATTAATATTGGATGAACCCACAGCATCATTAGACGTGATAGGAGAACACTCATCGTTTTGTTAATACCCGGTAAGTAGATAACATTATTGTTATGGATTCTGGACAAATAATAGAATTTGGGGCGCATACAGAGTTGCTTGGAAAGGGAGGGGTTTACGCTCGTTTATATCATATGCAGGCAAATTCATATGAAGTTTCTGTTTGAGAAACTTCACAAAAAAGACACATACTATTTCATTTTTTTTTCACCTAAAACAGTTATACATGATGGAGGGGGGGACGTGGTTGGACGAGAGTGAATGGATTAGGCGTATCCAGCAGGGGGAAACCCAATATCTGACGCAGCTGATTGAGCTCTACTATACTGACATTCAGAAATATTGTTACTGGCGGATAAGGAATGAGGAAGAGTCGAAGGATTTGACACAAGAAACCTTTTATCGTTTTTGTCGACACATTGAAGGTTACAGAAATACAGGAAAATGCCGCGCTTACTTATACACGATCGCTCGCCATCTTTGCAATGATCATCTACGGAAGCGGCCGTCCCTATCTTGGGAGGAAGCAGCGGAGGAGGCGGAAAGGAAAGTCTTGCAGCAAAGCATCTCAATAGAGGATCAGGTAGAAAGGAGGCAACTGGTTCATGAGTTGCTCCATTTGTTGCCTGAAGAGCAACGGGAACTGGTGTTCATGCGGTTTTGCTTGGATTTGACCTTCCGTGATATTGCTCGCATAACAGGAGTGAATGTTTGTATGGTGCAATATCGGGTTAAACGTGGTTTGACTGTACTAAGGCAGTACTGGGAAAGGAGTGAATCCGTTGGACAAGGAGTCGCGAAATACCATCATCGCCGCCCTGCAGAACTACCCCTCACCCCTCGTTGACAAGCAGAAGCTGGAGGAAACCGTCAAAGGGGCGAGAGAGATACTGCACCGAACACAGGCGGCCCGCAGAACATCCTTTTCAGAGTTCTATATGACCCAGATTCGCTTCATCAGCTGGAAGGTGTGGGTTGTGCAGTTGTTTATTGTACTTGGGACGGCTCTGATGTTACAGCATTCTCTTCACAAACCGAAGGAAAATATCCAACTTATCATGCTGGTCTCTATTGCTGCACCGTTACTGGTGACAGCGGGTATACAGACGCTAACTCGTTCGTTAAGCTGCCGTATGCTGGAGATCGAATTAAGTACGCGCCATCTTCTGGAGAAGCTAATATTGGTTCGCATGAGTTTGTTGGGAATAGCGGATCTGATAGGTCTGGCAGTGCTGGCCATATTATTGAGCGCCTACATGGAGGTAGAAATCAGCATCATTCTGCTCTATTTGCTTGTGCCCTTCAATTTGACCTGTCTTGGTTGCTTATGGCTGTTGAATAGGGTTCGCACCCCGAGCTGCGGGTATTACTGTTTGATTTACTGCGGTCTTGTGGCACTAGTACAAACAATACTAGCACTTAATCCCTCCCTCGGAATGTTTGAAACATCGGCAATCGGAGTATGGCTGGCATTGCTGCTGCTTACAGTCACAGGAATTACTTTCGAGGTACGCGGAGTACGCAAGGCCTGTCGGAGTATAGAAACTGCGTTGAGAATCGTTGTGTAAAATTATGGTTTTATAGTTATAAATCAGTGTGGAGGGGCGCTCAATGATGGAACTAACCTTGAATCAGGTAAGTAAGCAATTTTCCGCTAAAAAAGCGGTGAACGATATTTCGGTTCGCCTGTCCAGCGGTGTGTATGGTCTGCTTGGGGCTAACGGCGCGGGAAAAACAACGTTGATGCGGATGATCTGCGGAATACTCAATCCGACATCGGGAACGATTCAGATGAACGGCCAGGATATTGCCCGCATGGGGGAGCGTTATCGTGATCTGCTGGGCTATTTGCCGCAGGACTTCGGTTATTACCCTGATTTCAGCGCGGAGGAGTTCCTGTGGTATGTAGGTTCGTTGAAGGGACTGACGCTATCGGCGGCGAAGGGGAAAACTCGTGAATTGCTGCGCACAGTTGCTCTGGAGGAAGTGGCCCGTAAGAAAATCCGGACCTTTTCCGGAGGCATGAAGCAAAGGCTGGGCATTGCCCAAGCGATGCTTAACGATCCCCGTGTGTTGGTGCTGGACGAGCCAACGGCGGGACTTGACCCCAAGGAGCGGGTACGGTTTCGCAATTTGATTGCCGATTTGGCCAAAGATAAAATCGTTATTCTTTCAACGCATATTGTGTCGGATGTGGAGTACATAGCCGACCAAATTATGGTGATGAAGCAAGGAGGGCTGTTGATGACCGGTACGGTGGCCCAACTGACTACTACCATGGAAGGTTGTGTATGGTCCTGCCAAGTTTCGGCCAGAGAGGCGGAGGAATGGAATGCCCGCTATTGTGTAAGCAATCTGCGGCATGAAGGGAATCAGGTGGAGTTGCGCATCGTGTCCCCGGTAAAGCCCTCCCAGGATGCAGTATCGGTTGCGCCGACGTTGGAAGATTTGTATTTGTACCATTTTCAAGATGAAACGGCTGTAACAGCCGGTGAAGAAAAATAGGGGGACCACTTATGGATGCGTTGACCCGATTTGAACTGCGGAAGATCACCCGCCGGAAATCATTTTATGCAGGGATTGCGATTTTGGTAGTAATGATCCCACTTTTGACAATTGTGTTAATTACGAATACCCAGATAACAGGTAAGGATGGGAAATACTTATACGGAATACCAGCTATCCGATTATTAAGGGAGTACAACCGTCAGCTTGCCGGACCGTTAACCGTGAAAAAAGTAGCGGATACGGTTGAACGGCACCAAAAAGTGATGCGTGATCCGAAAAACCTTGATAAGAAAGGAGAGATGACCATTGAATCCCATGCCAAATATGAAGTTAAAAATAATCAGATTTATACCTTGATTAGTTTTGCTTTTTCTCCTTTGAATGAGTACGATTTTTATATTATCGACAGATTGAAGCCAAGTGATGCAAAGGAATTTTATCAAAAGCGGATGGAAAAAGTTAATCAGTATTTGAATGGTGATTATTCCTATGGAAATTATTCAGCGAAGGAGAAAGCTTTTTTTATAAAGATGAATGAAAGCATTCCGATTCCCTTTCAATTGGATTATGTTACCGGTTGGGAAAATGTGTTTGAAAATCTGCCGAATCTCTTCTTAATCATTGCTTTTGTGATTGCGATTTGTCTCGCTCCCGTGTTTGCTGGTGAATACCAGAGCGGGGCTGACTCGATCATCCTATCCACCCGCTATGGCCGCAATAAGGTGATCGCCGCCAAATTAAAAGCCAGTTTCCTGGTGTCCCTGGGACTGATCGTCTTTGCGGTGGCGGCCTATACGCTCTTGCTATTGGGGATCTATGGATTTGATGGCGGAAACGCAAGTATACAGATAATTGAGCTCTTGGCGCCTGTCCCCTATACGGTTTTCCAATCATATTTATGGGCGGTCCTCATTGGCAGTCTGGCCTGTCTGCTTGTGGGAGCGGTGACGCTGTGGTTGTCGAGCCGGATGAGGGGCCCCTTTCCCGTTATCATTGTTATCGGAATTTTTCTGATCGGTCCGTTGTTCATTCCGGCCAGCAAAAGCAGCCGCCTGTTTAATCATTTAATGAATTTGTTTCCGGAAAATATGATGGACGGGTTTAAAAAACTAACCGATTATGAAGTGTACCATATTTTTGGTCAAATGATTTTGGAGTATAAAGTCATGACAGGGTTTGCAGTAGCCGTTATAGCGTTGCTGGTGCCTCTTTCTTATCGGGCATTCCAAAAACATCAGGTGGTTTGACGGCGAGTTATGGTGCCGCAATTATGCAAAACATCAAAAAGATCATCCTCCACATGTTAGTTATCGCTGAGGCTCAGAAATCACTCTTTGAGGTATCTGTGTAATTTTATAGTTGTGATGCAGCGAAATCCCCAATATCGTTCGGATTGGTAAATAAGCCCAATAATTCAGTTGGGAGGGGATGGATTACCCTATGAAAAAGCCGTAATATGAAGGATAAATGGATATTATCGAGTACAACGGGGAGCTGGTTGAATTATCACATAGTGAAGGGAGGAACGAAATGCGGGTAAAAGCTAGCATATTGATCATGTTATTTTTCTTAACTGGCTGTTTCGCAGAAAGTACAGAGACCCCGCCGGGCAATAAGCCAGACCCTGTTACGATAAAGCTGACGCCCGTTGAATTGTTCAAGGGGGACGCAGCCAAGTTTCAGCTTTTCCTCGGCTCGATGTCCGGTGCTTTTAAATTAACGTATGAAGGAAAAAAGCCTAATGCCAGCTTGGATATAGACATCTGGAAAGACGGGCGGAAAGCGGATTCCGCAGGTTTTATCGGGGATTTGTTTCACAGTACGGAAGAGTCGAAGAGTGGTCACGAAGTCGAAGTCATCATATCCATAGACACGGTATCATTGGAAGGTAGGGATGATTACAGTACAATTAAAGTCTGTACCGTTGATCAACAGGGATCAAGCCTGTCTACCTTTACAATCCCGTGGGAAAAAGGGCTGAAAGCAAGAGGTTTGATAAAGAGTGCCGAACCGTTTTCGTTTACCACCGATCAGCCTGTATATGTGTTTGGCATGCACGCCACAAGCTCCAACGAGATCATTATGGCGGACCTTTCTCCGGAATCATTAAGCCGGACCGAATGGGCGCTTGTGTTCACTTTACGGTTTGCGGAGTAGATAAGGGAGATACCAAATTATAACTACCCGCTAAAGACACCCGGACGGAAAAGGGTGTATACTATTGGGGGTTGCTTGGCGTAAATTTGTGCCTTTTGTGTATCAAGCAGGGGAACACTGACGATTCGCCATCCGGGTCATTCTTAAAGGTAAAGGAACGAAAGGGGAAGAGATTTAAGATGAAAAAAAGGTTGGTTGTTTTGTTTCAAGGGGATTCCATTACCGACGGCAATCGGGACCGCGGAACCGACCTCAATCATATTTTGGGCCATGGCTACGCCTACATCATCGCCGCCAAACTGGGGAACGAATATGCTCATCTCCAGCCTTCTTTTATCAACCGGGGGATCAGTGGAAACCGGGTATCCGACTTATACGCGAGATGGAACGAGGATGCGATCAGCCTGAAGCCGGATGTTGTTAGCCTGCTCATCGGGGTCAATGACGCCTGGTTCACCGTGAACGATCAGCCGGGCGGGTTTACGGACCGGTTTGAACGCGCTTACCGTCATCTGTTGCAGGAGACGAAAGAGGTTTTGCCGGACGCCAAGCTTGTTCTCTGCGAGCCTTTCATCTTGAAAACGAGCGCAACGGCGGAGAAGTGGGCGTTGTGGTGGGAGATCATCTCCCGCTACCAGCAAATCGTGCTCCGTTTGGCGAAAGAGTTCGGCGCCGTGCATGTTCCGCTTCAGGCGGCATTTGAGGAAGCCGCCCAAAAGGCAGATGCGGAATACTGGCTATGGGACGGCATGCACCCGACCGCAGCCGGCCACGATCTGCTCGCGAAGCAATGGCTTGCGGCCGCGGAAAACGGCAGGGTGTGGGAGTAGGCATTTATTAGTATCATACAGGGTTCTATTAACGGAGGAGTATGCGTTTATGGAACCTTTTCTTGTGCTCTGATCTTATTCCGTGTGAAACAGCCCCTGTGCTTCCCGGGGAGCGCAGAGGCTGTTTTTGCGTGTAGCTGCAAAGCTCTGTTACTTGGATGCTTTATATTTCTCCAAATACTCCTTGACCTTTGCCGCATCGGCGACGAGCTCGTTGCCGGTTTTGACCAGCGGGCTGACGGTGGAGACGGCTTTGAGCTTGTTGTTGTTGTAGAAGGCGAGAATTTCGTCCTGGTTGATGGAATACAGCACCGCTTTGCGCAGGTCTTCGCTTTTGGCTACGTCCCGGCCCTTCGTATTAAAGAGCAGATAGCTTACGGCGTTGCTTTCGATCGTTTGCAGCTTCAGCTTGCCGTCGCCCTTCACGATATCGTATTTCGTTTCCGGCACTCCGTAATAGAGGTGGATTTCGCTGTTGCGCAGCGCGGAAAGCGCGCTGTCCGGATCGGCGATGAAGCGCACTTTCACCGTGGAAATTTTAGGCTCGTCTTTGGAGCCTTTGCGATAACCGGGATTTTTGTAAAAGATCGCTTCGTAATCATTTTTGGATGACAAAATATAAGGGCCGCTGGTATACAAAGTGTTGTTGTACTGGCTGCCTTCCGTGACCGTGTTTTGGTCGCCGTACGGAATGTCCTTGTTGACATCGAAGGTGGCCACGTCATACGTATTAATGCTTTCCACCTGCTTTTTGGACACGATGCCGGCGGATTGATGGGCCAGGTAGTTTAAAACTTGCGGGAAAGGCTCGGTTGTGGTCAATTTGACCACCTGGTATTTGCCCGCTTTGTTGTCGGCTTGGGTTTTATCGGCGACGAGCTCTTTAATTTTCGTATCCACCCCCGCTTCCAAAGCCTCCTTGACGGTTCCGCCGCCGCCGGCTTGCTTGATTCCCTCCAGGGAGGCGATGTTCGTGACGATTTCCACGCTTTTAATATGCTCATGCAGGCTGTACGTCCGATGATCCGGCACCGAGTTTTTGTCCTTGGCCCGGTTCAGGGAGAAGACGACGTCGTCGGCGCCCACGCGTTCGCCCGTATCTACGGCTTGTTTATTTTCAATCTTGGCGAAATGGATATCGTCCCGGAGCAGGAAATAGTATTCCGAGTTGCCTTCGGCGATGCTGTGGTTGTAGGACAACGAGCCGTCCGAGGTGATTTTGTCGTCATCCGTAAGATTGATTAAGCGGACGTACATATTGGTATTGAGCTGATTGATCGAGCCGTCGTTGCCTTTGATCGGGTCGAGCGAAGTCAGCACGGAAGCCGATTGGGTAAGCAGCAGCGGCTCTTTGTCCCGCTTGGACGTGTCGTTGAAGTCGATGCTTTCCCAGGCCAAAGCGCGGGATTTGGACAGTCTGACGGTATCGGGATTCAGGATGTCTTTGTTGACTGCTTGGCTTTTCAACGAGATATAAAGCGGTGCGATATAGGCTTTGTCGAACACGAGGCGCTGCTCCAGTTGCTTGTACGTTTCCTTGTATTGCTCCGGCGTTTCCGTCGCGGCCCGATCGATCAGCTTGTCGATTTCCGGATCGTCCAAAATACTGTAATCTCCGCCCGTCTTGAACAGCGATCTGACCGCGTAATCGGGATTGCCCGTCACCGTCGTCCAGCTGGAATGGGCGATATCAAAATTCCCCGCGTCCTCCTGGGCCTTAAAGCTGCCGTAGTCCGGCTGAATGTTCAGCTTAACGTTGAATCCGTTTTTGGTAAGCTGGTCGCGGACGATGTTCAGATCCGATTCATTGATGCTCATCCCCAGAAGTTCGATATCGACGGGCGTCTGGTCCGTTACTTTCTCCGTTTCGGTTTCCGTCTTCGGCTCGGTGTTCGTGGCCACGTCCGATTTGGTTTTGACCGTGCAGCCGCCGGCGATAAGGACAAAAGCAAGCGGCAGGATAAACCATGCATGTTTTTTCATAATGACTCCTCCCATAAATAAAAAATGTTTCAGCAGTTAAGGCTAGCCGAGCTTTGGATCCAGGGCGTCCCTGAGGCCGTCGCCGAGAAAGTTAAAGGACAACACGAGCAGGATGATCGCCAGTCCGGGAAATACGGCCAGGTAAGAATGGGTTTCCAAGTAGGCGCTGCCCAACTTTAAAATATTGCCCCATTCCGGAATATGCGGCTCCACCCCGAGACCGAGAAAGCTGAGGCTGCTCGTGGAAATGACCGCGCTGCCGATCATTAAGGTGGATTTGACGATCATCGGCGCGAGCGATCCCGGCACGATATGCCTGAAAATGATAGCGGCGTTCGAAGTCCCCAAGGCCCGGGCGGCATCGACAAATTCAAAGGTGGACACCAGCAGTACGTTGGCCCGCATCGTTCTGGCGTAAGTGGGGATCGCGCCCACACTCAGCGCCAGGATCAAATTCACCGTATTGGCGCCGAACGCGGCGATAATCGCAATCGCCAGCAGAATTCCGGGGATGGCGTAAAGAATATCCAGCGCCCGCATGATGATATTGTCGGTGTGCCGTCCGTAATATCCCGATATCGCCCCCAGCGCGCCGCCGATCAGAACCGGAATCGCGGTGGAGAGGAAGCCGACCGCCAGGGAAATCCGGGCGCCGAACACAATGCGCGAGAACAAGCATCTGCCGAAGTTATCCGTCCCAAGCGGGTAGGCAAGGCTTGGCGGCTGAAGAATCGCCCCGTAATTGTTTTCCGTGGCCATCGCGTAATCAAACGTAAAGTAGCTGCAAATGGACAGCGAAAACAAAAAGATGATAAAAAACAGGCCAAGCATGGAGGCGGCGCTTGCGGTCAGCTTCTCCCACACGTCCTCCCATCTGGAGGCCGAAGGATTGTCGCGGTTAAGGATTTTAACGAGCAGATTCACGCCCAGCAGTAAAGCGAACAGGTTGCCGGTAACGGAGGTCAAAATCAGCAGACACGCTACCCAAGCCAGCCATGGAGCCGGCTTTCGGCCGCCGGCATACTTGGCGGCGAGCAGCAGGGCGACGAGGTGAAACAGGGCGATAAACAGCAAACCGGACATTGCCGGCAGAAACGTGTCCGAGACATAGGGCTTGAACAGATTTAACGCCGACAGCGCCATCACGAACAAACCGGTCAGCAAAGCGTATACCGCCAGCGTGTACTCCGGGCTGCGCCGTTGTTTGTTTTTGTTCATATCTTAATTGCACCCGCTTTTAATAGTGTTTCATCTTCGTCCGGATACGAGGATCGAAGAAAGCGTAAAAAATATCGACGACCATGTTCACCAGGGATATGGTAATCGCGGTATAGACGACCCCGCCGATGATGCTGGGGATGTCGGGGATAAATTGCTTGTCCACGATGTAGCTCCCGATCCCGCTGATGTTGAACACCTTTTCCGTGACGGCCGAACCGCCCAGCATCCCGCCAAATTGCAGGCCGATGACGGTAATGATCGGAATCATCGCGTTGCGCAACGCATGTTTCAGCAATACCTGGCGTTTGCTGAGCCCCTTGGCCTTGGCGGTAAGAATATAGTCTTCATGGATGACCTCCAAGGTGGACGACCTGGTCATTCTGGCCACGGCCGCCGTCAGCCCGGTCCCCAAAACGACGGTCGGCATGATGAAGGACAGCGCATTCTGCGGATTAAAGGTGGCGGGCAGCCAATGCAGCTTGATCGAAAAGTTCAGGATGAAGATGAGCCCCTGCCAAAAGTTTGGTATCGACAAGCCGATCAACGCGATGAACATAAACGTATAATCCCACAGCGAATTTCGTTTGACGGCGGATATGATCCCTACCGGAATGGCAATCAGGATCGCCAGCATCAGCGAAATAACGGTTAATACCAGCGTAATCGGGAACTTGCGGGCGATGGTGGCCGTGACTTGTTCATTGCCCGAAAACGATTTGCCCAGATCGAACGAGGCGATGCCTTTGATCGTGTTCCACAATTGGACGAAATAGGATTGGTCGAGCCCGTATATTTTGTTGAATTGGGCGATTTGCTCCTCCGTCGCGGTTTCGCCGAGAATGTTGGCGGCGGGATTCATCGGCGAGAGATACAGGATTGTAAATACGAGGATGGACACGCCCATGATCACGAACAGGCTCATCACCAATCGCTCAAACACGTACTTCAAGTAAGGATGGGTATAAAGGAAGATCAAAGCATACATCGGCAATCCGGGAAGGAACGTCAGCGCCAAAAACAGCGGCTGTTGAACCAGGGCTTGAAAAGTGCCGGCGAAGCTGGTTTTTTGCAGCCGGCCTTGCGCCAGCTTTCGTTCGGCTTCATCTACGGCCGCCTCATGGAAGCGGGCTTCGGCTTCTTTTTCCGTTTGGCGCTTTTGTTTCCCGTCCGCAACCGGTTGTCCGAAAAATAACTGCTTACGCCGCAATTCCTCGGCAATTTCCGCTTTCAGCTTCTCTTTATAGCCGGATTCCAGAAGCTCCTTCCTGGCAGCGGCCAGCAGTGAGCCGTAAGCGTCTTGCCTTTTGCGAAATATGTATATCAATAGAACAACGAGATGGACCGGGGCCCCTAATAACCAGATGAAGTAACGATAAGCGGGATTTATGACCATTTTGCCGTAAGTGATGCTGATCGTTTTTCTGATGGACAGGGTCTCCAGTTGCTCTCTTGTCGCCGGTGCGGCTTGCATGGTTCCACCTCCTTGCGTTTTAAATTGAATTATTCCGATTGATATAGTATATATTAGGTAAGCTTGTTTTTGATGTCAATGATTGATTTTTATGATTTAAACTGGAAGGTGTTGCGGAAAATGGAATCCATATTGCGGGTCAACAATCTCTCGGTTACTTTTCGGACGCGCGATCAGGAGGTGCAAGCCGTGCGCGGGGTCAGCTTCGAGGTGGGAAAAGGAGAGACGCTGGGCATTGTCGGCGAATCCGGCAGCGGGAAAAGCGTCACCGCCCGTTCCGTCATGCGGCTGCTGGCTTCCCCTCCTTCATACGTACAAGAAGGGGATGTTATTTTTCTGGGGAACAATCTGGCCGATTACTCGGAAAAAGAGATGGAAAGCATTCGCGGCCGCGACATGGGCATGATCTTTCAGGACCCGATGACCTCGTTGAATCCGACGCTCAAAATCGGCGAGCAAATTTCCGAAAGCCTGATCAAGCACCGGAAATTGTCCCGCAAGGAAGCGAAGGAAGAAGCGATCGAATTGCTGAAGCTGGCAGGCATACGTCATAGCGAGCTGCGGTATGAACAGTATCCCCATGAGTTCTCCGGGGGGATGCGCCAGCGCGTGATGATCGCCCTCGCCCTCGCCTGCCGTCCCGCGCTGCTTATCGCCGATGAACCTACGACGGCGCTGGATGTCACTATTCAGGCGCAAATTTTAAGTTTGATGAAAACGATGCAGGAGCGGTTCGGGACCTCGATTATTTTGATTACGCATGATTTGGGCGTTGTGGCCGGGATGTGCGATCGGGTCGTGGTGATGAAGGACGGCGAGATTGTGGAAAGCGGAACGGTGGAAGAAATTTTCGCCCAGCCGCGCCATCCGTATACCCTGAAGCTGCTGAACGCGCTGCCGCGCCTTGGCGAGAAGAAGAAGCCGAAGCCGGCCCCGCTCGTATCCGCGGGGGCGGGCAGCGCCCTGCCTTTGCTTGAGGTTAAATCTTTGAAGCAATATTTTGACTTGGGCAAAGGGACGATTTTAAAAGCGGTTGACGACATTAGCTTTCAGATCCAGGAAGGGGAAACGCTTGGCGTGGTCGGGGAATCGGGGAGCGGCAAGTCGACGACCGGACGGGCCATCCTGCGCTTGCATCAGCCGACGGGCGGGAATGTGTACTACCAGGGAATTCCGGTTAACCGGTTGTCTCCCGCCGAAATGAAAACGATGCGCCGTTATATGCAAATGATTTTTCAGGACCCTTATGCCTCGCTCAGTCCCCGGCTGAAAGTAGAAGATATTATCGGGGAGGCCCTCGATGTTCACCGGCTGGCGGGCAGCCGGGCCGAACGGAGGAAAAGGGTAGGGGAACTGCTGGATATGGTTGGGCTTGATCCCGCTTTTGCCCGGCGTTATCCTCATGAGTTCTCCGGGGGGCAGCGGCAAAGAATCGGGATTGCCCGCGCCTTGGCGGTGGAACCCAAGTTTATCGTTTGCGATGAGCCGCTTTCCGCGCTTGACGTGTCTATTCAAGCCCAGGTGGTCAAGCTGTTGGAGGAGCTACAGCAGCGGTTGGGCCTGACTTATTTATTTATCGCCCACGATCTTTCGATGGTTAAGCATATCAGCGACCGCGTGGCGGTGATGTATATGGGCAAAATCGTGGAGCTGGCCGAAAGCGAGGAGCTGTATGCCAATCCGCAGCACGAATATACGAAATCGCTTTTGGCCGCCATTCCGGTGCCGGACCCGAAGCTCGAAGCCCGCAAAAAGCGGGAGCTTGCCGATGACCCTGCGGAAACGGTTAAATACGATGTCGAGCATTCCAAGCTCGTTGAGGTGTCCGAGGGGCATTGGGTGGCGTTGTCCGGCTAAAGGAACTGACTAACAAATGAGCCTGCGCAATCGCAGGCTCGTATGATATAATTCAGCTTGTACAACTGAACTTGGGTTGGGAAAGTATTGCCTCCAGATCGGAGGTGATGCGTATGAAATTTTCGTTTTCGGAAGTGCTCATGCTTGGAATGTTTATCCTCGCATTGCTCACCTATCTGAACAAACGAAAATAACCCGCCCAGGTTAGCGCTAGGGGAACGGGTCATTTTCAGCTTGAACTGGAGGTTTCCCACCCAAGTGTTTGTACCGGGGAGGCTGTGGCGCAGCCTCCTTGTTTCTATTGTTATCTTAGCATATCGAATCTTATACCTCAATTGCACTTCACAAATTTGTTCAAACCCTAATGAGCTTTAACTTATTAATCGCCAATGCTATTCCATTGATAACCAAGAAAATAGCCAAAATAATGAATAGCTTCATGTCCGTTGCAAAATGGGCATATAACTTTCGTTCCACCATACCCGTGGCGCTGAATGAGTATGCATCCTACGTGAAACGGTCGATATTGCTGGAGCAGCCTGGTTCATCCGCTTCGCTTGCGGTAGTGCGTCTGGACGGCGGCGGTGGTTACATGCCGGTACCGTTTAAGGCGAACGGGCGGCAGATCGATATCTACAGCCAGGCGAATGGGACTTATCTGGTGACCTAGAATGCGACCACGTTCCGGGATATTGCCTCCCACTGGTCCAAGGCGGACGTCGAATCCCTGGCTGCCAAGATGATCGCTACCGGGCGCACGCAGCAAACCTACGTGCCGGATGCTCCGGTCACGCGGGCCGAATTTGCGGCGCTGATCGTGAGAGCTTTGGGGCTAGCCGATTCGGCTGCGGCGAGCTCCTTCAGGGATGTAGCGGCGTCCGACTGGCACGCCGGTCCAATCCAGGCGGCGGTAAAGGCCGGCATCGTGGGCGGATATGCGGACGGCATGTTTAGACCGGATCGGACGATCACGCGCGCAGAGATGGCCGTGATGGTATTCAAGGCGCTTGAATACGCTGGATACCAGCGCGGCAGCGCTCCGCAAGCCGCTTTCGCCGACGGGGCCGAGATCGATGCTTGGGCCGAAGAAGCGGTTCAGGTCTTGAGCGGGCTTGATATCGTAAACGGCGACAGCCGCAAGCGGTTCGCGCCGAAGTCGAACACCACAAGAGGCGAGAGCGCCGCCGTGCTCAATCGGATGATACGGGAACTGACGTTTGAGAAGTAAGGGATAAGCCGGGCACTTGCCCGGCTTTTTTGCTTCACTGGCAGCGATGGGATGTAAAATTCCTCCTGTAATTAAGAACTGCGAATCCTCAATTTCGCATTGTGCCGAAAATAAAAAAATGCCCATGCGGGTATATTTCGGCACGAAAACAACATTGCTTTCCGATCCTGATCGGTGGTATAGTTTACTTATAACTATGGAACGAAAAAGTGAAGCACACTTGCTGGCGTCTTTGGGACGCTATGGCGGTGTGCTTTTTTGTTGCGAAATTGCCCCATTACTGGGAAAGGAAGGATTACACATGAGTGCTTTTGAACTAGCGGTAAAAGAAGAGAAAGCAAGATGGCCGGAAGGCAGGCCATTCACTCCGCATGATGAAGCGTTCAAGAAGCTATTGCAAACCTTTTTTGCGGAGTTTATCGAACTGTTCTTTCCTGAACTGGACAAGCTCCTCGATCATCGCCATACTCGATTTTTGATGCAGGAGCTGCTTGTGGATATCGTTGGCGGGGAAAAGCGGACGCTGGATCTGCTGCTGGAGACGAGATATTTGGAGTTGGATACCTACATACTGATCCACATCGAGCCGCAATCCTACCGGGAGAACGACTTCCATGAGCGAATGTTCATCTATTTCAGCCGTTTGTTTGAGCGGCATCGGAAGGAATATAAACTCATTATTCCCATTGCCGTCTTTACGGCGGACGAGGTCAGGGAGGAGAAAAATACGCTGGAGATGAGCACGCCGCAGCAGCCGATTTTGCGGTTTGAATTTATGAAGGTGGTGCTGCGGAAGCAACCCTGGCGGCAATTTATCGATTCCGGCAATCCGGTGGCTGCTGCGCTGCTGGCGAAAATGGGCTATACTAAGGGAGAAGAGCGAGAAATACGCCTGGCGTATTTACGGATGATTTTACGGCTGCAAGGAAAGCTGGATGATGCGCGAATGGCCCTGATCATGTCGGTGGCGGATCAGTATTTCAATACCGATCCCGAGCAGGACAAGCGGTTGCTAGAAGAGTTGAAGGAACAATACCCGGAGGAAGGTGAATCTATTATGAAACTGATGCCCGCGTGGAGTCGTTTGGGATACGAGGAAGGTTTGAAAGAAGGTATGGAGGAAGGTATAGAGAAAGGGATTGAACAAGGGATAGCCGTGGGCATGGAAAAGGCAGCGCTTAATATGCTTCGCGAGGGAATGGATATATCGCTGGTGGTTAAGGTTACGGGGTTGTCTGAAGAGCAGGTAGTGAAGTTGAAGAAAACAAGCCATATAAAATGAACCAAACGGAAATAGACCGTTCCGCTCAAGGTAACGGTCTATTTCTGTTTGCAATCAAGGGTTCTGATGACCGAAAGGCAAGCTGCTGGTGTATTAATTCCATTGAAAATGGAACAACTCCTAATCGCCTTTACCGCCACGAGAAAAATTTAAATAGTTATTATGCCCATTATTCAGTATAATTTTGTATGAATGCTTACGAAGAATGAACCCTTCAGAGAGGATTAACGATCTAATGAATGTAGCAGCAAATAAACCAGCAAAAACAAACCGGCGTTCCAAATCGTCTCCGCCGCCCGTCCGTATCTTTTCGCTTGGCGGCATCGGCGAAATCGGCAAAAACATGTACGGCATCGAATATAGGGATGAAATCGTCCTGATTGACGCCGGCCTTAAATTTCCGGATTCCCGGCTTTCGGGCATCGACTGCATTATTCCGGATATTCGTTATTTGATTGATAACAAACATAAAATGAAAGGGCTTTTTTTGACGCATGGTCATGAAGACCATATCGGGGCCATTCCCTTTGTGCTTCGCCAGCTGCAGATTCCGATTTACGGCGGGCCGCTGACGATTGGCCTAGTCAAGGCGAAATTGGAAGAGTACCGGCTGCAGGGCGAGGCGGAGTTGCATGTTTTTCATGAGGATGATCGCTTTAAGTTTAACCATTTGGCCGTGCATTTTTTCCGGACGACGCACAGTATTCCCGATGCGTTTGGCATCGTGGTTGATACGCCTTACGGCTCCGTCGTGCACACGGGGGATTTTAAGTTCGACTTTACGCCGGAGGACCGTCCGGCCGATCTGTTCAAAATGGCCAGCGTCGGCGGGGAAGGCGTGCTGGCGCTGCTGGCCGACAGCACCAACAGCGAGAAGGAAGGGTTCACTCCTTCCGAACGCCGCGTCGGCGACGCGATTCTGGATTCGTTCCGCGGCTGCAAAGGGCGGATTTTGTTCGCCACGTTTGCGTCCAACGTCCATCGGCTTCAGCAGGTCGTGGAGGCGGCGGCGCTGTGCAACCGGAAGATTGTCGTCATCGGCCGCAGCATGGAGAAAGTATTTGCCATCGGACAGGAACTGGGGTATATTCGCGTACCGGAAGGCATGCTGGTTGATGTGAAGCATATCGACCGGTTTGAGGACCGGCAGATTTTGATCGTATGCACGGGCAGCCAAGGCGAACCCAATGCTGCCTTAAGCCGGATCGCCTCGGGCGCTCATCGCCATGTGCAGGTTTATCCCGGGGACACGGTGATTTATTCTTCATCCCCAATTCCGGGTAATGCGCCGAACATCAACCGGAGCATCGACGCGCTGCTGCGGGCCGGGGCACATGTCATTTACGGCTCGATTTTCGATATCCATACGTCCGGTCATGGCAACCGGGAAGATTTGAAGCTGATGCTTAGCTTTATCCGGCCGAAATATTTCATTCCGATTCACGGCGAATACCGCATGCTGCTAAACCATCGCAATTTGGCGCTGCAGACGGGCATTCCCGAGGACCGCGTGTTTATCCTGAACATCGGCGACACGCTGTCGGTGTTCCGCAACCGGGCCAAACGGGGTAAAACGATCCCGTCCGGCGAAGTGTTCATCAGCAACGGAGAGATGCGCACCTTCGAAGACGAACTGCTGGTCGAGCGGATGGAATTGGCTCAGGAAGGTATCGTGATCGTGGTCATGACGGTGGACCGGAACACAAGGCAGATTTTGGCGGGACCCGACATCGTGACGCGCGGTTTCGTCTATATGCAGGATGCCAGACCACTGTTGCGGCGGGCTGAGGCACAGCTGAAGCGGAGCCTGAACCGGATGCGCGACAAGGAATATGACCGCAAAGCCTGGCTGCGTGCGACTCAGCAGGTGATGCGGAGGTATTTTATGAAAGAGGTTGGCCGAACGCCGCATATCATGCCTTCCATTTTGGAGGTATAAAATCCAGGTTGACAGGAGCTTCCCGAATCAGGGAGGTTCTTTTTTTAAATCGACCCCTGATTCATAGTTTCGTATAATGTGTAAAAATATGGGGCGGGAGGGCGAGAGGGGATGACGAATATATCCACTATACGTTCGATAATCAGCAGCCAGTTGGATTCCATTAAAAACCGAGTTTTTTTGAAGGATTCAGAGCGGAGCGCGAACTGGTCGTGTACTACGGCCAAAGCTTTTTGCTTAAAGGATCGGCGCGGGAGCACCAGGGCAAATACGGCGAAGCGCTGGATTGCGTTGACGGCTATGAGGATCTAAGCTGGTTCGAGGGCTTAAACGACACCGGCCGGGCAGAGGTGGCGAAGTTTAAAATCTGGGCCAAAGCGAACAGGTACAATTTGGAGGTATTGAACGGCAACGAAGCGATTCTCCCGGAATACGTGGCGTTCCTAAAAAAACATCCGCATGAAATTCTCCCTAGCTTGCGGATCATCGTCGAAGCGGCGAATATGAACAACTTTTCGATAGACGATGTATTAAAAGAGTTTCCCGTTAATACGAATTTATATAACCGGTCCGGTAATTACTATGTTCCGCTGGTCAACAAGGATCGTTATCTCGATTTGATTTATCAGCTGGCGATTTACCATTTTCGCCGCAAAGAGATCGCCGCCGGGCTGGAGAAGTTGTTATATGCCTTAGGTTATGCGATTTCCCTCAACAATAAGGAGCATTTCTTCAAGATGGTTCCTTGGTTTGAGCAGCATAGGGGACAGGCTTCGGCTCAGCAGCTGAAAGATTATGAAACATTGATGGGAGTGGTGTTAAAAGATGCGGAAATGGGTTCTGGCCTTCGCGTTGGTGATTAGTTTGGGCGCCGGCATCGTTGGGCTTACGCCTCCATCCGGCGGAACCACGGTTTGGGAGAATGGGGTGGGGGGTAATATTTCCCTTGGAAAAACATAACTGAGTTATAGAACATTTTAGGTCGATCCATTTGGGGTTAACTCTTGCCCCAGCATGGTTCGGCTTTATTATTGGGTTTTAAGCTGGTAGTGGAACTATGGTGTTATTTGTATCACATAAGCATGTTTTTATGACATATAAAAAATACTTTGGGGAAAAGTGATAATTTAGTTATAGCGTTTCACATATTTAATAGGTCAGGTGTCAATTCATGTACGATATGAGACAGGTAGTAGTCATTGATACGGGAATTGATATGAACAATCGTAATTTAAACAAGCATATCATAGGAGGAACCGGGTTTAGCTGTTCAAATCAGCAAATCCTCGAAGATCATCTCTATC
Source organism: Paenibacillus sp. FSL R5-0527 (assembly GCF_038008055.1). Lineage (NCBI taxonomy): Bacteria > Bacillati > Bacillota > Bacilli > Caryophanales > Paenibacillaceae > Paenibacillus > Paenibacillus sp. FSL R5-0527. The sequence goes on along the minus strand of NZ_JBBOYI010000001.1, from coordinate 5,693,533 downwards.
AAGACGACAATGGTCATGGAACGATGTGCGCGGATACGATCTTGCAAGTTTATAATGAAGCTCAGTTTTATGTGATTAAAATAGCGAATTCGGAAGGGAAAACCAGCACTTCTCTTTTGCAGAGAGCTTTACTTAAATGTCTTTCGCTAAATATCAAGTACATTTGTGTAAGCTTGGCAGTTACGACTGCGGCGTACCGTCAGGAACTGTTTGATATTACAAGACAGTTAGTAGACCAAAATAAATTCGTTTTTGTGTCTGTAAAAAATGATAGCCGAAGCAGTTATCCCGCTAGTTTGCCTTCTGTAATCGGTGTAGCGGGACAAGCACTCCTCTCCAACGAATTATTTTCTTTTTCTGCCAGTAAAGCAATTCAGGCGGTATTTGATGATTCTCCTTTATTTGTATATACGCTTGCCAACAGGTTTGCTTTTTTTAAAGGGACTTCCAAAGCAAACGCACTCTGTGTCGGAATGAGCTTAAAGTTAATTCACGGTGTTAAAGGGAACTGCGAACGGAATTATAGGACCGATTAAAGCTGTGACCAACTACGTTGCAGGCTGGAAACAGGCGAAAGTGTCCATCGACAGAGTAGAGTTAATTATGAACGCCGAAGAGGTGGACTAACCATGAATTTAGAATTCGGAAATAAAAGTTAACTATGCATCTGAGTTTTACTATTTAGAATTGTCTATACTTTTTAAATGATCCTAAGACCCATTCTAAGATTAAAATCCGCCTGTCCACCAAGCGCCACAATCATTATTTCCACTAGGAGCACAATCATGATTACAATCATCCGGGTCGCAAATAGCTTGGATTGACATGTCAAATTCTTCTGCTTCTAAAAGTTCTAATTTTTCCATTTTACACACTCCCTTTAATTTAATGAATATATCAGATGCATAGTTAACTAAAAACAGCATAAAATCAAAATCCTATAAAAAAATATAATTGTAATAAAAAGCGGTTTTTCTGTAATAGCTAACTAACTTTATTCTGCCAGCCGGAGCTGCTCCACAATACTTCGTTTGTTGTTCGAAGAATAGGCCGCTAATGGAATGAGGCAGCCGAGAGCAAACAATATAGGCAATACAGCTAGTACAGGCCAAATAACAAAATGGTAGCTAAAAAACCACATCATGTCACTGATAGGTCTTACAATAAATATTGAAGATATGATGGCTAACAGGATAGAGAGCAAGCTTGTGCCAACTGCATAATAAAGTCCTTCAAAAGCCAGCATGCTGCGTAATTGCCGTTTGGTCATACCGATACTTTGCAACATGGCCAATTCCTGCTGCCGGGTGATAATGCTGGTTAAAATTGCATTTATAAAATTCAGAATACCTATCAGACCAATGATCAGGCTAAGCGTGCCGCCAATCATCCTCACCGTGGTTTGCATTCCCGATACTTCATTTAATACGGTAAATTTGGACCGATAGTCCATTAACGGTTCTGTTATCTTGGTGTAACTTTTCAAGAAGTTTTCCATATTCGTTTCTTCGTTGGAAGATACATTAAAGGCATAACTCATCACCGTTTGTTTCCTTGTTAATGTCTTGTAGATATCTGCCGGGAGATAAAAGCTATAGTCCATTGCCCTGTTATCAGAATTGGAGTATTCTTTCATAGCAACGTGACCAAGTACTGTAAAGTTAAAGGTTTTATAACCTTGGTCTAGTGGAGCTTCCTTGGTTCCCATAAATTTATGAAGCGAAACTTTTTCAGCTACTTTGTATTTCACTCGTTCCCATTTTGGTTTGCCATAGTCATCGAGATCAACTCCCTCCAAAATGTACCTGCCTGAAGCTAATTTGTTGAAATCAAGTTCACCGTCAATGATTTGCAGATAGCCCAGACACAATTTTTCAAGTCCGTATACCTGAGCAATGTAGTTGCCGTAAGCATCAACTCCATCGGTCATTTCTGCAGTGGGCTTTGATTTATCAACCGTCAATACTTCTCGACCGCCATACAACCGGCAGCCTTCTTCAAAACCCCGTTGATCTTGAACCTCTTGAATAAACCTTTCGGAAGTTCCGTTTTCTTGCCCCACAAACTTCTGTTTAAACAAATCCGCATGTCCAATCAGAAAGTCCGTGTCGCCGAACTTGGACGACAAATACTTATTTATATCTATACTTTCCGAGAGGGCAAACGCGGTGTTCAAGAGTACAGGGCTTAAGGACAAACTGATAACGACCAGAAGAGTACGTTTTTTACTTCGTCCCAGATTGGCCCAGGCCATGCTGCGCATACTTACTCCGCGCGTATATTTTTTCGGTATGGCCTTGTTCCCGGGACTTCTGTCTACATATCTCGTCGCTGCGACCGGTGACACGCTTGAGGCCATCTTGCCCGGCTTATGGGTACTAATAAACACCGTTATAAGTGTAAACAGCGCGGCCAATATAAAAATCCATGGACTCGGAGATACCGATGCTTTCGTACCGGCTACGATCGTGTTGTTGATAATCAGTGGAACAAGCGACTTTCCCACCATATACCCGAAGATTAAGCCAAGGGGGATGCCGAGAACCGACAGGAGTAAGGCTTGTCGGCGAATAATCTGGCGGATCTGTCTGCCGCTGGTGCCGATCGTCTTCAGGAGGCCGTAAAAACGGATATCCCGTATCACCGAGATTTGAAAAATGTTATAAATAATCAAATATCCGGTAAACATGATCAGCAGCAGCATTAAAATGAGCGCAAATATGAGTCCAGGATCCGTATTACCGAAATTGGCTGCAAGGTACGCCCAATTCACATTACTCTCGACATAGTTTGCAGCATCTTCATCTAGGGAAAATCCGCTTTCGGTGATCACTTTATTGAGTTTGTTTCGTAAATCAAGACTATTGCTGAACATGATATAGGGGTGAATGGTACCCGTATTGAATTTATCTTTCTTATACGTACTTTGCAATTCAGCGTGATGCGCATCCAGATAGGCTTTGGAGGCGTAGATTTGTCCCGCATTAAACATCGGGTCACTCTTCCACCAACCAGATAGGATAAGCTGGCGTTCAACCTGTTTTCCGCGAATGTCAAGCTGCAGGGTTAAAGGCGCGCCAACCTTTAAGGGAACCTTTAGCAACTGCAACGTCTCGGTATCAGCGATCACTTCATTTTCGGCTATAGGCTTATGACCACCAGCCAGCTTAATGAATCCGAGCTTTAACGCTGCATCATCGTAATACCAAAACTCCGTTTGGCGTTTTAGAAATTCCTTGTTCATAACACCGTCGCACAAGAGACGTCTATACGCGATTTCTTTGATCAAAGGGTGATCCTTAACCTTCGCGAATACCTCATCATCGATATATTTGAGTATAGCATGACCATCCCCGCCAGCCTGCCGCAGCGTGGTCCGCTGCATGCTGTCCACAGCGCCTAGCCCCATGGTGTATAACGCCGTAAATAACAACGAAGTAAGAGCTATCGCTAAGATGGCGATGAGATTTCTCGTTTTATTGACTTTATAGCTTTTATCTGCCAGCTTACGGATGACTTTTTTATTTTTTACTTTGATCATCCGGCCGCACCGCCAATCAATTTACCGTCCTCAATGCGAATGATGCGGTCTGACATTTGGGCGATTTCCTCGTTGTGGGTAATCATCACTATCGTTTGGCGAAACTGTTGGCTGGACACCTTAATAAGGCCCATGACATCCATGCTGGTCTTGCTGTCCAGGTTCCCGGTAGGCTCGTCGGCTAAAATAATAGCAGGCTTTGCCGCCAGCGCCCTGGCAATAGCTACGCGCTGTTGCTGTCCTCCGGAAAGATTGTTCGGCAAATTGTTTAGTTTATTCTCAAGTCCCAGCGTATTTACAATTTTGTCCAAATAACCTTTATCCGCTTGTTTCCCGTCCAATTCAATAGGGAGTACAATATTTTCGTACACATTCAAGACAGGCACCAGATTATAATTTTGAAAGACGAATCCGATCTTTCGTCTGCGGAAAATGGTCAACTCTTCATCTTTAAGCGAAAAGATGTTCTTGCCGTCCACTTTGACGTTTCCGCTTGTCGGCCGGTCCAGACCACCCAGCATATGCAGCAAAGTAGATTTGCCGCTGCCGGACGTGCCGACGATGGCGACAAATTCCCCATGTTCCACCTCGAGGTTCACACCGTCCAAAGCATGAACGGCAGTCTCATCACTACCATAAAATTTCTTCAGATTATCGGTTTCTAATATCTTCATCGGCTCTCTTCCAAATAATAAGGTCTGTATTGTGGTCATCAGCTACAATACAGACCTTACCATACTCATCTTTCCACAATCTTTCTAAGATCTAACAGTCTTGAAAGAACTTGATCCGTCGATGCAGAAACAGTTGAAAATGTATTTTATGACAGAAAAATGGTGCATGATGTCATGAACAAGGAGAGGGGGCTATTTAAACAGTAAAATAAACAATACTTTTTATTTAGAGGTGGATCAATTATGCATTTAGAATTCAGAAACGTAAGTTACAGTTATAACGGGGTGCAAGATGTGTTAACGAATGTTAGCTTCTCCATTGATAACAGTGATATTTTTTGCCTATCCGGACGTAATGGAGCGGGGAAAAGTACGCTGCTGAAATTACTGACCAAGATCAATTGTAATTATACAGGTGATATTTTGCTGGATGGGAAAGAGCTGAGAAGATGGAAGCGGGAAGAGGTGAACGGTAAAATAGGCATTTGTTTTCAGGAATCTGAATGTATATGGATACAATTATGAATAATATCACTTTAGGAAAACAAGGGATCCCTATCGAGCGGTTAAATGATTATATTGATTTATTGGATACCAAGAAATTTATCCAGGAGCATGGCAACGACCAAATCATCGGAAAGAATTTTTCTTTGTCAGGCGGCCAGCAGCAGATTATTGCGATTTTACGGAACATTTTTGTCAATAAAGAGGTCCTCATTTTTGATGAGCCAACTGCAAATTTAGATCGCATTGTCAAACAAAATTTTATGGCGATATTGGAAGAACTTAAGCCAGACCATACCATAATATTAATTACGCACGATAGGGATTTGGAGAGCAAATTTAATAAAATCATGTTGAGTGCTTAAGTTATGCATTACAATTCTTATGCTGAAAATTTGTCGATAGGGAGAAAGATCGAAAAGGTAGAACCGCTCCCCAAGTTTGATTTCACCCGAATATATCCTCCTTCGGCAGTTAAAATCTCCCTGGTTAAAAACAATCCGATACCGACGCCTTCCTGCATCTGTACAACGGAGGAGCGATAGAAGCGTTTGAATATCTTTGTCTGTTCTTCCTCGGCAATTCCTATTCCGGTATCGGTAATATCGATCCGGCAGAATAACTCGTACTCAATAACCCGAACGACGATGCTTCCTCCCTTATCCGTGTATTTTACGGCGTTATCGACAACGTTATAGACGGCCTCCGCGGTCCATTTCAAATCGAAGCGGGCATGGATGGCCGTATCTGCCATAATGTTTTATAATGTTCTGGCCGGCTTATTAAACTTCCGATGTGCTGTTAGCTTAGTTTTTGTGTCTCTGCTGCAGCCCGCGAACGCAGGGACAAAGCGAGCATCGCCGGGATCAAGGCAATTGCCACGCCAACCCCGCCGAGCCAACCGACCGCGGCAAGGGACATCCCTTCCACAATAATGCCGCCGATGACGGCCCCCGCGGCCATCCCCAACTGTACGATGGATGTGTTCAAGCTTAGGACGATCCCCGAAGCCTCCGGCGCCATGCCGATTAGGAAAACTTGCTGGACCGGTCCTGTCGACCAAGCGAAAAAGGCCCATAACATCAGCAAAGGCAGTACGAGGATAGACGAATGGGGGAACGCCGCCAGTAAAAATAAGACACCGGTGTGAAAAAGCAAGCCTCCGATTATCGTGCGGGGGATTCCCCATTTATCCGCGCCGTAGCCGCCAACTTGGGAGCCAAGGAGACTGGCCAACCCGAAGGCAAACAAAGCGATGCTTACCATTTGTTCGCTCATTCCCGTAATCGTCAGAAGGAACGGCGAGATATAGGTGTAGAGAATCGTGTATCCGAATATCCAGAAAAAACTGATGGACAAAGCCACGGAGATTCGGGGACTTTTCAGTAAGGAAAGTTGTTCACGAATCGGAACGGGAGCATCTCCCTGCGCTTTGGGGATCGCCAGCAAAAGAACAAACATCGCGATCAGGCTAAGTACTCCGATACCCGTAAAGATCAGTTTCCAATCATAAGTACCAGCAATAATCCTCCCCAGCGGAACCCCGAGAATGAGCGCGAGGTTAAAGCCCAGAAGAACGGTAGCGATGGCGCTGCCTTGCTTGCCGGGATGAGCGATCTTGGTCGAAACGGTCAGGGCGACGACCATAAATACCCCTGTGCTTATCGCCAAAATAATTCTCGCCCCGAACAGCATGGCGAAACCAGTCGTTGTGACGGTAATGACGTTGCCTGCGAAAAATAACGCTAGGGCCGCCAGCATCAGTTTTCTTCGATCCATTCTAGCCGTGAGTGCAATTAGAATGGGAGTTCCGATCGCATAAGCAAGCGAGTAGACGCTAATGAGCTGCCCGGCCGCCGCTACCGATACCCCAATATCGCTTGCGACCATATCCAATATGCCGGCGATAACGAATTCCGAAGTTCCGACCAAAAAGCTGACAATGGCCAGCACATAAATTTTCCATGAGTTCCTCATGTGGTTCCTCTCCTTATTCATTTTATTTTCACACTTCTAGAACTATAGAAATCATGATTAAAAAAAAATTACGACAATAAATAAGGGGCGTATTTCTCCGCCATTTCCCGATTGACGCTATAGTAAATAAACGATCCGTCCTTGCGAAAATCAATCAAGCCGGAGTCCGTCAATTGCTTCAGATGATGCGATAGCGTTGAACCGGCAACCGATCCAAGTCTTTCGCCGACTGCGGTGAAGCATAAATAATCCTCTTTCGCAAGCAATAAAGCGATTTTCAGCCGGGTGGGTTCCCCCAAAGCTTTATACACTTTTACCGCTTGCCCGATATCTTCTTGAAGCTGCCCCATTTATAGTCTCCTTTCCACATGTTCTGCAGTTCTATAACTGTCGAAATCTATATTAGCATTGCGTTACTTAAAAGTAAAGGGGGCGTGCTTCCTGGAATTCGGTGTTTTCGCCCCCCTAATTTCAAGCATCCGCATATACCAACTCCACCACCAGATGCTCGTCATAGTTGCCAAAGCTTTTGCCAAACAGTGTAACCCCACCCTGATGCAGAGCATCGTCTTCCACGGAGATCCTTAGCGTCCATTGCTTGCGCCGGATATCGACGTCGTTCAGCGTAACGCCGGATAGCTTAACGCCATCCATATAAGTCCCCTCATCCGTGACGCGCAACTGCTTCAACAGCCCGTATTGGTTCGTATATTGCGGCCACCAATCGGGGGTGAATCTTCCCCGCTGATCGCCGTAATCTCCCGGACTCGTCCAAGTTCCGAGCTTGACCTCATTTAGGGCAAACGTAATGTCGGACGGATAGTTGTTGTTGACGCCGGGCGCTTCCGAGGCGATTTCCATCATGATCAAGAGCTCGCGGGGCCGCTGGCTCGACAGCAGGAAATTCGGGCATTTGTATTCGATATAGCCTTTGCCGAACCACAGGATGGCGGCATGGATCCGTTCCTGATCCCAGAAATACCGGGGATCGTCAAAGCTCCCTATAATATGGCTGGTCGTGGCCAGGCCACAGGTAGGCTCGATATGGAAATCGGAGTAATGCCCGATCGGAATTTCGGTCCGATGGCTTTGGCGGGTTGCGGCTTGTTCGGCCGGAAAAAGAATTTCAAGCGAAGTGGCGGCCAGGGAGCAGATTTTTTGCAGCCCGCTTTTGCCCGGGGCCATTTGCGTGGCGATCAAGCCCGCTTCACTAAGCTTGCGCACGTGCATGGTCATGATGGCGCTGGATAAGTGGACGGCGCCGGCCAGTTCCTTCACGTTCATCGGCCGCTCGGCCAATAAACGCAAAATATGCAGCCGCACGGGGCTGGCTAACGCTTCGTAAACGGGCAAAGATTTTTCCGTTAGATCGAGTTTCATCGTGTTTCCGCCCTTTTCGATTTAATTAATATGTATATTACTTAAAAGTCGAATGGTTTACAATACTCAAAATGAATCGGGTGATTTTCCTGGAATATGATTGACGTTGGTTGCAATGTGCGACTATAATGAGTTTGTAGTATATAAACTAATTAATATAAATATTAATTAAGGAGTGAAACGACCGATGACGCTGAAGGGTGTACTTAACGCCGATGTGGGGCAAGGAACGATCAACCGGAACATTTACGGCCATTTTTCCGAGCATTTGGGCAGATGCATTTATGAAGGGATTTGGGTCGGGGAGGACTCGCCGATTCCAAATACGAACGGGATACGCAGGGACGTTGTGGAAGCGCTTAAAAACATTAAAATCCCGGTGCTGCGCTGGCCAGGAGGCTGTTTTGCCGACGAATACCATTGGAAGGACGGAATCGGCCCGCGCGCAGACAGAAAGCGGATGGTCAACACCCACTGGGGCGGGGTCGTAGAAAACAATCATTTCGGCACCCATGAATTCATGGAGCTGTGCCGCCAGTTGGAATGCGAGCCTTATATCAACGGCAACGTAGGCAGCGGAACCGTTCAAGAGATGTCGGAATGGGTGGAATATTTGACGTTCGGCGGCGAATCCCCAATGTCGCTGCTGCGTGCGGAGAACGGGCGGGAAGAGCCGTGGAAAGTGACCTACTTCGGGGTCGGCAACGAAAACTGGGGCTGCGGCGGAAACATGCGTCCGGAGTATTACGCCGACGTATATCGGCGTTATCAGACATACGTGCGCAACTACGGCGACAACAAAATTCACCGGATTGCCTGCGGACCGAATTCGGACGATTACAACTGGACGGAGGTCTTGATGCGGGAAGCGGCCCGCTTCATGGATTCGCTTACGTTGCATTATTACACGGTCCCTGGAGAATGGCAGAATAAAGGTCCGGCCACGGGGTTTGCGGAGCGAGAATGGTTCACGACGATGCGGAAAGCGCTGCATATGGACGAGTTGATCACCCGCCACAGCGTTATCATGGATAAATACGATCCGGAGCGGCGGGTCGGGCTGATCGTGGACGAGTGGGGCACCTGGTACGACGTGGAGCCGGGCACGAATCCCGGATTTTTGTACCAGCAGAACACGATTCGCGATGCGCTGGTCGCCGGACTTACGCTGAACATCTTCCATAAACATCATCAGCGCGTGCGCATGGCCAACATTGCCCAAACCGTGAACGTACTCCAGGCGGTGATCCTGACCGAAGGGGAAAAAATGATCCTGACCCCGACGTACCACGTCTTCGACATGTACAAGGTGCATCAGGACGCCGAATTCCTGGACCTGACGCTGGACGCTGGAAGCCTCAGCTTCGATGGGGAGGAAATTCCCGCGGTGTCCGCCACGGCCTCAAGGGACAGCCAAGGCAAAATCCATATCAGCTTGTGCAATCTGAGCCATCTTGACTCAAATGAAGTGATTCTGGATATCCGCGGGTTGGCGGGGCAAAAGCTGTCCGTCGCCGGAACGGCGCTGACCGGGGACAAGATCGATGCGCACAACACGTTTGCCGCGCCGGACAACGTCAAGCCGCAGCCGTTTTCCGGCTTTGCGCTGCAGGACGGCCTGCTCACGGTCACGCTGCCGCCGATGTCGGTCACTACGCTGGAACTGACGACGGAAAGCTAAGGAGCGCTCAAAATGGCGGGAGAAACGGCGGAATGCAAAGGCTGCCGGGAGGAATACAAGGTGACCGAGGCGCAAATCGCCCGCATTTTAGCGTCGCCGATGTTCGCTGCGGAGCACTGCGTGCCCGATGAGGTTTATGAACAGCGGCTCAAGGCCTGCGGCGCCTGCCCTAAATTCGAGAACGGCACGACCTGCCGGGTTTGCGGCTGCATCGTTCCGGTCGTCGCCAAGCTGAAGGAGCGTGCCTGCCCCATGCCGGGCGGCGGCAGGTGGCCGGGGTAAGAGCGGACTGAGAAGTTTTCGGAGCGAATTGGGTCACTTTACAGTAAAAGAGCTTATGCCAGCGCTGGCATAAGCTCTTTTACTTATAATAATTCGATTAATTCACCAGGCTCGAAGGCCAGTTGCCGTACCAAGCATATCCGGTTCTTCTCTCTTGATCAATATCGCTGAGCTTGTACTTCACTACGCCATCACGCCCTACAAAGATAGGTTTGTTCGTACCGATCTCGTAAAAGCGGGCCCAGATCGGAGTCGTTACACTGGGGTCGTCCACAACGATCACGTCATCGCTTGTTTTTACTATTCGGATTCCGGTAATCTTAACGGCTCTAAACCAATTTTCCGCAGCTTGAATCGAAGCCTTAATTTGCGTGGTAGCCGGTCTGGTTTTTAAGAATTTTACAATACCTACACTTTCACTGGCGGTAAGAGAAGGAACTTCGTATGCTCTTGCCCCTGCCGGTTTTAGCGTGGCGGAGTCATGCTGTTGTCCCCAAACGGTCAGCTTTCCGTTAGCGACAACCTGAGTATTTAACAAACAGTCCACGCCTTTTGCAACAGCGGATTTGCTGCGATTGGCCAAAGAACTGTCTACGAAGGAAAAGTCGCCTTTCTTGTTGGCAACTTCGTCAAGCAGAATCATGACATTGACCATGGCATTGTCATTGTAAGTAATGTGTTTATGATAGCCCGAGCTTTGGTAAATCTGCGGCCATCCGCCGTTGGTGTATTGCATGTTTAATAAGAAATTGATTCCTTTGATAGCTGCGGCGGAATATTTGCTGTCTTTGGTTTTGGCATACTCAGCCGCTAGTCTTCTTATTTCCGTATACGTGGCCTTGTTGTCAATCGTGGACTTCGCCCACTCCCCGCTGGTTACTTTGTAATCCTTTTTCCAGCCGCCATCGGCCTGCTGGTTTTTCAGAATGTCCGAGATGCTCGCAGTGGTTCCGCTGGCATCGGCGGCGAATACGGTTGCGGAAGGCAGCGACAATCCGCCGAAAATCGTCAAAACCAGTGCTAAGGCCAATACCAAGGATACGTTGCTTGCTTTTGTTTTTAACATCACACATCTCCTTTAATATGAAAGTTTGGCAGATATGTTGAGCACCCCTCCCTCAAGTTCCACGTATTGTATGCGTTTACATTATGTGACTCCATTATAATAAACAAAGAATAATATGTCTATCATTGATTTATTTGTAAAATGTTTGTTTTTCCAACGCAAGCAATCTGGTTTTCATCTCCAGGCCGCCGCGGTAGCCGGTGAGCGCGCCGTTTTTGCCGAGGACCCGGTGGCAGGGGACGGTCACGAGCAGCGGGTTGGCCCCGATCGCCGCGCCGACGGCCCGCACTGCGGACGGTTTGCGGATCTGTTGCGCAATGTCCGAATAGGAGCGGGTTTGGCCGAACGGAATGGCGCACAGAGCCTCCCATACGGCAAGCTGAAACGGGGTTCCCTGCAGGTCGAAAGGGACGGTAAAATGCTGCCGCCGGCCGTGGAAATACTCCGTCAGCTCGGCCGCATACGGCTTCAGCCTGCCTTCGTCACGGACGAGCGGACTGCCGGGGAAGCGGCGTCCGGCCCACGCCTCCAAATCGGCAAAAGGCCAGGCCGGAGAACCGACATATGCTAACCCTTTCTCCGTTGCGCAGATATATAAGTTCCAATCCTGATCGGTAAGCTGCGACCAGAATAAGGTTTGGACTTGGGTTGTTTTCATATTGGTAAGGCACCTCCAAAAGTGATAGATCGCTGTAGTTTCCGGCGCTCAACGCATTTGCGATTTTCGATATTCCGCAGGCGTAAGTCCGGTTGTTTTTTTAAACAAGGTGATGAAATAAGCCGGGCTGCCGATGCCGACATCCAGGGCGATGTCCGCCACGGTTCGCCGCGAATGGAGCAGCGCCTGCTTGGCCTGATTGATTCTGCGCTGCTGGATATATTCTCCGGGGGTCATCCGTTTGACGCGTTTAAAAGTCCGCTGCAAATGGAAGGGGCTTCCGTGGCACATGTCGGCCAGCGTTTCCAGCGTCAGCTTCTCCTGGTAATGCGCATCAATGTAATCGGCGATCTGCTCTACCCATTCCGTGTCGGGCAGCGGCCAGCCCTCCGGCTTGCAGCGTTTGCACGGACGAAACCCGGCGGCTTTGGCCTGCTCGGCACCAGCGAATACGCGCACGTTCTCCCGCTTGGGCGGCTTCGATTTGCACGATGGCCGGCAAAAAATCCCCGTACTGGCTACCGCGTAAAAAAACCTTCCGTCATATGCAGCATCGTTATGGATAATCGCCTGCCACTGCTCTTCGCTAATGATGTCACCACGCTTTGTGCGAATATCTTCACGTCCCTCGTCAACGGTTGGATACTTGCCTCCTGCCATAAAGATCACCTCCAGATTCAGTATACCTTTGCCTCCCGGACCAAGCCATGCTTTTCGAATGGAAAAGCAAGATAACGAAATGATAGGATCGCGGATCATGTTAAAACTATAAATGAAGAAGCCGACGGTAGGAGCGGACGCCAAAGTGAGGGAGTTGGGTAGATGAATAACCGATTTTATCCGGGGAAGCCGGACGCGGTTTGGGAAGATCAGGGGCATATGCTGAGGCTGCCGGTTCCCGAGGAATTCAGTTTTGCCGAAAATATGAAGTATTTGTCGCGTTCGTCCAATGAGTGTCTGTTGCGCATCGGCGATCAGCGGGTGTATAAAGCCATCCCGCTGGAAAGCGGAGAAGTTCCCGTCGTAGAGATCAGCGCGGACGGGAGCGATGCGCTGACGGTCCGCTTTCTCGGCGGAACGGCGCCTTCCCGGAAGCGGGATCGTGAAGAGGTGGCCCGCTATGTCAGAGATTGGTTCGATTTGGATACGGATTTACGGCCGTTTTATGAGCTGGCGAAAGAGGATACGCTGCTGCGTGGAGCGGTGGAATCATTTTATGGTTTGCGCAATATGGGAATTCCGGATTTGTTCGAAGCCATAGCCTGGGGGATTATCGGCCAGCAGATCAATCTGGCTTTTGCCTACACCTTAAAGCGCCGCCTCGTTGAGCAGTTCGGGCGGTCCGTGGATTGTGAGGGAGAACGGTACCTTGTATTTCCTTCCGCCGGGGACATCGCCGCCTTGAACGTTCAGGATCTGGAGGGAGTCCGCATGACCCTGAAAAAATCCGAATACCTGATCGGGGCGGCCCGGCTGATCGCTGCGGGAGAATTGACGAAGGAAGGGCTGCGGGCGGCAGGCGGGATCAAGGAAGCGGAGAAACAGCTTGTCGGTATCCGCGGGATCGGACCGTGGACGGCCAATTACGTGCTGATGCGCTGCCTCAGAATGCCGGACGCTTTTCCGGTTGACGATGTCGGATTGCATAACGCGGTCAAGCATGTGCTTGGAATGGACCGGAAGCCGGCCAGAAAGGAGCTTTTGGCATGGGCGGAAGGCTGGAAAAAGTGGGAGTCTTATGCGACCTTCTACTTGTGGAGAGTGCTGTATTAGCATTTGATAATTACCGGCGAGTATGGAAGCAGGCAGCCGCCGTGAAAGATATCCGGAGCTGCCTGCAGGTGATTTCCGTTTAAGTGCGAGTTCAAAAAGTTGGGTTTTCAGGACCGAAGCTTATGCTTCCGAAGTGCGTTTTCTCAAAACGCTTGAGTTGAAAGAAGCTAGGGACGAAAGTAGCGGAGCGTAGACAGATCTACGTGAGTCAAATGTTTCCGAAGGAAACATGCTTCGGAAGCATCCGCTTGGAAGGCCCAGCTGAATTCAAGATTCGACGTCGAGTCCTCTCCCTGTACTGCTTCGTCATGGGAAGACGACTTTTTGAACAACCTTTTTAAAATTATCTGGCCATCCAGCCGCCGTCGACGCACAGAATGTGCCCGTTGAGATAGTCCGAAGCGGCGGAGGCCAGGAATACGGCCGGGCCTTTCACGTCGTCCGGCGTACCCCAGCGGCCGGCGGGAATGCGGTCCGTAATCGAAGCCTTGCGGTTTTCGTCGGCGCGGATCGGCGCCGTGTTGTCCGTAGCCATGTAGCCGGGAGCGATCCCGTTCACTTGAACGCCGCTCTCCGCCCACTCGTTGGCGAACGCTTTGGTCAGTCCGGCCACGCCATGCTTGCTGGCCGTATAGCCGGGAACGTTGATCCCGCCTTGGTAGGAGAGCATCGAGCAAATGTTGATGATTTTGCCGCTGCCTCTTTCGATCATATGGCGGCCGGCGATCTGCGACAGCAGGAACACGGTGTTCAGGTTGATGTTAATGACGTCGAACCAGTCTTTTTCGCTGTGGTCTTTGGCCGGCGTGCGGCGGATAATTCCGGCATTGTTGACGAGAATGTCGATATGTCCGGTGAGCCCCAGCGCTTTGTCAAACGTCTCCTGCAGCTTGCTGTGATCGCTCAAATCAACGATGATTTCCGCCCCTTTTCTGCCGAACGCTTTAATTTTCTCAACCGTTTCCGCGCTGGAGCCTAATGAAGCGCTGACGACGTCGGCTCCCGCTTCGGCCAATCCTGCGGCGATTCCCTGGCCGAGACCGCCGGCCGCACCCGTAACTAAAGCCGTCTTCCCCGTTAAATCAAACCATTTCATGAAAAATACACTCCTTATCATTTCAATTTTCCGTTTCAATGCTCGATAATGACCCCGGTATGTTCATACTTGCGCGCCGTGTCGGCGCTAAGTCCGCCGTCGGTGATGATCCGCGACAGTTCTTTGAGCGCGGCGAACGTGCGCAGCGCCGTTTGTCCGAATTTTTGATGGTTCATGACGGCGATCGTCTCGCGGGCCGTTTCGATCATAGCGCGCTTGAGGCCGATCAGATCGCCGGTATAAATCGACAGCCCATGTTCCGGATGGATTCCTGTCGCCGAGATAAACGCTTTTTGAATGTTCAGCTGCTTGACGTAAGCCGCCGCCTCCGGGCCGGCCAGCATGTTGCGGACCCGGTAGCCGCCCGGAACAACGAGGCGGATCTGGTCTTTGGCGGCAAGTTCGCCGATAATATATACATCGTTGGTAATGACGGTCAGCGGGCGGTTGTCGAGCCGGCGGGCGATTTCCAGCGTGGTGCTGCCTCCGTCCAGGGCGATAATGTCGTCCGCTTCGATATGAAGCAGCGCTTTGCGCGCGATGTCGGCTTTCTCCTCCGCATGCTTGGCCAAAGGCTCCCGGGAGGGCAATATCCCGAATTGGTCCCCTTGCGCTAGCACCGCCCCGCCATGTATGCGGACCAGCAGGCCCTGCTCCTCCAGCTTGGCGAGATCTTCACGGATCGTCTTGCCGGTAACCCCCAAAGTTTCGCTTAATTCCGCTACCGTAATCTCCTTGTTCGTTAGCAGAATCTCCATGATTTTCTCGTACCGCCGTATCTGACTCATCGTATAGCTTCACTCTTCCGTTAAGGTTTTGCTTTCTAAAATAAGAGTTCAAAAAGTCAGGTTTTCAGCACCGAGAAGGTTGAATGAAGCAGGGACTGAGTAGCGGAGCGTAGGATAACCTACGTGAGCAACGGAAGGCCCAGCTGAATTCAAGATTCGATGTCGATTAAGCTTCTTGACCAGCTTCGTGATCAAAAGATGACTTTTCGAACAACCTTTCTTATTTTAAATCTTTCATCGCCACGGCGTCCATGTCCCCGTAAGCTTTGTTGTCGCCGGCCATGCCCCAGATAAACGTATAATTGCTTGTACCGACGCCGCTATGGATCGACCAGCTCGGCGAAATGACGGCCTGTTCGTTACGCATCACGATATGGCGGGTTTCGTCGGGGGCGCCCATCAGATGAACCACAATGGAGTCCTCCGGCAGATCGAAATACATATAAGCTTCCATTCGGCGAGGATGCACGTGGGCCGGCATGGTGTTCCACATGTTGCCCGTCTTGAGCTGGGTCATCCCCATCACAAGCTGGGAGCTTTGAATGCCGTTTTCGTGAATCAGACGATGGATCGTCCGCTCGTTGGAATTTTCGATCGAACCGAGCGCGGCCGATTCCGCCTCGGCCAAAGTCGTTTTGGCTGTCGGAAATTCCTTGTGGGCCGGAGCGGAATTCAAATAGAATTTCGCCGGCTTCGCCGCGTCCTTGCTCTTAAAAATAACTTCCCGCGATCCTTTGCCCACGTACAGGCAGTCCTTGGTGTCCAATTCGTATTCGGTGCCGTCCACCACGATCGATCCCGGCCCGCCGACGTTAATGGCGCCAAGCTCGCGCCGCTCCAGGAAATAGGATACGCCCAGCTCCTTGAGATCGGTTTCAAGCTTCACCTCGCCATTTACCGGCGCGGCCCCGCCGACGATCAGGCGATCCTCGTGCGTGAGCACCAATTCAAGCTTATCCGGCGTAAACAGTCTGGGAATCAAAAATTCCTGGCGCAGCCGGGCCGTATCGAACTGTTTCACTTCATTCGGATGAGAGGCATAACGACGTTCCATTTTTCTATCGTCTCCTTTTTTTGTTTGTTTGGGTGTATAATGTTCATATAGGTTCATATTAATCCCATTTGGGTTCGTTTGGCAAGTGTCATTTGTCACAGCAATTCCCGGCCATCCAGGAGAGCCGAAATTGAACGGCAAAGCGTGTGACGTGGAATTGAGATTCGTTTTAGATTACATTTATCTTAGAACATATACAGAAAAGAGGAATTCCTATGAAAAAGCTGCAGCTCGTACAAAAAATCGTAGAGGAAGGCGTTGTCGCGGTTTTGCGCGGCGAGACGCCGGAGGAAGTCGTGTTAATGGCCGAACAGGCGATTGCCGGCGGCATCAAAGTGATTGAAATTACGATGACGATCCCGTTCGCCTTGCAGGCGATCGAGCAACTGGCCCGTAAATACTCCTGGGATGCGAAGGAGGCGGCGAATTATGCGATTATCGGCGTCGGTACGGTGCTCGACCCCGAGACGGCGCGGGCGGCTATTTTGAGCGGCGCTCAATTTGTCGTCGGGCCGTCGCTGAACCGCGATACGGTGCTGCTGTGCAACCGCTATCGCATCCCGGTCATGCCCGGCTGCATGACGATCAAGGAAATCCAGGAGGCGCTGGAGCTGGGGGCGGACATCGTCAAGCTGTTCCCGGGCAACCTGTATGATCCTTCGATGATCAAGGCGATCAAAGGGCCTCTGCCGCAAGCCAACATCATGCCGACCGGCGGTGTATCGCTGGACAATTTGGGCGAGTGGATCAAAGCTGGCGCGGTGGCCGTCGGCATCGGCTCCGATTTGACGAACGAAGCGGTGAAGCAGCGCAATTTCTCGCTGATCGCCAAAAAGGCCGCGGCGTACAAGGAAGAATATTTGAAAGCCAAGGGATTGAAATAACTTCCGCGGAAAATATAACACCGGCTGTGTTCAGCCGTACGAATGGAC
This sequence comes from Paenibacillus sp. FSL R5-0527, assembly GCF_038008055.1. NCBI lineage: Bacteria > Bacillati > Bacillota > Bacilli > Caryophanales > Paenibacillaceae > Paenibacillus > Paenibacillus sp. FSL R5-0527. Next base: position 5,676,127 of record NZ_JBBOYI010000001.1, on the reverse strand, counting down.
AAACTAGCCGTATAAAGCAGGCTGCGATGATTTCGTGCGGCTGCTCAAGCGTTCTGATTGGAAATATCCAATGAGACCATTTTGACACTGGCGTTGCATTAACGCCTGCACAAAATCTCTGGCACACCTAGATCACGCCAGAAATCTAACGGTTGTATTAGTCGCTATTTTGCCAAAAAAGCCCCTTTCTAAATTTTAACGGTTGTGAGCGCGGTTATCTGCTCTAATCTGAGCCCAAATCGCCGGGTTTTAGCTAAATAAGCGCTATGGCAACCGTTAGAATTTGAAAATGGAGATATTGGAGCAAATAGCGGCTGTGGCAACCGTTAGAATGTGGTGGCGAGAAAATGTATCTTGGCGGATTTAATGCAGGCGCTAGTGGCATTTAGAACGAATTCTATTGGATATTTCCAAGTGAGGAGCCAAAATTTCGGTCGTTGTTCGCCAATCTATTGGATTTTTCCAATGTGAGGTGGAGGGATGTAGTTAGGACGGCCTTGGCAGCCGAGCGATCCGGCTTAATCAGCAACAATATCTCTATTTAGGAGGAATGCGGCATGGATTTGGGACTGAAGGGAAAGCGGGCGATCATCACGGGCGGCAGCAAAGGCATCGGTCTGGCTACGGCCTTGACGCTCGCCGGCGAAGGGGCGCAGGTGGCCCTTGTAGCCCGCGGGCTTGAGGCACTGAAGGAAGCGGAAGCTAAACTGATGGAACAAACGGGAGTCAAGCCGCTTATCCTGCAGGCGGACGTCTCTTCAGAATCCGAGGCGCGCCGGGCGGTGGAGCGGGCGGCGGAGCAGTTTGGCGGCATCGATATTTTGGTGAATAACGCCGGAACTTCGGCTGCGCAGCCCTTCGAACAGGTGGATTCGGAAGCGTGGGGCGCCGACCTCGATCTCAAGTTGTTCGGGGCGGTGAACTTCGCCCGGGCGGCCATCCCTCATATGCGAAAGAACGGAAGCGGCGCGATCCTCAACGTCACCGCGATCAGCGGCAAAGCGCCCGGCGCCTCCTCGCTGCCCACCTCGGTCAGCCGGGCGGCCGGGCTTGCCTTAACGAAGGCGATGAGCAAGGATTTGGCGCGCGACAACATTCGCGTCAACGCCGTTTGCATCGGCCTCATCCGCAGCGATCAGATCGAGCGGAAATGGCGGGCCACGGCTCCGGAGCTTACCTGGGAGCAATTTGCCGCCGATCCCCGCTTCGGCATCCCGCTTGGCCGCATCGGCCGGGCGGAGGAGGCGGCGAAGGTGATCGCCTTCTTGGTTTCCGATGCCGCGTCGTATGTTACAGGCACGGCGGTCAACATCGACGGAGGTTCCGCGGCGGTGCTGTAGCGCGGGCGGCTCGTCAACGCAGGTGAATGGGGGCTTGAAACCTATCTATAGCGGTCCTGTCCGGAAAAGGCGGGACCGCTTTTACTTCTTTACGGTTGAAAAATAAACTTTGGCGAACCGCAAGGCGGGAATTCGCTTCATCCCTTCCGTTCCCAAAGCGCTGCCCACCGTGCCAAGCAATGCGCTCGCGGTAGCCAGTTTAATCAGGTAGTAAAGTCCGGTCCCGGCGATTAAATCCAGGATGATAAAATTCCGGATCGTGGACGCCTTGATCGTTACAAATATAAAGGGGCGATGTTTCGTTTCGGCCATGTGATTTTTCCACCTTTTCCGTAGTGTAAGAAACAGTATTCGCTGTTCATATATATTGATTGCTTGGTTTGTACCATGCGTATAATCTGCAAGCCCCGTGCGGACTAAACCGCTTGGCGGCCTGTTTGTGCATGCCGGGCTGCAAGGAACTTAAAAAATAGCACATGGAGCTTAAAAAACAGCGGTAAGCTGAGAAAACCTGCATGTTAAAGCGAAGTGACGAAGCTGTATAATGGAAGACACGTAATCGTTCCAGTTCGTTTGAGCTCGGTGTTATACCCTTGTAATGGGAGGAATGCGGCATGAGGATCAGGGTCTTATTGGCGGACGACGAGCCGGTCATATTGCGCGGGCTAAAAAAACTGATAGATTGGGAAAAATTAGGGTTTTCGATGATCGGAGAGGCCAATGACGGCAACGAATTGAGACAATTGCTGCGCGAATGCCGCCCGGATCTGATCATCAGCGATATCAGCATGCCGGGATGCAGCGGCATCGACATTATCCGCGAGATCCATGAACAATCCCTGCAGGTAAAAGTAGTTTTCATAAGTGCATACCAGGAGTTTGCTTATGCCCGGCAGGCGATTCAATACGGCGCCGTAGACTATTTGGTCAAGCCGGTGAACAAAGCGCATTTGGAAAGCGTCGTCGGCAAGGCGGCGGCGCTGATCCGCGAGGAAAACGAAGGCGAGCGGGCCAGGGAAAAGCTGACCCATTATGAGCGGAAACAACGTACCGTGACGATCGAAGAATTGCTGGACGGCTTGATGGACGGGGACAAGCGGGCAGCTTCCGAATTAACCCGCATGGGCGCGGTGGCGCTGAGCCGGCATACGAGCGTCTGTTTGCTGGAGCCGGATGAAACGATGGGAAGCGCCTCCTCCCGCTGGGAAGAACGGGAGCGGAAGCTGGTCCATTTCGCCCTGCACAACATAATCAAAGAAACGATCGAGCCCGGCGGCAACGGCTTGATGTTCCATAAAGACGGAAGGTTCGGGATCTTGATCCAGCATGAACACGCGGACGAGCCGCGTGAGTTGGCGTACGACCTGCACGGGAAGATCAACGCTTTCCTCAAATTGCCGGTTTCCCTGGGAATAGGCCGGCCGGTATGCGGCATCGAGGCGGCCTCCGATTCCTACCGCGCCGCATTGAAAGCGCTTAACCACAAATATTTCACCGGCCTTAACCGGGTGAACGAGACGGATGAAACCGCGGCGGATCATTCGGAAGAGTTATGCAGCATCGCCGAGCTGGAGGAGAACATAGCCAAGGCGCTGATGTCGCAGAACAGGGAGGAACTGCATGCGGCGGTGAACCGGCTTCTTGCGGCGACCCGGCGGCGGGCGGCGGGCAGTAAGCAACTGGCCGTGATGAGCGTGTACAATGCGATCCAACTGCTGGATCAGCATATGGCAAAAATTGGCATCCAGTTAAGCGCGTCAGGCCACGATCCCAACGCGTTGTTGGCCAGACTGTCGGGGCATGCGGCTTATGAAGGCGTAAAGAAGGAGTTTGCGGCGATCGTGGAGCGCGCCTGCGAACAGATCGTCCATAAGTTGGCAAACAAAGAAATCGCTGAGCTGCGCCGGGTCAAAACGTATATAGAGGAGCATTACGCCGAAAACATCACGCTGGAGTCCATGGCCGCTATGATTTATATGAACCCGTACTACTTCAGCAGCTTTTTCAAAAAACATACCGGAAAAAATTTCAAGCAGTATTTGACGGAGGAACGGATGAAGCATGCGCTTCGGTTGCTATTGGAGACAGACCTGATGATCTATGAAATCGCCGAACGCGTCGGCTACAACAACGCCCGCCATTTCAGCGACATGTTCAAGAAGATGTACGGCAAACTCCCGCAGGAATACCGGCAATCCGCCGGCGTGGAATAGGAGAGGCGGATGCGCTTAAGGAGATCCAAATTCACCAGTATCTTCGTCAAGTTCGCGGGGGCGTTCATCCTGGCCGGGCTGGTGCCGCTGTTTGCGTTAAGCCTTTTTTCGGTGAACACGTTTACGGGGTATGTGGAGCGGTATACCGCCGGAAATTTGCAGCAGATGGTCATGTACATGAGCTACAACCTAAACGCCGCGTTTAACCAATACAACGAAGTGTCGAAGCTGATGTATACCGGCAAATACGAAGGTTTCATCGAAAGCTCCACCCAAAACCAAACCTATAATGTCAATGAACTGGAGCAAATCAACAATATTCCGATCGATTCGTTTCTAAAGACGTTGCTGTACAGCGACAATTACATCAGCAGCGTGTATTTTGTCCGGGAGCGGGACGGGAAGCTGTTTTATCAGGAAAAAGAAAACCGGGGGATGGAAGCGGAGCTGCTGCCCTATAAAGCATGGGTTGAGCAAATGCGCGCCAATCCTTCCAAAGTCGCGATCTTCCCTACGCATACCGACGATTATTATCCGGCGTCGGGCCGCAGAGTGTTTACCATCGGCCGCAGCCTGATCGATATATCCGGCAAAGTGACGGCCGAGCCTAAAATCGTCGGCACGTTGTTCCTGGACGTGGACGCTGCGATTTTCGATCAGTATTTTAAGGAGCTTCATCTGCGGGAGCAAGACGAATTGGCTCTGCTGGACGGGGACGGCAACGTCTATTTCAGCAATCGGGGGGAGGAGGCCCGTTCGCCTGGGGAACAGGATAAGCCCGAGCCGGATGAAGGAATGATGGTGATCTCGGAGCCGATCCCGTTTCTAAAAGGCAGCCTTACCGCGCGGATTCATCGCGCCTCGTTGTTTGAGCAGCTGTTGTCGGTGCGAATGACTGTGTTTATCGCCATCGGGCTGTGTGCATTTGCGCTTGTCGTGATGGGCGCCTGGTTCTCTAAGCGCTTGTCCGCGCCGATCCTCAAGCTGATGAAGCAAATGGCCAAGGTCGAATCGGGAAACCTCGATTCGCGGGTGGAGATTCGCAGCAACGACGAGCTCGGCAGGCTCAGCCACAGCTTCAACCGGATGGTCGACCGTTTGAGGGCGTACATCGACGAAGCTTACGTGGCCCAGATCAAGCAGAAACAGACGGAATTAAACGCATTGAAAAGCCAAATCCGGCCGCATTTTTTGTACAACACCCTTGAAGTGATTCGGATGAGCGCGGTGGATAAAGACGACCATGAAGTGGCCGACATGATCCTCTCCCTGTCCAATCAGCTCAAATACGTCATCGATTACGGCGAGGAGAAGGTCAGCATCCGCAGCGAGCTGGACAATATTAAAGACTATTTTTACATTATTTCGGTCCGCTACGATCAGCGGTTTGAGTTCAATTGCCATGTGGCTCCGGAAGTGGATTTGAATTGGCACATCTTAAAGCTCTCCCTGCAGCCGATCGTCGAGAACGCCATCCAGCATGGGTTAAAGCAGCAAGGGAGAGGTACGGTCGGGCTTACCGTCGCAAGACGCGAGCGGACCATTGTCATCACGGTTTACGATGACGGCGCCGGAATGAGTTCCGATACGCTGATGAGTTTGAACCGCGCGCTGAACGATCCTGAAGCTCCCGGCAAAAACGTCGGGCTCAAAAACGTGCACGAACGGATCAAATCGGTATTCGGCGAAGCCTATGGGATCGTCATCAACAGCCGGGAGCATCTCGGCACCTCGATTGTGCTCACTTTTCCCATCGTGGAGGAGAGCGCGGCGGAACGAACGGGAACATGAATTTTCCGTTCGTTTTTTGTGCGCGCGGCTGCCCTCGGCCTTCTTAAAAACAACGCATGCGAAGCTTAAAAAAGTTCATTCAGCCCGAGAAAGGCAAATGTTATGCTTGAACCAAGGAAGCGTTTTCAAAGCGATGATGCGCACATCGTTTATTCGTTTCCAGTTCGCAGGATAAAAGGGAGGTTACCTGAAAGATGGCTAAAAAAAGAGGCTCAAAACTTTCCGCCCTGGTTTTGGCGGCGTCCATGGTGCTGAGCGCATGCGGCGGAGGCAGCTCCGGCGGAAATACGGCGGCAACGCCTTCAACCGGCAGCAATGGAAATGCCGCTGCCAGGGGAGATGCTCCGAAAGAGGTCGGCTTTACGATCGGCTACGCTTCCGGCGATCCCGCCACGAAAAAAGCGATCGCCGATACGGTCCAGCGGTTTATGGAGGCGAATCCGCAGATCAAAATCAAAGATATCAGCGAAACGACGTCCGCCGCTTATTTGGATTGGCTGAAAACGAAGGACGCGGTCGGCGAGTTCCCGGACCTGGTGGAAATGCGCGATACGGAAGTGTTTGCCGACGCGGGCAAAATCGTAGAACTGCCATCCGATTTACTGGAGTTGTTCAACGACCCGCCAAAGGTCGACGGCAAAGTATGGAACGCGCCGCTGCAGGTGAACTCGCCGCAGGGGATCATTTACAGCAAGAAAGCGTATGAGCAGGCCGGCATCACCGAACTGCCGAAAACGTACGGCGAATTCATTGAGATTCAGGAGAAGCTGAAGGCCAGCGGCATTTCGCCGATCGTGGTCGGCGGCAAAGACATTTTCCATATGGGTTTTTGGGTCAACAAGTTCCTGATCGACCAGGTGTATGCGAACGATTCGGATTGGAACTCGAAACGCACGGCCAAACAGGTGAGCTTCACCGACGCGAACGTCGTGCAAGCGATGACGGACTATAAGGAACTGTTCCAAAACTACGTCGATAAAGGCTGGCTGAGCACGGGCGACAATCAGACCGCATCCTTTCTGGTAAGCGGAAAAGCGGCGCAGTTGTATTCCGGAACATGGATGTTCACGCAAATCGCCGAAGCCGACCCAAACTTCGAATTTGGCTTCTATGCGCTTCCTGACCGCGAAGGCAATGTGAACGTAATCGGTCTGTCATCCCCGGCCGGCTGGTCCATTTCCACGGAAGCGTCCAAAGACGCGGATAAGGTGGAAGCGATCAAACAGTTTATCCGCTTTTTCTTTGAGCCGGAGAACTATTCGCTCTATTTGGCCAGCATCAATGCGATTCCTTCGACCAAAGAGCAGGTCACTTATGAATCCAGCGAGCAGATGCAGGTGGTGCTCGAGCTGATGGCCGACCCGAATGTCAAAAAATCGCTGGCGATCAACAACTGGTGGGGCGAAAATCAAATTCCGCCGCAGTTTCGCAACTGGTACTACAAGCTGCTTCAGGAACTGGTCGCAAAAGATGGAGTCGTCCTGGATTACATGAAGCAGGCGGACACGGAATACGACAACCAAGTTAAAGCCAACGCGATGTGAGGAATCCGGCAATGCCTATGAAAAAGCAGATAAAATGGCCGTCCTATGCGCTGTTCTTCATTTTACCGTCCTTTATTTTGTATACCCTGTTCGTGATCGTTCCGACGTTAGGCAGCATCTATTACAGCTTCACGTCTTGGGACGGCATTAGCGCTGACGTACGTTTTATCGGACTGGCCAATTTCGTGGAAATTTGGAACAGTCCGCGCGTCCATAATGCGCTGAAAAACACGCTAATTTTAACGATCAGCCTTGTCGTTCTTGAGAACTTGTTCGCCGTCCTGCTTGCGATGCTGGTCGATAAAGTGCGTTGGCTGAGCAAAATATTCCGCAGCATCTTTTATTTCCCCACGTTGCTCAGCGGTATTGTGATGGGGTTCGTCTGGGCGATGATGCTGAATTACAACTTCGGCGTTGTTAACCAAGTGCTGGACAAGATCGGCCTCGGGGCTTTCGCGGTCGATTGGCTCGGAGATCCACGCTTTGCCATGCTGGCGATTCTTTTATCAACGGTCTGGAAAGGCGCCGGATATTATATGATCATCTATCTCGCCGGACTTCAGGGTATTCCCCATGAAATGAACGAAGCGGCCAGCATCGACGGCGCAAACGGCTGGCAGCAGTTCCGGCACATCACGTTCCCGCTGCTGGCGGGATCGGTAACCGTATGTATGGTCTTGTCCATGATCAGCGCACTTAAAATTTTTGACCAGATCGCGGTCATGACGGACGGCGGTCCCGGTTTTGAAACCGAAACCTTAACCTATCTGATCTATAAGGTCGGGTTCGGCGAGCTGCGGCAAGGGTTCGGGACGGCGCTGGCCATGGTGCTGTTCTTCATGATTTTGATCATTACCGTGTTGCAAGTGAAAGTCCTCCAAAAAAGGGAGGTCGAAATGTGATGTCGCTGAAAGCACGCAAGCTTGTGATCGATGTTTTGATACTAATGGTGACGGTCATCGCGGCGGTATTTTTCTTCTTCCCGATCTTCTTCAACATCATGTCCGCTTTTAAGAGCAACGCGGAAATCATGAAAGACGCGGTCGCTCTTCCGGCATCGTTGTACTTGGAAAGCTTCAAATATTTGCTGACGGAAACAAACTACCCGCACGCAATCGTAAACAGCCTGATTTTGACGGTCGTGTCGATCGTATTCCAGGTGCTGTTCATCCCGATGGCCGGATACGCCATTCAGCGGCGGAACGCGAAATGGACGAAATTCGTCTTTCTGTATTTCCTCGCCGGGATGATGATTCCGTTCCAAGCCTACATGATCCCCCTGTTCAAAGAGCTCAAATTGCTGGGGCTTTACGGCAGCCTGGCGGGGCCGATCATGATCTACGTCGCCGGTTCGGTTGGCTTCGGCAGCCTGTTGTATTCCAGCTTCGTTAAAGGGATTCCGGCGGAGATCGAGGAAGCGGCGGAAATCGACGGATGCTCCCGGGTGCGGATTTTCTGGAACATCGTGTTCCCGCTGCTTGGCCCGGTGACGGCCAGCATGGTCGTCCTGAACGGTCTGGGAATCTGGAACGATTTCCTGATGCCGATGCTCGTCTTGCCGTCCGGCGAACCGAAGACGATGATTGTGGAAATATACCGGTATATCGGGGAATTTTCGTCCCGTTGGGACATGATTTTTGCCGGTACAACGATGTCAGTTGTCCCTGTGCTGCTCGCTTTTATCCTCCTGCAAAAATATTTCGTCAAGGGCATTGCAGCGGGAGCGACGAAAGGTTGAGGGAGACTTTTTAAAAAGACAGTTAATGACGGCCTCAGTCAAACTCGGCGAGGTCGTCTTTTGCTATGCTCGGAATTAGTACAATTTACATTACATGGATATCTACGCAGTTTGCAATAATAATCAAAAATATTGCTAATGCGGAGGTACTAGTCATGAAACACTTGATCGTTTATGCTCATCCTAGCCAAGAAAGCTTCAACCACGCCATTCTAGAGACTGCGGCAGGTGCGCTGAAAAGCAAAGGACATGAGGTTGTCGTACGTGATTTGTATGCGCTCGGCTTCCAGCCTGTTCTTAAACCCGAAGATACGGAAGCAATGAAGGCCGGACAAACTCCTGCGGATATCAAAACGGAACAGGAATATATCGCACAAGCGGACGTTATTACGTTCATTTATCCCATTTGGTGGGCGGGATTGCCTGCGATTATCAAAGGATACGTGGATCGGGTATTCTCATACGGCTTTGCTTATGCTTATGGCGCTGAAGGCATTGATAAGCTGCTGAAAGGCAAAAAAGGGCTGATCATCAACACTCACGGTACGCCTAAAGAAGTTTACGATCAAATCGGCATGAGCGAAGCGCTGAAACTTACTGCGACAACGGGCATTTTTGACTTCACGGGCATTGAATCCGTTGGACATCTGCTGTTCGGCAATGTTCCAAGCGTTGGTGAAGAAGCCCTCAAAGGATATTTGAAAGAGGTTGAAGAAACAATTAATTCTTTATAAGATTCATAAAAGAAATGCGGAAAGGCGTTTGGTAGGCAGATCAACTTCCGCTGTCCGGACTCTTTGCACGATTATCCCCTTTGATCAGGTAGCAGAGAAACAGACTAGCTCGGGAGAAGAAAGTATTTGGTGGAGAAGCAGATAGGTTCGAGATAATTTAAACGGGCTTAGGAGAAAGAATCAGGTTTAGATGAGGTGAAACAGACCGGACAAGAGATGAAGACAGGAGATCAATACAGGAGATCAATACAGGAGATCAATACAGGAGATCAATACAGGAGATCAATACAGGAGATCAAGGACAAGACACGAGGGAAACGAAAAGACCGTGATTTTGCTGTAGCCTGAACCCTTCCGTCTGCAGCAACGTCCGCACTGTTCATGCTCATCCCCACCCATCAAGTTGCTCCGCATCAAACTCCCCCCACCGTTCCAGCGTCTCGATCAGGCTGCGGCCGCAAGGGGCTGGTTCGGTTGGTGCGCGATTAGCCGGCGGTAAGGGAGCGCCGGAATCGCCACACACATGCGCAGCAACTTCTGCCGCATCGTTTCTTCCGCTCCGGGCAGTCCTCCGGGCAGGCGCAGCCGGCGGCGTACGGTGTACTCGTTCAGGTACGCCTGCAGATGCTTCAGTCCCAAGGCTCCATACGTACTCTTCAGCGATTCCCACGCCTCTTAACCACTTTCCGCAAGGGCGCATACAGCCGAAAGGCCAGAGGGAACGACTGTACTGCCGATGTACGGACATCCACATGCCCGCTAATAAACGCGGTTAGATCGTGACGGTCTGCCCTTTTTTCGCCTCCCCGCTTATGCGGCACCAGGCGGATTTTGACGTGCTCCGGCTCGCCCGACTCCGTGACCGTGCAGCCGGCTACGACCGCCGAGGCGTACGGATGCGAAAGCTGACACCGGGACGGATTACGCCCATACTGATCGCTGTTCACCTTCACGTCTCCAGAAAGCAGTTCCCTGGCATCGAACTCCCCCACGGCATGGCGTATTTGTAGAATAGGCCCGGGCCGACCCATCCGTGAGGATAGTTGGACGCCCGGGCCCTTCCCCGAACCGGACGTGCGCCTTTCAACGCATCCGGCTCTCCATCTAAAGTGGCGATTGCAGCGCAATCGTGTTACGTCGCGCCAGGTGTGTTTGCGTTTCGAATCTCTTGCCTTTGTAGAAGGCTTGAGCGAAGGAAGATAGCGCAATCGCCCCCATATGTACTCGTTGCGGGGGTCTACTCGGCAGATACGCACCTCACTTTAGACTGGAACCCTTCACCATGTAATGGGCTTTCCCCATCGCGGATTACTACGGTTCCTCCGTCCCCTTCCGTTCACATCAACGAAGCGTCCGGCCCGTGCGGGCGGAACGGTCGGGTTCCCACGTTCACTGTTTGTCGTCTCGCTGCCTTAGGTCGTCACTATACGCGGGGAGGATTTGCAAGGTTATACCTCTATACCCAGCAACCACCAGCTCTTCACAGGAGTCTGGGTCGTCATGTTATGCACAAGAACATGACATCCTTCCACCCATCCGTGTCGTCCATCGGTTTCGGATGTTTCGATTGACCGCGCTTCAGACGTGACTTTGCTTGCGCTGACCATAGCAGGTCATCGAGGCTAGCGCCGCCTCTTGGGAAGATGGATTTCCCTCACGGCTACATTGTCGGAAGGGCTTCAGACCCCGGCTTTGCTCGAAGCCGACGCATGCCTTCCTAGCCTAACCGGGTTGAGGTAGCCGGTTACATTGAAATGTATCAACATAAAGCGCCTCGTGGCGCACTTTGCAGCATCGACCACGCGGTTTTGTAGGTGACCCGGATCACCTTGCTCAGCCGCAGCGCCGAGATGCCGTCAGGGAGCAAGAACAACTCCAGCGCCTGAAACCACTTCACCAGGGGGAGATGCGTTCCTTCAAAAATCGTGCCGACCAAAGGCGAGGTTTGATGCTTGCACTTTCCGCACTCGAACAAAGGGATACGCCGGGAAGTCAGCCGGCTGCACCGGGTGTGAGCGCAGCGCGGGCAGACGAAGCCGTTTGGCCACTTCATCGCGATTAGCGCCTCCATGCAGTCCTGCTCGCTGTTAAAACGGCTGCTGAATGGTTGAAGTTCCGTTCCCGTATTGACCTCCATGTTCGCTCGCCCTCCCGAATTTAAAATAAGCGTACATACGTTCTCTTTTCCTAATTATACCAAACATACGTTCCCTTATCAAGCCGAAAATTTCATCTGATCCGCCTCATTTTTTTATCTCTTTTTCTTTATCCCGTACACTATCCCCCCCTGAACGAAAGGGATAATCGTGCAAAGGCAAGCAGAAAGCAGGGATACCAGGACAAGAATCCTAAAGACAGTCACCTCAGCTATTTACCTTAGTCCAGGAAATCGGGAGGGGGCGCTAGGGTCAAGTGGAAGAATAAGATTGCCTGCCGGGAAAATAAGCAAGAAAATAAGCGGGAAAGTTCTAAAATCACCGCATCTTTAGCTTAAAAAACTTCATTTTATTCACAAAACCGCAGTGTTACGCTTTCGATAAGCGGAAATTCGGATACCGTGCTGGAGCAATTACACGATGAAAGGCAGGAACCCCCCCTTGTTAAACGATACACAGCGGCAATGGTTGAACGGCGTTATCGCCAAAGTGACGGCCAAAATGGACGCGGTCAGCGAGCGCTCCCGGAACAAAATTCCTTATACGACCGTGAACGGTGTGCATGACGACCGGTCCATAGATAATCCGACGGGAGATGATTCGGACGGCATTAACTGGTGGACCAACGGCTTTTGGGCAGGCATGTTATGGCTGATGTACCATGAAACCGGCAACGAGAAATACAAGGGAATCGCGCAAATTTCCGAAGCCAAGCTGGACCGGTGTTTTGAAGAATTTTACGGTCTGCATCATGATGTCGGGTTTATGTGGCTGCCTACGAGCGTCGCGAACTACAAAGCGACCGGCAACCCGGAATCCCGGAGGCGGGCGCTGCATGCCGCAAACTTGCTGGCGGGCCGGTTCAATTTGGCGGGAGGCTTCATTCGCGCATGGAACGATCTAAAGGAAGGGGATACACGGGGCTGGGCGATCATCGACTGCATGCTCAACATTCCCTTGCTGTACTGGGCCACGGAAGAAACGGGGGACCCGCGTTTCAAGCAAATCGCCATGAAGCACGCGGACACGACCATGTCGGCGTTTGTCCGCCCCGACGGCTCCGTCAACCATATCGTCGAATTCGATCCATTCCACGGAGGCGTGGTTCGGACGCACGGCGGCCAGGGCTACGGGGAAGGCTCCTCCTGGACGCGCGGGCAGACCTGGGCGCTGTACGGTTTTATGCTGAGCTATATTCATACCGGAAAAGACGAGTATTTGCAGACGGCCAAGCGGGTTGCGCATTATTTTATGGCGAACATTCCGGAGGACGGCATCATCCCGGTCGATTTCCGGCAACCGGCGGAGCCAAGGCTGGCGGACGATACGGCCGCGGCCATCGCGGCCTGCGGGCTTATCGAAATCGCCAAGGCCGCCGGCGGGCACGAAAGCCGCTCGTATGCGGCGGCGGCGCTGAAGCTGCTGAAGACGCTGGACGAATCGCGCATCGATTGGTCGCCGGATACCGACCATATCCTGCTTTACGGCACAGGGGCCTACCACGGCAAAACGCATCATCAACCGATTATCTACGGCGATTATTATTTTATGGAGGCGTTATTCAAGCTGAAGGGCAACGATCTGTATCTTTTCTGAAATTTGGTATTGTAATCTCCCGGAAACCGATTAAAATGAAAGCACTCGATGTTTACTTCAGCGAAGGAGCCTTGCGGTGTTTAAACGAATTGCTGTAATCGGTTTGATCTGCTTGATTTTTTCGGTTTTTATTCCGCTGTCGATGTACAATCGAATCGGCGGCGCTGCTCAGGAGTTGCGGGTTCAAAACGGGGTCATGGACCTGCGTTCCTGGGACTATGAACACCATGGACGCATAAAACTCGATGGCGAATGGGAGTTTTATTGGAATAAGCTGCTGACGCCGGACGATTTTGCGCGGGCAGGAGCGGACAAGCCTGTTTATGACGCCCTGATGGAGGTTCCTTCGACATGGACCGGCCAGCAAATCGGCGCTAAAACCCTGCCGGCCTCCGGCTTCGCCACCTATCGGGCGGTTTTGAAAAATTTGCCGCATGACGGGATCTTTGCGATCAAGAAGACGAATATCCGCTTTTCCAGCACAGTTTACGTCAACGGCCAAAAGCTGCTTGAGGACGGCAAACCGTCCGGGCAAGCGGGCACGTACAAGGCGGGAAATTTTCCGCAGGTTGCGCTTTTTTCGGCGGAGCGGGGGGATGTTGAAATCATCGTTCAAGCCGCCAACTATGATTATGTCAATGCCGGCATTCCCGTCTCGATTTTTTTCGGCGAGCAGACCGCCATGGTCCAGCATCAGAAGCAAGCTCTGGCGCTTGAATTCAGCACTTTGGCCGCGCTGGGAATCCTCGCTCTCATTTATTTAATCTGTTACGCGGCGGCGGCGTTATACCGGAGGAAGGATCCTGTCGTGCTGTGGTCTGCGGCGATATGCCTGCTGTTTGCGGTTTATCACGGATTGATCGGAGAACGTACGCTTTCCCTGTTCCTTCAAGGCATTCCGTTCGAAGTCCTCTACAAAATCAAAGATATGAGCTCCATAATCGCCTTTATTGTGCTGGCTGGCTTTTTTTACAAAACGGAAAAAAGTTTTATTTCCCTCAAGCTCATTCAGGCCGTCATCGCGTTCCTCGGCTGTGATTTGGTGCTGATCGCCGTGCTGCCGATCGGGAGTTACACCCCGTTTCATGGATATGTGATTCTCGTTTATGAGTTTTTACTGGTTTGGCTTCTGTGGAAGTCCGCCTTGATTTATATCCGCAGCGAGCCGTCCAACCGGTTTAAATTTTTGCTGCTGTTTATGGCGATCCTTACGATCAACCTGTATTCGCTGGACACCATCCTGTTTGCCTTGTCCGTAAAAGAAAGCTTGTGGTCGGGCCAGGCCTATATCCTCATTTTCAATATGATTATGGTTTTTTTGATCGTGCTGAGGTTTTTTGAGGCGTATCAGACGGTTAACCGGATGAAAAACGATCTGATCCGGCTGGACGAGATCAAGGATGATTTTCTTTATGACACTACCCAGCAGTTGACCACGCCGTTGAACCACATTGTGACGATCGCGAACTCGTTGTTGAAGGGGGCGGAGGGGCCGGTTTCCCAAAGCCAAGCTATGAACTTGAACGTGGTCACCAGCAGCGGCCAAAGGCTGGTTTACATCGTAAACGAACTGCTCGACTATTCGAAAATAAAGCACGGGGACATCAAGCTGTTCAAAACCCGCATTCAGCTGAAAGACGCCGTCGATTCAGTGCTGAAGGTGCATCAGTTCCTGCTTAGCGGAAGGCAGATCCGGCTGGTCAACAGGGTACCCGCAGCCTGGCCCGCCGTAGACGCGGACAACAACCGGCTGCTGCAAATCTTGCACAATTTGCTCAGTTATGCCATTAAGTCGTCCGAGCAAGGGACGGTTGAGGTCAGCGCCGAAACCGTTCAAGGGCAGGTCAAAGTCACGGTGAAGGGGAGCGGCTCCGGCATCGTGGCGGATATGGAGGAGCGGCTGTTTCAAAGCTTGGAAGAACGGGAGGATGCCCGGGAAAATCCATATGGCGGCACCGTGCTTGGACTAAGCATCACCAAAAAACTGGTGGAGCTCCATGGCGGAACAATACAGGTGCGATCCGCTCCGGAGGAAGGGACGGCGTTTGAGTTCACCCTTCCCCTCGCCGCTCCGGTTCCGGGCCAAACAGCCGCCCTTGCAAGCTCTGGTGAAGGGGTAAATTCCGCGGAGGTTCATGCTGCCGTGGAATATCCGCATTTCGTTCAAGGCCGCAGCGATGAAACGATTCTGGTGGTGGAAAATGATTTGGCAAACCAGCGGGCCATGTCCAATGTGCTTAAGCTGGAGGGCTATTCGGCCGTTTACGTCAACCGGGGGCGGCAGGCGCTGGCGGAAATCGCCGCCGGACGTGCTTTTTTCCTGGTTATCCTGAATATGACGATGCCGGATATGAGCGGTTATGAAGTGCTGGAGCAAATCAGGGAAAGATTTTCTTCATTCGAGCTGCCGGTCTTAATGCTGACGCCGAGAAACCGGGTGAAGGACATGAAGCTGGCGGTGGACCACGGGGCCAACGATTTTGTCGGCATGCCGTTTGAAGCCGAAGAGCTGCTCACGCGTGTCCGCAGTTTAACCAAGCTGAAGGCTTCCGTAAAAAATGCCAAGGATGCGGAAATCGCCTTTTTGCGTTCGCAGATCAACCCGCACTTCCTGTATAACGCGCTGAATTCGCTCGCCGAGCTGTGCGTTGAGGCGCCCGAACGGGCCGAGGAACTGACCCTGGAGTTATCCCGGTATTTAAGAGGCAGCTTTGACTTCAAGCAATTGGACTCGCTTTCGACGCTGAAAAATGAGCTGGAGCTGCTGGCCGCTTATGTTCATATCGAAAAAGCCCGCTTCGGCGACCGGCTGCAGGTCGAATACGAGATAGACGGCGAGCCGTCGCTCCGGATTCCCCCGCTGGTACTTCAGCCCTTGGTGGAAAATGCCATCCGTCATGGCCTAATGTCCCACTTGCAGGGCGGCAAGGTGAAAATAAACGTTAAACGGGAAAACGCGTTTATGGTCCGTTTTTCCGTGGAGGACGACGGGCGCGGGATGAGCGAGCAAAAGCTCAAGGAAGTGCTCGGACAGGACGCCGAGCCGAAAGGCGTGGGGCTGTGGAACATAAACCAGCGCCTCAAGCTTTTGTACGGCAGGGGGATTCATATCGAAAGCCGCGAAGGCGGCGGCACGAGGGTGTCCTTTGATATTCCGGGACAAAGCGCCAACGCGATTGGGGAGGGAACAGCATGATGCGGGCTATCATCGTGGATGATGAGGAATTGTCGGTCAAACGGCTCACGCGGATTTTGCGGGAAAGCGGCAAAATAGCGACCTGCCGGGCGTTTTTGAACCCGCATGAAGCCTATGAGTATTCCCGAGCGAACGCGGTTGACATTGCTTTTCTCGATATCTCCATGCCCGAAATCGATGGGATGAAGCTGTCCGTCCTGCTGCAGGAGCTTGATGAAGAGATCCTGCTCGTCTTCGTTACCGGTTACGATTCGTATGCGGTGCAGGCCTTTGAAGTAAACGCGCTGGATTATTTGCTCAAGCCCGTCACCGCGCAGCGGGTGGCCAAAGCTTTAAATAAGGCCGGCAAGCGCAGCGGCCGTGCTGCCGGGGCGGCGGCTTCTGCGCTGGAAATAAAGCTGTTTGACGGTTTTCAAATGTATGGAAACGGAGACGGAAGCTCGCGCGATCCGATAAAACTGAGAAGCCCCAAAACCGCGGAATTGTTCGCCTTTCTGGTTTGCCAGAGGACGGCCAGCCGCGAGGAAATCATTGATACGCTGTGGAGCGGGCTAACGCCGGAGAAGGCCTGGAAAAATTTAAACTCGACGCTTTACTACATCCGTAAAGCGCTTGACGATGCGAAAATAGGCAGCGGAATCATCTCCGGCAAGAACGAAATTCGCATTGAAGGGAGCGCCCTTGATTGCGATCTGTACGAATTCGAACGGCTTTTGGCGGAGATGAGAAAGGCGCCGGAACGTTGCCTGGTCTTGATCGAGCGAGTGAAGGAATTGTACGCCGGGCCCTTGCTTAAAGGAAAAAATTACGAGTGGGCGGACGAATACGCGCGCCGGCTCGAAAAGGAGTTCGCGGAGGCGCTGGAGTATGCCGCTAAGCATTGCTCGAAGCAGGGAGATTCCGTTCAAGCGCTGCATTATTATAGGGGTATTTTGGAGCTGGATGCCTTAAGGGAGGATATTGTGCTGGAGGTCATACGCACATACATACAGCTGGGCAGGACCAATGAAGCGTTAAGGCAGTACCGTAAGCTTGAAGAGCAGTTGAAGCAAGAGCTGGGGCTGCGGCCCAACCCCCAAATCCAAGCGGTCATGGCCAGCATCGGCCTGCGCGGCTAACACGGGCTAACACGGGGTAACATGGGTCCTCCGGATGAAAGGACAAGCAGCTCCAGCTCATAAATCGTTTTAACGGACACTAGCGACGTTAATTACTCCAAAATCGGGAATAAAAAAATGCAACGGACCGGAGAGGCGTATTGCCGTCAAATCTGCTGAAAAAGTCTGATTTGAGGGCTAATAACGTCAACCAGGTCCGTTGCGTTGGGATATACCCGGAAAATGAGCGAATAACGGCTTTTCGGTCCGCTAGTGTCGTCTGTCCAGACGATCCGTTAGGAACCGGAAAATCCCGCTAAACCGCTCACCCCGCTAAACCGCTCAATCCAAGTGATACGGCTTCAGGTCCGCCGGGAGCGGGGCCGGGGGCGTGCACGTGCTTTGCATTTCGTAGAAGCGGCCCGAGTCCGAGGAATCGTGGAAGCCCCACATCGCTTCCAGCACGTGGTACGCGAGCTCGCCGCTGGCGCGGTGCGGGCGGCCGCGCAGCAGGGCGGCGGCCATGTCGGCCGGGCCGATGCCGCGGCTGTTCTCGGCGTAGCCCGGCAGCAGCGGCGCCTCGGTCCACTCCGTTGTGCCGAGCCTGCGGTATTTCACCGGGCCGCCGAACGTGTTGGGATCCGGCACCAGCAAGGTGCCTTCGGTGCCGTGGATTTCAAGCGGCGGGAGCGTGCTGCCGCCGAACACGTCAAAGCTTGTGATCAGCGTGGCGATCGCGCCCTGGGCAAATTCCAGCGTTCCGGCGACATGCGTCGGCACCTCCACGGGGACCCGCTGCCCGCGTTTCTTTTCGCTCGTGATCGTACGCTCCGCCAGCGCTTTGCCGGTGATTCCGGCGATGCGCCGAATCGGACCCAGCAGCTGAATTAATGCCGTCAAATAGTAGGGGCCCATGTCGAACATCGGGCCGCCGCCCTTGGCATAATAAAACTCCGGGTCCGGGTGCCAATGCTCGTGGCCGCGGCTCATCATAAACGCCGTGGCCGACACGGGCCGGCCGATCGCGCCGCCTTCGATCAGCTTCAGCGCCGTCTGAATGCCAGCCCCGAAAAACGTCTCCGGCGCGCTGCCGACCAGCAGCCCGCGGCGGCGGGCCGCCTCGAGGATGGCTTGCCCGTCCTCGCGGGTGACGGCAAGCGGCTTCTCGACGTATACATGTTTGCCGGCCTCCAGCGCCTTGAGGCACACCTCCGCATGGGCGGCCGGGATCGTCAAATTGATGACGATCGCGATGTCCGGATCGCCCAGCAGTTCCTCAACCGTGCAAACCCGGGGAATGCCGTAGCGTTCCGCCTGTTCCCGCGCCCGGGACAGATCCAGATCGGCGCAGGCCGCAAGCTCGAGCTCCGCGAATTTGCGGCAGTTTTCCATGTAAATGCCGCTGATTTTACCGCAGCCGATGATGCCAACCTTGATTTTTTCCATTACTGGCTGTCCCCCATCCCGGTGTAGGCTCCGGTCCCGGCCGCGCCCAATACTCCGGCGGCCTGAAGTTCCAGAGCTCGCTGCTTTCCTGCGGCGGCCCACAGCAGCCCGCGCGTCATCAGCTCTTTCACCGGAGGAAGCAGGGCGACATCGGCGTGATGGCCCAGCGAATTGTAATACACCCGGCCCACGCCCCACCGTTTCGTCCAAACGACCGGCATATCGACGGATTTGTTAAGGCGATGCGGCCCGTCCACGATCGGAAACCGGGTGGTGGCCAGCACCTCGACGGCCGGGTCAACGTGGAGATAATACTGCTCCGTGTCCACGAAGAAATCCTCGATCCCCTCGGTCAGCGGGCTTGATCCGGGTTTGATTTCGACCTTGTAATGAACCCCGTCGTTCCCCGGATGAGCGACCCATTGGCCGCCGGTCATGAACTGCCAGTCCACGTTGTTGCGGAACGAGTCGCACATGCCCCCATGGCATCCGGCCAGGCCGGTGCCGTTTTGCACAGCGGCTGATACATTAGCGACCTGCTCTTTGGAGATCTCTCCCATCGTCCAGACCGGCACGATCAGGTCGAGGCCAAGCAGCTTTTCGGCGTCCGCATAGGCCTCCAGCGTGTCGGATACTTCCACGTCAAACTGATGCTCCCGCAAAATACCGGCAAAAATCGCGGCGACCTTGTCCGGCTCGTGTCCGTCCCAGCCGCCCCAAACGATAAGCGCTTTTTTCATCTCGGTTTTCGTCCCCTTATCCATAGCTTGCGAATTTGAATTTCAGAATTTCTCACATCGCTCAAACCGCTCACATTTCAGAAATTTTCACCCAGCGCCGTTCATCCACTGAGCGTTCCACCGCTTCCAGCACCGCCTGGCACTTGACACCGTCGCGGAAGTTCGGCTCCGGCTGTCTGCCTTCGCGAATCGCGCTTGTCAGCTCCAGCATTTCGTGCGTAAACGTATGCTCGAAGCCGAGCGTATGCCCCGGCGGCCACCAAGCCTCGGCATACGCGTGCGCCGGATCGGTCGCCAGCACGCGCCGGAAGCCCTGAACATCCTCGTCGTCCGAGGTGAAGTACACCTCCAGCTCGTTCATCCGCTCGAAGTCGAATTTCACGCTGCCCAGGCTGCCGTTGATTTCGAACGCGTTCGTCGAGCGGTGTCCCGCAGCGAACCGCGTCGCCTCAAAGCTGCCCAGCGCCCCGTTTTCAAACCGGGCCAGAAACAGCGTCGCGTCGTCCACGGTAACCGGGCCCTTCGGCGCGTCTTTGCTGCTTTTGGCGCTGAGGCCGGTCATGTCTTCCGCCAACGGGCGCTCCTTGATGAACGTTTCGCTCATACCGATGACTTCCCGGATATCGCCGACCAGGTAATGGGCCAGATCGATCAAATGCGCGCCGAGGTCGCCGTGCGAACCGGAACCGGCCACGTCCTTCTGCAGCCGCCAGACGAGCGGGAATTCCGGATCGAGAATCCAGTCCTGCAGGAACCAGGCCCGGAAATGATAGATTTGCCCGAGCCGGCCGCTTTCCACCAGCTTTTTGGCCAGCTTCACCGCCGGGGAAAACCGGTAGTTAAAACCGACCATGTGGGTGACGCCGGCCGCTTCCGCCGCCGCCAGCATCTCTCTGGCGTCCTCCAGTGAAAGCGCTAACGGCTTTTCGCAAAAAATATGCTTCCCGGCCTTCGCCGCGGCCAAAGCGATTTCCTTATGGGCGTCGCTCGGGGCGTTGATGTCGATCAGGTCGATATCGTCCCGGGCCACAACTTGCTTCCAATCGGTGGCTACTTCCGGCCAGCCGAGCCGGTCCGCGGCTTCGCGCGCAGCCTCTTCGTTCCGTCCGCACAGCACGGCCATCTCCGGCTTCAAGGCCCCGGGGAAAAACATCGGCAGGGCCCGGTAAGCGTTGCTGTGGGCTTTGCCCATAAACTTGTAACCTATCATTCCGATACGCAGCTGTTTCATTGAATCCCTCCATATCGATTGAAGAACAAAATTTCTGTCTTCATGTATTCATTATAAGTTGGCAGAAATCTTCGACGCTCGCCAGTTTATGCGGATTCATAGTCAAAAATTGCGTTTTGAATCTTTGAAGCTTGTTTTGCCTTGCGTTTCTATGATATTCGCGGAAACTGCTAGATATACCGGCCCCGAGAAAAGTGCTATAGCCGTATAAGTTGGGCTCAACCCGGAAATCGGCTCCTGACAGCCGGCTACTGGAATGATTAACCATCGGCGACGGACCTTCGGCCTTCAAAATAGCGGCACTTTATGTACTTATATCCGGAGCCCTGGCATGTCATCCCTATTAGCGGCATTTTTGGTCCTTATTTTCCTATGAATGGTCCAGAACGTGGCCATTTCCTTGCGACGGGGGAAAATAGCGGCATAAATTGCCTCTATTTCCTTCGAATGGACGGATATCGTCGGAATAACGACCTTTTTTACCCTTATATTTTTCTCAGGAGTCCCGGGGGTTCGATTCAGAACTTCAAGGCCCGGAATTTCGTAAGGTAGAGGGAATGTAACCCCTCAGCTCCTTGAAGACGCGGTTGAACGTCCGAATGCTGGTGAAGCCGCATTCCAGCGCGATTTCCATAATGCTCAGATCGCTTGTCAGCAGTTTTTGCTCGGCGGTGAGCACCCGGATCGAATTGAGGTAGGTTTTGAAATTCATGCCGATGGCGCTCTTGAACGTTCGGCTGAAGTGCGACGGCTCCATATGAAACTGCTGCGACATGAAGCTGACATTCAGTTCTTCGTGATAGTGCTCTTCGATGTAGGAAAGGATCTGCTGGATTCTGGCCCGCCGCGATTCAAGCTTCTCCTTGGCGCCCGTGTTCAAGCGGCGCGTCTGCAAATGCCGGAGCAGCGTCCCGCACACCTCCAGCACGCCGGCCTTCATCAACATTTGGTATCCGGGACGGCCGGCGGCCCGTTCCTGCAAAATCCGGTCCAGACACGGCTTGATCGGCTGAAACCGCGGGTCCTTGTCCGAAATGAACGGGGAGGTGAAGCGGAAATCCTGCGGCCAGCCCTTGACCGGACCGATCCATTCCGGCTTAAAGAGCAAAATCAGCACCTGCGAGGGCTGGTCCCGGCTGTCGAAGGAATGGATGTCGCTGCTGCTGCAGATGACGATATCGCCCTGCTTGACCTGGCGCTTTTCCTCGTTGACGCCGATCAGCAGGCTTCCCGATTCCACGTAGATAATTTCGATTTCCGCATGGAAATGGGGATAAAACGACAGGTTTTGGCTGCGGAAAATACTCATCGGAAGTTCGGGATCGAGCTTCCAGTTTTGATAAAAGGATTTCACGATTTGGCTCACTCCGCGCGGATTTGGTGTACTGCCTATCCTTAATGTACTGCATTTTTGCCGGAGAATCAGCCTTTTTTAAATAAAACGGAGAGGGGAATAGAAAGCAAGCAAGGATCATAGGATAGGGAGGACAAGACAAAAAATGGAAGTTTCTTGGAGGCTATATGGTTGAGCGATGGTTCAAAATATTTCAAATTGCCGCAACTTATATCGGCACGGTCGTTGGCGCCGGATTCGCCTCAGGCCAGTCGATCATGCAGTTTTTTACCGTTTACGGTCCCGTGGGGGCGGTGGGGATAGCCATTGCTACATTTCTGTTTATGTGGCTCGGAACGAAAATGATGGTGGTGGCTCACCGGATTAAGGCGTTCTCCTATCAGGAATTTAACGAGCATCTCTTCGGTCCGGTTCTCGGCAAGCTCGCGAATGTGCTGACTTTGCTGATCCTGCTTGGCGTAACCGCAGTGATGCTATCCGGTACGGGCTCCATTTTTGAGGAGCAGCTGCACTTGCCTTATCAGCTCGGAATTGTTCTGAGCATCGTGCTGGCCTATTGGGTGATGACCAAAGAGCTGAACGGGATCGTGGCGGTCAATGCGCTGGTCGTGCCGATGATGCTGCTGTTCACCTGCCTGATCGCGATTCATGTTGTCGAGCCGGACGCCATCATGCGGATCACGGAGTGGCAGCGTCAGCAGCTGCAGGATTACGGCTGGGCGCTGAGCGCGTTTGTTTATGTGGCGTTGAACTTTGCCTTTGCGCAGGCGGTGATGGTGCCTCTCGGTAGCGAGGTCAAGGAGGAAAGCACGCTGAAGTGGGGAGGTATCTGGGGCGGCATCGGCCTTGGCGCAATGCTGCTGACCTACCATTTTGCCATCAATGCCCGCATGCCGGGAATCATGGAGCTGGAGATCCCGATGGCGGAGATCGTGCGCGGTCTGGGGGTTTTTCCGCATGTGCTGTTCCTGCTGGTCATTTACGGGGAGATTTTCACCACCTTGATCGGCAACGTGTTCGGCATGACCCGGCAAATCCAAACCCTGTTCCCGCTGCCGAAAAACGCCGTTATTCTGGCGGTGCTGCTGGCCTGCTTCCTGATCAGCCAGGTCGGCTTTGCTTCCTTGCTGACCTATCTGTACCCGCTGTTCGGTTATATCGGCATGCTGCTGCTCGCTCTGCTGGCGTTTAGGCGTCCGCCGCAAGCTGACGGCCCGCCGCTTGACGGCCCGCCGGCCAATCCGCCCGCCGAACATCCCGGCCTGACCGGCCGGCCGGGCACCCCGTTTTCCGCCGCCCCCGCGTACGGGCAGCGATCAAGCGACCGGCGGCAGGAGCGTCCGGAAAAAGAAAACCAGGGTCAGCGTGACGGAAATATCAAACCTTCCGCCAAAGAGGAAATGCAGTAAGGTCCGGATTAGAGCTAGATCGGCTTGACCGAAAAACGCGCCTGGAATTATATTTGTTGTAATTTCCATCCCCTTTAGACTTAAAGGGGTATTTGCATTGCGGCGATTTGACGCCAAAAAGGAGGTTTTTCATGAATGTATCAAGTGATGATCGTGGATGATGAACCGAAGCTGCGCACAGGGTTGAAAACGCTTATTCCATGGGAGAGCTTGGGGTATGAGGTGGCGGCTGCGGCGGCAGGCGGAAACGAAGCCCTTCGTCTGTTACAAGGGAACGTTCCCGACTTGCTGATCGTCGATATTCGGATGCCCGGCATGGACGGGCTGCAGCTTATTCAGGAAATACGCTCTTTGGGTTTTGCGCCGCATTTCCTGATTTTAAGCGGGTACGCCGATTTCGAATATGCGCGCAAAGCGCTGGAATTCGGCGCGGACGGGTACTTGCTGAAGCCGGTCAACAAGGAGGAATTGACCGCCAAGCTGCAGCAGCTAAGCCGCAAGCTGGAACAGGAGCGGCGGGAGGATTGGCTCAAAAACGGAACGTTGACGAAGGAATGGCTGGTTTACTCCCTGCTGACCGGACAGCTCCGGGAAGGCGGGGACAAGCTCCGGGAAATGGCCGAACAAGCCGGCCTGCTATGGCCCTGCTATGAAATCGTGCTCGTCGGGCTGGACGTTGCCGAGCCGGAACGGGCCGAAGCTCTGCTGCATTTCCGGACGAAGCTGGCTTCCGCTTTTAAGGACGGCGGGCGGGGGATCGTGTTCGGGATCGCGCCTTACACCGTGATTTTGAACAATGGACCGCTGCGGAGCGAATCCGACCGAAAGCGGCTTTATCGCGAGCTGCGGATGCTTGCGGGCGAATGGAGCGGGCAAATGGACGCCGCCGCCGGGGGAGCCGTGGCCGAGCTTCAGCGCGTCGGACAATCGTACAAGGCGGCCGAAACGCTCCTGGAGCGCCGCTTTTTTTACGCGCCGGGAAACTTGTTGGGCCCGGATACGCCCCGGGATTTTGCCGGAATCCCGCAAACCGGGCTTCGCGGGGATCGGCTGGATGAAGGGGAGCTGGCGTTCCGCCTGTTTTATTTCGCGGATGTCGGCGATGCCGGAGCCCTGGAGCCGCTGCTGGCGTCAGCCCTGCGGCAGTGGGTGGCCGAGGGAACCGGGGAGACGGAGATCAAGCAAAAGCTGTTTCAGGCGGCGAACGAGGTGATCCGTAAAGTTCCGCTGGAGCTCAGGAGTCAACCCGAGCATTCGCTGGAGCCGGCCGCATTTTTGAGCGGGATTTACGAGCAAAGGCATATTCGCGGGCTGTTCGATTACGTGCTGCGGTTCCTTGAAAAGCTTGCCATGTCCGCGGACGATCCCGACCAGGACCAGGAAATCAAAAGGCTGCTCGACTTCATCCACCGCCACTATCACGAAAATCTCCGGCTGGAGATGATGGCCGGCCTGTTTAATTACAGCAGCGCTTATCTGGGGCAGCTGTTCAAGAAGAAAACCGGGGAGTACTTCAACGCTTATCTGGATAAAGTGAGGATTCAAAAAGCAAAGGAACTGCTGGCCCGGGGCATGAAGGTGTATGAGGCCGCGGAACGGGTCGGTTACGCCAACGCGAACAATTTTTACGAAAAATTCAAAAAGCTGGAGGGACGTTGTCCTTCCGAATACCGGCACAAACCGTATTAATGAAAACGCTGAAACTTTCGGAAAACCGTCTAAATTGCCGGGTGAAATCTCCGAAATTTCGCGTATGTCCCAAACGGCCGAGTTGAATTACGATAAACGCGAGGAGGGAGGGGAAGAAATGAAAACGGTAACAGCCGAGCCGCGGAGCGGAGGCGGTTTAGGGCGGAAGCCGCAAAGGTGGAAGGTGTTTAAGAGCCAGAAGTATCTGTACCTGATGTCGTTTCCGTTTGTGATCTGGGTGTTCGTGTTTCAATATTTGCCTCTCTGGGGCTGGACGATGGCCTTCCAAAACTACAAGCCGGGCAAAAGCTTTTGGGAGCAAAAGTGGGTGGGGCTGGAGCATTTCGAGGCCTTGTTCCGGGACGGCCATTTTTATCTCGTGTTAAGAAACACGCTGGCGATGAGCCTGATGGGCCTGGTCGCGGGGTTCGTGTTCCCGGTTATGTTCGCCCTGCTGCTGAACGAGGTCCGGGTTCAGGCGATGAAGCGGTTCGTGCAAACGGTCTCTTATTTGCCGCATTTCGTGTCCTGGGTCGTGGCCGCCGGTATCGTGAGCAAAATGCTGTCCACCGACGGCGGGGTTGTCAACGCGATTTTGGTCCAGTTGGGCCTGATCGACCAGCCGGTTCAGTTTATGGCCAAGGGGGAGCTGTTTTGGGGCATCGTGACGGCCGCCGACGTGTGGAAAGAGACAGGGTGGAACGCGATCATCTATTTGGCGGCGATTGCCGGCATCGGGCCGGAGCTGTACGAAGCGGCCCGCGTGGACGGGGCCAGCCGACTGAAGCAGATGTGGCATATTACGCTGCCGGGCATCCGGCCGACCATCGTCGTGCTGCTCATTATGTCGATCGGGCATCTGATCGGCATCGGGTTCGAGAAGCAGTTCCTGCTCGGCAATCATATGGTCAGCGACTATTCGGAGGTGCTCGATTTGTACGCCCTTAATTACGGGTTGTCGATGGGCCGTTATTCCTTTGGTACGGCGATCAACATTTTCAACTCGGTGATCAGCCTGCTCTTATTGTTTATTGCCAACGGAACGTTCAAAAAATTCACGAACGAAAGCATTATGTAGAACGGAAAGAGGGGGGGTTGAACAAGGAAACGGCCAAAACCTCGGCGCCCGTCAGAGGCGGCAAAGCCGGCAAACGGGCTTCCAGGCCGCTTTCGGACTGGATTTTTGACGGCGTGGTGTATTTGTTGATTTCCCTGATTACGGTGGTCACGCTGTATCCGTTTTTGAACGTGCTGGCGATCTCCTTCAACGATTCGGTGGACACGGTGCGCGGCGGCATTACCGTCTATCCGCGCGAGTTTACGCTGGAAAATTACAAGCAGATTTTCAGCTACGGCGGTTTGGTGACCGGGTTCAAAATTTCCGTTCTGCGGACCGTCGCCGGGACCGCCGCCGGCCTCGTCAGCGGCTCCATGGTCGCTTATACGCTGGCCCGGAGCGATTTTCAGGGGAGAAAATTCGTATCCACATATCTCGCAATCACGATGTACGTTTCCGGCGGCTTGATTCCGGGGTTCATTCTGATCCGCAATCTGGATTTGATCAACACTTTTGCCGTGTATATCCTTCCGGGCCTTGTAAGCGCATTCAATATTTTCGTCATCCGCTCGTTTATCGACGGCATTCCGTATGCGCTGCAGGAATCGGCCAAGCTGGACGGGGCCAACGATTTTACGATTTACTGGCGCGTCATCCTGCCGCTGTGCAAGCCGGCGCTCGCCACCGTCGCGCTGTTCCTGGCGGTCGGCCAGTGGAATTCCTGGTTTGATACGTATTTGTACAACGGCTCGAACGATGCTTTGACGACGCTGCAGTATGAGCTGATGAAGGTGCTGCAAAGCACGACGACGAACGCGAACAACATTCGCGGGGAGAACATGACCCAGTTGATGGCGCAGGTGTCGCCGGATTCCGTCAAAATGGCGATCACGATCATCGCGACGGTGCCGATCCTGGTCGTCTATCCTTTCTTGCAAAAATATTTCGTCAAAGGGATGACCTTGGGGGCTGTAAAAAGCTGATATTTAACACAAAAAAGGAGTGATATCGCATGCGGAAGGCAAAAAAGACCAAGGCGGCGGCGCTGCTTTTGGGATGGTTCCTGCTGCTGGGCCAGCTTGCGGGCTGCGGCGGGGGAAGTGCGGGAACGTCCGGGGGCGGAACGAACGGGGCGGCTGAAAACGGCGGCCAGAGTCCGAACGGTTCCGGGCCGGTCACCCTGACTTATTTTTCCGAGGATGCCAGCAGCAACTGGAACAACATGCAGGATCGCGTCGGCAAGGTGCTTACGGAAAAAACCGGCGTGATTCTCGATGCGGAGTTTGCGGTCGGCGATCCCGTGCAGAAGGTTTCGATCATGGCGGCCACCGGAGACGTGCCCGATCTGATCGCCGCCAAATCCGATCTCGGCAAGTTGATCGATGTCGGCGCCGTGCTCGATTTGACGGACCTGATCGACAAACATGCCCCGAATATCAAAAAGATGCTGGGCGACAAAATCGTCCGTATCAAATACAGCCTGGACGATCCGGCGATATACGCGATTCCGACCTGGTCTTCGGTGGATGAGCGGAAGTTCAAAGCCGAAGGCGGGTTCCAGTTGCAGCATCGCGTCGTTAAGGAAGCGGGATATCCGGAAATCCGCACGGTCGAGGATTACGAGAAGGTCATTAAGGACTATTTGGCCAAGCACCCTACGGACGAGAACGGCAACAAAAATATCGGGCTTACGCTCAACGCCGACGATTGGCATATGTACCAGGTGACGAACATGGGCTTCATGACGACCGGCGCGCCGGATGACGGGGAATATTACGTGAACCAGGAGACGTTTGACGTCACCTATCATTTCCGCCGTCCGGAGGAACGGGAATACTTCCGCTGGCTCAACCACATGAACGACATCGGGCTGCTTGACCCGGAGAGCTTTGTGCAAAAAACGGACCAGTTCAGAGCGAAGGTCGCTTCGGGACGCGTGCTGGGGCTGATCGATCCCGCCTGGGACTTCGGCGAAGCCCAGCAGGCGCTGAAAGCGGCCGGGAAATTCGATCAGACTTACGGGCATTACCCGGTTACGCTGACCGAGGAATACAAGGACACGAGCTTCTGGCCGGCCGGTTTTGACGGCGGGTACGGCATCGCGATCTCCAGCAAATGCAAAGATCCGGTGGCCGCGATCAAATTCCTCGACTTCCTGGCGTCCGAAGAAGGGCAAATCCTCAACAACTGGGGCATCGAAGGCACCGATTACGTGGTGCAGGACGGCAAACGTGTCGTTCCGGCGGATATCCAGCAAAAGATGGATAGCCAAGGCAGCGCCTACACGAAAGAATCGGGCATCGGCTTATACTGGAACCTGATGGTTCATTACGGGGACGGAATCAAGGATTCGACCGGCAATTATTTTACGAAATCGAATCCTGAGCTGCTGACGGCCACCTACAGCGAACCGGAAAAAGAGGCGCTTGCCGCTTACGGCATCGAACATTGGCGCGATCTGTTCCCGAAGGAAGAGGAGTTCCCGGAAAGAAAAGCCGGCGCCGTTTACAACATCGCCTTGCCCAGCGACAGCACGGCCGCCATTCTCGGGACCAAAATGCGGGACATCACCTGGAAACGCATCCCGGAAGCGATTATGGCCGAACCGAGCAGGTTCGACCAAATCTGGGACGCTTACCTGGCCGAGCTGGAAAAAGCGGGGGTTAAAGAGATGGAGGAGGCGTACGGTCAATTCGTCAAAGACCGCGTGAAGCTGTGGAGCGGGGAATGATTTAGATGGTCCGCTGGAATGGTACGCTGGCCCGTACGTTCGCGTACGGGCCATATTTATTGGGCCGTTGTACCTATTGTTCAGAAATTGTAGAGAATGGTGTGGTACGATAAAGTAATTATATTTTTCAGAGATAACATCGCAGAAAGTCGGGACGCAAAATGATGATGGAAGGCAGCTACAACTACTATATCGTCGCGCTATCGGCAGCCATCGCGATATTGGCGTCGTATTCCGCATTAAGCATCGCCGCCAAAATTTCGTCCTCTGACGGAAAAATGAGGTTGTTCTGGCTGTTCGGCGGCTCGCTCGTCATGGGAAGCGGCGTTTGGTCCATGCATTTTGTGGGAATGCTGGCGTTTCATCTGCATGTTCAAGTGAAATACGATGCTTGGCTTACCCTGCTGTCGATGGGGGCCAGCGTCACCTCGTCGTTTATCGCGTTTTATATCACCATGCCAAACGACGTCAAGCGTTATCAAATTGCCATCGGCGGCCTGATGATGGGAGCCGGGATCGTGAGTATGCATTACATAGGAATGGAAGCGATGATCATGCCGGCGGGGCTGTCGTACGATAAAACGCTGTGGGCGTTGTCGGCGGTCATTGCGGTTGCCGCGTCTTACGCGGCGCTGTTTTTGTTCTTGCGCTTCCGCAGCCAGAAAGCGTTCAGTTGGTTGAAATGGATGTCCGCGGTCGTGATGGGCTTTGCGATCTGCGGGATGCATTATACGGGAATGAAAGCGGCGCGGTTTCACACCGCCATGGACATGGATATGAGCATGAGCATGGCTCGCGATTCCTCCATGGACATCTTTTTGCTGTTTGCCGTCACCGTGACGATATTCATCATCCTGCTGGTATCCTGGGGAGCGATATTTTTTGACCGCCACGTCCTCGAGAAAATGGCGTACATGGACACCATCACCGGACTTCCCAACCGCAACGAGATGAACCGGTTTTTTGACAAATATACGGGCGGCGAGACCTTGGCGGTGCTGTTCATCGACCTGGACCAGTTTAAAGCGATTAACGATACATTAGGGCACAATGTCGGCGATTTGCTGGTTCAGGAAGTGGGGTATCGCCTGCGGCAGTTTGTTCGCCCGGACCGGAAGGCTTTCCGGATCGGGGGCGACGAATTTCTGTTCATCGTAAAAGGGTGCGAGCGGGAACAAGCCGAACAACTGGCGGGGGAAATTTTAAAGAGCATCAAGCAAGTGGTCCGGGTGGAGGGGAATGAGCTGTACGTCACGGGGAGCATCGGCATCAGCATTGGTTCGATCCGGGAATCCGACCGTTCCGTCCTGCTCAAGACCGCCGATACGGCGATGTACAAGGCCAAAGGCTTGGGCAAAAACCAGTATTCGGTTTACACCGATGAAATGGGCGTCAAAGAGGTCCGCAAAATGGAATTGGAGAAGGATTTGCAGCTTGCGCTGGAGCAGCGCCAGTTCTATATCGAATATCAGCCGAAATGGAATGTGAAAATGAACCGGATGGCGGGATTTGAGGCGCTGCTCCGCTGGCAGCACCCCCGTTTGGGGATCGTTACGCCGACGGAATTTATTCCGCTGGCCGAAGAAACGGGGCTGATCGTCCCGATTACCCGCTGGACCATGGAAGAAGCCTGCCGCCAATGCAAGGTATGGCAGAGTCAGGGCATCCGCCAGCCGGTGTCCGTGAATTTGTCCGGGCGCCTGTTTCATACCGATAGCTTGATCGATATGGTGCAAAGCGCGCTGGCGGCGGCGGAGCTCGCCCCGGACATGCTGGAGCTGGAAATCACGGAATCCATGGTGCTTTACGACATTAACGAGATCGTCCGGCAGCTGGAAGCGGTGCGGAAATTGGGCGTACGGGTGTCCATAGACGACTTCGGCACAGGATATTCGTCGATCGGGCTGCTCGATAGGATTCCGATCGACGCGCTCAAGCTGGACCGCCTGTTTATCAATGACCTGGAGTCCCCCAGCAAACGCGCTATCATTAAAGCGATCGTCTTGATGGCGGAGAAGCTGCGGCTGGATGTGGTCGCCGAAGGCGTGGAAGACAAGGAGCACATCGATTTTTTGATGCAGCTGGGCTGTCACGTCATGCAAGGTTTTTTCTACGGCAAGCCGATGAAAAACGAGGAAATCGCCGATTGGATAAGGTCGGCGGGAACGGGGACGGGTGGCGCCTTGCAGGCAGTGAAAGAATCCGGTGCGGGCGCGGCAATCGATTAATTGGCTCTGATGATTGCCGAGTCTTGCCGAGTTGCTTGTTTATAGCCGCCTTTGTGAGCTGGTTGTCTAGTTGGTGTGGTGGCTAGTTGCTGCTGCTGGCCGGTCGGGTGGTTGCTTGGCTAGTTGTCATGTAGCCTGGCCGGCGAGGGTTCAATTTCTAACGGATGCCACAAGCGCTATTTGTTCCAAAAACAATGATTCCAAACTCTAACGGTTGCCATGACGCTTATTTCACCTAAATCCGGCTATTTTTGCGTAGATTCGGGCAAATAACAACGCTAGCAACCGTTAGAATTTAGAATAGGTCTTTTTTTGGAAAATAGCCGCTGCTACAACCGTAAAATTTCCGGTCAAGCGGTATTCGGCCGACCAGGTCTATGTTACTATTAAATAGGGAAAATTATCCGGGAGGTAGAATTCATGAAAAAGCGGATTGTTGTCTTGAGTGTGGCGATCATGATGGTCGCGGCAAGCGCTGCCCCTGCCGGTGCGCATCCGGGCCGTACCGATGCCAATGGAGGCCATACGTGCCGGACCAACTGCGAGAAGTGGGGGTTGGAGTATGGGGAGTACCATTATCATAATGGCGGAGGTTCAAGCTCCAAGTCCGGCGGCGATAAATCCAACAGCAGTAAATCCGGTTCGAGTACAAAAAGCAGTTCTGCTTCGAAGAAAAAGCCGGCGAACAAGAAAACGTCCAGCAAGCCTGCCGCTCCCGCCTATCAAACGACAAATTTGACGTTGAAAGTAAACGGCGAGCAGGTGTCATTGGAGCATTCTCCCATCATGATTCAAAATACGAACCTCGTCCCTCTGCGCGAATTGGCGAAAAGTTTGGGGGCATCAACGACCTGGGATCCCGACTCCCAAACGATCGGCGTCTCCAAAGACGACAATAAGATCACATTGACGATCGGTAGCACAACGGTGTTCTATAATGGCGTTCAAGAGACGATCGGCGCCGCGCCGAAGATCGTCGAAGGTGTTACTTACGTGCCGGCGCAGGCCGTTGCCAAAGGATTAAAAGCAAACTTAAGCTACGATAAAGAGTCGGAGGTTTTGGACATAACACTGTGAGGCCTAGGCCTCAAGCCAATTAAATGTTATCGTTATTGCGATTTACAAGCACAAATGCTGCGATATACGGGTACAAATCCCGTCTGCGGGGTTTGTGCTTTTTGTTTGCCCTTTTTGGAAGGGAGCCATTGACAAGGGGATCCGGATCAATATAAAGTAAACTTAAAGTTTACTTTATTGCATACATGTGCAAACTGTGGGAGGGAGCCTATTGGGGACTCAGGAACGAAGACAGAAGGAACAGGAAATCCGCCGAAACGACATCATCGAAGCGGCGGAGAAGGTTTTTTTCGAAAAAGGGTACCATTCGGCCACCATGGATGACGTAGCCAAGGCGGCGGAATTTAGTAAAAGAACGGTATACATCTACTTTACCGGTAAGGAACAAATTTATTTTGAAATCATGATCCGGGGTTACAGACGGCTGATCGGCATGCTGCAGGAGGATTTGAATAATGGGGATTTTGCGGACGCGATTGAAGCGATCAGGCGGATGGGCTGGACGATGTACCGGTTCAACCGAACGTTTCCGGACTATTTTAAGGCGATTATGGAATATGAAACCGGAGAACGCGATTTTCAAAAAGGAATCCCGGATGCGTCAAGGGAAGAATGTTATGGGCTCGGCGAAGAAATCATGGGAACCTTAATTGGCCTGCTGAAAAAAGGAATAGCGGAGGGTTCCGTCCGCGCGGATCTTGATCCGGTCAAAACGGCGTTAGTTTCATGGGCCTGTATTATCGGCGTTTTTAACACCGCAAGCAAGAAGGAAAAATATATGCAGAGCTACTACGGCACAACGGCGGAGGAACTGGTTTCGGAATCGATTGCGCTGATTATTTCGTCTATTCAGTCCGGGAGGGAAGGAAAGGTCCAATGAGCCGGAGAAGGGGGAGGAGAGCCATGTTGATAGCGATAGCGGGGATCGCAGGTTTAGGTCTGGCGGCCTTTGCGGGACTGCTGCTGGTTAGCGGAGCGTATAAGCCCGCCGAATATTTGGAGCCTTGGCAAAAAAATACGGCACGGCAGTTTGACGACCCGCGTGTTCGCCTTACCGCCCACGGTTTGCTGGCGGCCAGCGGACATAACATGCAGCCGTGGAAGATCAAGCTTGACGACAGCGATCCGCTGGCTTTTTATCTGTACGCCGACAGTGAACGCCTGTCCGAACAAGCGGACCCGCTTTCAAGGCAAATGATGGTGAGCCAAGGCACGTTTTTAGAGTATGTGCGGGTGGCCGGACGGCAGTTGGGTTACGAAACATCCGTCACATTGTTCCCATATGGCGGATATGACGAAGGGAACCTGCGGGCAAGCATGGACGCTAAACCGGCAGCAAGGATCGAACTTGAACAAACGGACCCGCAAAGCGAGCCGTTATATGACTTCCTGTTTTTGCCGGATACGAACAGATTGGCGTATCAGTTGGACAAGCTTACCCTGAAAGAGGTCAAAACGCTTGAGCGCTTGAGCGTGGGGGGCGGCATCACCGTCAAGGTGTACCAGGACGAGGAAGATGTGCGCAAGCTGGGAAGCTACGCGCTTAGAGCCGCCGCGATCGAAGCGGGCGTAAGCCGCGTGATGGAGGAGGCGGGCGTTATCTTCCGTGCCAATGAACGCGAGAAAAACAGTGACCGGTATGGCTTTTCCGTGGAAGGGCAGGGAACCTCCGGCATCATGCGGCATGTTGTACAGGCGTTGGTTACCTTGTTCCCGTCGATGAACACCGGGCAAGCCGCGGCCGATCGGTATGTGCGGACCGCCGAAGAGTCGGTCTCCGGCACCTCCGCTTACGTGATGATCCTTTCGAGCGGCAACAGCCGCACGAGTCAAATCGAAAGCGGCATGACGTACAGTCAATTGATCCTGGAAGCGCACCGCTTGGGGCTGGCGATGCAGCCGCTCAGCCAGGCGCTGGAGGAGTATGCCGAGATGAAGGAGCTGTACGACGGCATCCACCGTGAGTATGCTCCCGGCGGAGAGACCATCCAGATGCTCGTCCGCATCGGCCGCCCTACGCGGGAGGTTCCGCAAACAATGCGCCGCGATGTGCGGGAGTTGATCGTGGAAAACTAGTCCGATTCGTAAACCCCCTCCGGAAGTCGGCCCGAGTAGATTAAGCATCTGTTTAGCACGCTATGAAGGGTCTGCGCATCGTAAACTTGAGCGTCATGATTGTGCCGGATCACTTTGCCGACCCAATCTACGGCTTTTTCATAAGACTCGGCATGATACACAGGGACATGAAAATGGCCCAGTTGGATATGCAGCTTATACTCTTCTTCCGTTGGCGTAATGCCGATTCTGCGCAGCTGCCGGTATTGCACCTTTTTTAAACTCTGTTCTTGGATGGACCGGTGTTGCCTTGATACTTGTCCTTCATGGGACCGGTAATAAAGAACGCAATAGGGCAAATTCGCCAACCGGGTGACTTGGCCAAGCCGTTCCCATAACTCATAATCCTCGGCGTGTTTATATTGTTCGTCATAACGGAAGCCCTGATTTTGCAGTACGCTTGTACGCATCATCACGGTTGGGTGGCAAAGACACGGGTGAAACAGCTGCCAGCAGCGGATTCCATCATGGGTGACCGGTTTGGGGATAAGTTCGCGGTTATGCAGCCATTTCATCAACCCACCCAAAACCCCAACTTCGGGATGGGCGTCGAGATATGCGACCTGGCGCTCCAATCGCTTTGGAAGGGAGAGATCATCGGCGTCCATTCTGGCGATATACTCCCCGCCGGCCATTTCAATGCCCTGATTGAGGGAGTAAATCAGCCCCCTATTTATCTTGTGACTTATGAGACGAATCCTAGGATTCTTCAACTGCTGCAGTTTCGCTAAGGTGTCATCCTGTGAACCGTCGTCAATGATGATAAATTCAAAATCTTTCAATGTTTGATCCAAAATACTCTGTGCGGATCTAAGAATATAGCGCGACGAATTGTAAGTTGGGAGAAGCACAGTAACTTTAGGCACCGCCATCCCTTCCTTTTTTGTGAGGTGATTTTCTAAGCCATCCTATGTTGTCTTTGATGTGCATTAAACGGACAGCTACCGGACAGAAAAAATAAGTTTAGCGGATGGGAGAGGAGACGGTACGTAACCGAACATAAATGCAGTTTTGCGGAGTTGCATGTATATTAAGCAGAACATATAATAAAGATATAAAGGAGCCGTGCCGGTAGCACGACTCCTTACACAGTAGCCGCTTTTAAGGGCGGAGGCTCGTTTAACCGTGGAAGTTAGGCTCCCAGGTCGTCAAATCCAAGGGGGCCTACTTCTTTTTTAAGTAGGTAAGTAAAGCGAGAAGAAACATCCCGAACATTAACATAAGGGATAATGCTTCCTTTACTTCCATGGGACCACCTCCTTTCGGAAAAGTGGAACCATGCCGCCCTTGCAAGCCGTTCTACCGGGCAGGAATATTATACCATAGATTACATGAGGCAGCCTCGTCAGGGGCTGCTGCTTTTTCTATCTCTCAACCTATATAAATTGAACTATAGAATAGGACAGATACGGCAAGAGGGTGAAATGATTCTGGAGAAGCGGCAGCGGTCGCCTTTGTGAGCGGATTTCTACTTTAACAGCCATCCGAGAGAAGTCCCCTTCCTCTATAGGGAGGGGATGAATATCGGCCAGGCGAAGCCTGGAAGCTCTTATTGCTTTGGTTTGTGGCATTTTATATAATCAGTCTTAAATAGAAATAAAGTTGGTGTATTAATGAAATTAGACTCAAATAATCATTCAGTGTTCTCCTTGAACTACCATCTCATACTTTGCATCAAATATCGTAAAAAGGTGCTAACGGATGAGATTTCCGGGTATGCGAAAAGCGTTTTTGAACGCATTGGAGCAAATTATCGTATTACGATAAGTGAATGGAATCACGATCACGATCATATTCATGTGCTTTTCAAGGCGCATCCAAACTCGGAACTATCCAAATTTATCAACGCCTATAAAAGTGCCAGTTCTCGTCTGATCAAGAAAGGTTTCCCCAATGTAAAGAAGAAATTGTGGAAAGAATATTTTTGGTCACAAAGCTACTGTCTGATTACCGTGGGTGGCGCACCTCTGGAAGTATTGAAAACCTATATTGAGAGTCAAGGGAAGGAGGTGAAAACGGAGTGATCCGATGTGTCAAAACAGCGTTTCGGACTTCCAAAGCCGACCTGGACAGACTGTTTGCGTGCAACCGGATTTCAGCGGAAATCTGGAATCAGTGTCTGTCGATCGCCAAGAACTATTCCTTGCTGCATGATGGAAAATGGATTGGAAAAACAGAACTTCAAACCTCCTTAAAAAATCAGTTCCCCCTTCACTCACAGTCCATACAGGCGGTTTGTCATAAATATCTGTTTGCCAGGGAGAGCGCAAGGCAAGCGAAAAACCAGGGCCTGAATACCAAATACCCCTACAAAAACAAGAAGTATTTCAACACGAAATGGGTAGACCAATCGTTCAAAATAAAGGGCAACAGGGTACAATTAAGTCTGGGCATTCAAAACGGCAAGCGCCAAGAGCCGATTCAGATTATCGTGGCCGACATGCCCGATGCCGAGATCAAAGAAATAGAACTGGTGTATGACCGAAAACTCATGGTATCTCTTTGCTATGAGGATGGGAAAGTAGCAGCGGCAAACGATGGAAGCGAGGTGGCAGGAGTTGATCTGGGTGAAATCCACTCGATTACGGCAACGACCACCGCAAACCAGTCGATCATCATCACGGGAAGAAAAGCAAGATGCATTCATCGGCTTCGAAACAAGAAGCTGGCCGAAATCCAGAAGCTGATGAGCAAATGCAAAAAGGGCAGTCGGCAATGGAAAAAGTACAAGAGGGCCAAAACCTACATACTCAGCAAAAGCGAACGCCAACTCCATGATGTCATTCATAAAACAACCAGGCAATTTGTTCAGTGGTGTAATGAAAATAACGTCAGAGAAGTCGTGATTGGCCAAGTGGAAGGCGTAGAGCGCCATACGAAAAAGAAGAAAAGAAAGACCGTCACGCAAAAGTTATCCAATTGGAGTTTCGGCAAGATTCGGAAACAACTCGAATACAAGCTTGAAGAACATGGAACAAGCGTGAAGATGGTGGATGAAAGCTACACGAGTCAACAATGTCCTTGTTGCGGTAGAAGAAAAAAGACTTCTACAAGAATCTATATATGTTCCTGTGGCTACAAAGAACATCGGGATGTTCATGGAAGCAAAGGAATATTGTCCAAATATCTGCATGGAGAAATCCGATATTTGGGCGAAACGAAATCGATCAAGTATCTACGGATCGCATAGTTTAGCGAGAAGTAGTAGACGGTGAGTTCCCACCCACTTGCAAAGTGTTGCTTACTGAACCATACCGTTAGATTTCCGCCTCTGGGAGCGAAAGCAAGTAGCCAACCTACTTGTTTGCAGAAAGTAACGGTATGGACTGGTAAGAAACCCCTACTTCTATGCGAAGCGTAAGTAGGGGAGGTTCATTAGAATTAGGTTAATAATAAGAAATCCGGGAACAACAGCGATCGGAAGAACATTTCACCCGTTTGCCTCTGTCCGTGCAAATTTTAGTTTAACTTATATAGAATCTCCCAATCTTTAAAAACCGGCTGCAGCCCGTTTTGATACAGCATCTCGCGAATCTCCGGCACGCTGCGCCCGTCCGAAATTTCAAATTGCGGCGTTCCTCCCGTATGGGTGTGGCCTCCAACCGCCGTGGACACGCCCGCCGACATCTTGGTCACCCCGAGATGCACAAGTTTATCGCGCAATAGAGCGGGTTCTCTGCTGGACAAGGTGATGCCGGCCCGGGGCAAAAAGAGCCGATACGCCGCTATAATCTGCGCCAGCGCCCTGTCCGAAACTTCCGATTCCGGATGAAAGTCTCCCAGAAAAGGACGGAATCTCGGGATCGACAAGCTGATCTCGCAGTCGGGGTACTTCTGCTGAAGATAATCGGCATGCAGCACCGTAATAAACGCCTCCTGCCGCCAATCATATAAGCCGAGCAGGGCGCCGATATTTACGGAACGAAATCCCGCTGCACAGCCGCGCTCCGGCGCGTCGAGGCGGTTTTTAAAATTACGCTTGGGGCCTTTAATATGCAGCTTCCCGTACGTTTCCCGATGATAAACCTCCTGAAAGACGGTTAAACTGTCAACGCCCGCCTCGGCCAGCTCCCGGTACTCGGTGACGGACATCGGATTCACTTCAATGCCGATCGAAGCAAAATACCCGCGCAAAACCTTGACGCAGTCCTTAATATAGCCGACCGGAGAGTCTTTGCGCGATTCGCCGGTTAGCAGCAAAATATGGCGGATGCCGGTAGAGGCGATCGCGGCCGCTTCCCGCTCGACTTCTTGCATATCCAATTTCCTGCGCGGAAAATCGTAGACGGAACTAAAGCTGCAATATTCGCAGTGATTCACGCAGAAATCGGACACATACATCGGGGTAAACAGCTGTATGGTATGACCGAACTGGCTCCGGGTCACCTGCCGGGCCATCTGGGCCAGCTCCTCCAGGTGCTTTCCGGCCGCCGGGGACAGCAAAACGAGCAGATCCTCTTCATTTATTCTTCGCTTTGCCAGCACCCGCCTAATATCCGCAGCGGAATATTGCGGCCAGCGCTCCTGAAAGGGAAACTGTTCCAACGACAATAGCCTGTTATAAAAACTCATTTGTTCGCTCCTATTCGTCCAGGAATCCGGTTAATGGGGAGGAGGCGACAGCTTCTTGCTGCACCGGGCCCAATCCCGCCAAATAGGCCTGTCTGCCCGCCGCCACCGCACTGCGGAACGCTTCCGCCATGCCAAGCGGATCGCGCGCGGTGGCGATCGCCGTGTTCAGTAAGACGGCGGCGGCTCCCATTTCCATCGCTTCCGCCGCTTCCGAAGGCCGGCCGATGCCGGCGTCCACGATGACAGGCAGCCCCGCTTCTTCGATCATCATGCCGATCATCTCTTTGGTGCGCAGGCCCCGGTTGCTGCCGATCGGGGATCCAAGCGGCATGACCGCGACAGCGCCCGCGTCCCTTAGCCGGAAGGAAGCCGTCAGATCCGGGTTCATATAAGGGAACACCGCGAATCCCTCGGCGGCAAGCACTTCCGTGGCTCTGATCGTCTCCATATTGTCCGGGAGCAGGTATCTTTGATCATTAATCACCTCTAATTTGATCCAATGGCCCATGTCCGCCGCCCGGGCAAGCCGGGCGATCCGGATGGCCTCTTCTGCGTTGCGGGCGCCGGAAGTGTTCGGCAAAAGCGTCATATGCGGCGGGATATGGTGAAGGAGATTTTCCTCCTCCCAGTCCGGGTTAACCCGCCTTAACGCTACGGTAATCACTTCCGCTCCCGACCTTGCGATCACTTCGGGAATCAGCGCATTGCGGTTATATTTGCCGGTTCCGATAAATAATCGGCTGGACAACGCCTTGCCGCCAATGTGAAATACATCTTCCATGCTTATCAGCCTCCTCCTACAAAATGTACAAGCTCGATGCGATCCCCCTCGGCCAATCGGGTACTGGCATACGCCTCTTTTCGGACAACCGTCCCGTTCAGTTCAACCAAAATTCTTTCCTTATTCCACGGGCTGTCAGCCAATAAATCGTCCACCGTAACGCAATCTTCTTTCAGCAGGGTGTCTTTGCCATTTAGATGTACCTGCAACATTTTCACCTCCTCTCAGGGCCGCGCGGCATGGATGGCGTCACGATAGGATTTGGCCTCTGCCGCTGGGTCCGCGGAGAGTGGAGGCCGGACAGGACGGCAATGCCTTGCGCACCGTTTCGGATGACATCCCCCGCATTATCCGGCCGTATTCCTCCGATGGCAATGACCGGAACCGGGCAGCGAGCGCAGACCTCGGCCAGCATGTTTAGCCCTCGCCCGGGAAGGCCGGGTTTGCTGGATGAATCATAGACATGGCCAAAAAGACAGTAATCCGCTCCCTCACTCGCGGCCTGAGCTGCTGCTTCGGCAGAATGCACGGAACATCCGATTCGCATTCCTTGGGCAAGAGAGCGTACGGAAGCTGCCGGAAGACTGTGACCCGCCAGTTGAATATTTGCCGCTCCCGCGGCCAGCGCAACATCCAGGCGGTCGTTGATGACGATTTTTTCCAGTGGCACTCCCGCTTGGCGCAGCAGCTTCACCAGCTCGAACTGCTTTTTGGCCGAAAGCTGTTTCTCGCGCAAATGAATATAATCGACGAAAGGAAGAACAGCCTCCGCAACGCACAGCAGCTCATGGCTCTCGATTCCCTCGGCCGATATAAGATGAAGTTCAGGCGCAGCATAAGCTGGGTGACGGTTCATCATGCGGATATCACTCCTAGTTCCATTAATCAATGCTAAAAATAAAGGCTTAACCTAGAAATCGCTGCTTGACGGCCGATTGCCGGAACGACCGGCAGCGTCGGCCTTCAAAATAGCGGCTCTTTATGTACTTATTTCGGGAATCCAAGCCTGTTCATCTCCGTTAGCGGCATAAATTTACTCTATTTCTCCTAAATGAACAGATATCATCGGACTAAGGCCATTTTGTGTCCTTATTTTTTCAGGAGCTCGAGTTTCTTGGGCAGCCCTGGTTTCTGACTATTCGATGGTTTTGCCAAGCGCCGTTTTTGGTGGCTAGCCAAAATAAACGCCAAAAAACCGCTCTCCTTCAGGAGGGCGGCTAAGAACAATAACGGAAAATAAGCCACATCAGACATAATTCCGTTCTTAACTCTCCACTTCCCTACGCAGGTATTAACCAGTTCAGGTTCAAAGGGTCCGAATTTGCATTCGTCTCAGCCTTGCGGCACCCCTAGTGTCGATTCCATATGCGATTATTCATAAATTAATATACATGGTTATCCATAAAATTACAATCGCTAGTGTGCGGAGAAAGTTATTTTTTGCTGCCGATCAACAAAACATCCGCTTCGAAATCGTGCATTTCAAGGATCGTGATGTTCTCGCGGACGGTAACCTGAGGGACCGCGAACCGCCGGTGCTCCAGGTCGATAAGCGTAAATTCGTAGCCGCCAAGGTCGGCATCCAGCTTCAGCACGGTGTTGACCGGCACATAAACGGCCATCTTGCCGAAGTCGGCGGTGGCGGCCGCGCGGATTTCCTCCGTGTTCTTCAGCGCAATATTCCAGGGGCGCAGATCGGCCAAGCCGTATAGCTCAAACAGCCGTTTGGCAAACCCGTAATCCCAGGCTCCTTCAAATTTTAGCGCGGACCGCCAATCATAAGGGCTGTCGAAGCCTTCGCCGGTCACGCCGAAGCGCCGGCCTTTTTGATGCCAGCTCCAGATCCCGTGCGCTCCGTAAGTCACACCCGCTGCGGCCCCGGAAAGCAGGCTTTGCCAGGCGGCTTTGCGGACATCGGCCCGGGTAAAGCGGCCGTAAACCCGCCGGCTGTAACCCATCTGTTCATAGCAGGGTTCGGAATTGATGACCGGCCGGGTCTCAGGCTTATTGTAAAATTCCTGGGCCAACGTATACGCCGTTGCTTGAAATTGCGAATTGTGGCCGGACTGGTACATATAGAAATCGAGATCGGGATTGCCGGAAAATTCATCGGGCAACATCGCCAGTCTGCCTTGAATATGCAGCGTGGTCAAACACTGCGGACTATGCTGCTTTACGGTGCGCAGCGCGGTCAAGTAATATTGATTGGCGCGTTCGGAAGGAAAGTCGGTATCTCCGCTGATCACATAGATCGGGTAATATTTAGAAAACCGGTTGACGGCATAGCGGACGTAGGGCTCTACCGCTTCCAGCGGCATTTTCTTCTCTTCCCGCAGCTTGGCAGCCCAGGTGTCCGGGATATAATTGCACCATAACAGGACAAGCGCGGGGACAAAACCTCTGTCTACCGCCATTTGCACCATCGTTTCCGCCCTGTCGAAATAGGATTCGTTGAATTCGAAAAAGTTGTAGCTCCCGTCCGCATCGCTGGCGAAAGGCTCATACTTTAGCTCACTGCCGCTGGCATCCCATTGCCGCAGCAAATTCATCTGCAGCACATTAAAGCCTTGCTGCTTGCGGTAATCCAGATAGTAGGCCCATTCCTCCAGGGTAATGTTGGTAAATGCGCTCCAGACGGTATCGGCCAAATAGAAAAAAGGCGTGTCCTCATGCACGAAATAACGTTTGTTTGCGGATATTCCAAGTTTGATCATAGGCTATCGCTCCAGCTATCGTAATGGCGAAAAACGGCGGATGGTGAAAATCGCCGCCGTTTCTCGTTTTGTTCCTCTTTATAATACTATTATAGGGAAACCGGACTTACTGTGGCTACGTCGGACCCCTCTTGCTTATTTTTTTCCTCGGCTGCGCGTTCTTTATTCAAGAGCTGTTTGTCCAGCGCCCGGAAGAACGGATAGTAAATCAGCATACAAATCGGAACCAGCACCAGCTGCGCCGCGGCCAATTTCCAGCTGCCCTCAATAAAGCCAAGCGCAACAATAGGTGTGCCAAACGGCGGATAAATTCCAATCGGCGCCGGCAACAGGCCGATCGTAGTCGCCGCGTATCCAAGCACCGCGCACACAAGCGGAGCCGCCACAAACGGAATGGCCAATATAGGATTCAATACGACCGGAATCCCGAAGATCAGCGGTTCGTGAATCGAGAAAAAGGTTCCCGGAAGCCCCAGCTTGCCGATGGTGCGCAGCTGCTTGCTTTTGGCCATAAATACCAGCAGCAGGGCAAACCCAAGCATCGGCGCGTAGTTGCAGAAGATGGACCAGAAAGCGACGCCGATAATGTTCGGCAGCGGAGCTCCGGCTTGAAACGCTTCGAGATTGGCCAAGTCCAGGCTCATCCAAATCGGCTTCACGATCGCCAGGATAACGATGGCCCCATGAATACCGAACATCCACAGCGCCTGCATAATCAGTACGGCGATAATCAAGGCTCCAAGCGATCCGCCGAGTCCTTCCAGCGGTACCTGCAAATACGTGTAAATAAATTCATGGACCGTGCCGAAAGACGTTTGCATGAACAGTCCGGCTACAACGACGAACACCAGAGCCACCAGAATGGCGGGAATCAGTCCGGAAAAGGTTTTAACCACGGTTGGCGGAACACTGTCCGGCATTTTAAGCGTCCAATTGCGGTCCACGATCCAGATATACAGGCGCGAAGCGAGCAGGCCGACGATCATGGCGACGAATAACCCCTGCGCCCCCAGCCATTGCAGCGGCAACGCCCGCACCGTATCAAAAGTCTGTACGGGGGTGACGATTAAAAATGAGAGCAAGGCGGTAGCCGCGGGAAGCAGCGGGTCTTTGTCGAAAGCTTGAGCCAGCCTGTAGGCGATGAAGAACACCGCATACAATGCGATAATCCCGGTGGTCATCGTCGAGGCCAGACCGATAATGCCCTTCACCGGGGCGATGAAGTTCTGATAAGGCTCCCACGCCAGCGCGGAGAAAAGCGTGGCGAAGGCGCCGATGATCAAGAAGGGAAGGGTGGACATCAGCCCGTTGGAAATGGCGCTCATGTAACGGTTTTGCTGAATTTTCCCGGCCGCTCTTTGCAGTTTGTGCGAGAACTTTGGTTGATTGTTCATAAATTTTCAACTCCTGCTCAAGGCTTCATAATGAGATGCTGGAGAACGCTTCCATTTGTGCGGATTAAACGCTTGCCTCAAAGGGCCAAAGCGTCGGCAAGCACTTTTTCCCCGTTCATCATCCCGTAGTCCATCGTATTAATAACGCTT
The DNA here is from genome assembly GCF_038008055.1 of Paenibacillus sp. FSL R5-0527. Taxonomy (NCBI): domain Bacteria; kingdom Bacillati; phylum Bacillota; class Bacilli; order Caryophanales; family Paenibacillaceae; genus Paenibacillus; species Paenibacillus sp. FSL R5-0527. Next base: position 5,632,034 of record NZ_JBBOYI010000001.1, on the reverse strand, counting down.
ACTTTGATGCCTTGGGGTTCATATTTTGCTTTGAAATCGCCTTCCAGATAACCGACCTGCGGCCCGATGAGCAGGACATCCGTCTTGTCCGCGTACTCTTTAAAGGAACTTTCGGAAGTGGCTCTGATTTCGACTTCCAGGTTTTGCGCCTCTGCGGCCTTTTTCATCTTCTGCACAAGCATGCTCGTCGACATTCCCGCTGCGCAAACCAATGTAATTTGTTTCATGTTGTTTCCTCCTTAACCGTTGCAAGTTTTAGCGTGTTTTCTTTTCACCGGCGGTCCAGTTTGTTGTAAAGGTCCACGATATGTTCGGCCAAATCCCGGATCGTAATCGCCGACATCAGATGATCCTGTGCATGTACCATCAGCAGCGTAACCTCATGAGAGGTCCCGTCCGCTTCCGATTGGATCAAACGGGTTTGCGCCTTATGCGCTTTGACCAGCTCGGCTTTGCCTTCATTCAGACATTCCGCGGCTTGCTCCGCTTGACCCCGTTGGGCCAGACGGATGGCTTCCATCGCCTTGCTCTTGGCGACGCCTGCGTTTGTAATGATCTCCATAATGATTTCCTGGTACTCATCCACTGCTATCACCTCGTAGTATGTCTCTGTCTCTTGCAACTTCAGTGTATCCGATTACATTAAACTTCTGTATGCATTCCTTTTCCGCTGCTAGCGGAAATCAGTTGTTATGTCTCATAAGGACTCGGGCGAATTCATCATAAGCTTCGCAAGCCAGCATCTGCTGGACGATTTCCGGATCATCCACGATCCTCATCAAATGGTCGTACATGGCCGTCGGGGGTTCCTCGCCGTTCTTGTCTATGCTGAGCAAGCAGATGAACTGCACGGGCTTGCCGCCCCAGGCAATGGGTTGCTTCAGGGTGCAAACCGCCCATACGGTGCCGTCGCTTTGCGGAATGATCGGATGGGGGATGGCCACCAAATTTCCATAAGCGGTGGGCGCGGCATGTTCGCGCTCCAGGACCAGTCCGATGAAGCCCTCGGCGGAAGCGATCAAGCCGGCCGCATGGATGCGTCTTCCCAGAAACGAAATAACTTCCTCCTTGCTCGCGAAGCTTTGTTTCAGAAAGACAAGGTCTTCCTGAATATAGCGCAGAGGGTGCTCTTCTGCGCCGTTTAGCAGGGCTTCTATTTTATCCATATCACCTGTACCGAGCAAGGTTTGAACCACGACGACCGGAACCGGCAGCGTCTGCGGAATAGGCACCGTGCTGACGACGAAATCGACTGCTTGCAGCGGAAACTGCGAAAGCTTGTAGTATGGGGTCGTTCCCGCCACTTCAAGCCGGGCCCCGAACGTGTTTTGCAATTTATATTGAAGCAGGCGCGCGCTGCCAACTCCGGAAGTGCAGACTACAAGGCAGCGCTTGGGTCCGCAGCTTATTCGTTTGCGTTCCAGGGCGGCGCCGACGTGAATCGCTAAAAATCCCATCTCCGCTTCCGGAATCGCAATATTCAGTTTGCTTTCAATGAATTTGGCGGCGATGACTCCGGCTTGAAAGGCTAGCGGATAATTGGTTTTCACATGGTCCAGCAGCGGATTGCGAATGTTCATCCCGTATTTTACCCGATTCAGCGCCGGTTTCAGATGCAGGCAAACGCCCATCAGCAGCTCGGAATCATGGCTGAGGTTTAAATTCAAGTCCCGGTCGATTTCGGCCAGAATGCTTTTTCCCAGTTCATAGATTTGCGCATCCAGCAGCTTGTCCGGCGTTATACTCTCGGTTTGCTGATCTTTGATCCCCGTAAGCCATTTATTTCCGGCCAGATGCAGGGAGATATAGGCGACTTCGGTTTCCGGAAAAACGATATCCAATGCTTCCCCGATTAGCGCCACGATTTGCTCAGCGGCCCTATACTCCCCGCTGCTGCGGATATCCGCGATTTCCGCCGAAGGCATGGTTACCTGGTTGCCGTCGCGGATTCGCTTACAGGCGATCGCTATATGAACGACCAAGTTGCTGAAGGCCACATCGGAAAGGGTTACGCCAAACTTTTGAATCTGTTCC